>CAVPOB010000001.1:0-186791 GCA_963706835.1 uncultured Actinomycetota bacterium
GCCGGTTCGATCCGTCGTTGGTCCATGCGCTGACCGGGTCGATCGCCGTCTCCGGAGCGGAGCCCGGCCATGTCCTGCAGGTCGAGATCCTCGACATCACGCACCAGGGCTGGGGCTGGAGCGGGCACACCCCCGGCTTCGGCCTGCTCTCCGAGGCGTTCGACTGCGCGTACATCCGCCATTGGGAACTCCACGGCGACACGTGCCGCTTCCCGGTCGGTGGTGTCGAGGTCCCGGCGGCCCCGTTCCCCGGCGTGATCGGGGTGGCACCGGGCGAGCCGGGCCGACTCGACACCATGCCGCCGCGGGCCAACGGCGGCAACCTGGACACGAAGGATCTCGTCGCCGGCGCCACGGCATGGCTCCCAGTGCTCGCCCCCGGTGCGCTGGTCTCGATCGGCGACTGCCATGCCGCCCAGGGCGACGGCGAGGTCTGCGGCACCGGCATCGAGGCGCCGATGACGGTCACCGCGCGCTTCGACCTCCGCGACGATCTCGACGTGGCCGAGTTCCAGATCCGCCGTCCCGCCGCACGTCAGCCACTCGCCGGCGAGGTGCAGATCATGACCGCGCACGGCCCGGACCTGTTCGCGGCGACTCGGCGCGCGACTCGGTACATGGTCGACTGGGTGGGCCACGAGTTCGGATTGGGCGCCAGCGACGCCTACATCGTCTGCAGCATCGCCGCGGACCTGCACATCAGCGAAGTCGTCGATGCGCCGAACTGGCTGGTCTCGATGCACCTGCCGCTGGGCATCTTCGGCCACTGACCGAGCACCCCAGACGGGAGGCCTCGTCTCGCGACGAGCCGTACCGGGAACTGCTTCCAGCCTTTCGGCAGCGCCAGCTCACGCGGGTGATGCCTCACGGCACTGCCCGGCTCGGGCCAGTGTCCAAGTGGTCTGCGGCGATCAGGCCTCAGCCGGCGTCCTTGATGGGCCGGTTCTCGAGTTTCTGCTCACCCCTGCGCGCGACGTCGTCGAGGAACAGCGGCGCCAGCCTCGCGAGCCGCTCGACGGCGGCAGTTGCGTCGCCGCGGCATCGAAGAGTCGCGACAGCTCCACAGCTCCACAGCACCACGGCGCTGCTCCGAGGCCAAAGAACGGGGTCCCGGGCCGTCGTACCAGAACACCGCGTGGCCGCTGCGGCTGCCCGATCGCTGCAGTTCCGGCGCGTCGTCGACGTCGCGCAGGGTGAGCGTCCAGGCGCCCTATGCCTGCACCTTCACCCGCGGGGCGGGGCCCTGGAGCCATTCGATGCGGAACCGGGCGTAGAACGCGCAGAGGAAGATCACGGCGGCCATCACGGGCCAGCCGAGGAGTCCGCGGGCGGCAATGAAGTCCACCGCGCCGGCGTGCTGCAGGTGCCATGCCTCCCAGCCGGACACGCTGAGCTCGGCGATGGCCCAGGCGGCGGTGACGTGGGCGCTGATGCGCCGGTAGGCGGGGTCGGCTGCCGTCTCGGGCCGCAGGCGGCCGGCCATGAGGACCGGGAGCAGGTAAGTGGCCACGGGAGTGGTGGTGAACGCGCTGGCCAGAACACCGATGGCCACGGCCATGCTGGCGGCCACGCTGATCCCGAAGAACACCTGCTCCGACCCGGTGAGTGCGCCGGCCGCACCTCGGATGAGGACGTAGCCGAGCAGGGCCAGCCCCAACCAGCCGATGCCCCCGCCACGGCGTCGTCGCGCCACCGTTGCGGTAGCCGCGACGGCGGTCGAAGCGAGCATGCCGGCGACGAGACCCCAGACGGCGTTGGCCAGGAGGAAGACACCGACGGGTGCGACCGAGCCCACGACATCGGCCAGCGTTGGCAGCCGGGTGGGGAGCACATGAGCGATGGACGGGACGTCAGCGCTCGGCGTGGCCGCCTGATCGGTATGGGCCTGCCGGTGCGGAGCGAGTGTCGTGCGTGTCATACCGGTAGCGTCGCGCGCCCGGCGGCAGCGGAGGTAGTGCAGCGCATCACCACCTGGAGGTGACGATCGTCATCCCCACGGGGTGGGCGTGGCCGGTGGGCGTCAGAGCCAGCCGCGGTCGCGGGCGAGGCGGGCGGCGGCGGTGCGGTTGGTGGCGCCGAGCTTGCGCATGGCCTCGGACAGGTAGTTGCGCACCGTGCCCTCGGACAGGTGCACGCGGGCGGCGATGTCGGCGTTGGACAGGCCGTCGCCGGCCAGGCGCAGCACCTCGCGCTCGCGCTGGGTGAGCGGGTCCGGCTCGGCCCAGGCGTCGGCGGCCAGGGCGGGGTCGACGGCCCGCCCGCCGTGGTGGACGGTGCGGATAGCCTCGGCCAGCGTGGCCGAGGGGGCGTCCTTGAGCAGGTAGCCGCCCACCCCGGCGTCCAGGGCCCGGCGCAGGTAGCCGCTGCGGGAGAAGGTGGTGAGGATGACCACCCGCGTGGCCAGTCCGCGCCTGCGGATCTCCGCGGCGACGTCCAGGCCGCTGCGGCCGGGCATCTCGATATCGGTGAGCAGCACGTCCGGCTGCAGCGTCTGGACCAGGCGCAGCGCCTCGTCCCCGTCGGTCGCGGTTCCGACGACGTCGAGGTCAGGCTCCAGGCCGAGCAGCGTGCTCAGGGCGCCCAGGACCATCCGCTGGTCCTCAGCGAGCAGCACGGTGATGCTCATGGTGTGACCTCCGGGCCGGGCGCGGCCGTCGGGGGTGTGCGAGGCACCGTGACCGCCACGACGGTGCCGGGTCGCCCACGCCCGGCCGGGCCGGTGCGCCGGGCCACCTCGCCGCCGAGGGCATGGATGCGTTCCCGCATACCGGTGAGTCCCGAGCCGTCCGGGCCGTTGGTGCCGCGACCGTCGTCGGCGATCTCGAGCCGCACTCCGTCCGGTGTGGCGTCGGCGCGGACCGTGACGTGGCGGGCGTCAGCGTGGCGCACCACGTTGGTGATGGCCTCGCGCAGGGCCAGGGCGAGCGCGGCCTCCTGCTCGGCGGGCAGCACTGGCAGGTCGATGCCGGCCTGCAGGTCGACACCGGCGGCCGAGAGGGCGCGTCGCGCGTTGACCAGTTCTGCGCCCAGGCCTCGGGCCCGGTACCCGGTCACTGCGGCGCGCACCTCGCCCAGAGCGGTCCGCGCGGTCTGCTCGACCTCGCGCACTTCCTGTTCGGCCCGAGCGGGGTCGGATCGGACCAGGTCGACCGGCGAGTTCGGATTTCAGCACGATGACCGACAGGGTGTGGCCGAGCAGGTCGTGCAGATCGCGGGCGATCCGTTCACGTTCGGCGATGGTGGCGAGCCGCTCGATCTCCTCGTTCGCGCGGCGCAGTTCGGCCTGGGTGCGCTCGCGCTCGCCGTCGATGATCCCTGCCGCCCCGATGACGAGGACGAACACGATGATCGGCCCGACCGCGAGCAGCCGCCACGGCATCGGGACCGTGGAGATCAGGAACATGCCCCCGGCGAGCGCGGCCAGCACGGCCACCGTCGCGACGGCCCGCCGGACGGGAGACAGCCGTCCGGCCAGTGCGGCGGCGTAGACGACGAACACCCCCGCTCCGGCGTTGACCAGGCTTCCCACCACGCCGAGGCCGGCCATCGCGGCCAGCAGGACCAGCAGGTGTCGCTCATCCCGCGCTGCCACGCTGGCCCGGTACAGGGGCAGGAACACTGCAACCATCAGCCCCGTCGCGATCCAGTCGGTCGCGGTGGTGTCGGGGTCGAAGGCCGGCTGGAAGACCAGCGCCGCCAGGTAGACCAGCCAGAGGTAGGGCGCGTATCGGGTGACGGGTTGCTTCACCGTGGCCCTCGTCTCATCCGTAGGTGCGCCCCTCGTCGCGACGGAACCCCCAGGATGCCACGGCCAGGAACAGCAGCGTGAAGCCCAGCACCGCCAGCACGTGCCCGACGGGCGACCCACCTTCGGATGCACCGATGGTGCCCAGCGCGAGTTGGACGAAGTGATAAGGCGGCAGGGCGGGCGCCACCGACTGCACCGCGTCGGGCAGTTGCGAGATCGGGATCCACAGCCCGGACGCGAAGGCCATCGGCAACCACGCGAGGTTCAGCACAGCGGGCGCGGAGTTCGGCCCGACGAGGTATCCGAACGCCAGGCCCATCGCTGAGAAGGGCAGCGCCCCGGCGACCAGTGCCAGCCCGACTGCCACCCACTGCTGCGGGTCCAGCCGCACTCCGCCCAGCGTTGCGGCGAGGGTGAACATGCCCGCCACGATGATCGTGGCCACGGCCAGACTCATCACCACCTTGGCGACGAAGTACGCCAGCGGCGGCATCGGCGCGACCCGCTTCAGGCGCATCCAGCCCTGGCCGCGCTCCACGGCCACCGACACCCCGAACCCGAACAGGGCCGCCCCGATCACCCCGAACGCGCCGTAGGTGACCAGCATGTAGGTCGTCACCCCGACCCCGCGGGTCTGCTCGCCGGCGAAGGTGACCCCGAAGATCACGTAGAACATCAGTGGCAGCGCGACCGTGGTGACCGCGAAGATCGGCAGCCGGATCAGCTTGAGGAACTCCTGCCAAGCCTCGGTGCGGTACACGCGCAGGATGCTGCGACCGGTGTGCCGAAGCGGCGCTGCGGCCGCCGGCCCGGTTGGCGAGGTCGTCATCGTGGTGGTCATGCTGCCTCCTCGGGGCGATGGGTCAGGGTGAGGAACGCGTCCTCGAGTGTGGGTTCGGTGACGGTCACGCCGGCGACCGAGGGGTCGCAATGCAGCAGTTGCCGAAGGACCGGTTCGGGTTGGTTGACCAGCAGTTCCAGCCGGGTGCCATCCCGCTGGGCGTGGTGCACGCCGGCCCAGCCGGCGACCTCGGACGCCCTGAGGCTCGACTCAGCGGTGATGCGCCGCCCCGGCACCAGGGACTTGATCTGCGACGGGGTGCCCTCGGCGATCACGCGCCCCTGATGCAGCACCAGGATGCGGTCGGCCAGCGCGTCCGCCTCCTCGAGGTAGTGCGTGGTCAGCACCACCCCGCGGTCCTTCGCGGCCAGGGAGCGCAAGGTCGCCCAGAGCGTGCGACGCACCTCTGCATCGAGGCCGCTGGTCGGCTCGTCCACGAACACCAGTTGCGGGTCACCGCACAGGGCGATCCCGAACAGCACCCGCCGCTGCTGCCCCCCGGACAGGGCGCCGAACAGCCTGCCCTCCAGCCCGTGCAACCCGGCCGCGTCCACCACCGACGCCATCGGGAGCGGGGCGGGGTAGTAGCCGCGGAACGCCGTCAGCAGCTCCCGCACCCGCAGCGTGTCCGGAACCCCCGAGGACTGCAGCATCACGCCCATCCGCTGCCGCGCCCGCAGGTCCCGCGGATCGCGCCCGAACAGCTGAGCGGTCCCGCGGGTCGGCCTGGTCAGCCCGGTGAGCATGCCCAGCGCGGTGGTCTTGCCCGCACCATTCGGGCCCAGCACCGCTAGCAACTCCCCGGCGTGCACGGTCAGGTCGATACCGTCGACGCCGCGCACGGCCGCCGCCCCCGACCCGTACGTCTTCGATGCCCCGCGGAGCTCGGCCAGCGCGGCGCCCGGCCGCTGCCTGTCAGTGAAGAGATCTGTCATGACCCCAACGCTGCCGGGTCGGGCAGGCGCTGCGTAGTGCTCCCGATCACCAGATCCGGATGACAAACGTCAGGGGTCGCGCCGGTCGTGGACGTGGCGTTGGAGGCTGCGCAGTGGATGTGCATCGCCATGGCGGTCGGGGACCTGCAGAGCACCGGGGACCCCTGCCCGCACCAGGGCGGCACCGTGCCCCAGTACAACACCCCTCCCGGTGCAGCCGGTGGCGATGGGTGACCATCATGGCGTTCGCCGCGGGCAAGGCCGCTCCTTGTTCCGTGAGCGTTCCCGCGAGCGGCCGGTGAGGCGTCATGGCGGAGCGCGGCGTCCGCGGTAGCGGGCAGAGGGTTTGGGTGTTTCATCGCAGTCAGAGGTGCGTTGCTGCGGCCGTGGCTCACCGTGGGAACCGTTCCGCAGCGCTGGGGGTGTCGGCGCTGCGTGGGCGGGGCCGGAGCCGCGCCTGTTGCGGGGGCGTGCACCCGTTGCGGGGGTTTTCGCTCTGCTGGGACGGCAAGGCGTGCACCCGTTGCGGGGGTTTGCACCCGAGACGGGGGCTGAGAGCGCTTCCGGGACGGCAACTGTGCACCCGGTATGGGGGTTTGCACCCGGGACGGGGCCGCTGGGCCCCGATCCGACCGATTCCGCCACCGCCCCGGGTGCAAACCCCCGAACCGGGTGCAGACGTGCCCCGGAATCCGACCGGTTCCGGCCCCGCGCCGGGTGCAAACCCCCGCACCGGGTGCAGACGTCCACCGTGCGTGGGCAGAAGCCGGCCCTGGTGCCGCGACTGGTCACCCGGGGAGTCGACCCGAGCGTACGGCGGCCCGCTCGGGCCTCCACCGACACGGGAGCCAACCACACTCCCGATTGCAGTGAGCCGGTTTGGGTGTGTCCCAGCAGACGAGAGGGACGGGGCGGGACGGGTCGCGGGCCTTCAGCGTGGGCGGGGGTGGTGGCCTGGCGGCGATGCTCGCCTCGGGCGGGGAATGCCCGGCGACCCCGCGATGCTGCGAGGCGCCCGGAGCAGTTGTCCGGGCCGGTCGCCAACTTCACGAACCACGACCCGGACGATCACGCTTCTGCGGCGTACCCCTGCCACGGCTTTTCTCGCTCTCCGGCTTCCCTACCGGCAGCCCCACCCTGCCCGCGGTTCGTCAGATGGGTGCCGACCTTCCGCTGTAGCCCACGATCAGCCGGAACACGGCCCACAGCACACCGGTCACCGCAGTGGCGACCAGCGCCATGCCCAGGTCGGGCTGAAACAGGCTGATCGTGCCCAGCGGCGAGCCGAGCAGGCCCGGCATCAGGGAGAGGATGACCCACGCCGCGATGACCGTGGTGAGCAGCGGGAACCACAGGCTGAAGCGGCCGGAGACGCCCGACTCGGCCTTGGCGCGGATCGCTGCCCGGTGCCGCCAGGCCCAAGCCATGCTGAGCAGGTAGGCGATCGGCAGGGCCACCAGGGCGATGAACAGGGCCTGCTGCCACACCCGCGAGCCCTCGCCGTCGTCGTCCAGGCCCAGCGCCCTGGCGGCGATACCGTTGCGGAGCTGGGCGGTCTCGCCGAAGCCCACGCCGCTGCCGCCGTTGACCAGGACGACGACCCCGTCCTGGTCGGCGGGGACCATCGTGGCCAGCGATTCGAACCCGGGGCTCGACCCGGAATGCCAGACGGTGCGGTTGCCCGCATCGATGAACCAGCCGAATCCGTAGAACGGGGATGCGGCGCTGGCAGGGCGCATCATCTGTGCCTTGCCCGCGGCGCTGAGCACATCGTCGCGCCCGTTCATCATCATCTGCAGGTAGCGCGCCAGGTCGCTGGCGCTGGCGATGATCCCACCTTGCGGAGCCGTGCCGCGGTCGGTGGTGTTCTCGGGCAGCGGCCGTTTGGTGCCGAACCACGGCCGGTGCCCGGTCGCCATGGATTCGTGGACCTCGCCGTCTGCCACGAAGCTGTGCGCCATCCCGACCGGCTCCAGGATCTGCGAGGTCACGTAGTCCTGGTACTCCTGCCCGCTGACAGCCTCGATCAGCCTGCCGAGGATCTGGTAGTTGGTATTCGAGTACTCCCACCGCTCGTCGGGCCCGTAGGCCGGGTCCTCTGCTGCCACCAAGTCGACCCGGCGCTGCAGCGCATCCGTCCCACCGCCGGCGTCGGTGTGCGAGGCATTGCCCTGCAGGGTGGAGAAGCCGCTGGTGTGGCTCAGCAGCTGCCGGACCGTGACGCCCCCGCCGGGCTCGCCCGAGAAGACCTCGAGGTAGCGCGAGACCTCGTCATCCAGATCGACGCTGCCCGCCTCCACCAGCTGCATCACGGCCAGCGCCGTGAAGCTCTTGGTGACCGAGCCGGTCAGGAACGGCGTGTCCGGCGTGACTGGGTCATCGCCGCCGCGCTCCATCACACCGCGCGCACCGACCGACGCGACCTCACCATCGGCCACCACCGCGTAGGCCAGGCCCGGTACTCCGGAGGCGGGCATCTCGACATCGATGAAGCCCTCGATCGTTTCCTCCGGCGCGCTGGCGGGGACGAGGACGCTGGCGCTGAGCGCGGCTCCGGCGAGCAATCGCCACATGCTTGCGGATCCCTTCTCATCGTGGTTTCGGTGATCGCCCCGGCCGGTGTGCTCCCACACTCGCCGACACGGCCTGCGCGATCCGTCCGGCGGTGCCCGCTTCCCAGCGGCATCCCGCGGGGTCGCCGGGTCGCGCCGGCGGCGGGGGCGTCAGTCGGTCGATGCGCGCTGGTCGCGGAGCTTGCGCTTGTGCAGCAACATCGGGACCAACGCCGTGCCCACCCAGACCGCAAGCGGCCAGGCGATGTCGCCGGTGTCGATCATCACGGCGGCCCAGATGACCGAGGCCGCGAGGAAGAGCAGGTGGGCGCGGGAGAACCGGGCACGCGCGGCCGGGGCGGGAGGGGGCGTCACGGCCGCATCGTGATGACGGCCTTGCCGGTGAGCCTGCCGGCCGCCATCGCGTCGATGGCCTGGGGCACCTCGTGCAGGGTGAACTGCTGCCCGACCGCGGCGGTGACGGCGCCGCTGGCCATGTGCTCGGCGAGTCCCTCGATCGATTCCAGCGCCTCGCTGTTCATGAAGAACGCGAGCCGCTGCTTGACGAAGGGCGACAGCAGCGCGGCGCGTAGTTGGCGTCCGAAGCCCCCGGTGAGGCGGTCGCCGCCCTCGCCGCCGACGATCACGAGCGTCCCGGTGGGGGTCAGGGCCCGCCGAAGACGGGAGAGCTTGTTGCGTCCCCCGGTGTCGATGATGAGGTCGTAGCGCTGCTCGCCGTCGTCGATGGCCTGCTGGCTGTAGTCGATGACGTGGTCGGCGCCCAGGGATCGGACGGCGTCGAGCTTGCCCGTGCTGGCGACGCCGGTGACGGTTGCCCCGAGCGCCTTGGCGAGCTGCACGGCGAACGAGCCGACCCCGCCGGAGGCGCCGAGCACTAGGACGTGCTGACCCGCTTCGAGGCGGCCGACCTTGGTCAGCGCCTCCAGTGCGGTGATGCCCGAGATCGCCGATGCCGCGGCCTGTTCGAACGTGACGGAGGCGGGCTTGCGGACGAGCTTGGACTCCTTCGCCGCGGCGAACTCGGCGTAGGTGCCGCGACCGATGCCGAACACCTCGTCGCCGACAGCGAACCGGGTGACCGCGTCGCCGATCGCGACCACGCGGCCGGCGACGTCCATGCCGAGCACCGGGTTCTTGGGCCGGGCGAAGCCGAAGCCCATGACCCGGATCAGGTAGGGCTGGCCGGTCATGAGGTGCCACACGCCGCGATCGAGCCCGGCGGCGGCGACCTCGATCAGGACCTCGTCGGCGGCGATGGCCGGCCGCTCCACCGAGGTGACGTCGAGTACGTCGGTTGACCCGTAGGCGCGCTGGGTCGCCGCCCGCATCGTGCCGGTGTCCCGCGCCTGCGTCGTTCCGTCGGTCTGCGCCTGCATCGTTGCCTCCAAGGTTCGTACTTAGTACCGGTTTGACTCGACGACCATACTCGTACTTAGTACTGTTGTGCAAGGGCGAGGAGTGGAAGGAGCGTGCGGTGGCATCGCAGACCTCGGGACCGGACATCAGGAAGCAGCGGCTCACCGTCGATCGGGTGCTCGACGGCGCCATGGCGCTGGCCGATGAGATCGGCGTGCACTCGCTGACGATCCGCAGGCTCGCCGACGCGCTGGACACCAAGCCCATGACGATCTACCACCACATTCCGGGCAAGGAGGCGATCATCGATGGGATGGTCGACCGGGTGTTCGCCCAGATTGACCGGCCGCCCGCCGATCTGGGCTGGAAGCCGGCTATGCGCCACCGCTGCGTGTCGGCCCGGGAGGTGCTGAGCCGGCACCCGTGGGCCGTGCCCCTCATGGAGTCGCGCACCAACCCCGGCCCCGAGACGCTCGGCCACCACGACGCCGTGCTCGGCTGCCTGCGCGGCGGCGGCCTGTCCATCGAGATGACCGCGCACGCCTACTCCCTGCTCGACAGCTACGTCTACGGCTTCGCGCTGACCGAAGCCGGCATGCCCGCCACCGGTGGCGCCGAGATGGCCGACCTCGCCGGGGGCCTCATCGATCCGCTGCCCGACGGCGCCTTCCCCCACCTTCGCGAGTTCACCGTCGGGCACGTCCTGCAGCCGGGCTACGACTACCGCACCGAGTTCGAGTTCGGCCTGGACCTTATCCTCGATGCGCTCGAGGCAAGGGTGCAGCGGTCCGGCGCTGGTCTCTGAGGCCGTCAGTAGTCGAAAGGGAATCCGTACGTCTGGCGCTTCGTCTGCGGTCCCGGCGGCCCGGCAGCCCGGCAGCCCGGCAGTCCGGCAGCCTGTCAGCCTGTCGGCACGAGGGCGGGTGCTGCCCCATGGCCCCGCCGCCGCCGCCGCCCCGCTGCCCGCCGCAGCGCCGTGCGGCTCCGGCCGTGCCCGCACTGTCGATCGGGAACCACCCCCTGATCCTGCCGGCTCCTTGGCGTGGAGCACGTCTCGCCTCCAGCGCCCGAGAGGCGACCATGGCGTCGGGAACGCGAGAACGGGTCGCCCACGGAAGCCACTGGAGTTCGAGGTGGGGCCCTCCCTGGATCATGGACGTCCGGTACCGGGACCAGCGGGGCGAGCCACTCGGGGGCGCGCAATTGACGCTCGTTGGTGATGCCGGTACGTTCCAACGCGTGCCAGAGCCAGCGCGTGCCGAGCGCCAGCCACCTCGCGAGCGTGCGGGTCTGTGGGACCGGCCTCGGCTGCGGTTCCTGGTGATCGCCTACGCGTTCTCTTGGGCCTTCTGGCTCGGGGCGTGGATCGCTGCGGCCGCCACCGGCACCGGTGATCTGCTGTTCAACGAGACACTGGTCTTCGACGTCCTGTTCGGCGGCGACCCTTCGGGCATGCTGGTCGCACTGTCACTGCTGTCGCTCCTCGGCGTCTACGGCCCGATGATCGCCGGGATCGCCGCGTCCCGCTCCGATCCGGCGATCCAGCCGGGCGACCTGCGGCGGGCGCTCCTGCGGGCGGGCGTGGGGGGACGCGAATACGGCCTCCTCGCGCTGGTCCTGCTACTCGTGACGGTCCCCACGCTGGCGGTGACCGCGGCGATCGCCGATCCCGCCGACGATGCGCCAGGGGCTGGGACCCTGCTGCTGTTCCTGCTGGTGTTCTTCATCGTGCAGGTCGCCACGTCGGGCACCGAAGAGGTCGGTTGGCGCGGCTACCTGACCCAAACCCTGCTGCCCGGTCGCGGCTACTGGGACGCCGGATGGGCCGTCGGGCCGGTGTGGGCGGTCTGGCACTACCCGGTGGTCATCCAGATCTTCCTGGCCCAGGGCCTGGAGCCGGCGGCGATCGTGGGATCGTTGGCCGGGTTCAGCATCGGGATCGTCGCCATGGCCATCCTGCAGGCCTGGTTCTACCAGCGCACCCGCAGCGTGTTCCTGGCGATCATGATCCATGCCGCCTTCAACACCGTTCCCCTGACGATCGTCCTGCTGTTCGAGGGCTCGCCGGCCGCGGTGCTTGCCAATCTGCTGCTGTGGGCGGTCGTGGTGTACCTCAAGTCCCGGACCGACCGCGAGGCCGGGGCGGCGGATCGGGCAGGTGGGGGAGATCCCGCGCACTGAGAGGCGGCCATGATGCCCGGACGCGGGCTCGATGTCGTCGAGCGGTTCTGCTGCACCTGCGGCCCGAGCACCCTCCCCCCGCAAGCGAGAGGTGCCCCCACCAGGGCGGGGTGGACCTGCTCAGCAGCCCGCGGATCCGGCGGCCAGCCGGGTGGTCTCGGCGGTAAGGCCGTCGTCGTAGCCGAGCAGCACCGTCAACCCGCCAGCGCCTCCTCCCCGACGTCGATGCGGCGCAGGGCGTACGGCATGACGCGGGCGCCGTCGGTGATCACGTAGGCGTCTCGGGCGTCGGTCTTCGCGGTGCCAGGATGCAGGTCGGCGATGCCCCGGATCATGAACGACGGGGGACACTCAGTCATGCCGGACCAGGTGACCGCAACCCCCTCCCGAGGTTCAACAGCAAGGTAGCGGGCTGCCAAACTCGTCCTCGTGCACACAGTGGACATCGACGGCCGCCCGGTCGAGCTCGACACACCTTCCGACCAGAGCTGGCAGCGGCATCCCGGCGATGTGATCCGCCTGGTCCTGGCGGTGCTCATAGTCCTGATCGCCTGGTTCCTGCTGAGCAACGGCAGCGGCACCTTCGGCGGCTTGCAGGACGACGTGCTGGAGCTGGAGCCGAGCCTGCCGACCTTCCTGTTCAAGGTCGTCTACGCCACCTACGGCGTGGTCCTGCTGCTGCTGCCGCTGGTTACATTGGCCTGGGTCATCTCGCGGCGGCACTGGAAGCTGTTCGCGATGTACTGGGTGACGACCGGCCTGGCGTCCACGGCGCTGGCCCTGCTGGACTCCTGGGTGACGGAGCGGCTGCCGGATGCCCCGGCCGGTGCCGCCGACATCGGCGCGGCTCTGGCCTTCTGGGAGTTCGAGGACTTCGCCTGGATCGCCTCGTTCGCCGCGGGGCTCACCGTCACCCGGCCGTGGATCAACCGCAAGTGGTACCGGTTGGGATGGGCCGTTCTCCTGCTGCTGCTGCCGGTCCGCCTCCTCGTGGGCGCCGGAGCTCCCAGCGGCCGGATGTTCGCGCTGGCGCTGGGCTGGGCCATCGGCAGCGCCCTGCTGCTGGCCTTCGGCTCCCCCAGCCAGGCCCCGCTGCCGCAGGTCGTAATCCGCGGGCTGCGGGCATCGGGGGTTTGGCTCACCGTGCTGAAGCGTGCCGGGGTGGACGCCCGCGGGTCGACCCCGTACTTCGCGCAGGGGGACGACGGCCGCCGGTACTTTGTGAAGACGCTCGGCCGGGACGAGCGCAACGCCGACCTCATGTTCCGGGTCTACCGCTACGTCCGGCTGCGCAACGTCGGCGACGAGAAGCCCTTCTCCTCGCTGCGCCGGGCGGTCGAGCACGAGGGTATGACCTCGGTGTGGGCCGAGCGGGCCGGAGTCCGCACGCCGACCACCATCGCCTGCGTCGAACTCGAGGACGGTTCGATGGCGCTGGTCTACGAACTGGTGGCGGGGCGCTCGCTGGACGCCGTGGCGCCGGCGGAGCTGACCGACGACTTCCTGCGCGCGATGTGGCAGCAGGTGGCGCTGCTGCGCGCCGGGCGCATCGCCCACCGCGACCTCCGCCGGGCCAACGTCTTCCGGACCGCCGAGGGCGAGCCCATGATCATCGACTTCGGCTTCGGCGAGGTGTCGGCCGATGACGAGCTGCTGAACCAGGACGTCGCCCAGCTTGTGCTGTCCACCGCGATCGATGTCGGCCCGGAACGGGCGGTCGCAGCGGCCGTCGCCGTGCTCGGACCCGAAGTCGTGGCCGCCGCAGCACCGCGCATGCAAGCCCCGGCCTTGTCCGGCGCCACCCAGAGCGCGCTGAAGCAGCGCAAGGGCGTGCTCGAAGCGACCCACGACGAGGTCATCAGGCAGACCGGCGTCGACGAGATCGAGCTGGCCAAACTGCAGCGGGTGAGCCCCCGCCATCTGCTGCTGGTGGTCATGATCTTTGGCGTGCTGTGGTTCCTGATCCCGCAGCTCGCCGAACTGCCACAACTGGCGTCGCAGTTGCGGGATGCCAACTGGGCACTGGCGGGGGTGGCCATCGTCCTGTCGCTGCTGACCTACGTGGGCTCGGCGCTGTCGATCTCCTCCAGCGTGTCGATCCGGGTCCCGCTGCTGCGGACCACGGCGGTGGCCATGGCCGGATCGTTCGTCAACCGCGTCAGTCCCGCCAAGGTCGGCGGGATGGCGCTCAACCTGCGGTTCCTGCAGAAATCCGGGGTCCCCACCTCGGTGGCGAGCGCCTCCATCGGCCTGTACTCGATGGTGGGCGCCCTCACCCACATCACCCTGCTCGTGATGTTCTCCATCTGGGCCGGACGCACCGTGGACCTCGGCGAGTTCCTGCCCGGTCGGACGTTCCTGTGGATCGCGCTGGGCGTGCTGCTGGGCCTGATCGGCGTGCTGCTGCTGGTCCCGAAGCTGCGCCGCTTCATCCGCGAGAAGGTGCTGCCGGAGGCGGTCAAGGTGCGCGCGAACCTGCGCTCCCTGCTCGATCACCCGATGCGGTTGGTGTTCATCGTGCTGGGGTCGACGCTGCTGAACCTCAGCTACATCGGGGCGCTCGACGCCAGCCTGCGGGCCTTCGGCGCCGAAATCGCGATCCCCGTGGTCGCGGTGGTCTACCTGGCGGGGGCGTCTATCGCCAGCGCGGCGCCGACCCCCGGCGGGGTGGGCGCGGTCGAGGCTGCGCTGATCGGCGGGCTCACCGCGGCGGGGGTGCCCAGCGAGATCGCGATCCCCGGCGTGTTCCTGTACCGGCTGGCGACGTTCTGGATGCCGGTGCTGCCCGGCTGGGGATCCTTCAGCTGGCTGCAGCGCAAGGAGTACATCTGACGGTGCGCCGGGGCGGGCGGCCAGCGATCAGCCCCGCCGCGGGTCCGCGGACTCCGTGACGCCGACCGCGAGGTGCCAGCTGTAGGCCAGCGTCAACCCCAGCGCGGCCCCGCCAACCACGTCCAACGGAAGGTGTGCCCCCACGACGACCCGGGATAGCCCGACGGTGGCGGCCAGGCCGTAGCCGGCCGCCCGCCAGCGGCCCGGCAGGTAGGGGGACAGGGTCGCCGCGCACGCGAAGGCGACGGTGGCGTGCCCGGACACGAAGCCCAGGCCCTCCGTGATCGCGGTGCTGCGGACCAGGTCCTCGGACAGCTCCGCGCTGGGCCGGCCGCGCTCGATCTGCGCCTTGACGATCTTGGCCAGCCACCAGCCGCCCCATCCGGTGACCAGTGCACCGATGGTGGGCCGCCAGGACCGGCTCAGGCGCCACGCGATGGCCGCGGCCAGCGGCGGCATCCAGGCGCTGCCGGCCTGCATCGGCAGCCACAGCGCGTAATCGACGAAGCGGGGGACGTCGTGCAGCCGGTCGAAGATGCTCTCCTCCCAGGACGGGGTGCCGCGGGCAGCGACCCAGGTGGTGGCTCCGAGTACCGCCAGGCCGGCGGCCGCCTTGAGGGCGTCGCGGCCCCGGCGGACGGTGCGGGTCCCGAGCGGTGCCGCCGCTGCGGGGGGCTCAGGCTGGCTGGACATCCGGACTCCTCTCGGGCGGCGCGGCAGCGTGTTGTCGCACGCCGGCCAGGGGATTCAGGATGGCGGCGCCCAGGGCCGCCCACTGCCAGCGACGGTCCAGGTACGGGGCGATCAGCCACCAGATGCCCGGGGCGATCACGGCATGACCGGACGGCATGAACACCCCCGCCGCATGGGCACCGCGCACGTTGAGGCAGTCGGTGTCGCCGCCGCAGATGGCGGCGGTGGGGCGCTCCCGATCGGCCACCGCCTTCATGATCCGGTCCTCCACGAACAGCTTCAGCGGAACCAGCAGGGCAGCCGCCAGCGCGAGCCGCCAGCGCCGCAGCAGCAGCGCCGTTACGGTCAGCGCGAGTGGGACGTACAGCAGCCCGACCAGTTGTCCCGCCCACATGGGCCGATCCAGGGCATTGGGCAGGTCGTTGATGAGGCGGAAGACCCACTCCTCGACGGCGGAGACGCCCCCAGCGGCCAGCACGACCGCTGCGGCGGCCGCCAGCGCGCCCACCAGCAGCGCTGCGCCGTCGGTGCGCCATCGGCGTAGGTACTCCACTGGAGGGTGGGTCACGCGCACATCGTATGGCGCAGCCGACCGCTCCCCAACCTGCTGCGCCTGCGGCGCACCGCAGGCCCGAGCACCCAACGGCACGGTGCCCGCGCGGGCGTTGCGTCCGCGACTCGCAAGGCGCCACAGCAGGATCTCCACCGCCGCCTCGATCAGCGCCTGCGCCGGCTCCGCGACCTCCGCAGGTGCCCGTGCAGTCCGATGCAGGCCCCTTCCCGGACGCTGCCGTACCGATCACCGCGCGCCCGGTCGGGATGTGCTTGGGGTTGGGGGCCTGAGTCGGCCGGGTCGGGATCGCCCGCGGGGTGCTACGGTCCACCTGCGCGCGACGAGAGGGGGCCCGAATGTGGGCGTTGTGCAGTGACATCGGAGCACGACGGTGAGGTGGCGCAAGCGGTCCGCGCCACGGCGGCGCCCGGCGAGCAGCGCCGACCCGATCGCTGTCGCGCTGGCGGAGGCTGCGGCGTCCGGTCCGCTCGCGCGCCGGCTGGAGGATCTGCACCCGGTGCTCGCCGAGCTGCCCGACTGGGTCGAGGTCTGCGACGACGACGAGGTCGAGGGGTTCGACACCCGCGTCGACCTCGCCGACGAGATCCACCTGTACTGCGATCCGGCGGAGGACGGCCTCGACGTGGCACTGGCTGAGCAGCGGGGGATCTCGGCGGTGCTCGCCGAGGACCGCGAGGTCCTCTACCTGGCGACCAGGCTGCATCTGGCGGACGTCGCGGCCGCCGTGATCCGGGCGGTCGTCGAGGTCAACCGGCAACCGCGGCCGGTCCCGGCGCCGCCGGGCGAGGTCACCGACGAACAGGCCGAGCAGATCGCCGAGGCGGTGGCGCCGCAACTCATCGCCGCCGGTTTCACGCAGCGGGCGGCCCGCCGCTACTTCCACCGCAGTTGCGGGGACGGCATTGTGCAGGTGCTGTTCGTGAACCGCGGGCTGGGCTCGCGCAGTGACGGCACAACGCTGCACGACACCGTGCTGCTCTACTACGCGGTCTGCGTGCCCGAGGCCCAGTACGACCCGATGCCGGCCGATCCGGCGCGGGTGCCGCCAGCCGCTGCGACGTTGTCGGAGAGCAGGAACCTCCCCCCTGACAGCACGGCCGTCGCCGAGGCGCTGCGGTCGGCAGCGCTGCCGTGGCTGGAGGGCACCGCCGGCCGGGCCGCCCTGAGCGCGTGGGCCCGCGCCGACCCGGAGCGGATCCGCCCGCCGATGAGACCGGCCGCTGCTGGCCCGGCTGTGCGCCGAGTGGGGCTACCCGGAGGCGGCCCGGGCGATCCTGCAGCACATCGAGCGTCACTCGCCGTCGATGTTGGACGACAGCGACGCGCGAGCCGCGCGGGAGATGCTCGCCGGGCACTGAGTCGTCCGGGGCGGTGGGCGGTACCGGACCTGATGCGCGCCCCCGCTGAGGCGTGCGCCGGTGCCGGGCGCCACTGCGGTCTGGGGCTCTGCGCCGGTCTCGGCTGCGGCGCGCTTGGTGCGCAGGGGTGCCGGGTGCGGGGTTTGCGCCCGCATGAGGGGACTGCACCCGGCGTGAGGGTGATCGGTGGCTCCTGCGGCCCGAATCACCCGCCGGGGGTGCGAGCACGCGCAGCGGTGCGGAACCGGGCGCGGACAGGCGGCACAGACGGCCGGGACTGGCCGCCCAGGGCAGGACCCCCACGAGCCGACGCGCGGCCAACCCGACGGTGCACCGGAATCGCGACGATCCGCATGCAGTCCCTCAGTAGGGCAGGGTCCACGCAGCTGCCAGCCGCCTGCGCAGCACGCGCCGGGGCGTTGCCCTCAGCAGGGCGTTGCGGACCTCGGCTGCGGGGCCCGACCACTGCGCGACGCGGCCCGTTCGCCGGGCGGCCATGACTGTGGCGTTGGCGCGCGGGATCCGTTGCGCCTCGTACTCGCGCAGCGCTGCGGCCGTGGTCCCGAGCCGGCCCACCTGGGTCGCCAGGACCAGGGCGTCCTCGATGGCGTGGCAGGCGCCCTGACCGAGGTCCGGCGTCATCGGATGGGCGGCATCGCCCAGCAGGGTCACGCGTCCGGACCCCCAGGTGGACACCGGTGCCCGATCGGCGATGTCCGTGCGGAAGACCGCCTCGGGCGCGGTGCCCGCGATCGTCTCCCGAACCACCCCTGCGAAGTCCGCGAACATCGACATCACGGCTGCGTGCGCCCCCTGCGGATCCGACCCGCCGGCCGGCCCGGCGGCGACGGCGAACCAGTAGCAGCGGCCGGCGTCGATGGCGCAGCCGCCGAACCGGCGGGCCGGGCCCCAGAACTCGCCCGACCAGCCCGGGGGAAACGGCGACTGCTCCGTCACGCCCCGCCAGCAGAAGTAGCCGGCATACCGGGGAGCGGTGGCGCCCAGCAGCGCCGCGCGCACCCGCGAGTGCAATCCGTCCGCGCCGACGACGACGTCGGATGCGGCCGTGGTCCCGTCGGCGAAGCGCACCTCGACCGTGTCCGGGCCCGGCACGACGCCGACCACGGTGCGCCCGAACGCGACCGTCTCGGGCGGCAATGCGCCCATGAGCACGTTGTGGAGCGTGGCCCGGTGGATGCCCAGTGCCGGAGCGCCCAACGACTCCTGCAGTGCCGCGGCGTCGGCGGCATCCAGTGCGGCGAGCACGCGTCCGTCGCGCGTGCAGATCCGCACGCCCTGCAACGGCGCGGCCAAGGCGCGCACCGCCCCGCCGATGCCGAGTCGGTCGAGCGCGAGCACCGCGTTGGGCTGCATCGTCAAACCGGCGCCGGCCGGCCCGGGCCGCTCGGCTCGTTCGGCGACGGTGACGGTCATACCGGACCCGATCAGGCCCACCGCCGCAGCGAGCCCCCCGATCCCCGCTCCGACCACCAAGACCTGCGCCACGCTCGACAGCCTACGGCGAGGCTTCATCCAGATCAGTCATCGAGGCGCGCCTCCTGCCGACCCCCAGCGCCGTGCGCGGACGCCGGTCGGGGCCCTTCCCATCGCCAGCACCGCGCGGTCGGACCGGGCGGCGGTGCGCAGTCGATCCGCGACGCAGGGCGCGGGTATATGGCACACGAGGACCTGCCACCCGGTGGGGCAGGCGGAGCGGGCGAGTGCGGCCGCTCGGCGCCGACCCAACTCCATGGCGGACGGATCCCGGGACGAGCGACCCTCGGGGGCGGACGGCGCTGCACGAGTCCCATCGCCGCCGCGTCAACCGGCCCGGCACCGGGGGCGCCGCGCGCCGAGCCGGTGCCCCGACCGCAGTCCCGACCCGGCAGGCTCAGCCGTGCGTCGGCGGGTAGACGCTCAGCTCCGACTGCAGCACGTGGATGATGACGGCCGAGCCCAGCGTGCCCGGGATCGGCGCGCCGTCGATCGTGCCGCTCGCGGTGGCCGGCCGTTCCCAGCCCTTGGTGCTGGCGACCAGGTGCCAGCCGGGTCCGGATTCCACCAGCCGGTCCTTCATCATCGAGCGCGGACCGGTCGCGCTCCACGACGCGTCCAGCGCCGCCGACCCGGTGGTCTGGGTGTCGTTGACGTAGTCGGTCGTCGTCATGGGGATCGCCGCGGCCTGGACCACCGCCCGGCGCGCCTGGGTGTCGATCGCGACCGTCGCATCGGACGTCCCGCCGAAACTCTCAAGGAGTGGCCGCATGGCCAACTCCCCGCCGAGGTCCACCACCTCGTAGTGGAACCGCTGCAGCACCACGCGCGGCTCCCGGTCCCGCAGCCGCCCGTCCGGCCAGCGCTCGGACGTCGCGGCGTCGCTGGCGATGATCACGGTGTCGTCGCAGACCAGGCCGGCCTGCCACTGCGGGCACGTGGTCCAACCGGCGATGGCGACCTCGCCGTGGAAGGTCACCCGGAACACGGCCGCACCGTTGCCGTCGGCGCGGGCGACCCCCGGAGCAGCGGCGAGCACCACCACCGTGAGCAGGATCCCGATCAGTCCCTTCGACGAGCGCATGGCACCCTCCCGACCTCGATGGCTTGAGTCGGACGCTACGCCCGGCGCCCTTGCCCGGTAAGGGCATGTCGACCCTCATCAGGCCCCCTCGACCGGACGACGGCGAGCTGGCGCGCTCATGTGCGCCGACCGGCCGGTCCGTTCGTCCGGCGATGGCTGGGCCGCGATTCGAGCGAACCCGGGGCTCGGCAACCCTGCCCCTTCCGGAGGCCGGTGAGAGGGGGCACCACCGAGCACGCCGCGAGTCCCCGCCGCGGACCGGCGAGCCGTGTCACAGTCGCGGCCGTGGATGTCTCTCACCTCATGACGGCAGATGCCCTCGAGAGGAGCACGGCATGTACATGGAGATGGTGACGATGACGGTCCGCCCGGAGAACGCCGAGGCGTTCCTCGACCGGCGCGATGCGGCCATGGCGGCGATCCGGGAGCGCTTCTCGGACCTGCAGCGGGCCACCCTGGTCCGCGTGGACGAGCAGCGATGGGTCGACTGGGTGGAGTGGGCCTCGGCCGAGCAGGCGCACGCCGCGGCGGAGCAGGCGCCGGCGATCGCGGCGGTGGCGCAGTGGTTCGCGCTGATCGATGCGGTGCAGGACATGCGTCACGGCACGGTGGCCCACCGCTTCGCCCCGGACCGCGCGGAGTGACGATGATGGACATGGACGACGAGACGAGTCTGGAGGAGCACGCCCGGCGGGCTGCCGACGGCGACCCCGGGTCGCTGGAGGCGGTCTGCCGAGGCGTGCAGGACCTGGTCTACCGGTTGGCGCTCCGGTTCTTCTCCGAGCCGGCCGATGCCGAGGACGCCACCCAGGAGATCCTGGTGAAGGTCGTCACCCACATCGGGCAGTTCGACGGCCGGTCGAAGCTGACCACGTGGGTGTACACGATCGCCTCGCGGCACCTGATGCGCGCCAAACGCGGACGCGTGGAGGGCACCGTGGCCAGCGCTCAGGCCTTCGGCGACTGGCTAGATCAGCACCTGCAGCCCGAGCCGGACGTCGTCGATGAGGTGGCCTACCGGCAGCTGTGCGGGGACGTGCGCATCTCCTGCACCTACGGGATGCTGCAGTGCCTGTCCCGCGAGCAGCGCATCACCTACCTGCTCGGCGATCTGATCGGCCTGACCGACGCCGATGGCGCAGAGGCGCTTGACATCGGCCGGGCCGCCTACCGCAAGCGGCTGCAGCGTGCCCGGGACACCATGCGCAGCGTGATCGCGAACCGGTGCGGGCTGGTCAGCGCGGCCAACCCGTGCCGGTGCGGGGGAATCATCGCCGCGAGCATCGATCACGGCCTGCTCGACCCGGCGCGACCAACCTGGGCCGGCCACCCCCGCGTCGACCCGGGGCCCATCCCCTCAGGCGTGCTCGAGGAGGCCGCCAGCCAGCTCGATGCCGTGGAGCAGATCGCCGAAATCTACCGCACCGACCCGCAGTGGCTGACCCCGCCGCGCATCATCGAGCAGCTCGCCGACATGGCGCCCGCGCTGTTCGGCAAGGGCTGACGCAAGCCGTTTCCCTCACTGGACGGCGCAGCAGTTGCGCTTCGGAGCGTCGCCGCGGCCTTCATCACCGCAACTTGTGGACACCTCCGACGTGGTCGCCTAGCCTGACGGCATCCGCCACCCGGAGGGACCTGCCCCGCCGGCTGAACCGGCGGCCGGAGGTTCGCATGTCGGCAAGATCGCTTCGTCGTCCGTTGGCCCTGACGCTGGCAACGGCTGGCATCGCCGCCGCTGCTCTGGGCGGTGGGACCGCAGCCGTGGCCGCACCCGGCCAGCCGGGCGCGCCCCGCTACACCGAGGGGGCCGATGGGGTCGGCGACTCGTACTTCCCGTTGACCGGCAACGGCGGCATCGACGTGGTCCACTACGACCTCGATCTGGACTACACGCCACCGGCTCCCGGCGCGCCGCTGGAGGGCGACCTGGCGGGGGTTGCAACGATCGATCTCATCGCCACGCAGGACCTCGACCGCTTCAACCTCGACCTGCGCGATCTGACCGCATCCGAGGTGCTGGTCAACGGCAAGCCGGTGGCGTTCGACCAGGTCGCCAACGAACTGCGCATCACGCCGCGGCCGAAGCTCAAGGCGGGACAGGCCGCCGAGTTGGTCATCAACTACGGCGGCACGACGACGCGGCCCACCGACGTCGAGGGCACCCTCTACGGCTGGGTGACCACGGCCGATGGCGCGATGGTCGTCAACGAGCCCGATGGCGCCCCGACATGGTTCCCGGTGAACGATCACCCGTCGGACAAGGCGACGTACAGCTACGAGATCACGGTGCCGGAGGGACTGGTCGCCGTCGCGAACGGCCTGCCGCCGGGACCGCCGCAGACCGCTGATGGGCGCACCACCTGGCGGTGGGACGCTCCGGATCCGATGGCCGCCTACCTCGCGACTGCGACCATCGGCGACTTCGAGCTGTCGACGTATGTCGCCGACAACGGCGTCCCGATCATCGATGCGATCGACCCGGCGCTGCCGCCGTCGGCCTCCGAGTCGTTGGCCTACACCAACGAGATGATGACGTTCTTCGAGGAGCGCTACGGCCAGTACCCGTTCAACTCCTACGGCGCGATCGTGGACGACGACAGCGTGGGCTACGCCCTGGAGACCCAGACCCGCTCGTTCTTCTCGCGTGTGGCCCGCGAGGGCACGGTGGCGCACGAGCTGGGCCATCAGTGGATGGGCAACCACGTCAGCCCGGACCGCTGGTCGGACATCTGGCTCAACGAGGGCTGGGCCAGCTACTCGACGTGGCTGTGGTACGACCACCGGGGGATCGCGACGACCGCGGAATCCTTCGACGAGATCATGGCGATCCCTGCCGAGGATGAGTTCTGGACGGTGGTCGTGCGCGACCCGGGCCCGCTGGGCCTGTTCAGCGACGCGGTCTACGACCGGGGTGCGGCCACCATGTATGCCCTGAACGACAAGATCGGCGACGATGCGTTCTTCGCCCTGGCCAAGGCTTGGGTGGAGCGCTTCGGGGGCGGCACCGCCACGACGGACGACTTCATCGCGCTGTCGGAGGAGATCTCGGGTCAGCAGCTCGACGACTTCTTCGAGGTCTGGATCGAGACCCCGTCCAAGCCGGTCACCTGGTAGCAGGGTCCGGTCAGCCCGACGCTGTGCGAGCCGATGCTCGGCCGCCCGGTCACCCAGTCCGCATCGGGACGACCGGGCCCGCCTGGGACGACCGGGCCCGCGCCGTCGCGGTCGAGGCGTCCCGGCAAGTAGCCGAGGCGGCCCCGGCCTGCCGTGACCGCCCTCGGCTGTCGGCCGCCCTGCGTCGTTCGCATCGCTGGCGCCCGGGGAGTCTGGCGTGCGGGACCCGGCCCGACCCCGCATCCTGGGCCGATGACCACGGCACTGACAGCGATCGCTGCGCCGGTGCGCGAGGTGCTGTCCGGCCGCCGCGATGGCCGCTCCGAGGTCGCCCGCGCAATCGCCCACCCGAAGGGCGAGCCGGGCTGGTTCACCTCCCCAGTCCGACATCTGGCGGGTGCACGGATCAGTCGCGACGTTCGTCGGCGGGATCCGCTCGCTGCTGCTGCAGACCACGCACCCGCTCGCGGAGGACACTTCTGTGCCCGTGCCGGGGGACACCAGCAGTGGCGAGCAGACCCTCGACCGTCGCAGACCGGTGGCCGAGCCTCGATGCACTACCCGGCTCCGCGGAGACAGCCGTGCGGCCAGGGATCAGTCCCGCGATCCCGACCTCCCGCGTGAGTCCGCTACCGAACTGCCCCAGGCCGCGCCCGACCACTACGGCGACCGAAACTCCTTCCTGGGCCGGGGCGCCCGGGCCCGCCGTTCCCTGGTGCCCCACACGAACCTCTCGGGTTGCCCTGCCTGGCGCCTCAGGGCGTGTGGTCGCTGCTGCAGGGGGTGAGCGGTTCGATGCCGGTGAGGATGCGGAATCCCTCGGCGAGGATGGCGCAGTCGGGTGCCCCTACCGACTGCGAGGTTCCGGGGATGCCCTGCAGCCCGTATGCCAGCGTCTCGGCGGCCCACTCCACACCGCGGTCGGCCCAGGGTTCTGACTTATCGTTCCAGTGGTTGACGCCCGCCGAGTCCATGAACCCTTGCCGGACCTCCTCGTCGGTGTGGTTCACCAGCCAGGCGTGGCCGAGTTCGTGCAGCAGCAGGTGCCCTCGGGACGGCAGATAGGCCGGCTCATCCGGCCCGTCGTCGGCGTCCTGCTCGGGCGGTTCCCCGATCCTTACCCTCGCGCTGCGGCGACGGGCTCAGCATGCTCTGCGGGGCGCGGGGCCGCGGCGCATCGGGGTGCACCCTCGGTGGATCAGACAGCGGCCATCGGCAACATCTCGCGGGGTCGCAGACAGCTGGACCACCGGACGGGCTGCATCAGGGTGGCCCCCCTGCATCGGCTGGTCCGGGCGAAGGCCGAGGCAGTCGCGCGGTGCCACACGGCTCAAGGTCCCCCACTCCACGGCCCGTCGCCAGCCGCCGGCAAGCCGCAGTGCTGATCCTGCTGCACCGCCGGCCGCGATCCCTGCAGATTCGTGCCCTTCGCCTCTGGCCGGGCAGGTGCGAGATCGGGATGGTGGCACCATCGGACGTGCGTCGCGAGGGTGGTGGTTGCGATGGAGCGGTCGCGGTGGTTGCCGGGGGGTTTCGCGGTGCTGGCGCTGGTGGCCGGTCTGCTGGTGGGTGTGCCGGGGGGTGCGCCGGCGGCCGTGGTCGCGGCGGCGCCGGAGGTGATGTCGTTCACGCCGTTCCGGGCGGCGGACACCCGGGACGGAACCGGGGTTCCGGTCGGCGTGGTGCCGGCGCGGGGCACGTTGGAGGTGCCGGTGGCCGGGAAGTTGGGGGTGCCGCAGGACGCGGTGGCGGTCGTGCTGTCCGTAGCGGCGGTGACCCCGTCGGCCGGGGGGCACCTGACGGTGTGGCCGTGCGGGCAGGCCCGGCCGACGGCGTCGGTGCTGAACTACCCGGCCGGGCGGACGGTGGCGAACATGGCGCTGACCCGGCCCGGCACCGGTGGGAGGGTGTGCGTCTACACCCACGCCACCACGCACCTGATCGCGGACGTGGCCGGGTACTGGCCGCAGGGCTCGGCGTTCGCCGGGCTGGTGCCGGTGCGGGCGGCGGACACCCGGATCGGGACCGGGGTGCCGGCGGGGGTGGTCCCGGCGCGGGGGACCCTGGAGGTGCCGGTAGCCGGGAAGTACGGGGTGCCGGCGGACGCGGCGGCGGTGGCGGTGAACGTGGCCGCGGTGACCCCGTCGGCCGGGGGGCATCTGACGGTGTGGCCGTGCGGGTCGGCCCGGCCGACGGCGTCGAATGTGAACTATGTGGCCGGGGAGACCACCGCGGACGCGGTGGTCGTCAAGCCGGGCGTCGGGGGGCGGGTATGCGTCTACACCCATGCCGCGACCCATCTGATCGCCGACGTGGCCGGGTACCTGGCGGCGGGGTCGGCGTTCGGCGCGATGGTGCCGGTGCGGGCCGCGGACACCCGGTACGGCACCGGGGTGCCCGCCGGGGTCGTTCCGGCCCGGGGCACCCTCACGGTGCCGATCGCGGGCCGCCTCGGGGTACCGGCGGGCGCGGGGGCGGTGTCGGTGACGGTGACCGCGGTCACCCCGTCCGGGGGCGGGCACCTGACCGTGTACCCGTGCGGGGACCCGCGGCCGACCGCGTCCAACGTCAACTACGTGACCGGCCGCACCATGGCCGCGGCGGCGGTGGTCCGGCTCGGCGAGGGCGGCAAGCTGTGCGTGTACACCCACGCCGCCACCCACCTCATCGTCGACGTCAACGGCCACTACGACACCGCGGCGATCGGGTCGGGGGCCTGGCAGGTCGATCGCACGTGCGCGCTCCTGCCCGGCGGCTACATCAAGTGCTGGGGGTACCAGTTCGGGTCGACGGCCAAGACGCTGTCAGGGATTGCCGGGGCCACCGCGATCAGCGGCAACTGCGCGATCGTTGCCGGCGGGGTCAAGTGCTGGGATGCGGCCATGTACCCCCAGGTGCTCATCAGCACGGTCGCCGGGGTGGCAGGCGCGACGGCGGTAGCCGTCACGGGCTCCCACAGCTGCGCGGTCGCCGCGGGTGGATCCGTGTGGTGCTGGGGCTGGAACGATGCCGGCCAGCTCGGCGACGGCACGCTGCGCGACAGTTTCGGTGCCGCCGTGCGGGTCGCCGGGATCAGCGGGGCGACCGCGGTCGCGACGGCTGGGACGGGGAGGTTCGAGGAGGACATCTCGCCCGGGCACAGCTGCGCGGTCCTGTCGACCGGCGCGGTGAAGTGCTGGGGATGGAACCGCGACGGCCAGCTGGGCGACGGCACCGCCACCGACAGCCTCCTGCCGGTGTCGGTGGTCGGCCTCGGTCCCGCCAACCCTGCGAAGGCCTTGGCGGCGACCCTGTACGGGTCGTGCGCCCTGCTGGTCGATGGCGACGTCCAGTGCTGGGGCGACGGGGCCACCGCGCCGGCCACGGTCGCCGGGATCGCCGGCGCGTCCCGTATCAGCGCCAGCGCCCATTGGTTCGACCGCTACAGCTTCTTCGACGCAAGTCATCTCTGCGCGTTGGTGACCGGGGGTCAGGTCACATGCCGGGGGGCCAACCTGTCCGGCGAGGTCGGCGATGGCACCACCGTTGCCCGTTACGCGCCGGTCACGGTGGCTGGTCTTGTGGGGGCGGTGGGTGTCACGGCCGCTGAGGGTGTGTCGTGCGCGCTGCTGCCCACAACGGCTGTCTACTGCTGGGGCGCCCCTGTCCGTATCGGCGCGACCGAGGCGACCACGGTGCGGCCCCGCGCCATAGCGGTGGTCGGCCTGACCGGTGCATCGACCGTGGCGGCAGGGGGTGCCCACAATTGCGCTCTGGTCTCGGGGGCGGTGCGGTGCTGGGGAAGCAACTCCGAGAGCGCCGTCGGATCCGGGGGATGGCCGCCGGGCGATGGCACCTTCCAGCCCTTGACCGTCGTCTCGTCGGGCGCGGTGTCGCTGGACGCGGGGCGCGCGCACTCCTGCATCGCTACTGGTGCCGGCCGAGTGCTCTGCTGGGGCAACGATGTGGTCGTGGCCCCCTTCGACGGCGGGGTGTTCAGCTTCGTCACCCCGTACCTGCTGCCCGGCATCTCGGGGGCGACGGCGGTCGCCGCCTTCGACGGAGAGGTTGGTCCAGTGTGCTACCTGACCGCCACTGGCGCGGTGCGGTGCACAGCGTGGGAGACCGATCCGGGCGCCACCGTGCTGGCCTCGGGCGCGACCGCCATCGCGGCAGGCGGGGACAGTGCTTGCGCTCGGATGGCCGATGCCACGGTGCGCTGCTGGGGACACGATCTCGTGGTCGGCAACCCCGGCCTGTCGGGCGTGGCCTCGGTGTCGGTGGGCCTGGCGCACCGCTGCGTGGTGCTGGCCGGGGGCGGGGTGCGGTGCTGGGGGTCCAACTACTCCGGCCAGCTCGGCGACGGCACCCGAACCGACCGCGCGGCGCCGGTTGCGGTCTCGGGGATCACCACGGCGAAGACCGTCTCGGCCGGAGCCAACCACACCTGCGCGACGCTCGCGGACGGCAGCGTGCGCTGCTGGGGCGCGAACACCACCGGCCAGCTCGGCGACGGCACCCGCACCGACCGGCTGCAACCGGTCGCGGTGGCAGGGGTCTCTGGGGCGACCGGGGTGGCAGCCGGCGGATCCGGCATCGGCGGAGTGGATGCGGCCGGGCACAGCTGCGCCAGGCTCGGCGACGGCACTGCGACATGCTGGGGGCATAACTCCTCCGGTCAGGTCGGGGTCAACCCGGGGTGGCTGCCCGAGTTCCCCGTGCCCGGCCTGTAGTTGTGGCGGCCGGTTCGACTAGCGCGCCGACCGGGCCGCTCGGGCCAGGCTGGAGCGTCGGCGCCGGTTGGGAGGTCGTTCGCTCGTGGCGCGCTCGGGGTGTCGTCGGGCGGCCCGCGTGTCGGCGTGCGGTGCGAGCGAGTTGCCGGGCGCTGTCGGTCTGCGGCGCGCGCAGGTATGCACCTGCTCCGGGGGTTTGCACTTCGTGCGGGGGTGGTTCGTCCGGTTTCCGGTGCGGGTCTGCACCTCGTGCGGGGGTTTGCACCTGATGCGGGGGCGGAATCGGCTGGATCGGGCCCGGGAGCCCCCGTTCGGGGTGCAAACCCCCTCGCCGGGTGCACAGTTGCGGTCCGGGGGGTGCTGTGAGCCCCCGTTCGGGGTGCAAACCCCCGCACCGGGTGCACGGCTGCGGCCCGACGGGTTGCAGACACCACGGCACCGCAGTCCGCGTCCCCAGCCCCGGCGGTCAGGAGACCCGGGCCCCTTGGTGCCGTCGCCGCCCCGTCAGTCGTCAGCCGGCGGATTCGATGGAGCCGACATCTCGTAGCCCTCCGCTCCGCCGGGCTCTTGGGAGCCCCATTCGCGGGAGATGAGCCCTTCGACCCCGCCCTCGACGACGAGCTCGTTGTGGATGACCGTGGACAGCCCGTCGCCCTGCCGAATGCAGTCCGCGACGGGGCCCGGCGCACGTGGGGGCTCCCGTTCCTGCCTTCCTGGTGCCCCGCGATCGGTGCCCCGCCAGGTGGCCCTGCACCTGCCTCAGGGTGCGTGGTCGCTGGCGCAGGGGGTCAGCGGTTCCTCGCCGGTGAGGATGCGGAATCCCTCGGCGAGGATGGCGCAGTCCGGCGCCCCCACCGGCTGGGAGGTGCCTGGGATGCCCTGCAGCCCGTAGGCCAGGGTCTCTGCGGCCCATTCCATGCCGCGCTCGCTCCAGGGTTCTTCCTTGTCGTTCCAGTGGCCAACGCCCACCCAATCCATGAACTCCTGCCGGACCCCGTCGTCGGTGTTGTTCACCAGCCAGGCGTGACCGAGCTCGTGCAGCAGCAGGGTCCCCCGCGACGGCAGGTAGGCGGGCCTGTCGTCGGCGTCCTGCTCGGGCGGTTCCCCGATCCTTGCAGAGTCGAAGCAGATCAGGATGTCGGTGGTGCGGCCGTCCCGTTCGGCGTAGCTGGGGAACTCCTGGCACAACGGGTCGAAGGGGTCGAAGGCGATCGAGGACACCACCGGGGTCGGCAGCCCTGCGGCCTCGAACCGGCCGAAGGCCCAGGCCACCGAGGCGTCGGCGGGCGGCCAGCCATTGCGGATCTCGACGGTGCCGGCGGCGGTCTCGAGGGTTCCGGTGACCCGCTCCCCGAACGGCAGCGGCAACTCCCGATCGGTCCACCAGCCGCTCGGTAGGTCCTCCGGGTCGGCGCAGTCGCGTACCGACGCCGGTGCCGCGAACCGCCGCTCGCTCATCACCCGCTGCTGGTCGTCCAGTCCCAGCGCGACCACCGAACTGCCCGGGCACCGATCTTGGGAACGGACCAGCAGCCACACCTCGGTGGGCGATTGGGCGCGGTCCAGGTCGAACTTCAGGAACACCGCCGGCACCTCCGGCGCCACCTCCGGCGCCAGCTCCAGCACCCACGGGGGCACCACCTCAGTATTCGCCTGCGCCACGATGGGCGCCGAGGCTGCGGCCAGCGCAGCGACCTCGTCCCGGCCCCGGGCCGACAGCCCGCGCAGGTCATCGACGACGACCGCCTCGGCCGCGTACAGGTCCTCGATCAGGTCTGGGCCGCCATCGGCCCACGCCGCCAGGTACGCAGCCGTCACATCTCCTGCCAGGGCCACCGCCTGGTCCTGCCCGTGCCGGATC
The DNA here is from genome assembly GCA_963706835.1 of uncultured Actinomycetota bacterium. Lineage (GTDB taxonomy): Bacteria > Actinomycetota > Actinomycetes > S36-B12 > CAVXYG01. The sequence goes on from CAVPOB010000001.1 coordinate 29,357, forward strand.
GTGGAGTCCAATTCGGTGTGCGCCAGGTGCGTGTGCCGCTCGATGCCGTCCTCGCCGATCTCGAAGTACGACAGCAGGACTCGGACTGACTCAAACCGGCCGCCCTGATCGACCACCATGATGTGGCTGCGCGCGGCGCCGTCGCGGCTCAGGTACAGCGTTCCGAAGAGGTTCTCGTAAGCGTACGGGGTGGACTGCAATCGCATCACGGGCCAGCGACCCTCGGCGTAGAACCGCTCCGCCAGCATCCTGCTGTCGTCCACTGCATCCGGGGCGTAGTAGTAGGCGTGCTTCAGTGCCTGTTCCTCGAATGCGGCGTCCAGGCCTGCGAACCACGCCTCGGCCTCCGCCGCCCAAGGCTGCCCGCCCGTTGCAGCACACCCTGACAGCAGGAGCGCGCAGGCGGCGCCAAGACCCGCCACCGCGTGCTTCGCAACTCCCATACTCCACCGCTACCGAGACCTGTCAGGACCGGGGCAGGGGCGAACGTCCCGGTCGATGGATGAAGGATCCGGTGCCGACCGACAACTCCCTGTCGGCGCCGCCGCCCACGCCGGATACGTCATCCGATTTCCGCCACCGCGGTCGACTCACGGCATCGACGAACCGGCCGATAGGTGAGTCCGCCTTCGGCAGCACTCGCCGCTAGGTTGGTCGCGTGAGCACTGCAGGGCACCGTATCCACCGCAGGCCGCTCGGCGCGCGAACCGGGCTTCAGGTGTCCGAGGTCGGGTTGGGGCTCTGGGCGGTCTCGGGCAGCGAATGGGGCCCGGTCCAGGACGAGGGGAGCCTGGAGGCGATCGAAGCGGCCCTGGACTCCGGCGTCAACTTCTTCGACACGGCCGATGTCTACGGGGCAGGGCACTCCGAGGAACTGCTCGGACGAGCGATCCAGAATCGGCGCGAATCGTTCATCGTTGCGACCAAGATCGGCTGGGTCGGCTACGACGGGGAGGCCAACCGCTCGCAGTACGACACCGTGGAGCAACTGGTGGCCGGCGTGGAGGAGTCGCTGCGCCGCCTGGGCACCGACCGTGTCGATGTCATCCAGTGCCACGTGCACTACCCCGAGCCGAACACGCAGGTGTTCATCGACGGGTTCCGCCGGTTGAAGGAGGCGGGGACGGTCCGGGCCTGGGGGGTCAGCACCAGCGACTTGGATCACCTGCGCCGGTTCAACGCCGACGGTGATTGCGACGTCCTGCAGACCGACTACTCCATCCTCAACCGCACCGCGGAGGCGGAGCTGCTGCCCTACTGCCAGGAGCACGGCATCGGCGTCATCGTGCGCGGACCGCTCGCCATGGGGCTGCTCGCGGGCAAGTACACCGCCTCCGACACCTTCCCGGAAGGGGACTTCCGCCGGGCCTGGATCGAGGACCCGGTCCAGCACGAGCAGTTCCTCCGCGACCTGCAGACCGTGGAGGAGTTGCGCGCCGTTGTCCCCGAGGGCGAGACGATGGCACGCTTCGCGCTGCGGTTCGTCCGCGCCCATCCGGCCGTCAGCACGGTGATCCCCGGCGCCAAGGACCGGCGGCAGGCGGAGTCGAACTCGGCTGCCGGGCTCGGGCCCGCGCTGTCGATGCAGGAGATGGCTGCTGTTGATCGGGTCGTCCCGCCCGGCGGCGGCCGGAAGATCTGGCCCGCGTAGGCAGAACTGGCCGCTCCACGCCGATCAAGCGTCACGCCCCGAGCGCCGCGTGCAGGCCTGGCGGCCGGCTGGCAATCGGCCGCTCGCCTCGGTGCCTTGGTCCGAAGCGGACCACTCGGCCCCGCGTCGACCTGGCGCTGTCGTCGGCCCCTACCCCGGCGACCCCCCCCGGCCCATCCTGAAACCGGACGACTGCAGCACAGGGGAGGCACCATGCAGGCCGCGCTGATCGCTTTCGGCGTTCTCGAGGTCGAGGGCAAGCGGTACGAGTACGACGTCATCATCGACGCCGGACAGGTGCGCAAGCGCCGCAAGGGACCGTCCAAGCGCCACCGGGACCAGTACGGTCACACCCCGCTCTCGGCGGATGAGGACCTTCCCTGGGGCGGCTCCGCGCTCATCATCGGGACCGGGGCGAGTGGGTCCCTGCCGGTGATGCCCGACGTGGAGCGCGAGGCGCAGCGGCGCGGCATCACCATCACGGCGGTCCCGACCCGGGAAGCCTGCCGCCTGCTGTCCGGCCTCGACTCCTCCGAGGTCCGCGCTGTCCTCCACGCCACCTGCTGATCGGGGAACGCCGCTCTCGGCTTCCCGGCCCGGCGTGTGCCGGACAGATCCGGGCGAGCGGTCGACCCGCCTGCGCCAACCGGCCCGAGGCTAGCGCCATGAGTGTTCCGGGACCCGCCCGAGCATTGGCCCACCATCCCGCTGACCGACCCCGACCACCTCGCGAACGTGCTCGATCTGTTCGTGAACCTCGAGGCGCGGTCGATCGGGGCACTGATCATCCTGATCTGCGACGAGGCTCGCCGACCCCTCCAGCCGCTCCAGATCGACGAGATCCCCCGGCGCCCTCCGGCGGATACGCTGCCCATCTACGGGCGGACCGCAGCGACGGTCGGCGGCCACCCAGTCTGAGCGTGCTGGGCGCGTTCGCGCGGCCCCAGTCCCCGCCGTCAGGCGCGCCGCGTGAAGTGTGCAGCGGCACCGCGCGCCCGCGCCCCAACCCGTGAATCCGAGAACGCCGGACCCCTCGGTTGTCGGGATCAGGCCTCGATCGCCTTCTTGAAGTTGCCGAGCCAGGTGTCGAGGTCCTCGTCGCCATGCCAGGCGAGCTTGTCCTCGACCTTGTCCAGGAAGGGCACCTTGCTGGAGACCTCGACCTCCATGGTGAGGGTCGTGCCCGAGTCGTCCGGCTCGAAGGTGTAGGTCCACAGCACGCCTGTGGTGGAGTGGTCGACGATGCGCTGGTTGGGGACGTACGCCTCGCGGGTCATGGTGCCGTGAATCGGGATGAACAGGAAGTGGCCCTGCCACGTCCAGGTGGATCCTTGGCCCGCATCCGCGGCGACGTCCTTCTCAGCGATCGTGCTCTTGCCCGCCATTTCGTAGGCGTCCCACTGGTTCTGCGGGTCCTTGACGTAGTCGAAGACCTTTTCTACGGGTGCATCGATATGGATGCTGCGGGTGTGTGTCGTGCTGGTCATCTGACGGCCTCCCTCAGGCTGAGTCCCCACCCCGTCCGCGCTGTGCGGCCGCGATCTCCTGCGGCTCCCGCCGCAGGCGCCCTCGCGGGCCACGCTTCCGCAGGTGGGGCCGGGGCGCCAGGGCCAGAGGTCCCAGCAAGGCGCTTCGCCGACCCAACGGGGGCGCCGCCCCGACAGCTCACAGCGCGCCGCTTCGGGCTTCGGCGTCCCCGGCCGACGCCGACCCAACCGTCGGCTCGCCGGTCAACCCTGCGCCAACTCCGCAGCACTGCCGCCCGACCCCAGCGCGACCCCGGACGGCCCCAGTCCGGCGGCGGCGCCTACTCCGCTCGCCGGTCCTCGAGCGCCGGTTGCGGAGCCGCGCCTGCCACGAAGTCGAGGATGTCGTGCGCCAGTCGCGGGTCGCCGATCGTGCCGAGGTGGTTCTTGCCGCCATAGATCCGCAGCGTGCCCTCCGGGATGAGGTCGGCAGTCTCCCGATACACCGCTGCCGGGACATCCTCGTCACGGTCGCCGCCCACCAGCAGCACGGGCACGCCGATGCCCGGCAGGAGCTCCCGGCCGTCGAAGGCGCTCAAGGCCTCGGCGCCGGCAACCACGTCCCCCGGGTCCACCTCGGCGGGGAAGCTGACTCGTCCGATCACCACCGCCAGCGCACGCCGCGCCCAGCTGATGCTGATCTGCGGGAACATCGCCCGCACCATCACCTCGGCGGCGTCGGTGCGGCGGCCCGCGGCGAGCAGTCGTGCGGACTCGACGTTGGCCACCCGCACCTCCTCGCCGAGGACCCGGCCGGCCGCAACGGTCGCGATGTGGCCGAAGCGGTCGGGGTGCCGGGCGGCGACGGTCATGGCGATCATCCCGCCGCCGGAGTCCCCGACCAGCAGGTCGACCCGCCCGCCGAACTCCTCGGCGATCAACGCCGCATAGTCGTCGCCGAGGTCCGCCAGCGTGCAGCCGGGCCGCAGCCCGGGCCTGTGGCCGACCAGGAACACGGTGTAGCCGGCGTCGACGAAGGGCTGCACCACCCTTGCCATGAACCGCAGGTAGGGGCCGGTGTGACCGGCGTGGCCGGGGTCTGGGATCCACAGCAGCGTCTTGGACCCCTCCCCGAAGCGGGCGTAGGCCATCCCGTTGCCGAACGCGGCCAGTTCCGGCCCCTTCGTTCCCCAGTCGCCCCCCAGCCGGATCGCCGCGGCCGTCCCCAGCCCCACGGTGGCGACGCCCAGTGCGGCGGCCGTTGCCGTCTTCATCGCGCTCAAGCCCCTGCCCGAGCATCGGCGCCCGCTGCCGGCGCGGCCCCGTGGGGGCGGTGCCGCAGTTCGGCGATGCTGAGGCCCACGATGAGCCACGCGATCACCGTGGCCAGGGCGGCGAGCGTCACATGCGCGTGCAATGCGCCGCCCGATACTTCTGAGACCAGCGCGTAGAGGCCGAACACGCCGAGCGGCACGCCCACCGCCAGATTGCCGATCGCGGTTGCGCGGCCAGGCAGGAAGAGCACGGCCGCCGCCATCGCCAGCGGTAGCGCCACCATCGCCGCGTTCAGCAGTGCCATGCCCTCCGTCACGGTCTCGCCCTCCATCACGCCGGCGACGCCTTCCTCGAGGACGCCAGGCTCATAGAAGAACACCGCCATGGTCCCGGCCAACGCGCATCCGACGATCACCCAGAGCACCGCGAACCGGACCCTCGCCCAGGCGGCGCCCACGTCCATCGATGAGGGTTCGGCGGTTCGGTCGAGATTCTGCAGCGTCATTGCCATCACCCCAAGAGTTGCGGCCTTGCACCGCCACGCTCGGGCGCCGCAACCGAAAGCGGCAGGGGCGAACGTCCCGAGAACTGCAGCAGGCGCGAAGGCCGACTGAAGACGAGAGTCGAGGAGCCGGTCCGTGTCAGCGCCCCGCCGAGCGCGGTGTCGGCCTACTGCCCCGACCTCGGGCAGCTATTCGGGGCCGACCGGGAGCATGTGGTATGTGCCGAGACCTTCCCGGGGGGGAGTGGGAACGGCCGCGCGCCTGACCTCGACGATCGGGTGCTGACGGAGGCCGCCCGCCTCGAGTACGTCGAAGTCGTCTCGGACCGCCGCATCGTCATCGCCATGCAGCCCACCATGTCGCTCGGCGTTTCCAGGGCCTCCATAGCGATACGACCCCCTACGCATTGACCGACGGTTTCGAGCCGGACGCGGGCGGGACGCGCATGACGCTGCGGATGCGACTGCATGATCCGCAGTTGCACGAGCGCATCATCGATCGTTGCCAGGGCAAGGGCCCGGATCGGACGGTGCACAACCGGCCGCATCGCATCGCGCAGGCGTCGGGGGCCGCCGCGAACGGATGGGATCGCCCGCAGCTGCACGGCGGGGAGGACTACCGCGTGCAACGCGTCCCGACGTCGGTCGCGGTTGCTGGAGGAGGACCCTGATGTCCGGCTCGGAAATGGGCTACTGACTGCGCCGCCGCGCTGGATCGGTCCCGCCCAGGGGCGGAGTGCCAGCGCTCTCACTCCGCCCCCATGCAGCAACTCAGTCACAACGCGAGGCGCTACTTCTTCGCAGCGCTCAGCGCGACGGTCCGGACCTCCTCGAAGAAGCCGCAGGACCCGGCGCCGCAGGCTTCCGCGAAGATCCGCGCGTCGGCCTTACCGCCCTTGAACAGCCCGTTCGACCATTCGGTGGTGATGGTCCATTGCTGCTGACTGCCGTCACACGTCAAGGGTTCGAGGAAGCCACCGCCCTGGATATACACCCGCCCGGCCCGTTGGCTCAACTGTGCGTCGAGGAAGGCGTACTCGACGATGCCGCCGTCGCTCGCGGCGCAGGTGTAGGTGCCGGTGACGGTGGCCGCGCCGGTGCGGGGGTCGAACGTGCCTCGCGGATCGACGTTGACCTCGATGCTCGGTGGCGGGCCCGCCTGGTCGATGGTGAACACCAGCCCACCGCCGTTGCCGCCGCCGTCGACCTGGTCGTCGAAGACGAGGATCGTGTACGTCACGCCCGGGATTGCGAAGAAGGCAATGACCTCCGGTCCGCAACTCTCCACTGTCCACGATCCGGGGCCCCCGGTGGCCACGATGGTGCCGACGCTGTAGTCCGAGGCAAGGGGATCGATGAGCAGCTCACCTTCCGTCATGGGCGTGTACTCGAACCACACGCTGGCGTCTGTTGCCGGCGCTCCGCAGATCCGTGTTCAGCTCAGCGTCGTCGGCGTCCGTGGTCGCCTCGCTAGTGTCGGCGGTGACGGTGATCGGCAGGGGTTCGGTGAGCACCTCGCGACCGCTGTAGGTGTCGTTCGCCGGTGGTGCCGCTACCGCTGGCGCTGCCACTCCCATCGACGCTATGAACAAGGACGCGGCCGCAACCGCTCGGATGGTCTTCATGGTGGCCTCCTGGTCTGTTCGAGCACGTCCTGGAGCAGGTCGTGCTCGTTGACGCTATGCCTCCCCGGCTCATCGATCCCGGGCCTTTCGCCCCTGGGTCCGGATCAGGCGGGAACCGTGAGCGCGCCCGGAACCGCCCGACCGCGGCACAGTGGGGGCATGAGCATCGCCGGCACGCGGCCCCCTGTCCGCTGGGGTCTGCTGGGAGCTTCCAGAATCGCAGTGCGGGAGTTCCTGCCGGCGCTGTTGGAGGAGGGCGGTGGCAGCGCCGAGGTGGTGGGGGCCCGAGATCCGCACCGCGCCGAACGGTTCGCCGCACGACACGGCGTCGCCCGATCGGTGGGTGGCTACCGGGCGGTGGTGGAGGACCCCGACGTCGACGCCGTCTATGTGGCACTGCCCAATGACACGCACACCGAGTGGGCGGCGGCTGCGGCTCACGCAGGCAAGGCCGTGCTGTGCGAGAAGCCGCTGGGGCTCGACGAGGCGGACGTGTTGGCCCTGGTTGCAGAAGCCGGGCCTGCGGCGCTGATCTGGGAAGCGATGGTGTTCCCCTTCCACCCGCAGACCGATCAGCTGCAGTCGCTGATCGGAGCCGAGTTGGGCGGCGTCACCCGAATCGAGTCGGACTTCTCCTTCGTCCTGGACAACGCCGCCGACTTCCGCTGGGACCCCGCGCACGGGGGCGGCGCGCTGTACGACATCGGCTGCTACTGCATCCGGCTTTCCCGCCTGCTCGTCGGAGCAGAGCCCGACCGCGTCGAGGCCACCGCAGTGCTGGGGGATACCGGAGTCGATGTCTCCACCGACGCGGCGCTGCACTTCCCGCGGGGCGCCACGTGCCGTTTCTCATGCAGTTTCGCCAGGCCGTTCCGGACCGGTGCCACCATCACCGGTCCCGGCGGATCGATCACCGCCACGAACCCCTACCACCCGAGCCCCTCCGATGCGCTGACCCTGCGGCTCGCCGATGGAACGGTGCGGGAATGGCCGGCGCCCCGGGGGTCAGCCTTCTTCCACGGGCTGCGGCACATCCACCAGGTCCTGCGGGGGGAGCGGAACCCGGAGTACCTCATCGATCCGGAGTCGATCCGGCAGGCCCACGCGATGGACCTGGTCCGCGCGGCTGCCCGGCACCGGTGACGGTCGCGATGACGGAAGGGGTTCGCCAGGGCGTTCGGGGCGCGTCGGTGCTGGCGGGCGCTGCGCGTGCCGGGCGGTTCGCCAGGGCGCGGCTGCTCTTGCGACTGCACCCGCGGCGGGTGTTTGCACCCGAAACGGGGGCGCGACAGGCCGAGTACAGGCGAAGTCTGCACCCGGTATGGGGCTTTGCACCCAGGGCGGGGGTTGGAGTCCCCGAATTCAGGGCCGCGAGCACCCGCGCCGGGTGCAAACCCCCATACCGGGTGCACAAATGCCCACCGAATGGCCCTGACAGCCACCGCCACGGGTGCAAACGCCCACCGCGGGTGCAAAGGCTTGGCGACTCGCGCCGAAAGCCCCCGACGCAGGTCCAGAGGTGCCGGTCGACTCGCCCACAGCCCCAACAGCCCCGACAGCCCCGACAGCCCCGACAGCCCCGACAGCCCCGACAGCCCCGACAGCCCCGACCGCCTCACGACCAAGCCAGCGGCGACTGGATCACGAGGTCCGAGCCACGGTGGCAGTCGTCGCCTCAGAACGTGCTGGTGCCGTACCCGCCGGCTCTGGGCGTGACCGCCCGCCTACGGTCGGCCGACCAGTTCCCGCCCGCCAACGTCGCCCTGGCGCTGCGGCACAGTGCCCCGCCAGCCGTGCTGCGCCGCGGCGCCGGCCAGGACCACCAGTGCGATCCCCAGCACCTGGCCGGGTCCCGGAATCTGCTGCAGCACGATTGCCCCGATGATCGCGGCGAACGCCGGCTCCAGTGCCATCAGGGTCCCGAACGCGTGCGGGGTCATCTGGCGCAGCGCGACCAGTTCGAGGGCATACGGCAGGATCGGCACCAGCAGGGCGAGTCCGGCCGATGCGGCCAGGACACCGATGGTCAGGTGCCCAGCGGCTTGCGGGACGCCCATGAACGCTGCGGTGACGGCCGCGATGGGGAACGTCAGCGACAGCGCGCTGATGCCGGTGAACCGATCGCCGATCCTCTGGGTGAGCAGGATGTAGGTGCCCCAGCCAACAGCAGATGCCACCGCGAAACCGATGCCGAGCGCGTCCATCTCGCCCTGCCACGGCTGGGTCAGCAGCACCACCCCGACCAGCGCCAGGACCGGCCAGGCAAGGGCGCGTCCGCTGTGGCTGCGAACTGCGGCAACGGTCAGCGGCCCGAGAAAGCCGATCGCTGCAGCGGTGCCGAGCGGAATGCGCTCGATGGCCGCCAGTGACGCAATGGTCAGACCGCCCATGGCTACGCCCAGGCCGATGACGGTCGGCATGTCGGCGCGCCGGATCGATCGCAGCGGCGGGCGCGCGACTGCCAGGAGCACGGCAGCCGCGATGGCGTACCGCAGCCATGCGGACCCTGCCGGACCCACCACGGCGATCAACGGCACCGACAGTGCGGCGCCGAGCTGCACCGACAGCATCGCGGTCACCGCCATCGACCACGGCGGCACCGTCGTGCGGACACTCATCCTTCAACCCCGATCATCTGTGCGGCCCTCGACTCACTCGTCGCCGGCCCCGGAGTGTGCTCGCGTGCCCACCCCCGGTTCGAACACGGCCAGGGTGAACCTCGTGGGGTCCTGACCGGTGTTGGCATACACGTGCGGCTCGTCGCCGGCGAAGGACGCGGCGTCGCCGATTCCCAGCGTGACGGTCTGTCCGGAGACCTCGACCGTGAGTTCGCCGGACAGCACGTGCACGAGTTCTTTCGTGCCCGCCGAGTGCGCCTCGTTGTCGTCACGGTCCCCGGGCCCGAGGGTCCAATCCCACAGTTCGACCACATCAGGGGGATTGGTGCCGGCGACCAGCAGCCCGCGGCCACCGGCATCGCTGGTCCACAGCACGGCGGCTTCCTCGCCTCTGGTGACCTGCACCGGCTTGAGCTGCGGCGCCTGCACCAGCGCTGGCAGTCCGACGCCCAGAGCGTCGCCAATCCGCAACAGGGTGCCGACGCTGGGGTTCGCCTCGCCGTGCTCGACGCTGACCACCATCCGCCGACTCACGCCGGAGGCCGCCGCCAGCTGGTCCAGCGTCCAGCCGTGAGCCTGCCGTGACTCCCGTACCCGGGCGCCGATCGCGGCCGCCATCGCCAGTGTTGCTGGATCCATAAGTGCAACATACTGCATTTCATAGTGCATCGAAAAGACTCGGTGCGGACGAATCCGGCATCACCACCATCACCCGCCCCGCGCCACCTGGCTGGGGCCGCCGCGCCCCCTGGCTGGGCCGCGGCGCCTGCCACTCGCGATGCAGGGGCCCCGACCCTGCGCCGACGGCCGCGAGGCCCGCATCTACCGTGGGACATCGGAGGTCATGTCCGTGACCGACACCGAGAACCTGGTGCTGTGAGGAGTGTGCCGTGACTGAAGCCGTCATCGTTGCCGTCGCCCGTTCGCCGATCGGGCGGGCGTTCAAGGGGTCGCTGAAGGACCTGCGACCCGACGACCTGACCGTCCAGATCGTGCAGGCGCTGCTCGCTCAGGTGCCCGAGCTGGATCCGCGGCAGATCGACGACCTGATGCTGGGGTCGGGCTCGCCAGCGGGGGAGGCCGGCTACAACCTCGGCCGTGTGGTCGCCGTCATGGCCGGGATGGACCACCTGCCCGGCACCACGGTGAACCGTTACTGCTCCTCCAGCCTGCAGACCACGCGCATGGCGTTCCACGCCATCAAGGCCGGCGAGGGCGAGGTGTTCATCTCGGCCGGCGTGGAGTCCGTGAGCAGCTACGCCCGCGGGGCCGCCGACACGATCCCGAACACCCGCAACCCGTTGTTCGCCGAAGCCGAGGCGCGCACCAAGCAGTTCGAGGCCGGCGGGCAGACCTGGGTCGATCCGCGGGAGTCCGGTCTGCTGCCCGATGTCTACATCGCGATGGGCCAGACCGCGGAAAACGTCGCGCAGTTGAAGGGCATCACGCGCGAGGAGCAGGATGCCTTCGGCGTGCGCAGCCAGAACCTCGCCGAGGCGGCCATCGCTGCAGGGTTCTGGGAGCGGGATATCACGCCGGTGTCGCTGCCCGACGGCACGACGGTCGCCAAGGACGACGGCCCCCGCGCCGGGGTGACGCTGGAGGCCGTCGCCGGGCTCAAGCCGGTGTTCCGGCCGGACGGCACAGTCACCGCCGGCAACTGCTGCCCGCTGAACGATGGCGCGGCAGCCGTGCTGGTCATGTCCGACAGCAAGGCGCGCGAGCTGGGCCTGACACCGTTGGCGCGCATCGTCAGCACCGGCGTGACGGGCCTGTCCCCGGAGATCATGGGCCTGGGCCCAGTGGAGGCGTCCCGACAGGCGTTGGCACGGGCGGGGCTGACCATCGACGACATCGACCTGGTCGAGATCAACGAGGCCTTCGCCGCACAGGTCATCCCGTCGGCGCGCGACATTGGGCGTGGCGGAGGACAAGCTCAACGTCAACGGCGGGGCGATCGCCGTGGGCCACCCGTTCGGCATGACCGGCGCCCGGATCACCAGCACGCTCATCCACTCCCTGCAGCACCACGACAAGCAGTTCGGCCTGGAGACCATGTGCGTCGGCGGCGGGCAGGGCATGGCGATGGTGCTCGAACGCCTCAGCTGACGCGGAAGACAGCGACCACCGCGCTGCTGCCCGGGCCATCGGACGATGTCGGGCAGCAGCGCGCTCGTTGGCCGAGCGCCGAGGACCGGGCACCCTGGTGCCGACGATCCTCGGCGCAGGTCCCCGATCAGCCCTGCGTGCCGTCGTCCGACGCATCCGGCGACTGCACTTCGCCGCCCTGGGAGCGGGTCTTGTACCCGCGCGACTTGCGGGTGCGGTCGCTACGCAGACGCTTGTTGGTGTACGCCTCGTCCCAAGCCGCCAGGCCCTGGCTGGTGTCCTCCAACCAGAGCACCTCCTCCTCCAGCTCGAGGTTCCGGACCTGCGGCGGTGCCGCCTGCAGTTGCTGGTTGGCGATGTCGAGGCGGCGGCGGGCGCTGTCGCGATCACCGCGCCGCATCGCCTCCTCGGCCTCCTTCTTGGCCTGCTGGGTCTGCAGCAGGAGCTTCTCCCGCTGCACCTCCGGAGCCGGCGTCCGTCCGGCAGCGAGGTCGGCCGGCACCACGTTGACCGAGACCGGCAGGGTGACGGTGTGCTGCTCGAGGGCGGGCAGCTCGACGTAGGTCAGCGTCAGGGCCGCGACCTCCGCCAGGCCGAGAGCAGCCATGGCCGGCACGCCCAGCTCGATGAGCACCCGCCGCTGCTCGCCGCCGTAGAAGTCGCCGAGCTCGACCATGACACCGCCATCCACAGCGGTGGCGGGCAGGTCGTTCACGACGCCGATCTTGGCCACGTCGGAGGACGGCGAGACCAGGAGGCTGGCGGCCTGCACGGTCTTGGACAGCAGCCCGTCCAGCTCCCCGGCCAGGGCCGCCGCGGCGGCGTCGGGGTCCCGGGCGAACGCGTGGTTGCCGCTGCCGCCGGTGGCGATCTCGCTGAGGAGGTTCTCGTCGTAGCCATCGCCGATGCCGATGGTCGAGGTGGCGATGGTCTGGCGGCTGCCGCCAGCGGCGACCTCGCGCAGCTGGGCCGGATCGGTGACGCCGGAGTTGGCATGTCCGTCGGACAGCAGCACCAGTGCCGCCCCTGCCGGCCCGGCAACGCGGCGCGCCTCCTGAAGGCCACGCAGGTAGCCGCCGGACAGATCGGTCATCCCGCCGGTGTGGATGGATGCCACCGCGTTGGCGATGGCCTCGCGACCCCGATCGCCCACCTTGCCCGCCGGGACCACGACCTGGACGCTGCTGTCGAAGGTGACCAGGCCGAAGTTGTCGCGGTCGTCCAGTCGTACGACGAGATCCACGATGGCGCGCTTGGCGGCCTCGAGACGCCCGCCGCCCATAGAGCCGGAGCGGTCCAGCACGATGATCGCGGTGTGTTCGGGGCGCGCCGCAGCAGGGTCTTCCGGCGCGGCCGGGGCCTGCAGTTCGAGCATGATGGTGACGGTGTCGGTGGTCTCGACGGCGACCAGGTCGACATCCAGATGAGCGTTGATGTGCAAGGGCTTTCCTCTTCCTTCGGTTGCGGATCCGGCGTGCCCGGTCCGTGTGGTGTTCTGCGTGCCGTCGTGCTGGATGGGACGGCGTGGTGGGTGCTGCGCCGACCGCTCGATTCGCGAGTCGGCGCAAGCTCGATCAGGCGGCGTTCGGCGGAGTCGCTCCGACGGCGGGCTGCTCCTGCGGCACTGTGCTCGCTGCCACGGCTGCAGGTGCCTGATGCACCAGCCAGCGGACGAAATGGTCGTTGAACAGCACGTGGCGGGAGCGCGTGGCCCGCAGGTGTCGGACCGCCTCAGCGGGATCCCAACCGTCGAGCACCAGCACCAGAGCGGTCACGAGCCCGGAACGGTTCAGTCCCGCTTGGCACCGGATCAGCACCCGGTCGCCGGACTGCCAGCGTTCGTGCGCCCACTGCGCAGCCCGCAGAATACGGCCCAGATCGGCCCCGTCCAAGGCCCCGTCGCCGAAGCCGTACCGCAACTCCTCGATCTCCCATGCCACCGGCTGGGCCCAGGCGTACAGGGTGACGACCGCGTCGAACTCGCGCCAGCGGCCCAGTCCTCCCAGCTCCATCGGGTCGGCGACCGTCGCGTCGTCGTGCGTGCCGCCCATGAACAATCGGGGCAGGATCTCGTCGGCTGTCCAGGTCGGGTAGTCGATCTCCCAGGAGACCGGGGCCTCCAGGTCGGTCAGATCGGTCGCCGCGCCCTCGCTGTTGTGCAGCGTGCTGTTGTGCATCGTGCTGTTCCCCCTCCATCAGTCGTCGTGCCTCGCGCTGCCGGTGGATTCATGCAGCGGGGTCGGACGTCGGGTGAGGGTTCCGCCATCGCGTGCGATCGATCCCCCATTGCGTCCCCCGCAGTACCAGACGGCCTGCCAGGATCACTGTGCACCGAGGGTCCGACAGACGGCCGTCGCCGACAGCGGTGCGGGGCGCCCCGGGTCGGGACCGACCAACGTCAGCTGGACGGAGTAGGCCACCGATCCTCCCCGCCATCTGGTATGCCAGCGCCATGGGCGCACTTCCAGTCGAGGGTTTGACAACGGAGCAGATCGCTGAGGAGGCGACGTACCTGGCGGCCGAGCGGACCTTGTTCTCGGTGCTCTCGACGGGCCTGTCCGTCGCGGCGGGCGGCGCGCTGGTCACCACGCTGCTGGGGGAGGCGTGGCCAGCTTGGCTCCAGGTCGCCCTCGCCACGGTCTTCCTGCTGGTCGGCTACTCCATGGCCCTGATGGGCCTGCGCCGCTACCAGGGCATTGTCCGAATAGCCGAGGCCCGGCAGCCCGGCAAGAGGAAGATGATGTCGCTGCGCCTGCTGTCCCTGGGCGTCGGTGTGCTCCAGGCCGCGATCGTGCTGGTGGTCGTGCTCTTCCTCATCGATGCCTTCGGTGGGGCCACCTACTGAGTGCCCCGGAGCAGCACTAGCCCGCGCGCAGTGGTGGGGACCGCGGGGTGCTGGCGTGGGCCCAGCGGTGCCTACTCCTTTCCATCGGCGACCCGCCAGCGCCCCGCCGCCCACATCGCCGCCACCCCAGCCGCGTAGGTCAGCACCGGCGCGAACGCCGGCCGTCCCTCCGGCGCGAACCCGTCCAGCGCCAACCGAGTCAGGGCGACCGTCGTTGCCGCGGTGCACGCCACGAGCAGCACCGCTGGGGCCCGCCCGGCCAGATCGGGCCGTGGCGGACCGGGGCGCTCGAAGCGTCCCACCACGCGGATCAGGCCGAGCAGCAGCGTCCCGAGCACGAGGTACCAGGGGATCCGCAGCAGCCACCAGCCGACGGTGCCGGTCGCTGGGCCGGTCGGCAGTCCCAGCAGCGCGATGAGCGCCCCGACGATGAGGACCGGGACCATGTGCCACAGGTACAGCGTCATGATCATGCTGTTGCCGCGGATGACGACCGCCCACGCCCGGGGCCGCTGCAGGAAGCGGCGCGCCGGTCGTTCGAGCAGCAGCACGATGCCGAGCTGCGCCGATGCGTACGCCATGAGGGCCAGGTTCGGCGGGTTGGTGTTGGCGGGCGGTTCGCCAGGCACCCCGATCATCCACGGCGGGTAGCCGAACCCATGGATCAGGACCAGCAGACCCACCACCCCGATGACCAGCATTGCCGGGGGCACCCATGGGCGGGCGAACGCGCCGTCGCGCCAGGACATGCCGAGCATGAAGCCGGCGGCCGGGACGATCAGCAGACTCAACCAGCGCACGCCGGACACGTCCGCGACGCGCTCCAGCACATCCAGTACGGCCACGATGGCGACGGCGGCGACCAGCACGAGCCAGCGCAACCGGGTCCAGGCGGCCAGGATCGGGACCGCCAGCACCAGCAGCGGCAAGTAGGCCGCCAGGAACCATAGTTGCAGCGCCACGCCCCAGCCGGCTTGGTCCAGCACCGACGGCTCCGCTCCGAGGAGCCAGGCAACGACGGCTGCTGTCGCGATGGCCGCGACATAGCAGGTCGTGGGCCGTAGCAGCCGGTCCAGCCGACCGTAGACCCAGCCCGCCCATCGACCGCCGCGCCGCTGCCAGGAGCTCCAGGACGCCGCCGCGGCGAAGCCGCCGGCCAGGAAGAACAGCGGCATGATCTGCAGCACCAGCGTGAACCAGCGCATATAGCCGGACGCTTCGAGCGCGCTCTCCCCGACCGGGTAGCCGTCCTCGATCCGGATCGTCGTGTTGAACCAGTGCCCGAGCACCACCACGACGATGGCGACCAGTCGGAGCAGGTCCACGTAGCGGTTGCGCCCGGTCGGGGCAACTGACTGCGCCGCGGCCGCCCCGGCGGGGGTACCAACCGCGGTGCCCGAGTCCCGGCGACGCGAGGCCACGCGTTCAGCATCGCCCCGGCGACCGGCATCCGGCCAGGGGACATCCGGCCCTCAGCAGCATGCGGTGACGTGGCGATGGTGGGATTGACGGGGTGGCGCGAGCCACTGCGGCCCATTCTCGAGGAGGTCACGTGCAGCAATCGCCGACCCCCGGCCCAGTCGCCGGGCCATTGCGAGCATGGCCGCTGGTCGCAGCGGTCCTGTTGCTGGTCGCGGTGATGCTCCTCAACAACGTCCTGGCGCCGGGGCAGTACCTGCTGTGGGGGGTGCTGGGGATCGCGGGGCTGGTCCTGCTTGCCAGAGCCGACGGACTGCGGCCGCCGCAGTGGGGCTTCGGGCCCGTCACCCGGCGCGCAGCCGCCGCAACTGCCGTCCTCGCGCTGGTCACCGCAGCGGTGATGCTGATCGGCACACAGCTGCCCGGCGTGTCCGAGGCCTACCTCGATGAGCGGGTCGCCGACCTCAGCGCCGGCCAGGTCGCCTTCGCCGCCTTCGTGCGGGCACCCGTCGGTACGGCGCTGCTGGAGGAAGTGGCGTTTCGTGGGGTGCTGCTGGCGATGCTGGCGCAGCGGATCGGCCTGGCGTGGGGGGTGGCCGCATCGTCGGCGGCCTTCGGCGCCTGGCACCTGGTGCCAGCCCTCGGCTTGGCTGCCGGCAACGCGGCGATCGGCGCGGCGCTGGGGTCGCAGCCGACGTGGGTGGCCGTGGCCGCGATCGTTGCCGCCGGCCTGGCAGGGGCGTTCCTGTGCCTGCTGCGGATCCGTTTCGATCACCTGATCGTGCCGCTGACGGTGCATGCGACCGCGACCAGTCTGGGCTACCTGCTGGCGTGGCTGGTGACCCAGGGATGACGATCTCGATGGTCGGCCGCGCCACGCGGTCCGTCGTGCTGCCCCGATCGCGGCGAAGTGGCCGAACCTCGGCGCTGACCTGCGCGCGCTTGAGGTTCGGCCACGGTGCGGCGGAATCGGCGAAGGGTGCTGCCCCTCACGCCTCGGCGTCGTCCAACAACTCGTTGATCGCCGCCGCGTAGGCCGCCGGGTCGACATTCCAGCTGCCGACGTGCTGGGCGAGCGGTTGTTCCACGAGCGTGGCGGTCCCGCCCATGGCATCGGCCAGTTCCCGGGCCACCGACGGGTCCACCGTCGTGTCCAGTCCTCCTTGGAAGATCAGCGTCGGCGCCGTGATCTGATCCGCACCAGACAGCCAGTCGTAGTCGTCGAAGTCGATCCCGTAGCGCAGCTCGGTGACCCAGGTCGCCACCGTCTCCAGCGACTCCGGGATGGGCAGGCCGACGACCGGGAGGCTGCGGGTGTCGCCGATGGCGTCGATGTTCGTCGCCAGGTCGGCCGGCGGCGAATCCAGGATGACGGCATCGACGGAATCTGCGAGGTCGCTGGTCTGCAGCGTCCCCAGGACGATGGCCGCACCGTGGCTCACCCCGCCAAGAAGGATGCGCTCGGCGCCTTGGTCCAGGGCGTACGCCAGGGCGGCCTCGACTTGCGGCACCTCGGCCGTCCCGTAGCCGTATCGACCATCCGAGGAGGCTGGGACGCCCGGGTCGTTGACGTAGGAGATGAGCAACGCGTTGATGCCGCGCTCATGCAGCGTGGTGGTCATCCGCAGCATCTCCGGCGGGTAGCCGCCCTTGCCGTGGACGAGCACCGCCCAGATGTCCGACGTGCTGGGGATCACCCACGCGGGGTAGTCGGCGCCGTCGCTGGTGATCGCGACATCGAAGTGCACCAGGCCGAGCTGATCGGGGCTGGTCCAGACATCCCGGTTGATCCCGGCCGCCGCTCCCGGCTGCGGCACCGCCCCCACCAGATCCAGGACGGGCCGAGTGGTCGCGGCCCCGTCCGCCGAGGTCACCGGACCGGCGACGATGAGGGAGTCCCCGACCGCGATCCCGACCGTGGCGTTGGCGTACTTGTCCGGGTCGGTGTCCTTGGCGTCCAGCGTGACGGTCACAGTGCCGCCGGCCCCGTCATCCGGCACGTCCAGCGCTGTAAGGGTGCCGGTCTGCGTGGTGGCCGGAGTCCCGGGCCGCACCTCGAAGGTGTCGTGGTGGATCATGCCGGAGAAGTACAGGCCGCCGCCGACGTAGAACAGCAGGGCGAGGGCGGCGGCGATGGCCAGCAGGACCCATGGCCAGCGGCGGCGGGTCCTGGTGGCGGTGTCGGGCTTGTGATCGTTGCCGACCTGGGCGGGCGCAGATTGTGTCGTCATACTTCTCTCGTACGCCGTGGGCGACGGATCGGACAAGGGCCGAAATGCCATACCTGGCAACGCCTTCTGGGCGCGGCGGCTGTTCCAGCGCCGGCTCGCCGAGTACCGGGCGGGGCCCGCGTCCGGGAACGAGCCGGACTCCTACTCCGACCAAGGTTGCTCGGGCGGGACCACGCCGGGCGGGAACGCCGGTGGCGGCACCCGCTGCGGTTGCCCGGACTCTCCACAACCCAAGATCTCAACGACGCCGACGGGGGCGATCACGCGCATCTGGAAGGTCTGCTGCGCGTAGTCCGAGCCGGCCGGCAGCACGGCCTCGGCGTAGCCGACGTCCACGCGGTCGGCGTCCTGGGCGCGTAGGACGCACGTCGACATCCAGCGATGCCGGCCGCCGCACCTCGAAGGTGATGTCGACGCGATCCGGCGCGGGCTGCTGCCAGGTCAGCAGTTCGGCGTCGATCGGCGTGCGCAGCAGTTGCACCGACACGTAGGCGAGGGCGGCGACGAACGCGGCGATCACGGCAACGGCGAGCACTCGGCCGGGCCATGGACTGCGGTCCAGCCCGTACCGCTCCCGCATCGCCGGCGACAGCTCCCCAGATGCGCTGGACCCCATCCCACCTCCAGGCTGTACCTGTCGCGTCGAAGGGTTTGCGACACTGGTACCAGTGTGACAGCCCCTCCGAAGGGGGCTGCGGTCCGAGGGAGGCCCCGTGGGGATCCAGGCGTTGAGCGCGCTCGTCGGTCAGGCGCCGGTTGAGCCGGACCCCGAGATCGTCACGCCCGGGGCGCTCGGGCTTGCGATCGTGGTGATGCTGGGCCTGGCCATCGTCCTGCTCTACCGCTCGATGAACCGGCATCTGCGCAAGGTGGACGTCCCGCCGGCGGAGGATGGGGAAAGCAGCGGTGACGGGCCAGACCGCGCGCAGTGATGCGGTGCGGCAGCTGCTCACGCCGCGCTGGATCCTGCTGAGCCTGCTCTTGGTCGGGCTCACCGTAGCCTTCGCGTTTGCGTCGTCGTGGCAGTACCAGCGGGCCATCGACCAGGTGAACGCGGCTCGGGCTGCCGCCTCCATCCCGCAACCGATCGCGGAACTGGTCCCGGAAGGCCCGGAGGTCCCCGCTCCGTCCCTAGGTCGGCTGGCCGAGGTCGAGGGCGCCTATGTCGCCGACGCCTGGGTGCCGGGGCGCGCATCGGTCGGCGGGGGAGCCCGGCGTCTGGCTGGTCAGCGCTCTCGACGACGGCTCCGGCCTGCTCACGGCCGTGCTGCGCGGGTGGCTGCCGCAGCGCGGCCCCGTGCCGGGTCCGACCGACGTCGCGGTGACAGGCCGGGTGAGCAGCGAGGAGAACTTCTACCAGTCGGTGTCGCCGCCCGGCCCGGACGAGCTCGTCGCGATTACGGACTCGGGCCTGGCCGATATCTGGCGCCAACCGGTGCGCCCGGGCTACCTGGTGCTGGTCGAGCAGGAGCCGGCGGCCAGCGCCGAGAGCCCGCAGCCGGTGCGCTCGGTGTTCGGTACCGATCCCGATGTCGGATTCCCCTGGCAGAACGCCGGCTACGCGGTGCAATGGCTGGTCTTCATCGCCTTCGCCGGCTTCATGTTCTGGCGCCTGTTCTCCGATGACCTGCGGCGCAGCCGAGAGTCCGAGCTGCAGGACTCGCCGAGTTCGTCGAGCAGCGGCGCCGACGTACTCTGAAACGGTGAGTGCTCCCGCCCCGCGAGGTCTGTCCGGTGCGTTGACGCGGTTCCGCGTCATGGCCTACGTCACCGGCGTTCTGCTCGCCTTCATGACCGTAGTCGGCCTGCCCTACAAGTACCTGCTGGACGGCGATGCCGCCTGGTACGGCCTGGGCTGGATGCTGCACGGCTATGTGTACATCGCCTACGTCGCGGTGGCGCTGGACCTGGTGTTCCGGCTGCGGTGGGGCTTGCTGCGGGCGCTGGGCGTCGTGCTCGCCGGCACCATCCCCTTCATGTCGTTCGTGGCCGAGCGCAGGGTCACGAACGCGGTGGAAGTGCTCACGCAGCCCGTCGGTGCAGTGCCGTCCCGCCAGATGCGCCAGCGCTCGAGCTAGCGTCGCACGGTCCGGCGAACTGCTCCGTCGTCGTGCGAGACTAGCCTCGAGCAGGGCTGGAGGCGCCATGTGGGTGCGAGACGCGATGGTGCGCACGTATGCCGCGCGCCTGCGCCGCAGCCTCGATCCTGCGCGCGCTCCCAAGCACGTCGGCGTGATCCTCGACGGCAACCGCAGGTGGGCGACGCTGCAGGGCTCCGACTCCGCCGCCGGCCATCGGGCCGGGGGCGCCCGGATCAAGGAGTTCCTGGGGTGGTGCGAAGGCACCGGCGTCGAAGTCGTGACGCTATGGCTGCTGTCCACCGACAATCTCAGCCGACCCCGGCAGGAACTGAGCGAACTGCTGCAGATCATCAGCGACACCGTGCTCGACCTCGCCTCCGAACGGCGCTGGCGGGTGCATCCCATGGGTGCCCTGGACCTGCTGCCCACCGAGACCGCGGCCATTCTGAAGCAGGCGGCCGATGACACCAGCGACGTCGACGGTCTCATCGTGAATGTGGCGGTGGGGTATGGCGGACGGCGCGAAGTGGTGGATGCTGTGCGGTCTTTGCTGACCCAGCAGCACGAGTTGGGCACGTCCCTGGACGACCTTGCCGCCATCCTCGACGCCGAGCACATTGCCGAGCATCTCTATACGAAGGGCCAGCCCGACCCCGACCTGGTGATCCGCACCAGCGGCGAGCAGCGACTGTCGGGCTTCCTCATGTGGCAGAGCGCCCATTCGGAGTTCTACTTCTGCGAGGCGTACTGGCCCGACTTCCGCGAGGTCGACTTCCTGCGCGCCATCCGCGACTACGAGTCCCGCCAGCGCCGCTTCGGGGGCTGAGCGGGGCGAGGTGCTGCGCGCTTCTTTCGCCGGTGTTGATCGCTGCGAATTCCGGCTCGATTGCGGGAAAGCGTCGCGATCAACTCCGTGCCTACGAGTCGTGTTCGGCTGGCGTGCGCCTGTGCGACCCCTCCACCTCTTGCTTGATCTCGATGAGGATGTCCTCGATCTGGCGTCCGTGGCTCCTGCCCTTTGCGCCGATGCGTCCCAGCAGTCCCTCAAGCAGCGGGATCGGTGACGAGAGTTCGGCATGCCATGTGAGGCGGGTGCCGGTCAGCGAGGACTCGAAGGTGATCGTGTCGACATCCTTGGTGGCGGTGTCGTGCTTGTTGACGATCCGCTCATCGACGACGTGCTCGACTCGGGTTGCCCTCGCGGTGACGGGGAGGACCCACCTGGTGCTCCACGTCCAGCCGGTGGCGATGCCCTCGGGCGAGGTCTCGACATCGCTGACGGCGATGCTGCGCCCCAGTGCCCGCGCCATCGCCTCCGTCTGGCGGTGGGGGTCGGCCACAAAGGCGAACACCTCCTCGATGGGTGCGCGAATCTCGATGCTCCTGGTCGCCGCCGACGTCATGACTCCTCCCTTTGCCCGCACATCCGGGCCCACGAGTTGCTGCTCCAGGCCACGCACCCGGACGAGCAGTGTCCAGTGCCTTGCGACCCAGCGCGCGAGTGCCTGGAGGCTGCCCGGCGTCATGCGACCCGTCCCGGGCGCGCGCACCCTGCGCGGGTTGCGTTGATCGCGACGAAACGGGCGGCCCAGCGGGCGCAACGTCGCGACCAGCGCTCGCGGTGGCGCGGGCCTCGGACCGACTGGAGACGACGGACGCAACAGTCCGCGGCATGCGTCGGTGCCAGGAGATCGCCGTGGGATTGCCGTTGCGCAACCGCTACTGCGGACTCGACGACTGGATGGGATCCGCACACGTGGAGGTTTTCGACCCCTGAGAGGTCGAAATCCTCCATCCCTGGCGCGTGCCACCTGCCGGAAGCTGCGTGAACGGGGGGCGACAAATCCGCGAAGGGTGCGGTGCGCCGCCGTTGCAGTACCCCCATCCGTGCCTACCGTGGGGTCAGCAAGGCGCACTTCCCCAGCCCTGCTCGGTGCCCAAGAAGGCTGGCCGGCGGAGTCGGTCCGCTGGCCGTGAGTCGGGCCGCCAGGCCCGGGAGTGGAGGCCGATGTGCCCAACGCCGGCAGACGCAACGCTGACCGCCGCACCTACGTGCTCGACACGTCCGTGCTGCTGTCCGACCCTCGGGCGATGCTGCGCTTCGACGAGCACGAGGTCGTGATCCCGATCGTGGTGATCACGGAACTGGAGGCCAAGCGCAGTCACTCCGAGCTCGGCTACTTCGCCCGCGTCGCGTTGCGGCTGCTGGACGATCTGCGCGTGGAGTACGGCCGGCTGGACGAGCCGCTGGCGACCGGTGATGCCGGTGGCACGCTGCGGGTGGAGCTGAACCACTCCGACGCGGCGATCCTGCCGTCCGGTCTCCGGCTGGGCGACAACGACACCCGCATCCTCGCCGTGGCGCGCAGCCTGGCAGCAGAGGGTGCCGACGTGGTGCTGGTGAGCAAGGACCTGCCGATGCGGGTGAAGGCCTCAGCAGTGGGGCTGCACGCTGAGGAGTACCGCGCCGAACTGGTCGTGGAGTCGGGATGGACCGGCATGGCGGAAGCGGACGTCGCCGGGTCGGTGGTGGACCAGCTCTACGAGGGCGGCGCTGCCGACATCGAGCTGGCCCGGGATCTGCCGTGCAATACCGGTGTCGTGCTGCTCAGCGAGCGGGGGAGCGCACTCGGACGCGTCGCCGCGGACAAGTCCGTGCAGTTGGTGCGGGGCGACCGGGAGGCGTTTGGCCTGCACGGCCGCAGCGCGGAGCAGCGGGTCGCGCTGGACCTGCTGCTGGATCCCGCGGTGGGCATCGTGTCGCTGGGTGGCCGAGCGGGCACGGGCAAGAGCGCACTGGCCCTGTCCGCGGGGTTGGAGGCGGTGCTGGAGCGGCGCGAGCACCGCAAGGTCATCGTCTTCCGTCCCCTGTACGCGGTCGGCGGCCAGGAGTTGGGCTACTTGCCGGGGGGCGAGACCGACAAGATGACGCCATGGGCGCAGGCGGTGTTCGACACCCTGTCGTCCTTGGTGAGCCAGGAGGCGATGGAGGAGATCCTCGATCGGGGCCTGTTGGAGGTGCTGCCGCTGACGCACATCCGGGGCCGGTCGCTGCACGACGCTTTCGTCATCGTCGATGAGGCGCAATCGCTGGAGCGCAACGTCTTGTTGACGGTGCTGTCCCGCATCGGGCAGGACTCCAAGGTGGTGCTGACCCACGACGTGGCGCAGCGGGACAACCTCCGTGTGGGGCGCCATGACGGGGTTGTCGCGGTCATCGAGCAGTTGAAGGGCCACCCGCTGTTCGCCCACGTCACGCTGACCCGTGCCGAGCGCTCGCCGATTGCGGCGCTGGTCACGCAGGTGCTGGAGGATCTGCCAAGTTGACGACTGCGTCAAGTATGCTTCCGGCATGGGCACCCTGACGAACGCCGAGCGGCTGCAGAAGATCAACGAGCATGACGCCCGGCCGCCGGGCGGGCCGCTGAGTTTCGTCGGCCAGCGATTCGGGCCACAGCCGTGGTTCATCGCCATCTTCAAGCGCGTCGGGCAGAAGGTCGATCCGCTGATGAGCCGGATCAGCGGCGGGGAATGGATGCGGTCGGTCTACGGCCTGCCCGGTCTCATCCTGCACACCACCGGGGCGAAATCCGGAGCCGCGCGGGCGAATCCGGTGCTGTTCGTCCGCGACGGCGACGACTTCATCGTGGTGGGCACAAACTTCGGCCAGCCCAAGCACCCCGCATGGACCGCCAATCTGAAGGCCAATCCGGATGCCGAGATCGAGGTCGGTGGGATCCGGCTGCCGGTCCGCGCGGCACTCGTCGATGACGACCAATTCCGCGCGCTCTACGCGAAGCTGGTGGAGGTCTACCCAGGCTACGAGCTGTACCTCGAGCGGCGCGGCGATCTGCCGCCGAGGATGTTCCGTCTCACCCCCCAGGTCTAATGGTTCAGGACGCACTCACCTAGGTTTGGCAGGGCTCGTTGCGGGGTATCCCCTCAGCGTCCGAAAGGGCAGCCGATCTCTCGGCTCCCGACGGATCCAGCCAAAGACTCGTCCGTCCGCAGTTCCTGCGGCGGACTCCGGGACCAACCCTTCGGGGGTTGGGTTGGTCAGGGCGCCCGGACCGCCATTGCGCGCGGTCCGGGTACCCCTGCACGCTGAACGGTCGCTGCCCGTGACACTTCTCACTCCGTGCAAACTTGCCCGCGGGCGCCACCCCATGGTCACACTGGGATCTCATCTATGTCACAAATGTGTCGCGGGAGATCTCTGTGAGTGTGAAGCACCTGACGATCGGCAGCGTCGTCGCGGCTACGGCCGTGGCCGGGGTCCTCGTCATGCAGCCATCGGCCGACTCCTCCGCGACCATCGTCCCGGTCGTCGAGTCGGCCCTGGTTGAGGTTCCGCGCGAGGCCGTCGCGGCGGAGCGCGAGCAGGCGCGGATGCAGGCGGAGGCCTCGCGGCACGAGGTACCCGCAGTCCTCGCAGCTCGCGAGGCGGCCCGCAAGGCCGAAGAGGCCCGGATCGCCGCTGAGGAGGCCCGCCAGGCAGAGGAGGCCCGCCAGGCCGAGGAGGCCCGCCAGGCGGAGGAGGCCCGCCAGGCTGAGGAAGCGCGCAAGCAGGCGGCGGCAGCCCCGGCTCCGGCTCCCGCTCCGGCCCCTTCGGCGCCGACCAACGACTACGGCATCGCCGACAGCGCCTACACCGGGTCGTACTACAGCGCGGCGTACGAGTCGACGCGCAAGTGCATCGTGCGCAAGGAGTCCGGCGGCAACTACGGGATCGTGTCGAGCAACGGCCTGTACCACGGCGCGTACCAGTTCTCGCGTCCGACCGGCGACGCGACGGCTCGGATGATGGGCCGCGGCGACCTCGTCGGCACCCCGGTCAGCTCCTGGAGCCGGTATGAGCAGGACCAGGCCTTCTGGACGCTGTGGAACAACGGCGCCGGGCGCGGCAACTGGCCCACCGCCGCCGGCTGCTGAACACCCCCCGATGTTTCGAGCCTGGCGGCATCGGGCAGGACTTCCTTCAAGCGTCCCGGGGGATTTCCCGGGGGACTGGAGTGTGACATGAAGCGCAGCACAGCCACGACAACCGGAATCGCAGGGATCGCGGTGGTCGTCGCATCGTCGCTGGCCCTGACGCTGGGCGCGAGCGCGGCACCGGCACAGTACCCGCTGACGAACGCGATGGTCGTCGATGGCGTGTCCGAGCACATCGCCGCCGAAGAGGCCCGGATCGCCGCCGAGGAGGCCCGCCAGGCGGAGGAGGCCCGCCAGGCCGAGGAAGCGCGCAAGCAGGCGGCGGCAGCCCCGGCTCCGGCTCCCGCTCCGGCCCCTTCGGCGCCGACCAACGACTACGGCATCGCCGACAGCGCCTACACCGGGTCGTACTACAGCGCGGCGTACGAGTCGACGCGCAAGTGCATCGTGCGCAAGGAGTCCGGCGGCAACTACGGGATCGTGTCGAGCAACGGCCTGTACCACGGCGCGTACCAGTTCTCGCGTCCGACCGGCGACGCGACGGCTCGGATGATGGGCCGCGGCGACCTCGTCGGCACCCCGGTCAGCTCCTGGAGCCGGTATGACCAGGACCAGGCCTTCTGGACGCTGTGGAACAACGGCGCCGGGCGCGGCAACTGGCCCACCGCCGCCGGCTGCTGAGTCCGGTTGTACGCCGGCGCGGGGTTTGCGCTGGCTGCGGACGGGCAGACCCTCAACAGAACCCGGGAGTTGTCCGGGAGTTGGGAGTCCGAGATGAATCAGACAACTGCCAGGACCAGCGCGATCGCGGGCGTCGGCGTGCTCGCCGCAGCCACGCTCGTGGTCGCCCTGCAGGCGCCGGCTCCGGCGGCCTTCCCCACGACGAACATGATCGTCGCCGAGGGCGTGAGCGAGCACATCGCCGCCGAGGAGGCCCGCATCGCCGCCGAGGAGGCGGCACGGCAGGCCTGGGCGAACACGATGATCGGCATCGGCCCCAGCGCGTACACCGGGCAGTACCACGACCCGGCGTATGAGGCCACCCGGCAGTGCATCGTGAACAAGGAATCCACCGGCAACTACGCGGTGGTGTCCAGCAACGGCATGTACCACGGCGCTTACCAGTTCATGCTGGGCACCTCGGACAACGCCGCCCGTGCCATGGGCCGCACCGACCTGGTCGGCGTGCCCGCAAGCCAGTGGAACCGGGCCGAGCAGGACGAAGCCTTCTACACCACCTGGAGCCACGGGGCCGGGCGCGGGCACTGGCCCACCGCCGCCGGCTGCTGAGCGGACGGCCGAGACGATCCATCGCCGAGCTGCCGAGCCCACGGTCGGGCCTAAGCCACCGCTGCCGAGCCCCAGACGATCGCCGCCGCCGAGTCCCCGGCCGATCCGGTGCTGACAGGGCACCCCGCCGGTCGGGTGACTGTGCACCCGTGGGGGTTTGCGCTCGGGGCGGGCCTGTGAGCGCCTCCCCATGGAGCGACTTTGCACCCGCAATGGGGGTTTGCACCCGGGGCGGGGGCTGAGGGGGCATCCGGGGCGGCAACTGTGCACCCGGCATGGGGGTTTGCACCCGCTACGGGGGCTGTGAGCCCCGATCCGGTCGGTTCCGCCCCCACGACGGGTGCAAACCCCCGAACCGGGTGCAGAGATGCCCCGCATATCGGACGTTCCGCCCCCACGACGGGTGCAAACCCCCGAACCGGGTGCAGCCCTGGCCCGCATGCCGACCGATGCTGCCCCGCTACGGGTGCCGACGTCCCTCGGCGCCGAGGAACCCGCTGGACACCGAGGACGCGACCCGGGCCCCCGGCCTCCCGCCGGGCTCGTCCCGCTCGCTACACCCCCCGGCCACCCGCCGGGCTCGTCCCGCTCGCTACACCCCCCGGCCACCCGCCGGCACCACCCGCCGGCACCACTCGCCGGCACTCCCGCTGACCACCAGCCGCGCCAGGGCACCGCGCCCGGCACCCCATCAGCACCCGACTCCGACCAGCCAGTAGACCCCCACTGCGCCGCTGCCGACTGCCGGGCCGACGGATCCGGGGGCTCTGCCCGCCGCCAGAAGGTTGCGCCCCGTGGGCCTGCAAGAAAGCGTCGCCGCGACTACCGCTACTCAGCGCTCTCCCGATCGCGCGTCCGCGGCGGCCCGGTCAGGTCCTCCGGCCAGGTGTGGCTGACGTGCAGCCGCTGACGAACCGTCCGGGAGCCGCCGGGCTCCCGCGGGGTGGCCTTGGTGAATGCGATCCCGATGAGCGCCATGCCGCTGAGGGCCAGCGCCCCCGCCGTGGCGCCCGCGACGATCCTGGTACTGCGCTGCTGCATGGCTCGTTCCCGATCTACCCGCGAGGCGCCCCGACGGGAATCCGGTTCGTCACCGGGCGCAGTCGGTCGGCGTAGAAGTCGTTGCCCTTGTCATCGACGATGACGAACGCTGGGAAGTCGCGGACCTCGATCTTCCACACCGCCTCCATCCCGAGCTCGGGGAAATCGAGCACCTCGACCTTGGTGATGTTGTCCTGCGCAAGGCGTGCCGCAGGTCCACCGATGGAGCCGAGGTAGAACCCGCCGTGCGCCGCGCATGCGTCGGTGACGGCCTTCGAACGGTTGCCCTTGGCCAGCATGACGAAGGATCCGCCGGCGGCCTGGAACTGCTCCACGTAGGCATCCATGCGGCCGGCCGTGGTCGGGCCGAAGGATCCGGACGGCAGGCCCTCCGGCGTTTTGGCCGGCCCGGCGTAGTAGACGGCGTAGTCGCGGAAGTACTGCGGCAGCGGCTCGCCGGCGTCCAGCATGGCCTTGATCCGGGCGTGCGCGATGTCGCGGGCCACGATCAACGATCCGGTGAGGCTGACCCGCGTGCCCACCGGCAACTGCGACAGCGACGCCCGCACATCGCTCATCGGAGCGGTCAGGTCGATGCGCACCACGTCGTCGGACAGCTTCTCCGTGGCAGCCTCGGGCAGGTAGTGCGCCGGGTCGTGCTCCAGATCCTCCAGGAACACGCCCTCGGCGGTGATCTTGGCCCGGGCCTGACGGTCCGCGGAGCAAGACACGGCGATGCCAACCGGGCAGGACGCGCCGTGCCGCGGCATCCGAATCACGCGCACGTCGTGGCAGAAGTACTTGCCGCCGAACTGGGCACCGATATCGAAACCGCGCGTCAGTTCCAGCACCTCCGACTCGAGCTCGAGGTCGCGGAAGGCGTGGCCGGACGCCGAACCGCTCGTCGGCAGCGTGTCCAGGTACTTGGTGGAGGCGTACTTCGCCAGCTTCAGCGTGTCCTCCGCACTGGTGCCCCCGATGACGATTGCCAGGTGATACGGCGGACAGGCCGAGGTGCCGATCAGGCGCAGCTTCTCATCGAGGAAGCGGCGCATCGACTCGGGGTTCAGCAGCGCCTTGGTCTCCTGGTAGAGGAACGACTTGTTCGCCGAGCCGCCGCCCTTGGCGATGTAGAGCAGTTCGTACTGCGCCTCGTGGCCGGGCTTGGTGTCGGCGTACAGGTCGATCTGGGCCGGCAGGTTGGTGCCGGTGTTCTTCTCCTCCCACATCGTCAGCGGGGCCATCTGGGAGTAGCGCAGGTTCAGTTGCTGGTAGGCGTCGAAGACCCCCTGCGCGATGGGTTCCTCGTCGGGGCCGTCGGTGAGGACCTGCGACCCGCGCTTGCCCATGACGATGACCGTGCCGGTGTCCTGGCACATCGGCAGCACACCGCCGGCGGCGATGTTGGCGTTCTTCAGCAGGTCCAGCGCGACGAACCTGTCGTTGGGGCTGGCCTCCGGGTCGTCCAGGATGCCGCGCAACGATTCCAGGTGCGCCGGCCGCAGCAGGTGCTGGATGTCGTGGATGGCCTCGAAGGTGAGGCGCCGCAGCGCGTCAGGCTCCACCCGCAGGAACTCCCGCCCCGCTGCAGAGAGCAACTGCACCCCCTCGGTCGTCAGGAGGCGGTACGGCGTCGCGTCGTCGCCCAGCGGCAGCATCGGCGTGTACTGGAATTCGGCCATGTCCACCAGGGTAGGCGGTGGGCATGGGCACAGCCGGGCGCGGAGGGCTGGGCCGCCGATCGGGTGAAACCGCCGATTGCCCCCCATTCGGGGCTGTTGCGAGGCCGTCGCTGGGGAAAAGGCTGGCATCGTCCGATCGATGGAGGAGGAGCCATGCCGATGATCAGCGTCTGGCGCTGGAAGGACCTCGACGAGGACGCCATGGTGCAGGCGATGGGCGCCATCGCCGTCCTTGACTACCCCGAGGGGTACCAGAACTACGTGTTCGTCGACGGCAGTGGCGGGATGAGCGTCTCGCCGGACGACGAGGATATGGAGGCCGTTGCGGTGCGGTCCCACGTCTTCAGCAAGTGGTGCACGTTGGAAACCCACCGCGCGATGCCGCAAGAGGATGCGCTCACGATCGGCCCGAAGATCGTGGAAATCCTGAAGAATCTCGGGGAGTAGGCGGCCAGATGGCTGCGATGTGCCGGTAATGTCGCAATCGGGTTGTCGCCGGGTCCCGATCCTGCTTTGCTGCCTGCTGTGACCCAATTGCAGGCCCGTCGGTGCGCCGCCTGGTAGCGGCGCTGCTCGGGGGCGTGCTGGCGGTTGCCGGTGGGGCCTCGGGCGGCGTTGCGGGGCAGGTGCCGGCCGCCGCGGAGAACGAGGCTGAGAGCGGGACCGGCTCCGACCGCGGGACCGGCTCCGACACTGGGACCGGCTCCGACAGCGGCTCGGACCGCGGGACCGGCTCCGACCGCGGGACCGAGGCCGACACCGGCCGACCGACACCGGGACCGACTCCGACCGCGGGACCGACGCCGACAGCGGGACCGACGCCGACAGCGGGACCGAGGCCGACAGCGGGACCGATTCTCCGGTCACCGTGCCGCCCTATACGAGTACCTGGTCCACGGTGGGCCCCGACATCGCGTCGTTGACGGCCTACCGCGACGATCTCGAAGAGCAGCAGCGCTCCTACCGGGCCATGGGCGAACAGTTGCAGGATCGGCTGGACCGCTCGGAGCAGGATGTCGCGGCTCTGCAGGAGCGCCTGGACGTGCTGGAGCCGCAGCAAGCCAGGTTGTCGGCCAGCCTGGCGGCAGCGAAGCAGCTGCAGGACGAGCAGAGGGCCCTGGTGGGACAGTTGGCGCGGCTGCTCTACCGGCAGCCGTCTCCGGAGTTGCAGGCGCTGGCCCAACTGTTGGAGGGCGAGGACCTGCGGGCGTTCGAACGGCGGGACCTGGTGATCGACGTCCTGGAGGCCAAGAACGTCGAACTGGACGAGACCATCGCCAGGGTGGAGCAGCTGACGGAGGATGTGCAGGCGGCCCGCCGCGCGATCGCCACCACGGAACGGGAGATCCGATCAGCGACCGCCGAGCGGGACCGCAGTTCCCGCGGCGTCAGCCGTGTGGGCTCCGCCCTGGCGGCCATTGACCGCGACCTCGCCGCGGCGCAGGAAGCCATCGATGAGCTCCGCCGAGCCGAGGAGGAGCGGATCCGGGAGGCGGTGGCAGCCGCGGCCGCTGCGGAGGCCAGGGCTGCGGCAGAGGCCGAAGCCGGGACCGGGACAGGGGCCCCGAACGTTCCCGGCGGCCCGCCCGCGGGTTCCGATCCGGTGCCGCAGCCCAGGGCCGCCACTCCCAGCGGCAGCGGCGCCCCGGCCCGTGGCGGCGACTCCTTCAGCGCCAAGCTCCCGGCGAGCGTGCCGTACCGGGATGCGTTCCTCACCTACGGGTTGCGCTACCGGGTCGAGCCGGCGCTGCTGGCGGCGATCGCCTATCAGGAGTCCGGATTCAACGCCTGGGCCGGTTGCAGCCGCAGCGGGGCAGGCAAGGGAATCATGCAGCACGAGAATGCGTCGCAGTACTGCGGCCCCGCCGCTGTCCCGGCGTCGGTGGAGAAGTCGGCCAGGATGCTGGCGGACTACTACAACCGCAGCGGCTCCTGGACCGCAGCGATCTTCGCCTACAACAACGGCCCCGGGCTGATGGACGAATGGGTCCGGTATTCCGCGGATCCACCGAGACTGATGGACGTGCTCGCCCGGTACTACAACGCCAGCCCGTGGGCCTCCGGGCCGCGCGCGGGCTATGCGACCTGGGGAGAGTGGCGGGCTGCGGTCGCCTACAGTTACGCCGCGCCCACCCCCCTGCCGGGTTTCCGGTCGGCCACCGAGAAGTGGTTGATCTACCGCCAAGGGTGACCGGGCTAGTCGATGAGCTTGCGCTGCGACCACCGGAACGACAGCGTCGCCGCCAATGCCATGAAGATCAGCAGCGCTGCGACATGCAGCAGATCTGATCCGGGCTGCATGCCGAAGGAGGCATGGCGCACCAACTCCACGCAGTGGTAGAGCGGATTGAACTGCGCCAGCGTCTGCACCACGGGCGGGAAGTTCGTCAGCGGGAAGAAGGTGCCCGCGAGCAGGAACAACGGCGTCACCACGGCGCTGGTGACGTAGTTGAAGGAGTCGATGCTCGGCACGACGGCGCTGATCCATTGCCCCAGGAAGGCGAACCCGAGCCCGGTCAGCGCGGCGATGAATGGGATCAGCACCATCGTGGGCCGCGGCTGCAGGCCGAACAGCATCGCCACCAGCAGCGGGGCATTGCCGTAGACGCCTGCTTTGACGGCCAGCCAGCTCGCCTCGCCCGCCAGCACCTCGCGCACATTGACGGGCGTGGCCAGGATGGCGTCGTAGGTCTTCAGGTACTCCCGCTTGACGAAGGTGTTGAACATGGCGGGGAAGACGGTCGAGAACAGCACCGCAGAGGCGACGGTGCCGGTGCCGACGTATTCGACGTAGGAGTAGCCGTCGATCTCGCTGATCAACCCGCCCAGGCCGAAGCCGAAGGCCAGCAGGTAGATCGTGGGTTCGACGATCGAGGAGAACGTCGTGGAGCGCCACAACCGCCGGAACAGCACCCATTCCCTCGCCCACACCCCGGCGAAGGCGGAGAACTCGAAGTCGCGCGTCGGGGGCGCCTGCCGCATGTGCTCGGTCTGTGCCATCGCTACTCCAGCGTCTCCCCGGTCAGCAGGACGAAGACGTCCTCCAGCGTGGCCGCCCGCCGATGGCCGGGTCCGAGTGCATCCGACAGCGCGGTCGGCAGGTTCTCGGCCCGCAGCACGCTCACCGACGGTCCGTTGCGGCGCGTCTGCAGTCCGGCCCGACCGACCTGCTGCTCGATCTCGGTCAGGCGCTGCGGCGGCCCGTAGTACTCCATCGCCTCCGTGCCGGCATAGGCGGTGAGCAGCTCCAGGGGAGAGCCCTGGGCGACCACTTGGCCGGCGTTCATGATGGCCACCTGGTCGGCAAGCCGCTCCGCCTCTTCGATGTAGTGGGTGCTCATCAGCAGGGTCTTGCCCCGGCTGCGCAACTCGTCGATCAGCGTCCACAGTTCCTGCCGGATCTGGGGGTCCAGCCCGACCGTCGGCTCGTCCAGCAGGACCAGCTCCGGGTCGTGGACCAGGGAGCGGGCGATGAGCAGGCGCCGTTTCATGCCGCCGGACAGCGTCTTGATCCGGTCGTCGGCGCGGTCGGTGAGATGGGCGATCGCCAGCGCCTTCTCGACCGCCTCCGCCCGGCGCGCTCGCGGCACGCGCAGCAGCGTCGCCCAGACCATGACGTTCTCCCGGCAGGTGAGCTGCTCCTCCAGCCACTCCTGCTGGGGCACGACGCCCATGAGTGCCCTGGCCTGTTTGGCCGCCTCGGGCACCGGCAGCCCCAGCACCTCGATGCTGCCCTGGGTCGGATGCGCCTGGCCGGTCAGCATGCGCATCGTGGTGGACTTCCCCGCGCCGTTCGGGCCGAGCAGGCCGAAGCAGGTGCCCCGGGGGACTTCGAGGTTGAGCCCGGCCACGGCGGTCAGGTCCCCGAAGCGCTTGACCACATCCCGCAGCCGGATCGCGGGCTGAGTGTCGGGCACCGCACCACGATACGGTCGGCCCGGCACCTGTGCGAGCCTCGGCACCGGCAGCCAAGCGCCGATGCGGCGGCTGACCTGCGTTACCGTGACTGCGTGAGATTCGTGGCCCTCTACATCGGCAAACTCGTCGTCGTTGTAGGCCGGGCGCTCGGCAAACGCGGGTCGTCCTTCCCCGGCCTGGTGGTGGAGAAGATCAACCCCGGCTTCCTGGCCAGCGGGCTGCGCCAACTGCCCGGCGGGGTCATCATCGTCACCGGCACGAACGGCAAGACCACGACGGTGAAGATGATCGCGGAGATTCTCGGCACCGAGCACAAGGTCCTCACCAACCGGACCGGGGCGAACTTCACCCGGGGCATCGTCTCCACCATCTTGATGGGGATGTCGATGACCGGGAAGCTGGCCCACACGATCGCGGTGTTCGAGATCGACGAGGCGTGGGCGGTGCGGTTCGTGCAGCAGGTGCGCACCCGCGGCGTGGTCATCACCAACGTCATGCGCGACCAGATGGACCGGTTCGGCGAGATCGACCACACGGCCCGGCTGCTGACGAAGGTCGTGGCGGCGGCGGAGGAGTTCGCCGTGCTCAACGCCGACGATCCCCGCGTGGTCGCCATGGCGCCGGCCGCGCACTGCCCGATCACCTACTTCGGTGTCGGCAGCGAGTTGCGACGGGTCTTCATCACCGACGACGAGCTGTATGCCGCCGAGATCGACGTGGCCGCCAAGCACGCCGCGCGGCCGGCGCCGCAGTACGTGCTGGAGCAGGTCGCTCCGGGCCAGGTGGAGATCGACACGCCGTCCGGTCGCCAGAGCGTCGCGCTGCAGGTCTTCGGCTCCCACAACGCCCAGAACGCGACCGCTGCGCTGGCGGCGGGGTCGTGTGCCGGGATTCCGCTCCCGGCGGCCGTCGGTGCGCTGGAGGGGATGTCGGCGGCGTTCGGCCGGGGCGAGTACATCGCGCTGAACGGCCAGCAGTTGCTGCTGCAACTGGTGAAGAACCCGGGCGGATTCCGCTACTCGCTGATGGATGTCGCCTCGGTGACGCCGGCAGAGGTGCTCATCGCCATCAACGACGAGTACGCCGATGGCCGCGACGTGTCCTGGTTGTGGGACGTGGACTTCCGGTCGCTGGCCGCGTGGCCGGTCTCGACGACGGGTACCCGTGCCGAGGATATGGCGCTGCGCCTGGACTACGACGGCGTACCGGTCCGATCGGTCGTGCCGGACATGGCGCAGGCGATCGCCGCGCTGAGTGCCCGTCACCCCGAGGGCGCCACGCTGGTGGTCTGCGCGACCTACACAGCGATGTTCGAGATGCGCGATGTGCTGGGCAGGATGACGGAGGTCACGCCGGTATGACCACGCTGCATCTGGTGCACCTCTACCAGCGCGAGATGAACATTTACGGCGACACCGGCAACCGGCTGGTCCTGACGAAGCGGCTGGAGCGGTCCGGCATCGACTGCCGGGTCAGCATCAGCGGGGTCGGCGATCCGCTGCCCACCGACGCCCATCTGATCATCGGCGGCGGCGGCCAGGACGTCGGCCAGATCGCCGTCGGGGAGGACCTGCAGACCAAACGGGCGGCATTGGCGGCGATGAAGGCCGACGGTGTGCCGATGCTGATGATCTGCGGGATGTACCAGCTCTTCGGCCACTACTTCCAGACCTATCAGGGGGAGCGCATCCCCGGCGCCGGGCTGCTCGACCTGCACACCGAGGGGCAGCCGGAGCGGCTCATCGGCAACATTACGGTGGCTACGGAGTTCGGCGAACTCGTCGGCTACGAGAACCACAGCGGGCTGACGCACCTCCACGGCAACCTGCGGCCGCTGGGATCGGTGGTGCGCGGCAGCGGCAACAACGGCGCCGACGGCGGTGAGGGGGCCGTCGACGGCTCCGTCATCGGCACCTACTTGCACGGCCCGGTGCTGGCCAAGGGGCCCGGCCTGGCCGATCACCTGTTGCGGCAGGCCCTGGCCGTGGCCGGCATCGATGCCGCGCTGGGACCGTTTCCCGACCTCGACCAGCGGGCGGCTCTGGCGGCTACCGCCGCGAAGGCGCGACCCCGGTAGCCGAATCCATCGGCGCGGGGCTTGCGACGGGCGCGGTCGGCGTGGCGTGATCGAGGTATGGACGCCGAACGCCGCTTCGATGTGGTGGTCCTCGGCGGCGGCCCCGCCGGCCTGAGCGCCGCGCTGATGCTGGGGCGGGCGTGCCGGAAGGTGCTCGTGCTGGACTCCGCCCTGCCGCGCAACCGCTTCGCCTCCCATATGCACGGAGTGCTCGGCCACGACGGCCGCCCGCCGGGGGATCTGCTCGCCGACGGTCGGCGGGAGGTGGGGCGCTACGGCGGTGTGATCGAGCAATGCGCGGTAGACGAGGTGCGGCCGGTGGCGGGCGGGTTCGCGCTGCGCGCCGGATCGCAGCGGTTCTCGGCGCGCCGCCTGGTAGTCGCGACGGGTCTGACCGACGAACTGCCAGATATGCCCGGCCTGGCCCCGCGCTGGGGGGCCGGCGTCTCGCACTGCCCGTACTGCGATGGCTACGAGGTGCGCGGTAGGCCGCTGGGCGTGCTGGCCACCGGTCGCGGTAGCCCCCATCAGGCGCAGATGCTTCGGCAGTGGTCGGACGCGCTGACCTACTTCACCGACGGCCGCGAGGGACTGGCCGACCGGGAGCGCGGCGAACTGGCCGCGCGCGGCATTGCGGTCGTGGCGGAGCCGGTCGCGGAACTGGTCGAGCCCGAGCCCGAGCCCGAGCCCGGGCACGGGCCCGAGCACGGGCACGGACACGGGCCTGAGCCTGGGTCCGGGCCCGAGCCGGGGCCGAGGTCCGGGCCCGGGCCGGGGCCGAGGTCCGGGCCTGGGTCCGACTCCCGGTCGGGGTCCGACTCCGGGCTGGGGCCGAGGTCCGGGTCCGAGCCGGGGCCGAGGTCTGGGCCTGAGCCGGGGTCCGGGCCTGAGCCGGGGCCCGAGCCCGAGCTGGGGCCGGGGTCCGGGCCGGGGCCGGCGGTCCGCGGGCCGGGGCCGGAGGTCCGGGCCTGGGTCCGAATCCCGGTCGGGGTCCGAGTCCGGGCCGGGGCCGGGGTCCGGGCCGGGGGTGTGCCTGGTGCTGCGGGACGGCACCAGGCACACGGTTGCGCGACTCTTCATCGTGCCGCGCGTCCGCCCGAACGATGCGCTGCTGGTGGGCCTAGGTGCCGCGCGCGTCAAGCCGCACCGGGTCAGTTGCGTGGCCGTCGATCATGCCGGCCGGACCAGCGTGCGCGGGGTCTGGGCGGTCGGCAACGTGGTGGATCCGAAGGCGAACGTGTCGATGTGCATCGGCTCCGGCGCTGCCGCGGGCGGGGCGATCAACGCCGACCTCGTCGAGGAGGAGGTGGCCGCCGCGGCGCGCGGCGTTGGGCGGCGCGCCTAGCCGACGGGGACAATGGTCGCTATGCAGCCGCTCTACCTCGTCCGGCATGGGGAATCGGAGTGGAACGCGCGGGGGCTCATCCAAGGGCAGACCCCGCACCCGGCACTGACGCCCTCGGGCCGGGAGCAGGCGCAGTCCGCGGCCGACCGGATACGCGCCGACCTCGGGCCGGGTCGAGCACGGTGGCCATGATCACGACCAGCGATCTGGTGCGCGCCAGGCAGACCGCGGCGATCCTCGCGGCAGACCTCGGCGGAACGCTGCGATCGGACCCGCGCTTGCGCGAGCAGCACCTGGGGTCCTGGCAGGGCCTGACCAAACAGCAGGCCGGCGCCTCGGAACTGGGCACGGCCCACGGCTTCTCCGGCGGCGAGTCGCCGCAGGACGTGCGGGCAAGGATGATGGCGGTCATCGACGGCGTCGACCGATCGGTCATCACCATCCTGGTTAGCCACGGCCGAGCGATCCGGCAGGCCATCGGTCACGCGACCGGTGTCGCCGTCACCGACGCGCCCCGGATCCCGGTGCGCAACGGCGCGGTCGCACGGTGGTTCGACGGTCGCATCGACTGGCTCGGGTGAGCAGAGCCGCCCGCCTGGAGCATCCCCCGCGTCGACAGGGCTGCTTCGCGCCGCCTCCCCAGCGAGATGTCGGTGCGTCGAAGCCGGGGTCCCAGGCCGCTGGCCGCGCCACCGGGCACCAGCATGGCGCGGTCGTCCCGGGTCACGCCTAGGGTGCCGCCCGCCGCACAACCTCTCTGGACTCATCGCGATCCCTCACCCCGCCTCGGATCTGGCGCGGGGTGAGGGATTCGCGGCTCCTCTGGGCGGGACGGTACTGCGCTGCCTGCGGCTGTCGGCGCCCCGTGCAGGGCTGAGGGCGACCCCCGGTAGAGCGACTGTTCCGGGGGTTTGCACTCGGGTGCGGGGGCTTGCGGGCGCTTCGGATTTCACGGGGGCAGCACCGGTTTGCACCCGGGGCCAGGCTTGACGGCACGTCCGGTGGGGCGACTAAGCACCCGTTGCGGGGGTTTGCACCCGGGGCGGTGGCTGAGAGGGCCTCCGGGGCGGCAACTGTGCACCCGGTTCGGGGGTTTGCACCCGCGACGGTGGCTCTGGGCCCCGATATGCCCGGTTCCGCCCCCGCGCCGGGTGCAAACCCCCAAACCGGGTGCAGACCTGCCCCGGAAACGGGCGGTTCCGCCCCCGCGGCGGGTGCAGACCCCCGAACCGGGTGCAGACCTGGGCCGCACGCGGCCGGTCCCGCCCCCGCGCCGGGTGCAGACCCCCGAACCGGGTGCAGAGCGCCCAGGCCGCTCGCGCAGCTGGACCCGCGGGATCCGGCGACGCGACCCGGGCCACGGGCGGCCCGCTGGCTCCACCCGGAGTCACCGGAGCCCACCGCACTACCGATTGCGACGGCCCCTCCTGCTCGCCCCACCCGGCTGGCACTCCCCTTCCACCCGGCCCCGTCGACCCGGCCCAGCCGACCCGGCCCCGTCGACCCGGCCCCGTCGACCCGGCCCCGTCGACCCGGCCCCGTCGACCCGGCCCCGCTCGACCCGGCCCCGTAGCCCGACCCGGCCCCGTCGACCGCGTGCCGCGGCCCAGCCGACCCGGCCCCGTCGACCCGGCCCCGTCGACCCGGCCCAGCTCGACCCGGCCCGGCCGACCCGGCCCAGCCGACCCGACCCAGCCGACCCTGCCCAGCACAACCGCCACTAGCCTGAGCCCCATGCTCGCTGCCCAGGTCGTCACCACCAACGGACCGCAGGCCGTCGTCGTCCGCGACGTGCCCGAGCCGAGGCCGGGCCCCGATGACGTGCTCATCGACGTGCATCGGGTGGGGGTGTCCTTCCCGGACCTGCTGCTCAGCCGCGGCGAGTACCAGATACGACCGGATCTGCCGTTCTCGCTGGGGGTCGACGTCGCGGGCACCGTGGTGAGCGGTCCCGGCTTCGAGCAGGGTCAGCGGGTCGCCGCCGTCATGCCTTGGGGCGGGGCGCAGGAACGCGCGGCGGCCCCGGCCGTCTCCACCTTCCCACTGCCGGAGTCGGTGAGTTTCGACGAGGGGGCGGCCCTGCCCATGAACTACCTCACCGCGGAGTTCGCGCTGCGGGAACGGGCCGGACTGCAGCCCGGGGAGACCGTCCTGGTGCACGGCGCCGCGGGAGGCCTCGGCACGGCGCTGGTGCAGGTCGCCAAGGGCATGGGGGCGACGGTGATCGGCGTGGCCAGCACCGAGGAGAAGGCTGCCTTCGTGCGCGCAGCCGGAGCCGACCACGCGGTGCTGCTCGACGGATTCCGAGCGGCAGTCGCCAAGCTCACTGGTGGCGAAGGTGTCGGCGTCGTGGCCGATGTCGTGGGCGGGGAGGTGTTCACCGACTCGCTGCGGGCACTGCGCACCGGTGGCCGGCTGCTGGTGCTGGGCTTCGCGTCCGGGCAGGGAATTCCCCAGGTGAAGGTGAACCGCCTCCTGCTGCAGAACATCGACGTGCGCGGCGTTGGCTGGGGGATGTACGCGATGGTGCGGCCCGGCTACATGCAGCAGCAGTGGTCCCGCCTGCTCCCGCTGATTGCCAGCGGTGCGGTGCGCCCGCCGATCGGGGCGACCTACCCGTTGGCAGAGTTCGGCACCGCCCTGAGCGACCTCGACCAGCGGCGCGCGATGGGGAAGTCGGTGATCGTCGTCGCAGGCTGAGCCCGCGGCGCGACACCTGCGTCGGGGGTGAGCCCGGGGCCCGGGCGGGTACCGTTGGGGTGTGCCGCCAGAGCCCCAGCAGCCGGACCCGTGGTCGCTGCGCGCCTCGGACGCCGATCGGGACAAGTACCTGGGGCTGCTGCGGGAGGCCTACGCGGAAGGCAGGCTCGACGCGCTGGAGTACGAGGAGCGCATGGAGCAGGCGCTCGGCGCCAAGACCTACCGCGATCTGTATCCGGTGCTGAGCGAGCTGCCCATCAATCCCGCACGGGTCCCCGGCCCGCCGATCGCACCGACCGGGCCGATGGTGCCCAGGGGGACGGCGCCCGCTGCCGATCACTACTACCCGGTGGCGGCTCCGCGCCCCACCGGGGCTCCTACCGGCTACCTGCCGGAGAACTCCGTGGTCTCGGTCTTCGGCTCGGCCTCCCGCAAGGGCTCATGGCTGGTGCCCGCGGAACTGACGGTGCTCAGCGTCTTCGGCGACGCCACCATCGACTTGACCGGCGCGATCCTGTCGGGGATGACGACCGAACTGCGGTGCAACGCCGTCTTCGGCAGCGTCAAAGTGATCGTGCCCGACGCGCTGCACGTGGATGTCAGCGGCGTCGGCATCCTCGGTGAGTACCAGTCCAAGGACAAGCGCAAGGGGCAGGACAAGCGACGCACGCCCGCCCCCAACGCGCCGCAGATTCGGCTGACCGGGATCGCGCTGTTCGGCAGCGTGGACATCCGCATCGTGGTGCCGCGCGACGGTGCCACCGTCAGCATGCTGAACCCCGCCCTGCCCCCGGCGCCGCAGCCGCCGGCCATCGACCGGCCGCCCGATCCGGCCTGATCGGAGGTCGCCGCAGGGCGAGCGCGGCAAGTGCCCCGTACAGTCGAGAGGCTGACGATCCGACTGGGGTGGGCCATGGCATCGGCCGATGACTGGATGACTTCCGGCGCAGGGCATCCCCGGCGGTGGCGCGTCCTGGCCGTGCTCGTGGTCTGCCTCCTGGTCGTCGTGCTCGACAACACCGTGCTCAACATCGCCCTGCCCACGATCCAGAACGACCTGCAGGCTAGTCAGGCCGAATTGGTATGGGCGATTGACTCCTACATCCTGGTGTTCGCCTCGCTGCTGTTCACCTGGGGCGTGCTGGGCGATCGGTGGGGCCGCAAGCGGGTACTGGTCATCGGCCTGGTGATTTTCTGCGCGGCCTCCGCGCTCAGCGCGTTCGCCCCGACAGCCGGCTGGCTCATCGCCTTCCGGGCACTGATGGGCGTCGGCGGGGCGGCGGTCATGCCCACGACGCTGGCCATCATCACCGTGGTGTTCCCCCCGTACGAGCGCGGCCGCGCGATCGGGATCTGGGCCGGTGCGGTCGGGGCCGCCGTGGTGCTCGGGCCGGTCCTGGGGGGACTGCTGCTGCAGTACCCGCAATGGACGAACTGGCTGACCGGCAACGATTGGGGCTCGGTCTTCCTGGTCAACGTCCCCATCATCGTGGTGGGCGTGGTCGCCATCCTCCGCGTGGTGCCGGAGACCCGCGATCCCGATCCGCGAGCCCTCGACGTGCCCGGGCTGGCGTTGTCGTTCCTGGGACTGTTCGCACTGGTCTACGGCATCATCTACGCCTCGGAGACCAAGGACTGGCTCGATCCGGGCGTCATCGGGCCAGTCGCGCTCGGGATCGGCCTGATCGTGCTGTTCCTGGTGCTGGAAGCCCGCAGCGACCACCCCAGCTTCGATGTGTCGCTGTTCCGCAACCGGGCCTACGCGGTGAGTCTGACCGCCGTCTCCCTGTCGTTCTTCGCCCTGTCAGGCATCACGTTCACGCTGCCCTTCTACCTGCAGGTGCTGCGCGGATTCGACACCTTGACCGCCGGGTTGTGCTTCATCCCGTTCGCGGTCGGCCAGTTGCTCGCGGCGCCGCGCAGCGCCGCGATGGTCAACCGGTTCGGGTACCGCAAGGTGATGACGACCGGTCTGGTCCTGGTCAGCCTCGCCATGGCCAGCCTGGCCGTCCTGCAGATCGACACCCCTATGTGGGCGGTGCTCGGCGTCTTCTTCGTCTTCGGCTACGGCATGGGCAACGTCATCGCACCCGGCTCCACGCTGCTGCAGAACGTGCTGCCGCTGGCACGGGCCGGCGCCGGATCGGCCGTGCAGAACACGGTGCGGCAGGTCGGCGGCGCCCTCGGCGTGGCGATCATCGGGACGGTCCTGGCCACGCAGTACGCGCGGCGGGTCGGCGAATCCCTCGCAGTGCTTCCCGCGGATGATGTGCCGCCGGAGGCCAGGCAGGCGGCCTCGGAGTCCGTGGTGGCCACCGCGCGGGTCCTCGCCGAGGCCGTCGAGTCGGGCCTGCCGCCGCAGATCGCCGCGGAGGTCCAGGCCGTTGCGTTCGCCGATTTCCTGGCGTCTTCCCACGTCACCGCCGTGCTGTCGTGCGCCGTCGTGGTGGTGGCCGCGCTCGTTGTCGGGTTCCTGCTGCCGCCCGTCGCGCCCCCGCAGGCGGCGGCCCAGGGCGGAGCGCCGCAGGACGAAGCCGACGCGCTCACCCGGGAGCACGCCGAGCACTACGCGCAGGAGGCGGCGCAGGAGTACCCCGGGGCGGAGCGGGAGGATGAGGCATCCGGCCACCTGGGTGACAATCGTTAGGTGGAAGGCCAGCCGAGGACCGACGCACCGCCGCCAGTGCAGCCCACCCGCGCGTCCCGAACGGCGGGCGACATGATGCGTTCGTTGGCCGTGGTCGGCGCGATCGTGGCGGTGATCGTCGTACTGAACTACCGCGCGCCACAGGACCCGGTGCCCGAGATCGATCCGGTCCCGCTGGCGAGCCAGGTCGCGACCGTCGCCCCCTTCCCGGTGCTGATGCCCACCGATCCGGACTGGCGCTCAACGTCGGCCCGCTGGGAGCCCACCGCGGAGTCCGAGGGCGAGCCGGTGTGGTTCACCGGCGGCGTGTACTCCGCAGAGGGTCCGTTCGCGTCGGTGAGCCAGTCGGTGGCCGCGTCGCCGGAGTACCTGGCCGAGCAGACTCGTGAGGGCAGCTCGGACGGCGAGACCATCATCCTCGCCGGTGCAGCGTGGCAGCGCTACACCTCGGCAAACGAGCGCAGCCTGGTGCTGTCGGGCGATGGCGGGACGACCGTGGTCAGCGGCACCGGGTCGTGGGATGACCTCGAGCGCTTCGCCTCGTCGCTAGAGCCCGTTGCTGTTGCCGACCCGGCAGCGCCCTAGTCGTCGGTCTCCGTCTGCGCCGTGGCCTCGGTGGCGGCCACGATCCGCTCGCGGGCCCCGTCCAGCCACGACTGGCAGCGCTGGGCCAGTTCCTCGCCGCGCTCCCACAGCGCCAAGGACTGTTCCAGCGAAGTGTTGCCCCGTTCCAGCGCACCGACCACCCCCTCCAGCGCCGCCCGGCTCTCCTCGTAGCTGAGCGTCGAGATGTCGCTGCCGCCCGGCAGCGCGTCCGGCTCCTGATTCATGCTGGCTCTCCCCTCTCCTCGATGCGGGTGGCGGCGAACGTTCCCGCCGCTACTCGAACGCGTAGTGGATCGCCGACCGTCACGGTGGCGGGGTCGCGCACCACGCTGCCGTCGGCGGTCTGGACCACGGCATAGCCCCGATCCAGGGTGGCCGCAGGGGAGAGGGCCCGGACCCGGGAGCGCAGATGCGAGACCTCGGTGCGATCGTGGTCGACCCGCGCCAGCAGTGAGCGGCGCGCACGGCCGAGCAGCGCGACCACCTGCTCGGCCCGCTGCTCGAGCTGGGCCTGCGGCGCGGCCAGGACCGGCCGGGCGCGCAGCAGGCGCAGCGTGTGCTCCTCGCGCTGCACATGCTGGGCCAGGGCGCGACGGGCGCGCACGCGCAGGTCGCGGACGCGGCCGACTTCCTCCCCGAAGTCCGGAACGACGCGCTTGCCGGCGTCGGTCGGCGTGGAGGCTCGGCAGTCGGCGACCAGATCGAGCAGTGGGTTGTCGCGCTCGTGGCCGATGGCGCTCACGACCGGGGTGCGGATGGCAGCGACGGCTCGGACCAGGGCCTCGTTGGAGAAGGGCAGCAGGTCCTCCACCGACCCGCCGCCGCGGGCGATCACGATGACCTCCACGTCGCTGGCGGCGTCCAGCTCCTGCAACGCCGCGATGATCTCGGGCACCGCGCGGACCCCCTGCACAGCGGTGTTGCGGATCGCGAAACGGACCGCGGGCCAGCGGTTGCGGGCATGCGTCATGACATCGCGCTGCGCGTCGGACTCGCGCCCGCAGATCAGGCCCACCTCGGTCGGCAGGAAGGGCAGGGGCCGCTTGCGCTCCGGCCGGAACAGCCCCTCCGCGTCGAGCGCGGCGCGCAGCCGTTCCAGCTGCTCCAGCAGTTCGCCGAGGCCTACCTTGCGCAGCGCGGTGGCGCGAAGCCGCAGTTCGCCGCGCTTGGTCCAGAACTCCGGCCGACCCTGGACCAGCACGTGGTCGCCCTCGGCCAGGCTGCCGTCCTTGGGCACTAGGCGGCCGGTGACGAAGACCGGCAGCGACTTCTCCTGGGCCAGATCACGCAGGGTGAGGAAGGCAACATCGCGGCGGATGTTGAGTTCGGCGATCTGCCCCTCGATCCACAGGCCGCCGAGCTGGCCGATCCAGGCCCGGATCTTGTCGGCGACCCATGCCACGCTGGCCGGGTGCTCGGCGTCCAGGCCAGGCCGGGCCGGCGCCTCGGCTACCTGCCCGTCGACCCCGTTCGGTGTCATGCCACCCCCCAACAATCGGCCTCAACCCTAGCGGCAGCCTGCGACGCGGTCGGCGCTCGCGGCGGCGCGGAAGCGGGACAGTCCACCTACGATGGATGCATGGCTGCCAACCGTCGTGTCCTGCTCGCTGCTCCGCGCGGCTTCTGCGCCGGGGTGGACCGCGCCATCATCGTGGTGGAGGAGGCGCTGAAGCTGTACGGCGCCCCGGTCTACGTCCGCAAACAGATCGTCCACAACAAGTACGTCGTGGAATCGCTGCAGGATAGGGGCGCGATCTTCGTCGAGGAGACCGACGAGGTGCCGCCGGGCGCGGTACTGGTGTTCTCTGCCCACGGAGTCTCGCCCGCAGTGCGCCGCGCGGCCGAG
This sequence comes from uncultured Actinomycetota bacterium, assembly GCA_963706835.1. Classification (GTDB taxonomy): domain Bacteria; phylum Actinomycetota; class Actinomycetes; order S36-B12; genus CAVXYG01. The sequence goes on from CAVPOB010000001.1 coordinate 73,263, forward strand.
GAGCGGGAGTTGCGCACCATCGACGCCACCTGCCCGCTGGTGACCAAGGTCCACCAGGAAGCACGGCGCTTTGCCAACGAGGGCTACCGGATCATGCTGATCGGCCACGACGGACATGAGGAGGTCGAGGGGACTGCCGGCGAGGCGCCGGAGGCCACCACCCTGGTCGAGACGCCCGAGGACGCCGCGGCGATCGAGGTGGCCGATGGCGAGAAGGTGGTGTGGCTGTCGCAGACGACGCTTTCGGTGGACGAGACGCTGGTCACCGTCGATGCGTTGCGCGAATCGGTCCCCGGGCTGGCCAATCCGCCCAGTGATGACATCTGCTACGCGACCCAGAACCGGCAGGCGGCGGTGAAGCTCATGGCGCCGCAGTGCGACCTGGTCATCGTGGTGGGTTCGTCCAACTCGTCGAACTCCGTGCGCCTGGTCGAGGTCGCGCTGGAGGCGGGAGCCACGGCCGCCTATCGGGTGGATGGCTCCGATGAGATCGACCCGGCCTGGCTGGCGGCCGCCGACGTCGTGGGTGTCACCAGCGGGGCATCGGTGCCGGAGATCCTGGTGCAGGACGTCCTGCGGCACCTCGGGGAGCACGGCTACCCGGAGCACGAAGTGGTGGAAGCGACCGAGGAGCGGGTGCGGTTCGCGCTGCCCCCGAACCTGCGTCGGGAGATGAAGGCAGCCGCCAAGGGCTGACTGCCCGGCCCGCAGCCAGCGCTCAGCTCGCCCGATGGGACTCTGACGGCAGTTCGACGACGGCATTCGCCTCGGGAGCGCTCACCGTCCGCGGCACCCCCTCAACTGCGGCCGGACCCGACAACTCCTTCGCCGCGACGCCCAGTTTGTGCATCTTCCGGGCGCTGGGCATCAGGCGGGTGTCGATGGACCCCACGCCCTTGTTGTAGGCGGTCACTGCGCTGGCCAGCTCCTTGCCGACCGTCTCGAAGTGGCCCAGGAAGGTGGCGAGGCGGCCGTACAGTTCGGCCCCCGCATCACGGATCTCGGTCGCGTTGGCGGCCAGGCGCTCCTGCCGCAGCGAGTGCTCGACGGTCCGCAGCAGCGCCAGCATGGTGGTCGGCGTGGCGAACAGCACGCACTTGTCCGCGGCGTTGGCCACCAGAGCGGGATCCTCCTGCAGCGCCAGCCCCAGCAGGTTCTCGGCCGGCAGATACAGCACGACCACGTCGAGCAGATCCTCGTCCGCCTCCCAGTACCGGCGCTTGGCGAGGTCATCGACGTGCTTGCGCAAAGCGGCGGCGTGGGCGGCCAGCGTCGCCTCGCTGTAGTGGTCCGGTTCCGACTCCTCCAGCAGGGCCTGCAGCGGCGCCTTGGCGTCAATGACGAGCCGCCGCCCGCCCGGCAGCGTGATCACCATGTCGGCCCGCCCGTCGGGGCCCTCGCCGCGCATCTGGACCTGTGTGGCGAAGTGCGTGCCTTTCAGCAGCCCGGCATTCTCCACCAGCGCCTCCAGGGCGGATTCGCCCCAGAAGCCCCGCGTGTTCGTCGACACCAGTGCCGTGTTGAGCTTCTGGGCCTGTCGCGTCACTTCGACTGCGGCGCGCTGGGACTCCTCATGGGTGCGCTTCAAGGCCTCCTGCAACTGTGTCTCGGCCTGCAGCCGTGCCCGGTCGGCGTCGCGGACCCGCTGCTCCAGCGACTCGATCGCTGTCCTCATTGGTGCCATCTGCCCCACCACAGCGGCGTCGGCCTGCCGCCGCTCCTCCGCCTGTGCGGTCAGGGCATCGGCTTGACGCACCTGGCCGAGGAGCTCGGTGATGCGAAGGTCGGCCGCATGCCGGGCGGCGGCGGCTCGGGAGGCGGCCAGCAGCCACCCGACGAGCAGGCCGAGGCCGAGCGCGACGACCGTGAAGAGCAGCGCAGTGAACGTCATGGAGCGATCGTGCCGGAGACCTCCGACACCGACCGGCAGTTGTGGCCGAACCGTTGCGCTGCTCGACGTGAGCCTGGTGGTTCGGCCAGTGCGGCCACTGCCCTTGAGCAGCCGTCCGTGGCAGCGACCGCGGCCACCGTCCGTGGCAGCCGCCCGCGGCAGCGCGGCCCTGCGGCCGGACTTAGGATGGTGTCCCGTGGCCCTCACTATCGGCATCGTCGGTCTGCCCAACGTCGGCAAGTCAACGCTGTTCAACGCGCTGACCAAGAACGAGGTCCTGGCGGCGAACTACCCATTCGCCACTATCGAGCCCAACACTGGTGTCGTGGGCGTGCCCGACCCCCGGCTGCAGCGACTGGCGCAGGCGTTCGGATCGGCCCGGATCGTGCCCGCGACGGTCACCTTCGTCGACATCGCCGGCATCGTGCGCGGGGCCAGCGAGGGGCAGGGTCTGGGCAACCAGTTCCTGGCCCACATCCGGGAGTCCGACGCCATCTGCCAGGTGCTGCGCGCGTTCTCCGATCCAGATGTCGTGCACGTCGAGGGCGCGGTCGACCCGGCCGAGGACATGGCGACCATCAACACCGAACTCATCCTGGCCGATCTGCAGACGCTGGACCGCGCCATCCCCCGCCTGGAGAAGGAGGCGCGGATGGCCAAGGACCGGGCGCCGGTGCTGGCGGCCGCCAAGGAGGCACGAGCGGTGCTCGACGACGGGCAGACCGTGTTCGGGGCAGGTCTGGACGCCGAACCGTTGCGCGAGCTGTTCTTGCTCACTGCCAAGCCCTTCCTCTACGTCATCAACGCCGATGAGGAGGAGCTCGCCGACGAGGAGTTCCGCGAGCGGATGCGGCGCCTCGTAGCACCGGCCGAGGCCGTCTTCCTGGACGCCAAGCTGGAGGCGGAACTGGTCGAACTCGAGCCGGACGAGGCTGCCGAGCTGCTGGCGTCGGTGGGCCAGGAGGAGCCCGGTTTGGATGCGCTGGCCCGGGTGGGGTTCGACACGTTGGGCCTGCAGACCTTCCTCACCGCGGGGCCCAAGGAGGCCCGCGCATGGACCATCCGCAAGGGTGCGACCGCGCCCGAGGCGGCCGGCGCCATCCACACCGATTTCCAGAAAGGCTTCATCAAGGCGGAGATCGTCTCCTTCGACGACCTGATGACCCTCGGTTCCATCGCCGAAGCCCGGGCGAAGGGAAAGGCCCGGGTCGAGGGCAAGGACTACGTCATGGCCGATGGCGATGTCGTGGAGTTCCGGTTCAACGTCTGAACTCACATGGTTCGCACCGCCGACTAGGCGGGTGCCGTTCCGGCGGCAAGAGACCCGGAGGGTCAGGCATGGCGAGCAGGAATCGTGCGTTGCGGGTAGCTGTCGTGGTGGGTGCGGTGGGGCTGGTGGCCGTGGGGGTCGTGCTGGCCGTGAAACTGCGTCAGCAGCGCGCTATCGCCGCGGAGACCGCGAAATCGATCCGTACCCAGCTCGACGACCTCGACCCCGTGACGCGCGCTATGGTGCGCGAGCAGTTGGCGGAGGACGCCGTCGCCGAGGTTCGCGACCGCGACTAGACACCCCATCGCCGGCGACCCACCCAGCAGACCGACGTCTCCGCCGCGCTGACCACGCGACTGCTCCGAACCGATCGTCGAGGCATCGCGCGCGGCGAGCCAAGGCGATGCGACAGGTACGACCTGCGAATCTCGTCGACCACGACGCCCAGCAGCGAGATCCCCCGTCATCCGCAGCGGGCGCACCTGTGGCGACGATACGCGCACATTTGGCGCTAAACTAAGCATGTTCGTTTCTGGTGGTCGTACCTTAGTCCCGTGGCGGTCCACATTCCTTCGTGGCGGCCCGAGCGGTTCCCCACGGCCACCGCTCCGCTGGATGATCAGCGGCCGGAGGTGCGCGGCCGAAACCCCTGGGGCCGCGCACCCCTGCCCGCTGCACTTCGCGCCGTTGCCGCGGGCCGGGGTCGTCGTGGCTAGAGCGGGCCTGTCCACTCGGCGCATCATCGAAGCAGCCGCCGAGCTCGCCGACGACGTTGGGCTGGACCGGCTGACCCTGGCCGCTGTCGCGCGACGGCTCGGCGTGCGCCAGCCCTCCCTGTACAACCACATCGATGGTCTGCCGGCCTTGCTGCATGCGCTGACGATTGACGCCAAGCTTGAACTCGCCGACACGTTGGCGTGGGCCACGATCGGCAAGTCCGGCCCCGAGGCGCTCCGGTCGCTGGCGGTCGAGTATCGCCGGTGGGCCCTGCGGCATCCGGGGCGCTATGCGGCCACCGTGCCGGCGCCGGCTCCCACCGATGACGAGGACAACGAAGCCAGCGGCCGGGTCCTGGAGGTGTTCCACCGTGTGCTGCACGGATTCGGGCTGTACGAGGAAGAGGAACTGGTTCACGCCCACCGCGCGCTGCGGGCGTCGCTGCACGGATTCGTCAGCAGGGAGTTGGCCGGCGCGTTCGGTATCCCCGTAGCCGCCGCGAAGAGCTACGACTACCTCATCGATCTCAATATCGCCTGGTTCGTCCAGCGAGCGGCCGCGCTGCCCGCCGCCCGCACCAGCGAGCAGGATTAGCCGTAGGGCTGCCCGCCTGTCCGGTCGCTGCACCGTCGTTCGGCATGATGGCCGCAACCCAGGGAGGGGCCATGCCGCAGCAGGTCGGAGTCACCGAACTCAAGCACACCGGGTACGAGATCTTCATCATGGCGCTCTCGGTGCTGTCCATCGTCAATCTCGTCCTGCTGACGGTCATCAGCAGCAGCACGCTTCGGACCGTTGTGATCACTGTCAACGTCCTCCTCAGCCTGGTGCTGTTCCTGGACTTCGTCTACCGGTTCGCCACCGCGGAGTCCCGCCGCGCCTACTTCTTCCGGGACTTCGGCTGGGCGGACCTGCTGGCGAGCCTGCCGCTGGCCCAACTCAAGGTTCTGCGGGTCTTCCGGCTGCTCCGGGTGTGGCGCATCGTGCGGGCCATGGGCGGTCGGAATCTGGTGCGGTCCCTGGTCCGCAGCCGTGCGGGCACAGCGCTGTTCGTGCTGCTCTTCGTCGCCGTTCTGATGTGGGAGTTCGGCAGCCTCGCCATGCTCGAACTCGAGTCGAGCGACCCCGACCGCAACATCGAAACGGCCTCCGACGCCCTGTGGTATGTGGTGGTCACGATGTCGACGGTGGGCTATGGCGACCAGTACCCGGTGACCAGAGGTGGGCGCATCCTCGGCATCGTCATCATCGTGGTGGGCGTGGGCATCTTCGGCACGTTGACCGGCTTCCTTGCCAACGCCTTCCTCACCGGTCCGCAGCAGGCGGCCCGAGAAATCCTCCCTACCGACACCGACACCGACACCGACGCGTCTGTGCCGGCCGGAGGGCGTGCGGCTCCTACCGAGTCTGTGACAACCCAGCAGCCCGCGAGGCCCGGTGAGTCTGAGCCGGTGCGGAGTGCGCCCGACGTGCTAGCCGCCGATGCGCTGCGGCAGCAGCTCACCCTGCTGCGCGCCCAGCACCGCGACGCCCTCGACCGCCTCGATCGGTTGTTGGCCGAGCAGGACTGACTGCTGCCACTGCGCCGTCCCGATGCTGACGGTCGCCGCCCCGTTGCGGTGGCGGTGCCGGGAGGCTTCCGCCAGGAGGCGATCGCAGCGGGGCTCCCCGCGGCATGGGTGCTGGGCGAGTCTGCCCAGTTCTGTGCTCGCGGTCGTCGGAGCTGGCCGGTGCGGACGTCAGGACCCTGGAGACCTTCTGGCGCCGTGGACATTGACCGGCCGATCACCGGATCCGCACCAAGGGTGCTCCGCAGCACTGAGGGTCGTGTCCCACCGAGCCCGTCCATCGGTGAAGGCGGGTGCGTCGCGCGCCGGCCTTAGGCTGGAACGAGGACGAAGACCAGGGGGCGCGATGACTGACGTGGTGCCGTTGCACGACCCGGAGGCGGTTGTCGCAGGAGTCGCCAGCAAGGTCGGGGGACTGACCAACGAGGAGTACGCCCTCGTCTACGGCGCCGCGGTCGCGCGGCGAGCCACCGACCCCGATGGCGGCGTGGCGGTTGCGACTCTGCACAGTGCCGGCCAGGTTCTGATGCTCCTGCGCCGGCAGCGCTGCGCGTGGTGCGGGCAGGCGCTGGGCGAGCACGCCATCGATCTGGCGCCGGAAGGATGCCGGGTCACGTGCCGGCGGGACGAACGAGCACTGAGCGCTGATGACTGGATCCCCGGTCCACGGCAGCAAAGCTCGGGCTACCGCGTGGCGGCGGTGCTGGGCTGGGTTGGGCTGCCGCTGCTGTCGGTGGGGCTGCTCTCGTGGGTGATGCCGCTGGCAGCGGCGATCGCGCGGCACAGGCGGTCCTGGGCAATCGCCGCCGCGGTGCTGCTGGTCTTGGCCATGGTCGGTGCCCTGGTGCCCAACGATGATTGGGGCGGCTTCCTGCTTGTCCTGGCATGGTGGGGCGGCACGATCTACGGCGCGTTCCAAGTGCTGCCCTGGCTGCGCTCGGCTCCGCTGCGGCAGCGGGTCCGCACCGCTGCTCAGCCCTACCCGCCCGGCGGCTGATCCTCCCGTTGGAGGACCACGACCGCGTCCACCCACGTGCCGGCCTCGCCCTCGCGGCGCAGCGTCTCCGCCGTGCGGACCGCCGGGTCGTCCTCGGCCAGCCCGAGCGCCGCCAGCACGTCGGCAGGGCCGTACAGCACCGCCGGGTCCGGCGGACCGCCGCCGCAGCCCTCGGTCAGGTTGGCGGGGTCGTGGGCCACGACGAGCAGCGTGCCGGCGGTGGCTGCCCACGCGACTCGCAGCGCGGCATCGCGCGTTGCCATGTGCGGGGTGTGGAGGAACTGCACGCTGACCAGGTCGAAGGTCCCCGGCGGCCGCCAGCCGGCCCCGAGGTCGGCCTGCACCCAGGTGATGCGCTCAGCCACGCCCTCTGCCGCTGCGTGGGCCGCACCCCGCCGCAGCGCGGCCGCGGCGAAATCGACCGCCGTCACCCGCCACCCCCGGGCGGCCAGCCACAGGGCATCGCCGCCCTCGCCGCAGGCCAGGTCCAGCGCGCTGCCCGGGGCCAGCCCGCCAGCGGTCCTCGCCAGCCAGTGGTTCACGCGGCCCGACCACACCCGGTTCGGCTGGGCGTAGCGTTCCTCCCAGGCCTCCTGGGTCACGGCTGGGCCACGGCGGCGATCCTCGCGGCGAGGTCGAGATCAGCCGCAGTCACCCCGCCGGCCTCATGGCTGACGACGCCGAGGCGCACCGTGTTCCATCGGATGTCGATGTCCGGATGGTGCTGCATCGCCTCAGCGACTTCCCCGATCCGGTTGACCGCGGCCAGCGCCTCGGCGAAGTCGGCGTAGGTGTAACTGCGGCGCAGGCCGGACGCGTCGCCCTGCCATCCCTCGGGCAGCCCGGCTGCAATCTCGGCTTCGGTGAGCAGCGCCATGAAGTCCTCCCTATGTGTCGCTGTGTCCGGTCAAGGCCACGTGAGGGCCTCCTCGTCGCTCAGGTCGGGCTGCTTGGCCAGCGCGCTCGGCCACCACGACTTCGGCCCGATGAGGATCACCGATGCCGGTACCACCAGCGACCGGACGATGACGGCGTCGATGAGCACGCCGGAGGCCACGATGAAGGCGATCTGGAACAGGAACAGCAGCGGCAGCACCGCCAGCGCACTGAACGTGGCGGCCAGCACGATGCCCGGCGCTGGTGATCACACCGCCGGTGACGGCCAGGGCGCGCAGGATGCCGGCCCGGTTGCCGAACCGGATCGTCTCCTCGCGCGCCCTGCGTCATCAGGAAGATGTTGTAGTCGATGCCCAGCGCGGCCAGGAAGACGAACGCGAACAGCGGCACGGACGCATCGGCGCCCGGGAAGGTCCATGATCACGTAGAACACGATGGCGGCCAGACCCGAGAGTGGCGGCGAAGGAGATGACCACGGTGGCCGATCAGGAGCAGCGGCGCCACGATGGCCCGCAGCAGCAGCACCAGCACCAGGAAGGTCACCAGGAGCACGGCCGGGATGATGACGCGCAGATCGCGCTGGGTGGCCTCGTTGGTGTCCAGCGCGGTGGCCGTCGTGCCGCCGACCAGGGCCTCGGTGCTGACCGCGTCGAGTTCGACGCGCAGGTCGGCCACAGTCTGCCTCGGCATCCGCAGAGTCGGCCTGGTCCACCAGCGTCACCTGGAACTGCACATTGCCGTCCACGACGACGGGGCTCGGCACCGGGTCCGGGCGGCCCAGCGGTGACCGGGACGACCCCTGCCACGCCGTCATTGGCGGAGATCACGGCCACCATGTCCTCGTAGGTCATCGGCGGGGCCGATCACGATCGGTCTCGCTGCCGGAGCCGGCGGGGAAGTGGCGCGCCAGCGCGTCCTGGCCCTGGGTCGACTCCACCTCGGCCAGGAAGAAGTCCGACTGCGGCACGCCATCGGCCTTGAACTCGGGCAGGAACAGGGCCAGCAGGACCAGTAGCGCCAGCGACCCGCCGAGCACGATCCTCGGCCGCCGGTCCGACGAAGCCGGCCACGCGCGCCCAGAAGCCCCGCACCTGGGCCTCCGGATCGGCCATGTCCACCTTCGGCTTGGCCGGCCAGTAGGCGCGCCGCCCCAGCATGACCAGGACGGCCGGCAGGAAGGTCAGGGCGGCGATCATCGCGAAGACGACGCCGATCGCGGCGACCGGACCGAGTCCGCGGTTGGCGTTCAACTCCGACAGCAGCAGGGTCAGCACACCCAGCGCGACGGTTCCGGCCGAGGCTGCCACCGCCTCCCAGGTGCCGCGCAGCGTCTTGCCCATCGCATCGACCTGGTACTCGGTGCGCCGCAACTCCTCCCGGAAGCGCGAGACGATGAGCAGCGAGTAGTCCGTCGCGGCGCCGATGACGAGGATGAACAGGATGCCCTGGGCCTGGCCGTTCAGGGTGATGATCCCGTTATCGGCCAGCAGGTAGATCACCAGCGAGGCGACGCTCAACGCGAACAGCGACGTGGTCAGGACCACGAACGGCAGGATCGGGCTGCGGTAGACGACCAGCAGGATGACCAGGACGACGGCCAGGGCCACCAGCAGCAGCAGGCCGTCGATCTCGCCGAACGCCTCGGTGAAGTCGGCCAGGAACCCGGCCGGTCCGGTGACATAGACCTCGGCCCCCAGTGCCCGCGCCGGACTGTCCGCCAGGGCCTCCCGGATCGCCTCCACTTCTGCGCCCGGTTCGGAGTCCTCCAGGATGACGATGCCGGCGATGACGGTGATCGCTTCGCCGTCCTCGCTGGGGATGGGCCCGGTGATCTCCGGCTCCACCCCCGGGATCGTCGCCAGTTTCGCGATGTCCTCCGACACCGCCCGAGCGCCTCGGGCGGGAACGGACCGGGGAACTCGTAGACGATGACGACGGGGATGCTCTCGGCGGGGTTGAAGGCGCCCTGGAGTTCCTGGACCTGGGTCGACTCGGCCTCGGCCGGCAGGAAGGTGGTCGCGTCGTTCTCCTGCACCTCCGCCAAGCGGCCCGCATACGGGCCCGCCACGCTGCCGATGATCAGCCAGCCGATAACCAGCAGTGCCGGCACCAGCCACCGCCGCACGCGCACGCCCTGCTTGCTGTGCCGATCCCTGACGCCGACCCGATCCTCCGGCGCTTCGCTGGATGCCACTGCCGTCACACTCCGGGGGTCGGGGGTGCCTGCAGCATGCGCTGCACGGCGGCCACGATGGGAAGATCAGCCGGGATCCACGATAGCGAGAGCGACTCCGCTGCGCCCACCCACTGCAGGGCGTCGCAGCTCTCCAAGCAGCGCGGCGACTGCCCGGGGTCAAGCGTGAACCGGTAGACGCGCATGGTGTGCCCGCCGGCGAGCGGCCAGTCCCCCCCAATCTGCTCACCGACGCGGCCGGTCACGCCGAGCTCCTCGCGCAGCTCCCGCAGCAGGGCGCTGCGGTCGTCCTCGCCCGGCTCGATCTTGCCGCCGGGGAACTCCCACAGCCCGGCGAACCGACCGGTGCAGCGCCGGGCCGCCAGCAGCTTCCCGGACGTCGATGATGGCCGCGGCGACGATCGGCGCCATCAGCCGACGATGGTCTCGGACTGGAACCCTGACTCGGTGGCCGTCAACTGCACATGCGTCGTGACCGGCAGATCGCCCAGCGAGCGCACGTGGGTGCCGCCGCACGGGTAGTGGGCCGTCCCGTCGCGGCAGTTCACAGGTCCAGGTGCGCCGCGCCGCGACCGTCGCGTCGCCACCGGTGTCGATCGACCACCGCACCGGCGGCCCGGATCCACGTTGCCAGGCGCTCGTCGACGGCCGACGCAATGCCGTCGAGGTCGGCGAGCAGCGCGGCGGTGTCGAGGCCCTTCTTGCGGATCGACTTGCCGAGCCGGTAGGTGTCGGTCGAGCGGTTCGGTGTGATGATCGAGCGCTCGATCGCCAGGCCGTCGAGGTCGGGATTGCCCAGACTGTCCCGACGCGGCGCATCCTTGCGCCACAGCCCGGCCGTGGCCTCGTTGAGGGCCAGCGCCGCCAAGTGACAGGCGGTGTGTGCCGCCGATAGCGCAGCTCGGTAGTCCGCATCGACCTGCAGATCCACCGCTGCACCGACCGCCGGGGGCTCGGTCTCCACCACGTGCACGACCACCCAGGTCCACCCCGGATCGCCGCGCCGGGCCGGGATGTCCGCGCCGAGCCGCAACTCGCCATCCGGCCCGTAGGCCCCGGTCAGACAGTCCACCACGGCGCGATCGGCCAACGTGCCGCGGTCGGCGGGCTGATCGGGCCAGGTGTGGTCCAGCGGGTGGAAGGGTGTGGAGTCGGTGACGACGGCGAACCGCGCGCCCAGCGGCTGCGTCGCCACCACCCGAGCGCTTCCGGCGGTCGCTCCGTCGGGGAAGCGCACGATCGTAGGGTCCACGCGCCCACCGTAGTCGCCGAGAGCGGAGCGTGCCGCGGTGACGCAGTCTGACGGCCCTACACTCAGTCAGTGAGGACTACATCCCGCAGTGACCTGCGCAACGTCGCCATCGTCGCCCACGTCGACCATGGCAAGACCACGCTCGTGGACGCCATGCTCTGGCAGTCCGGGGCCTTCCGAGCCGGTTCCGACGTCGCCGATCGCGTCATGGACTCGATGGACCTGGAGCGCGAGAAGGGCATCACGATCCTCGCCAAGAACACCGCGGTTCGGTTCGGCGACGACGACGATCAACATCATCGACACCCCCGGCCACGCCGACTTCGGCGGCGAGGTGGAGCGCGGGCCTGGAGATGGTGGACGGCGTGCTGCTGCTCGTCGACGCCTCCGAGGGGCCGCTGCCGCAGACCCGGTTCGTGCTGCGCAAGGCGCTGGCCAAGCGGCTGCCGATCGTGGTGGTGATCAACAAGGTCGACCGTTCCGACGCCCGGATCGCTGCCGTCGAGGAGGAGACCTACGAACTCTTCCTGGACCTCATCGACGACGCCGACGCCGCGGTGCTGGACTTCCCCATCGTGTACGCCTCGGCGAAGGCCGGCCGCGCGTCCCTGACCCGCCCCGACGATGGCGGACATGCCGGACGGCGAGGACCTGCGGCCGCTCATGGAGACCTTGATCGCCACCGTGCCGGCGCCGACCTACGACCCCGACGCCGGGCTGCAGGCGCACGTGACCAACCTCGATGCCTCGCCGTACCTCGGCCGGCTGGCGCTGTGCCGGGTGCATGCCGGGACGATCCGGCGCGGGCAGGCGGTGGCGTGGTGCCGGGCGGACGGGACGCATCGTGCCGGCCAAGATCGCCGAACTGCTCATCACCGAGGCGCTGGAGCGGGTGCCGGCGGAGTCTGCCGGACCGGGCGACATCATCGCGGTCGCCGGACTGCCCGACATCACCATCGGCGAGACGCTGGCCGACCCGGAGCACCCGGTGCCGCTGCCCGTGATCACCGTCGACGAGCCGAGCATCTCGATGACGATCGGCATCAACACCTCTCCGCTGACCGGGCAGAGCGGCAAGAAGCTCACCGCGCGGCTGGTGAAGGCGCGACTGGAGACCGAGCTCATCGGCAACGTCTCGCTGCGGGTCGCCGACACCGAGCGGCCCGACACGTGGGAGGTGCAGGGCCGCGGGGAGCTGCAGCTGGCCGTCCTGGTGGAGATGATGCGTCGCGAGGGCTTCGAGCTCACCGTCGGCAAGCCGCAGGTCGTCACGCGCGAGATCGACGGCATGCGATCCACGAGCCGGTGGAGCACCTCACGGTGGACGTGCCCGAGGACTACGTCGGCGTGGTCACCCAGCTGCTCGGGCCTGCGCAAGGGCCGCATGGAGCAGATGGTCAACCACGGCTCCGGCTGGGTCCGGATGGAGTACCGGGTGCCGGCGCGCGGACTGATCGGGTTCCGCACCGAGTTCCTCACCGAGACCCGTGGCACCGGGCTGCTGCACCACGTCTTCGACGGGTACGAGCCGTGGTTCGGCGAGGTGCGCACCCGGCCCACCGGATCGCTGGTCGCCGACCGGCGTGGCGCGGTGACGTCCTACGCCTGCCTGAACCTGCAGGAGCGCGGCGTGCTGTTCGTCGGGCCCGGGGTACGAGGTGTACGAGGGCATGATCGTCGGCGAGAACTCCCGCTGCCGACGACATGGACGTCAACCCCACCAAGGAGAAGAAGCTCACCAACATCCGCTCGTCGACCGGGGAGGAGTTGGTGCGACTGATCCCGCCCAAGCCGCTGTCGCTGGAGCAGGCACTGGAGTTCTGCCGCGAGGACGAGTGCGTCGAGGTGACCCCGGCCGCCGTGCGGCTGCGCAAGGTGACGCTGGACGCGGTAACGCGGGGACGCGAGGCGTCCCGCCGCAAACGCGAGGGCTGAAGATCCAGCGTCATTGGTGGTCAACATGCTCGCGGTGGCTTCGTCTGCTGCAGACCCAGCGGGCTGGCGGCGGTGGGGCACCATCGGCGCGCGCCGAGTCCTGAGGTGCTGCGTCTCGTTGTCGCCTTCGACGGCGGGATCCCCGCTGCCGCTGCTGACCGGGCCGTCCGCGCCCATCCTGGACGGCAGGAACGGCACCTCGGCTTCCACCGGTGCACCCGGGGTGGGGGTTTGCACCCGGGATGGGGGCTCTGGGGCTCCGCCACCGGTGCACCCGGGGTGGGGGTTTGCACCCGGGATGGGGGCTCAGGGGTCTGATCCGAGCGAGTTCGCCCCCGCGGCGGGTGCATACCCCCGTATCGGGTGCAGTGATGCACCGGAAACCGGACGATCCGCCCCCGCGGCGGGTGCATACCCCCGCACCGGGTGCAGTCATCCGCCGATTGGTCAGAGACCGGCGTGCACTCAGGGTCGGGTCCGTTCATTGCTGCGGCGTGCACCCAGGGTCGGGTCCGTTCAGGGCGGCACCGGTGCACCCGGGATCGGGCCCATCTCAGGGCGGCACCGGTGCACCCGGATCGGGCCATCCGGGCGGCACCGTTGCACCCGGGTCGGGCCCGTCCTGGGACGGCACCGGTGCACCCGGGCTAAGGGTTTGCACCCGGGAACAGGGGCTCTGGGGTCTGATCCGCGCGACGCCAGCCCCGCCTCAAGTGCATACCCCGCCAGAACGCCACGGCGGTGGTGGTCACGGCTGCGACGAATCTTGGCTGGCCCGACTCTTCGTCACGCTGTGCGGCACGCTGGCGACCATGACCCCCGGCAGCCGCGAGAGCCGGGTGCGCAGCCGCAGGGCCGTCTGCTCGTGCAGCAGGTTCTCCCACCAGCGCCCTGCCCGGAAGGTGGGCACGTAGATCATCACGAGGTCGCGCGGGCTGGCGCGTCGCAGGCCGTCCACGTACTCGATCACCGGCCGGGTCACCTCCCGGTACGGGGAGGCCACCAGGCGCAGCGGGATGTCGATGCCGCGCCGTTCCCACTCCTGCGCCAACTCCTTGCCCCCGGAGCCGGCAGCGTCGACGTGCACGCCTTCCAGGACCGTGGGTCGTTGCGCTGCGGCATAGCGCAGTGCCCGCAGGGTGGGGGAGTCGAGCCGGGCCACCAGCACGATCGCGTGCACCCGGCTGGGCAGCGTGACCCTCGGCGAATCTCCCACCGAGGTGTTCCGGTCCACCGTGTCGTAGTGCCGCCGGATGCTGATCATCAGCAGGAACAGCGTCGGGAGCGCGACGCACACGACCCAGGCGCCGTAGGCGAACTTCGACACCAGCACCACGACCAGCACCAGGCCGGTGAGGAGGAGCCCGGTGACGTTGACCAGGCGATTGCCCTGCATCTGCAGCCGTTCGCGGCCGTGGCGCCCGCGCATCCGTCGGGTCCAGTACCGGACCATGCCGAGTTGGCTGAGGGTGAAGGCGACGAACACCCCGACGATGTAGAGCTGGATGATCCGGCTGACGTCGGCCCCGAACGCCACCACGAGCAGCGCCGCCGCCGAGGCGAGCATGATGATCCCGTTGCTGAAGGCCAACCGGTCGCCGCGGGCACGCAGTTGCCGCGGCAGGTAGCCGTCCGCCGCCAGGATGGAGCCGAGCATCGGGAAGCCGTTGAACGCGGAGTTCGCGGCCATGACGAGGATGAGCGCGGTCGCGGCGCTGACGACGAGTGCGGCGACCGGCGCACCCGAGAACACGGCCTGCGCCACCTGCGCGATCACAGTCTTCTGCTGCTCGCCGTCGGGAAGGCCGAGCAGCGTCTCGGGGGTGGCGGTGACCTTCACGCCCGTCTCCAGGGCGAGCCAGACGATGCCGGCGAACATCGTCATCGACACCGCGCCCAGCAAGAGCAGAGTGGTGGCAGCGTTGCGGGCCTTGGGCTCCTGGAAGGCGGGCACGCCGGTGCTGATGGCCTCCACACCGGTCAGCGCGGTGGTCCCGGAGGAGAACGCGCGCGCGAGCAGGAATGCCAGGGCGAATCCGGTGGGCACGGCCGTCTCGGCCTGGATCACCCAGTCCGCGCTCTCGGCGCGCATCTCGTCGCCGGAGGCCAGCCGCGCCGCAGCCACGATCATCATGGTGAAGATCGCGGCGATGAACAGGTAGGCCGGCACCGCCGAGGCAGCCCCTGTGCTGCGCACGCCGCGCAGATTCACCACCGTGACGGCGATGATGAGCACAACGGCCATCGGCACGATCCAGGGGGCCAGCACCGGGACCGCGCTGGCGATGTTGGCCGATGCTGCCGAGATCGACACCGCCACCGTCAGCATGTAGTCGACCAGGAGGGCGCTGGCCGCGAAGACCCCGGCGCGCGGCCCGAGGTTCTCGCTGACGACGGAGTAGTCGCCGCCGCCGGAGGGATAGGCCCGGACGTTCTGCCGGTAGGACATGACGACGATGGCGAAGACCACGACAACCGCGGCAGCGATGCCGGGCGTGTAGCTGTAGAACGCGAAGCCGGCGAGGCTGAGGATGACGAGGATCTCCTGCACCGCGTAGGCGTTGGAGCTGAGCGCGTCGCTGGCGAACACCGGCAGTGCCAGCCGCTTGGGCAGCAGCGTCTCCCCGATTTGCTCGCTGGCCATCTGCCGCCCGAGGACGATGCGACGGGCCCGGCTCGTCCCATTAGCCATGGCCACTTCCCTGCACGTTGCTGATCGTAGAGGTCCTGACCCCGTCCTCGGCGGCGACTATGCCTGGCCGGAGCGCAGGTGCCGGTCGAAGAACGCCCGCTCCACGCGCAGCAGGTTCTCCGTGATGGACTCCTGCGGCGTCATGTGGCTGACGCGGGGCAGCGGCAGGACCTCATGGGGCCGCCCCGCCGCGGTCAGGGCCGCGGAGAGTTGCAGGGTGTGGGCGGCCACGACGTTGTCGTCGGCCAGGCCGTGCACCAGGCACAACGGTCGGCGCAGCTTCGGTGCCAGCGGCAGCAGCGACGACTGGTCGTAGGCCTCGGCCAGCGCATCGGGCCGGCCCAGGTAGCGCTCGGTGTAGTGCGTGTCGTACAGGCGCCACTCGGTCACCGGAGCGCCGGCAAATGCTGCGTGGAAGACGTCCGGCTCCCGCAGCACGGCGAGCGCGGCGAGGTAGCCGCCGAAGGACCAGCCTCGGATGCCCACGCGGCAGGCGTCCAGCCGGTCGGGATAGGCGGCCAGTGCCTGGCGCAGCCCGGTGATCTGGTCCGCCAGTGGCGGGCCGGCCAGGTCGCAGGCGATAGCGGCCTCGCAGGTCGGCGACACTCCGGGACTGCCCCGACCGTCGATGACGACCACGGCGTACCCACAGTCGGCGAGCCACTGCTCGGTTGCCAGGCTCAGCGGTGCCCGCACGACGCGTTGGGCGTGCGGACCGCCGTAGGAGGACACGATGATCGGGGCGGGGTCTGCTCCCTGCGGCAGGATCACGGCGACGCGCACCGCCCCGTCACCGGGCAGGTAGGTGACCCGGGGCGCGCCCACCGGCGCCTCGGCGCGGTTGGGCAGCAGGGCCGAGGGGTTGGCCGGGCTCGCCCACCCGGAACTCCGGCTGCCACTGCTGCGGATCGGTCACGGCCACGACCGGCACCGCCCCAGTGGCCAACGGGGAGTGCCAGCCCGGGCCGTGGGTGAGCTGGGTGAGCGTGTCCCCGGACAGGTGCAGGAGGTGCTGGTCGCGCGGGTCGTCGCTGGCCGCGACCCAGATGCCGGTCGCGTCGCAGCGCAGCAGTCCGCGCACGAACCACTGCGGCGGCGTCAGCCAGCGGTCCGCCTTGCGCACGCGCCACGCGTCATGGGCCGGGTCCACGTCGATCAGCACCAGTTCGCCGTCCGGGGCCAGCCGGGGACTGCCGGGATGCAGTTCGACCCAGGGCGAATGCTCCTGCACGGTCAGGGCCGAGGTCTGCCCGGTGGCGGCATCGACGAGCAGGTGCGCCACCCGGCTCTGGTCCCGCGACTGCACCGAGACGACGATCCCGGCGTCGTCCCACCGCGCGGCGGCCAGGTACGGCAGCGCCGCCCGGTCCCAGCTCACTTCGACCCGTTCGCCGGTCAGGTCGAGCAGCCACAGCCGTACGTCCGCGTTGGGCGTGCCGGCGGCCGGGTAGCGCATCGCGCGCGGTGCTGCCGCGGGATCCGCCGGGTCGCTGATCCACCACTGCTCCACCGCCGACTCGTCGACGTGCGCGACCAGCAGCCGATCGCTGTCCGGCGACCACCAGAAGCCGCGCAGCCGTCCCATCTCCTCGGCCGCGATGAACTCCGCCAGCCCCCAGTGCTCGGTCGGCGGCATCTGCCCGTGCCACGGCCCGGTCGGCGCCGTCGTCGAGATCGATCACGCGCAGATCGCCACCGCTGTGGTAGGCGACGCGTCGGCCGTCGGGGCTGATCCGGGGGTCGACCGCACCGGTCGCCGTCGGCAGGGCCCGCACGCCGGCATCCGATGCCACGAGACAGAGCCGGCCGGACAGCGCGAACACCGATCGCGTCGCCGGCCCGGTCGCTGGTGAAGCCGGTGATGCCGGCTCCGCCCTCGCGCAGCCGTTCCCGGCGGGCGCGCTCGGCCGGCGGCAGATCCTCGGCGTCGGCCGAGCAGGTCGCCGCGGATCCGCCAGCGTCCGCTCCCGGCCGTGCGGCGTCGAGTCTCGCGCAGCGCCTGTACCGGGTCGGTCGGCGCCGTCGCTGGCGAGGTACCGCACCCGCCAGTCTCCGGCTGAGCCGAAGGCCGACGACCGCTCTTGGGCTGGCCGCGTCCGGAAGGCCCCGGTCGCGGCTTTGCGGGCTGGCAGGTCCGTTGGCGTGCATCTGGGCATGATGCCACCGCAGCCGCCGCGCAGGATCGCGGGCACCGGGCCGACCAGCAGGACGTAGCCTGGTGGGCATGTCCTCGCGTCAGCGGCTGCTGCTGGTCCACGCCCACCCCGACGACGAGACGATCACGTGCGGCGCGACGATGGCCCGCTACGCGGCCGCCGGCGCCGACGTCACGCTGGTGACGTGCACCCTCGGGCGAGGAGGGCGAGGTGCTGCTGCCGGAGCTGGCGCACCTGGCCGCCGACGCAGACCGACCAGCTGGGCGGGCACCGGCTGGAGGAGCTCGACGAGGCGATGCGGGCGCTGGGCGTGGCCGACTACCGGCATGCTCGGCGGCGCGGGCACGCTACCGCGACTCCGGGATGATGGGCACCCCCGCCAACGACGCCCCGCACTGCTTCTGGCGCGCGGACCTGCTGGAGGCGGCCACCCACCTGGTCGCCATCATTCGGGAGACCCGGCCACAGGTGCTCATCACCTACGACGACTTCGGCGGCTACGGGCACCCCGACCACATCCAGGCCCACCGGGTGGCCATGTACGGCACTGGTGCTGGCCGAGTGCGCAACGCTTCCGCGCCGGACCTGGGCGAGCCGTGGTCGGTGGCGAAGGTGTACTGGACGGCGTTCCCGAAGTCCGTGATGCGGGACGGGATCCGGCGGCTGCGGGCGCGCGGGGAGACCACCGGCTTCGCGGCCATGGACCCCGATGACCTGCCGTTCGCGGTCGCCGACGATGCTGGTGACCACCGCGATCGACGGCATCGGCGTTCGCCGATCAGAAACTCGCCGCGATGCAGGCCCACGCCACGCAGATCGACCTGGACTCTGGCTTCTTCGCGATCAGCCACGAGCTGCTCGGCACCGAGTACTTCCGACTGGTGCGCGGCGGCCGGTCGCGTCCGACGGGCGCGAGACCGACCTCTTCGCGGGGCTGTGAGATGGAGGGCGCAGCGCCGCAGGCGGTCCGGGCGGTGCACCGGTGACCGGAGCACGCCACCCGTGCCCGCAGCCGGCACGGCCCGCTGGAGCCGGGGCTGGCTGCTGGTCGCTGCTGCCGGCCGGCTTCGTGCTCGGCGTGCTCGGCGGGTTCCTGCAGGAGCACCGGATCACCATGGGCTCGATCGATGTCCCGTGGGCCAGCGGTCCTCGTCGTGGCCGCGCTCGTGGCCGGCGATCCGGGCCGCTCTCCCTCAATCTCGGCGACCCGGTTGGCCGGCGGGCTGTGCTACGGCGGGCTGGTTGATCGCCACGGCGCTGCTCGCGCTGCCCAATCCGAGCGGGGACATCGTCTTCACCGATGATGCGGGGTCGCTGGGCTACCTGCTGGCGGGATCCTTGCTGGGCGCGGCGGCGGTCGTCTGGCCGCTGTTCCTCGACACCGACGAAGGGCGTCCCGACTGCCATGGGTGGAAGCCGATGGCTGATGGTGTCGGCGAGGGCCAGTTCAAGGCGGCCCTGCGCCGGTTCGCCTCCGGCGTCACGGTGGTGACCTGCCGGGCCGGTGACGTGGACCACGCCATGACGGCCAGCGCCTTCAGCGCGGTGTCGCTGGACCCGCCGCTGGTGCTGGTATGCGTCAACCGCCGCGCCCGGTTCGCCGACGCGCTGGCCCAGACGGACTGGTGGGGGGTGAGCATCCTCGCCGAGGACGAGCACGATGCCGCGCGCTGGTTCGCCACGTCCGGTCGGCCGCTGGTCGGCCAGCTGCGAGGGATTCGCGCACGTTCGCGGGGCCAGTGGCGTTGCGCTGCTGCGGCGGCAGCCTCGCCACGCTGGAGTGCCGCACCAATACCGTCCAACCGGCCGGTGATCACGATATCGTCGTCGGCGCGGTGATCTCGGCGACGATCGGCGAGCAGCACCACCCGCTGCTCTACTGGGAGGCCGACTACCGCCGGCTGGATCCGCGCGCCGAAGCATCTGGGCCACAGTCTGCATAGAGTGGAGATTCGCAAGTCTTCGAGGAGGGAGTCGGTCCGTGGCCGAGGACGAACGCCCCGAGGGTGGCCAGCCCGACCTCGACCCCGAGTCGCTCGCCAGCCCCCGAGCTCGCCCGCGCCCGTGAGTCCCGAGTCGATCGGTGCGTCGGGTGCCGAGCCGCGGCGCAGCAGCCGGTGGACGAGCCAAGGCGGCGACGATGCGGCGGCGGATAGCGGCCGGGGCCTGCCGCTGGCCGCCAAGATCGGCATCGGCGTGGCGGCCGGCATTGCCGTGCTCTACGCGGTCGGCGTGCTCTGGTCGGCTGGGGGCGTCCCCAACAACACGGTCGTTGCCGGCGTGCAGATCGGCGGGCTGAGCGAGGAGGACGCCGCGGCGAAGATGTCGGCACGATCTGGCTGAGCAGTCCGAGGCGCCCATTGCGGTCGCTGCCCGGGGGGCTGAGGGCGCGATCGACCCGGTCGCGGCCGAGTTGTCGGCCGACTACGACGCAACCGCCGAGATCGCCTCGGGCCCCATCTTCAACCCGATCCGGCTCCTCCAGCACATCACCGGCCAGGACGTCGAAGTCGCGCCGGTCCTGGTCGTCAACGAGCAACTGCTCGACCAGGAGTTGGCGCGCTTCGCCACGACATCCGATGAGCCGGCCGTCGAACCGGTGATCACCATGTCGGTCGATCA
Organism: uncultured Actinomycetota bacterium; assembly: GCA_963706835.1. Lineage (GTDB taxonomy): Bacteria > Actinomycetota > Actinomycetes > S36-B12 > CAVXYG01. The sequence continues at coordinate 93,454 of CAVPOB010000001.1, forward strand.
GCCAACGCTGGAGCCGGGCGCAGCCCGGCGAGGGCATCGACCCAGAGGCCTCGGCAGACCTCATCCTGTCGTCCTACCTCTTCACGACCGGGCCGCTCGACCTGCCAGTCACCGAGCTGGAGCCCATCGTCAGCGACGAGGAGGCCGCAGCGCGTGCTCCAGGCGTACGCCGTGCCGGCGGTCAGCGGACCGGTCGAAGCTCACCTTCGACTCCAGCACCGACACGCTGGCTGTGGAGACCATCGCGGAGGCGCTGTCCTTCGCGGCGGCGGAGGGCACGCTGCAGCCGCAGCTCAACGTGGAAGTGGTGCGCGCCGGACTGCCGGTCCTCGCCGAGACCGAGGATCCGGGCACCGACGCCACCTGGGATGTCTCCTCGGGCAAGCCGGTCGTCGTGCCGAGCAAGCAGGGCCTCGGGGTCCCCGATGAGGATCTCACTGACGGCGATCCTGGCCGTCCTGCCGAACACCGAGCCCGCGGAGCGCACGGCGGAACTGGCGATCGTCTCGACCGACCGGCGCTGACCACTGAGGATGCCCAGGCGCTCAACATCACCGAGAAGCTGAGCAGCTTCACCCAGCAGTTCGACTACGCGCGAGTACCGCGAGGTCAACGTCGGCCAGGCCGCCGAATACATGAACGGCAAGGTGCTCCTGCCCGGCGACGTGTTCTCGATGAACGAGACGATCATGGAGCGGACCGAGGCCAACGGCTACACCTCCGGGACGTTCATCTCGCGGCGGCCGGTTCGAGGAGGGCCTCGGCGGCGGCGTCTCGATCGCGACGACCGCGACCTGGACCGCTGCGTTCTTCGCGGGACTGGAAGCCGTCGAGGTGAATCCGCACTCGTTGTACATCTCCCGCTACCAGCCTGGGTTGGAGGCCACGGTCGCCTGGGGGCTGCTCGACCTGAAGTTCGCCAACAACACCGGCAACGGCGTGCTCATCACCACCGATCCGCAGGCGGCACCTTCATCACGGTGACCATGTGGGGCACCAAGCCAGTACGAGCGACATCTACGACGTCTCCAGCGACCGCTACAACATCACGCCGTACCCCACGAGGTACGACACCGTCCTCCGAGTGCACCAGCCAGGGCGGGGTGAACGGCTTCACCATCGATGTCTGGCGGGTGTTCGAGAAGGACGGCCAGGAGGTCGAGCGGGAGAAGTTCACGACACGCTACGACCCGACCACGCGGTACGTCTGCGGTTCGCCGCCGGCCCCGGCGCCGAGTCCGACCGCAGAGGCATCGCCTGCGCCGAGCGGCTGACCGGCGAGGCTCAGTCGTCGGCGATTCGGTCCACGGGGCTGGCCGCGACCGGTTCCGGGGCGCGGTAGACGTAGTTGTGGTGCAGGGTGAAGCCCAACCCGTCGTAGAGCGCGATCGCTGGCTCGGCGTCGGCGTTGACCCGCAGGAACCAGCGCGTCGTGCCCTGCTCGTGGCTCCATTGCAGCAGCGCGGCCATGATGGCCGTGGCGATCCCCCGCCGGCGTGCCCGCGGCGCCGTCACCATGTTGTTGGCGCCGGCCCATTCCCCGACAAGGACGCCGCGGCCGATCCCGAGCAGTTCCCCCGAATCGCTGCGGCGGCAGGAGACGAAGGCCGTCCGCTGCGGCGCGGCGAGGATCGGGCGAACATCCTGCAGCGACCCCACGTCGTCGCCCTCCAGCAGCGCCAGCCATTCCTCATCGGGACTCTCGGCGATGGTGATGGCAAGGTCGCTGCGGCCCATGGCGGATCCGGTGGCGATGAACAGTCGCTGCGTCGCGGCCACCATCAGTTTGGATCGCCGCACCACCGACCAGCCGCCCTCCTCGTAGACGTCGTCGAAGGGACTGGGGCTGGGGATCTGCAGCAGCGGCAGGGCATCGCGCTCCCCGTACCACTTCGCCACCACACCCAAGGCCGAGTGCAGCGCCCGGTCCGGGGTTCCAGCGACCCGTACCGAGTTGGCCCGCCCGGCCTGCGCGCCGGCCCACCGCAGCCGCCACGTGCCCAGATCGAGGTGCTCCAGCGGCGGCCAAGTCGCCTCAGCCAGCTCCTGCATGCGGTAGGCAGACCCTTCCGGCGGAATGACGCGGGCGATCTCGACCGCGTCGAAGGGGACGCGCACCGTGGTTTCGTCCCGCCTGCGCAGCATCAGGATTGCGTCGTCACCGGTGCCGCTCCAGCGCACGAGCACCCCGACCGCCTCCGCGTGGCTGAGCCCGAGCGGGTCCAACTTGTACCGCAGCGTGACCCGCCGTCCCACGTCGGCGGGGGAGGCGTCTACCCGGCGCAGGGCCCGGCGCTCCATCAGCGTGAGCCCAGCGGGCGACGACTCGCCACGCTCACAAGGCGATACCCGTTGCGAACCCGATGCACGGTGGCACGATACTAGGGCTACCAGCCCGTGGTGCCCCCAGCAACGACGAACAGGAGCCCGGCATGACCTACATCATCGCCCAGCCGTGCGTGGATCTGAAGGATCGAGCCTGCGTGGACGAATGCCCCGTCGACTGCATCTACGAGGGCAACCGCATGCTCTACATCCACCCGGACGAGTGCGTGGACTGCGGTGCCTGCGAGCCGGTCTGCCCGGTGGAGGCCATCTACTACGAGGACGATGTGCCCGAGGAGTGGAAGGACTACACCGAGGCCAACGCGGAGTTCTTCAACGACATCGACAGCGCCGACCTCGGTGGTGCTGCCAGTCACGGCCCGTTCGCCAAGGACGCCGCGCTCGTGGTCGCCCTTCCGCCGCAGGAACACGACGAGTAGTCGTGCCGGGATTGGCGCAGCGACTCCCGGAGTTCCCCTGGGACACGCTGGCGCAGGCCAAGGCCCAGGCCGGGCAGCACCCCGGCGGCATCGTCGACCTGAGCATCGGCACGCCCGGTCGATCCGACGCCGGCGGTGGCGCAGCAGGCGCTGGCGGCCGCGGCTGACGCCCCCGGCTACCCGACCACCGCCGGGGCCCCGATGGTGCACGCAGCCGTCCGGCGGTGGGCGTCGCGGACTTTGCAGGCGACCAACCCCGACCGGCTCGGCGTGCTGCCGGCCATCGGGACCAAGGAACTGGTGGCCTGGCTGCCCACCCTGCTGGGGCTCGGGGCCTCCGACACGGTGGTGATCCCAGAGATCGCCTACCCCACGTACGAGGTCGGCGCCCTCGTGGCCGGGTGCACCGTCGTGCGATCCGACGCCACCGTCGCCCTCGGCCCGCGGCCGGCGTCGCTGATCTGGCTCAACTCGCCGTCCAACCCCACCGGCAGGGTGCTAGGGGCGAAGCACCTCGCCAAGGTGGTGTCGTTCGCCCGCGAGCGCGGCGCGATCGTGGTCAGCGACGAGTGCTACTTCGAGTTGGCTTGGTCGGATGATCCCGAGCAGCGGCCGGTGTCGATCCTGCACCCTGATGTCTGCGGCGGCAGCGCCGACTCGGTGCTCGCGCTGCACTCGCTGTCGAAGCGCTCCAACCTCGCCGGGTACCGGTTCGGCTTCGCGCTGGGGGACGAGCGCCTGCATCGCCGCGCTGCTGGCGGCGCGCAAGCACACCGGGTTCATGGTGCCCACGCCCGTGCAGCATGCCGCAGCCGCTGTCCTGGACGACGACGCCCACGTCGCTGAGCAACGCGCCCGGTACCGCGCTCGGCGGGAACTGCTGCTCTCGGCCCTCGCTGCGGCCGGGTTCGCAGTGGATCACAGCGAGGCGGGCCTGTACCTGTGGGCGACGCGCGATGAGGACTGCTGGGACAGCGTCGCGTGGCTGGCGCAGCGCGGCATCCTGGTCGCTCCCGGGGCCTTCTACGGCCCTGGCGGTGGGCGCCACGTCAGGGTTGCGCTCACCGCCACCGACGAGCGGGTGGCGGCCGCGGCGCGTCGGCTGTCGGCGTAGTGAGGGGGGCGGCACGGGCTGCCGAGAGCAGCGCCGACTACGGTGGGACTGCGGTGGCCGAAGGTGGGACGGCCAAGGCACATGGCCATATGGAGGGAGCACTGATGACTGACGCCGTGCTGCAGTACGACGACCAGGAACTCCAGCTGCCGGAGGTGCCGGCCACCGATGGCGCGTCCGGGCTACGACGTGTCGTCGTTGTTGAAGACGACCGGACACACGGCGTTGGACAACGGATTCACCAACACCGCTGCCTGCCGTTCGGCCATCACCTACATCGACGGCGATGTCGGCATCCTGCGCTACCGGGGCTACCCGATCGAGCAGCTGGCCGCGCGGTCGTCGTATCTGGAAGTGGCCTACCTGCTCATCTACGGCGAACTGCCGACGGCGGTGGAGCTGGACGCCTTCACCGCCCGGCTGAAGCGCCACACGCTGCTCCACGAGGACATGCGGCGGCTGTTCGAGGGGTTCCCGCGCAACGCCCATCCCATGCCCGTGCTGTCCAGCGCAGTCAGCGCGCTGTCCACCTTCTACGAGGATTCGCTAGACCCCTTCGACCCGGAGCAGGTCGAGATCTCCACGGTGCGGCTGATGGCCAAGCTGCCGACCATCGCCGCCTACGCCTACAAGAAGAGCGTCGGCCAGCCCTACCTGTACCCGGACAACTCCCTGGAGTACGTGCCGAACTTCCTGCGGATGACCTTCGGCCTGCCGCCGGAGCCGTACGAGGTGAACCCCGTCGTGGCGCAGGCACTGGACATGCTGTTGATCCTGCACGCCGACCACGAGCAGAATTGCTCGACCTCCACGGTGCGGCTCGTGGGGTCGTCCCACGCCAACCTCTTCGCCTCCGTATCGGCAGGCATCAACGCCCTGTTCGGCCCGCTGCACGGCGGCGCGAACCAGGCGGTGCTGGAGATGCTGCAGAACATCCACGCCTCCGGCGGCGGGGTGAAGACCTTCATCCGGCAGGTAAAGGCGCGCGACCACGGCGTGAAGCTCATGGGCTTCGGCCACCGCGTCTACAAGAACTACGACCCGCGCGCGGCCATCGTGAAGGAGTCCGCCTACCGGGTCTTCGAGGAGCTCAACGTCTCCGACCCGCTGCTGGACATCGCACTGCGGCTAGAGCAGACCGCGCTGGCCGATGACTTCTTCGTCTCGCGCAAGCTGTACCCCAACGTCGACTTCTACACCGGGCTGATCTACAAGGCCATGGGCTTCCCGACTCGGATGTTCACCGGCCTGTTCGCCATGGGGCGGCTTCCCGGATGGATCGCGCAGTGGCGCGAGATGATCGCCGACCCGGACACCAAGATCGGCCGGCCCCGGCAGGTCTACACCGGGCCCGTCGAGCGCGACTACGTGCCGGTCGAGGCGCGCTGAGCCTCAGCTGCCCCGGATCACGTCCACATGGATGTGATCGAGGTGGCGACTGATGGGATCGGTGGCGCCCGTCGGATTGCTGTAGGGACGCCACCCCTGCGCGGATCGGCGCGCCGACCAGATCCGGTCGTCGAAGATGATCACAGCGATCTCGAGCCGCTCGGCGTTCGCTACGAGCCAGTTGGTGACCTCCCAGCCGCGCGCTCGCTGCGCCTCGTCGCCGACGGGCCGGAAGAACAGGTCGATCGCGCGGCCGTCGTAATGCGCGCTGCGGGCGCCATGGCCGGTAGAGATGCCGCCGGGGGCGAACCCGCCGTAGGGGATAGGTCCGAAGACATCACGGACTTCGTCGAAGACGAGCTGGGCCCGGGGCGTCAGCCCCGTCTCGGTCAAGGCCTGCTGCTGCAGCCCTCGCGCGGAGGCGATGCGGCAGGTCACGCCCTCAGCCTCAGCCAGTGCCAGGTCCGCGGGGGCCACCGACGCATCGACGGGCGCCTCGGTCGCCTCGGTCGCAGTCGCGGCGGCAGTGGTCAGCGCCGCTGCCTCATCCGGAGGAACCTCGACGGAGGTTCCGTCGTTCAGCGGCAGTGCGCACGTCGGGGAGATTCCGAACACCCCCGTGATCCCGCCAACGCGGTCGGGCAGTTGCGCGAACCACGGAAAGGCCACGACCAGCAGCACTGCTGCCAAGACAAACGCCGCGAATCGCCCCATCGTTCAAGGGTAGGTCCGAGCCGCAACGCCCGCCTCCCGCGACGGTTGGGCCGGGGTGGCGGCGTGTGCGCGGATTCGCGGCGGGTGCGGCGGCGGGTGCGGCGGGTGTGCGGCGGGTGCGGCGGGTGCGGCGGGTGCGGCGGGTGCGGCGGGTGTGCGGCGGGTGCGGCGTCGCTCCCCGTCTTCGCGCGCCGTGGGGCGGGCCTTCGCGACGGTGAATGCCTGCTGCTGCGGAAGACTGCACCCGATCTGGGGGTTTGCACCCGCCGCGGGGGCTGAATCGGCCTCGTGGCGGCAGGGTCTGCACCCGGTATGGGGGTTTGCACCCGAAACGGGGGCTATGGCGGTGTCCGAGGGGCTGCTGCGCCCCCGTTTCGGGTGCAAGCCCCCGTTGCGGGTGCAAACTTCGTGCTCGCAGGGGCCGCAGCGCCCCCGTTTCGGGTGCAAGCCCCCGTTGCGGGTGCAAACGCCGCGGTCGGATAGGCGGCTGCCCCGTCGCGTTCCGATCCGTCTGGCCCGAGCTGTGTCGGCGTTCGCAATGCGGAGCTTGTCGTCCGACGAACGTAGAGGCGGTCTCACGGAGGGACCCCCCGCGTCCCTGGCGCCCAAGGCGCAGCCCCACAGCCGGCGCCGCGCGCAGCCCCGAAAGCCCGCGCCGCGCGCAGCCCCGACGCCGGCGCCGCGCGAAGCCCCACGCCCGCGCCGCGCGAAGCCCCGAAACCGGGCGCCGCCGCAGACAGCCCCGAAACCGGGCGCCGCCGCGCGGCAGCCCCGAAACCGGCGCAGCCCCGAGCACCGACAGGCCCACCCGGTCTGCGGGCGCGCTCAGTTGGCGTGCAGCGCCTCGTTCAGGCCGCCCCAGGATCCGCTGCGCCGCACGGCCTCGACCGCGCCGGTGGTGGAGTTGCGCCGGAACAGCCAGCCCGGTTGACCCGACAACTCCCTTGCCTTGGCGACGCCGCCGTCCGGGAGCGTCACCTTGGTGCCAGCGGTCACGTACAGCCCTGCCTCCACCACACATCCGTCGCCCAGCGAGATGCCGACGCCAGCGTTGGCGCCGACCAAGCACTCGCTGCCCAAGGTGATGACCTGCTTGCCGCCCCCGGAGAGCGTGCCCATCACCGACGCGCCGCCGCCCAGGTCGGTGCCCGGACCGAGCACGACCCCTGCTGAGATGCGCCCCTCGACCATCGAAGGGCCGAGCGTGCCGGCGTTGAAGTTGCAGAATCCCTCGTGCATCACGGTGGTGCCCTCCGCCAGGTGCGCGCCGAGCCGCACCCGGTCGGCATCGGCGATCCGCACACCACTGGGGACGACGTAGTCCACCATGCGGGGGAACTTGTCGACGCCGAGGACGTTGAGCGTCGTGCCCCGCAGTCGCGCCCGCCCGCGGGCCTCTGCAAGAGCATCGACGGCCACCGGGCCCAGCGAGGTCCACGCCACATTGGGCAGCACGCCGAAGATCCCATCGACGTTGATGGTGCGGGGCCGGACCAGGCGGTGGGACAGCAGATGCAGCCGCAGGTATGCGTCGGCTACGTCGACGGGGGGTTGCTGCAGGTCGGCGATGACGGTCCGCACTGTGCGCACCGTGGTCCCCCGGATCTCATCGCGGTCGATCGCGCCGCTGATCCACGGGATCTCCGTTGCGGTCTCCCCGAGCGCAGGCCGTGGGTACCAGACGTCCAGCACCTCCTCCCCGCTCAGCGTCGCCAAGCCGATGGCGGTGGCGGGTCCGGTGACGGGGGACATGTCGAGTGATGGAGTCGCATCGGTCACTCGGCTACGGTAGCGGCGTGCCCGCCGCGAACTCCCTGCCGACCCTGAATCCGGCCGCTGATGTTGTGGCGCTGACCGCCGCGCTCATCGACATCCCGAGCACCTCGCACAGGGAGGAGGCGATTGCGACTGCCGTGGCCGAGGCGCTGCGTGGACTGCCCCACCTGCGCGTGGAGCGGGACGGCAACACCGTGGTGGCGAGCACGGACCTGGGCCGGGCGCAGCGGGTCATCCTGGCCGGGCACCTGGATACCGTCCCCGAGCACGACAACCTCCCGCACCACTTCGACGGTGATCTGCTGTACGGGCTTGGCTCCTGCGACATGAAGGGCGGCGTGGCCGTGGCGCTGCGGTGCGCGGCTACGATCCCGGAGCCGGTGCGGGACGTCACCTATGTGTTCTACGAGGCTGAGGAGGTCGAGGAGCGGTTCAACGGGCTGCGTCGGCTGACGTTGCAGCGGCCAGATCTCATCAGCGGCGACTTCGCCGTCCTCTTGGAGCCCTCAGACGCCGGGATCGAGGCAGGCTGCCAAGGAACCCTGCGGGCGGTGGTGAGCACGTCCGGCCGGCGATCGCACAGCGCGCGATCCTGGAAGGGCGACAATGCCATCCACAAGCTCGGGGAGATCCTGCGTCGCCTCAACTCCTATGTGCCCGAGCGGGTCGATGTGGACGGGTTGACCTACCGGGAAGGCCTCAACGCCGTTGGCGTGGCCGGCGGCGTGGCCGGCAATGTGATCCCGGATGCGGCCAGCGTGACGGTGAACTACCGATTCGCGCCCTCCCGCAGCGTCGAGGAGGCAGAAGCCCATGTCCGGGCGGTTTTCCAGGGATTCGCGGTGGAGATCGTCGACCTGGCCCCCGGCGCGCGGCCCGGATTGGGCCACCCGGCGGCGGCCGCATTCGTGACCGCGGTGGGAGCCGAGCCCCGACCGAAGTTCGGATGGACGGATGTGGCGCGGTTCACGGCATTGGGCATCCCGGCGGTCAACTTCGGCCCGGGGGATCCGTCGCTGGCGCACGCCCAGAATGAACACGTCCCCCTCCCGCAGTTGCAGTTCTGCGACCAGACGATGCAGCGCTGGCTGCGCGATTGACCGTCGGCAGGTTTGGATTGCCGCAGGTCGGGCATCACAGCGGCGTATCGATGTGCCGGACCACCTGGTCCGCAGCTGTACCGACCTAGAGGGGCATCCCCTCGATCGGAGGAACCGATGAACCGCCGTAGGACCGCCATCATCGCCGTCGCCACCGCCTCTGTCGTGGCAGCCAGCACCGCAGCCGTAGCGCTGGCCGTTCCCGGCCAGGGAACCGCGACCGAGCTCACCGCCGAGGCCGCCGAGGTTCCCGGCACCCCGGCCGAATTGATCGGCACCAGCTTCCTGCTGCCCGAGCACTACATCGCCTTCACCCTTCAGGACGGAGCGCTGACCAGCGTCGGTGCGCAGGCCGAACTGCCGGAGGCCATCCTGGAGTCGATCGAGGAGCAGTTGGCTGCGGCCGGCGGGCAGAGCATCGTCTTCGTGGACAGCGACACCGCGCGCGCGGACGGCCTCACCACCGCGCTGGCCACCGTGACGCCGACCAACGGTTTGACACTGGGCACCTCGAACGAGCAGATGCAGCAGTGGCTGGCCAGCCTGTTCGCCGATCAGGGCGGCGAGGTGGCCAGCCTGCCGGTGCCGGAGGTGCCCAACGCCAGCCTCACCTTCCCCGAGACCATCGCGACCGGCGAAGAGTCCACCGACGAGATCACCTGGTACGTCACCGAGTACGTCTCCCAGTACGCCGACGCAGCCGTCTCGGTCCGGTTCTCCACCGTCGACGAAACCGGCGAGGACCGTGCCGAGTTCGACGTGATCATGGCCAGCATGACGCGCTGACGCGCTGCCACTGTTGTTCACCGGGTCGCCACCTCCGTTCCGCGGAAAAGGCGGCCCGGTGATCGTACGTTGATGCCATGGCATCATCAGTGAGGCGCCCTTCGCAGGAGCCCGGGGGGCCGGCGCAGCGCCAACGCGGTCCCGTGACGTTGCGCCGCAGTTGGTTCAATAGCGGTACGACGGACCAGCGCCTGCTGGATTCCTGGGGACCCACGGACTGGGTGCACACCGATCCGTGGCGGGTCATGCGGATCCAAGCGGAATTCGTCGAGGGTTTCGGTGCGATGGCTGATGTCGGCCCGGCCATCAGCGTCTTCGGCAGTGCGCGCACCACGCCCGACGACCCCGACTACGCCATCGCCGAACAGGTCGGCGCCCGCCTGGCACGGGCCGGGTATGCCGTCATCACCGGCGGCGGTCCCGGGATCATGGAGGCGGCCAACAAGGGCGCCAACGAGGCAGGCGGGCTGTCCATCGGGCTCGGGATCGAGTTGCCCTTCGAACAGCGGCTCAACGACTGGGTCGACCTCGGGATCAACTTCCGCTACTTCTTCGCGCGCAAGACCGTGTTCGTGAAGTACGCGCAGGGATTCGTGGTATTCCCCGGCGGATTCGGGACGCTGGACGAGTTGTTCGAGGCGATCACGCTGGTGCAGACCGGCAAGATGACGTCGTTCCCGCTGGTCCTGGTCGGGACGCAGTACTGGTCGCCACTGGTCGACTGGATGCACGGCACCCTGCTCGCCGGCGGCAAGATTGGTGCGGGGGACCTGGACTTGATCACGGTGACCGACGACCCGGCCACCGTCCTGGAGGTCATCGTGGCCGCCGACCGCCGACGTAACGAGGCGGTCGAGAACGGCCTGGGAGCCGGTGGCATGCAGCAGGGCGACGACGCCTGGTGAACCTCCGGGCCGGCGAGCCGACGTGCCGCACACTGGCCAACCGGACCTGCAGAGGGGGTGACGCGCGAACCAGCCGGGCCTGTTGGGGTGGAGACCGACGGACCGGCCGGTGCCCGGCATTGGCCAACCGGACCTGCCCGGGCTGACGCGCGGCCAGTCGGACCCTCCCGGCCGACCCGCGGACCGGACCGGACCGGCCGGTGCCCAGGCACTGGCCAACCGGACCTGCCCGGGCTGGCGCGCGGCCAGTCGGACCCTCCCGGCCGACCCGCGGACCGGACCGGACCGGCCAGGCCGCTCCCGGGCACTGGCCAACCGGACCTGCCCGGGCCGACGCCTTGGTGACCGGCTGGGGCCGACGGACGTGCCGCCGGCCCCCCGCCCGGCACTACGACGCGGATCCGCCGTGCTGCTGGCGGAACTCCTGGCGGAACTCGCCGTGCTGCTGGCGGAACTCCTGGAACCGGCTTCGGCGCTCGGCCATCGCCTCCTCGCCCTCCTCGGTGAGGCTGCCGATGTGGACGGCGGTGCCGTCGGCGTCCGCCGCGACGCGCACCGACTGGCCGACAGTCAGGGCATCCGCCGTCGCCTCGTCGCGGTCGATGCGGATTGTGGTGCCATCGGTGATGACGTAGGTCTGGGTGTAGCCGTCCTCACTGGTCACCGTGATGCCGCCAGCATCGACCGCTTCGATGGTGCCGTTGTGCAGCACCATCTCGCGGTACTCGCCCTCGGGAGTGCGCACGACGTGCTCACCGTGCAGCAGGGGCCCCATGCCAGGCCCGCCCATCTTGTCGCGCCATGGCCGCTCTTCGCTGGTCGCCTGGGGTCCCTGCTCAGGCTCGTCCGCGGCGAACGACACCCCGGTCAGTACCGTGGCGGCAACCGCCCCGGCCGCGACCAGTCCTGCTGCCCGGCCGGCTCGTCCCATCCTGGAACGTGTGCTCGTACTCATCGTGCCTCCTCGTCCCCGACCCTCGGGGCCCCACGAGTAGTCAAACGCGGCCCCGTCAGAGCGGCGTTGCGCGAGTGTTCGGGACAGGTACGAGCACTGGTGCGCTGGCCTGTGGCGGCGATCAGGGGACTCGGTAGCCTTGCCTGGTGATCGACCTGCGCCCCCTGCTGGAGCACGCCCAGACCGCCCCGACCCCGACGGCCTCGTACAACGTCGCCGGCGTCGATCTCGGAGCGGAACCGGCCCTCATGGGGGTGGTCAACCGATCCCCTGGCTCCTGGTACCGGGAGTCGGTCGCGCTATCGACCGAGGCGGCCGTCGCCCGCGGTCGCCGACTCGCGCTGGAGGGGGCGGCCCTGGTCGATGTGGGCGCGGAGTCCACCTTGTCCCACACCCCGGAGGTCGCCGCGGAGCGGCAGACAGAAATCCTGCTGCCGATCGTGCAGCAACTCGTCGGTCACGGTGTCCCGGTGTCGGTGGAGACCTACCACCCCAGCACCGCCGACGCCGTCCTCAGCGCCGGAGCCACCATTCTGAACGTCACGGCGACCCAGGAAGCCGCGGAACTCTACCCCGTCGCGGCGAACCACGATGCCGTGATGATTCTGTGCTACTACGCCGGCGACAACCCGCGCGACGACGTGCCACTCACGCCGCACCGGGATCCGCTGTACGGCGTGATGGAGTTCTTCGAGCGCGAATTGGAGCGGGCCACCAGCGCCGGGGTGCGGCGCATCATCCTCGATCCGGGGGCCGGGTTCTACTACAGCGACCTCACCGACGGGGCGGCTCGCGTCGCACACCAGATGCGGCTCATGCTCGCCAGCGGCCGGCTGCGCAGTTTCGGCTACCCGGTGTGCAACGCGCTGCCGCACGCGTTCGAATTCTTCGGCGAGGAGGTCCGTACCGCGGAGGGATTCTTCGGTGTGCTCGCCGCCATCGGAGGGACCAGCCTGTTCCGCACCCACGAGGTGCGGCAGTTGCACGGCGTACTGCAGTGCCTGCGGCTGGGGGAGCGGCCATGACCTGGCTGTTCGCAGCGTTGGCGTTCGTGGTCATCGTCGGGACGGCCTTGGCGCTGGCTGGGCGGTGGCGCCCGCCCGGTCTGGCGCCTGGACGGCCTGCGGCCGAACCGATCGACGACCATGCCACCTTCGAGGTGGTGCTGCGCGGATACCGGATGGATCAAGTGGATGCCGAGCTGGCACGGCTTCGGCGAGCTCTGGCCGAAGTCGACTCGGCTCCCGAGGTGCCTGATGGCCCGACGGACAGCACAATCGACCCGTGACCTCTGCTGCAACTGCTCCCAGCGCCCCCCTTGTCAGCGACTTCCCGGGTCGCGCGGACCTCGCCATCTCGGTGCCGGTCGATGCCGATCAGCCGACGGCGTTCGCGGCCATCACCGACTGGGCCGCGCAGAGCCGGTGGATGTTGGGCACCAGAGTGTGGGTCAGCAGAGGTACCGGCCGGGCGGTGGGCGATGAGCTGTCCGGTTTCACCGGTGTCGGCCGCCTGGGCTTCCTGGACACGATGATCATCACCGAGTTTCGCGACGATCTGGTAGTGGTGGAGCACACCGGCAAGGTCGTGCGCGGCGCGGGTTGGATGGGCGCCTCCCGCGAGGACGGGCAGACCCGGTTCGTCTGGGGCGAGGCCGTGCAGTTGCCGTTCGGGGTGCTCGGCAGACTCGGCTGGCTCGTCGTGAAGCCAATCCTGGCGCTGGCCGTGCGACGGTCCCTGCGGGGCCTGGCGGCCCTGGTGGCTGCAGGATCGCTGCCCACCGCCGGCGATCCCGCCATGGCGTAGCGGGTACGGCGTTTCCGTTTCCCTGTCTGCTTGCGCGATACTAGGTGCAGCGCGCAGGCACGCTTGCTGGCTGAGACGTGTCGCAGACGAGGAAAGGGGACGTGATGGCTGCTATGAAGCCGCGTACCGGCGACGGTCCGCTCGAAGTGACCAAGGAGGGCCGTGGCATCGTCATGCGCGTGCCCTTGGAAGGCGGAGGCCGCCTGGTGGTCGAGTTGAAGGCAGATGAGGCGGCAGACCTCGGCGCCCAGTTGACCGAAGTGGCCGGCTGACCTGTCCTCCTCGCCAAGGCGCGGCCCCGGAATGCATCGGGCCGCGCCTTCCGCATGTCCGGCCTCACCGAGCACGACCTTCAGGTCCACCACGCCGCTGCTGCGACTCGCCTGACGCGGCAGAGCCTCCCCCCGCGCCGCTACGCGTCGCCGGGGGACGCCTGGGCCACGCCCACGAGCAACCCGTCACCGACCGGGAGCAAAGCCGACACCAGGGATTCCTCCTGGGCCATCTGCTGGCCGAGTTCCCGCAGCCCCACGGTCTGGGAGTCCCGCTGGGCCGGATCGGCCACCTTCCCGCCCCACAGTGCGTTGTCGATGATGACCAGGCCGCCCGGCCGCAACAGGCGCAGTGCCTGCTCGTAGTAGGCCGCGTACTCAGACTTGTCCGCATCGATGAAGACGATGTCGTAGGCGCCATCGGCCAGCCGCGGCAGGACCTCCATGGCGCGGCCCGCGATGAGCCGATACCGTCCCGGTGCGATTCCGGCAGCGTGCAGGACCTCACGGGCCGCGCGCTGGCGCTCATGCTCGGCGTCGATGGAGGTCAGGGTGCCCTTGGCGGACATGCCGCGCAGCAGCCACACGCTGCTCACGCCGGTCCCCGTCCCGATCTCCACGACGTGCGAGGCGTCGATCGCGCTGGCCAACAGACGCAGGACGGGCCCCGCCCCCGGCCCGATCGGGGTGCAGCCGAGCTCGGAGGCCCGAACCCGGGCGGTGGTGAGGGCCTCGTCCTCCGGGACGAAGGCCCCCGCGTATTCAACGCTGGCGGCATCGAGTGCGGGAACAGCGGTCATCCTGGCACCTCCGGTCGCGGGCGCCCCACGAGGAATCGTGCGGCGTCGTCACCTCCCGGCGTGGGCGCCGGGCAGCGATGCCTCAGCCTATTCCCCGGCATCCTTCGACGGTGGCCGGGGTGCGCGATCAAGGTGCTCCGGGCGGATGCCGCCGGCCGCAGGACCGGGGGTTCCGGCTCCGGGTTAGCGGTGGATGGCGCTGGCCGCAATCGCCGACATCGCCAACGGCAACGAGGTGGTGATCGCGCTGCATACCAATGCCCCCGGCGACACCGTGGAACTGACGATGGCCGACGGGATCACGTGCGCGTGGTCCTTGCCGTCCGGCAGGAAGGCTGAGACTCCCATTTCGGGCCTTGCCGCGTACGCTGGGGGAGTGTTCAACATCGGGTTCGGCGAGCTGCTGCTCATCGCCGTGCTCGGTCTGCTGGTGTTCGGCCCGGACCGCTTGCCGGAGGCCGTCCGCCGCGGGTCGGCGCTCGTCGGGCAGTTGCGGGTGATGGCTACGCAGGCGCGTCAGCAGGTCTCCGACGCTGCCGGGCTCGACGATGCCGAGACCGCCCGGGTGCTGCAGGACCTGCAGGACCTCCACCCCCGGCGCGTTGCCGGCTCGGTGCTCAATCCCGCCGCCGAGCCTGGGGCGGATCGTCGCAGCACCGGTCCGAGCCGCTCCACCGGCGTCGATCCCGACCTGTCCTAGCGCCGTTTCGCGGCGGTAGCGTCAACGCGTGACGACTACCGAGCAGGTGCTCTTCCCCGATTCCTCGCAGGCTGAGCAGGTGACAGCGCTGCGCCGGATGAAGGCGGTGCCGCTGGCGCTGCTCATCGGTGCGGGACTGCTGTACCTCGTGGCGCGGCGGGCCGAGGCGATGCCGGAGGCCTGGGCCGGCTGGGCCTACGTGCGGGCCATGGCCGAGGCCGGCGTCGTCGGCGGGCTTGCCGATTGGTTCGCCGTCACCGCACTGTTCCGGCACCCGATGGGCCTGCCGATCCCGCACACCGCACTCATCCCGCGCAAGAAGGATCAGCTGGGTGCCAGTCTGAGCCGCTTCGTCCGCCAGAACTTCCTGCAGGACCAGACCGTCCGCGACCGGGTCGCCGCCGCCGAGCCGGGCATGGCGCTGGGCAACTACCTGGCTGATGAGGCGCACCAGCGCCGGATCGTGGCCGAGGCAGCGTCGCTGGGCGAGGCCGCCTTGGACAGCATCAGCGATGCCGACGTGCAACTGCTGGTGCGCAACACGCTCTTCCGCCACGCCACCCAGACCGCTTGGTCGCCGCCGCTGGGTCGCGCGCTGCAGGCCGTCGTGGAGGATCGCAACCACACCGGCCTGGTCGACATCCTGTTCCGGTCCGTCCACGACTGGTTGCTGGCCAACCGGGTCGACATCATCGACACGATCGCCTCCCAGGGGCCGGTCTCGCAGGGCGGGCCCATCCGGTGGATGCACGAACTGGTCGCCGCGCGGATGTACGCCTCTGCGCTGACCTTCGTCGAGGAGGTCATGGCCGACCCCGCGCACCGCACGCGCGACGCCATCGACGACTACCTGATGCGCCTGTCGGTCGAACTGCGGGAGGATCCGCGCACCATCGAACGCATCGAGCGCTGGAAGCTGGATCTGCTGGAGCACGAGCAGACCCAGCGCGCGGTGGCCGAACTGTGGCCGACGCTCCGGCGGATCCTGAGCGAGGCGCTCGCCGACCCGGACAGCGAGCTGCGTCGCCGGATGACCGACATCGTCGCCGACCTCAGCGATCGCCTCAGCAACGACGAGGAGTACCGGGCCACCTTCGACCGTCGGGCCACTGACGCCGCGGTGTTCCTGGTGCAGCGCTACGGCGACGAGGCGGTATCGGTCATCTCCGACACGGTCGAGCGCTGGGACGGCGCCGAGGCCTCCCGTCGCATCGAACTGGCCGTCGGACGCGACCTGCAGTTCATCCGGATCAACGGCACCGTCGTGGGGGCTCTCGTGGGGCTGACCATCCACACGGTCTCCGGATTGCTCCTGTAGATTCCCGCGACGGCCAAGGGTTCCCCCGCAGCGGAAGTGCGGTGATAATGGAGGAGCCGACCCGGGGACAGGCCCCGGGCTCCAACTCATCGCCGCTTCGAGCGGCCACTGCGCCGGCAGGCGCCGCCCGGGTCGGCTCCTTCTCTTGCTACAGCGGGACGCGTTGCTTCGCGACTGTCGGCTTGGCATCGTGTCGGCAGGTCCGTAGGAGGAACACATGTGCCGCTGGCTCGCCTACTCCGGTTCGCCGATCGCAATCGAAGCACTGGTTACCCAGCCCAAGAACTCGCTGATCCATCAGAGCATGGAGTCTGCCCTCGGCGCGACGGCAGTCAACGGCGACGGTTTCGGTGTCGGCTGGTACGCCGCCGGGGATCCGATCCCTGCGGTGTTCCGCAGTGCGCAGCCGGCGTGGGCGGATCCGAACCTGCCGGAGCTGGCCCGCCACATCAGATCCGGCCTGTTCCTGGCGCACGTGCGAGCCACGACGGGGACACCCGTTCAGCAGACCAACTGCCATCCCTTCCGCTACGAGCGTTGGCTGTGGCAGCACAACGGCGCCGTCCGGGAGTTCGAGCGGGTTCGGCGCGACCTCCTGCTGGCGGTGGACCCCATGTTCTTCCCGAACATCCGCGGCACGACCGATACCGAGGTGATGTTCCACCTCGCCCTCACGTTCGGCCTGGCCGACGATCCGGTGACGGCCGTGGAGAAGATGATCGGCTTCATCGAGGACGTGGGACGGGCCCACGGGGTGCGCCATCCGCTGCAGATGACCGTCGGCACTGCCGATGGCACCAACCTCTACGTCTTCCGCTACAGCAGCGAGGGACGTTCCCGATCGCTGTTCTACTCCCGGGACCTCCCGACGCTGCGGGACCTGCACCCGGACGTGGACGTGCTGCAGGAACTCCACGACGAAACCCGGGTGGTGGTCTCGGAGCCGCTGGGCGACACCCTTCCCGGCGCTTGGGTCGAGGTTCCTGAGGCGCACTACGGCATGGTCCGGCCCGGCGATGATCTGTTGGCGCCGTTGCAGCCGAAACGTCCGTGAGTCCTTCCGGACTGGGACAGACTGACGAGCGGCGCCTGCCACCATGTCGGGCGTGCGCGAAGGTGAGGGGCGCAGATGAGTACAGCGGATGCCGCCGCTGCTGAGGCGGCCGGTCCGGAACCCCGCATCGGTCGCCTGCTGCTCCTCGCCGCGGCGGTCGGCCTTGTCGCCGCCGCCGGGGCGGTTGCGTTCGTCGCCGCCGAGCAC
The DNA here is from genome assembly GCA_963706835.1 of uncultured Actinomycetota bacterium. Classification (GTDB taxonomy): domain Bacteria; phylum Actinomycetota; class Actinomycetes; order S36-B12; genus CAVXYG01. The sequence continues at coordinate 111,115 of CAVPOB010000001.1, forward strand.
TGGGTCGAGCACGTGCTGTGGGACGTGGTCCCCGAGCAGTTCGGCTGGCAGGAGCCCGCCGGCTGGTGGGTCGTCACGGTGCTGGTCCTCGGCGCGCTGCTGGTCTTCGCCGCGACGAAACTGCCCGGGCACGCGGGGCACCGCCCCTTGGACGGCTTCAAACTGGACATCGGCCCGCGTGAGATCGGGTCGGTCTTGCTGGCCGCGCTGGCATCCCTGGCGTTCGGAGCCGTTCTCGGCCCGGAGGCTCCGCTCATGGCGATGGGCACCGCCGTGGGGATGGCGCTGGCCCGCAAGTCGGCCAGCCCGGAAGTGGCGATCCTCGTCGCCGCCGGCGCCATGGCGGCGATCGGCAACATCTTCGGCAATCCGCTGATCACGGCGATTCTCGTCCTGGAGTTCTTCGTGCTGCGCGGCAGTGCGGGAGGACGGAACGCGGTGACCGAGTTGCTGCCGGTGATGACCGCCCTCGGCTTCGGCTACCTGCTGCAGGTCGGCGTGACCCGCGGATGGGACGGCTTCGGAGAATCGGTGCTGGCCGTTCCGGGACTGCCCGCCTACGACTCGGTGCTGGTCCCCGACCTGTTGATCGCGGTCGTGCTGGCTGCCGTGGTCGCCGTGTGCACGACGGCGGCGTTCCGCATCGGCATCCGCTACCAGTCGATCGCCCTGGGCCGGCCATTGCCTGCGCTGGTCGGCGCCGCGGTCATCCTGGGCGTCACTGCGCTGGTCGTGCGGGCCATCGCCGATCAACCCGTGGAGGCGGTGCTGTTCTCCGGCCAGTCCGCCATAGGGGAGACCCTGATGATCGGCTCGGCCGGGACGTTGCTGGTGATCGCTGTGGCCAAACTGCTGGTCTACGGGGTCAGCCTGGGCAGCGGCTTCCGGGGCGGCGCGGTCTTCCCTGCGGTGTTCATCGGCGTCGCCCTCGGCACCGCGACCTCCGTGATCTTCGACCATGACAGTCTGGCGGCGTACGTGGCCGCCGGCATTGCGGCTGGCGGCGCGGCATCGATGCGACTGCCCTTCACGGCGGTGCTGCTGGCCGTCCTGCTCTGCAGCGAGTCCGGTTTCGCCATCACCTCGGTGGCAATACCGGCGGCCGTTGTGGGTCTGCTGGTTCGGGCGATCATCGACTCGGCGATCGAGCGCCGCAGCGTGGCCGAGGTCGAGACGGTCGGTGACCCGTTCAAGGGCGGGCGCGGCTGAGGCCACTCGCCGATCACGGTGCTGAATCAACGTGAGCGGCCGTGCGCCGATGGTCCGGCGATCGGTGCCCCCGACAGGATTCGAACCTGCGACACGCGGTTTAGGAAACCGCTGCTCTCTCCCCTGAGCTACGGGGGCGAAGGTGCTGCCCGCGACGGTACGTCTTGGCTGGCCAACGCGTAGTGCGGAGCCTGCGCTGTTGAGTATCGCGCATGCGGGCGGCTGTGGGCGAACCGGTGTGGCCCAGGGCACGGAGTTGGGCGGCCGGCAGCGCGCCCGGTATGTCAGGCGCGGCGGGCAGAGGTCGGGGGCCAGGGTGCGGGTGCTCTGACCGGGACCAAGGGGTGCGCGGGGGTCGCGAGCATGAGTTGTGGGAACGGTGCTGGCGGGCCGGGTGGTGGCCGTCCCCAGGCAGCATCCGGCGACGGCTGTGGCCGAGTTGGGGGCCCATCCCGATTCAGCGTGCACTGCTGCGGGCGGTTGCCGGGGTGGGCGCCGGTCCTCGGAGACGTAGGGCTGGGCGGCCCCTCCGGGCGGGAAACGGACTGCGCTTCCTTCGGGTGTCGGAACCCCAAGCCGGGGCTGCGGGCGCCTCCGGTGGGGCGACTCGGCACCCGTTGCGGGCTACGTGCCCGTCGCGGGGGCTGCGGGCTGCTAGGGCAGATCCGGTAGAGCGACTCTGCACCCGGGGCGGGGGTCTGCACCCGGGGCGGGGGCTGAGACCGCCTGTGTTGGGGCAAGTGTGCACCCGGTTCGGGGGTTTGCACCTGGGCCGGGGGCTGGTAGGCCCGGATCGGAGCGATTCCGCCCCCGCGCCGGGTGCAGACCCCCGAACCGGGTGCAGCCGTGGCCCGGATCGCAGCGATTCCGCCCCCGCGCCGGGTGCAGACCCCCGAACCGGGTGCAGCCGTGCCCCGCACGGAGGGCTGAGGCCGCCCCCGCAACGAGATGCTCTGGGCGAGGGGGCCTCGACCGGTGGCGCCCCGCGGCCCGCTCGCTCCACCCGCACCCACGGCAGCCCGCAGCACTCCCGATTCCGATGAGCCGTGTTGGGCGGTGCGCGGCGGCGCTCGTCGTCGGGCCGCTCTGCGAGGCGCAGCCGCCTGTGCTCAGCGCCCGAAGCCCCGCCCTCGAGAATCGTGCTTCGTCGATCGCGGAACGGTCCGCGCCCCCGAGGCATGCAGCGCCGCGGTCAGAGCACCTTCGACAGGAAGGCCTTGCATGCGCTCGTGCTGCGGGTTGGCCAGGACCTCCCGCGGCGGTCCGGACTCCAGGACGACACCGTCGTCCATGAAGACGAGGTTGTCGCCAACTTCGCGCGCGAACCCCATCTCGTGGGTGACCACGATCATCGTCATCCCGTCCAGGGCGAGCTGGCGCATGACGTCGAGCACCTCGCCGACCAGTTCCGGGTCCAGGGCCGAGGTGGGCTCATCAAACAGCATGAGCTTCGGCTGCATGGCCAGGGCGCGGGCGATAGCGATGCGCTGCTGCTGCCCGCCGGACAACTGGCTGGGATAAGAGTCCCCCCGATCTCCCAGCCCGACCCGGTCGAGCAGGTCCTGCGCCCGGGCCCGCACCTGCTCCTTGGGCTCCTTCTTGACCCGAACCGGCGCTTCCATGATGTTGCCGATCGCCGTCATATGGGGGAAGAGGTTGAAACGCTGGAACACCATGCCGACCTCCACACGCTGCTTGGCGATCTCGGCGTCGTGCAACTCGTAGAGCTTGTCGCCCTTCTGGCGATACCCGACCAGCTCACCGTCCACCCAGAGCCGTCCGCTGTGGATGCTCTCGAGGTGGTTGATGCAGCGCAGGAAGGTGGACTTGCCGGAGCCGGAGGGGCCAACGATGCACATCACCTCATTGGGCTCCACCTCCAGCGTGACCCCTTTGAGGATGTGGGCGCGGCCGTAGTACTTGTGGACCTCCTCGGCCTTCACCATCGGCTCGGTCATCGAAGGTCAACTCCCGTCAATCGCATCCGCAGCTTCTGCAACGGCGTCGGCGGCAGTGCCCGGACCGACCCGCGGGCGTAGTGGCGCTCGATGTAGTACTGCCCGATCATGAGCACCGAGGTCATGGCGAGGTACCACAGACTCGCTGTCACCAGCATCGGGAACGGTTGGAACGTGCGGGACCCGATGGCGCTGGTCTGGAAGAACAGTTCGACGTAGGGCACGTAGGCGACCAGCGATGTCGTCTTCAGCATCGATATCGTCTCGTTGCCCGTCGGCGGCACCACGACCCGCATGGCCTGGGGCAGGACGACCCGGCGCAGCGTCTGCATCCGCGACATGCCCAGCGCCGCCGCGGCCTCGCCCTGGCCCTCGTCCACCGACACGATGCCGGCGCGGATGATCTCGGACATGTAGGCGGCCTCGTTCAGCGCCAGGCCCAGCAGCGCAGCCGCAACCGGCGGGATCAGGTCGCGGGTCTCGAAGATGAACCACTCGGGGCCGAAGGGCACGCCCAGTGAGATGTTGCGGTACAGGGAGTTCAGGTTGCCCCAGATGACCAGCTGCACGAGGACCGGTGTGCCGCGGAACACCCAGATGTAGAACCAGGCGGCGCTGGACAGGACCGGGTTGGGCGATAGCCGCATGATCGCCAGCAGGACGCCCAGGACGACGCCGATCACCATCGAGGCGACGGTCAGCCACAACGTCGTCCACACGCCGGACAGCACCGGCTCGGAGAACGCATTCTCCAACTGGAAGTCCCACTGCCAGTTGGGGTTGGAGACGACGCTGTTGACCAGCATCGCCGCGAGCACTCCGATGGCCACGATGGCCACCCAGCGGCCCGGGTGGCGCACCGGCACCGCCTTGATCGCCTCAGGCGGTGCCGGTTCGGCAGGGCGGACCGCTGGTGTTGTCGAGCGGCTCATCAGGCGCCCGCAGTCAGCCGACGGGGTTGATCTCAGCGGTCGGGATTGCGCCCTGATCCACGCCCCATTCCTGCAGGATCTGCTCGTACACGCCCGAATCGATCAGCGACTGCATCGCTGCCCGCACCGCTTCGCTGTAGTCGCCGAGACCCTTCGGAACCGCGACCCCGTAGGGCGCAGAGTCGTAGATCTCGCCAAGCACCTGAAGCTGGCCGCCGGTCTGCTCCGCGGCGTAGGCGACCACGGGGGAGTCAGCCAGCATCGCGTCGTCCTTGCCGGTGGCAACGGCGTTGGTCGCGTCGCTCTGCAACTGGTACTGGTTGATCGTGATCCCGGGGTTGCCGGCATCGGTGCAGGCCTGGGACCGAGCCTCGATGTCGGGCACCTGTACGGTCGCCTTCTGCACCGCGATCTGCAGGCCGCAGGCATTGTCCGGGTCGACGCCCGCCGGGTTGCCTGCCTCGGCGGCCCACTGCGTGCCAGCGTTGAAGTAGCTGACCATGTCGACCTGCTCGACACGCTCCGGGTTGATCGTAAATGAGGAGAAGGACAGTTCGAACTTGCCAGTCTTCACCCCTTCGACCAGCGAATCGAAGGGGGCGTTCTGCATGTCCACATCCAGGCCCATCACCTGGCCGAGGGCTTCGGCGAGGTCGGCGTCGAACCCGATGATCGTGGTGCCGTCGGTGTCGATGAATTCGCTCGGCGCGTAGGAGGCATCGGTGCCGACGAGCAGCACCCCGTCCTCGGCGATCTCGGCGGGCACCAGCGCAGCGATCGCGTCGTCCTGCTCCGCGGTGACGGTCGAACCGGTGTCGGCATCGGCGGTATCGCTGTCGTCACCGCCGCACCCGCTGACCGAGAAGAGCAGCGCCATGGCGGCACCGGCAGCGGCAACGGTGCGAACGTTTCGATTGGCCATAGGATCTCGCGCCCCAGACTGCCCGTCCGGCGGATGCGCCGCAGCCGACGGGCACTGCCGAGGCGCTTGTTTGCGCGTAAGTCTGGCACACGCCACCCCGCCGCTCGGACAGCCTCCCTGAGCGCGAGGCGGGAGGCGTGCTGCTCGCCGTCGCCCGCGGCCTCGGCTCGGTCGAGGTGCTCGACGACCGCGCGCGTGTGCCGGCGACGGCGCCGCGCATCTGGTCGGCTGGGCAGGTGCGCCGACCCGCTCCCGAGCGGGTCGGATGTGCGGGGCGGGTGATCGTGGAAGCAGCGGCGGATCGTGCCGGTGACCCGGCGTGGCGCCAAGCGGCGCTGGACTCCCGCCCGGGAGCACCTCATCCGCGCAACCGTGCTTCCCCAGCCCGCGCGCCACCGTGAGTGTTCCTGTGGATTCTTCGGCGGCTTCGGCGCGACGGAGCAGGCTGTGTCCGGGGGTGGCAGATGGCGTCATCAGCGGTTCGCAGTATGAAGCGGCACGCGCGCTGCGTGGACTCCGACCGCTTGTTGTGGGTCGGCAACGAGGGCGACTGGAGGTTCATGCGCGAGGTCCCGCGCCCGCTGCTGCGATGCCCAGATCTCGGGTGCTCGGTGCGACTCCACGCGGTTCGCAACGACCGGGGCACCCGGTTCCTGCGGCGCTCCAGCCCCGGCGGCTGCGGCCACTGGTCGGTGGGCGCCTCCTCGGCCACCGGGCCGGAATCTCGGCGTCATCTGTGGTTGAAGGACAGGTTGGCCAGCATCTGCCTGCATCTGGGATGGGCGGCGATCCCGGAGGATCCCGCGACGCGCGCCGACGTGTGGGTGCCGGATGCTGGCCTGGCGCTTGAGGTGCAGTTGCGCCGCACCGACATCCTCGCCAGGACCGCGGCACGGTTGCGCGCGGGGGCATCCACAGTGGTGTGGCTGCTGGCCTCCGACGTGCCAGCGGCGCGGACGCTCTTCGCTGCCCCATCGGTGCGCTGCGAGGTCGTCGTGCCCGGTGCCCGAGGGGCCGCGCAGCCGTGGGAACGGCCCTGCCCAGGCGCCAAGTTGGTCGTCTACGGCACCGTATGGCGATGGCAGGAGTGGCGGCTGACCACCGGCGCGGTCTCCGCGTACGCGTTCCTGGCCGAACTGCTCGCCGGTCGCCTCGGCTGGTGCCCGCCCGGCACCCCGGGCTTCCCGCCGGGCCGTGGCGGCTGGGTGCGGTGGAGCGACCTGGCACGGGCGCTGGCCCTGCCGCAGGAACTGGCCCCGCGGCTTCCGGAACTGCTGCCCACGAGGCCTGATGCGTGGCTCGAGGCACAATTGGCACAACGGGTCCGTCGACGGGCTGGGTGAGCCAAGGAGGGGATGCGGTGGCGCCGCAGTCGCGAAACGACGACCATCACGGGCTGCTCGAGCCCCGGCACGATCCGGAATCGCAGGATGAGCGCGAGCAGGGGGCAGATGCCGAGCGCCGTCGGTGGGAGGACGAGCGACCGCCGCATCACGAGGACCGCTGAGCGGCGTCGCACCATGCTCGGGCCGCTTCGACGGCCGCGATCAGGGTCGCGCGCATCGCCTGCCCCCGTTCCGCGAGATCCCGCTGCAGCCGGGCGAACTCGGCGCGACCGGCCGGCTCCTCGACCCGCAGCGGCACCACCCCGAGTCCTTGCAGGTCGTAGGGCGCGGCCCGCATGTCCAGCGCCCTGGCCTGGCGCGCAAGGGCGAAGCAGTCGGCGACGAGTTCGGCGCTGATCAGGGGGCTGAGCCGGAAGGCCCACTTGTACAGGTCCATGGTGGCGTGCAGGCACCCCGGCTGCTCGTGATGCACCTGCCCCGCGCGGCTCAGCTGTACGGCGTTGCGCGGCGCAGCGGCGGGTGAGAAGAAGCGGTAGGCGTCGAAGTGGGTGCACCGCAAGCCCTGCTCCTCCACGACCGCCGCGATGGCCGGCTCCGATAGCCGCAGCGGCCAGGAGGCATGGCGGACCTGCGACTGCGGCACCCGGTAGACCATGGCCCATTCGTGCAGCGCCGAGCACCCGATCCGGGGACGGCGCTCAGCCGTGGCCTGCAGCAGGCGATGGATCCCGGGGAGCAACGCGGCCTGCCGGGCGACGAGGGCCGGATCCAGTGCCACGCCGTTCGAGGTCTGGGCGTAGCCGGTGACCGCCAGCACCTGCGGCGCCGGGGGTGCCACGGTCACGCCGGGCCCAGGGTGCCAGCGCAGCAACTGGCCGGGCCGGAACGGGTAGTAGTCGAAGAGGAAGTCGTCCACCGGATGCGATTCGCCGACCCGCCTGCGCTGCAGTCGGGGCTGCACCCACGGCTCCACGCGTGCGCGATGGGCGGCCGCCCGGTCGCGCCACTGGCTCAGCCCGAGGCGCTGGGCTGCAGCGGTCGGGCTGGCCATCAGAAGCGGTGGTGGATCTCAGCGAGCCCGAGGGCCATGCAGCCGCCCACCAGCGCCTCGGTGCCGAATGCCTCGGCGGGACCGAGTGCGCCCACCCCGGATTCGGCGCCCTGCAACAGCATGCCGGCGCCCCACGACAGCAGGGAGGCGGTCAGCGGGTAGGGCGGCGGACCCTCGACGCGCACCCGCTGCTGGAAGTCGCCGTCGCCGTCGAAGGTTTCCGCGACCACGACACTGCGGCGCCGATTGCCCTGCGCCTCGACCGGACCCCCGCCGGCCGCCCCGCCGATCCCGCGCAGCATGGTGTCCCACACGCCGCCGAATCCCGGCACTCTGCTGGCAGTCCCACCGACCGAGCCGGCCACGGCAGCGGCTCGGGTGAGCCGCCCGAACCAGCCGACGTAGACGTTCACAGCCGTGATGGAGGCGGCAAGTCGGGGGACGGTGAAGTGCTCGGCGGCGCCCAGCGACAGCGCGTCGGCGTGCTTGCCCCCGCCGATGTCGAAGGTGCGGACCCGAGAGCCGGGGCGCTCCTGCTGCAGCCGCCCGTCCTTCCACCGGAAGGACTCCTCGATCAGGGCATCACCGGGAGCGCCGGCACGCCCGGAACCCGTGACGAAGTAGCCGATGTCGACCCGCGCCGGCGGTCGGGAGCCGGTCATCGTCCGCCGTACTGCGATCGTCGCCGCCAGGGCGCCGGCGGTGTAGTAGCAGCCGAAAGCAGGCAGGAGTACGGCATCCCGTGCGACGGCCGCCGGGCCGTACCGACTGAAGACCCGCCGCACGAACTGCGGCTCCCAGGAACTGTCGAGATAGCCGCACCCAGCGTCGATGGCAGCACGGATCGGCGCCTCACCCTGAGCCGGGAACTGCCCCACGCAGGAGACCAGGACGTCCCCGGTCGAGGCGATCAGAGCCCGCACGGAGTCCGGGTTCGCCGTGTCGGCGACGGCCACCTCCAACGCTCGATCCGATGGATGCTCCGCGGCCAGATCCTCGGCGATTTCGCGCAGGGCGCCCACGTCTCGGCCAGCAAGGACCGGCTGCAGGCCCTGGCGGACCATGGCCGCGGCGGTGAGGCGGCCGAGATCGCCGCGTGCGCCCAACAGGATGACGCGTCCTTCGGGTCGAGCTCTCATGCCCCCAAGGCTAGTGGGAGCGCGGCCCGCGGTTCGCGATGCCGTGGCGCGCCGAGTGGGATCAACCGGATCGCAGGAGCACCGACAGCCGCCCCGACCCCAACGCGGCCGCCAGCTCGATCGCATCCGCATCGGCCACTCGCAACAGCGTCGGGCGTGACTGCCACGCACCCCCGCCACCCGCTCCACGGGTCTCGGCTGACCCCGGATCGGGCAGCACGACTGCGTCCTGCGCCACGATCCGCGGCTGCTGCGCATCGAACTCGTCGGGGATCCACAGCACGTCGATGACCGTCCCCGGCGTCAAGTAGTCGGCGATCGCCGGGTCCGGGAACGGCACCGGGAGCACCGTGGTGCCGGCGAGCGAGGCGCCCTGCTCTGCCAGCCTGCCCGGCGTGATCATCTCCCCGGCCGTGAGCGGGTCGGCAGTACTGCGCCCCACGACCGCATCGGGGCTCACCCCCACTGCGGCCAGCGGCGAATCCTGCTCCAGGCGGGCCTGCCCGACGTCGGTTGCCGCCAGGACGCTGCCGGCGGGCAGATCGGTGCGTGCCACCGCAACGGCGACCGTCGGGCCCCGGTCCCGCCGATCGGACAAGTCGGTTGCCGCTGCGCCCGCGCCCAGCAAGACCAGGCCGACCACGGCAGAGCGTCGCAGGGCCCGGTGCCGCCGCCAGCGCGACCGCGGCCGCCGTCTGCGTCGCATCCCACCACCCCCGTGCTCGGCACTGTAGGCGGCAAACGCTGCGTCAGCGACGGATATCCACAGGGGCGGGCATCAACTGGCGCTCGTAGTGGCCGCGGGCTTGCCGGAACCGCCGCTGTCGGAGGTCCCGGACTTCTTGGCGCTAGTGCTGGCGCTATCGCCGCCTGCCGAGCCGGTGCCGGAAGTGCCGGAACCGGCCGTGCTGCTCGACGCAGCCGCGCCGCCGCTCTTGGCCTGCTTCCCGCTGCGCGAGTCGTTGCGATAGAAGCCGGATCCCTTGAAGACCACTCCGACGTTGCCGAACAGTTTGCGCAGTTGCTCCTGCTCGCAGGCCGGGCAGGTGGTCAGGGCAGCCTCGTCGAATCCCTGCACCACCTCGAACTGGTGGTCGCAGGATCGGCATGCGTACTGGTAGGTGGGCATGGGCGTCCTCCCGCTGTGCTTAGCACTCTAGTGCTGGGAGTGCTAAGGCTGCAACTCGCGGTCGCTGCGCGGCGAACTTGCCACCGGGCTGTTGTCGCGGCGGCTAGGTTCAGCCCATGAAATGGGTGTGGCGAATCGGCGGCGTGCTGCTGGTGTTCGCCCTGGTCGTCGGCGTCACCGCGGCCGGCTTGGCCTGGTGGACCGTGCAACGGCCCTGGCCGCAGGTGGGCGGCACCATCAACGTGCCGGGTCTGGCCGCACCCGTCGATGTCATCCGCGATCAGCGCGGTGTCGCCAACATCTACGCCGATACCGTCGAGGACCTGTTCTTCGCTCACGGCTTCGTGCACGCGCAGGATCGCTTCTGGGAGATGGACGTGCGCCGCCACACTACAGCGGGCCGACTCGCGGAGATGTTCGGCGAGGACCTCCTCGAGACCGATACGTTCGTGCGGACGATGGGGTGGCGCCGCGTGGCGGAACAGGAGTTCTCGCTGCTGAGCCGAGGCTCGCAGCAGGCGCTGGAGGCCTACAGCGACGGTGTCAACACCTTCCTGAACGGCAAAGCGGCTTCCAACATCGCCCTGGAGTACCAGATCCTGGCGCTGCAGAACCCGGACTACACGATCGTCTCCTGGAACCCGATCGACTCGCTGGCCTGGTTGAAGGCACTGGCGTGGCAGTTGAGCAAGAACATCGACGCCGAGTTGCAGCGGGTGCTCGGGGCGGCCGAGGTCGGGATCGAACGCATCGGGCAACTGTTCCCGCCCTATCCGCAGCAGCGCAGCGGCACGATCCTGTCCAACGGTGCGCTGGCGGCTGCCGGACTGCCCACCGGGGATCCCACGACGGCGCCTGCAGCGGCAGCAGTCCTGAAACCGGCGGTGCTGCAGCCCCTGCAGGCTACCGCCCGGCGGGCCACGACCCTTGAGACCGTTCTGGCGCCGGCCGGGGAAGGGATCGGGTCCAACTCCTGGGTCCTCTCGGGCGACCTGACCGCCGGTGGCCGGCCGCTCCTGGCCAACGATCCCCATCTCAGTCCCAGTCTGCCTTCCCTGTGGTACCAGGTAGGGCTGCACTGCCGCACCGTGGACGAGGACTGCCCCTACGACGTGTCCGGCTGGTCGATGGCCGGGATGCCGGGCATCGTGATCGGCCACAACGACCGCATCGCCTGGGGACTGACCAACATGGGCCCCGATGTCGCCGACCTCGTCCTGGAGCAGGTGAGCGGGGACACGTATCTGGTGGACGGTCAGCCGCGACCGTTGCAGATCCGCGAGGAACGCATCGAAATTGCCGGTGGCGGGTGGGAGGACATTGAGGTGCGCTCCACCGAGCGCGGTCCGATCGTCTCCGACGCCGCGGGAGCCGAGGATCTGCAAGCGGTGGGTCAGGTGGCACCGGTCCCGGCGCCCGGCCAGGCCCGGCCCCGGCGCGCGCCGGATCAGACCGACGGCTACGCAGTGGCCCTGCGGTGGACGGCGCTGCAGCCCGCGCCGACCTTCGACGCGGTGCTCCTGATCAACACCGCCCGCAACTGGGAAGACTTCCGACAGGCCGCCCGACTCTTCACGGTTCCGGCGCAGAACCTCATCTACGCCGACATCGACGGCAACATCGGCTACCAGGCGCCCGGGACCATCCCGGTGCGGGCCAAATATGACGGCAAGTGGCCGGTGCCGGGCTGGGACAGTCGCTACGACTGGCGGCAGTTCATCCCCTTCAGCGAGCTGCCCCGCTCGCTCAATCCGCCAGAGGGATTCATCACCGCCGCCAACCAGCGGGTCGTCCCGGCGGGCTACCCGTGGCCGATGCAGACCGATGAGTACACCTTCGGTGCGCGTGCGCAGCGGATCAACGAGCGGCTCGCCGAAGCGATCGATGAGGGACCGGTCACGGCCGCGCAGATGGCCGAGATCCAAATGGATGCTGGAAACGAGCTCGCCGCGTTCCTCGTACCGCGCATCGCGGAACTGCCCGGGCTGAGCGGCGAGACCGCGGCGGCGGTGCAGGACCTGGTCGACTGGGACTACCAGCAGACCGCCGCGTCCTCACCGGCCGCCTACTTCAACGTGTTCTACAACGCCTTGCTGGACCGGCTCTTCGTCGACGAACTACCTGACCTGGATCTGCTCGATGCGGCCGGCGATCGATTCTGGGAAGTCCTTCGCAGGCTCTGGGAGCGGCCAGCGGACCTCTGGTGGGATGATGTGCGCACCGAGCCGGTCGAGACCCGCGATGAGACGGTGGTCGCTGCACTGGATGCCGCCTATGCGGAACTGGTCCAGCGGCAGGGCGCCGACAGCGCTGAGTGGCGATGGGGCGATCTGCATACGCTGACGTTCACCCACCAGACCCTGGGGGCGTCCGGCATCCGCGCCCTGGAAATGATCTTCAACCGCGGGCCGGAGCCGACATCCGGCGGCAGCGCGATCCCGCTGGCGACCGGCTGGATTCCAGCGGAGGGCTACGAGGTCATCTGGGTGCCCAGCATGCGCCAGGTCGTCGACCTCGCGGACTTCGACTCATCGACCTGGGTGAACCTCACCGGCAACAGCGGACACGCCTACCACGACAACCACGGCGACCAGATCCGCGCCTGGCTGGTCGGCGAGCAGTACGCGTGGGCGTTCACCCCGGCAGCGGTGGATGCCGCCGCGCGCGACCGGCTCACTCTGACGCCGTAGCCCGGGCGGGGTCGGTGCGGTACCACCCCGCAGCGGTGAGGATGGCATCGACTGCGGCGTCGTGCGGTTCGCGGGGCAGGGGATCGTGCAACACGTCGGCGGGATGCACGACCGCCACCCGCAGCGGTCCGTGCGGCCAGCCGGGGACGCCAGCCAGCGCTCGGTCGTAGTAGCCCGCTCCGTGTCCCAGCCGAGTCCCGAGGTGGTCCACCGCCAGCGCCGGCAGGAGCAGCATCGAGCAGGTGGGCAGCGGGTCGGGCACGGCCGGCCCTTCCGGAGCGAACAGGTCGTGGCGGTCCGGCATGAGCGCCACGCCGGGGAACCAGCGCACCCACTCCATCCGGCGGCCCGGCAGCGTCCGCGGTACCAGGACCACTTCACCGCCGCTGGCAGCGGCAGCCAGGCAAGCGGATAGGTCCGGTTCCACGCGCGTCGGAAGAAAGGCCGCCAGCACGCTGCCCGGACCGGTCGGCACGCCGAGGTGGCGGCGCAGCAGGGCGAATTGCTCGGCCAGCGCAGCCGGCTGCGCGGGGTCGCTTCGCTGGGCACGACGCTGCCGGAGCCACCTACGCAGGTCTGGCTTGTCCATCGCATCAGCGTGCCACGGGCAGGTCGGCAGTTGACCGTGCGCAGCTCGCGGGCGGTGTCGGCGGCGGGGCAAGCGCGGGTGTGGGGCATCATCGTAGCGATGCGTACGTTCCGTGAGTTCACCCGCGAGGTCCTCGGGCCGGTGTCCATGCTGCCCGCACTCGAGGTGCCGATCACCGAAGCCATCGGGTGCCGATCGGCCGCGCTGGTGACGGCGGGGAAACCGGTCCCCGGGTATCGGCAGTCGGTCCTGGACGGGATCGCGCTGCGAGCCGAGGATGCTCAGGGCGCCTCGGCGGCCACACCGGTCGTTCTGCCGATCGGGGCGACGATCGAGGCTGGCCGTGCCGCCGAACCCCTCGCTGAAGGCCACTGCGCCCGGATCGCCTCCGGCGCCGAACTGCCGCCGAACGCCGACGCGGTGGCGGGCCCGGACAGCTACCGGATCGACGACGACAAGGTCGTGCTGATGCGCCCGCCGGGGCCAGGTCAGGCGTGCCGGGAGATCGGGAGCATCTATCGCCCGGACGACGTCGTCATCGCGGAGGGGCAGCGGCTGGGAACGGTTGCCGTTGCAGAACTCGCCCTCGTCGGCCGACCGCGGGTGAAGGTGCACCCGCGACCTCGCCTCGTGATTCTCACCGTCGGCTCGGAGCTGGTACGGGTCAGCGCGTCGGCCAGCGACGTGCAAGGCCATGACGCGGCAGGCGTCGTCCTCACCACTACGGCCGCGCCGCTGGGCGTCAACTGCCATCGCGTCGGCCCGGTCCCGGACGACGCGCGAGCGGTGCGGGACACCCTGGAGGACCAACTGGTCCGGGCCGACATCATCGTGACAGTGGGTGGGATCGACAGCGAGTCCGACACCCTGCGGCAGGAGTTGGTGGGCACCGGGGTTGCGCGCTTCGACGGACCGCCCCTGCATCCGTGCAACGCCTACGGGGTTGGCCTGCTGGGGACCGAGCGGACCCCGGTGATCTCGCTGCCCGGCGATCCGAGCGCCGCGCTGTTGGCCTTTCACGCCTTGGTGCGACCCGTGCTCGACGCGTTGCGGGGAGCCGACTCCGAGCCGGCGCAGGTGCGGCTGCCCGTATGGTCCGAGGGTCCGGGGTCGCGCATCCTGGCCGGCCGGTACTCCGACTCCCAGTTCGTCCCCGAATCGGAGGGGCTGCCCGCCATGCGCCAGTTGGAGGGCGCGAACGCGATCGCGATCCAGCACCACGGCGAGACGGCGGCCGAGGTGGTGGAGTGGCCCAACTAGACGTGCCGTGGCCGGTCCGGTTGACCGAGGCGGACCTGCTGTTGCGTCCGCTCCGGCTGCGGGACGGCGGGCGGTGGCGGGCCCTGCGCACGCGCAACGCCGACTGGTTGCGGCCGTGGGAAGCCACGCTGCCGCAACCGGACCCCAGCGCGCCGACCACGTACGGGGCGATGGTCCGTCAGGCGAACCGGGAGGCTCGGGCGGGCCGGGCCATGCCGTTCGGGATCGTCGTCGATGACGAACTGGTCGGGCAGCTGACCGTCGGGGCCATCGCGCTCAATTCGCTGCGCAGCTGCACCATCGGCTACTGGATCGACCAGGGGCACGCAGGGCGCGGCATCATGACGCGCGCCGTCGCGCTGGTAGGCGACTACTGCTTTCTGCAACTGCGCCTGCATCGCATCGAGATCAACATTCGGCCCGAGAACCGTGCCAGCCTCGCTGTCGTGCACAAACTGGGCTTGCGCCGGGAGGGTCTGCGCGAGCGCTACCTGCACATCGACGGGCAATGGTGCGACCACTGGTCCTTCGCCGTCACTGCTGAGGAGCGGCCCGATGGATTGCGCGCCTGGCTGCGCCGCCACGGGCATGCCGACGGTTCGGCGGTCTCAGCGCTGGGGGACTGACCGCTCACGCGCCGTTAGCAGAGGGGTGCGACGACACGCAGCGCGCCTCCGGCGCCCGAGCGGTCGCGACCCGTAGCCTGGGCCACGTGACAGGCCTGGTCTATCTTGCGATCATCGCTCTCTGGGCTGTCTTTCTCATCCCGTGGCTTCGGCGGCACCGCGATGAGTTGCACGGCCGACGCAGCGCGGACCGCTACCAGCGCGCCATGGATAGCCTTGCACGAGCCAGCGACGACCAGCAGCTCGCTGGGCAATCCGACGAGGATGGCCTGCTGGCTGACGAGCCTGGTCCGATGCCGAGCCCTATGCCATCCCTGAAGCAGGCCATGGATCTGGCCGGCGGCCTGCTCGGCAACCGAGGCCCCTCATCATCGAAAGCGGTCCGGCGGCGCCGACGCGTACTCGGTCTGCTCAGCCTCTCGTTCGTCGCGGCCCTGGGCGGCACGTTGGCGGGCTTCCTGCCGGGGGCTGCCCCTGCAGCGGCGGCTGTCCTGCTGGTGATCTACGTCAGCGTGTTGATGCGCACAGCTGCGAAGCCCCGTCAGGGAGTGCAGACCGCCGGTGGCGCCTCCGACACGCATCGCGAGAACGCCCGGCGTGCGCAGCGGCAGGCGCAGACACTGCTGCGGGCACGGCAGTCGGCCTCAGCCGCCGGCGACTCCACAGGCAGGTGGGATGCCGTGCCGACGACGCTGCCGACCTATGTCACCAAGCCGAAGGCGGCCAAGGTGCCACGCGTGGTGGATTTGACAGGCCCCGTGCGCGGATCTGCTGGTGAGGCCATGGTGGCCCGTGCGCAGGAGGAACGGCGTCGGGCGTACAAGACCGCAGTCGAGCGGCAGTTCGAGCAAGAGATCGCTGCGGTGGAGCCCGACACGCTGGAGGAAGTGGCCCGGTTGGCCAGCGCGCCGGTGCACGAGGAGTACCGGCAGCCGTACCGCCGGGCCGCCAACGGCTGACGAAGGGCCATCAGTTTCCGCGTTGGCGCTGGTCGTTGCTATCCTCATTCACGCAAGGGGCTGTGGCGCAGTTGGTAGCGCGTCTCGTTCGCAATGAGAAGGTCAGGGGTTCGAATCCCCTCAGCTCCACCCCTTTCGGTGTTTCGCGCTCGCTCCTCTTCGCCTGACTCTTCGGTGCGCTCTGGTGCCGCCCTGATCGCTATCGGTCGGTCGTATGGAGACCTGTGCGTGGGCACATGAGCGGCGTCGCGCTGATACCCGTGCCTCCGGTGACCTTGGTCTTGGTGCGTAAGGGCCCGAGATGCTGATTGGGACCGATAGTGGCCGACTCTGAGGGCACCGACCCGCCGGCCGAGCGGTTCTGCACCCGGGGCGGGGAGTTTGCACCCGGGACGGGGGCTTCCGACCCCGTGGTCTAGGGCGGGTTTTGCCCCCGGAATGGGGGATTGCGCCCGGGACGGGGCTTCCGGGCCCGATATCGGCGGCATCAGCCCCCGCGCCGGGTGCAATCCGGCTCATCGCAATCCACGGTGTAGTGCTGCTGGCGGTAGCTGGGGTTGGTGCCGTTCCTCGGGGATGCGCTGCTTGGCGACTCCTCCGGGCGGGGACGGAGCTGCGTTTGGGTGCGGGTGTCGGCGCCCCTTGCGGGCGCCCCCGTAGCGCGGCTGTGCACCCGTTGCGGGGGTTTGCACCCGGGACGGGGGCTCAGAGGGCCTCCGGGGCGGCAACGGTGCACCCGGTTCGGGGGTTTGCACCCGGGACGGGGGCTCTGCGCCCCGATCCGGCCGATTCCGCCCCCGCGCCGGGTGCAAACCCCCGAACCGGGTGCAGACCTGGGGCAAAATCAGGGCGATTCCGCCCCCGCGCCGGGTGCAAACCCCCGAACCGGGTGCAGCCCGCCCGCTGCGGAGAGATCCAAGGCTGCTCAGGCACCTGGACCCGCTGGGCGCCGGGGACGCGAACCGGGCCCTCGGCGTCCCGCTCGCTCAACCCGTCCCGATCAGGATCCCACCACACTGCCAATTGCGATGAGCGGTGCAAACCGTCGAACCGGGTGCAGAGTTCTCCGCGCCAGCGACCCGTCAGCCCCCGCGACGGGTGCAGAGTCATCTGCTAGGGCAGCCGGCGATTCCGCACCGCCGACAAGGTGCGCATCCGCGCCACCGCCGCCACCGCCGCCACCGCCGCCACCGCCGCCACCGCCGCCGCCGCCTCCGCGCCACCGCCGTGCACCGCCGTGCACCCGGCCCATCGCTGGCGCACGCCGGAGGCGCACCTGACGACGCCGACTGGCCCGTACTGCAGATCCACTGCGTGACCTCAGCGAAGGGCTGCTCTCCTGGCGCGTCGGCAGCGTGCCCCACTTGCCCGCAGGTTCCCGCACTTGGGCGGCTCGGCCTGGCAGACTGCGTCAGGTGCGACTGCGACGACCCCTGCACCTGACCTTCGCCCTGATGCTGTCGGCCGGCCTGATCGCCGCGTGCGGTGGCGACGATCCGGCAGCCGAGGTGCCATGGCCGCTCACCGGGCTGCCGGGGTACCCCGAGGGCGATACCCGCCAGGCGCTCACGGTCAAGATCGAAAACACGGAAGCCGGTCGACCGCAACTGGGCATCGGGTCGGCAGACCTGGTGGTGCAGGAGTTGGTCGAGGGGGGCCTGACCCGGCTGGCGGTGATGTTCCATTCGGAGTACCCGCAGCAGGCCGGACCGGTCAGGTCGATGCGCGAAACCGATGTCGGGATCGTGCTGCCTACCGGCGGGACACTGGTCGCCTCCGGCGGTTCTGGCTCAACCGTCGCCGCCCTCGACAGCGCCGGCGTGCAGACCGCCGTGGAGGGGGACCCGGGCTTCTCCAGGGACGGCGGCCGGACCTCGCCCTACAACGTGATGGTCGATGTGGCCGAACTGGCCGGGACCTTGCCGGACGTGCCGCCGCCCGGGCCGTACCTGCCCTTCGGCACGGTTCCCGAGGACGCCGCAGGTGACCCGGCCGAAGCGTTGGTGATGCGGTGGCCCGGCGACTCCACGTCGTTTGGATACCAGGCCGACAGTGGTGAGTGGGTCCGCACGGATCTCTCCGACGCCGGCGATTTCGCCTTCACCAACGTGGTGGCACTCACCGTGCCGGTGACGTTCAGCACCGCCACGGACGCCTCCGGAGCGCCGATCCCGACGATGGTGACGA
Source organism: uncultured Actinomycetota bacterium (assembly GCA_963706835.1). Taxonomy (GTDB): domain Bacteria; phylum Actinomycetota; class Actinomycetes; order S36-B12; genus CAVXYG01. The sequence goes on from CAVPOB010000001.1 coordinate 129,112, forward strand.
CCGGCTCCGGCAGCGGATGGGTGGCCACCGGCGGGCAGGTCTTCGAGGTGGCCTGGTCGAAGGCGTCGAACTCGGCGGCCTGGCAGTTGACGTACCCGGCCGGGGGGTCGGATGCGTCGTCGTCCTTCGCGCTGCCCGGCGGGCGCACGTGGCTGGCGCTGCTGCCCGAGGACGGCGGTTCGTTCTCCAGTACGGCGCCCAGCGGTGCGTCGGGATCAGCCGAGGACTCTCAGTAGACGAGCGCCTGCGCCCCGGGTTCGGTGACGGCGGCGACGAAGGCGGCCGCCCCGGCGATCCGGGCGCCAGCCGTCAGATGGTCGGCGGTGATGCCCCGTCGTTCGGCGCAGCGTGCGCACACCGCCGCGCCGGCGTGGGGCAGCACGGCCGCCAGGAGTTCTTCCGCCTCCGGGTCGACGGCGGCACCGCGGTGTTCGGGTGTGACGGCCAGCCAGACGGCGTCCCCGGCCAGCCACAACGACAAGGCGACGCCAGCGGAGGCGGCCGCAGCCGAGACGGAAAGCGCGGTCGTCGCGCGCTCCGGCTCGCGGAAACTGCCCACGATCTTGATCACCAATGGCCCGCGCACTACTCGAGCGTACGCACCGCCGGGGCAGCGGCGTCGGTTGGCTAGAGTGGTGCCGTGGAACTGTTCTTCACCGGATTGCTCGTGCTGGTCTCCATCGTCATCGGATGGTTTTCCCTGTACGTCATCTATCGGCTGTTCAAGGGATAGCGCGCATGTCGGAGCCTGCCGCGTCGGCGCTGCCGGCCGAACTGGTGCATCTCGGATGGCTGATCGGCGAGTGGGAGGGCGTCGGCACCGGCCAGTACCCGACGATCGAGGACTTCCGGTTCGGGCAGCGGGTCCGGTTCAGCTGCGACGGGAGGCCCTTCATCTCCTACGTCTCGAGGTCCTGGATGATCGAGGCCGATGGCAGCACTGGCCGTCCACTGGCCAGCGAGCAGGGCTTCTTCCGCCCCGGCGCCGAGGGTGAGGCCAGCGTCGAGCTGCTGCTGTCCCATCCCACCGGCTACTCGGAGGTGTGGCTGGGGCAGGTGACCATCACGGATCTGCAGGACGCCCGCATCACCGGCGCGAGACTCGAACTCGGCACCGAGGTCGTCGCGCGGACGTCCTCCGCCAAGGAGTACACGCGGGGCCATCGGCTCTACGGCCTGGTTGCCGGCGACCTGCTGTGGACCTTCGACATGGCCGCCATGGGCCACGCGCTCGGCAACCATCTCGCTGCGCGCTTGCGGCCCGTCGATGCCGGCTGAGCCGCCGAAGGCCCTGCAGCAGGAGTGGCGCGAGCAGATGCACGCCGCCGGGATGCGGGTGACGGCGCAGCGCGAGGCCCTGCTCGCCTCAGTGTGGCGGCTGCGGCACGCCACGGCCGATTCGCTGGTCACCGACCTCGCCGATTCCGACACCTCGGTCAACCTGTCGACCGTCTACCGGGGGCTGGATGCCTTGGAGCGACTCGGACTGGTCCGCCACGCCCACCTCGGGTCCGGTGGGCCGACCTACCACCTGGCGGCCGCCTCCCACCACCTCCACCTGCAGTGCAACGGTTGCGGGCGGATCATCAGCCTGGACGTCTCGGCCGCAGAGCCGTTCGCGGCTGCGGTCCTCCAGCAGACCGGCTTCCGCGCAGACTTCAGCCATGCCGCCATCTATGGTCGGTGCGCCGAGTGCCTGGTTGCCGCACCGGCAGACCCGCACGAGGATGAAGACTGATGACAGCAGTGCTCCTGCCCGAGGGCCGCGATGCCGCAGTGCCCTGGCACTACGGCGATCCGCACCGCGAACAGGTGCGCCTGCGCGATGGCATCGCCGTGGTCGACGTGTCGCACCGCGAGGTGGTATCCGTCGCCGGCCCTGACCGGCTGACGTGGCTGCACAGCCTCACCACGGCGCATCTGGCCGACCTGCCCCCCGGCTCCTCGGCGTTGGCGCTCATCCTGGACCCGCGAGGTCACGTCGAGCAGGAACTCCGGCTGACCGATGACGGTGAGCGGACGCTGGTGTCCGTCGAGCCGGGCGAGGGGGAGCGGCTGGTGGCCTATCTGGACTCGATGCGCTTCTTGATGCGCGTCGAGGTGCAGCTCCAGCCGGGCATCGCCGCGGTGTGGTCCACGCTGGAGGAGGACCTGCCGGGCACCCTGCGACGGTGGGAGCAGCCGCCGGAGTTCCGCGGAACCGGTACGACCGCCGCGGGGCAGGATCGCGGTGGGGATGCATCGCGGTACGTGCCGCACCGTCCCGATGCCCTGCCCGGCACAGAGGTGCTCGTGCCGCGGGACCGCCTGGGCGAGGCGTTGGGCGCCGCTGGGCACCGGGCCGGGATGTGGGCCCTGGAAGCGCTGCGGACCGCCGCTGCCGTGCCTCGGCTGGGCTGCGAGACCGATCACCGCACGCTCCCGCACGAGGTTGGGTGGATCGGGCCCGCCGTGCACCTTGCGAAAGGCTGCTACCGCGGTCAGGAGACGGTTGCCCGGGTGCACAACCTGGGCCGCCCGCCGAGGCGGTTGGCGCTGGCCCACCTCGATGGGTCGGCCGAGACGCTGCCCGAGCACGGCGACCCGGTGGAGGTCGATGGCCGGACGGTCGGGTGGGTGGGAACCGCCGCTCGGCACTACGAACTCGGGCCGATCGCGACGGTCGTGCTCAAGCGCAACGTCGATCCGGCCGCAGACCTGCTCGTGGGCGGGGTCGCGGCGACGCAGGAAGTCGTCGTAGCAGCCTGACCGCGTCTGCTGTCGGACCCGCCCCGACCCGCAGCGTGCTCCCGCGCCGCGACGCCCGCATGGCAGCCACGATGGGGTGTGCGCGGGCTGCGTTGACCCGCCTTATGCGGTGGTCGCTGCGTGGTCGCGCAAGTACGCCACGACGGAAGGCCAGTCCAGGAACCGCGGGTCGGTGCCGAAATGCAGGTGGACGCCCTCGAAGGCGTCGACGCCCCGTTGGGTCCGGTCGTCGATGATGAACGTGCCCTGCAGCAATTGCTTGTGGTGGGACAGGATCAACCGCTTGTAGGCGGGGGTGCCCGGCGCCGAGCCGAGCCACCGGTGCACCCACAGCAGCTTGTCGCTCCAGGCGCTCGGGTTGTTCCATGGCGCGGTCGACAGGATGTAGGTGTCGAACAGCCCCGCCAGTTCCGTGAAGCCCTCCACCGCACCGGGCATCGGGTCCATCAGCGCGAAGATTCCGGGCGCCTCGTCGAAGTTGCCCTCGTAGGCGGCGCGGACGTCCGGCTCGAGGCGTTCGATCCCGCTGGCGAAGTCCACCAGCACGTTGTCCATGTCCACGTACAACCGACGCATCTGTACTCCCCTGACATCCCTACCCGGCGCACGACGTCCGCGTGTCAGCACCATTGGCTTGGCGACGACGGCCCAACTGCGTCACCGCGGGCGGCGATCCGCACCCGGCGCCCCGCGCGGCAGTACTCGGGCTGGCGAGTCGATCCCGGGAAGCCCCACTGCGGCCTCCGCACTGGCTGCCCCGGGCCTGCCGCACCGTCATGGCGCGGGAGTCTCGACGTCGGTGCAGTACGCCAACGCGAACGCGCCATGCCGCCATGGTCGCGCGGCAGTGCGGGCCGCCGTGGTGCTCTGCACTGCCATCGCCGTTCCGCCTTCCCACTGCCATTGACGGTAGTGGCGGCCCGCGACGGATGCCGGTCGCTACACCTCCACGATGACGGTGACGGGCCCGTTGTTGGTGAGCTCGACCTGCATCATGGCGCCGAAGCGCCCCGTCGCCACGGTCGCACCGCGGCCGCGCAGCCGGTCCACCACCGCTGCCACGAGTGGCTCGGCGACCGGCCCCGCAGCAGCGGCCTCCCAGGTCGGGCGCCGTCCCTTCCGGGTGCTGCCATAGAGGGTGAACTGGCTGATGACCAGCAGCGGCAGGCCCAGGTCCGAGGCGGACACCTCCCGGGCGCCCGGCGGCAGGCACACCTGAGAACCGGCGAGGGCGTCGGCGTCGAAGATGCGCAGATCGAAGACCTTGTCGGCCAGCCGGTGGGCCTGGGCCTCGGTGTCGTCGTGGGTCACCCCGACCAGCACGACCAGTCCGGGTCCGGCTATGGCGCCGACCACCTCTGCGCCCACCCTCACCTGCGCACCCGAGGCGCGCTGCACCACTGCCCGCATGGCCCGATGGTGCCATGACTGCGGCTCGGCTGACGACGCCGCCCGAGAGCCCCCGGCAGGGCGATACGGGTTGGCGCGCCGCCGCCGAAGAGCCCCGGCAAGGCGATACCGGTTGGCGCGCCGCCGCCCGCACCGTACCGTGTATGCATGTTCGGTGAACTGCAGGCGCTGGTGTCGCTGGTGCTCTTCGTCGGGTTCCTCGTGATCAAGATCTGGGCCGTGGCGGACTGTGCGACCCGGCCCTCCGGCGCCTTCGTGGCCGCCAATCGGCGCACCCGCATGTTCTGGCTGTTGCTGACCGGGATCGCGGCGCTCACGGCGTTCGTCGCCTCACCGATCGGCATCTTCGGCCTCGCCGGGCTGATCGTCGCCCTGGTGTACCTGCTGGACGTGCGGCCGCGGGTGCGGGAAGTCACCGGCAGCCGGTACTGATGCCCCGCCCGACCCGTCCGGTCGGCACGATCACGAGGGGGACGACGCACCCGAACCGGCTGCGTCGGGTGGATCGCTGGATCGTCGCGCAGTACGGTCGCCTGCTGCGCAGCTGCGGCCCGGTGGACGTCGTGGACCTGGGATTCGGCGCCTCGCCGATCACGACCATCGAGCTCAGCCGCCGGTTGCACACCGTTGCCCCGCAGGCGCGGGTGGTGGGTCTGGAGATCGACCCTGCTCGAGTGGCCGAAGCGCAGCGCCGATTCCCCGCGGGACGGTTCGGCCTGGGCGGCTTCGAGCTCGGAGAACTGGGCGGGCAAGCGGCGCTCGTGCGCGCGATGAACGTGTTGCGGCAGTACGAGGAGTCCGCGGTCGCCGAGTCCTGGGACACGATGCTGGGAGCGTGCCGGCCCGGCGGCGTGGTGGTGGAGGGGACCTGCGACGAGCTCGGTCGCCTCGCCTCCTGGGTGTGCCTGGTCGCCGATGGCGACGATGCGAGGCCGCGCAGTCTCAGCCTCAGCGTGCGACTGGCCGGTCTGGTGCGCCCCAGCGAGGTGGCGGCACGGCTGCCGAAGGCGCTGATCCACCGCAACGTGCCAGGCGAGCGCATCCACGGCTTCCTGACGGCCATGGACGAGGCGTGGGAGGCCGCAGCGCCCTGGCAGGGCCTGTCCGCCCGGCAGCGCTGGATCCGGACCTGCGAAGGCGTGCAGGACCGGGGCTACCGGCTCCTCGACGGGCCAGCCCGGTGGCGATTGGGCGAGGTCACCGTGGCGTGGCAGGACGTGGCGTGGCGCAGCGGAGCGGGCCGGCCCTAGTTCGGCGGCTGCCCCTCGCCGGCGAAGACGTCGCCGGCATCGACGATCCGGTAGGCGTACCCCTGCTCGGCGAGGAAGCGCTGCCGGTGGGCGGCGAAGTCGGCATCGACCGTGTCACGCGTCACGATCGTGTAGAAGTGCGCGGTGCGGCCATCGGACTTGGGGCGCAGCACCCGGCCGAGTCGTTGCGCCTCCTCCTGCCGGGAGCCGAACGTTCCCGAGATCTGGATCGCCACGCCGGCTTCGGGCAGGTCGACGGAGAAGTTCGCAACTTTCGAGACGACGAGCCGCTGCAGCTCCCCGGTCCGGAACTGCTCGAACAGCGCCTCCCGCTGCCGGACCGGAACCTCGCCGGTGATGATCGGCGCGTCGAGCAGGGCCCCCACCTCCGCCAGTTGGTCCAGGTACTGCCCGATGACGAGGACTTGATCGTCGGCATGCTGCTCTACCAGCGCCTTCACGACGCGGTTCTTCAGCGGCAGCGTGGCCGACATCCGGTAGCGCTCCTCCGGTTCGGCCACGGCGTAGGACATGCGCTGCTCCGCGGTCATCTCCACGCGCACCTCGACGCAGTCCGCGGGCGCGATGTAGCCCTGCGACTCGATCTCGCGCCAGGGGGCGTCGTAGCGCTTCGGGCCGATGAGGCTGAAGACGTCGCCCTCCCGGCCGTCCTCGCGGACCAGGGTGGCGGTGAGGCCGAGCCGGCGGCGCGCCTGGATGTCGGCGGTGAAGCGGAACACCGGCGCCGGCAGCAGGTGCACCTCGTCGTAGATGATCAGGCCCCAATCGCGGGCGCCGAAGAGTTCCAGATGCGGATAGGTGCCCTTGGTCTTGCGCGTCATCACCTGGTAAGTGGCGATGGTGACCGGCCGGATCTGTTTGCGCGCCCCGCTGTACTCGCCGATCTCCTCCTCGGTGAGGCCGGTGCGTCGCAGCAGTTCGGCTTTCCACTGCCGCGCGGCGACGGTGTTGGTGACCAGGATCAGGGTGGTCGCCTCGGCCATCGCCATGGCTGCCGCGCCGACGATGGTCTTGCCGGCCCCGCAGGGGAGCACGACGACACCGGAGCCCCCGTGCCAGAACCCCTCGGCGGCGTGACGCTGGTAGTCGCGCACGTGCCAGCCGTCCTCGCTGAGGGTGATCGGGTGCGCCTCACCGTCGACGTAGCCGGCGAGGTCCTCCGCCGGCCAGCCCAGTTTCAGCAGGATCTGCTTGATGCGGCCGCGCTCGCTGGGGTGGACGGCCACCGTGTCGTCGTCGAGGCGGGCCCCGACCATGGGCTTCACCTTCGCCGACTGCAGCACCTCCACCAGGACGGCGCGATCCAGGGCGTGCAGGACCAGGCCGTGACTGGGGTGCTTGAGCAGTTGCAGCCGCCCGTAGCGCGCCATGGTCTCGGCGACATCGACCAGCAGCGCATGCGGCACCGGGTAGCGGGAGTAGCGGATCAGCGCATCGACCACCTGTTCGGCGTCGTGGCCGGCGGCCCTGGCGTTCCACAGGCCCAGCGGCGTGACGCGGTAGGTGTGCATATGCTCCGGAGCCCGCTCCAACTCCGCGAAGGGCGCGATCTCGTGCCGTGCCGCGTCGGCGTCGGCGTGGTTCACGTCGAGGAGGACCGTCTTGTCGCTCTGGACGATGAGGGGGCCGTCAGTCACCGTTCCATTGTCCCCATAGTTGCGGCATCGGCGAGACGGCCCAGTGTTGCGCCTGCATCACGGGGCAGCCGCCCGGGCGATTCCGGCGATGCGTGACAGCGGGAAGGCGGCCACTCGCCGATCCCTTGGGTCGTAGGCCGACAACATCCCGGCGCGCAGCGTCAACGGCTGCACCGACCGCACGCGACGGGTGCCGGTGGCATCGGCGAAGTCAATCCACACGCTGGCCTCGTCGCGGATCGCGTCGCCGAGGATCGCCACGAGTTGGTGCGGGCTGACCGGTTCCACCCGCGACGGCCCGGCCAACGATGCCCGTGCGGCGGCTCCGGCCCGCAGCCCTCGGACCGCCGCGGCCCGCTCGTCGCTGCCGGGGGACGCAGTCGCCACGGGGCGCGGTGCCGGCAGCCGTCGGGGGCGCTGCGGAGTGCCGGCCGTTCCCAGCGCCGGTATGCCGGCCTTGCGCAGCGCCGCCGTCACCTCCTCGGCGCCGAGCGGACTGACGGCGACACCGGCCGCGACGCGGTGCAGGCGCAGGTGCTGCAGCGAGCGGGCGGCCAGTGCCGCGGTCAAGGCGGCATCGTCGTCGGAGGTGATGACGGTGCTGGTCGCGGCGACCCGGATCGTGCCGTGACGGCGGCCCACGTCGGTGACCAGGGATTCCAGGGCCGCCGGGACCCCGGTGGCGGACAGCTCCGCAAGTTCGGCCAGCACCTCTGCCGTGCCCATCCCCGCGTCGAAGGCCCGTTGCAGCGTTGCGTTGGTGAAGCGGTAGACCGCCCCGGCGCCAGAGGACTCCAGCGCTGCGAGCCGTTCCAGGCGCGCTTGGGAATACGGCGTCATCGGCCCCAGCGCCGTGGCCGTCAGATCCGCCTGGACCACGACCCGGTCCACGAGCGCCGGCCAGTGCACCGCGTCGGCGATGTGATCCGGTGCCGCGGCCGGGTCGGCCAGCAGTCGCCCGGCATTGCTGAGCGCGGCGCGCCCCAGCAGACCCAGGATCTCTGCCTGCGCCAGGAGCGCTGCGACTGCGTCGGGGAGGCCGGTGCCGCCGAGCCGCGGCTGGTGCCAGGAGATCGAGGCGGTCAGCTCGGGGACCGCCAGCGCTCTGGCGGCGGGCGCGGCGGCGGCGATGCGCAGGGCGAACTGCCGGAACTCGGCCAGCCCGGGTGCCGACAGGGCCTGCGACGGTGCGCGGTCAGCGGCCTCGGGCACCGCGACCAGGGGCTCGGCCGGCGGGTGGTCCCGCCACGCGATGAGCAGCGCCGCCCACTGCCGCGGTTCCGGCAGGGTGCGCCAGGCGTCAGCTGCGCGCGTCAGTGCCCAGACCCCCTGTTGCTGGTCCACTGCGATCAGGCCTGCCGCCGCGGCAGTCTCCACCAGCAGCGCCGTCGTCGGCAGATCCCGGTGCAGGCGTCGGGCCAGCTCTGCCGCATCTCGCTGGTAGACCCCGCCCGATCGCAGCGCACGGGTGGCGCCCTCCTCGACCGCGTCGAGCAATCGGGCGGCGGTGCGCGTGCACTGCAGGGCGTTCATACCGGCCGTGGCATCGGCGTCGGCGACGGGCGGTGCGTCGGGGTCGATCGGCGGCCCGGGCGGCAGGGCCACCGATCGCACGTAGCGGCCGCCCCGCAGCAGCAGGGCGATCTCTCGGGGTAGGGCGACGCTGTCCGGGCCGGTGGGGATGAGGATGCGCCGGGCCAGCAGCCACTCCACCGGCGTTGTCGCAGTGACCGCGGAAACCGGCCGCTCGGCATCCGGCAGGCGCCCCTGGGGCGGCCCCCAGACGAGACGATCCAGCGCATCCCGGGCACCGCTGGGGGCGGTGGCGATCTCGTCGTAGAGTGAGGCCGGGTCGGCGCAGAAACGGGCGATCTCGGGCACATCCGAACGATCGTGCGGGTCGAGGCCGCACGGTGCGGCACCGATCAGGCTCCGCAAGCCGGACACCGGCCGCAGGGCGGCCTGCGGGCCCCACACCAGCGCGAGGCCTCGGCAGTGCGTCAGCGCCTCGTCGATGGCGCGTTGGGACTCGACGCTCGCGGCAGGGTCCATGGCCCGCGCGAGTCCCTCAGGAGTTGCGGCGTGCGGCAGGGCCAGGAGCGTCTCCATCACCTGCTGCTCCAGCCGGTTCAGCCGCCACCACGCCAACCGCAGACTGGGCGGGAAGGCGCACCGGTCGGCAAGGCCGGCGAAATCCTCCGGCAGGGGACGCATGAGGTCCGGGCGCTCCCGCAGCAGGGCTGCCAGGGCATCGTCGGAACGTGCTGCAAGGTCTTCGGCGAGGGTCCGCCGCGCAGTCGGAACAGTCGGCGCCTCACTCATGACGCCGACTCAGCTTCGCGGCTGGCCATCCTCGCAGCCTACCGGCCTGGCGACGGCACAGGGCCCGGCACCGGAGTCGCCTCCGGGCCGGGCCCTGTGCAGGTGATCGGCAGGATCAGAAGTCCATGCCGCCCATACCGCCCATGTCGCCACCGGCGGGGGCCGCCGGGGTCTTCTCCGGCTTCTCCGCCACCACAGCCTCGGTGGTGAGGAACAGCCCGGCGATCGAGGCGGCGTTCTGCAGCGCCGAACGCGTGACCTTGGCCGGGTCGATGATGCCCGCGGCGATCAGGTCCACGTACTCGCCGTTCGCGGCGTTGAGGCCGTGGCCGGCGGGCAGGTTACGCACCTTCTCCGCCACGACGCCGCCCTCGAGGCCGGCGTTCACGGCGATCTGCTTCAGCGGAGCCTCGATGGCCACCTTGACGATGTTGGCGCCAGTGGCCTCGTCGCCCTCGAGCTCGAGCTTCTCGAACGCCAGCGCGGACGCCTGGATCAGCGCCACGCCGCCGCCGGCGACGATGCCCTCCTCGACGGCCGCCTTCGCGTTGCGGACGGCGTCCTCGATGCGGTGCTTGCGCTCCTTGAGCTCCACCTCGGTCGCGGCGCCGGCCTTGATCACGGCCACGCCGCCGGCCAGCTTGGCCAGGCGCTCCTGCAGCTTCTCGCGGTCGTAGTCGGAGTCGCTGTTGTCGATCTCGGCACGGATCTGGTTGACCCGGCCAGCGATCTGCTCGGCGTCGCCGGCGCCCTCGACGATGGTGGTCTCGTCCTTGGTCACCACGACCTTGCGGGCGCGGCCCAGCAGTTCGAGCTCAGCGGTGTCCAGCTTCAGGCCGACCTCTTCGCTGATGACCTGACCACCGGTGAGGATGGCCATGTCCTGCAGCATCGCCTTGCGGCGGTCGCCGAAGCCCGGCGCCTTGACCGCAACCGACTTGAAGGTGCCGCGGATCTTGTTGACGACCAGCGTGGCCAGAGCCTCGCCCTCGAGGTCCTCGGCGATGATCGCCAGCGGCTTGCCGGACTGCATGACCTTCTCCAGGATCGGCAGCAGGTCCTTCACGGAGCCGATCTTGGAGTTGACGATGAGGATGTAGGGGTCCTCAAGGACCGTCTCCATGCGCTCGGTGTCGGTGACGAAGTAGGGCGAGATGTAGCCCTTGTCGAAGCGCATGCCCTCGGTGAGTTCCAGCTCCAGCCCGAAGGTGTTGCTCTCCTCGACCGTGATGACGCCTTCCTTGCCGACCTTGTCCATCGCCTCGGCGATGATGTCGCCGACCTCGGCGTCGGCCGCGGAGATGCTGGCGGTCGCCGCGATCTGCTCCTTGGTCTCGACCTCCTTGGCCATCTCCAGCAGCTGGGTGGAGACCTCGGCCACGGCGCGCTCGATGCCGCGCTTCAGCGCCATCGGGTTGGCGCCGGCCGCCACGTTGCGCAGGCCTTCGCGGACCAGCGCCTGAGCCAGGACGGTCGCGGTGGTGGTGCCGTCACCGGCGATGTCGTCGGTCTTCTTGGCGACCTCCTTGACCAGCTCGGCGCCGATCTTCTCGTAGGGGTCTTCGAGTTCGATCTCCTTGGCGATGGAAACCCCGTCGTTGGTGATCGTGGGGGCTCCCCACTTCTTCTCCAGCACGACGTTGCGGCCCTTCGGGCCGAGGGTGACCTTGACGGCGTCGGCGAGGGTGTTCATCCCCCGCTCGAGCGACCGACGAGCTTCCTCGTCAAACGCAATGATCTTTGCCATGGGTGGGCGTTCCTCCGGGAACGAGTACGGTGTCGTCGAGTGGCGCCCGCGACGGACGACTGCTCCGCGGCGCCGCCATTCTGGCGCCCGGTGGCAACCTCGCCACTCGACATCGGTGGTGGCATCCGATGGGCCTTCGCTTATCACTCAGGCACATCGAGTGCTAACTGATTCTTAGCACTCACCTGCTGAGAGTGCAAGCCCGTATCCGCCTGTGCCCAGTCCCCAAATGTCCAGGGTCCCTACTGCAGGATGGCCTCGAGGTGCCAGGATAGGGGCGATACCGCGGAAGCGGTCGGCTAGGGAGGCGATGATGACGAGCTTCATCCGAGGCGAGTTCGAGGGCACCGACCAGCCGTGGTCGGACGACCCCGCAAGTAGCCTCGTGGACAAGCTGGAGAAGGAACTCTCCGACGAGTTGGAGGCCGGCGGCCCCGAGTACCACCCGGTGCGGCGCAACGGCGACCACATCGGTCGGCTCGTCGACGAGGATGGCGGGGCTCTGGAGGACACCACCTCGGAGGCCATCGCCCGGCAGACCTACGACGAGAGCGACCTGAGCGCTGAAGAGGGTGCCCTGCACTTTATCGACGAGGATGGCGAATCGGACGACCCCGATCTGACCCCCTCGGTGAAAAAGGCCCTCGAGGACTTCGAGTAGAAGCAGTGCGTGCGCGGAGCCAGCGCACGTGCGTCGGTTCTCGCTGCCTGCCATGCGCCTTGCCTGATTCGGGTTCGGCAGTGCTGCATCACCGCACTGCCCGGGCCGTCGGAGCGTTCGTGCGCCCTCGTGCCGAGTCCGCACTGTGAGGTCGATGGCTGCCTCGGTGCCCCACGGCCAGGGCGCTGCCGCCATTCGGTGGATGTCGGGCCTTGCCGCCAACGAATGCTTCGCTCGGAAGATGCCGGTCGGTCCGCGTGCCGGGAGGCTTCCCATGACCTGCCGCCGGACAGAGGAATCCCCCGCCGCGACGGGGGAGGCGCGACGGGGGAACGAGTCAGAACTTAGCAGTCTCGGGAGCTGCTGTCATGGGGTTTGGGCGTGTCGCCGGAACGGATTCTCGTGGTGGAACGCCGACGGCCGGCACCCCCGAAGCGCAGGGTGCCGGCCGTGAAGCGTGTGGGCTGCAGTTACAGCGCCACGACGGTCTCCGCCTGCGGACCCTTCGGGCCGCGCGCGATCTCGAACTCGACCCGCTGACCCTCGGTGAGGGTCTTGAAGCCGTTGCCTTGGATGGCCGAGAAGTGGACGAAGACGTCGCCATCCTGGCCGTCCACGGTGATGAATCCGTAGCCCTTGGCGTCGCTGAACCACTTGACGGTGCCTTGCACCATGTGTTGCTCCTCAGTGCGTGATACGAAAAACGGGGGAGCGGTCGCCCTCCCGGGCCTAGTGCTCATGGATCCCGGGACGGGTGGTGCACAAACAACGAAGACCACTCCCTACTATACGGGACAGACGACCCACTCCGATCCATCTTGCCGTTGCCGTGTTCGTTGGACGGAAATCCCTGCGGGCTGGGGATTCTGGGGGTGGCGCGGTGCCATCGCGTGATCGCCGCGGCCGGGATCGTGCGGCGCATTGCCCTGTGGAGGTGCAGGGCGGTAGAGCCCCGGGTAGCTGCGCTGGTCGCCCGGGGTCACTGGCGTGGGTCTGCACTCTGGTTCGAAGGTTCTGCGTCCGGGTCGCAGCGCGCTGAGGTCCTCGGCAGCCGCGCGACTGCACCCGGTTCGGGGGTTTGCACCCCTCGCGGGGCCCGCTGAGGCCCTTGGCCTGGCGCGACTGCACCCGGTTCGGGGCTTTGCACCCGGTCCGGTGCCTGCGGGGCCCGAAATCCGGCCGTTCGGCCCCCGGCGCGGGTGCAAAGCCCCGAACCGGGTGCAGACTCCCCCCGAAACCAGGCCCGTCAGCCCCCGTTGCGGGTGCAAACCCCCGCACCGGGTGCAGTCACCACGCGTGATCCCGCCGTTGGCCCCGGTGCAGACCCCCGTTCCGAATCCCTGGCGCAACACTCGAGGCTCGTGCAGCAGCGCCTGGACACACCAACGGCGGACCCCAACGGCGGACACCAACGGCGGACACCAACGGCGGACACCAACGGCACGAGGAAACCCCCGCGTCCTGATCAATGCGGCTAGGAACCATCAACCGGTTGCACTCAGCGCCCTCCGAGGACGTCGGTCACGGCATCGACGTCCGGCGGGATCACGGCGGTCGGCCCGACGACGCCGGCGACCGCGTCCAGGGTCTTCAGGCCGTCGCCGGTGTTGAGCATCACGGTTTCCTTCGTGGGGTCGAGCCGGCCGTCGGCCAGGAGGCGCCGCAGGGTGGCCAGGGTGACTCCTCCCGCGGTCTCGGCGAAGATCCCCTCGGTCTCGGCCAGCAGTAGCATTGATGCGACCACCTCGGCGTCGCTGACATGGGCGATGGCGCCGCCGGTGCGCCGCACCGCGTCCAGGGCGAACGGGCCGTCCGCCGGGTTGCCGATCGCCAGCGACTTCGCGATGGTGTTCGGCTTCATGGGCCGCACCACATCGAGCCCGGCTTCGTAGGCCTGCGCGACCGGCGAGCAGCCTGTTGCCTGGGCGCCGTACACGGCATAGGGATGCTCATCGACCAGGCCAAGCTCGGTGAGTTCCCGCCAGGCCTTGTCGACCTTGGTCAGCAGCGAGCCCGAAGCGATGGGGATCACGACCTGGTCCGGCAGGCGCCAGCCCAGCTGCTCGGCGATCTCGTAGCCGAGCGTCTTCGAGCCCTCTGCGTAGTAGGGCCGCAGGTTGACATTGACGAAGCCCCAGTCCTCGGTGAGCGGATCGCCGATCAACTCGCTGCACAGCCGGTTCACGTCGTCGTAGTTGCCCTTCACGGCGAGCAGGACGCCGCCGTACGTGGCCGTCGTCACGGTCTTGCCCGCCTCCAGGTCGGAGGGGATGACGACGACGGAGTTCTGGCCGGCGCGGGCGGCGGCAGCGGCCACAGCATTGGCCAGGTTGCCGGTCGAGGCGCAGGCGATCGTGGTCAGGCCGAGGCGGCGGGCGGCCGACTGCGCCACGGCAACGACCCGATCCTTGAAGGAGTGCGTGGGGTTGCCGGAGTCGTCCTTGACCCAGAGGCCGCCGGTGATGCCGAGTTCCTTGGCCAGGTTGTCGGCGCGGACCAGTTTGGTGAATCCGGGCTGCAGGTTGGGCTCACTGCCGGCGTACTCGGCGACGGGCAGCAGCGGAGCGTACCGCCACAGGGAGTTCGGGCCGGCTTCGATCTGTTCCCGGGTGATGCCGGAGAAGTCGTAATGGACCTCCAGCGGGCCGAAGCACTCCACGCAGGAGTACGCCGCGCCCAGTGAATACTCGGCGCCGCATTCACGGCACACCAGGCCCGTGGCTCGGCCGAAATCGGGCGACGCATTCATGGGGCTCTCCTCATCTTTCCCCGGTCGGGGACGGACTTGGCACCCGTGGCGGGTTGCCGGGGCTTCGTCGGGCCGTTTCCCTCTGCCCCTCTGGATGAGCGGTGCTGTGGCGCACCCTTGCGGGCGCGTTGCCATGAGCATACGGCACCGCTGCGCGGGCGCGGGCATCCAACTGAAGGCGTCGGCACCGCTGGCCCGTGCTCAACGAACGGCGGCGAACTGGGCGATCATCGCGGCCTCGACTGCGTCCAGCAAGTGCTCGGCGCTGCGCCGAGCAGTGAACGATGCCGCGAAGCCGGCTGCCGCATCGCGCAGTCGGGGCTGCTGCACGATGCTGTCCAGCCGCTCCAGCCAGGCTTCCGGGGAGGCGTCGGTGGTGAGACGGAACTGCGGCAGGGCACACGACTCGGCGAAGCCGGGGCTGTCGCTGGCCAGTACCGGGACGCCCAGCGCCTGGTACTCCAGCGCGGCGATGCCGAACGTCTCCTCCCAATCCGCAGTTCGGTGGGAGGGCAGCAGCGCGCAATCGGAGGCCGCCCGAAGCAGGTGCGCCTGCGGCTGGCTGAGGTCGCCCAGCATGCGCACGCGGGTGAGTCCCCGACGCAGGAGTTCGGCATGGATCTCCTCCTCCATCGCACCGGTGCCTGCGATGGCGAAGACCAGGTCGGGTCGGGCCTGAGCGGCGTGCGCGACATCGAGGATGCGCCTCAGACCCTTCTCCGGCACCAGACGAACGAAGGAGCTGATGAGGCGCTGATCGGGCTCGACGCCATGCGAGGCGCGCCAATGCGCCACGTGCTGGGCCTCCGGCCGGCGGAACGACTCCGGAGGCAGCCCCGGATGCCGGACCGTGGTCCGCGCTGCCAGATCGTCGGCAAGGGAGGGACCGACCACCGATTCGGCCGTCGCGACCAGCAACTGGCGCGCCCGCTCCGACACGGCCATCACGACATCGGCCGAGGCGATGTCGGACAGCAGGACCATCGCCTCCCCGTCGCCGGTGTGGCGGGCCATCGACGAGGTGAGATCGGAGCCCTCGACGCTGACCGCAACCGCAACCCGATTCCCGACCAGCCGAGCAGCGCGGGCGGCCCGTAGCGCAACCTCGGCGTGCGGGTCGGCGTACAGGGCCAGCAGGGCTGAGACGCCGCCATCGTGGACCAGCCCCGCCAGCCTCGCCGCCAGTGCCTTGAGGAGATGACCGTCGGTCACCTTGGGATTGGCGTCCGGGGAAGGTTCGACCTCGTGCACGACCACCATGGGATCGCGATACCAAGGCGGCACAGCTCCGCAGTAGGACACTTGATGCTGTTCGCGGTGCAGCAACCGGGCGAGTTCCCGGTTCAGCCAGAAGGCCTGGTGGGAGTGGCCCGACACGTACGGCGGGTATTTGCTGATGGTGGCGAACGACAGGGTCATCGATCGGCTCCGGCGTGCCACCCGGCACTGGCCGCCACGCGCCGCTGGAGCCGTTGCACGAGCAGTGGGTCGTAGGCCATCGCCTCGGGCGAGTCGATGATGCGGCTCAGCCGGACGTAGTAGGTGGCCGGCGAGATGTCGAACGCGCTGCGAATCGCGGCATCCTTGGCCCGTCCCGTGCCACTGTGCCGCCGTTCGAAGTCCAGCAGTGACTCGTCCTGGACCGACAGCGTGCTGCCCACCGAATCGGGCACATCGGCGGGGCAGGTCGCCTGTCGTGACGCCATCACACCCTCCTCGCGATCCTCGCCGACCGGTCCATGGTAGGACGGGGCGGCGGCACGGCAGGCATCCTCCAGGCGCAGTCCCTGTCAGCGGTCGCCGTTGACGTGGATACGGCGCGCGAACAGGTACCCCCAGCCGTTGGTCGCCCAGTGAAACCCCATCGGCGCCAGCAGACTGCCCGAGACCACGCGCAGACCGGTGAAGAGCAACCCTCCCAGCGCCGTGTTGATGACCGCGCCGGCGACCGCGAGGAACTGCGCCAGTCGCGGCCTTCCGGATACCGCGAGGCCCGGGTTGCGCTCGTGCAGGTCGAGCGAGCCCAGGATGTGCCAGAGCCCGAACAGCACGGCCGTGATCCACGTGGCGTGCACCCAGTCCATGCGGCGCGCCAGCATCGCCCAGAGCACGCCGCGGAAGGCGATCTCCTCGAAGAGGACCGTGCCCAACGGCAACCGGACCAGGGCCTCCCAGTACACCCGCCACTTGGGCATCCCGGCGATGTTCTGGTCCCCGAACGCTTGGCGGATTCGCGGCAAGCGGGAGCCGACCTCGTAGACGGTATAGATGGCCACGATCGATCCGATGCCCCAGATCAGGCCCGATACCCAGGTGTTGGGCGCCAACCCGAGGTCGAACCAGGTGGTGCCGTCGAGCAGGCCGATGGTCAGCACCACCACTGAGCCGCCGAGGGCCCAGAACAGGTACAGATCCTTCAGGGCTTTGTGGGCGGCGACGTTGACCATGACGATCATCACCAGCACGGCCGCGACCGGCCACCAGGGGAGGGTCGCGTCGATGGCAGGGATGGTGTCGTCCGGCGTGAGGTCCACCAGCGTCGGCAGCGCCGCGGCGATGGCGCTGGGGGTGATGGGCACTGATGACTCCCACATTCGGGCGGGGCTCCATCGTAGTGGCGCTCGGCGGCCGTCTTGCAGGCCCATGCCTGAACACCCCTCGAATGTGGCGCCGATCACGGAGGGTAAAGTCGCCGCCAATCGGGCAATTCGCTCGAAACAAATCCCTGGGAGGGGAATAGTGAAGAAGATTCTGGTGGGCGGCCTGGCTGCCGTCGCATCGCTGGGGCTGGCAAGCGGGAGCGCGCTGGCGGAGAAGCCGTTCAACTACAACAGCGACGAGAACTGGTCCGAGGTGCTCGGCCTGGAGTGCGAGAAGATCGACGATCTGGACATCCCGTTCTGGGAGGCCGATGGTGACTACGCCGCCGTTGTCGTCAAGGGCGGGTCCGTCGACTCCGGCTCCGGCCCGGGCGTGAAGGTGTACGAGGAGGTCGTGGCGGGCGACGTGCTCTACGCGCCTCTGAACAAGGGCGGCAACGTTGCCGACATCTCGTGGGCCATGCTGTGCATGGGCGAGCCGGTCTACCCGTGATCGACGACCGGCACCTGTGACCCTCTTGCGTCACAAGTGGCGTTCCACCGGGCGGTACCCCGCATTGGGGTGCCGCCCGGCTGCCGTTCTGCCGTAGCGCTCCGCTGGTGCGAAACGGCCTGAGCGGGGGGAGCGGCTACCGGCTCCGTGCCAATTCGACGGCCTGCCGGTAGGCGTTGACGTGGGAGGCTCCGCAACGGTCCCAATCGCGCGCCGACAGATCCGGCCCGGCGGCGTCCTCGGATCGTGCGTCCAGGACGGACAAGGCGCTCAGCAGGTCATCCCCGGTCAGCGGATCGTCGTAGAGCAGCACCCAGTCGGCCCCGACCTCAGCGGCGAGGCGCTCGTTGATGTCGTTGCGGGGCAGCAGGACCGGGCGATCCAACGACAGCGCCGCCAGTGCTGTGCCCGAGTTGAACATTTCGCGGTGCGTCAGCGCGATGAGTTGAGCAGCCGTGATGTGGCGCACGAGTTCCGCTTCGGAGAGGAACGAGAAGGTGAAGGTGATGCGGGGGTCGTCACCGGCCGCGGCGCGCAGTCCTTCCGCGAGTTCTTCGGTGGACGGTTTCCCCGCGATGGACAGGGACAGTTCGGGCCGCTGCTGGGCGGCCTCGCGGAAGGCCAGCACAAGTCTGTCGACCGCCTTGTACCGCCGGATCAGGCCGAAGTACCCGATGCGACCCGGGTGCAGGTTGGACCGTTCGTACTGGCGGTACCAGTCGCGGTAGTGCCCGTGCGGAACGAACACCACGGGGGCCTCGGTCCGGGGCGCGCCATTCTCGTTCAGGACGATCCAGGCCGCAGTCTGCGCCTCCGCGCGAAGCAGCAGCCGCTCCTGGGTGGCGGTCAGGCCGCTGGGAAGGTCCACGTTGTGGTAGGTCCGCACCAGGGCCTTGTGCTGCACTCTCAGCCTGGTGAGCAGCGCCGTGAAAGCGGCCTCCTTCGCCCGGCGCCGGCTCGGAGTGCGCCCGGTCACCAGGATCTCCGGCCAGTGCAAGTGGACGACGTCGTAGTCGCCGAGCAGCGCGTTGCGCCAGGTCAGGTCCACCAGTTCCACGTCCGGCTGGGCTTGGAGTGCCTCGCCCAGCATGACGACGTAGGGATTGGTCGTGGGCTTGCGCGGCGGGAACAACACGCGGAGGGGCGGCGCCATTGCGGCCTCACGCTCCTCCCAGGTCCGGGGTCGATGCGGCTTTGGGGCGGGGGGCGAGCAGGACCGCCAAGGCGAAGGCGGCGTAGATCAGCAGGACGATCAGCAACTGGGCCCAGGATCTGCCCGGGATCCCGGCGAGCAGCAGCAGCGCCAGCACCGCCCCGCCGATGAGGAACGCACCGCGGTAGCGGGCGGCCAGCCCTGGAGCCTCCCGCAGCGCCCCACGGCCCTTGCGGGCAACTGCGGAATCGCCGCCCATGACGAGCACGATGGCCGCGATGATCCCGAGCACCAGCACCACAGCGATGCCGTTCACCAGGGAACTGGTCACCTCACTGAACGCCGCTCCCACCGCCGCTGATAGGCCGGCGTCGCTGACCGCAGCAGCCAGCGATTCCTGCGCCGGTGCCAGGCTGAGTC
This sequence comes from uncultured Actinomycetota bacterium, assembly GCA_963706835.1. Taxonomy (GTDB): domain Bacteria; phylum Actinomycetota; class Actinomycetes; order S36-B12; genus CAVXYG01. The sequence goes on from CAVPOB010000001.1 coordinate 148,323, forward strand.
GCACCAGCAGCAGCCCCAGCGCGACACCCACGACGATGGCCGCCATCGTGCGTACGCGGCGCGTCGATACCGCCAGCGCCAGCCCGATCAGCACCAGGGCTGCGATCGGGCCGATCCAGATGAGCGTTTTGACCGTGGCGTAGAGGCTCTGGGCCGAGGCGAGGTCCTCCGATTCGAACAGCACGATCGTCCCGAAATCGTTCGGCAACTCCGTGTCGAGCTGCTCCTCCAGCGCGGCGATCGCGTCGTCGATGGTCTCCGGTGTGATCGTGGGGGCGCTGATGTCGCGGTTCAACAAGTCGGACAGGAATCCCGCGCCCTCCACCAGCAGCGCGTTGACCACCGGCGTGATGTTCAGCACGATCAGACCGTCGCTGTTCTCGACGACCTCGGTGTCGTTGCCGGAGAGAACGCCGATAGAGAGTCGGTGGCCCTGGGCCAGCGTGGCGTCCCAGACGGCTTGGAACTGCTCGGTCTGGATCAGCGACGTTGCGGCGCTTGCCAGGTAGTTCTGGGCAGCGGTCGTGATCGGCGCGGCCACCAGGGCGGCCTGCTCCGGAAGCACATCAGCGATCCGGCCTTGCAGGTCGAGCGCGTCCACCAGTTCGGCGGCGGCCCGCTCCCCAACGGCCTGGGACACCTCGGGCTGCTCGATGATCGAACCCACGCGGTCCACGAACAGGTCGGTGTTGTTCAGCGTCCGGAAGGTCCACATGGACATCAGCGCCAGCACTGTCGCCAACACGGCGAGCACGACCAGCACCCAGCTGGCCACATTGCGCACCCGGGCGGCGCGAGCCTGCTTCTCCGTTGCCAACTGCCGCTTCAGGGACTCCAGCTCGTTGCGCAGCTGGGTGACATCTTCCGGTTCGGTGACGCTCATTGCCGACTCCTCGGTGAGGCGGAGCTCGAGTGCCCGACGCCTGATGGTCCATGGTCGCGCATAGTGCGTGGTGCTGGGGGAGCCGGTCTGACGGATTGGCGCGGCGGCGTGGGGGTTCTCGCCTGGAGCGGGGGCCGGGCGCAGCGCGGGCGGGGTAGGACTGCACCCGATTCGGGGGTTTGCACCCGTCGCGGGGGTGGAACGTCCGGTATGCGGGTCAGGTCTGCACCCGGTTCGGGGGTTTGCACCCGTCGCGGGGGCGGAACCGGCCGAATCGGGGCGCAGAGCCACCGCCACGGGTGCAAACCCCCATCCCGGGTGCACAGTTGCCGCCGCGGAGGCCCTCTCAGCCCCCGTCCCGGGTGCAAACCCCCGCAACGGGTGCACAGTGGCCGTCCCGGAGGCGCTCTCGGGCCCCGCGCCGCCTGCAAACCCCCAAACCGGGTGCACAGTTGCCGCCGCGGAGGCCCTCTCAGCCCCCGTCCCGGGTGCAAACCCCCGCAACGGGTGCACAGTGGCCGTCCCGGAGGCGCTCCCGCCCCCACGGCGCCTGCAAACCCCCGAACCGGGTGCAGCAGGGGCCGGGAATCCGGCCGTCCCGCCCCCACGGCGGGTGCAGACCCCCGTATCGGATGCAGCAGCGGCCGGGGCGCTAGGTGAGCCACCCGGGTCGGGCTCGGAAACCCTTGGCGAGGCCGGACCTGGCGCCAGGCCCAGGGCAGTCCCCGACCGCACATCAATGCGACCGTGGCTGCAACCGTTCCGTGCAGACCCGCCGCCGCGACACCCGGGCCAATGCGGTGGATCTGCAGCGCAGGTCCGCAAGGCCGCATCACGCTCCCAGCAGCCAGCCGCCCTCTGGCGGCCGCAGTGCCCCCTTGATCGCCTGCTCCTCGCGCGCCTTGGCGTCGTTGATGGGCAGTCGCGCCACCGTCGTGGTCTCGCGGAAGGTGCCCGTGGCGAACACCTGCAGGCCGGCCCCCAGCGCCAGTGCTGCGCGGTTGCCGAACCGGATGTGGCGGTCGTGGCCGAACCTCACCAATCGGCCGCCCGGCCCGCGCACGCGCTCCGGCACGAGGACCAGATCCAGCCGCAGCCTTCGGTCGCGCAGCGGTTGCATGAGTCTGGTGAACGCCACCGCAGCAGTCTCCTCGTCGAAGCGGCGGCCCCGATCGAGGTCGTCGGTCACCGCCGTGATGACGCGGACACGGCGGCCGGGGGTCATCCCGACCCGGGTCAGGAACCAGGTCAGGCCGTCACCGGACTGGGCGTCATAGACGTAGCGGCGCATGATCTGCTGGCCCACGAACTTGTCGTAGATGACGATCGGACTGGCCTCCGCGCACAGCGGGCCGAACCGCTCCTGCCATTCCTGTTCCCGGTTGACGCCCTCCCGCAACGGGGCATCGAGGACGGTTCGGGCCGCCAGCAGGGTCGCGGTACGGCCGGCGGTGGTGATCCGACCGATCTCGACGAGTCCACCGGGCGTCCGGGCCGAGAACTCGTCATCGGGCACACCTAGTAGCTCGGCGTGGTCGGGGTCCAGCAGCACGAGCTGTACATCCGGGGCCAGCTCCGCGTCGAAGTCGGCCGGCTCCAGCACCTCCGACAGCGCCTCCAGCGACTGCGGGTCGCGGATCCTCACGCGCACCCGCTTGGAGCTCAAGACGGCCTCCCAGGCCTTGGCCAGCGACGTGGGCAGGTCCCGCACCGCAGCCACGAACAGATCGAGGTGGGCCTGCGAGGTGAACACCAGCGTCCCGTGCACGGAGAGCGCCTCGATGAGTTCCTCATGCACGGCGCGGCGCAGCGCGGGATCCCCGGCGCTGTCCTGCAGGGCCGAGGTCGCGATGCCGACCCCGACGACGCTCTTGCGAGTGGGGGTCGTCTCGCTCGTCACGACTCCCCGAGCCCCGGCAGCACCTCGGCCAGCCGTTCGTCGAAGAATCCGCCGGGCCAGCCGTCGACCAGGTCCCCGTCGTCGTCGATGGCCAAGCGCCGAACGAAGGCGGCGCCGCGGTCGTCGAGGTCGACGTACAGCAGCGCCAAGTCGTCCGCTCGAAGGGCGCCCTCGCGGACCCGCCGCAGCAACCGCAGCACTAGGTGCTCGCTGTGCGTCTCCACCAGGACCTGCGCTCGCCCGGCCGTCACGGTCTCTACCAGCAGGTCGCCGGTCGCCGATTGCAGGCGCGGGTGGAGGTGGACCTCGGGCTGCTCGATCAGCACCAGGGCGTCCCGGGCAAGCAGCGATTGCACGATGATGGGCAGCAGTTGGCCGATCCCGTAGCCGACCGACCGCGAGGACACCAGGACCGGCGGTTCCTGGCGGACGTCCTCCAGTGCCAGGACGGCAAACTCTCCGGCGGTATGGACGATGTCGCTGGAGACCGGATCCAGCATGCGCACCCGGTACCCGAGGCCGAGCCGTTCGCACCACTGGTTGACCTGGCCGACCAACTCCGGGCGCGCGTGCAGGATGGCTGCCATATGTTCCCCGGCCGGGCCGATGTAGTCGGCATCGCCCTGTCCGACGAAGGTGGTGCGCTCGGCCCGCGCGCGCATCGGCCCCACAAAGTACGCACGGTCCAGTCGGTCGTACAGCTCGGTCCGCAGCGCCCCGGCGGCCTCGGCCCCCGACTGATCCAGCCAGGGGTAGCGCCCGCGCAGCGCGAAAGCCTGCGCACCGAGGTGTCCGGTCGTCAGGCGTCGCACCGCCACCCGACGGACCGGGTCCCACACGTATTCGGCCGCGATCGAGCGATCGCTGCCGTCCTCACCGGTCCATCCCGCGCCGAGGGTGATCGGGAGGCTGTCGTCGTGCTGGTGCACGGCCATCCGGAAGGTGCCGCCCTCCACCAGATCCCCGGACATGGTCAGCAGTTCCGGGCGGGCGCGGGTCTGCTGAAACATCGGGACGGTGGAGAGCAACGTGGACTTGCCGGCCGAGTTGGGGCCGAAGATCAGGGTGAGGGGAGCCAGCGGGACCGCGGTCGGCTCCGGCGGGTAGGAGCGCAGCCCGCCGAGAATGAGGCGGTCGATGAGCACCGCAGCAGCCTACCGCTGATGACGAGCCGCCGTGTTGTCACCGTGCCCAGCCCCCTGGTATGCAGGAACGGCAGCCGACCGGCGGCTGACCTTTGCCTGCCAAGGAGGCTTTCGTGGCATCCGAGCAGAGCGTTCGGCGTCCGGCCAGCGTGACGGTGGTCGTTGTGCTCACCTGGTTCGCCGCCGTCGTCTCCATCACCAGCGGCGTTGTGGCGCTCCTTCTCAGCGGAGAGGAGCTGGCGGCCGCCGACATCTCGGACGCCTCGGCGAACGTCTACGGCTGGACCTCCGTCGTGATCGGTGTTGCAGCCATCCTCATCGCTGTTGGTCTGAGCGGTGGCAGCAACCTGGCGCGGGCCCTCGTCAGTCTGCTGATGGTGGTGCGCATGGGAGTGGGTCTGTGGGCCTTGATCTCCCTGCCGGAAGGCGTGGTCGCCGGGATGGTCACCATCGTCTTGGCCCTCCTCGTGCTCTTCCTGCTGTGGAACGGGAAGGCCAACGACTACTTCGCGGCGTGACGTAGCGCTGGGAGCGGGCGGGGGGTTGGCTCCCCGGCTGATAGGCGCGCTGATGGGGCCGGCTGATGCGCCCTGCCCCGCGATCGGTCTGTGCCCATCCCCAGTGCGGACCATCGCCTGCAGCGCCGACGGCCCGCGGTCGCGACAATGGAGTCGTGCGGGAGGCATGGCTCATCATCCCCGGGGTGCTCGCGGCAGCCCTGGGCGGTGAGCTCTTCGTCCGGGGGACCGTCGGCGGCGCAATCCGCGCCAGGATCTCGCCTGGCATAGTCGCCGCGACGGTCGCGGCCTTCGCCACGTCCAGCCCGGAACTGTCCGTGGCAGTCAATGCGGCCAGCGCTGGCAGGCCCGAGGTGGCGCTGGGCGATGCGCTGGGCAGCAACGTCATCAACGTGGGTCTGGTTCTCGCACTGGCCATGCTCATGGGCGGAGTAGCGGGTCGGCGGCAGGATCTGCGGCGCGATCTGCCGGTTGCGCTGGCGGCCCCGATCCTGGTGCTGCTGCTCGGCGTCGATGGCCGCCTCAACAGGACCGACGGGATGGTGCTGCTCGCGGCATTCGTGGGTTGGCTCACGATCACCGTGGTGCAGGCCGCGCGGGAGCGCAGCCAGGTAGGAGAAGTCTTGGCAGATCGCACGGTCGCCCAGATCGCCCGCGATGGCATCGGCGGCTTCGTGCTGCTCGTGCTCGCGGGCCGGTTGATCGTGCTGTCCGCATCGGACTTCGGCGAACTGCTCGGGTGGGACATCTTCGTTGTCGGCGCGGTGCTGGTCGCTGTCGCGACTTCGGTGCCGGAACTGGCCACCGTGGTGGCTGCCCGGCTGCGCGGGCACGACGAGATCAGCGTGGGCACGGTCCTGGGCAGCAACATCTTCAACGGCCTGCTCATCATCGGGGTGGCGGCCGTCCTGACACCGATCGAGGTCGCGGGCAGCGCGGTCGGGATCGCCATTGCGGCCGGCGTGGTGACCATGCTGCTGGCCATACCGGGCCGTTCCAACCGGCTGCCACCAGCGCGGGGTGTGCTGCTGCTGGCGGTGTGCGCGGTCTACTTCGCCGCCGTCGTCCTCACGCGCGGCGGCTGACCCGCGGTCGCGGCGTGGGTCCGACTGCCCCAGGCACGGACTGGGCCGAAACCCTCGCACTACGGCGTGCCATAGCATGGAGGGACATCCTGGAGGGGGCTTCATGGCGAACGGGCCGAGCGTTGAATCGTTCCATCTGACAGGCGGTTCGACCGCGGTGCTGCTGAGCCACGGGTTCACCGGTTCGCCGGCCTCGATCCGACCCTGGGCGGAGTACCTCAACGGCAAGGGCTACACCGTTGCTTGCCCGCTGCTGCCGGGCCATGGCACCCGCTGGCAGGACATGGTGGGCGTCACCTGGCAGGACTGGTACGACGAACTGCGCACGACGTTCGAGAAGCTGACCGCCGACCATGAGCGCGTCTTCGTCGGTGGTCTGTCGATGGGCGCTGGCCTCGCGCTGCGCCTCGCCGAAGAGATGGGCGATGCGGTGGCAGGGGTCATGGTCGTCAACCCCTCGGTCTGCCGGCCGCAGCGGCCCGACGTGCCGATCCTGGTGGCGCTGGACAAGGTCAAGCTCTTCGGACCGATCACGGCGGTGTTCCAGACGGTTCCCGGCATCAAGAACGACATCAAGAAGCCCGGCCAGGACGAGGTGGCCTACGACAAGGTACCGCTGCGGGGGGCGCTGCAGTTGACGCAACTGCAGGACACCGTCCGCGCCGACCTCGGTAGGGTCACGCAGCCGCTGATCGTGTTCTGGTCGCCGCAGGATCACGTGGTGGAACCCGTCAACACGCAGACGGTGATGCGCGACGTGTCCTCCTCGCCGCGCACGTTGGTGCTGCTGGAGGATTCCTACCACGTCGCCACGCTGGACAACGATGCTGAGTTGATCTTCTCCGGCAGCGCCGATTTCGTCCGGAATCACGGCGGCTGACGCCTGAGACGAACGGGCCGACTACCGGTGCTGCTCGCCCCGACGAGGCCGGGCCGGCCTCGCGGTGGAGCCTGAGCGGCTTGCAGCGGTTCGTCGCAATCGGCTGGCCCGCGCTGCGAGGGCGACGCGAGTAGGCCTCCCGCCGGCAGCGGAAGGAGTCGGCATCGCTGAGCCGATGCGTGTGCGTCCGTAGCGCGACACGGGCCGCGCCGAGCCAGGAGAATTGCCGCCATGCTGATCGTCCATGTCGATGTCCACGTCGTTGCCGACCAGATCGCGGAGTTCCTGGCCGCCACGCAGGTCAACGCCACGGCCTCGCTGGAGGAGCCGGGTGTCCTTCGCTTCGACGTTGTCCAGGATCGCGCCGACCCGTCGCACGTCGTGCTCGTCGAGGTGTACCGCGACGATGCGGCCGCGGGGGCGCACAAGGAGACCGAGCACTACGCCACGTGGCGGGACACCGTGGCGGACATGATGGCGGTCCCGCGATCGTCGGTGAAGTTCTCCGCCGTGCAGCCGGCGGATCCCGAGCGGTGGGCGACCCCCGGCTCGTGAGCGCGTCCTTCGCGCTGCAGCTGCCCCAGCGCATCGTGTTCGGCGCGGGCAGTGCCGAGCAGCTCCCGGAGGCCGCGGTCGGATTCGGCGACCGGATCCTGATTGCCACCGGTGCCAATCCGGACCGGGTGGCCGATCAGATCGACGCTCTGGCGCGGTTGGCGTCGGCGACGCAAGTGGTGCCCGTCCGAGGCGAACCGAGCATCGACGACGCCCGGGCGGCCGTTGACGCCGGGCGCAGCATGGATGCCGAGGTCGTCGTGGCCATCGGTGGCGGCAGCGTGATCGACCTCGGCAAGGCTGCCGCGATGCTGCTCGGCAATGGCGGCGACCCGCTGGACTATCTGGAGGTCATCGGCAGGGCGAACCCCATCGCGAAGCCGGCGCTGCCGTTCGTCGCGGTCCCCACCACCGCCGGTACCGGATCGGAGGTCACCGCAAACGCGGTGCTCTCCTCGCCGCAGCACCGGGTCAAGGCAAGCCTGCGCAGTCCGTTCATGCTGCCGCGACTGGCCGTGGTCGATCCCGTCCTGACCCTGGCCTGTCCACCACCGGTCACCGCAGCGTCCGGCATGGACGCCCTGACCCAGTGCCTGGAGCCCTACGTCTCCAAGCGTGCCAACCCGGTCACCGATGGCTGGGCGCAGCTCGGGCTGGCGAGCGCCGGCCGCGGCTTGCGCGCTGCCTACGCCGACGGTGGGCACCTCGCAGCCCGCACCGACATGGCACTAGCCGGTCTCATGGGCGGCTTGGCCCTGGCCAACGCCAAACTGGGCGCCGTGCACGGCTTCGCGGCCGCAGTCGGGGGGATGGCGGACGCCCCGCACGGAGCGGTGTGCGCCGCGCTGCTGGGTCCGGTCTGTCGGGCCAACGTTGCTCATGCCGCAGCCGAGACCATGCAGCGGTACGGCAACGTCGCGCGCTGGCTGACCGGCGATGCCGATGCCTCGGTCCGCGACGGGCTGCGCTGGATCGACCGGACGGCCGAACTCCTGGACGTGCCAGGACTGGCGGCCTACGGCCTCACCTCGGCTGACACGCCGGAGGTTGTGGCGAAGGCCTCGGCTGCGAGCAGCATGCAGGGCAACCCCGTCGCACTGGATCCCGAGGCACTGGCCGAGATCTACCTCGCCGCCCTGTAGCCCCTGTATCGGTGGCGCGAATGGAGCCTGTATCGCTGGCGCGGTGGAACCAGGCGTGCTCGCGCGACGTCTGAACGGTGACGGCGGGGGCGCGGAATGCCAGGGGGTGTTCCGGTGTTGTACGAAAGCCGGGCTGGATCGGGGATCCGGCTTCGACCGTTGTGCGCATCAAGCGCCGCATCGGACGTCGTGGCCGGATGGGGCCGCAGTGGACCTGGGGCAGCGCATCAGTAGTCGCGGCAGTCGGAAGGAGAGCACGGTGGCAGGAACTTGGGGGTCTCAGGGCAAGGATGACGGCACGCCCGAACCGGATCGTGGTGACGGTGCGGGACTGACGCACGATCCGGTCAAGGACTACCTCGCCCAGATCGGTGTCGTCCCCCTGCTCAAGGCCGAGCAGGAGATCGACCTCGCTCGTCGGATCGAGGCGGGACTGATGGCTGAGCACGTGCTCGCGACCGCGCGGGATCTCACCGATGAGCAGGTGCGCGACCTGGACTGGATCGCCGCTGACGGCAGGGCCTGCAAGGAACACTTCCTGGCCGCCAACCTGCGTCTGGTCGTCTCGGTCGCCCGGCGCTACAAAGTGCCGACCATGCCGATGCTGGACCTCGTCCAGGAAGGCAACCTGGGTTTGATCAAGGCGGTCGAGAAGTACGACTACGCGCGCGGCAACCGGTTCTCCACCCACGCCATCTGGTGGATCCGGCAGGCGATCACGCGCTCGCTGTCCGAACAGTCGCGGATCATCAGGATCCCGGCCCACGTGGCCGAGCAGATCACCAAGCTGCGCCGCGTCACGCGGGTGCTGGGGACCGAGCTGGAGCGGGAGCCGACGGTGGAGGAACTGGCGGCTGAGCTCGACATCACCCCTGAGCGGGTGGTCCAGCTGCAGCGGTGGGACCGCGATCCGGTCCCGCTGGACACACCGGTGGGCGAGGGCGAAGCGACCGAGTTGTTCGAGCTGTTGCTGGAGACCGACGCGATCGAGCCGGTGGACATCGTGGCGTTCCACGCGTTGCAGGAGGCGTTGGAGTCGCTGCTGTCGTCACTGGACGAGCGGGAGGCCGATATCGTGCGGCGCCGCTTCGGGCTGTGGGACGGCCGGCTGTGGAAACTCGGCGAGGTCGCTGAGTTGTACGGCCTGACCCGCGAGCGCATCCGGCAGATCGAGTCCAAGGCGCTCGGCAAGCTGCGGCACCCCTCGAGGGCGCAGCGGTTGCAGGACTTCGCGGCCTAGGATTGCGACGGCTCGCCGCCGGTTCCCGTTGCGGAGGTGGTGAGTCCATCGGCGAGGGCCGGATCGAATCCCTTCCGCGCCAGGGCCTCACGGATCGGGAGGTCCTCGTCGATAGCCGCCTTCGCCACGCCCGCGGCCGCCTCGTAGCCGATCAGTGGGGACAGCGCCGTCACGACCATGACCGAGTCGGACACATACTGGCGCAGGCGGGGCTCATTCAGTGCGGTCCCTTCGATGAGGTGCCGGCGCAGGCTGTCGGCGCTGTCGCGCAGGAGTCGGCACGAGCGCAGGTGGAAGTCGATCACCACCGGACGAAACGCGTTGAGCTCGAAGTTGCCCTCTGCTCCCGCCATCGCCACCGCGGTATCGTGACCGATGACGGCCAGGCACACCTGAAGCATCGCTTCCGCCTGCGTCGGGTTCACCTTGCCGGGCATGATCGTGGAACCCGGTTCGTTGGCGGGGATGCGCAGTTCGGCGAGCCCGGCTCGAGGCCCGGAAGCCGCCCACCGCAGATCGTTGGCGATCTTGAACAGGGCGACCGCGACGCCCTTCAGCGCGCCGTGGGCACGGACCAGGGCGTCCAAGGTGGCTTGCGCCGCGAACGGATTGCTGGCCGGCAGGTACGGATGTCCGGTGATGTCAGCGAGGGCCGCGACCGCGGTCGTCGTGTAGTCGGGCGGGGTGTTGATGCCGGTGCCGACGGCGGTCCCGCCGAGGGCCACCTCCAGGAGTGCGGAGCTGCTGGAGGCCACGTCTCCGATCGCCCCGGCCAGCGACGCGGCGTAGCCGGACCACTCCTGTCCGACGGTCAGCGGCGTGGCATCCATCAGGTGCGTGCGCCCCACCTTGGTAACGTCGGCCCACTGTGTGGCCTTGGTGGCGATCGCGTCGCGCAACGCCATCAGGCTGGGCAGCAGGCATTCGGCAGTGTCGGTGTATGCGGCGACATGCATGGCCGTCACGAAGGCGTCGTTGGTGGACTGGCTCATGTTGACGTCGTCGCTGGGATGGATGGGCGCGTTCGATCCCCGGTCGGCGCCGAGCCGCTCGTTGGCCCGGTTGGCGATGACTTCGTTCAGGTTGGCGTTGGTCTGGGTGCCGGATCCGGTCTGGAAGACCGAGAGGGGGAACTCCTGATCCAGATCGCCGGCCAGAATCTCGGTCACCACCCCGCGGATGGCATCGGCCTTGTCCGCCGGTAGTGCCCCGAGCTGTTGGTTGGCCGTCGCGGCTGCCTGCTTCACCTGGGCCAGGGCCCGGACCACGGCCATCGGCATCCGGTCCGGACCGATGCTGAAGTGTTCCAGGCTGCGCTGCGTCTGGGCGCCCCAGTAGTGATCGGCGGGTACCGCGATCTCGCCCATGCTGTCGTGCTCGATGCGCACGGTGTCCTGCATACCGCCCACTAGGCCGACTCGCGGGGGCGGTTGTCAACCGGGGCGGGCGGGTCTGGCGGTGCCCGTCAGTGATCGCCGGGCTGCTCGACGTCCTCCGGTTCCGGGGCGGGGGATTCGTCCTCCCAGATTTCGACCGCCAGTTCCTCCTGCGTCGGATGATGCACGGGCTTGCTCGCGCCTTGTCGCTCGGTGTCGGGCATGGCCATCGCCTCCTCGTCACGACAGCGGCACGACTGCGTCGGCGCCGCACCCCACAGTAGGCACGCCGAGCGGCCGGATGTCGCGGTGGCGACGACGTTGTGGCGCGGAACGTGCTGGCTTGCTTTCGTAGGCCGCTGGTGGTCGCTCCGACGGTCGGGGCGGCTGCACGACATCGCTGACCACGCCCCGCACCGGGCTCGCGATGCCCTGCTCGACGATTGATGCGGCGAGGTCACCGCGCAACCCGGTGACGGGCCGTCGCGCGCTCTGCCCTGTGCTGCCGACCGAACCCGCGCTGTCGATCATCGAGGTGCACCCGATACGGGGGTCTGCACCCGATACGGGGGTGGATCCGGGCATCTGCGGGCAAGGTTTGCACCCGGTGCGGGGGTTTGCACCCGGCGTGGGGGCTGGACGGCCGAATTCCCGCTCTGCAGCCCCCGTTTCGGGTGCAAACCACCGTACCGGGTGCAGTCGTGCCCGTGTCGGGGGCCTGGCAGCCCCCGTTTCGGGTGCAGACCCCCATGCCGGGTGCAGTCGTGCCCGTTCGGGGCCAGGCGGCCCCCATAGCGGGGGCCCGGCAGCCCCCATAGCGGGTGCCCGGCAGCCCCCATAGCGGGTGCCAACACCCATACCGGGTGCAGAGGTGCCCGCGTCGATTGCCCAGCAGCCCCTGGCTCGGGGCTGACGCCGACCGCAGCCGCGTGCTGCAGGCCTCGTCACGCTCACTGGTCGCGCATCCACCGAGCCGGAAGCCGACCCCGGCCCGCGTCGACCCTCAACGCACCGCACAGGCCGGGGCCGTGACTACCCCTCGCGGCCGGCCCCCCGCACGGGTACAGCGACATTGACCGGTCGCAGTTCGGGGTCCTTGGGCGCCAATCCATCGCCGCTGGAGACACCGCGCAGTCGACGGCCGACCCATGGCAGGAAGTGCCGCCCCACCCATGCGGCATCGCCGGCCAGGTCACCCCCTCTCGTTCGCTGCGGCGGCGGCAACGGTTGCTCCCACCAGCCGACCGGTCCGGAGAGGGCCGCGGGATCCGTGATGCCGAGCCGGGCCAACACGTGGGCGGCCACCCGGCGATGTCCATCGGAATTGAGGTGCAGCCGGTCCTCGGCCCACAGTTGCCGGTCGGCGAGGGCGGGGACCCGGGCGTTGTCGACCAGGATGCATGCGTGTCGCCGGGCGGTGCGTCGGACGCCCTCGTTGAAGGTCTCGAGCCGGGCCGCGACGCGGTTGGCGACGACCCCAGTCCCGCCCGCCCGGGGAATCGCGGTGAACAGCACGATCACCGACCCCGACTGTGCCAGCCGGTCCACGGTCCGGGCGTAGCGGCGCATCAGGTCCCCGACGTCGGCCACCGGGCGCAGCACATCATTGGGGCCGGCGTGGAACGTGACGAGGTCCGGCCGCATCGCCAAGGCGGGTTCCAACTGCTCGTCGATGACCTGGCGCAGCAGTTTGCCCCGCACGGCCAGGTTGGCGTATTGGACGCTGCCGGTGAACCCCCACGGCGGGTGCCGGGCAATCGTGTCGGCGACCCGGTCCGCCCACCCGAGGTACCGGCCGTCCTGGCGGGGGCCGTCACACATCCCTTCGGTGAAGGAATCGCCCAAGCAGACCATGCGCGTCATGGGGCGAGACTACGGTGCCGGACCGTAGCGGTGGCTCGCCATTCAGGGCGCGAGCTCCCCGGCCTGGTACCCGCTCTGGGCGATCTGGAGTGCCTCGTCGAGTCGCAGCGTGCCGATGTAGTAGAGCATCGCGTCGAAGAAACTGTCGGACCCCACTCGCGGATCCATCAGGTCCGAGGCGTCGAACCGCACGACTCGGGCCTCGTCCAGCAGCGCGCTGACGGCACCATCGAAGGCGTTCGGGTAGTCCTCCGGGCCAACCTCGGCATGGGGCGAGATGAACCCGCCAGCTTCCGCCCAGGCCAGGCCTGCTTGTGCGGTCGCGAGATAGACCATCGTCTCCCAGGTCGACGGTGAGTCGACGAGGGCCGCCGCCAACGTGCCGCCTACGACGAGCGGCGCCGGTTCGTCGGTGGCAGACGGGAGCACGAAGACGTCCACGTCACCATCCGGACCGATCGTCGTGCCGGCCGGCAGGTTATCCACTTGGAACGATGCCTGCCGGTACATCAGGCAGCCGGGCGGATCGCTGAGCAGCGGATCGCCTGCGCGCTGCACGCTGGTGTTGAGGATGCCGCCGCGTCCGCCCAGCGTCTGCTCGACGCCCAGCAGAGCATCGCCGAAGGCCGCAAAGGCGTTTTCCACCGCGGCGTCGGTGAAGGGGATCGCGTTGCGGGCCCACTGGTCGTACACCTCAGGTCCGGACTGCCGCAGCAGCAACTCCTCGACCCAGTCGGTGGCCGGCCAGCCGCTCACGCCGAAGGCCTCCACGCCCAGGCACCAGGGCGTGAAGCCGTCCTCCACCATGTCCTGCGCCAATGCCCACAACTGCTTCATGGTCCTCGGCACCCGGTAGCCGTTCTCCTCGAACGCCGTCGGCGAGTACCACACCAGACTCTTCACATTGACTCGGTAGACGACCCCGTTCACCGAGGCGAGGCTGCCGACGAGATCGTCGATCCCGCTGCGGTAGCTGGCGCGCGCCGCGCTGGAGATGCTCCCTGGCAGCGGGAGCACGTAGCCGGCATCGGCGAGCTCGTTCAGCAGGCCCGGCTGGGGGAAGATCGCGATATCGGGCGGTGCTCCGCCTTCGAGCCGGTCCACGATCTCGGTTTCGAAATCGCCGGAGCCGGTGTAGACGACGTCGATGCCGGTGGACTCCTCGAAGGGAGCCAGTGAGGCGCGGAACAGATCGGCCGCTTCGTCGCGGAACGGTCCGAAGATCGTGACCGTCGGGCGCGGCTCATCGTCGACCGACTGGGAGCAGGCGGCCAACACCAGGGCCGCCGCCAGCAGCGCCGCACCGAAGCGGGCGCGGGGTCCTGCGCTAGCCCGAGGTCGCGGCACGCTTCACCTCTTGGTCGATGCGGATCTCCAGATCCACGACATAGCCGGATTCCGCCGCGATCGCTTCCACCAGCCGCCACACCGGCGGAATCTCCGCCGATGTCGTTGCGACGACCAGGTCAACAGTGCCGCGCTCGGTGCCGCTCACGTCTGCACTCAGCTGGAGGATCTCGGTATTGCGGTCCCACTCGGCCACCGCGGAGGCGACGTCGCCCCCGAACCGCCGGTCCCGCAGGACGTCCAGGGTGTGCAGCGTGAGGGGCACCGCGATGACCACGAGCAGCACCAGGCTGACCACGAGCCCGATGCGCGCTGAGCGGGACACACTGAAGCGCCGGTTGGTCGGGACGAAGCCCGACAGCACCATCACCACGATCGCCGACAGCACGATCGCGACCAGGTTGGTGGTGAACAGCAGCAGGGCGCCCTCCGACTCGACCCGGGCCCCGACTTGGAAGGTGATGCCGACGGTGGCCAGTGGTGGCACGAGCGCCACGGCGATCGCCACGCCGGCCAGTGACGAACTGGCCCGGGGGTGGGTGAGCACGTAGCCGGCGGCGAGGCCTGCGGCGACGGCCACACCGAGGTCCAGCAGGGATGGCTGGGTGCGGCCGATGATCTCGGAGGGCAGTTCAGTAGCCGTCGTGAGGTTGGCCAGCCCGGCCCAGGTGACGGCGACCGCGGTCAACATCGCCAGCAGAGTGCCCAGTGCCAATACCGCCGCGCTGACGAGGAGCCTGCGTGGGTCGGACAGCACCAGCGCGGCAGAGGTCGCCAGAATCGGTGTCATCAGGGGAGCCACCAGCATCGCCCCGATGATGACCGCAACGCTGTTGGCCACCAGGCCCAGCGTCGCGATCAGCGTCGAGAGCACGATCAGTACGACGAAGCGCCACAGGAACGGTGCAAACTCGCGGCCCTCGAAGAACAGTTCGTCCAGGACGGCCTGCCGATCCTCCTCCGTCATCATGCCCTTGCGCGGATGATGGGCAGCCATGGCGCCGAGCGGCGTGATCGCGGCGGTCTGACCGCGCCCGAACTGCCCACCCTGGGACGACACAGCGCAAGGCTAGTCCCGGGATCAACCGGTCGCTCGCGATCGGCTCAGATACGCCAGGGGCCCATCCGGCGAACCGGACGGGCCCCGAGCGGTTGGCCTTTGCGTCAGGAGTACAGCGCCTCCACGTCGTCCTTCCACTGGCTCATGACGACGTTGCGCTTCAGCTTCAGCGACGGGGTGAGCTGGCCGCCGTCCTCGGTCCAATCCACCGGCAGGATGACGAACTTCTTGATCGCCTCGGCCTTGGAGACGGCCTTGTTCGCCTCGTCCACCGCCGACTGGATCTCCGCCTGGAGGTCCGCGTCGTCGACCATCTCGGCGACCGTGGCGGTGTCCGGCTTGCCCGTGCTGGCCAGCCACGTCGGAAAGGACTCGGGATCGATGGTCACCAGCGCGGCGATGAACGGCTTGCCGTCGCCGACGACCATGCACTGCGACACCAGGAAGTTGGCGCGCAACCGATCCTCGAGCACGGCCGGAGCGACGTTCTTGCCGCCTGCCGTGACGATGAGCTCCTTCTTGCGGCCGGTGATCTTCAGGAAGCCGCCGTCGTCGATCTCGCCGATGTCGCCGGAGTGGAACCAGCCGTCGGCCTCGAGCACCTCATCCGTGGCGGCGGCGTTGTTCCAGTAGCCGGCGAAGATCTGCGGACCCCTCAGCAGGATCTCGCCATCTTCGGCGATGCGCACCGACGTGCCCGGCAGCGGGCGGCCGACCGATCCGATCTTGGTCTTGTCGGGTCGGTTCACGGTGGAGGCCGCCGAGGTCTCGGTGAGGCCGTAGCCCTCCAGCACCCACACGCCGATGCCGCGGAAGAAGTGACCGAGCCGGGCACCGAGGGCTGCTCCGCCGGAGACGGCATGGGTCACATTGCCGCCCATGGCCGCGCGCAACTTGCCGTAGACGAGCTTGTCGAACACGGCGTGCTTGATCCGCAGCAGCAGGCCCGGGCCGCCGTTGTCCAGCGCCTGGCTGTACTCGATCGCGGTGGCGGCGGCGATGTCGAAGATGCGGCCCTTGCCCTCAGCGCGCGCCTTCTGCTGCGCCGAGTTGAAGATCTTCTCGAACACCCGCGGCACCGACAGCAGGAAGGTCGGCTGGAACTCGGCCAAGTCGCCGAGCAGGTTGGTGACATCGGCGGTGTGGCCCAGCGTCACCCGCCCGCGGATGCAGCCGAGCTGAATCGCACGGCCGAACACATGGGCCAGCGGCAGGAACAGCAGCGTGGTGGCACCGGTTTGGAACAGATCGGGAAGGCCGTTGACGACGGCGTCCACCTCGAACATGAAGTTGCGGTGGGTCAGCGTGCAGCCCTTGGGCCGGCCGGTGGTGCCGGAGGTGTAGATGATGGTCGCGACGGTCTCCGGGGTCAGCGTTGCGCGCCGCTGATCCAAGTCGGCGTCGGACACCGAGCTGCCGGCTTCGACGAGCAGATCGATGGCGTCCTTGTCGAAGACCCAGGCGTTGGCGACATCCGGCAACGAGCCGCGCACCTCTTCGAAGACCGCGGCGTGCTTGGGGCCCTCGAGGAAGACGCCAACCGCGCCGGAGTCGGAGAGAATCCACTCCACCTGCTCCGCCGAGGAGGTCTCGTAGATCGGCACCGGCACCGCTCCGGCGTACCAGAGCGCGTAGTCCACCAGCGTCCACTCGTAGCGAGTGCTGGACATGATGCCAACCCGGTCGCCCGGCTGAACACCGGCGGCGGCGATCCCCTTGGCGACGCCCCGCACCTCCTCGTGGAAGGCCTTGTACGTGATGTCATCCCAGCGGTCCAAGCGCTTGCGTCGCAGCGCGACGGCGTGCGGCGCCTCGGCCACGTTGTCCGTCAGATGGTCGATGAGGCTGCCCGTTGTGGGCGCCTCGACGACGGCGGTCTCGGTGAATTCCTGCATAGCCCTGTTGCCTCCTGTGGTTCACGAAGTCCGCATCACCTTATCCCCAGTGCAGACGCCCTCTGACAGGCGTGTGGCAGCACGGGGAGACCCGCGCTCCACAGATCTGATCGTGGCTGCGATGCGTGACCGGTCGGTGACGCAGTAGGCAGGACTGTGGCGAAGGTGTGGCGGCGGATCGCGGGCGGGGATGGCCCGAGGGCATCTGGCATACCGATGCCCGGGCTACGGCGTAGCCAGTCGGGACATGACGCGCTTGCCCGTGTGACGAAACCGCAATCGAGGAGGGCTTGTACGCTCGAAGGGTCCTGGCCAACGGCCGATCAGCGGCGGTGGAGGGGTGCATGCACCTGCGAACGATGAGTGCGGTGGTCGGTGCACTGCTGCTCGCAGTGCTGGTCGGCTGTGCTGCTGAGTCCGAGGATCCGGCGGCTTCGTCGTCACCTTCCGCGACCACGACCCCGACAATCGAACCCGTCCCGGCGCCGGAACCCACGCCGCAGTCAGAGAGTCGGAGCCGGCAGCAGAGGGCACCACGATCACCTCGGGTGCCAGCGCATTCGGTCCGATGCTGTTCGACGCCACCGGGCAGGCCATCTACATCTGGGAGCTGGAGCCGACGGCGACACCGGAGTGCTACGGCGATTGCGCAGTGGCCTGGCCGCCGGTGCTGACCGATGGCGCTCCGGTCGCGGACGGCGACGTTCAGCCCGGTCTGCTCGGTACCGTGCAACGGACTGACGGCGGTACGCAGGTCACCTACAACGGGCATCCGCTGTACTACTACGTCGATGAGGGGCCTGGCGAGGTGCGGTGCCACAACGTGGCCACGCACGGCGGCTTGTGGTGGGTCATCACGCCGGACGGCAACCGCGCGCCTTGATCATCCCCGCGCAGTTCCCGCCGCGCTGCGCATGACGGAGGTATGCGGGCCGCATTTCGGGCGAGTGGCTGCACCCAGGCTGGGGATCTGCACATGGTGCGAGGGCGGTGAGCGCTGTTGAGGCCCATCGCGATCCAGCGCCCCGGGGCCCTCGGCCCTTCGCGGAGGCCGTTTCGCAGGGATGGAGGGCTGCGCTGCTCCGCCGCGCGGGTGACAGAGCTGCGCTTCCCGCGGGTCTCGGCGCCCTTCGCGGGGCTGAGCGCACCTCCGGCGGGGCTGAGCGCACCTCGGGCGGGGCAGAGTGCACCTCTGGCGGGGCGACGCGCCCTGCGAGGGGCTGAGCGCACCTCTGGCGGGGCGACGCTGCAGCGGTTTCGAGGGTGCGCGCCCCAGGCGGGCTTGATGGGCGCCACCTGTAGAGCGACTCTGCACCCGTTGCGGGTTTACACCCGGGACGGGGGCTGCCGAGGGCCTCGGGGGCGCGGTGCACCCGGCATGGGGGTTTGCACCCGGGATGGTGGCTGAGAGGGCCTGGGGGCGGCGACGGTGCACCCGGTTCGGGGGTTTGCACCCGGGATGGTGGCTGAGAGGGCCTCGGGGGCGGCAACGGTGCACCCGGTTTGGGGGTTTGCACCCGGGATGGTGGCTGAGAGGGCCTTGGGGGCGGCGACGGTGCACCCGGTTCGGGGGTTTGCACCCGGGATGGTGGCTGAGAGGGCCTCCGGGGCGGCGACGGTGCACCCGGTTCGGGGGTTTGCACCCGGGATGGTGGCTGTCGGCCCGGATCCGGCCGGTTCCGCCCCCACGGCGGGTGCAAACCCCCGAACCGGGTGCAGCCCTGCCCCGCATACCGGACGCTCCGCCCCCGAACCGGGTGCAAACCCCCGAACCGGGTGCAGACGTCCCCCCGCGCAGCGGGTTGACAGGCCGCCCACGTTGCTAGATCCGCAGGGCACCGGCAAGCGACCGGGCCCCCGGCGGCCAGCGCAGTCCCGCCGCAGACGCCGGAGCCCACCACACTCCTTCACTGCCGGCCAGCGCTTTGACGAGGCGGCACCCTCGGACGCGTCGACTGCGGCCCGAAGTCGCCTGGCCATGAATGGCGTCGCGGAGGCCGGCCACCCGGCCGGACTCAGGCGTCGAGGGGCCGGATGGCCGGACCGGCTACCCGGCCGGACAATGGCGTCGCGAGGAGGCCGGCTACCCGGCCGGACTCAGCAGGGCCAGCACGAGATTGCCCCCGGCGGTCGGTCGCGAGGCCTCGATCGGCAGGCCCGCCTCAGCCGCGAGGCCGGGCAAGCCGCCTGCCCGCAAGTACGCGACGCAATGGCGAGCATGGGTGGGTCCCGCGGCCGCTTCCGCCAGCGCGGTGAGTCCACGGCTCACGTGGCCCCGCGGGAAGCGCAACCGGCCGGCGCCGAAATCGGTGACGATGATGCGGCAGCCGGGGGAGGTGATGCGCGCGGCCTCGGTGAGGAGGCGCAGCGCTTCGTCGCGGGCCAGCGAGTGCAGCACGAGCGACACAATCACGGCATCGGCGCTTGCATCGTCGACCGGGAGCCGAGGGCTCGTGATCAAACGCAGGTCTGCGTCGGCGCCCAGGCGGTCGCGGGCTTGGGCCAGCATGGCCTCGGATACGTCCGTGCCGATGACCGTGCAGCCGGCGGCCCGGTACTCCGCCAGTGCGGCCCCGGTCCCGCAGGCGACGTCGACCACCACTGAACCGGGCGCCGTCGGCCAGGTTCGCTGCACGATCTGCCGGATCGGCGCATTCACCGGTTCGAGCACCAGGTCATAGACCTTGCTCTGCCAGGCATATGCGTCCATGTGCGACCCCTTCCGGATCTCGCTCGCGGTCCGTCGGCCATCGCCCCAGGCAAGCGCCGACGCAGGTCCTGGCCACCGGCCGCGAGCCGAACCGCACCCACAGCGGTGGGTGCCACCAACTCTAGGCCGAGTCCGCGAGCGCCTCGAAGCGCACGCCGGTCAGGTCCTCCGACACCTCCCACAGGCGAGCCGCAGTGACCGCATCCTTGGCCCGATCGCTGCGGTCCACGAGCACCGGATGCCCGCGGAGCTCCCCCATGCCTGCCGGCCCGTAGTACTCGTCGCCCTGCACGGCAGGGTCGGTGGCAGCGCGCAACTGGGGCAGCGCCCCCATTGCGGCCGACTGGCCCAGCAGCCCGCCGAGCGGTTGCAGCAACCGCAGCGCAGCCCCGCGCACTCCGCCTGGGTTCTCGTGGCCGAGGTTGGTGTTCGAACCGCCGGGGTGGGCCGCAACCGCGATCGTCGAGGCGCCGTGCGCCGCCAGTCGTCGCTGCAGCTCGCTCGTGAAGAGCAAGTTGGCCAACTTGGACTGGAAGTAGGCGCTGTAGGGGGAGTAGTCCTGTTCGGACTGCAGGTCGTCGAAGGTGATACGGCCGGGGCGATGCCCGTTGCTGCTCACCGACACCACGCGGGAGCCTTCGGTGCTCAGCAGCAGTGGCAGCAGTTGGCCGGTGAGGGCGAAGTGGCCCAGATGGTTGACGCCGAACTGCTGCTCGAAGCCTTGGGCGGTCTTGCCGTAGGGCGTCCACATGATGCCGGCGTTGTTGATCAGTCCGTCCAGTCGCTCCTCATCGGCCAGCGCATGTTCGGCCGCCCCGGCGACGGAGTCCAGATCGCCGAGGTCGATAACCCAGGGAACGAGGGTCCCGGTTGGCCCGGTCGCTGCGATCCGCCCGATCGCCTCGCTGGCCTTCGACTCGTTGCGCGCCCCCAGCAGGACTCGGGCTCCGTGCTGAGCCAGAGCGCGGGCGGTCTCCCAGCCGAGACCGCTCGTGGCGCCGGTGACGGCGTACACCTTGCCGGTCTGGTCGGGAATCGATCCTTCGGTCCAGCGGTCGTTCATGCGGGCTTCCTCTTCCTCGTCGGTGGTCGTCGTCGGGTGGCGGGCGGGTGTCCCTCGGAGGCTTGGACCAGGACGGCTCCGGAACCGGACAGCGCCAGCTGGTAGGCCTCGCCGGAGCCCCGCCCCACCAGGGCGGCGGCCTTTGCGGTCATGCGGATGCTCGCGGTCAGCGACGTCGACCACAGCACTGCCGCCTGCATGTCCACGAACGTCGGTGCGTCGATCTGCAGCAGACCGGTGTGCCGAAGACGTTGACCGCGAGGGCTCCGGTCCCCGTGAAGGTCGGTTGAGCAGGCCGCCGGAGGCCATCGAGGCCCCTCGGTCTTCTGGATGTCCCAGCGCAGCGAGCTCGCGAACGCTAGGACGTTGCGGCCGTTGACCGTCACCGACTCGCCCTCCAGATGGATGATGCCCACCTCGTCGGCGCCGTCAGCCAGGAAGACGTACCCGCTGCTGCTGCTGACCCGCATCAGGGACATGCCCTCACCGATGAAAGCCTTCGTGAAGGATTTGCCCGTACCGCCTCTGCCCTCGTAGACGAAGTCGACATCGCCCTGATAGGCGACCATGGACCCTGCTTGGCGAAGAAGTGGCCCTCAGTACCGCGCCAGTCGACCTTCAGCATCCTGGGGTTCTGCCGGACGAAGGCGCCTGCTCCGGTCTGCGCCTCGGCGTTCGCGAAGACGCTGCTCTGCATGGCTCCTACCTCATCACACCCGACGACTGTCCGACACCCGTGGGCGACTTGGTGCGGGGAGCAAGTGCGCGCTCGCATCAGCACGTCCGCGCCGTGTCATACGCGGGCCCGGGTCCGCCGTTACGCTGATCGCCACCGGTGGCCGCTCTGCCGAGCCGCCACCCTCACGTTCGCTCGGCGACTCAGCCCGCCGTCTTCACCCGTGCTCAAGCGAGCGGCACGACTCCAGACGGTGTGGTCATGACTCGAGGCCCGGTCAGTCGGCGCACGTCACCTCCGATCTCGAAGCGAGCGCTCAGGCGGATGTCTTCGCAGGAGCGTCCCACCGCGAGCGTGCACCAGCCGGGTTCGACGATGCGGGCCCCATCAAGACCGGTGAACGAAGTGCGTTCGGCGTCCACGACGAACCTCACCCGGCGAGCCGCCCGCGCGGGGATGCGAACGCGCAGGTACCCGATCAGTTCGCGGACCGGGCGCACGACCTGTGCGACCTCGTCGCTGAGGTACAGCTGGACCACCTCGTCGGCATCGACACCGCCGGTGTTGCGCACGGTCACTGAGACGTCGATCTGGCCCGCGGCGTCGATGCGCCCGCGCACTGAGCCGGAGGTCGTCGTACTCGAAGGTGGTGTAGGTCAGCCCGTGGCCGAAGGGGAACAGGGGCCGGGGGTCGAGGTTGGAGATGCCGGCGTTGTGGCCTCCCAGTGGCGCAGCGAGATAGGTGCCCGGTTGGCCCGTGGGCACTGCGGGCACGCCGACCGGGAGGCGGCCGGATGGGATGACCGAGCCGGACAGCACGCCGGCGATTGCCGCTCCCCCCTCCTCGCCCGGCAGGAAGGCCTGAATGATCGCGCCGCAGCGGTCGGCGAAGGCCCCGAGCGCATAGGGCCGTCCGGAGATGACGACGAGCACGACCGGAGTGCCGGTGCGCAGCGCAGCCTCGACGAGTTCGGCTTGGATGCCGGGCAGGGTCAGGTCGGGTGCGTCACTGCCCTCCCCGGACGTGCCGGCGCCGAAGAGCCCGGCGAGGTCACCCACGGCCACCACACACACGTCGGCACAGGCAGCGGCAGACACGGCTGCCGCCAGCCCGGATCGGTCGATCTCCCGGATCGGCACCCCATCGGCGTGCTCGACCGTTGCCTCCGGGAACTCCGCCCGCAGCGCATCGAGCAGGGTGGGCACCTCGATCCCCAATCCGGATCCGGGGGAGTGCGCCAGGACGTGGTTGGCGAAGGAGTAGCAGCCGAGCATGGTGCGCGGGTCGGCCGCGCAGGGCCCGACGAGCGCGATCCGGCAAGCGTCGGGCAGCGGCAGCAGGCCGTCGTTGCTGAGCAGGACGATGGACTGTTGCGCCAGGGCGCGGGCGAGGGCTCGGTTGCGCGGACTGTCCAGATCGATGCCGCCCTCAGCGTCGGCGCTGGGCACTGGGCTCCAGCCGGGATCGAGCATCCCCAGTTCGATCTTCTGCCTCAGTACTCGGCGGGCAGCGCGGTCCACGACTTCTTCGGCCAGCCGTCCCGACGCCACCAGATCGGCCAGCCCGGCGAAGGCATCGGTCTGAGGCAGTTCGATGTCGATGCCGGCGCGCAGGGCGGTTTCGCCGGACGCTGTGCGGTCGGCGGTGACCCGGTGCATCAGATCCAGGAACGGTATCGACCAGTAGTCGGACACGACGGTCCCCTCGAAGCCCCATTGATCGCGCAGCACGGTGGTGAGCAGGTACTCGTGCGCGGCCGCCGGGATCCCGTCGAGATCGGTGTAGGAGTTCATCACCGAACCCGCCCGGCCGTGCCTGACCGCCATCTCGAACGGAGGCAGGATCACATCGTTGAGCTCGCGGAAACCGATCGACACCGGAGCGTGGTTGCGCCCTGCCTTCGACGCCGAGTACCCGGCGAAGTGCTTCAGGGTCGCGATCACGCCCGCACTCTGCAGCCCCTCGACGTAGGCGGTCCCCAGGGTTGCCACGAGATAGGGGTCTTCGCCGATGCACTCCTCCACCCGGCCCCATCGGTAGTCGCGGACCACGTCCAAGACTGGGGCCAACCCCTGCTGGATGCCGACCGCCGCCATGTCCGAGCCGATCGCTGCTGCCATCCTGCGCACCAACTCCGGATCGAACGTTGCCCCCCAGGCGATGGGGGCCGGATACGTCGTCGCCCCCAGCGTCGTGAATCCCGTGAGGCACTCCTCGTGCATGATCGCCGGGACGCCCAACCGGCTGCCGACCGCCAACTGCTGCAGGCTCCGCACCCGGGCACTCCCAGCGACCGGGTCCACCGGTGCGGTGCCGAACACGCGCGTGACGTGACCCAACCCAAGGGCCAATGCCTCCTCCGGAGGGCGCCGCCCGACGGCGAAGGACTGCTCCATCGGGGCCACCTCGCCCCGGTCGGGGGAGTCTTGCGTTGGTGCCGATTGCGGCCAGAAACTGCCCAGTTGGGCCACCTTCTCGGGCAGGCTCATCTCCGCGAGCAGCGCTGCGACCCGAGTGCCGGTATCGGCCGCGGGGTCGCGCCACCGATCCTGCGTCGAGGCCACGCGTAGAGAATGGCACGGTGGCGCCGCCAATGCGGGGCCCGTGGGGTGACGACGGCCATGGAGTTCTGCCCGTAGGTGGTCATGTGAGTGCCCGCTGGCGGTCATGGATCCTGCCCGCTGGCGGCCACGAGATCTGCCCGACACGTTCCTGTCGTTGCCCCGGCCTGCACGGTCGGGGGTCCTTCCCCGGGTCGGCTCGGTGTTGCTGATGCACGCGCCGAGCCCCGGGAGGGACAGCGCCGAGGAGATCGTCGCCGACTTTGAGCGGGCACACGCGGCCAGGTTCGGGTTCTTCGACCGTGGCCGCTCGCTCGTGCTCGAGGCGGTGTCCGTCGAGGCGGTGGGTGCAGGCGCGCTGCTCGCTGCCGAAGGCCGCAGGCCCAAGCAGCCGACCGACGTGTCCGACGCTCAGCCCGGTGATCCCCCTCAGGCCACCCGGTCTGTCAGGTTCTTCAGCTCCGGGAGCTGGCACGACGCGGCGGTCCACCTGCGCGGCGAGCTGTCCGAAGGCGACCAGGTATCCGGTCCCGCGCTGATCATCGAGCCTCACCAGACCGTCGTGGTGGAGCCGGGCACGCATCTGCCCGACATCACGGTCTGCACACCGGTGTTCGACGAGACCGGCGCCGAGCTCCTCTTCTGGGTGGCCGCCCGCGGGCCCGCGGGACCCGGCTTCGACGGCGCGGACGCCGTGCAGACGCACATGACCAACACCCGCCCGACCGACCCGGAGGCGCTGGAGCTGCAGTACCGGGTCGTGCTGGAGGACTTCCACATCCGGGCCGGGTCGGGTGGTCGCGGGCGTTGGCACGCCGGCGACGGGGTCTCGCGCACGATCCGATTCCTGGAGTCGATGACCGTCACGATCCTCTCCGGGCACCGGCGGGTACGACCCTTCGGGCTGGCCGGCAGTCCGCCCGGCGAGCCGCCCGGCGGACTGCCCGGCGAGGTGGGACGGAACTGCGTGCTCAGAGCCGCTGGATCCTCGGAGCAGCTGCCGGGCTGCACCACCGCGGCCCTGGGCCCCGGTGACTCCGTGACCATCGAGACTCCGACCGGCGGCGGCTACGGGGCGCCGACTGAAAGCCAGGACGGATCGAGTGAGACCCCTCTCTGATGCGTCAGACTCGATCGGTTTCGAGAGGATCGACTCGTGCCCGAGTAGGCCAGATCGGTCCCAAGACCGCGGAATCGCAGACCGACCGTTTTCGGAACACCCGAACCGGCCCCGCGCCCACTGTGGGCGCGGCGAACTCGGGCGGCTACAGGTCGAGGAGTTGGCGTAGTCGTTGGGCGTCCATGTGCAGCGGGCTTCCGGTGCTCGGGAACTCGGCCAGCAGCCTTTCGAGGTCCTCGCGCCGCGTGGGGTCGGCGGCGGCTTGGCGGGGGGTCAGGCCATGGAGCGCCGGGATCGGGGAGTCCAGCCAACTGGTTTCGTACTGGGCGATGTAGCTGGCCATGGCGGCGTGGACCTCAGGATCCTCGATGAGGGTGGGGTCTTCGGTCGGTGCGAGCTGCGCCCCCGCCGGTTCGCCGTCGCCCCCGCGTTTCTGACCGGGATCGGCGACCTCGAAGTCGGTCTGGGTGAGTTTGGCGTGAACCCCGTCGAGCAGATCGATCACGCGTGCCGCGCGGGCACGTGACATCGTCTGCAGGGTCAGGGTGCGCCCGGTGAGCTCCAGGCTGGCGAGGGTGCGAACTCCATCCGCCTGCCCGCCACCGTCGGTGTCTGATGCGACCAGCCACGTGCCTGGGTTGTCGCTGCTGAAGAGCCGGTCCAGCTCACGGGCCAGCTTCACCGGTGCCGTGGTCGTGAAGGTGGCAGTGCACAGCTCGATCGGGTCCCCCTCGGGGGTGACCAGGGCGGGTGGGCCCAGCCGGGCGAGCAGGTACTCGATCAGGTCCTCGGCGTCCGGGTCCCCGTCCAGCAGGTCCAGGAACGTGTCCAGCTCGTGGACGCGGATCACGCTGATCCCGCCGTAGAGCTCCTGCCCGTCGCCGACGTCGGCAACCCGCGTGTAGAGCAGCATCCGCTCCCGCAGCTGCCGGGATCCGCGGTGCTCGGTGACGTGGGATCGGGCCCCGGTGCGCAGGTCCTGCAGGTCCAGCCACTGCCCCGGTTCGCAGCCCTGAACCTCGTAGATCGACGGCCCCCGGGCCAGCCATGCGGCGATCAGGTCGCGCTCGGCCTGGGCGAGCAGGTCCCCACGCAGGTCCAGGTACTCCTCGAGCATCCCGGCGTTGAACAGCACCGCGTCCAGCACCGTCGGGATCAGGGCGTCGGCCATCTCACCGCCCTCGTCCAGGACGTCGCGGATCAGGTCGGCCAGGTAGCCGCGGTAGCGGGTCTTGCAGAACAGCACGGCCTTGTCATAGAGCTGGTGGGCCTGCTCCCGCACCGAGACGACCCGCGACCCGGACGCCGGGTGACCGTGGCACAGCTTGTACTTGCGCCCCGACCCGCAGGGGCACGGCTGGTTGCGGGCCCGCCCACCCAGGGGAACACACCGTGCCCCCGCTGTCCAAGAGGGTGCCCGTGTTCCACCATCTCGGTCAGGAATGTGACCACCGGGTGGCTGGGCAGCACCCCAGCCCGGTCGATCAGGCTGCGCGCGGCCGGGTACTGGCTCCGGTCCACTGCGATGCCCGCGAGGCTGACCAGGGCCCCGGGGTGGTCGGCGACCATGGCCAGGCAGTCCCGGTAGGCACTCTCCGCGGCCTGCGGGCCTTCGAGGAACTCCAGTTGCCGGCCCCGCAGGTAGTCCAGGGCGGCCCGCGCCGGTCGGGGCAGCCCCTGCCGGTCGAGCAGCTGCACCAGCGTCCCCAACCCGATCACCTGCGGATCGAAACCCTCCAACGCTTCCTCGGCGACCACCAGCGCGCAGAACGGATCAGCCAGGGCGGCCATCACCTGACCCAACTCGACCTCGTGGCCCTCGAGCACCTCCCGGGCTGACTGCTCATGGCGGGACAGCAACTGGTCGGCAGATCCCTGCAGGTGCGCCTGCACCCAACTGTCCGGGTCATCGGGGTCCAGATCCGCCACGTCCAACTCCTCGAGCACCGACCCGGCCAACTCGTCGGCGACCCGCTCACCCAGGTCGATCAACGCCAGGGCCGCAGCGACCGCCCGGGCCTCGTCACGGCCCAGCTCATACGCCTCAGCCAGGTCGCGGGCGTCCCGCCCAAGCCCGCCCGCTGCCCCCAGCGGCACTCCCAGCGGTGCGATGTGCCGGTCGTTGCACTCCAGGCCGGCGTTCGCCGCGGCCTGCGAGATCGGTTGCTGCACCCCACCTGGCCATTGCTCCAGGGCCAGCGCGGCGATCACCACCGCGTCCACCGGCAGCGGTGCGGATTCCACCTCAAGGTGGCGGACCAGCATCGGCCCGAGCTGATCACCATCCAGCGCCCCGACCGACACCAGGTCCGGGCACTCGTGCCCGCCTGCTGACAGCCCGACCAGATCACCTGGGCGCAACCCCATCCCGGACAACGTGCCGGCCGGCAACCGCACCGGGAAGCGGAACCCCGCCACCGGCCCATCGGGAACCGGGTCGAAGGGCCGCGCATGTCGGCCATCGGGCAGACGCAACCCGAACTGGATCACGAGATCGAGGATCGGACCGGCGAAGTCCGGCATCGCCTCCAGAACGTCATCGGCCAGCTCCGCGGCGCTCACCGCATGTGTGAACGTGCGACCCGCCACCATCGCCACCCCGTCAGCCAGGAACGCATCACCGGCCAACCAGTAGTACGGCCGGTCCGCTGTCCGCAGCGCCGAGAACAACGCCTCCTCCGGCTCGGACGACAGCCGCAACCCCAGCGCCCTCAACCCGCTGACCACCCGCCGAGTCGGCATCATCAGCGCACCATCGAACACCCCCGGCAGCGCCGTGACGATGTCCCGATCAGAAGCCAATCGCGCAACAGGCATGCACGACCCTAACCGGCGCCTCGGGCGTCACTGCAACACCGGGGTCATGCCCGGGTGCGGTGCGCGGAACTCGACACGCCCTTCGGACTGCAACGGCCCTGGCATGAACGCAGGCCCAGAGTGCCAACGGCCGAGACCACCGCCGTGTATGCGGCCGCCCGCACTCTCAGAGCGGCGCGCGGACGAGGACCTCGCGTCATCGCCCAGGAACCGGATCTCCGATCGGGACGCCTGCCCCAGAGGGCGCCCCTATCGCCCACAATGGCACGGAACCGAATGGAGCCTGCACGCCCATTGCTGGTCTGCGCGAACAGCACCGACTGCGAGCACCGGAGCGCCGCCCATGCCGCACAGCTTGGCGTCATTCAGCAGGTCGGTGCGCGACTGGGATGACTCGCGGGACCCGTCAGCGAGCGCCACGGTTCCCTCCTGCCCTACTTCCGGCGACGCGGACCCGATCCCCGTGCGGGATGTGGGCGGGAACCGTAGGCTCGCGGGAGCGGGGGCCCATGGCGGAGACCGCTGGCGAACCCAGCAGCGGCCGGGAATGGGCCGACACGAGCACGGAGGTTGGAAATGGAAGAACCGAACTACGTCCTGTATGTGGCCTCGTACGGCGACGACGCGTCTGGGGCGGCCGAGGACTTCGAGGCGATCAAGGCACTGGACGACACCGCCGTGGTGGCGGCCGTTGTCCTGTACCGGGATGCTGAGGGCAAGGTCGCGGTCAAGGAGCACGGTGGCGGCATGGTCGGCGGCGGGGCGCTCGCCGGCGGCGTCGGCGGCTTCGTCGTGGGACTGTTCGCTCCTCCGCTGCTGATGGCCACCGCTGTCGGTGCGGGCATCGGCGCCGGGGTTGGCAAGATCATGAAGCGTCACGAGGAGAAGGAGATCGGCGTCGATGCCGAGGACTGGCTGCCCGCGGGATCCTCAGCGATCGTGGCCGTGGTGGATGACCTGTACCTGGATCGTGTCGACAAGGCAGTCACCAAGGCCGTGAAGAAGACCAACAAGGCCATCGACAAGGTCGACTACGACGCCGTGGTCAAGGCCCTGAACGAGGGCGGCGACGACATCGCCAAGGCTGTCGAATCCTGATCGGAGCACCGCACACCTGGATCGGCCCGCCCCACACCAGGGGCGGGCCGAGCCTCATTCCCGACAGTTCGCCAGTGTCCGACGGGGCGGCCCTCGGGCAATCCGGCGATCACGACCTCGGCGGCGCTCCGATCAGCGAGCCCCATCCGGCCCGGGTGGGTTCCAGCTGTCGAGAGAACACCCCCCGGCTAAGAGATCGACCTGATCCGACCGAAGGCTGCGTTCGGCAAGGCCCGCATCCAAGACGTCACTGACGAGATGATCCAGGACGTCGTCAGCATCATGCGGGACGACGGTCTGGCACGACGGACAAGCGCCAAGATGCTCACGACCGTGCGAGCCGTGTTCGACCTTGCCCTTCGCAAGGGCGGGGTCCGCTTCAACCTGCACTTGAGGTTGCGCCCATGGGGCGGCCGGCTAGGGAGCGAGACGCGCTCACGACGGCCGAACTCGAGAAGCTGCGAAAGGCCATCCAAGGTGATCCGTGGGAGGCGTGCTGGATGCCGACGCCCTCGGGCCTTCGTCGATCCGAGCTCCCGGGACTCCGCTGGAGCGACTTCGATGACCGGGCTGGGAGTTGAGCGTCAACAAGGGGCGCGTGCCACGCGGCGGGATAGGCAAGCCCAAGACCGCACGCGGCTACCGAGTCCTTTCCCTTGATCAGGAGCGCATTGACCTGTTGGTGGCCCTGCAGTCCTGGCGCTCCGAGGTATACGGCACGGATCAGTCTGTCGACGGCTTCATCGTTGTCAACGAGTTCGGGCGCCCTATGCGGCCGGAGGACTGGACAGCGAGGTGGCGGAAGCTCTGCGAGGCCACCGACGGGGTCCGCGACGACCACACCCTCCACGCAGCTCGGCATTCCACCGTCACCTTCATGCGCAGCGCAGGCGTCCCAGACCACATCGTTGCCGCCTGGCAGGGCCACGAAGAGGTCATCATGCGTCGGACCTACTCGGTGTTCGAAACCGTCCATCCGATGGCGTCCCGTTCATGGACGTAGGCAAATCGTAGGCATATGCCCTACCCCGGAACAGGAGCGCGTGCGGGGGCCACCGCGCCTGCCCTTGGCGACGCCCGGCTGGCGGCTGCACGGCGCTCTTCGCCAGGGGGTCGCCCTGCTTCCCGGGCGGGCTCTGGCTACCGGTGAGGCGGATTGTGGTCGTCACCTGGCCGCTGGCCGTGGTGGTCGGCGTGCAGCTGGCCGTGGTGGGAGGGGTCCGGCGCGGCTGGGGCGAGGTTCGGCTTCCGGGCACGGGTGTCTGCTCCGCCGACGCGGTTGCTGCGCTCGGTGAGCGCTACGAGCCCGAGATACCGATCGGCCGTCCAGCACAGCGTGCGGGTACCCGGGACGCTGTTGCGGTTCAGGATGCCAGCGGCAGTCAGTTCGACCAGGGCAGCGTGCGCGGCTGGATGGCTGACCCCGTGCCTGGCGGCGGCCGATTCCACGGTCAGCACCGGCTCCGCGGCCAGGTTGTCCAGGATGCGCAGCACCACCGCCCCGCGGCGCGGCTGCTGCGGGGTCAGGCCCAGGCCGGCGCGGTGGTCCACCAGCTGCTGGTGGACGGCCTCGTCCAGCGCCTCGACGTCTGCGGCCAGCCGGGCTGCGTTGCCCGCAGCGAGCTGCGTCGCCCGGGCGAAGCCGATGATCCAGTCGTCCAACCGCTGGGGCTGATCCCGGAACGCGGACAGCCCGCCGATGTAGGCGTCGGTGTCACCGGCGAATACGGTGCTGATCGGGATCAGGATGTTGCGCAACGCATCGCCCCGGCGCAGCACCGTGTGGATCAGCGCCCGCCCCACGCGCCCGTTGCCGTCGATGAACGGGTGGATGGTCTCGAACTGCGCGTGGGCGATCGCGGCTCGCACGACCGGGTTGCCGGCGGTGGCGGTCAGGAACCGCGCCAGGTCGTCGACCAGGCGGGGCACCTCGACCTGCGGAGGCGGGACGAAATCGGCCCGCAGCGGGCTCCATCCCGGCCCCCCGACCCAGTTCTGCTCGGTCCGCAGACCCTTGGGCAGGTGCGGGTCCACCACATGATGCAGGTCCACAATGTCCGCAGCCGTAAGTTGGCGCGTCGGATCGCTCATCGCCGCGACTGCGTCCTCCGTCGCCCGAACGTTCGCGACCACTGCCAGCGCCACGGCCGGACCCGCGTGCAGCAACTCAGCTATCGCCAGTCGCTTCGGAGCGATCCGGTTGCCCTCGATCCACGACGACGAGATGCTCTCCGAGCGGATCAGCAGATGGTTCAGGTAGCGACCACGCGCAGCGATCCGCTCATCCGCGCGAGCCAGCACCGCCAGCGCATCCTCCGCGGCCTCCCGAGCCACCACCCCGATCTCGGGCAGACCCTCCCCCAGCTCATCGGGCACGTACGCCAGATACCGGCCAGGGGCGAGGTCTCGCCGGCTCAGTCCGAACTCGCGGTCCGGGTTCCACAACTGCTCCACGTAGTGGGCCACCCAACCCCCTCCAACCCCCGTACAGATAAAGGTTAGTGCAAACAACCCACTTTTGGTCGCTCCGGGATGAAGGCAAGCCGCGAGCCCACCCCCGCCGGTGCCGCGGCCAGGCAGCTGACAGACGGCGGTGCCGCCAAGGAGCGGGGTGCCGGGGGTCCTGTGCACGGCAAAGCGCTCCCCACGTCTCCGACCTGCTGAGCCGATCGACCACACAAGCCGCGAGACCCTCCGCCAAGAGCGAGCGCCGGAAAGGGTCCCGTCAGAGTCGCCGGCACACCTCCCCATCCGCCGCCTATCGCACGCCCCGCGGTGCGTGCTGTCCAGCGAGGAGTCTCCTGACATGGAGCGCATCACTGTGCCGCGAGCCGGGCGTATTCCGGCAGGCATCACTGCGCCCAGTAGGCGGCGGGTCGGAAGCCGGCCGTCCGGTGATGGCACGGGGTCACGGCCGGGCGGTCCTGGACACCGTCGACGAAAGTCCTGTCGAGATCCCGGCGGCGGACTCGCATATGGCCTCGATGGGGTCCAGCGGGAATCCGCTGCGCATCCCGAGCACCTGCCGCACCGTGGCGGCCCTGGTGTCGAACGGCACCGAGACGTAGTCGATCACCGGGGCATCGAGATCCACCAGGCCCAAGCCAGCGAGTTGCAGCACCTCGGCGGCTGCGAACGTCTTGGTGATGCTGCCGACGGCCATCGCGGCTCAGGAGCCTGACCGGATCCGGCTCACGACGCCCCCGGTAGGGGCTGCGCCCTGATCCTCCGCTGCCACCCCCTCCGATCCAGAGGGCCGAGCAGACTACGGGGCGACTTACGGGCAGGGCGGGGGATCAGTCGGCAGAGGATGAAGGCGCCCAAGCGTCTGGAGCGGAGGCGGGTCTCGGCCATTCCGGCGGATCCTGGCTCAGGCTTGGTCCGCCTCATGCGCCAGGTCATCCAGAGCGAGCGCGAATCCGAGCGCGTCGGCGATCTTGCCGGACGCGGACACGACCCTGGGCGCGCCGACGATAGGGGCCACGGCGATGAGAACACTGCGCGCGTCGTCGAGGGTCAGCGCAGTCCCGACTCCGGCACCCAGGTTGACCAGGTACGACGCCGGAGGGGCGTCGACGGCGACCAGGGCTGCGAGGCGTACCAGCAGCAGGGCCTCATCAGTGAACTCGACCCGATCGACTGATGCGGAGGTCATCTCCAGAACCGTGTCCAGCAGGGGGTTGTCAGACATCGTGCATTCCTCCATCGACTAGGACGCAATCGAGTACTGCGTCTATGTGCCGCGGGGCGAAGCCCGCCACGCGGAGGTTCTTGGGCGTGGTCAGCCGGCGGCCATCTGGTCGATGCAGACCGCGACGGCCAGCAGCAGGGGGGCGTTCTGCCCGGGGGCGACCTCAACGCCGTAGGAGTCGCGGACGCGGAACCACTTCTTCGAGACCTCGGCGACCTTGGTCCCACCGGACTCGATCTCGAACTCGTGGTCGGTGATGTTGCCCTGCGCGGTCATCTCCCCACCGCCGGCCACCTCGACGGTGAACCGCTCCCGCAGCGGGGAGACCATGGCCTTCTTCACCGTGGCCACCGTCGCGCCGGAGGTGTCCTCGACCTCCATGACCTCGCGGACCCGGACTGGGCGGTCCTGGATCTTCATGAGCTCGGCCCCGTTGGCGTCCTCGATGACCAGGGTCTGGCGCACCCGCAGCGCCTTGCCGTTGACCTTGAATGCCCGCTGTCCGGACTCGTCCTCGATCCAGAAGTCATCCCCGATCGACAGCATCTTCTCGCGCATCTGGTACCGGTCAGCGTTGCCCCGGGCGCCGAAGTTGGCCCGCTCCTGGCGCCGTTCCTCGCGCCGCTCATGTCCTCGCATCAGTGCGTCCTCCGTGTCATGGCAGCCCTGGAAGGGCCGCTGGTACTCAGCGTGCGCTCCTTCGACTGGCGCCACCTCCCCCGAATCGGATGAACCCCAGCGGAGTTCCCGTGCCGCGACCCCGCCGTCGGCAGCGCAAACCCCGGTGGCAGGCATTGCGGTTTCCCTTCGGGCGATGTGCTGCCACCATGTCCGAGCACGACCGTTTCGGCCCTCCTCCGAATCGGATGAGCAAGGGAGAGCCCATGACGCAGGGCGCATCGTTCGAGGTGTCCGCCGATGACTCCGCCGGGGGTCCGGTCAGCGGCGAGCAACCTGGTCTGGTCATCCGTGCGCGGCTGCTGGATGCGCTTCTGGCGGACCGGGGGCAGACGGTTGGCTTCGTCAGTGGACCGGCGGGGGCAGGCAAGTCGACGATTGTTCGGCAGTGGGCGACCGTGGACCCCCGCCCGCGCCGGGTCCTGGCCCTGTCTTCGGAACTGGCCGACCCGTCGGCGTTCGCCCGGGCCCTGGTCAGGGCCCTGGAGTCCCTCGGTCGGCACGCTCGCAAGACCCGGGCACTTGCCTCAGCGGCCGAGCCGGCCTTCTCCACGCTTCTGCCCCCGGCCCTCGCGACCCTCGCCGGCAACCGGGACACCCCCTACGTGCTCGTCGTCGACGACCTTCACCTGCTCACTGATCCGGCGTGCCACGACCTCTTGGCTGCCTTGGTCGACGGAGTCCCCCAGGGGTCTCAGGTGGCCTTCTTGTCGCGCGAGCCCGCGCCGACTTGGCTGGCGCGCCCGCGCGCACAGGGACGGCTGCGCGAGTTCGGCCCCGAGGACCTGGCCTTCACCGTGGTGGAGGCCATTGACATGTTCGCGGGGATGGGACTGCATGTGGCCGACCACGAAGTAGCCAGGGCCACCGAGCACGCCGAGGGGTGGGCGGTCGCGCTCTACCTGGACGCCCTGGCCCTGCGCGACAAGGGCGCCTCGGCGCGCATGACACCGGTGCCGATCCCGTTGGGCTCCGACCGGGCCATCCTCGACTACCTGCGATGGCAGGTCCTGGACCCTCTCGACGACGAGACTCGCCAGTTCCTGATGCGCACGTCCATCCTGGAGGAGCTGGTACCCGGGCTGTGCGACCGCCTGCTGGAGCGGACGGATTCGGCGCGGGTGCTCGCGCGGGTGAGCCAGACCAACCGCCTGGTCGTCGGGCTGGACTCCCGCGAGCACCGGTACCGGTATCACCACCTGCTGGCCGAGGCGCTGCACACCCAACTGACGACCCAGGAGCCCGAGATCGTCGCCATGCTGCACGCGCGCGCGTCCCAATGGTTCGACGAGGCCGGCGACCTGGACGCGGCGATCCATCACGCCAAGGCCGCGGGCGACCTTGGCCGGGTCGGGGAGCTTGTCTGGTCAGGAATCGGGGGATGCATCGGCGCCGGGCGGCCCGATCTCCTCCAGCACTGGCTCGCAGGCCTGTCCGACCGGGACATCGCCAGTGACCGATGGCTCACGCTGTCCGCTGCGTGGCTGGCCCTGCAGATCGGGGACGTCGACAGACGGGAGCGCTGGTCGGTGTGCGCCGAAGGGCACGCGGGTCGGTCCTGGCGCACCCAGCTCTCAGAAGAGCCATATGCAGCGTCCTTCGCGGTGCTGCTCGCGCTCATCGGGCGGTGCACGGTCGACGAGATGCAGGACTTGACCACGGGCGCACTGCAGGGGTTGCCTCCGGACTCGATCTTCCGGTCCGCGGCCACGTTCCTGACCGGTATCTGTCTGGTGCTCAAGCGTGACTTCGACGGCGCCGCGACCGTGCTGGGCGACGCCCGGCGCTACGCCCGAGCCCTCGATGTGCCGCTCATCGAAGCAGATGCGATGTCCGTCCTCGGAATGCTCACCCTCATGGCCGGTGACGTGCAGGCCGGGGCCGGACTGATCACCCAGTCAGCCGAGGTCATCGACGAGCACGACCTGGATCGCCTGGCCACGTCCGCTCACACCCTGACCGGGCTGGCGCTGGCGCAGACTCTGCTGCACGAACCGGAGAAGGCGACCAGCACCCTCCAATCCGCTCGGCGATTGACGGCCCAGCTCACCGGCATCGCACCTTGGTTCGCCGTCTCCGGCCGCTCGATCCAGGCCCGGACGGCCGCCCTGCTGGGCGAGGGCCCCATGGCGCGGCAACTGATCCTCGAGGCGCGGGCCGCGATGACCCCAGACCTGGCGGAGTGGCTCACCGCCGACCTCCTGGCCGAGGCCGAGGCCGCCCTGCGAACAGCAACCGGTGACGGCGTGTCAGCCAACGTCCTCACCGCGGCCGAGATCCGGGTGCTGCAGTTCCTGCCCAGCCACCTGACCCTCGGCCAGATCGGGGAGCACCTGTTCCTGTCGGGCAACACGGTCAAGACCCACGCCCTGGCGATCTACCGCAAGCTGGGCGCGTCGAGACGGCATGAGGCCGTCACCCGCGCTCGACAGCTCGGCCTGCTGGAGGGACCGGTGCGCGACTGACACACGCTCATCCGATTCGGATGATGCGATCAGCGGCGCCAGCGGGGAGTCTGAACCGCATAGTTGCACCAGGTGGCCACGCCCACAAGGTCGCACTAGCGCATGACGAGCGGGCAGCCCTGGCGTTCGCTGATCCCCTGATCCGCTCACACCCTGAAAGGTGGCCCCGTGTTCGACGACAATGGCTCGTTCCTGCTCGCCCTGTTCGAGTTCTTCCTGTTCTTCGCCTGGTTCATGTGCCTGTTCTGGGTCCTGGGTGACATCTTCCGTAGCAAGGACCTCGGCGGCGGAGCCAAGACCTTCTGGATCCTCTTCGTCATCCTCCTCCCCTGGCTCGGCGTCCTCGTGTACGTCATGGCCCGCGGCAAGGGCATGCAGGAGCGCCAGATCGAGCAGGCCAAGGACATGCAGGCAGCCCAGGCCGAGTACATCAAGTCTGTAGCGGGATCCAGCGGGTCCCCGGCCGACCAGATCAGCTCAGGCAAGGGACTGCTCGACAGCGGTGCGATCACCCAGGCAGAGTTCGACCAGCTCAAAGCCAAGGCACTGGCCTAGGAAACCCAGTACTGACGGGACATTCCCCTGGGGAGCCCCAGTCGCTGGTGCGCCGGCAGCGTCGGGGATCCTTCCATTCGTCAGCCGGGGCCGGATCATTCAGGAAGTAGGAGGACTGACATGGCAGGTGTGGTTGGGCGGGCGTTCGAAGCTCGGGCGGGGTTGGGTGTGCCGGAGCGGGCGGGGATCCTTGCGGGGTCGACGGTCGTGGGTCGGTCGTTCAGTCGTGGCCTGATGCCGCGCACGACCTCTGATCAGGCGATCATCACCGGTGTCTCCTCGATCCTGAACTACGGGCTCACGGCGACGTCGCAGTCCCTGATCGAGGCGGTTGCGTTCAAGGTGTCCGGTCGTGGACCTGACACCTCAGAGCGGCGGATGACCCAGCGCGGAGTGATCCTGGCCGGCGATGTGGCGGCCATAGGCATCGGTGTCGCCGCGCAGCGGGTCCTGGCCCAGCGCAAGGACGAACCGATCGCCCGGGCCTGGGGGAGGACCTTCAGCTGGCGGCTCGCTGTGGGCGGGATGGCCGGAGCCATCATCGTCACCGCCGACATGCTCCTCGAGGGTGTCGGCGGGGATCAGCGCTCCTGGACCCGCAACGCCCCCATCGCCCTCCCGCTCGGTGCCGGGCTCGCAGCGTGGCAGTACCACCGGCTGCGCACGCGCATGGTCGAGGAGGGGGTCACCCACGACGCTGAAGGTGAGGTGCTCGACGACTCCCAGGGCATCGCGGTCGGCAAGGCCGTGGGCATCGGCGCGGGGGTCTCAGCCGCGCTGTTCGCCGCCGCGAAGGGCGAGAAGCTGTTCGCCGGCGGGGTCGGATCCGTGCTCACCTCGATGAACCCCCGGGCGGAGCTGATCAGCCGCCCCGTGGGCCACGCGGTCGCGTTCGGCCTCCTCGGCCTCGCCGGGTTCAAGGGCCTGCAGCACGTGTTCCAATCGGCTGAGACCACCGGCGACGCGATCGAGGCGGCGTACTCCACGGCCCCGACCTCGGAGTATGTGAGTGCGGGTCCGCGCAGTGCGGTGCCGTTGGAGACGATCGGGCGGGAGGGTCGCCGGTTCGTGAACATGGCGCTGGCCGTGGAGGAGATCGAGGCGGTGATGGGTGGGCCGGCCAAGCCCCCGATCCGGGTGTTCGTGGGGTTGGAGACCAAGCCGACGACCAGTGAGCGGGCGGACCTGGCGATGCGCGAGCTGGAGACGTTGGGGGCGTTCGACCGGGCGCACATCGTGTTCATGTCCCCGACCGGCACCGGGTACCTCAACTACGTGACCGCGGAGTCGTTGGAGTTCCTCACCAAGGGGGACATCGCGCTGGTGGCGATGCAGTACTCGCTGCGCCCGTCACCGTTGTCTCTGTTCCGGGTCGGGATCGGCATCGATCAGAACAACGCGTTCCTGCACGCCCTGAAGTGGCGGCTCGCCGCGATCCCGGAGGACAAGCGCCCGAAGCTGCACATCTTCGGTGAGAGCCTGGGGGCGCAGACCTCGGAGGATGTGTTCGCCGAGGAGGGCACCGAGGGTTTGCACCGGGTCGGCATCGACCGGGGCCTGTTCCTGGGCACCCCGGCGGCGACGAAGTTTCGGCAGAAGTGGCTGTCCGACCCGGCGGGGATGGATCCCGACGGGGAGATCGTGGAGGTGGACAACTACCAGGAGTTCCTGGCCCTGCCTGCCGAGGTGCGGGCTCGGGCGCGGTACTTCTTCCTGACCCATCACAACGACTCGATGCCGAAGTTCTGGTTCCCGCTGGCGGTCCAGGCCCCGGACTGGATGGGCCCCGCGGAGACCCGGGAGCCCGGGGTGCCCAAGGAGACCGCGTGGCGGCCCTACACCACGTTCCTGATCACCTTCATCGACGTGAAGAACGCCATGAACGTGATCCCGGGGCAGTTCGTGGCCAACGGCCATGACTACCGGGCCAGCCTCGCGAGGTTCACCTCTCTGGCCTACGACCTCCCCGCCGACGACACCACCATCGACGAACTCAACCGGGTCCTCGCCGCCCGCGAGCTCAAATGGGCCGAGATGCGCGTCATCGACCAGCAGTACGCCGACGCCCAAGCCGCCGTCCAAGCCCAACTTGCCAAATGGGGCGACACCAGCGCCACCCTCCCGGCGCCTACCCCGACAATCGTG
>CAVPOB010000002.1:0-233054 GCA_963706835.1 uncultured Actinomycetota bacterium
CCCCGCATCGTGGTCGGCAAGCCGGGCCTCGACGGCCACTCCAACGGCGCCGAGGTGATTGCGGTCTCGGCGCGGCACGTCGGCTTCGACGTGATCTACTCCGGCATCCGGTTGTCCCCGGAGGAGATCGTGCAGTCGGCCGTGGAGGAGGGCGCCGATCTCATCGGCGCGTCGGTGCTGAGCGGGTCGCACATGGAACTGTCCAAGCAGATGCTCGCGGGACTGGCGGCCGCGGGAGCAGCCGACGACATCGCCGTGGTGGTCGGGGGCATCATCCCGCCCAGCGACGCTGCGGAGTTGACCCAGCTGGGGATCGAACGGGTCTTCACGCCGGCCGACTACGAGTTGATGGACATCATGGAGTCGATTGTCGGGGTGCTCGAAGAGCGCGCCGCATGAACGACGCCGAGCTCGTGCAGCGGGCCGGCGACCATCGCAACAAGCACGCGACCGCCAAACTCGTCGCGGTCTTCGAGGACACCCGTCCCGCGGCTGCGGCGCGCCGGGCAGCGATCCTCGAACTGCTGCGGCAGCGGGGGCCGGCACGCAAGTCCGCGGTCCTCGGGCTCACGGGGACGCCGGGCGCCGGGAAGTCGAGTCTGGTGGCGCGGATCGTGCCCCGGCTGCTGGAGTTGGACCCGCAGTTGTCGGTGGCCGTGCTGGCGGTGGACCCGGCCTCCCACGTCTCCGGCGGCGCGCTGCTCGGCGATCGCACGCGCACCCGCTTCGGCAACGACGACCGCGCGTACTTCCGCAGCCAGTCCAATGCCTCGGAACTCGGCGGTCTGGCGCCCAGCACCTACCAGGTCTCACGGCTGCTGCAGCACCTGTTTGATGTCGTCATCGTGGAGACCGTGGGAATCGGCCAGAGCGAACTGGACGTGCGCTACCTCGCCGATCATGTGTACCTCGTGCTGCAGCCCCTCGGCGGGGACGAGATCCAGTTCCTCAAGGCGGGCATCATCGAGATCCCGGACAGCTTCGTGCTCAACAAGTGCGACGACCCGGCCGCGAACGTGTCGTACTACCAGTTGCGCTCGGCCCTATCCCTGGCCCGGCCGTTCGAGGCGGAGTTGCCGCCGGTCCACCGGACCAGCGCGCGCACCGGGGAGGGCATCGACGAGTTGTGCGCCGCGATGCTGGGGGTCGTGACCGGTAGTCGGCGCCACACCGAGGCGCAGCGGGAGGAGTACTTCTTCCAACGCTGGATCGGCGAGGAGTGGGGCAACGTCGGCCGTCGCTTTGCAGCGGCTCAACCGGGCGGCGCCGGCATGATCGTCGAGACCGCCGGCGGGTTCGATGCCGCCCAGACGTGGTTCGACCGCCACATCGTGGACTGGGTCCACCCCCGCCGCTAGTGCGCACCGGGCTCTGAAGGGGTGTCTGCGCACCCCTATTCGATCATCGCAACTTGCCGATTTCTGACAAATATGGTGCTAGGGCTGGAAGGATCGGCCCGCGTGCGGTGTGATGTGAGACACGTCACGCGACTCGAGTAGAGGCGAGGAATCGATGATCAGTGAGCAGAGAGACCCCACGGTAGCCAGTCTAGGCGGCACCGTCGTCGCGCCAGCAGCGACACGCCGCCGATGGCCAACCGCGCGGACACTGCTCGGTGCAGGACTGGCCGCTGCACTGATCTTGCCGACCAACGTCGCCGCCGCTGGGGCTGCCGGCGGCACCGCCTCAGCC
Source organism: uncultured Actinomycetota bacterium (assembly GCA_963706835.1). Lineage (GTDB taxonomy): Bacteria > Actinomycetota > Actinomycetes > S36-B12 > CAVXYG01. Next base: position 1,693 of record CAVPOB010000002.1, read on the forward strand.
GTTATCGGCGCTGAAGACCCCGCTGCGTTGACCCCGATTCCGGGACTGGCAGCCAGGCCCTACGGCGACACGGCGATGGAGGTGTCGTGGGCACCGGGGGTTGACGTACCCTCCGGGGTCGAGTTCGTCCTGCTGCGTGACGGCGCCGAGGTCTTCCGGGGCCCTGAGCTGTTCCACTTCGACACCGGCCTGAGCCCGAGCACCTCCTACGAGTACCAGGTCCAGGCCTACTTCGAGGGCCAGTTGCGCGCCCAATCCGAGGAGGTCACCGCAACCACCGAAGGCGTGGCGGTGTTCTCCGAGGGCGCCCTGCTCCCAGCCTTCGAACCTTCAGGCATCGACGGCGCTGGGTTCCAGAACGTCATCGCGGTCAGCCCGCTGGAACCCAACAAGCTGCTGCTGGGCGGCGACGTGGCGGGCATCAATCATTCGAATGACCGCGGTGAGCAGTGGTACGGCGGCAATGAGGGCCTCTACCGGCCCGAGCAGCTGCACATCGGTGATGTCGAGTGGTCGCCCACAGTGCGCGACAAGGGCTACATGTGCACGTCGTGGAAGGGCGGCGGGGGCGGCTTCTACGTGACCACCGATGCCGGTCAGAGTTGGACCCTGCGGAACAGCCAGGCCGCCTGCCACGGCGGGTTGACCACAGAGCCGGTGCTCCCGTATCCGCATCCGCGGTCCACGGGCAACCTGATGGCCATCGATGCCAGCAACGGCTACATCTATCTGGGCACTTGGAACAAGGGCGTCATGCGCTCCGTCGACGACGGCCGGACCTGGACGACGCTCGGACTGAGCGGAAAGTACCTGCGCGGTATCGCGCTGGACGCCGCGAACCCGCAGGTCCTGTATGTGGCCGCAGCCAACGAGGGCGTCTATGTGACCACCTCCGCCCGCGGGACGGGCTCGCTCGCCCTGTTGGCAGGCAGCCCGAAGACGCCGGAAGAACTGGCGATCGTGGACAACGTGCTGTGGGTCGCTGCGGGAACCGCCGGGGTCTTCAAGGGCACCGGAAGCGGCGGCAGCCGCACCTTCAGCAAGGCCCCGCTCGCCACCAACGGCGAGGCGTCCTACTACACCGTCACGGGGTACAAGCCGAGCGGATCGGCAGCCGTGCTCTACGTCGGCAACTTCAAGGGACCGAAGGTCGGAGCCTACAACGACAACATGTCCAAGTCCATCGATGGTGGTGCCACGTGGCAATCCATCACGCTGGATCCGAGCAAGATCGACTTCGTGCCGTGGGGGGGTACCGAGCCCTGGTGGCTCACGGAGAGCGAGCCGTGCTTCCGGATCGGCAAGCCCTGCTACGTGGCCTCGCAGATCGTGATCGACCCGGCCAACCCGCAGATCGTGTATGCCACCGGACGCTCCGGCGTGTGGCGCTCGGACAACGGCGGAGAGAACTGGCGGCCGGCCGTCAGGGGCATCGGGGCCACGATCACCCGCGGTGCCGCCGTCGAGGCTTCCGGCGACAACGTCTTCGTGGCTTTGGCGGACTACGTCCTCGTCCAGTCCAGCGACAACGGAGTGAATTTCAAGAAGAACAAGCCGCCCCTGGGCAACGTCGGCTACGGCGTGGCCGTCGACCCCCGGGGACCGAATCCTGTGGTCTACGTCGCCGCGGGTGAGCGCGACACCAACACCGAGGGCGATCTGTGGCGCAACGACAACCCGTTCGGCGGCGGTGCCTGGGTGTCGGAGGGCATTGGCGCGAAGGTCGGCAACAAGCGCATCATGGGAGTGGCCCTTGTCCCCAAGGACGGCGGGGGCCGCATCCTCTTCGCGGCAGTCGACGGCGGGGGGCTCTGGCGCAAGGAGGACAACGGCGCGTGGGCGAAGGTTTCGTCGGAGATCTCTGCGACTGCCGCGACCGGGGGTAACAGCCGCCGGGTTGTGCGCGGGGTGTCCGCCTCCAACGGGGTGCTCTACGCGTACGACCCGTACCGGGGTGTCTACCGTTCCACCGATCTCGGGCTGACCTGGGAGCGCATCTGGGCCAAGGCGTCCGTCGGCGACTTCACCGGCTTCATGTCTGTCGACCCGCAGAACCCTGGGACGCTCTACGTGGCTCCCGGAGACTCGGTCTACCGGATCGACGGCGCCGACAAGGGCACCGTCGGCAGCGGGTTGACCGCCGTGAATCTCAATGTGCCCAGACCGGGGCCGGTCTACGTCGCTTCGGACCGTTCAGTGTGGACGGTGCAGCAGGTCACACAGGCTGAGCCGGCCACCCTGTTGCGCTCCACCGATCGGGGGGCTTCCTGGGTCCGGGTGGACGATCCGGTTTGGCGCGGCCAGGTTGCCACGGCCACGGGCCTGGCCTTCAACACGGGGGACGGAGACACTGCGAAGGGGCGGGCCTTCGTGACCACTGATGGCACCGGCATGCTCATCGCCAAGTTCGTGCGATCCGGCACACCGTACGACCTCGAACAGCCGACCGCCGTCATGCAGAGGCCGGCAGAGGGCACGACGCTGCCGCAGGGCGAGACCCTCACGGTCTCCGGCACCGCGTCCGACAACGTCGGCGTCACCGGCGTCGACGTGGTGATCCTGCGCTACGACGATGAGGTCCAGGGCTTCCTGCAGGCCGATGGTTCTTTCGGCGGCGAGCAGGGAGCCAGGCTGCCCGCAACGCTGAGCAACCCAGGCGAGACGACGACCAACTGGACCTTCAGCACCGCCCTGCCGGGAGGCAGTTACTACGCCTTCGCGCTTGCGCGCGACGCAGCCGGCAACGAGACCATCGATGTCCCAGTGCGTGGTTTCGCCGTGCTCAGCCCGGGAGGCGAACCCGACACGACCGCCCCGACCGTCTCCGTGGTGACGCCGGCCGACGCCGGCGAGTACACCGGCGGCGCCGAGACAGTCTTCGCCGGGGCGGCTGCCGACAACGCCGGGGTGACCCGGGTCGGGGTCGCCATCCAGCGCCTGTCCGATAGGCTCTGGCTGCGGCCGGACGGCAGCTTCGGCGCCTACAACCAGCAGCCAGCGCAGCTCGCGGCACCCGGCTCGGCCAGCACCGAGTGGACCTTCCCAGTCGAACTCCCGGCCGGCGAGTACGGCTTCCGATCCCAGTCGGAGGACGCTGCGGGCAACCGCAGCCAGAACTCGGCGTGGCGCACCTTCTCGATCACCGAGACCGACACGGCGGCACCCGAGATCGCCGTGACCGCACCCGTGCCATCGGCGTACGTGCCCAGCAACGCGGTCGAGCTCGCCGGCACAGCCACGGACGCCATCGGCGTGGCGAAGGTGGGCGTCGCCGTCCAGCGCCTGTCGGACAAGCTCTGGCTGCGCCCCGATGGCTCCTTCGGCGCCTACAACCAGCAGGCCGCTGTCCTGGGCTCACCGGATGGGCCGAGTACCTCGTGGGCGTTGACGACCGAACTGCCCCCAGGCACGTACGGGATCCACGCCGCAGCGACCGACACCTCCGGCAACAAGAGCCCGAACTCGCCGTGGCGGACCTTTACGGTGTTCACGCAGGACGACACCGCACCTGCGTTGACCATGGACGAACCGGTAGCCGGGCAGCAGTACGCCCCGGGCGAGGACGTGGTGATCTCCGGGACGGCGTCGGACAACGTGGGCGCGGCCTACGTCGCCCTGGGCATCCAGCGAGGCTCGGACGACAACTGGCTGCAACCGGACGGCACCTGGGGTCCGCCGGCGTACCTGCTGGCCGAGCTGAGCAGCCCGGGCGCAACGGGCACCGGGTGGACCTACTCGGTCGCTCTGGACCCCGACGAGTACGCCGTGCAAGCCGTCTCGCTGGACGCTGCAGGCAATATCAGCGCTCCGACGGGATCGCGCGGGTTCGAGGTGGTGGCCCCCGACACTACGGCGCCGCAACTGAGCGTGCAGGCGCCGCAGGAGGGCCAGGAGTTCCTCGCCGGCGAGGCGGTCCAGGTCACCGGAACCGCCTCGGACGGCGTCGGTGTGACGGGCGTGGGCGTGAGCATCCAGCGCGCATCGGACGACAACTACCTGCAGCCGGACGGCAGTTGGGGCGCCGCGGCGATGCTCGACGCCGATCTCAGTAGCCCCGGCGGTCCCAGCACCGACTGGAGCGTCTCGGCGGCGCTGGAGCCGGACACCTACCTGGTGCAGGCGGTCGCTACCGATGCGGCCGGCAACATGAGCCAGCCATCCGCGGCCCGCAGCCTCAGCGTGATCGATCCTGTGGTGCCCGACATCGAGGTCCCGCAGATCACCGTCTCGGTCCCGACGCAGGATCAGGCATTCCCCAGTTCGGGACAGGTCACGGTTTCTGGAAGCGCCAGCGACAACGTCGCGGTGGCTGGGGCCGGTGTCGCTATCCAGCGACAGTCCGACAAGCGGTGGCTGCGGCCGAACGGCACCTGGGGCGCCTACATCCAACAGGGGGCTGAACTCAGCGACCCGGGCGCGACCAGCACCGACTGGGCATTCCCCGTCACCCTCCCGCCGGGCGACTACGGGGTGCAGACGGCAGCCACGGACGAGGCCGGCAACAAGAGCGCGGTCTCGCCGTGGCGGAGGTTCAGCGTTGCCGCACCGCCGCAGGAGCCGCCCTCGGACACGGAAGGGCCAGTGATCGACGTGGCCCTACCCGCCGACGGGCAGGTGCTGCCGGCTGGCCAACTGTGGCTGGTCGGAACGGCCACGGACAACGTCAAGGTCACCGGTGCGACCGCGGCGGTCCAACGGGCCTCGGACAAGAAGTGGCTGACCAGCCGCGGTGGCTGGACCCGGTCCCGCAACGACCTCGAAGCGGCCATCGCGTTCGACGCCTCCGGCATGGCCAGCTGGTACTTGTCGGCCACGCTGAAGGTGGGATCGTATGCCGTCGCCGCAACGGCCATTGATGCGGCCGGCAACGCCAGCGAGGCCGCAGGCCCCATCGGGTTCCGCGTCCGAGTAGCGCGACGCTGGCCGCACCGCAGCCCGCCCTGGCACGTGCGCTCAGGGCGGGCTGCGGTGAATTCGGGGGTCACCGGGGCCCGGTGTAGGCTTGGTTGGACTTGCGCGGCGTGCTGCAATAACGGCCGGGCAAAGGACGGCGAGGGGGCCCTATGCCAACCGGACGCGCGATTTCCGCAGACGCCCGCGCGGATCGCCTGGATGAGGATCCGCTGGCGCCGGCGTTCATCGTCGGGGCTCCACGGTCGGGCACGAGTCTGCTGTACCGGGTTCTGGCTCTTCACCCGCGCGCCGCCTGGATCAACAACTACCAGCGGCGCGCTCCGGCCGTGACACGGCTGGCCGCCCTGAACCGGCTGTCCACCGCCGCCCCGAAGACGCGCAGGACCGTGTGGTTCGGCAGCGATGGCGACGACGCCTACCGCTACAACGCGCAGCGCTCGCTGCTGGAACGCTTCTTCCCGCAACCGGTGGAGGGCGAGCCGCTGTTCCGTCAGCGCGGCATCCCGGAGGAGGGGGGCACTGGTCCAGCCACGCCCGACCAGTTGCGCATCCGCGACGACTTCGCAGACATCCTGCGCTACACCGGCACGGATGTACTGATCAGCAAGCGCATCGGCCACAACCTGCGCATCCCACTACTGCACGACATCTTCCCCAAGGCCCGCTTCCTCGTGTTGACCCGCGACGGGCGCGCCGTGGCCTCCTCGTTGCTGCGCGTGGACTGGTGGCCGGACAACTACCTGTGGTGGTACGGGGCCACCGTCAAGGATGCGACGGCTCGGGGGGCCGATCCACTGACGCTCAGCGCCACCCACTGGGTGCGCGAGGTGGATGCCATCGACACCGGCCTGTCCGGAGTCCCCGAGCAGCAGGTCCTGCACCTGCGCTACGAGGAACTGGTGCAGGACCCGCATGCCGTGCTGCGATCGGCTCGCGCCTTCATCGGCCTCCCCGACGACCACCGCTGGATCAGCGCTGTTGCATCCCTGCAGTTCCCGAACCGGAACAGCAACTGGGAGGCGCACTTCGCCGGACGCGCCGCCGAAGTGACCCAACTGCAGCGCGAGCAGCTGGCACTGCACGGATACGCGATCTGACGTGGGCGACACGCGACGGGTATTCGTCCTGGGCACGGGACGCTGCGGATCGACACTGGTGCACGAGGTCCTGGCCCGGCATGAGGGCACGGGGTTCATCACCAACCTCGACGACCTGGGCGTGACCAAGTCCAGCCATACGCAGAACTCCCTGTGGCGAAGGTTGCCTCCCGGCGCGACGGAGAAGGGTCGCGCACGCTTCGCCCCCTCTGAGAGCTACCGGGTGCTGGAGCGCGAGGTCGGGCCGATCATCGTGGACCCGATTCGGGATCTGACGGCGGCAGACGCGACGCCTTGGCTGGCGAAGCGGGTGAGGCACTTCTTCGACGAGCGCTCGCCCCGGCTCAAGGCGCCCGTGCTGCTGCACAAGTTCACCGGGTGGCCCCGTGTCGGCTTCCTCGACGCGATCTACCCCGATGCGCTGTTCATCGACGTCGTGCGTGACGGCCGCGCTGTCGCGAACTCCTGGCTGCAGATGCCCTGGTGGCGCGGTCATCGGGGCCCGGGCGAATGGCATTTCGGGCCGCTGCCAGCTGACCTCCAGGACGTGTGGGAGCAGCACGACCGCTCGTTCCCAGTACTGGCCGCCCTCGCATGGCGGATGCTGATCGACGCCTACGAAGGCGCCCGAGCTTCCGTCAAGCACGACCGCTGGTTGGCGGTGCGGTACGAAGACGTGGTGAGCGACCCACAGGGACAAATCGCGTCGATGCTTGAGCACATGGATCTGGAGCGAACTCCCTTGTTTGACCGCGGGCTTCAGCAGTATCGCTTCTCCAGCGGTAGGACGGACGCCTACCGGCGCGACCTCTCAACTGCTGACGTTGCTGCCATGGAGGACGTACTCGGCCCCCACCTGCAGCGACTCGGCTACCGGTGATGGGAGCGAGGGTGATCGAACCCGCCCTGCAACCCACATAATGGCAAATGGGCCCACGCTACGAACAACTGCGATCACCTAGGGGGACGCGTGACGACGACGGTGCTGTACGTTGGAGGAACGGGACGCAGCGGAAGCACCGTCTTGGCCAACCTGCTCGGGGAAGCCGACAACGCGGTGTCTGTGGGTGAGGTGAGATTCCTCTGGGAGCGCGGCGTACTGGAGGACCGGCTGTGTGGATGCGGCGAGCATTTCTCGCAATGTCCCTTCTGGCAGGAAGTACTCACAGCCGCCTACCCGACGGGGGCGCCGTCCGCGGCAGCGGTGATCCATCGGTTGCGGAATCGCACCAGGATGCGGCAACTGCCCGGCTTGCTGGCCAGCACGCGCGGAGTTGACGATCTTGCGGCTGTGCTCGCGCCCTTGTACCGGGCCATCGCCGAAGTGGCCGGTGCGGATATAGTGGTGGACTCATCGAAATTGCCGACCTACGCCGCGCTGTTGCAGGCCGTGCCGGAACTTGACGTGCGAATGCTGCACCTGGTCCGCGATCCACGGGCCGCAGCCTTCTCCTGGCGGCGGGTGAAGGAACTGCCTGACAAAGGCGCCCGAACCACCATGGAGCGCCGCGGGATCGTCAAGAGCGCAAGCCTCTGGTCGGTCTGGAACGGCGCCTTGGAGTACATCTGGCGCGATCGGCCCGACGCGTACTACCGGATGAGCTATGAGAATTTCGTCGATGATCCGGCATCCGAGTTGCGAGCGGCGATGGCAGCCTTCGCTCTGGCGGGGCAGCCCTGGTCGGCGCTGACGAGTCCCCGCTCGGCGCGCGTTTCGACACACCACACCGTGGCCGGGAACCCCGCGCGATTGCGGCAGGGAACGGTGCAACTGCAACTCGACGACGAGTGGCTGGCATCCATGCCCAGGCGGGATCAGGTTGCGGTGGAGACGGTCGCAGCCCCACTACTGCACCGCTACGGGTATCGAAAGAACCAGTTCGTGGCGACCACACCGGCACCATGATCGCTGGCCGAAGACTCGCAACTGCCTTCGCCCTCTGCCTCACGCTTTCCGCTTCCTTCCTCGCGGCGTGTACGTCATCGCCAGCCGATCCACCGGACGCCGACGTCCAGTCAACCGAAGGATCTCGATGGCAGGCGTCAGGTCCGGTGGTGAGCGACGAAACGGATCTCGGGTTGAAGTGGAACTGGTCGCAGGACCAGACAGCGCCCTTCATCGAGGCTGTCGGCGGCGGCGTGACTTTCCACAAGACGGAGTGGTGCGATATCCAACCGGCCTCGGGCGCGTCCTATCGTTGGCGCCCTGTCGACTTGGCTGTGAGTCGTGCCACCAGGCTCGGCTACACCCCGCTGCTCAAGATAAGAGTGGGCTCCTGCTGGGCTTCTGCTGAGGGAACGGGGGGCCTGGTTGACCAGTTCGAAGGCACGAAGTCCGACCCCTCGTCCGTCCCGGCCGACCTGGATGCCTACTCGGCCTACGTGCGGACCTTCGTCGAGCGCTACAGCGCTCAAGGCGTCCATCTGTACGCGATCGAGAATGAAATCGATGCAGCGAACTTCTGGAAGGGCCCGGTGGCTGGCTACAAGGAGTTGGCGCGGCGCGCCTCGTCCGCCATTCGAGCCACGGACCCTGCCGCAGTGATCTTGGACGGCGGCGTGTCCAGCACCGGCCTCGGCATCGCCGTCGCCAACTCCTTGCTGGAGGAAGGTAGCGGCGGCGAAGCCCTCGACTTCTACTCCGCATACTACGACCGGCGCCAGTCCGGCGGGATCTCGCGCTTCCCCGGCGCGGCCGATGTCAACGCGCTGCGTGAGATCTTGAGCAGCGATTCCGCGGTCCGCGCAAGGGAAGCCTTCGCAGTCACCCGCGAACTGGCGCGCGAGGGCGTCATCGACACCTACCAGCTTCACTACTACGAAACTGCGGACCTCGTTCCCACGATCGTGCAGTGGTTGAGAGAGGAGCTGCCGCCGGGCTTTCCCATTGAGGCTTGGGAGACCGGCGTGGCCTGGCCCGGCCGCGACTACACCCCCGAGAGCCATGCTGACGAGACAGCGCGGCTGCTCGCCGGCCTCCTTGCCGAGGGAGTATCACCGGCCCTGTACTTGCCGGTGGCCTTCACTCCCGCGCCGGGCAAGCAGCAGGTCTTCCGAGGGCTCATCGAGCCGGACGGCACCGAACTCCCTGCGGCCAACGCATACCGAACGGTTCGTGATCTCGTCAGCGGCGACTGGCAGCCGCTGGATATTTCCGGGCTGTCGGGCATCGCGGCGGATCAGCGGGATACCACACGGGCACTGGTGTGGACCGAGAGCCTCGTGGATCGCTGGCCGTTAGACGACGATCGACTCCTCGTGCTGGGCCTCAACGGCCAGGAACTATCGAGCGCCGAACGAGCCCTCACACACGCACCAGTGGTCATCGAGACGCAACTGAGCCTCGCCGATTTGCGCGTCCTGCTCGACCAGGCCGCGAACTGAACTACTCACAGCGCCCGCCTCCACCAGTCGGCCTCCGCCAATTGACCACGTCTGGGCAGAGCCGACTCGAAGACAGCACCAACCCCTGGCGGGCAGGCAACGCTGACCACGCGGGCCCGCTCGCCACCGCTGCACGGCGGCCAGGCTGGCTGCTCTGACCGTGGAGGTGGTGACGGGTAGCGCTGACGTGAACCCCTGATTTGGCACCAGTACTTCTCGACGGCCCACCATGCCCAAACGGCGTGGAGGACGGCGAGGTGTATCGAGGTGAGGCATTCCCCGGAGCAGGTTGTCCGGAAGCTAGTCCACCACAACTGGAACTCGCCCCACGCAGCCCTCGGCGACCAGCCACGGGTGAAGCGTGCGGCCACGTTGAAGGGATGGCCCGGAGTGCTGGGATCCTGCTCGTCCATGCCACCCAGAACGGCCCGGATTAGCCGGATAACCGCAGGGCAAGGGAAAGACCGAGCGGTTCCACCGCCACGGTTTGCGACCAGTCCCTCGTCGAGGTGCCCGACACGGCCCCGCCGAACTGGCGCCTCGGGGACCAGCCACGCGGCGGCGCTGCTGGAACTGAACACGAGGTTCATAGCGTGGGCGGCGAGTGTCTAGCACCAACCAGCGGCATTGACGCCGAGCGGTCTTCGCTGCAGCGCTGGAACGCCGGCTAGGACGCCTCGCCGCAGCCGCCACCCGTGCCGACGCTGGGGACGGCAGGCGGAGCGTTCCGGTGGGCCGAGGTGCGGACCGTGACGAAGACTGCCACGGTCGACCTGCACGGCCACACCTACCGGTTCGACCCGGCCCTACCCGGGTGGGGGAGCTGGTGTTCGACCCATTCACCTGACCGGGATCGAGGTCCGCCATGCCGAAGGTTCCCACGGCCTCGCCGTCCCGCCTCTGTGTGCGCCGGTGACCAGCCTCAGGTAGTCGATCCCGGTCGGCGCCGGCTCCGTGGCTCGGGCCTGGCCTTGGGTGGGTGTGACGGGCGTTCGTGTTCCCTCGTCGAAACTGGTGCGCCGGTCCGCACGACGCCGGTGCGGCTCCAGGTCCGCGCGACGACGGTGCGGCTCCAGGTCCGCACGACGACGGCCGGCCCAATCACCCGCGCGGCCAACCCGCCCTAGACGAAGCACCTAGACCGATGCGAGTCCGTCGACTGCTTGAGCCTGCTGGACCTCTTTCGGCGACGCCGGCTGAACCGAAGTTGGCTCTGGAGAGACCGCATCCGCGGGTGCATCGTCCGCGGGTGCATCGTCCGCGGCAGCCGGCCGTGCCCGCGTGATCGCCACCACCGCGACGACGACCGCGGCAACGGCAAATCCAAGGATCGCCCCGGTCATCGCCGCGCGAACGATGGCGACGGACGGATCGACGGTCGTCACCGCGGACATCTTCACCATCGGTTCATCGGCCACCGCCTCCAACTGCCCCTGCAGACCAGTGAGGGTCTTCCGAGCGCTGAGCAGGATCCTCTCCTTGGAGTCCGACTCCTCCTTGATTCCGGCAAGCCCTGCGATTTCCAGTTGGGCGGCATCGACTGCAGCCTGCGCGTCCGCGATCTCGGCGGCGACCTCCTGCGGATCACTGTTGTTGCGCAAGTTGTTCAGGCGGGACTGATAGGACCGAAGATCGGCCTCCTTCTGCGCCAGGCCCGCTTCAGCCGCAGCGTCAGATGCCTCGGCAAACTCCCGCTCGGCAACCGCGACCGCCCCTTCCGCGGCCGCAATCGGCGCTCCATACAGAAGCTGCTGGGCGCCGACGGCCACGGCGCCTACAATCGCTGCCGCCTGCTCCTGGTCCGGTCCCCGGTACTCGACGTCCACCAAGCCGGTCGGCGAGCCCTCGGCAGACCTGGCAGCCGCAGACATGTATGGCTGCACCGCCGAACTCGACAGACCGACTTCTGCAGCCGCAGAATCGGTCACGGGCCGACTAGTGACTGCGTCGACATAGATACCCGTTGCCTGACTGCGTGGAGTCCCGGTTGGCGGGTCGATCCGCGCCAAACCTGTGACCGTGTACTGAGGCGGCAGCGCTGCGGCGAGATAGCCCGCAGCGACAGCCGCGATGATCGGCACAAGAAGAAGCAGCACAAGCCAGTACCCCGTCTTGCGGGCATGAGAAGCCAGCGAGTCCATAGAAGAACATCCCCCCGTCAAGAGATCTCAGGACCCACGAATCCTAGCACCGAGCCCGCACACTCAGTATACGGGCAGTAACAACAATTCCCCGCTTCGTTACTGTGCGCTGCGGTTCGTTCTAATCGTCACTGGGAATCGCAGCCAACACGACGTAAGGTATGGTCACAACTTAGATGCATCGGGGGAGGTGTCAGGTGTCTGTCGCCACGAACCAGTACACTACGCGCTCACAGCGTCGCGAGATGGTCGCGTTCGGCGTTGTGGCACTCATCGCTTCCGCCATTGCCGCGTACACCGCAATCTCGATGATCAACGGGGCACCCAAAGCGGTCGTGTTGCTCCCACTTGCGGTTGCTTTGGGTACCGGACTGGCTGGGTTGGCTCTGGTGAACTTCGAGGCCTTCCTGCTCGTTGTGCTGAGCGCACGCACGGCGTTGGATGCGCTGAAGGTCAACGCCGGCACCCAACTGGCCGACCCAGCCGCGGCTGTCGGGCTCCTCCTCCTCGTGATGGTGCCGCTGTGGCTACTGCTGCAGCACAGGTTGGGCGCGCTGCGCTTCCGGCTCACCGGAACCGGGATTGCCGTCGGTTTCTTCGGGATCGCGGCGCTGGCGGGAGTCATCGTGTCCGCCTCGCCGGCGAACAGCGCTGCGGAGTGGACCCGGATCGCCGCGGCGATAGCCATGTTCTTCGCGATTGAGCAGCTCGCGCTGGCACGTGGCGGCTTCAAGTGGCGCGCTGTAGCGGCGATGTTCCTAGCTGTGCCCGTGCCGGTGATCTACGCAGCAGCGCAGGTGGCAACCGGGGACGGGCTGTTCGAAGCAGGCGGGTTCGAGCGGGTTACCGGCAGCTTCACTCATTCCAATCCCTTCGCGGCATTCCTGGTGATCGCCATCCTTATGGCGCTGGCGGTCCTGGCCGCGCTGCCCGGCCGGCGCCGTGGATTGGCGCTGGCGGTGATCGTCATGGCAGCACCAGCCCTCCTGCTCACTTACACCCGGGGCGCATGGATCGCACTCATCGTCGGAGCGCTGCTGATTGGGTTGGTCCTGCGCAGGGCGTCCATCATCGCGGGACTCCTTGTCGCCGGCATCGCCGTTGCTCTGCTCATCCCCAGCGTGGGCGACCGCTTCAGCACCGTCACGGACGTCTCCGCCGAGGAGTCCTACGGAAGCGGCCAGGACTCGCTGGCGTGGCGGGTGGACTACTGGCAGCGCGCAATGGGGCTGTCGCACGAATCCCCCGTCGTCGGCATCGGCCTGAAGCAGATCGCCGAGACTCTCCCCGAGGCGAAGCAGCCGCACAACGACTTCGTTCGAGCCTACGTCGAGCTCGGGGTCCTCGGTGCTGGTCGCATTCGCCGTGATGCTGGGACGCTTCCTCGTGATCGGCCCGCGCGCATCGTCGCTGCTGCGGCGCGAACGCGGCCCATCGGTCCGGGATGTGGACCGGGCGCTGGCCGCCGGGTTCGCGGGCGTCGCCGTCGCCTATGCGGTGATGAGCCTGACCGCGAACCTGATGTCCCAGGCAGTGGTGCTGCTCTACGTCATGGCACTGGCCGGGCTTGCTTCCGCTGTTCTCGTCCAAGCGACCGACCGCCGTTCCGAGCCTTCCGTGCGAGATTCGGCTGCCCTGGCAGGTGAATCCCGATGAGGATTCTGCACGTCAATAAGTTCCTGTACCGCCGTGGCGGCGCTGAGGCCTACATGCTGGAGCTGGCCTCCATGCAGCGCGATCAGGGCCATCAGGTGGAGTTCTTCGGCATGAGCCACCCGGACAACGAGCCCATGACGTACCAGCAGCACTTCCCTGCCCACGTGGAGTTCGAGCCCGCGCCCCCGAGAACCGCCGATCGGCTCCGTCTTGCCGGCCGGATGCTCTGGAGCCGCCAGTCTCGAGCCGGCATGGAGCGCACCGTCGATGCCTTCCGACCGGATGTCGTCCACTTGCACAACATCTACCACCAACTCTCCCCTGCCATCTTGGCACCGCTGGCCGCGAGGGGAATACCTGCTGTGATGACGCTGCACGACTACAAGCTGGCGTGCCCGACATATCAGCTGCGTGACTCCAACGAGCGCACCGGCGGTCCGGTGCTGTGCACGGCCTGTCTTGACGGCGGGTTGCGGCAGGCTGTCCAGCGCTCCTGCAAGGACGGTTCTCGGGCGGCGAGCTCGTTGGCTGCGCTGGAGGTTGGGTTGCACCGCTGGACCGGCGCCTACGATCCGGTTGGGACCTTCATCTGCCCGAGCACGTTCCTGAAGGACGCCATGACCCGAGCGGGCGTCTACCCGGAACGCATGCGGGTGCTCGACAACTTCACCACGGTACCTGCGGTATACCGCTCCGGGCCTGGCGACGACATCATCTTCTTCGGCCGACTCAGCCGGGAGAAGGGCGTCGACACGCTGATCGAGGCGTTCGCCATCGTCAGCGAGCGACTGGCCCCCCGGCGCCCTGTGCTCCACATCGCCGGCGATGGACCCGAGCGGGAGGCGTTGCAGCAGCAGGCGACTTCCCTGAACGCGGACATCCGGTTTCACGGGCGACTCGCAAAGCCGGAGTTGACCGCCCTGCTGCTCTCCTCCCGCGCCAGCGTCGTGCCATCGCGATGGCACGAGAACCAGCCGTTGTCTGTTTTGGAATCCCTTGCGGCAGGCGTTCCCGTGATCGCGACAACGCTTGGCGGCCTTCCGGATCTCGTGAGCGACGGCCGCACCGGCCTGCTGGTCCCGGCAGATGCGCCCGACAGACTCGCCGATGGTCTGCAGCACTACCTGGAGCAGCCGGAATCGGCGCAGCGGCATGGGCTAGCCGCGCGCAGCGAGGCTGAGAGACGGTTCAGCCCGGCCCGCCATTCCGGCGGGATTCTCGATGTCTACGAGTCCGTGAAGGTACGCGCCCGCCCCCAACGACAGCTCGAGGTGAGATGAGACCCCTTAACATCGCGATGATCGGGACTCGAGGCGTGCCAGCGACATACGGCGGCATCGAGCGGCACGTGGAAGAGATCGGTGCAAGGATTGCCAACCGAGGACATCGCCTCACAATCTACGCCAGGCACGACTACCTTGAGCAGCCGACGGACTTCTACCGCGGGATGCGGGTCAAGTCGCTGAGTACTGTGAACTCAAAACACCTCGAGGCCTTTCTGCACAGCGGCCATGCGGCGATGGATAGTTTGCTGCGCTCCTTCGATGTCGTCCACTACCACGCTGTGGGACCGGGGCTCTTTTCGCCCGTCTCGCGTTACGCCTCCCGGGCTGTCGTGGTGCAGACGATCCACGGCCGCGACGATCAGCGCGACAAGTGGGGTGGATTGGCGCAACGGGCACTGCGCGTGGGCGCCTGGCTGTCCAGCCGGGTTCCGGACCGAACCATCGTCGTGTCCAAGGATCTAGCCAGCGATTACCTAGCCTCCTGGGGGCGCCGCACGGTCTGCATCCCCAACGGAACCCCCGATCCCACGTTCCGGCCGGCCCAGGAAATCACGCGCCGCTGGGGCCTACAGGGCGGCGACTACGTGCTCGCTCTGGGACGCCTCGTCCCAGAAAAGGATGCCGCTTCCCTGATTCGGGGATTCCGCGACGTCCGGACTGACGCCAAACTCGTGATTGTTGGCGGATCCAGTCACAGCGACGAGTACGTGGAGTTCCTGCACTCGCTCGCAGAAGCCGACCCTCGCGTCATCATGACCGGGTATCAGTACGGTGCAGTGCTCGAGGAGTTGCTGAGCAACGCCCGGATCTTCGCGCAACCCTCCCTGCTGGAGGGCCTTCCGCTCACGCTGCTAGAGGCGGCCGGCTACGGCGTGCCGATTCTGGCCAGCGACATTGGCCCCCACGTAGAGGTGCTGAGCTCGGTGCCCGAAGGCGCTGCCATGTTCGAGGTCGGCAATGTCGATGACCTCTCAGCGAAGCTCCGCATCATGCTGGCCCGCCACGGCGGCGAGCACCTGGAGTCGCTGGCTGCCGATGTCAGGGGCCGATACTCCTGGGACCGCGCGACGGACATGGTGCTGGAGACATATGCCGGAGCGTTGCAGGAGCGGGCCTCGACGTCCCGACGCAGGGCGCAGCGATTCGTCCCTCAGGTCGTGGACGTGCGTTCGCCCAGGCCAAGCGCCACTCCTGCAATCCCACAGCAGCTGCGCAAGTCGGGTGCAACTGTCCCAATGGCTCGACAGAGCCCAGCGGAGCAGCCAGTGTCTCGGCGCTCCCCGGCGATGCGGAGACTGCTGAACAATCCGCGCGGCGTCGGTGCGGTGTAGCGGTGATCTGAACACCTCTGGGCGTGCAGGGTGAGTCGGCAGCGTGAGCTGCTGGACGTGGAGTCGGTGGCCGGGCAGTGTGTTCGCGCTGCTGGCTGGGCATCGCGACCGGTTGTTCCCCAGGGAGTTGTTCGCTGACCTGTTCCCGTCGGGGCCCGGTAGGCCGTCGATCCCGGGTGAGGTGATCGGCTCGACGATCGTGTTGCAGGCGCTGAACGGACACCGAGGCTCCCCAGTGAAAGTGGACATCGTCTAAGCAGGTTTGAGGCCTGCTGGAAGGATGTCTTCACATGTCAGGCAGTCGTCGGCGGTTCACCGCCGAGTACAAGATCGAGGCCGCGCACCGGGTGATCGATTCCGGTCGCAGCATCGCCGAGGTGGCCCGGGAGCTGAGCCTCAACGAGGTCACCCTGGGCAACTGGGTGCGGGAGGAGCGGCGCCGCCTGGCGGCGCTGGAGGGTACGGGTTCGGAGCCGTTGAGCGCCGCGGAGCGGGCCGAGCTGCAGCGGCTGCGCAAGCAGGTCGCCGAGCAGGAGAAGGACATCGCCTTCCTGGGAAAAGCAGCCGCTTATGCAGGTGATCGGGCTTGTCAAGTGCCGGTTGGGTCGAGCCGCTGGATGATTCCGTCGAAGATGTGCTTGCCGGGCGGTCTGGCCTTTGCAGGCGGCGTCGTCGCGCTGGCGCTGCAGGGTGGGCAGGAACTCGTGCGTCGTGAGGAAGTACGTGCAGCTCTCGCAGATCGTCTCGAACCGGCAGTCCAGCTGCGCGGGCCTGGCGCAGTAGCCGTTGCCCAGCAGGCGGTGGGCCTCGGTGCGCAGCCGCGCCATTGCAGGGCCCTCGTCCGCGCCGGGCAGGACCGCCCTGCCGGGGTCGTGGTAGAGCGCTTCGACCTTGGCGGTGATGTTGAAGTACTCCTGCGCCACGGTGCGGTCGGCGATGCGGGCGTAGACCATCGTCATCGTCATCGACCGATGGCCCAGCAGCGCGGCGATGGCCTCCAGGCTCATGCCGCGGTTGATCGCCTGGGTGGCCAGGGTGTGGCGCAACTGGTGGGGGTGGACGTGGCCGACGCCGGCGGCTTCGGCGGCGCGGCGGACCGCGCCGTCCACGCGGGTCTGGGGGATCGGCCGGCCCTGATGGGTGAGCAGCAGGTCGCCGGCCTGCCAGTCGGCGCGGCCGGCCAGCCAGTGGTCGATCAGGTCCTTCAGCTCGGGGTGCAGCGGGATGTACCGGTCGTTGTGGAGCTTGCCGACGGGGGTGCGCAGCCAGTAGGACGGGCCGATCTGCACCACCGAGTCGATGGTCAGGCCGAGCAGCTCCCCTTTGCGCATCCCGGTGCGGGCCAGCAGTTCGATGGCCAGCCGGTCGAACTCCTGCGGCAGGGCACGGGCGGCGGCCATGAACCTCGCGGCGGTGGGGTCGTCGAGGAATCTGGGCAGCGGGTCGTCCTTGATCGGCCGGTCGCAGGCGTAGACCGGGACCCGGTCCGGGGCGTCGTCGTAGCCCCACTCGGCGATCCGTTCGAAGAAGCCGCGCAGCTGTCCCATGCGCATCCCGACCGTCGTCTTGGAGACCGCCGGCCGGCCACGGTAGCCGGGCCTGGCGGCCAGCCAGGCGCGGTAGGACTCGATGTGCTCGCGGCGGATGTCGGCGACGCAGGCGACCTCGGGGTGCTCCGCTACGAGCAGCCCCGCCAGCTGCCGCAGGGCGGTGTCGATCAGCGCCACCGTGCCGGGCCGCAGGCTGACCGCGATCTGGCCCAGGTAGCGGCGCATGGTGTCGGCCAGTTGCGGGGCGGCGGCCGCGACGGTCTCCCAGTCGGTCTCGTGGCCGGGGTTGGACGAGCGGCGCCCGGCCGGGGGCGGCGCCTGGCCCCGGTGGAACATCACGGCGTCCAGCCCGTAGATCGGGGTGCTCACGGCGTTGCCGGACCACCGGCGGTCTGCGGCGGCCTCGAAGAGGGCTTGCCTCCCGCGCCGGTAGTCCGCGCTGGTGATGGTGTCCGGGGACTGCCCGGTGAGCACGCAGATCTGGGCCAGCCGGGACCACATGTGCCCGGCCTGCGCGACGGTGAACCCCAGGCTGGCCGCTTCGCCGCGGAACTGCGCGGCGGCCAAGGGCTCGCGGGCCGCGGCGGACGCCCACATCGACGGCGGCGAAGAACACCCTCAGGTCCGATGACTGGGCCAGCAGCGTGTTCGGCCGCGCCCGGGCGGCGACGAACGCCAGATAGTCCTGCACCAGCGGATCCCCGGAACCGGTGATCGGAACAGGCACGGACATGCTCGGCCTCCTTCGGGTGACGACCTTCGACGGCCTGTTGCCAGCCTCCCACCGGGGGGTCCGGATCACCCGCATATCAATGCGTACTTCGCCTCCGGGCCGCCAAAGCAGAGCGGTTCGCACTGATGGCGGCGGAGTGCGCGAACTTCGAGATCACCCGGATGGCCCGCCTGCTGGAGGTGTCCCGCGCCGGCTACTACCGGTGGCTGGCCACCCGGGAGGGCGCTGCAGAGAACGGCACCGCACGGCAGCGCCGCGACGACCTCGACGCGATGATCCTGGCGCACCACAAGGAATCCAAGGGCACCTGGGTGACCTCTACCGTCGGAGTGGCCCCAGGGTGGGGCTGCAGTCCTTCGACCGGGGCATGGCGTGAGGTGCCCTGCCGTTCTTGGTTCTCTGGGTGTTGCCACCCCGGTCGAATGACGCCGGATGACCGCGGATAGAGGCATGTCGGGACGTCTCCGAGGAGGGTTCTCGGCTCGTAATGTGGGTGCTGGCGCCGGTGTCCGGGCTGCCGGATGGTGACGGAGCGTGGTCATGGGGACGGTGGAGGGGGTACCGGTCGAGGTCATCCTCGGTGTGGATGTGGGCAAGCGGGAGCACTACGGCTGCGGGCTGGACCGGTCGGGAGAGGTGGTCTGGGAGGGCCGGCTGGCCAACGACGAGGCCGCGCTGGCGGGTGTGCTGGACCGGCTCCGCGAGCGCGGGCGGGTGCTGGTGGTGGTCGACCAGTTGGCCGCGATCGGGGCGCTGATGGTGCAGGTGTCCCGCGTCAAGGAGTTGGCAGGAATTCCTTGGTTTCAAAGGTGGGGATGGTGGGGTCGGCCAGGCCCAGGTGCACCTCCTTGGGCCTGTTCCATGCGATGGCCTCGTGGGGGCGGATCTCGTTGTACTCGACCCGGTACTCCTCGGCTCTCTCAGCGAGCATGACGGCGTCGTCGATCTCGTCGATGTAGAGCCGCTCGTACTTCAAGGTCCCGAACCCGCGTTCGCGGGATCCTCCCCCGCAAGCGGGGGGACCCCCACTGTCCAGGCGTCCGGACCCGGGTTCGGACGTGGTGCAGTTCGGGGTGCAGTTCGATGAATGCCTCGAATCTGAACGATCGGAACGGGCCACCGTTGTCGGTGACGATGGTGACCACCGGCAGCAGCTCGCCGGTCTCCATGTCGACCGGGCAGGCCTCGACGAGGGGGTCACCGAACGAGGCCTCGTAGTCGGCCAGCGCAAGTTCGATGGCGTCGATCGCGTCGTGCTGGTTGGCGGTCGGGGACACGTGGAACGGGTGCTCGTACTTCGACCAGTAGTCCCGGCAGCCCGCGATGCGCCAAGTGCCGCCGGCGGTGGTCTCGAACTCGCTGAAGTCCAGCTGCCACACCTGGTTGGGTCCGGTCGGTTCCTTGGCGAACGCGGCCTTCCTGCGCTCGGCGAGCCTGCGCCGCTCCCGCTGGTAGGCCGCGGGCAGGATCAGCCCGTCGTCGCGCAGCAGCCGCAGCACGGTGGCCGCGGACACCACGTGGCCGTCGTGGCGCACCATCGCCCAGACCTTGCGGTGCCCCCAAGCCGGATGCGCCAACGCGTGCTTCACCGCCAGGTCCGTTGCGGCGGTCCGGGCCGGCCGCGGCCACGGGCCCTTCGGCCGGGCATCACGGCGCGCCTTGGCCTGCCAGCGCCGCCACGTGCGTTCGGGCATGTCGATCAAGTGGCAGAACCTCGTGGTCGACATGCCCGCCTGCGTGCGGATCACCTCGAGGTCCTCGAAGGGCCCAGCCGGCCCTCCGCGGACTTCTTCCAGACACGGATCTCGACCGCGGCCTCACCCAGCGCCTGGGTCAGGTCGGCCACCTCGGCCTCGAGCTGCTCCTCCCTGGTCGAGGGGCCGGACCTGCCGGCCGCCAGCGCGGTCCTGCCGGCCTCCAGGAACTCGGCCTTCCACCGCCCGATCGACTGCTCGCTGATCCTCTCCCGCCGCGCCGCCTCGGCGATCGACATCTCCCCGGCGATCACGCTCAACACGATCCGGGTCTTCTTCTCAGCAGGAATAGATGGGGGTCTTCCCATGACGTGGACTCTCCTTCAGGACTGACTCAACGGTCCTGCCACAAAGTCTGACGCGCGACAATCGCGCTCAACCGAGCAGCGTGACCAACAGCATGAAGAGGCACGCCCCGCCGAAAGTCGAAGAGCCGGGTATCGTGGCCGGAGTGCGCTGTGCGACGCGACCGGGACTCGTTGCGACGAACGTCGGACGATTCGGAGTGACACTGACTACTCTTGGTTTCGAATCGAGCCTCCTGCGAGTGACGAGGGCCGACCGGAGGTCCGAGTCACAAAACTGGGCTCATACGAATGCTAGGTGGGGATTGTTTGAAGCTCCTCGTGTTTGCGCCATCATTTGAGCCGGCGGTCAAGGCTGGCGGTCCCGCACGGTCCCTTACGAACTTGGTGGGAGAAGTCAGTAGGGATATCAGCGTTGACGTCGTGGCTCCTGACCGAGACTTGGGTGACAGTGAGGCATTTATTGGGCTTTCAGGGCGACGAGTAAGCCGTGGATCAACAACTGTTTACTACCTGAACACACGTTCTACCAAGCAGTGGTTCTCGCTCATCCGCCGACTGTCGCGCACGCAGTATGACCTGATCATGGTTAACGGCTGGTGGAACGTCAAGCTCGCCTTGCTGCCAACCGCACTCAAGTTGAGTGGTGTGCTGCGCGGTCCGATACTGCAAATGCCACGCGGTGAACTGGACCCAGGAGCACTTGCACTCAAAGCCTCCAAGAAGACCTTCGCCAAGCCTTTTTTTGTGGCGATATATCGTCGAGGCGTCTATGTCGTCGGCGCCACAAGCGATCTTGAGGCCGCCCAAGTGCGGTCCGTGCTCCCCGGCAAGCTGATCTTGATGACGTCAAACACCCCTGACGCAATCCCTTGGGGAGCCCCTCAGCGGCCCGGCCCCCCACTTCGCGTTGTCTTTCTGTCTCGCGTTAGCCCTAAGAAAGGTCTTCTCCCGCTACTGCAGGGCCTGCGCGAAGTAGCTCACAGAATACATTTGACCATCGTGGGGCCTAGCGAGGACCCCGCCTATTGGAGCGAATGTTACAAGGCCATAAGCAAACTGCCTCCCCATGTGGAGGTACACCGGGTACCGCTCGCGAGTCGCGAGGATGTGCCGGAGATACTCTGGAACGCCGACTGCCTGATTCTCCTTACTGCCGGGGAGAACTACGGTCATGTCATTGCGGAAGCACTGCAAGCTGGTTGCCCAGTTCTCGCCACCCCGAACACGCCATGGACGGACATCCTGCGTGAAGGAGGAGGTGAAATAATCACAGACCGGGACGACCCGGGTGAAGTTGCTACGGCTCTCGACCGGTGGGCGATGAAGAGCCCTGATGAACTGTTGAGAACTCGATATGCCGCTCGGCGCGCATTCGATGACTTCTCTTCAAAACTTCCACCCAATGTCATCGAGATGGCGTTGGGGGTACTTGGTGATGTGACCTGTGGCCGCTTGGGTGGAGTGAGTCCACGGTAGTCTCGACCCGGTCATTCTCGGACATCTGAACCCTATAGAGAGGACGGCAACGATGATGGGGCAGAAGAGGCATGCCACTGGGCGCCACCCAAACTCTGGCTCTTGAGTCTGCTCAGGTTTCTTACCATCCAGTAGCAACACTGATACAGGGCGAGGTCTGGGGATGAGCGCAACTCAACCGCCACACGTCATCCTGATCACGGGTGGCACCGGATCGTTCGGCTCCACCGTCACCCGCCAACTCCTCGCCGGCGATGTCGGCGAGGTCCGTATCCTCTCCCGCGACGAGGCGAAGCAGGACGACCTGCGCCGCTGGCTCAACGACTCCCGCGCCCGCTTCTACGTCGGCGACGTCCGCGACTACCGCAGCGTCGAGGAGGCCATGCGCGGCGTCGACTACGTCTTCCACGCTGCGGCGCTGAAGCAGGTCCCGTCGTGCGAGTTCTTCCCGCAGCAGGCCGTCGCGACGAATGTGCAGGGCAGCGACAACGTGATCCGGGCTGCCGAGGAGAACGGCGTGAAGTCGGTGGTGTGCCTGTCCACCGACAAGGCCGTCTACCCGATCAACGCGATGGGCATGAGCAAGGCCCTGATGGAGAAGGTCGCCGCCGCCCACGCCCGGAACAACCCGAACAGCGACACCGTCGTCTCGATCGTCCGGTACGGCAACGTCATGTACTCGCGCGGCTCGGTGATCCCGCTGTTCGTCGAGCAGCTCCGCGAGGGCAAGCCGCTGACCGTGACCGACCCGGGCATGACCCGGTTCCTGATGTCGCTGGCCGAATCGGTCGACCTCGTCCAGTACGCCTTCACCAACGCCCAGCCCGGCGACCTCTTCGTCCGCAAGGCACCGGCAGCCACGATCGAGGACCTGGCGAAGGCCGTCGCCATGCTCATGGGCAAGGAACCGGACATCCGCGTCATCGGCACGCGACACGCCGAGAAGCGGCACGAGGTGCTGCTGAGCCGGGAGGAGCGCGCCCGCGCCGTCGATGAGGGCGACTACTTCCGCGTCCCGCTGGACGCACGCTCGCTGAACTACGCGGTCTACACCTCCGAGGGCGACGACGACGTCGCACTGGACGACTACACCAGCGGCAACACCGACCGGCTCGACGTCGAGCAGACCGCGGAACTGGTCGGCGCGCTGCCGGAGATGCAGAAGGTGCTGGCAGGGGCCGGCGGCGTGACGCGGCCGCGGATCGCGGTCACCGGGCCGGACGGCTTCGTCGCCTGGCACACCCGATGCCTGGCCCGGTCCCGCTGGGGCGGCGACCTGGTCCGCATCGGCCGCGACGAGTACCGCGACGACGCGCTGCTCGACGCGGCGCTGAAGGAGGTCGATGCGGTCATCCACCTCGCCGGCGTCAACCGCGCGTCCGACGAGTCCGAGATCGTCAGCGCGCAATCCGTGGCTGGCGCTCGCGGCTGGTGGAGTCCCTGGACCGGCTCGGCACCGCCCCCACCGTCGTCTTCGGCAACAGCATCCACTCCCTGGGCGACTCGCCGTTCGGCGCGGCCAAGCGGGAGTCGGCGGCGATCCTGGACGCCTGGGCGTCGCGCGGCCGGCGCCCCGTTCGTGGACGTGGTGCTGCCGAACATCTTCGGCGAGCACGGCCGGCCGCACTACAACTCCGTGGTCGCCACGTTCAGCCACCTGATCGCCCGCGGCGAGCAGCCCACCCTGGTGGACGACAAGGAGCTGCCGCTGCTGCACGTCCAGCGCGCCGCCGGACTGCTGCTCGACCAGGCGCTCGACCCCGACTCCGGGCCAGATCCAGGTCCCCGGGGAGCCGCGGTTGGTGAGCGAGCATCCTGGCCCAGCTGCAGGAGATGGCCGCGGCGTACCGCACCGCGGACCTGCCCGACCTGTCCGACCCGTTCACCCGGGACCTGTTCAACACCTACCGCGCCGCCACGTTCCCCGACCAGTGGCCGGTGCTACCCGGAGTTCCGCAGCGACCAGCGCGGGAGCCTCGCGGAGGCGGTGCGCGCCCGGGGCGGCCAGGCGCAGGTGTTCTTCTCCACCACCGAACCCGGGCTTCACCCGCGGCCAGCACTACCACCTGCACAAGGTCGAGCGGTTCCTCGTGCTGCAGGGCGAGGCCGTGATCCGGCTGCGCAAGCTGTTCACCGATCAGGTCGTGGAGTTCCCGGTGAGCGGCTCGCGGCCGGCGATCATCGACATGCCGACGATGTGGGTGCACTCGATCACCAACACCGGCCACGACGAGCTGATCACGCTGTTCTACGCCGATGAGGTGTTCGACCCGGAGCGTCCGGACACCTACCCCGAGGAGGTCTGAGGCGGTGAAGGTCATGACCGTCGTCGGGACCCGTCCCGAGATCATCCGGCTCGCCCGCGTCATGGCCGCCCTGGACGCCGCCCCCGGCGTCGAGCACGTCCTGGTGCACACCGGGCAGAACTGGGACCACCGGCTCAACGGCATCTTCTTCGAGGAGATGGGCCTGCGGATGCCCGACCACGTCCTCGACGTGGACGTCTCCTCCCTCGGGGCGACGCTGGGCGACATCCTGCGCCGCACCGAGGACGTGCTGCGGACGGAGCGGCCGGACGCGTTCCTGGTGCTCGGCGACACCAACAGCGCGCTGTCGCTGATCATGGCCAAGCGGCTGCAGATCCCCACGTACCACATGGAGGCCGGCAACCGCTGCTTCGATGCCAACGTCCCCGAGGAGACCAACCGGCGCCTGGTCGACCACACCGCCGACTTCAACCTCGCCTACACCGAGCACGCCCGCCGCAACCTGCTCGCCGAGGGGCTGCACCCGCGGCGGGTCCTGGTGACCGGGTCGCCGATGCGGGAGGTGCTGGACCACTACCGGCCCGCGATCGACGCCTCGCCGGCGCTGGAGGAGACTGGGCGTGGCCGAGGGGGAGTACTTCCTGGTCTCGGCGCACCGGGAGGAGAACGTGGACTCCCCCGAGCGGCTGGCCCTGCTGGTGGCCTCGCTGAACGCGGTCGCCGCGGAGTGGGGGCTGCCGCTGCTGGTCAGCACCCACCCCCGCACCCGCAAGCGGCTGGAGGCCGGCGAGTACGCCGCCGACCCGCTGGTCCGGTTCCACCCGCCGTTCGGGTTCCTCGGCTACAACCGGCTGCAGCTCGGCGCCGCGTGCGTGCTGTCCGACTCCGGGACCATCGCCGAGGAGTCCACGATGCTCGGCTTCCCCGCCATCACCCTGCGGTCCTCCATCGAGCGGCCCGAGGCGCTGGACACCGGGGCGATCACGATGACCGACCTGGACCCGGCGACGGTGGTGGCCGGGGTGCGGTTCGCGATGGCGCGCGGGCGGGCGCCTGAGGTGCCGGTCGACTACCGGGTCACGAACACCAGCGAGCGGGTGGTGAACTTCATCCTGTCCACCGCCGGGTCGCACCGGCAGTGGAGCGGGCTGCGGTGAGGGCCGCGCCGTCGCCGGACGAGTCCATGCGGCAGAGATCGTGAGCGGGGAGTGCGGCAACGGTCTCTCAGGGCTTGACTACGCAGAGGAGACCGCCGGGGTGGACTTCACAGGAGATCGAGCGGGGCGTGCGGTATCCGTCGAGGTCACACGGTTCCGTTGCTGCACGGCCCGACGAAGCGTCGCAGCGTTCTGCATCCATGCATCCAAGGCACGGCAAGGACGCTGCGAACGTGCTCGCGGCCATCGTGGGGACCCGTTGCCCAGAGGATACCGGGAGCGAGTCGTAGCGCCACGTCGTAGATCCGGCGCGGTGTGCGCGTCCTGAGCGCCGGCATCAGCTGACAACACCGGACTGCGGTAGTCGGGGCTCTCGCCCGGCCGCTGCACCCACCAACACCCGCTGCTCCACACGTCCCGGAAATTCCGTCAATCCTCCGTCCACCCCACTCCGCACCTGCCACGCTCGGACTGCGCGGTTGTGCGTTGGGACCGGGGGGTCGGCGGTGCAGCATGTCTGACTTTGCAGAGGACCCCTATGAGGTGCTGGGCGTCAGTCCGGACGCTTCTGCGGACGAGATCAGGCGGGCCTATCGCACCAGGATCCGCAACACGCATCCGGATACCAATCACGACCCGGGTGCCCAGGAGGCCACCAAGAGGTTGACCCGGGCCCATGAGCTCCTCCGCGATCCGCAGCGGCGCAGCGCATACGACGCTGACCGCAGGCGTGAGCAGGCCGCTGCACGGGCTCGGCGGGAGGATGCCGAGCGGACGGCGAGGCCGGCGGCCGACCCGGAGTGGGTGGACATCCTCCGGCAGATGGCCGAGATGCAGGAGCGCGCCGAGGCGGAGCGGCAGCGGCGGGCGCGCCAGGCAGAGGCGACGGCACGGGCCGAAGCCGAGCGACGGGCCTGGGCGGCGCAGGCCGGCGCCGCGCAGCAGCACCAGGCGCCCCCTCCCGCACCCGCTGCCGAACCCGCATCCGACCGAAGACGCTCCTGGATCGCGGCAGCGGCGGTCCTTGCCCTCGTCGCAGCGCTGGGCACCATCTTCCTCGTCTGGGGCCCGAGCCAGCCGATGGCGGAGGAACCGGCCCCCACGGCGTCGCCGAGCGGCTCCCCCACCCAGACGACCGCACCGCCGGAACCCCAGGTCACGGTGACGGAGTCGACCGATCCGCTCGTGGTCCAGGCGGTCGCGGATCAGGACGCCGTGCTCGACCTTCCCACGGGCACCTGGGTTCCCCAGGTCAGCAGCAAATGCGAAGGGCTCGGGCAAGCCGACTTGCTGGATGCCCGGTCCGGTCGCATGGGATACCCGGACGGCGTGGCGGAGCCGTATCCGGCGGGTCTGACCGAGGAGCAGATCGACGCGTTCCACGAGGAACTCGCCGCCCGCTTCGGCGATGTGATGCTGGTCTCCGAGGGCGCCTCCGAGGGTCTGTGCTCCGGTCGGACGATCTGGACCTCGCTGGTCGCCGACCCTGCCACATCAGCGGCCGGCGCGGATGCGTGGTGCGACGCTGCGGGCCTGCCGGATGCGGAGTGCGCTGCACGAGCCGTGAACGAGGCCCTGCTGGGCAATGCCCGGTTCCAGGAGATGGTGGTGTCGACGGAATTCAGCGACACCACCGTCCTGGTTCCCGGCGACGCTTCGATCACCCTCGACGGGCGCAGCGCGAAGTTCGGGCGGGGCGATGCCGGGTTCTCGGTCACGGTGTTCGAACAGGCCCTCGGCGAGGAGCTGCCCGGCTTCCAGGACTGGAAGGCCTTGATGACCGCGGAGCTCGGTGCGCCGACGTTCGAGCGGGAGTACGACAACGGCAGCTTCCGGCTCAGCGCAACGTTTGTCCGCGACGACGTCTCGTTCATCTACTACCTGGGCGGTTTCGAAGGCGACGCCGGGGCCATCGTGCTGCTGTGGTCCTACCCGGCATCGGAGCAGGAGACCTGGGGCCCCGCCATCGACCGCAACGTGTCCGCGCTGGAGGCAGGGTAGAGCGGCGGATTGTGGCGGCTGGGGATGCGTGGCAGATCGGCAGCGCGGGTGAGCGCCGGATGGGGCGGGCTCGCCAACAGCACGAGGGCAGAGATCGGAGTCCAGAGGCGTTGCCGCACAAGGGATATCGGGCCGGACTACACGACTACTGATCTATGAACTGTCGAACTCGGGGGAGGGGCCTCATGCTTGTGCAGTACCGCTCCCGCTGCCGGACCTCGGCGCAGTGCAGGCGGCCCGGCAACTGCCGTGACTCCCGCAAACCGCGCCGCCCAAGACCGTCAATGCCGGGACCTCTTCCAAGATCACACCGCCATGCCGGCCCCATCGGACGCTCCCCCCGCTACCGCGACCGCTCCCCGGGCGGCGGCGACCCGCGCCAACCCTGATCCCAGAGCTGATGCAGTCCGAATCGGACATGTCGAAAGTCATGCGAGTCTGCCCCGTTGCCTGCTCGGACCTCGTCTCGCGGCAACTCCGTCACCGTTCCGACGGAGCTGAGGTGCCGCTCAACATTCAGCTTCGGCAACCAGCTCCCGGCGATGTACATCCAATCCACGTGTCCGTCGAGGGAGCGGAATCGGTCGCTGAGCACCTCGCGCTGGCCGAAGAACCCCGAACCGCGCTGGCCCATCATGTTCCGGTTCAGCCCTAGCGGATCAAAGACAATCGTGCGCACCGGCCACGGGGCTTGGAGCGCAGCGTAGGCGGACAACGCCCCTCCGAGCGAGAAGCCCGAGAGCACGATCCGATCCCGGAACTCGGGCCTGACCAGCTGCACGAGCTGGGCCGCTTGCAGGAACTTGTCCGGGATGCCAGCCCCGATGGCCGTCAAGAGATTGTTCGCGGTGTCCCGGAACGACGGCTTGGTCGGGCGGTTCACGAGGTAGTACAGGTCGTAGTCCCGATCGTGGAACAGCCGGGCCCCCAGGTCATCCCCCCTGAAGTCGTTTGCCGGGTCGGCGAACGCCCACTTCTGGTCTCCGAAGACCCCGACAACGTGCTGCGCAGCAAACACGGTGTCGATGTCCGCACCGCGGAGCTCATTGATGTGATCCTTGAAGTAGCCGGTTTCGTCGTAGTGCTTGTCGGCTCCCAGATCGTCGTGGGCGAGATTGCCGAGCATCTCCGCCAACGCCAAGTAGCTTCGATACTCGAGTGTCCGTTCGAGCGTCCTGGCAGTCATTCGCTCTGGTTCCCTTCTCTTCATTCGTCTTGCAGATCGATGCAAGGAGACGCGCAACAGCAGATCTCCACCGCTGAGGACGACCGCCCACGCGCACTGCATGGCCGGCTCCGACGGTCCAACAGCAACCACTGTGAGAGCGACGTCCGACAGGCCTCCCAGGCACTCCTTGTTCTGCCCCCGAACGCCAGCGTCAAACGCAAGTCTCGGGCCAGCACACGGTGAGCCTGATGGGATGTCTGTGTGGCCGAGGGCGAGTACTTCCTGGTGTCGGCGCACCGGGAGGAGAACGTCGACTCCCCCGAGCGGCTGGCGCTGCTGGTGGCCTCGCTGAACGCGGTCGCCGCGGAGTGGGGGCTGCCGCTGCTGGTCAGCACCCACCCCCGCACCCGCAAGCGCCTGGAGGCCGGCGAGTACGCCGCCGACCCGCTGGTCCGGTTCCACCCGCCGTTCGGGTTCCTCGGCTACAACCGGCTGCAGCTCGGCGCCGCGTGCGTGCTGTCCGACTCCGGGACCATCGCCGAGGAATCCACGATGCTCGGCTTCCCCGCCATCACCCTGCGGTCCTCCATCGAGCGGCCCGAGGCGCTGGACACCGGGGCGATCACGATGACCGACCTGGACCCGGCGACGGTGGTGGCCGGGGTGCGGTTCGCGATGGCGCGCGGGCGGGCGCCGGAGGTGCCGGTGGACTACCGGGTCACGAACACCAGCGAGCGGGTGGTGAACTTCATCCTGTCCACCGCCGGGTCGCACCGGGTGTGGAGCGGGCTGCGGTAGCGTCGGGCTCCCGCCCATCTGCTCCCCCTGTCTGGCGTGCAGGCATCCCGGGAGTCCCGATGTCACGCCACTGCGGCGAACTCGCTACGAATCCCAGCCGTAGGCGTGCGGCTACACCAGGTAGATGATCCCGCTAGCCGGAACGCCGACCGTCAGCAGGTTCACCAGCGCGGCTGCCTGCGCTTGGGTGACGCTGTCCTCGGCGAAGTAGCGGCCGGAGACCGTACTCGGGTCGTCCCACCGGAAGTAGTCATCCGGGCCGCCGGCAGCGTCGTTGACGTCCGGCTGCGGGCCGACCGCCTCAATTGCCCCGCTGCCGATCCGCGAGCCGGTGGTCACGACGTAGCCGTTGCCGTCTCGTTCGGTCAGCAGACGGACGGTCAGTCCGTCGAAGGTCCCGTCCCAGCGGTCCGGCCCGTAGTCGTTGCCAGTCTCATAGTCGATGTACGGCGCTTGGGCTTCGAGCTCGAAGGGCACACCATCGATGCTGCCGGACAGCACGTACCCGCCGCCGACGTAGCCGGAGAGCCCATCGATGTACCGCGCGGTGGCCGTCAACCTGCCGGCCTCACCGCAATCCGCCTCGTAGAGCGCTGGTCCCATCGTGAAGTCGTCGTTCCGTGTCTGCTCGCGCTGCGTCCAGGTGCAAGTGCCCACGAAGTCGCGGGACTCGGGGGCTGGGGGCGCCTGGGCCGCATTCGTGGCCGCAACAGTGCCGTCCGACGACGATTCCTGCTGCTTCGCGGGGCTCCCCGCGGCGCTGGAGTCCTGCGTCTGCTGCTCGTCGGGACCTGAGCCGAGACCACCGGCTGCGGCTCCGCCCGCCGCGACCACGGCAAGTGCCGTGAGCGCTCCGAGGACGGGCACGAGCCGCCGGCGCCGCCGCTGTGCGGAGCTGCTGCCCGGCGAAGCTGGCGGCGTGGGGATCGCCGGCATTGGTCCCGCGACCGTTGCATCCCACCCCCCGGCGATCGTGGCGTCCACCACGGTCCGGTCCGGGTCGCCCAACAGCGCCAGCAGGCCGGGCAGGCTCACCCGGTCCTCGGCCCGCGGGCGCAAGGCGGCCGCTACGGCCGGGGCGAGCGACGGCGGCAGCCCGTCCAGTTGCGGCTTCTCGTGCACCACCCGGAACGCGATCGCCTCCGGCCGGCCCTCCCCGTACGGATGCCGGCCCAGCGCCGCAAAGGCCGCCACCAGGCCCCACGCGAACACGTCCGTCGCGGCGCTGACGGCCCCGCCGGTCACCTGCTCCGGGGCCAGCCACGCCAGCGTGCCCACCACCGCACCGGTCTCGGTCAGGCTCGTGGCGTCCAACGACTGCGCGATCCCGAAATCGATCACCCGCGGCCCATCGGCGGCCAGGATCACGTTCGACGGCTTCAAGTCCCGGTGCACCAGGCCCGCGCCGTGGATCGCCCGCAGCGCCTCCGCCAGGCCCAGGGCCAGCAGCTGCGCCTGCATCCCCGGCAGCGCCCCGTGGCGCTCCACCTGCTCGGCCAGGGTCGGTCCCGGCACGTACTGCGTCGCCACCCACTGGGTGTCGCCGTCGAGGTCGTGGTCCAGCACGCGGGCGGTGTACCGGCCCGACACCGCGGCGGCGGCGCTCACCTCCCGCGCGAACCGGATGCGGAACGGCCGCTGACCGGCCAGCTCGGGCCGCACCATCTTCACCGCGGCCAGCGCACCGGTGTCGTCGCGCCCCAGGAACACCACGCCCATGCCACCCGCGCCGAGCCGGCCCAGCAGCCGGAACCGGCCGATGGCTTCCGGGTCCCCCGGCTGCAGCGTACGGATCGACGGCGCAGGGACGGTGTGAACCGCAGTGGTCACGCGTGTTTCCCCGCAGCGGGGGCAGCTGTCGCCACCCGCCGGCACCGATCCCCCGCACACCCCGCAGGCCACCAACGTCACCTCGTCCACCGATGCCTCCCTTACTCCTGGGTCATACCCAGGGGCGGGCGGTTTCAGACGCGGGCTCGGGCTGCCGTTGGGCTACCGCTGAACCGGCGCGTACGGTGGGCGGCGCGGGGCCGCTGGGGCCGACTCGACGGCTGTGGACAATCCCACGGCAGTGGCTCCGCCCTCTCCTAGGATGGACACCGCGCCGACGGGGGGTGGGCCGTGGTCCGTGAGCCGAGCACGACGTTCTCGTGGCAACTGCCCAACGGCCGCTTCATGACGAGCAGGATCCAGTACGACGACCGGGGCAAGATCACGCACCTCGCCATGAGCGTGCGCCTGACCGATCAGACCGAAATCGCCCGTTTGGACACCGCTCATGACGAGTTGCACACTCACTACTACGGTCAGGACGGTCGAGGACCGGATCGGAGGAAAGTGATCTGCCCCTTGCCGGATGACGCCCGAGCCAGAGCCGATCTCCTCCACGACCGCTACGACGACTGCTACACCCTGATGAAGGAAGCCGCCGAGGGGAGGGCACCATGACCAGCGGGACTCTGCATCGAGCTTCGGACGCGTACGGCCGATCCCTACGCGACCAGTCGTTCCATCGCGTACTCGGCAACCTCGGCGTTGGCGAGGAGCCCGTTCGGGTCGTGCTCGCGGACACCACCATCGGCGAGTTCTTCGACGCGTTCGACGACATCACGGCCTGCCCTGTGATGGTCCTGGACTTCGACCGCCAGCGGATCGGTCGACTGGACTTCTACCGCGGGTCCGGCCCCGCGGGCGTGGAGGTCAACCGGACCACCCAGTTCGGGATGCTCGTCGATGCCGTCACCGCGCTGCACCGCGATGTGTCGGCCGAACTGCTTGAGGCCTGCGTGCATGCGCAGACGCGGGAGTTCGCCTTCGCCTGAGCGGCCTTCCCTTCGCCGCCTCGCACCTCTTCCTTTCAGGCGCCCGATCCAGAAGGATGCAAGGAGCCGACTGAGGGTCGAGCGGTGGTGCAGTCGCCAGCGGCCCAGCAGACACTTCGCACGCCAGGGGCGCAGGCCACAGCAACCGCCAGAACCTGCAGGATGTCGAAGAGCCCCGCCACGGCGTTCCATGGCGCTCGCACGGTCTTCTCGTACTGCGTGGCGATCTCCGCCGAGCCACTGTCGAGAAGTCGACTCCCTCGTCCTGCCGTCACAGCTCCGCGCATACTGCGGCCGAACTGCGGCCCAATCGAGCGACGCGTCGCGTTAGGAACGAAGATGGGCTGGTCGTGATACCCAGGGGTCGGTGTCCGCGTCAGCGAGGTTCCGGCGGTAGCCAGTGGCTCGCGTTGCACTGGTGGAGAGGGGGGCCGTGGCCGACCTGGCGACCGCGCTCCTGCCTGTGCTGCACCGGCCGCTAGCGGCACGGTTCAACGTCTTCGATGTGATGCGCCACAGCACCGGCGAGAAGCAGATCTCGAAACGTGTTCCGGTGGCTGCTGGACGGTGTTCCAGTGGACGGTGGGGCCTGGTCGTCGGCGTCGAGGGGTCGGCCGCCGGCGGGGAGACCCTGCAGCTGAGGATCGGGCCGTCCGCCTGGTACGCCAACACTCAGGATGCCCGCTGGACGCGCAGGGTCGACCCCGACGCCGCGGACTATGCGCGGCTGTTCCTCACCCGGGTGCAGGCCCGGCAGATCCACCCCTCGGCGGTGACCCTCCAGATCGTGCTCGGCGGGCTCGCGCCCACCAACCGCGCCCTCCACGAGGAGTTCGTGGCCCTGCTGCGGGGCGGCTGACCGGCGCACGACCGGCCACCATCGGCCGTGGGAGGCGAGCGCATCAGGGCCGGGCCGGTCAGTGCCTGGGTGCGGGGGCCAACTCAGGTGACATGATCCACCGGGCACGCGATCGACAGATCCGTCGGATGGGCCCAGCCCACCACGACCGGTGAGCAGAGCGATCCGCGCTGCCGGGTGCCAGGTTTCTCGGCCGGCGCCCGGGCTGCGACCGGCGACGTGCTATCGGTGGCCGCCGTGCTCACCAGAGGTCGAAGGCGGCGCGGATGGCCTCGCCGAGGGCGGGCTCCTGGTCCGGCAGGAGGTATCCGAGGTGGCGGCCCAGCGCCTCGGTCGGCACGGTCAGGATGTTCTCGCAGCTGACGACGCTCGCGCGGTCCAGGCCGTTGGCGGGACCCACCGGGACCTCCGTCGACAGGCCCCGCACCGTCGTGGTGATGGGCGCCACGGTGACGCGGGCCAGGTGCGGGCGGACGATCTCACGGGTGAGCACCAGGACGGGGCGCACCTGGTCCAGCCGGGCGGCATGGATGGGACGCATCAGTCGAGGTCGTCCATGCGGGTGGACTTCGCGTGGCGGGCCAGCGCGTCTGCGTCCGCGTCGGGACCCGCGGCGGCCAGGATCGCGGCGTCCCGCTCGGCGATGCGGCGGCGGCGCTCCCGCTCCAGGGCGCGCGTCACCACCGCCGCACGGCTGCCGGCGTCGCCGGTCCTGACCAGATCGTCGATGAACGCGACCAGGTCATCGGGCAGGCGCACGGCGATCTGCGTACTCATCCCAATACGGTACCGATGTGGGATGCTGCGAACAAGGGGCTCACCTTCGCCAGCGCTGCGTTGGCGATGAGGTGGGCAGCAGACGCCCCGATGGGTGCCCCGCCGCGAATGCGACTCCTCCCCGCAGCCGACCCATCAATCCGTGTCGCCCCAGCAGGAGATGTCGCCTCCCCGAACCACTGCACAGCTGGAATACCAGGCGGTGGAAACGGCCGTGGCGCCTGTGACGCCGAGGACTCGAACAGGAGTCGCCCGGTAGGTCGTCGTCCCGTCACCGAGTTGCCCCGACTCGTTGGTGCCCCAGCACCACACCGTGCGGTCATCAACGACGGCGCACTTGTGTCCGAGGTTGTTGCCGACAGTATCGGTGGCGCCGCTTGCGGCGAGTGAGGTCGCCGTGGTGATCCCGGGGACCTGCGCTGGGGGCTCGAGGTTGTCGCCCCCCCAGCAGCGGATCGTGCCGTTGGACAGCACCACGCACGTGTCCTTGAACCCTGCTGCGGCATCCATCGCGCCGCTAATTCCCGGGACAGTCACGGGGGTGTACCGATCGCCCCCGGAGACCCCCAGCTGCCCGCCGGCATTCC
This sequence comes from uncultured Actinomycetota bacterium, assembly GCA_963706835.1. GTDB lineage: Bacteria > Actinomycetota > Actinomycetes > S36-B12 > CAVXYG01. The sequence continues at coordinate 35,759 of CAVPOB010000002.1, forward strand.
ATCCCCAGCACTGCACCGAGCCATCGCCGAGGACGGCGCACGTGTGGCCCGGCGTCCAGTAGTCCGCGTGCACGTACCCGCCGCCGACGGCGACGGCGGTCGCCCCTGACAGGCCGACGACTTGGACGCCCGAGGCCGTTGGCTGCGCCTCGGTCGTCCCGTCGCCGAGTTGTCCCGAGGAGTTGTAGCCCCAGCACTTGACCGCACCACCAGCGACGATCGCGCAGTTGTGACCGGCCTGGCCGCCGGCACGCGCCAACGCCGTGGCGCCTGCGACGTCCGCGATGGTGCTGACGAGGACCTGCGGGTACATGCCCGCGTCCCAGCACTTCACCTCACCGGCGACGATGGCGCAGTTGCCGCTGATCGCGGTGGCACCGGCGATGCCGGGGAGCGTCTTGGCCGTCGGCCCGAACGGGTACCCCCAGCACTTGACGTAGCCGCCCGGCATCAGGGCGCACTGAACGTTGCTGGCTGCCGCTGCGACTTCCGTGGCCCCGAAGCCGATGGCGGTCGGGGCGTAGTGGCCGTTGACGTCGACGATGAGGTGGGTCGCGGCATGGGTGTACACGCAGAGGCTGCCGCCCTCACCGAGCCGTGCGATGGCTGCGGCGGCCATGGTGCGGCCGGCGACGTAGTTCACGTTGGACGCGGTGGGCCGCGGGTCGCCGCAGGGGTAGACGGTCAGGTGCCCGCCCGCGGTCGGGGTGACCGCGGTGACGGTGACCGACACCGCACCCACCCCGGCTGGCACGCCGAACCTGCCGGCGATCGACACCACCAGGGTGGCGCGCGCGGCCACCTGCCCGGTCGGCACCCCGGTGCCGTACCGGGTGTCCGCGACCCGCACCGGCACCATCGCGGTGAACGCCGAGGAGGCCGCCAGATGCCCGACCACGTCCAGGATCAGGTGGGTGGCGGCGTGGGTGTACACGCACACCGCGCCGCCGGTGCCGGGCTTGACGACGACCGCGTCGGCGGTGGTCTCCCCGGCGACGTAGTTCACGTTCGACGCGGTCGGCCGGGGCGCGCCGCACGGCCATACCGTCAGGTGCCCGCCCGCGGTCGGGGTCACCGCCGCCACGTTCACCGCCACCGCCGCGGCGTCCGCCGGCACCCCGTACTTCCCGGCCACCGGCACCGTCAGCACGCTGCGGGCCGGGACGATTCCTGCCGGCACCCCGGTGCCGTCACGGGTGTCCGCCGCCCGCACCGGCACCCGCCCGGTGAACGCCGACCCCTTGGGCCAGTAGCCCGAGACGTCCATGATCAGGTGCGTCGTGGCGTGGGTGTACACGCACACCCTCCCACCGCTGCCCGGCACCGCCAGCGCCATGTTCGCCACCGTCCGCCCTGCCGGGTAGTTCAACGTCGACGCGGTCGGCCGGGCCTGACCGCACGGCCACACCGTCAGGTGCCCGCCGGCGGTCGGGGTCACCGCCGCCACGTTCAGCACCACCGCCGCCGCATCCGCCGGCACCCCGAGCCGGCCCGCGACCGGTACCTCCAGCACCCCGCGGGCCGGCACCACCCCGACCCGCACGCCGGTCCCGTCCCGGGTGTCCGCCGCCCGGAACGGCGTGAACGACACCAACTCGGGCCCGCTCACGGCGGCCGACGCGGTTGTCGCCGGCGTTGCCAGCAGCACCCCCGCGACCAGCGCCAGCACCGACACCAGCACCGCGACCACCCTGCCACGCACCATGCCGATCACCCCTCACGCATTCGCAGATGGCGTCAGCGCACACCGTTGGCATGCGCCATTCCAGGGGCGAAAGTCACCCGCGGGCCTGGCCGGGTGCGAGGGGTGGGGCCGCGGAGGCGGACGGGCACTGGGGCACGCGGGGCCCACGCCGGGAGTCTTCCGCTGCGACCGCTGGAGCGAGCGCCCGCTCGCACGAAGACGCCGAGTCCAGCGTCACCGTGCGGAGGATCGGTCAGATCGGCCCAGCTGCGCGCGCCTCGCGGAGATCGTTGCGGCTCTCCCCGAACAGCAGGTGCTGATAGCCGCCGCGGTCGACCCGCTGGTGCGCGCCGGCCACCGAGAAGAACCAGTTCTCGAAGCCGCCATCACCCTTCTTCACGAACGCCACCCAGTCCTGCCCCGGATAGGCGGTCTCGGCCGCATTCAGCAGGGCCTGCGTCCGTGCCACGGCTCCGCGAAGACCCCCCAGGCCGGAGACCCCCGCGTTCAACCTGGCAACAAACTCGTCGCTGCCCATGTCGACCTCGCTGGACAGCGACCGGGGCGCCCACACCCAGTAGTTCATCCCCTCCACGTGATGGGTGAGCTCCTGGTACTCGCGGGGCTCCCCCGAGAACATCCAGTGAGACTCCCAACGATCCTTCAGGGCAATCACGTTCAGCTGCCGGTCACGAACGACGTGCCGCAGGAACGTGACGAAGTGAGATCCACGGTCTCGGGCCTGCTCCCCCGAGTCACCCGGTTGGCCGCGATCGGCACCGAAGACCACCTGGTGCGTGAGCACCTTCAGGTCGTCCTTGTACTGGGGGAACGTGCTGTGCCAGAAGTTGTGCGCGATGATCTGCGCGATCAGGCCCGCGCCGGGGAAGTCCATCATCACAATGCCCGTGGTGCGCTGCTGGTTCCCGCCCAGGAAGTAGTCGAACGCCAGCGCGTTCTGGCCGTCATGGACACCGAGCTCATCACCCCCAGCAACCATGTAGGGGTATGGCCCGTCCCAATCCCCGACGCCATTCATCTCGTTGAAGTAGATGCTGTCGGCCGAGCCCGCCGCCGTCGCCTGAAGTGCCTGACGCACCCCCTTGGAGTCCCTGCTTCCGAACCACTTCACCTTGTCGAAGCCGATCGCTGGGAGCGTGCCGCTACTGGCGATCCGGAACGGTGCCTGGTTGAGCTTCGGGAACCCCAGCCCGTCGATCGAGCCACCGTCAGTGCCGAGGCATCCCGCATCGACGATGATCATCCTGCCCCGCAGTTCGCCCAGTGTGGGGTTGGCGGACCCGGTGAATCCGGTCCCGTTCCACCCGTACGCGAAGTCGGCGTAGGTCTGCGTCGGCGCGTCCGGGGCTGGCGCGGCCAGATACGACTGCAGGACCTCCGCCGCCGACTGTCGTGTGTGCCCAGCGAACAGCAGGCGGGCCGGTCGACCGCCCGGGAAGTGGTCCTGGACCCAGCCGACGTGCTTTCGTCCGCCCGGGGTGTCCCTCGCGTCCTCCAGCACTCTCACGAACACCGTGTCATCAGTGCTGCGGCGCAGGAACGCAGCAATCACCGCCAGCACGTCCGCGCCGAACCATGCGTTCTGCAGGGTCGGGCCGTGCGTGATCGTGAAGTACGTCGGAGTGAGGGTCCCGTCCTCGCGCTCGCCCTGGACTCGGACCACGCGGATGTCCAGCGCACGGATGCCCGCACGCAACTGGTCCCGGAGTGGGAGCGACTGACACTGGGCGCTGTCGGCAACCAGCGGGTGCCCATGCACCGCCATCGTGTCGTGCGTGCCCGGGATCGACAGCTCGCTCAACCGAACGGCGTCCGGGAGCCATCGCATCCAGTTGGCAGCGATGAGCTTCACCTGCTGCTCCGAGTAGTACTCGTTCTCCCGCCTCTTCACAGTCGGTGTCATCAGTCCCGCCTCTCCACGGCCCGGGCTGCTCTCATCCCGAGCGGACTCCCGCATGCGACGGCCGGACAAGTGGCCAAGGTCACTCGGGCACGCGGGGCGCCTCGTGGAATGTGTCTTCGAGGCCCCTTCTCGACCTCTCTCTTGCCACTTCGAGGACTGCCCCGATGCGAACCACTGGCCGTGCACGGATGCCGGCGACGGGTATCGAGCCGCCGGCCGCGATGCCCCTGCCCACCACCGCCGGCGCGGCGTCGCTGGTCTCGCCGTGTGCGGCGGCGGTCGGTGCCCGCACTGCTCGCGGCACAATTCCAGGCAGGGGCAACCATCCACACGGGCGCCGAGCACTACCGATTCGCGGCCCAGGCCCTTGCACCTGGCACGGTCAAGATGTTGTCGCAGCTGACGACGCTCGCGTGGTCCAGTCCGTTGGCCTGACCCACCGGGACCTCCGTCGACAGGCCCCGCACGGTCGTGGTGATGGGCGCCACGGTGACGCGGGCCAGGTGCGGGCGGACGATCTCACGGGTGAGCACCAGGACGGGGCGCACCTCGTCCAGCCGGGCGGCGTGGATGGGACGCATCATTCGAGGTCGTCCATGCGGGTGGACATCGCGTGGCGGGCCACCGCGTCGGCGTCCGCGTCGGGACCCGCGGCGGCCAGGATCGCGGCGTCCCGCTCGGTGATGCGGCGGCGGCGCTCCCGCTCCAGTGCGCGCGTCACCACCGCAGCGCGGCTGCCGGCGTCGCCGGTCCTGACCAGATCGTCGATGAACGCGACCAGGTCATCGGGCAGGCGCACGGCGATCTGCGTACTCATCCCAAGACGCTACCGACTTGGGATGCACCGAAACGGACGTCAGAGTCCTTCCTACGGCAGCCCCGCCCGGTCGAACTCCTGCTGCAGCCGTGGCCTGCGCCGGTTGTCCTCGCGCAGCTGCGCAATCAGCGCATCCACCGGCTCGGCGTGCTCGGTCCCCGCGGCGATGCGGCGCATCCTGACCAGGTGTCGCGCGGCGACCCGGTAGTGCTCGGCCCCGGTCGCGACCAGCTCGTGCTCGACGAGCCGGGTCAGGACCGGCAGCACGGCGAGCGGATCGATCCGCTCGTAGGCCTTCGCCAGCTCCAGCCAGGTGCGGTCGTCGTGCAGGTCCAGTTCGTGGGCCAGCGTCCACGCCAGGTCCGGCTCCTGCAGCGTGTTCAGCGCGAACAGCACCGCGTCGCGCGGGTGGGCGCGCAGCGCGGCCTGGACCGCCTCCCGATAGTCCGGCCACTGCGCGCCGCAGGCCCGGTACAGTTCCGCGGCCGTGCCCGACGTCGGCCAGCGCTCGAACACCCACCAGCGGGCGGGGAGCACCTCGTCGGGCCGGTGCTCGGCGAGCAGCCGGCACCAGCGGGACGCGGCCTTCTTCGACTGGTGGCCGCGGTCGAACGCTGCCGCCTGCCTCGCCCAGTCGATGGCCAGGTCGACCTCGCCGATCTCCTCGAACGCCTCGGCGGTGTCCTCCAGCCACGCAGCCACCCGCCGATCGCGGGCGTGCGTGGCGATGATCGCGTCGATGTCGTGGTCCAGGACCGCCAGCCGCCGATCGTTGAAGTCCAGGGTGAACCACGCGTGGGCGTGCGGGCCGCTCCACCGCGCGTCGTCGGCGGGCCGTGGCGCGAACCGTTCCCGCAGCTCCTCCAACCGTCGGCGGTAGGCCGCCATCCCCGCCTCGCCCAGGGCGGGGGCGTACGCGACGGGGTCGATGGTGAAGAAGTCGCACGGGTTGTCGAACTGGAAGCGGACCATCCAGTCGACCAGCCGACGGGACGGCGCGGCGGCCGCGGCCGCGACACCCGGGTGCAGGTCCAGCAGGTCGCGGCATGCGTCGCCGATGATGCCGCTGGAGTCGTCGGCGCGCATGATCACCCGCAGGGCCGACGCGATGGCCCGCTCGGTGACGTCGAGCACCACCAACGGATCCTCGGTCCCTGCCGCCTCGCGCAGCAGCGTCACCGCGTCGTGCATCTGCGCGCCGTGCTCGTTCGCCGCGCGCCAGCGGGACAGATCCGCGCGGGTCCGGATCAGGGGCAGGACCTCATCGGCCAATCGGCTCATGTGGTCATGATGGCGGGCGGGCCGGGACGGGCATCAGCACCCCACGCCCGACCCCGCCTCACCCGGCCCGCGCCATCCGCGGCACCGCCGCCGTCCCAGCAGCCCGGCGGACGGCCTTGCGTCCTTCCACGCGGCCGCAGCATTGCCGGCGGTGGTGGAAGCGCCGATCCCAGACGCGCACTCGGCCGCCGAACCCTCCCCGTCACGCTCATCGGTATCACGACCGAGGCGATCACCGCGCCCTACGTGACGCTCAAGGTGTGCACCCGCAGTCCTGCTTCCCATTGCTTGGTGATCTCACGCCGGAAGTCACGATAGGCGAAGCCGGGGAGTTGGATCTCGCTTCCCGTGCCCGGCCGCCACACGGCCGAGTACTGCACCTCGCCGTTGAGCACGTGGGTGTCCAGCAGGTGCAGCCGCCACCCATCACCCCACAACTCGTCGTAGCGCGCCCGGAACTCGTCGTAGCTCACCGAGTACTTCTGCCACTCGCCCTCCGTGCCCGGCCGCCACACCGCCGAGTAGAGCACCTCGCCGTCGACCACATGCGTGTCCAGCAGGTGCAGCCGCCACCCATCACCCCACAACTCGTCGTAGCGCGCCCGGAACTCGTCGTAGCTCACCGAGTACTTCTGCCACTCGCCCTCCGTGCCCGGCCGCCACACCGCCGAGTACGAGCACCTCGCCGTCGACCACATGCGTGTCCAGGAGAGCACCTCGCCGTCGACCACATGTTGCAGGCTGCGCCAGCCTTCCTGCCAGAGCTGGTCGTACTTCTGCCGGAACTGCGAGTACCTCCAGCCGAAGACGTGGCGCTCGTCGTCAGTGGCCGGTGCCATGACGGCCGTCCACGCCCCGGAGCGGTCCTTCAGCAGATCTGCGCGGAACTGGAAGTCGAGAGCGTCGCGGACCTTGATCCCCTGTTGGCGGGAGAACCGGGCGGTTTCCACGCTCTGGCAGCCCTGGTAGTAACTCATGATGTTGAGTCGATCCGGCTGCGTGTAGTAGTCCTTGGTGGAACCGTCAGAGAATGCAGCGGTCATCTTCACCGTCGCCACCGGACCGCAAGCGCTGCCGCCATTGACGAACGCCAAGACCTTCGGGCCCGGGTCGGCTGGCGTATCCTCGACCCCACTCGGACGGTCGCCATCGAGGGCGTGCAGGCCGAGCGCCTTGTTGAGCCCGTTGTTGACGGCCTTGGAGATGAGCACCGCAGCACCAGCCGGCGTCTCTGGCTCCGCGACCATGGGTGTGCTCGAGCCCGAAGTAGTGACCCACTTCGTGGGCGACCTTCTGCGGATCGATCGCCTTGTACATGCGGACGTAGAGGTGCCGCTCATCGGAGAACGCAGGGTTGCTGTCTCTCTTCACTTCACCATCGGCGTGAAGGTACTCGTATCTGCTGCCGTCGAAGTCGCGGAAGTAGATCACCAGTTCATCGCGGACGTTCATCGCGAACGCGCGTTGCGCCGTCACGTTCGGATTCGTGCCATCGATGGCATCCACGGACGGGGGAGGCACCATGATCGTGCCGCCGCTGAACGGCACGTCCTCGTTGAGCGCTGCATCCGACAGTTCCGTGATGTCCGCACGAGGGTCGAACACGAGCGCCACGCCGATCTTCTCGTAGATCGTCCGCAGGTCCCGGACAAGGCCGATCAGGTTCCTTCTGCGTGAAGCTGCCGGAGTAGATCGGCGAGGTGCTCCCGGTCGAGCCGTCGTTTCCGGTCACCACCAGGTGAAGACGAACTTCCCGCATGGCGGACACCTCCCTCGAGGTTCACCTGCTCAGCACCAGCCTCCGCTCAGCGATCGGGGTGCGTCAAGGATTCGGGACTGATCCTCTGGGGTCGCGTCGGGGCAGCCGTCCGGTTCTGCCGGTTCGGCGGCCGGGCGGCGCGGTGTGCGTTCTTCGACGGGTTCGACGACATCACCGCCTGTCCCGTCATGGTCCTGGACTTCGACCGCCAGCGGATCGGGCGACTGGACTTCTACCGCGGGTCCGGCCCCGCGGGCGTGGAGGTCAACCGGGCCACTCAGTTCGGCATGCTCGTCGATGCCGTCGCCGCACTGCGCCGCGACGTCTCGACCGAACTGCTCCAGGCCTGCGTCCACGCGCAGACGCGGGAGTTCGTCTTCGCCTGAGCGGCCGACGCCTCATTGAGGGGACAGCGAGCCGGCCCCGCCCGAACGCGCACCGCAACATCTTCGTTGGCACGCTCGGCTCACCACGCAATGATCGGTCGAGCCGGTGAGAGGAACCGAACGCCCGCCCATCCGGAAAGGTAGCCGGTCGACCTGCTTCCCACCCGCGCCCGGTTCGCCCCGAGGTCACCGCTGACCATCCTCCGGGGACGTGGTCCGCTCCGCGAACACGCAGTGAAGCGTGCGGGGACGGGTGGGGCCTCCCAGCGTGTCGAAACTCGCGGGTCCGTGCACATTCCCCTCGTGCTTCGCCGAGGACCCTCGTAGATCGACACGGTGCAGCCGCACTCGGGGCGCACAGAGTCACGCTCCGTCGAACTCGCCTCGCCGCGCGGACGGTCATTCCTCGAAGCCGCGGCAGCAGGTCTCCAGCTCGGCGACCTTCCCGCTGCAGCGCCGCCAGCTTCGCCGGTCGTTCGCCGGAGCGGACGACGCGGTCGTCATCAGCGCCATGCTGCTGCAGTGCCGGCGCGGCGGCATAGTGTCGCCGGCCCCGTCCCGCGGGCGGCATGCAAAACGGGCCGTCCCCTTCACGCTTGGGCATGACGAGCCGCACGGCCTCATCCGCTGACGCACCCGGGCCGGTACATCACCGGGAGCCAACCCCGGACAGCGAAGATGGAGCGGCCCCAGCGCTGCGGCGGGGCCGCTCCATCCGTTCTAGCCGATGCAGAACCACCCTCTGCAGTACCGGTAGTCGCCGCCGGAACCGCCGGAACTGCCGCCGGAGCCGCCGCTGCTCGGGGTGTTCAGCCGCTCTTCGAACTCGTCGTGGTCCACCCAGACTTCGCGCGCGACCTGCGCCGAGGCGCCGGCGTCGTCGATCTGCTCGGCGAACAGGCCCGCGACGATCAGGAGCACCGAGCGGTTCTCGTCGTCCTCGTCCTCCTCGTTGGCTGCCAGAGCGGCCGCCGGAGCCAGGCACTGGAGCTGATCCCGGTCGACGGCTCCGCTGGCTTCCCGGTAGTCACCCTCGCGCGGGTGCCACTGGTATCCGTCGTAGGAGTCGTAGCGCGCCACCGCGAGCCTGGACAGGATCTGGGAGTAGCCCACGTCGATGAAGGTCTCCTGCCCGTCCTCGCCCTCCTGCGGGACGTCGACGTAGCGCAAGAGCCTGCCGTAGCCATCCTTGTCGTCCACCGAGTACGGCGATACCAGTTCCACCTCGGTGCCCGGCGGGGCGATGGCCTCAGCGTTGCGCTTGGCGTCCTCAGCGGCCGAGCACTCGTCTTCCATCTCCGGGGTGTCGATGCCGATCAGCCGCACCCTGCCCTCGCTGGTCTCCACGGTGTCCCCGTCGATCCACTCGACCACCTCGGCGAGCTCTGCCCTGCCATCCGGGCTGACCGGTTCGAGGCCCCCGTACCGCCCATCGGTTGCCACCCGGCAGTCACAGGCGGCCTCGACACGCTCGGCATCCTCAGCCAGGGCCTCGCGTACCTCCTGCATTTTGCCGGCCGCCACCAGCGCGCTGCTCTCACCCGAGGCGAAGTCCCGGTCCCGATAGGCGGTCAACGCATCCGAGCGCGCCGCTGCCGCTTGGTTCAGCAGCGCGGGGACCGTCGAACCGGTCACCGGGTAGCTGGTCGCGAGCTCCTCCACCGCCTCGAGGTCGTCCGCCCAATCGGAGACGTAGTCGGAGGTGACGTCGTCAATGGCGGACTCGTCGAAGTCCAACGCGTACTGGCGATCGAGCCCGTCGATCCAGCGGCCGAAATCCTCCGCGGTCTCCAGTTGCGCCTCGGTGGGGCCGCTGGCCATGCCGGTCGCGATCGGCTCCGGCCACGCGGAGCACGCGCTGAGCACGGTCGCGCCGAGCACGAGCCCGACCACGCCGACTCCGCGACGGATTCGTTGCTGCATCAGGTACTTCCACCCTTTCCAATCACACTTTCCAGCGCTGCTATTCCCGCGGGCCGGACAGGGAAACATCCGTCTACGGACCCGCGCACCGTTACGGCCTCAGGACTCGAGGAACGTGCTCGCACTCGCCGCGGCGCCAACCGCCACGAGTTGCTGCCTGCGCCTGGGTGAAGCTCTCCTCTGCGAGGACTGGCGGCTTCGTCCCTGAGCACGACCCTCGTTGCCGGACGCCCTGCCCGCGTACCCGCGCCCTCAAGCGGCGATCCAAGTCGATGACGCCGCAGGTTTGGTCCGTTTCCCTACGGGGGCTCGCCTGCTGGTGACCGACGGCGCCGAGGCCACCCTCGATCTGACCGGCACGGCCGATGCCGAAGGGGACCCGAGATGGCTGCTGCAGGGCTGGGCGATCACGCTGGCCTGGCTGCAACGCGGTCGCCGTTGATGGAAGGGCTGGCATGTCGACCACGTCCATGGGGCTGCGGGATCGCGGCCATCCTGCTGACCTGCTTCGTGGTTGTCGTCCTCGTCGGCGCATAGCGGCCTTCGCGGCGCCCCCGCGGGAAGGGCTCCGGCCGGGCACCGCAGCGAAGACCGCTCCGGGGGACAACCCCGCTGAGCCGCAGCAGTTGCCGCTGGCCTTCCGCTGGCGATCCACTCGGATCACCCACCCCTGTGACGCAGCCCTCCACCAGACAGGACCAACGGCCCGCGCCCAAACGATCACGATGGAAGTGGCAGCCGCGCGGTGGCGGTGGCTGGGGGTGCGGCGATGAGTCTCGAGCAAGGTGCACGCAACGACCAAGACGTGCAGCAGGGCAGCGTCTGGTGCCCGCGCTGCTCCCACCTGCTGGCGACCACGGGGGACAGCGCCGTCACCACGTGCCCGTCCTGTGGCGCGGGCGTGGATTGGGCGATCGCCACCCGCCGGTCGCAGACGTGGATCACCCTGCAGGAGGGCTTGCAGCAGCAGCGCGAGGCTCGACAGTGCGTGACCGTGGCCGAAGAACGGCTCCGCGACGCGAAGCGAGACGAAGCGGCGGCCAGCCGCGCCGCGCGAGCCGCCCAAGCCGCGTGGGACGCACAGACCCAGCCCCTGCAGACAACCATCCCGGCACCCTCGCCCTACCCCGACGCCCAACCTGCCCCGAGCACCCCGACCCCGCACCTCCCGAGCAGCCAACCTGTCGACTGGACCACGTCGGCCCCGCGGCAACGCAGCGGCATCCCGGTGGCGGTGCTGCTGCAGGGAACCGGCGCTGTCCTGCTGTTGGCCGCACTCACGGCCGCATCGGCGGTGCTGTGGGAGACGATGCCTCAGGCGGTGCAGATCCTCGTCCTGCTGGCAGCGGTAGCCCTCGTCGGCGCCGTGACGGTGGTGGCCCGGCCGCTGCCGGCGACCAGCGTGATTCTGGCCGCGCTGACGGCGGCGAGTGGCGTGGTCGTCGCCTCCTCGCTCCCCACGATCGTGCCGGGACTCGATGAGCCCTGGTACCCGGCTGCGGCCAGTGCCGTCGGCGCAGCCACCCTGCTCGTCGCCGGCCGGCTGAGCCGCGTCGCGATCTGGTGGCACGGGGGGTGGATCACGTTCGGGCTCACCGGTCTGCTCCTGGCCGCTGCGACGATCGCCGAATCGTCGCTGGAGTCCGGCACGCAGCAGTGGTACGGCCTGGCGACGATCCTGGTCGCCGCCGCCGCGGTCCCCCTGTTCATCGCCTCCGCCGCGCTGGCCGAGGCCGAGGACGAGGCGGCGGCCACGTCGTGGTGGACGGCCGCCGGCATCGGTGTGCTGGCCATGCTGTTGGCGGTGGGCGGAGTGGCCCTCTGGTTGACCGATCTCGGCACGACGACCTCTGACGGTCGCGGCTGGCTGGCGGTCTCCTTCGTCGGGCTCGCGGCGCTGAGTTACCTCGTGTTCGCGACGGCATGGCTGACCGGGCGGCGTTCGGCTCCCGGGTACTTCGTCGCCAGCGTCGCGTTCCTGGCACCCCTGCCCGCACTCACACTGGCCGTCCCCGAAGTTGACTCGACAGCGACCGCGCTCGTGGCCGTTGCGCCGATGGCTGCGGCGTTGGCCGTGCTCGTCGTGATCGGGTGGCGCTACCGGGGCAACGGCTGGCTTGCGACGGCTGCCCTGACTGCGGGGCTCACGCTCGTCGTCAGCAGCGTGCTGGTCAATCTTGCGGTCACCGAGCAGTCGACGGAGCCGGCCTTCGCCTCGCTGCTTGCCAGCCTCACCGCGCTCGCCGTCGCCCTCGCCTGCTGGACGTACGCGGCGCTGGTCGACAGCCGGCTCTGGGCGGGCGCCGGCCTCCTGCTCGGCTCTGTTGCCTGGCTCGGTGCCGTGGCCACCGGGACCTTCGGCGGCTCCGTCGAGACGGTGACCCTGGTCGTGCTCGCGGCGCTGCTCGGGTCGTGGTGGCTCGGGCGGGGCCTGGACCTGTGGCAGTTGCGGTCGGTGGGCGCTGCCGTGCCGCAGTACCTGATCGTCGCGTTCCTCCTGCCCACGCTGGCTGCCTCGCTTGCGGCCGTGGCTGATGGCGTGACCGACGGGCCCCGTGTCGCACTCCTGGCCGGCGGCCTGGTGGCCGTGGCCGCGCTCGCCCGGTGGCAGCGCACCGGGGCCACGCTGCCGGCCGTCGCGATCGCATCGTTCGGGCTGCTGCACGTGGTGGCGGCGGTCACCGACCGGGTCACCGATCCGATCGCCGAGTGGTACTCCCTGCCGACTGCGGCTGCGGTCGCACTGGTTGCCGCGGCCGGGGTCGTGGATCGCTGGGCGACCCCCCGAGCCGGGGTCGTCGCCGTGCTGGTGGTCGGCTTCGTACCCTCCGCGGCGGCGGTCCTGGCCGACCCGGGCTGGGATGCCCTGACCGCCGCGCGGCTCGCACTCGTCATGGCGGCGGCCGGTCTCACCGTGCTGCTGGCCTGGCGCTGGGCCTTCGTCGCCTGGGCGACGGCGACCCTCGGGCTGGCCACTGTTCTGGCGGTCTACCTGGACTGGGTGCTGGTCTCGGTGCGGCCGCCCGGCGATGGCGGAGCGCCCTGGGAGGTGGCCTCGCTGCCCATCGCGCTGGGCGTCGGCGTGTCCGTGGCACTGGCCGTGCGGATGCTGGATCCACGGCGGTCCCTCGGCGCCGGGGTCACCGCGGCGACCATCGTGGCTGCGGTGCCGACCATGGTGGCACTGGGCAGCGACCCGCTGATCGAGCAGTCGGATACCGCTGCTCGGCTGCTCGTCCTGCTGACCGCCGCGGGCCTGCTCGCGATCCTGCTCGACGCGGTGGCGCCAATCCGCTCCGGCATCGCGGCCACCGTCCTGGTGCTGCTGCCGCTGTGGGTCTACGGCGGCTGGCTCGGCGAGCAGCCCGTCGTGGTGCTCGAAGCCGCGACGGCGCCGCTGGCCCTGGCTGGGGCGCTGGTCCTCGGCTGGATCCGGCGGCCGGCAACAGCGAGTCAGTGGTGGTCGCGGGCAGTTGCCCCAGCAGCCCTTGTCCTGCTGCTGACCTCCACGCTCTGGGCCATCGCTGTGCCGCTGGGCGAGGGCGCCGAGCTGACCTGGATCCGCACAGCGGTCGTCGTCGCGGCCTGGTTGGCTGCCGCGGCAATCCTGCGGCGCAGGCCGAAGGCGTCTGCGCTGAGCGCCAGCGTCGGTGTGCTGGTGGTGTGGGCGAACGTCCTCGTCGTCGTATCGAATACTGCGGACCCGGCACTAGAGGCGTATGCCTGGCCGAGTGCCGTGGCCGTTGCGGCATGGTGCGGGCTGTGGGCGTGGGCGACTGGTCTGCGCCACTACAGCTGGCTCGTCGCTGCCCCGGCCGTGAGCCTGGTCGTGATCCCCACCGCTGCGTTGGCCTGGGCGGACGGCACGGTCGGCTGGCGGGTCTGGTTCGCCCTGGTCGTGGGCGGGGCGCTGGTCGCGGTGGGCGCCTGGCGCGAGTGGGCGGGCTTCGTCTACCCGGGCCTGCTGGCGCTGGCGATGGTGACGGTGCCGGTCCTGGTGCAATGGGCGCAGGACCTGCCCGGCTGGGTGCCGCTGACGCTGGTGGGCCTGCTCCTGCTGGCGCTGGGTGCCCGGCTGGAGGCAGCGCGGCGGCGCGGCGGCCAACTGCGGCATTGGGTGGCTCATCTGCACTGAGGAGCTGCGGGATCCCCGCCGCAGGTAGGTGTCCCGCGTCAAGCAGTTGGCAGGATTTCTTCTCGTTCGAAGGTGGGGATGGCGGGGTCGGCCAGGCCCAGGCGCACCTCCTTGGGCCGGTTCCAGGCGATCGCCTCGTGGGGGCAGGCTCCATCCCAGACATGCCGGAGGCGGGGACGTGAGCAGAACCCGGGAGCATCACCGCCATTCGACCCTGTCACGAGACTCCCGGCAGGACCACCATGGTTCGGTGAGCGTCGCGACGGGGGTGGGAACGCGGCTGTCGTTCACCCAAGCCGCGTCGCTGATGGCCGGGGCCGGGGTGGGTGCGGGGATCATGGCGATCCCCTATCTCGCTGACCGGACCGGCTTCTTCGAGCTCGTCGTGATCGTGCTCGTCGCCTACGGGGTCAACTGCCTGATCCACCTCATGCTGGCCGAGGTCCTCTTCCGCACTGACCGGGACCTGCAGGTCGTCGAGCTCATGCGGCTGCACCTGCTGCGCGGGAGGTCAGCGCCGCTGCTGTGGGCCGCGTTCGCGCTGCTCGCGCTGGCCTTCGTGGCCATCCTCAGCGCGTACCTGGCGGGCAGCAGTCAGGTCGTGACCGACCTCGTCGGGGCTTCGACGCTCACGGCGGATCTCCTGGTCTATGCGGCGTCTGCCGGGGTGGTGCTGTTCGGCCTGCGTGCCGTGGGGGTGGCCGAGCGGTATGGCGCCCTCATCCTGGTTGCGGTCGTGGTGCTGATGGCAGGGGGAGCCCTCGCCTCAGGCGCCGAGGCGTCTCTGTCGTGGCTGCCCACCGGCGGCGCCGCCGAGGCGCTGGCCCTGTACGCACTGGTGATGTACGCGCTGTACACCTTCTACACCGTGCCGCAGGTGGTCCAGGGCCTGGCACCGGACCACCAGGCCGCGGTGCGGGCGATCGTCGTCGGGCTGGGCATCAACGCGCTGCTGGTCCTGCTGGTCTCTGCGGTGGCGATGGCGGTGTCCAAGCCGGTGACCGAGGTGGCCAGTGAGGGCATCGCCGACGCGCTGGGCGGCTGGGCCGGGGCCGCGGGCAGCGTCCTCGTGCTGGCCGCGCTGATCACGAGCTACTGGTCCGTCTCGCTGGCGCTGTCCGACGTTGTCGGCCAGCGCACGGGAATGGCGCATCGCTGGGCATGGCTGCTGGCCACAGCGCCGTCGCTGCTGGTGCTGCTGCTCGGCGGTCCTCGATTCGTGGAGTCGCTGCGGCTGGCTGGCGGTGCCACCGCGCTGGTGGTGCTGCTCATCACCGTGCCGATGTATCGGCACGCCAGGCGCACCGGCAGGCAGGACACCTGGGGCCTGGGCCGGTGGGGCAGCGGTCCGGTACTGGCACTGGTCGTGGTCGCCGCGCTCCTGATGGCCGTTGGCTCGGTACTGTCCGTGTGACTGCGCGAGCCGGGGGCAGGAGCGCGCTGCCGCTGCCCGGTCCCTACATCGCCGCGCCCTCGAGGTAGGGCCGACCTGCGATCCTCGTGCACAGGCTGTCGTCCCAGGCCACGGCGTACACATCGGAGCGGTACGTGACGTGCAGTCGCCGCCGGGCGACGGCGAGCAGGGGATCGTCGTCGGACAGCCCCAGCGTCACCCAGTCGAGCCGCCGGCGCCGCGCCTCGCCGAGCACCGCGTCCAACAGGCAGGCGAAGACGCGCGGGTCGTCATCGGCCACCATCGGCAGGGCCGCGAATGCGCCCTCGATCCGCTGCCCGGGTGCTGGCAGCGCAGCCGCCCCCACCGCCCGCAGCGTCATGTTCAGCGCCGGCCGCAGCCGGGCCAGCGACGGCCCGTAGGAATCCACGACGTCCTGCTTGTAGGCGCGCTGGTCCCACAACCCCAGGGTGCCGATGATCCCCGACCGCCCGCGCGCCACGAAGACCGACGCCGGGTCCAGGCCCCGCAGCCGCCGTCCCTGCGTGAAGTCCTCTCGGCGGCGGACGGGCGCGAACTGCAGCCGCTGGCCGGCTGCGTTGAGGAACGCGACGATCTCGTCGATGGAGCCTTCATCGGCGGGCTGCACGATCACACCGGCCGGCTGCCGCGGATGCCGCCCCCAGCGGCGGCTCGGCAGGCCGAGCGTGGTCATCCCGCCGAGCCGATGCACGTGCGCCGATCCCGGCGAGCCCTCCAGCAGCGCCCGCACGGCACGAGGGTTGTCCCGGGCGACCACGCTCAGGTAGCGGATGCCCCGGTTGCGGAACACCGGCCACCCCAGTTCCAGCAGCCGCTGGCCGCGGAACCGCTCGGCGATCCGCAGTTGCGAGATGCCGCCCACCCGGGTCGGTTGACCGTGGACGAACACATCGTCCTCGGTGCGGCACATCATCCCGGCCAGCTCACCGGAGTCGCGTTCCCGGGCGATGAGGACATCGCAGGAGCGGCCCATGACGTCGCAGCCCAGGAAGTAGTCGGGCTCCCGCTCGAAGCGGATCGACAGGGCACCCGGCATCGCAGTGGCCCCGACCAACCGTCGGATCTCCGGCTCGTCGGCCGGGCCCGCGAGGCCGAACCGGAACTCGCCGGCTTCCCATCCCATCCCGGTCACGGCCTCACTGGTGCCCGAGCAGGAGCCCCTGCCGCTTGAAAGCCTCTTTGCGATAGACCGGGTTGTACATCGCGTACAGCGCAATCCGGAAGGGGCTGGCCAGGTTGGTGTGCGGCTCCAGCGCGCGCCGGGCGATGGAACCGAGGCTGTTGAACCGCTGCCGGCACTGCCAGCCCGCCTCGGTCAGCTGGTCCGCGGTCATCCGGGCGGGCCTGAATGCCGCGTCGTTGAACCGGTAGTCCGGGTGGAGCCACCAACGGCCGTCGTAGAGCAGCCGGCCTTCATCCCGCAGCCGTTCGTACAGCGGGGTCCCCGGGTAGGGGGTGAGGACGTTGAACGCGGCGAAGGTGAACTTGTTCGCGATCGCCCACTCGCACGTGGCCAGCGCCGACTCCGGGGTCTCGTGGTCGTAGCCGAGCAGGAACGCGGCCCATGTCTGCAGGTGCCGGTCGCGCAGCTCGGCGACGAGTTCGGCGTACTGGTCGAACCGCGACAGGTTCTGGCCCTTGTGCATCTGGGCGAGGTTGTCCGGGTCGAGGCTCTCGAAGCCGATGACGTTGCCCAAGCAGCCGCTGGCCGCCATGAGGTCCATCAGTTCCGGGTCGCGAACCTGGTCGACGCTGGCTTGGGAGACCCAGTGGATACCCATCGGCTCGAGCGCGCGCAGCAACTCCTTGGCCTTGTCGTGCTCGGCGATGATGTTGTCGTCCACGAAGAAGACGTTCCGGCGCGGCTGCGCCCGCACCTCGGCGATGACCTCGGCGACGGGCCGGTGGTAGTGGTGGTGGCAGAAGAACGCCCCGACGGCGCAGAACTCGCACGTGAATCGGCAGCCCCGGCCGAACTGCAGCAGGCTCAGCGGCAGGTAGCCGCCCCGGTGGTACAGGTCCCGGCGCGGTTGCAGCCCGTTCGGCTGCACCGGGCCGAAGGGTGCGTGGTAGCGGGGGCGCAGACGCCCGTCGTGCGCATCGGCCACCACCTGAGGCCACATCGCCTCAGCGTCGCCGATGTAGACCGAGTCGGCGTGCTCAGCCACCTCGTCCGGGATGAGCGTGGCGTGCATCCCGCCCATGACGACCCGCACGCCCCGCGCCCGGTACTCGTCGGCGATCTCGTAGGCCCGCCGCGCGGTGAAGGCCTCCACGGTGATCGCCACCAGGTCGGTCGTCTCGTCGAAGTCCACGGCGTCCAACCGTTCGTCCCACAGGCGCACGTCCACGCCCCGCGGAGTGAGGGCGGCGAGCACCCCCAGACCCAGCGGCTCCATCCGTGCCTCGTCCACGAAGGGTCCGGACGTCAGTCGCCCCATGTTGGGCTTGATCAGTGTGATCTGCATGCGACCACGCGCCCCTCCCGGCCGGTCGGCGGGCGCAGCAGGAGCAGGCACCTCACACCCTCCGCCGGGCCTTGTCTCCAGGCTAGAGCGCGGTCGGTGCCGCCGGGAACGGCCGAAGGACCCGATGCGGATCGCCAGTGCGCATCGTTCGTCCGCTACGGCGCGGACAAGTCCGCGGCGCGGCAGGGGCGGTGGCGCGCGCCGCCGGAGACCACCCTCCACGTGGTCGACCTGTTGGGCGGGTGGCCGGGGGTGGGCGGCCCGGTGGGTGGGCGGCACGGCGGGTCTTCCGGCACAGACGATCAAGCAGCCGTTCCGCACCATCTTCTGGGTCACCGTCGTCGCCAACTGCGCAGCACTGGCCTGGTTCGCACTCCGGGCGCCGGCGGCACTGGCGTGACGGGCACGAGGGCCGCCGATCGTCACCGCCGTCGCGGCCATTCGTGCCGGGGGCTGCGGGACGAAGGACTCTGGCTTCGGGTGGGGGCCTCGCCGACGTTGGAGTCGAGGGGGTGTTCATCATGCGCGGATCATGGGCGGGCCGGTCACGCGGTTGCGCCATTGGGGCCAGGGTGAGGGCAGGTCTTGCCGCGCTCGTGCTCGGTCTGGTGGTCGCGGCGCCGGCCGCTGCGGTCGGGCCCTTCGCCCTGACTGATCAGATCGACGATCGGGCCGGGGCCGTCGAGGGCGACGTCGCGGAGATCCGGACCGCCTTCGACCGGTTGGCGGCCGACCACGGAGTGCGCATGTGGGTGGTGTTCGTTGACACCTTCGACGGCATGCCGCCCCAGCAGTGGGCGGAGGACGCCTTCGACGCCACGCGGCTGGGGGATGAGGACTTCCTGCTCGCCGTGGCCGTCGCCGACCGGCAGTACGGGTACATCGTGGCCTACGACTTCGTCCTCGACGACGCCGCACTGGCCGCGGCCGCGCGGGCGGGCGAACCGTCCATGGCGGAGAACCCCGCACGCGCCGTCATCGACATCACCGAAGCCATCGGCCTGCTGATCGCAGGTGGATCCGATGCGGCGCCCGCGCAGGATACGGACGGTTCCGATCCGGCGACGATCCTGATCGTGCTGTCGGCGGTCGGCATCGGCGTCGGCGTCGTCGGCAACGGGATCCGGCGGATGCGCCGGGGGCTCCCCTTCTTCGCACCGAATACTGGCGGCGGGACATCCGACCATGACACCTGGTCCAGCCACGGCGGGTCGTCCGGCGGCGGGGGCGGCGGCGGGGGTGGCGGCACTCGTGGCGGCAGTGGCAGCTTCTAGACCCCAGTGAGATCGAGGTTGCTCGCGGAGCCGCTCGCCTGGTCCCGGCGCCGGGCCGGTCCGGGTTCTGCGATTCGTCCTCGCGGCAACTCCGTTCACGACTTGACGGACCTTTCCGATCTTATGGGGACGGGGGCTAAGACCCGTAAGGCTGCTGCGTCGGCTGTGGACTCCACCCCGACGGAGCACATTCCCCGGCCGGTCGGTCACAGTGGGCGGTCTCCGATGGCCGTCTGGTGTGAGCGGCCACAATGCTCCGATACACAACGCTAGGTCTGTTCCGCTGCGCGATCGGCAGGCGCCGCACGTGCCGCTAGGCCGCGATCCGAACCTCCGCTCCCGCGGGTGTCCGCCATGCCCCGGCGTCGGGGTCGAGGTCCCAGCCGTAGTGGGTTTTCATCACGTGGTGGCGCCGGCACAGAGGGCCGAGGTTGTCCAGGCTGGTCTGGCCCTGCGGGTAGGGGACGGCGTGGTCGAGGTCGCAGGCCTCGGCGGGTGCGCGGCAGCCCGGCATCCGGCACTCCGGGTGCCGGGCGCGGACCAGGCGCGCCAGCGCCGCGCCGGGCCGGTAGGTGGTGGCCGAGGTGGCCACCACGGTGCCGGCGGCGTCGGTGAGCCAGGCCCGCCACGTCGCGTCGGCGGCGAGCTCGCGGGCCGCCCCGGCCGGGATCGGGCCCAGGCCGGGCACCTCGCCGGGGTCGTCGGCCAGCCCGAGCAGGGACTGCAGGGGGATGGTGAGGGTGACCTCCACCCCGGTGGCCTGCGACAGCATCGTGCCCAGCAGCAGGTCCACCAGGGCATCGGCCCGCTTGGCGTCCATGCCCCGGCAGTCGTCCGGGTCGTCCAGGCCGCGCGCGATCGCGGACAGCCGCCGGTAGACCCGCATGGCGTCCTCCTCCTTCAGCACCGCGGCCAGGGTGGTGGTCCCGTCGTCGCCGGCCCACAGCTCCACGCGGCGGCCCCGGCGCGCCTGCTTGCGCGCCTCGCGGTGGCTCGGCGCCGCCAGGATCAGCCGCGTCGCGGCCCGCATCGCGCCGGCGCTGTTCATCGGGCTGCGGCCCCGCGCCCGGCCCCGGACCCGGCGGCACCACAGCGCGATGACCCGCTCGGAGTCCTCCGGCGACAGCCGGGAGGCGGACTCGCACACCGCCTCCACCGTCGGCAGCGGCAGGACGCCCTCGCGCGCCAGCTGAGCCGCCTCCGGGAACGCCGCCAGCGCCCGGGCCCTGCGCATCTGCACGGCGGCGGAGCCCGGCACCACCCGGATCGCCACCGCCACCTCCTCCCGCGCCGGGTCGGTGATCCCCGGCCGGGAGTCGCCGTCGCCGGAGACCACGACCGGCTCGGCGGCCACGGCATCGGTCAGGGCCTCGGCGGCGCGGACCGCCGTCCACTGCATCGCCGCCCGCCACGCCGCCACCAGCACCAGCTGGCAGCCGCACGGGAAGCCCGGCGCCGACCCCGGCGCCGGATCGCCCGGCACCCCCTCCCCGCCGTGCCCGGCGGGGCAGGCCCCGGACTGCAGGTGCTGCATCGCCGCCACCAGGTCCGGCCCGGCCGGCAGGCGCAGCAGCCCAGCGACCTCCTCCCGCAGCGGCATCGACCACCACGACGGGTCCACCCAGCCCGGCCGGCTGGCGTCCCACCAGTCCCGGAACCACGCGACCCCGTGGACCTCCAGCACGGACTCCCCCTCCAACGGGGCAACAGTGACCAGGCGCATGAGAACCCCCCCTCGTTCGTACATATGTTCGCACGAAGGGGCGACACATGCGAGACGACACGCCGCGCGGTGGTGGCGGGCGTCGATCGGCCCCATCGTGGGAAGGACATGCCCTCGTCGATGTCGCGGGCCGATACCTTCCCCTATGGAGATCTGGGCCGGCGCCTGCCTGAAACGCACGGAGCCGGTGCATCACAGAGAGCCCACAGAGGGCCTAGAAACATGCGAGGACTTGTGAGCCCTCGTCCATTGGCAGCAAGTTGCAGCGACTGGCTCGCTACAGAGGGCCTAGAAAGGGGCGGAGGTATCCTGGCGATCGCCAGGCCTGCCGCCATTGCGCTGCATACGGCTGACTGGCTACCGCGGCCCTAGTGTCGTGTGTCGTGTGTCGTGTGTTCCCAAACGGTTGGTGTTTGGGAGAGTCGGGTATGGCGAATTCTCCGGCTGCGGCATTGGTGTTGTCCGACGGCGATCGGGGGTGTTGGGGTCGTGGATGCGGTCGACGTCTCCGTTCGGGGTTGGTCCAGCGTGCTCGGATCGTGCTGCTGGCATCGGAGGGTCCGCGAACGCGCGGATCGCCGCCGAGGTGGGAACGACGACGACGTCGGTGTGGAAGTGGCGCAACGGTATGCCCGAGGGGGTTTGCGGGATTGGCCGATCCCCACGCGTCCCGGGACGGCCGAAGCATGTCGATGACGAGCGGATCATCACGGCGACGCTGACGGCCCCGCCCAAGCGGCTCGGCGTGCACGCACTGGTCGTCGCGGCTCCTGGCCGATCATCTGAAGGTCGGCAACGCGACGGTCGCCAGGGCGTGGCGCACCTATGGGGTGCAGCCGTGGCGTAGCGAGACGTTCAAGTTCTCCACCGACCCCGAACTCGTCGGCAAGGTCACCGACGTGGTCGGCCTGTACCTGGCGCCGCCGGACAACGCGATCGTGCTGTGCGTGGACGAGAAGAGCCAGATCCAGGCGCTGGACCGGACCGCGCCGATGCTGCCGATGCGGCCCGGAGATCCCGAGAAGCGCACCCACGACTACAAGCGCCACGGCACGACGACGCTGTTCGCCGCATTGGAGATCGCGACCGGGCACGTCACCGGGGCGGTGCAGGCCGAAGCACCGCCGCCAGGAGTTCCTGTCGTTCCTGCGCCAGCTCGACCGCGCCTACCCGCAGCAGGATCTCCACCTGGTGATGGACAACTACGCCACCCACAAGACGCCCGAGGTGAAGGCCTGGCTGGAGCAGCACCCCAGGTTCCACGTCCACTTCACACCGTCATCGGGATCGTGGCTGAACCTGGTCGAGGTTTGGTTCGGGATCATCGACAAGCAGGCCACCCGCCGAGGCGCCTTCACCAGCGTGAAGGACCTCAACGCGAAGATCCGCCAGTTCATCACCGGATGGAACGACCGCAAGCACCCCTTCGTCTGGACCAAGACCGCCGACGAAACCACCGTCACGTCGTCCACCGCTGCTTCCTCTACCCATAGGTCATACGCAGCGGCGGGCGATCCCAGACATGGGCGGGGGGTTCGTGTGGGACTGCGGCGCGATGCGTCGGCGTCGCGCCGCGCACGTGAAACGTCGAGGTTAGTGGGCCGGATCAGTCCGTCTCTTCTGCCGTGCGGTGCGTCGACCCCGATGGGAATCAGCCCCTCCTGCCGGATCGATGCACCCCCCGGGGGGCTCCACAGACAGCGCGAGGCGCGCGGCCACAGCCCTCGAAACGGTGCCTCCCAACCCTGGAGTCCGAGGTTCTGGGCCGAACTGCCTCGCCGGAGCCGCCGCCTGGCTACCATCGCTGCTGCGGGGAACACTGCGGGTCGTTCGTCCTGCCGCTGGGTGGTCAGGGGCAAGGCTCGACGCGCCCGGGGACGGCCAAGCGAGGTCGACATGAGTGACGTGTCCCGCACCGTAGCTGCACTGTTCATCGCGATTGCGGCCCGCGCCGTGCCGCTGCTGGCGCTGCTGCTGCTCTGCGCAACCCCAGGACCGGCGCAGGCGCAGGACAACGACCCGGTGCCGCCAGTGGACCCGGTGTGCGTTCAGGCCGCCGACCTGAACGCCGACGCCCTGCCCGCCCAGGCGATCGCCGTCATCGATGCCTACCGCACGAGCCTGGGCGAGACCGGAGCTGCGGCCTGCCAGGCCCAGTACACCGCTGCCCTGCAGCAGCAGTCCCGCGCGAAGCAGCTGGTGGCGCTGGCAGATGGCGACCCCGACGCGCCCGGAACCGCCGTTGCGGGCTGCGCTCCAGGAGCCGGCCGAGCGTCGACGACCTACGCGGCAGCCGCGCTCACCTGCGACCGGGAGAACGGCGACGCCGCATCGCTGGCGGAGGAGCCGAAACCGGCCTTCTGGGCGAAGTGGAACGCCTTCTACGACGACTCGCTGGCTCCGCTGGTGGACGTGCTGTTGACCTGGCTCGCGATGCTGGCAGGGCTGGTCCTGCTCGCCCGGCTGCTCGTGCCGGCGTTCCCGAAGATGCAGCCCCGTCGCGGATGGTTCGCACCGCTCCTGGTGACCATCGGCGTGCTCATGTTCGTGTTCGGCCTGTTCGCGACCAATGAGCCGAGCGTTGGGCTCGGCCTGGTGATCTGGCTCCTCGGCGTCGCACTCATCACCGGCTTGGCAGCTGCGCTGGCCAAGGCGGTGGCCCCGCGCCTGCAGGGCACGGTCTCGGAACCCACCATCGGCATGGTGGCGGGCGTCGCCCTTGCCGGGCTGGGGTGCGCCTTCATCCTTGCCGACGCACGGTGGCCCGTGGTCGTGCTGTGGGGGTGCGTGGCGCTTGCCGGTGCAGTGGTCTGGGCCTTCAGTTGGAGTCGCGTCCTGCGCATCCACATCGCCGTACAACTGGCCGACGCCACGGAGGATTCCGCCGCGCAGGGCCAGATCATCGCGTTGCTGCACGAGTTGGGAGGCCGGTCCCCTCGCGGGCTGGAGTCGCCGAGAGGTGCGGATACCACGGCCCTGGCGAACGCCGGCCTTGCCACAACGCCCGAGGGAAGGATCCTGAAGGCGGTCTACAACGCGGTCCAGATCATCCTGCCCACCACGCCCTGGCGCGTGCGGGTGGACATAGCGGGGCCCGATCGGTGGTCGGTGGACATCACGCGCAACGGCCGGGCCGTCAGGTCCCTCGTGATCGACCGTGACCGACTCGGTCTCCGAGTGCCGGTCAAGGACGCTCAGGGGGAACCGCGCAAGGAGAAGGACGGACCGGTCTACCCCTCGCTGGACCGCATGGCCGCCGCTGCCGTGCTGTGCACGCTCGACGAGGCCTACGGCTGGGACTCGCTGTGCGGCACGACCAGTTGGGAGAGCCTCGGATTGCACGCGATCGCCACCACGGACTTCGCCCAGACGGACTCGGATGCCACGGCCCTGCTCACCAAGGCGCTGTGGCGCGATCCCGGGAACCGCCTGGCGCAAGTAGCCCTGTGGCACCACCAGCACCGTAGGGAGACCGAGACGGACAAGCTGCAGGAGTACCTCGATCTGCTCGACGGCTATGTGGCAGCGCAGAGGTCCCGAAACCAGGCCTTGGAAGGTGCAGACCTCACGGGCACCCCTGCGGGGGACGCCGTCCTGCTGCTGCGCGTCCTCTACACGCGAGTGGCGGTGTACATCAACCTGCAGGCAAGCAAGGGCCGCTACCTGCCGGGCGACGAGCAGGATCGCGTCGCGGAACTGCGGCAGTGCTGGGAGGAGCTCGGGGCGGGCGATCAGCCGGTGGCGGAATACCGGAAGGCGCACGCCGACGAGCAGGAGAACCTGCTGGCAAGCGTCATCGACACGCCGCCCGGCTCCCGGAGCTGGCTGCTCCCGCGGCTGGCATACCAGCGAGCGTGCGAACTGGTCTCCCGCCGTCAGCAGAGCCCCGCCCCTGGTACCGGACGGCGAGTGGCCGGCAACCCCGATCACGCTCCTCCGCCGGGCGGACGCCGACGAGGAACTCCGCGACTGGCGCGACGATGATCCGCAACTGCAGCCGCTCCGCGCCGACTCGGAGTACCTGCAAGGCGTTCGGGGCGGATCCCAAGCCGTCGGACGCGATACTGTCCCTCCCACTCCTGAAACCGCACCAGGACACACTGCGCGCCATCGGGGCGACGAACGCGCGGGCTCTGCTGCACTACTCCGCCGCCGAACTCGCCGCCGTGCTCCATGTCGGGTCCAGCACCGCCGCGGAGATGCTCGAGGTCGCGTTCCTGGCGAACTCGGTGTCTGAGCAGCCGGCGCTTCGCGCGTGGAGCATCGACATCACCGAGCTCCTGCTGCAGCAGGGCGTGAAGGACGTCGGCCAGGTCCCCCAAGGGGAACGGGTGGATCTCGCCATGAAGGTCCATAAGGGCCTCAGCAAGCGGGGGTTGCGGAACTGCCCGGAATTGGCCGACGTCTGCGGGTGGATCGCGCCGTGACGTGATTGCCCGGAGCCGGCCTAGCGTCGATCCCACACGCAGCAGCTGGGACGACGAGCGGGTGCGCCACGCCCGAGGCTGGCGGCCACCGCTCGCGCCCGGCCCATGGCCCGTTGCTGGCGTGCCCCCAGGCTCAGTGCGCTGCGCGTGCCGCTCGATCTGCTCCAGCTGATACCGGTGCTCGCGGATGCGCTCGGCGCTCTGCTTGAGGGAGCAGGCGATCCAGCACTGGTAGTCCTGCGCGATCCACATCAGGTCAACGGCATCCAGCGTTCCGGTCGTGATGCCGTTGATGATGATGCGCGCTTCGGCCTCGCTCATACCAGCGACTTCCCACTGCTGCCGCATGCGATCGGATGCTCGGAAAGCTCATGGAGCCGCAGTCCTTCGGCACTGCTGCCCCCGTGGCTCCTCATCGTGCGTCCCCCTGTTCTCCTGCCACTCCTGGCCCTCCTGACTCGGACGAATCCCTCGCGCGCGGTGGATTTGCGCCTTGCCACTGCCTCAGCAGTAGGAGGTGATCTGCTCCACTGCGACGTCGAAGACCTCCCGCGGCTCCACGCCCTCCGGCAGCGACTCCAGGCCCAGGTCCTCCGTGGCGGAGAACGCGGCCGCGGCATCGAGGAACCGGGAGCGCGTCCTCGATGCCGAACAGCGACAGGGCGAAGCACATCTGGGCCTGCTCGGTGGCGGTCATCCCGGCCATCTCGGCATCGACCGCGGCGCGCACCTCGCGCTCCCAGGACGGACCCCGCAGCGTGAGGGGGCCGAGCACGAGCGCGAGCGCCACCGCCAGACCGGCGACGATCGCGATGATGGCCCGCCCGATGGCGGACCGCTGCGCCGGGCCTGGGACCAGGCCGTCCTGACGACGCTCGCGTGTGGGGGCTACTCCCCTCCGTTGTTTGAGGGTAGCAGGATTCAGGTATCACGCATCAGTTGGCCCGCCTCAGGCTCTGCCGCCCTGGGACTGGAGAGTGCTTGCGCAGTTCGAGTGCGCGGGGCAGTCGCGACGACAGCGCTGTTCCCCTGCGGGCAGGTTGTCGCGGTCGGCGCCTGGCACAACGGGGCGCGGTTCGGCTACCCCGGCCTGGCGGCGCAGGCCCTGGTGGCGATCCCGGTCCTGGTGGCGATCCCGGCCCTGGTGCCTTGGGCACAGGGATCTGCTTGGTGGGGTGCCGCTGTCACCGGGGGGCTTGGTGCTGCCGGCGATCAGCGCGCGGTTGGCGGCGATGCGCCGCCAAGGCGGTCAGCCTGCGGTTGCCGTTGAGACCGCTGGGTCTGCACCTGGGGCGGGGGCGAAACCGCCCGATCTCGACCCGAGCCTGCACTGCGCCCTCGTCGAGGGTGAGGCCCACTGCTGGGGCGACAACCGACACGGACAGCTCGGCGATGGCACCACCAGCGCTCGCCAGACCCCGGCGCCGGTGGCCAGCATCAGCGATGCACGCGCCATCGCAGCTGGTTCGCACGCCTGCGCCGTCCTGGGCGACGGCACCGTGTGGTGCTGGGGCGCCAACCAGTTCGGGCAGCTCGGCGACGGCAGCACGACTGATCGCACCGCGCCGGTGCCAGTAGCGGGGCTGACTGGGGCGGCGTCGGCGGTCGCGGCCGGCAGCGGCCACAGCTGCGCGAGGTTGACCGATGGCACGGTGCAGTGCTTGGGCAGCAACCGGTTCGGCCAGGCTGGCGCCAACCCGGGGTGGCTGCCAGCCTGGCTGGTCCCAGGGCTGTAGGCGCTAGCACGCGCACGGGCCAATGCCGACTCGTGTGTGCACGTTCCTGCGCGCAGACCACGAGCCAATCCCGAGAGCAGCTCCGGCCGCCATCGCATGTTCGTCGGCGGAACCGTGCGCTCCCAGCTCGGGACGCGCAGGCGCTGCGGTATCGAGTCGTCGGCGGCCTCCTGCGTGCAGCAGCCGGCGGGGCACGTCTGGCCGCCATCGGCACGTTTCCGGCAACTGCTGAGGTCCAGCGGCGCCCTTGATCACCGACTTGGTTTGGCGGCATCGGCTCTCCGGCCTGCCGGACAGCGACGCTGCACGCAATGCGGGGGTCTTCGGAGGTTGGCGCGCGAGGGCGCGAGAGCCTGTGCACCCGATACGGGGGATTGCACCCGATACGGGGGCCCTGAAAAGGCCTGAACAGAAGCCTCTGCACCCGGTTCGGGGGATTGCACCCGATACGGGGGTAGCGAGGCCCGAATTCGAACTGCTCCGCCCCCACGGCGGGTGCAAACACCCGAACCGGGTGCAGATCCCGCGCGGAAAACCGGCCCTCCGCCCCCACGGCGGGTGCAAACACCCGAACCGGGTGCAGATCCCCCGCGGACCCAGCCCAGCCGCCGAGCCGAGCGAGTCGAGCGCCCGACCAGCCGACCCGCCCCGCGCCCGGCCCCGCGCCCGGCGCCGCACGCGACGCCGACCGACGCCGGCCCGAAGCCGCGGCCCTAACCCCCCGGCAGCAGCACGGCCGGATCCGGCAGCGGCGCGACAGCGTCCCCGGCCCGCTCCACGTACAGCAAGCCGACCCATCCGTCGCTGCGCGCCCCCAGCACGTGCCAGACGGATGCGCTGGTGCCGGCTCCGAACTCCCGGAACGACACCTGCAGCGCATCAGGCGTGGTGGTGGTGACGGCGTAGCGGCGCTCGTAGCCGCCGACCGGGTCCGGCGCGGGGCCGGTGCATCCCGCGGCATCCTGGCCCATGGCGGACAGGAGTTCGCCCGCCTGCGCGGGATCGTCGAAGCGCAGCTGCAGGGCGACCGCGGCGGCCCCGTCCTCCGTCCGGTAGCGGCCCTGTTGCGCCGCCGCCGGCAGTGGGTACTGCTCGGCCCCGACGGTCTGCGGGCACCCCAGCGCTCCCGAGGCCCCACACGAGTTCGGCCGGGTCCCGCGGCACCAGCCAGTCCGAAGCCGATCCCTCCTCGGCGTGTGTACCGCCCTCCGGCTCCTCGTCGATCGTCCACTGCGGCGCGATCGCCTCCGGGGAGGGCATCGCCTCCGGCGCTATCCGCTCGGCCGCAGCCGACCCGCCGGACGTCGCCTCCGGGCTCGACGGCTCCTCCCCCGGCTCAAGCCCCGTGCAGCCCGCCAGCAGGAGCATCCCGCACACGACGCCAACGATCGGTCGCATGTCAGCCGCCGTTGGAGGAGAAGTGATGGTAGTCCGGATAGGACCAGCGGGCGCCCCACAGCCACCCGGCAGCGCTCAGCGGACCCACCACGGCGTCACCGGCGTAGAGCATCCCGGGCCGCTTCACACGAGCGGTCGAGGTAGGTCTGCGAACC
The DNA here is from genome assembly GCA_963706835.1 of uncultured Actinomycetota bacterium. GTDB lineage: Bacteria > Actinomycetota > Actinomycetes > S36-B12 > CAVXYG01. The sequence continues at coordinate 64,284 of CAVPOB010000002.1, forward strand.
CGCGGGGTAGACCGCGCTGGCGGTGACGTAGGGGTTCTGCGCCGGGTTGATGTCGACCGCGTTGCCGTAGGAGTGCTGCGACAGCCGCGTCGGGTTTCCCACCACCGGCCGGCAGTTGAACGCACTGGTGTTGCCGGCCGACATCGACGCCACATCGTTGCCGCGGTACTTCTCCACCGGCGTCACCTCCCGCAGCGGGAAGTGGTCGTCGAAAGCCGAGCGCATGGTCGACTCCAGGGCCGCCCGCGAGGTGGCCGCCATGATCAGCGCCCCGGTCTGCAGTCGCCCCGCGAAATCCCAGAAGGGGAACTCGAACCGGATGAGGCGGGACGGTCCCACCGGGCACCCCGGGCGGTAGGTGGCCCACAGGTCCCCCGCCGTGACGCCCTTCACCACCGGCCGCCACCGCAGGATCTCCACCCTCGGCGAGCCGATCGCGGCGTACTCGGTCGCATTCAGCCACCGGGTGGTGCCGTCCGGGGCCATCGCGTAGACGGCGTGCGATCGCTCGGTGCGCACGAAGCGGGAGCCGGGCGCCGCCGTCACCGTGCGGGCGGCCGGCGAGCCCATGGATCGCCACTCGGCACTGCTGAGCATCTTGTGGTCCTTGCCGTCCGGCGAGACCACGTACAGCGTCGCGGAGTTGGCGGTCTTCACGATGGAGCTGCCAGCCACCAGCGGCACCTCCCTGATCGCCGGCGTCAATAGCGCGATCCACTCGGGCAGGCTGAGCCGGCGGGATCCGACCCCGGGCTCGACGGCGTAGACGACCGGCGACCAGGCGGCTCGCTGATACGCGGTGCCCGGCACGACGGGGAAGACCTGCACTGGCGGATTGCCCGCAGCGGCCAGTTGCCCTGCCGACACCGGCAGGATCGCCCCGTTCGGCTCGACTGCGAACCGCTGCTCGATGCCGTCGGCTCGCACAAACGTGCTGCCCGCAGCCGGGGCCCGCTCCTGGCCCCGGTAGTGGCCGACGAGGTCGATGACCAGGTGCGTCGTCGCGGTGCTGTACACGCAGACGGTGCCGCGCGGGCTGAGCGTCGCCGTCACACTGGCGGCCACCGTTGCTCGGGCGGCGAAGTTGACGTTGGAGGCCAGCGGCCGCGGCTCCTGGCACGGATACACCACCGCCCACCCGGCGCTGGACGGCGCCACCACGGTCAGGTTCAGCAGCGCCGCAGTGGCTCCATTCGGCACCCCGTTCCGGCCGACGACCGGCACTTCGAAGACCCGTCCGGCGGCGATGGCCCCCTTCTGCCACCCGCCGGGCTTGCCCGGCCGGGTATCGGCCAGACGCACCGGCACCCGCGTGGTCAGGTCGCCGCCCGGCCCGAAACTCCCCGTGATGTCCACCACGACATGCGTCGTCGTCGATGCGTAGAGGCAGATCCAGCCATCGGTGCCGAGATCGGTCATCGCCGCGTTCGCGACGGTCTGCCCCGCGGTGAAGTTGATCATTGACGCCAGCGGCCGGGGCTGGCTGCACGGGAACAGGGTGAGGTAGCCGGACGTCGCCGGCTGGGTCACCGTGACATTGACCGACGCCGCCACCGCGTCGGCCGCGATGCCCGCCGTGCCGGCGGCCTTGACCCGCAGCGTCGCGCCCCCGGAAACGATCCCCTTGCTGCCCGGGGCCGCAGTGCCGGGCCGGGTGTCCGCGATCCGCTCCGGTGTCATGGGTCGGTAGGTGGCATCCGCCGTGAAGTACCCGAGCAGGTCCACCACGAGGTGGACGCCGGTGGAGGCCAGGGCGCACACCTCGCCGAGCGAGGACCCCCGGCCGATGCCGACCAGGACCTGGTTGGCCACCGGTTGGCCGCGCCGCAGATTCACCGATGACGTCGCCGGTGCCCGGTCCCCGCACGGGAAGACCGAGACCCAGCCGGGACCGGCCGCATCCGTGGTCGTGACCGTGAGGACGACCGCCTTCGCGCCGGCCGGAACGTGCTGTTCGCTGCCGGCCCTGAAGCCCCGCACGGTCCCAGCCGACAGGCGACTGCTGATGCCTTGTGATCGCCGAGTGTCCACGATGCGGGTCGGGGTGAGCGGGACGTAGCCCTGGGCCGGGGATGCCTGCTGGGCGGTGGTGGTGGGGGTGTCAGCGCTGTCGTCGGGGGCGAGGGTGTCGGTCTCGGTGACGGGGGTTTCGGTGCCAGGGTCGCCGGCGACCTCGGCATCGCCGGCACCGGTCGACTCAGCGGCCTCGGCGTCGCCGGCAGCCTCGGCACCGGTCGACTCGGTGGGCACGGCATCGGCGGACGCGGTAGCGGGCGGCTCGGCCCGGCCTCGGCGGGCTCGGCCTCCGCACGACCGTCGGACTCGCTAGCAGCTTCCGCGGGAGCGACGTCGTCGGGTCCTCGATCCGCTCGGGAGGTACCACTGCCCAACGTCAGTGCCACCACCAGCCCGAGCGCGAATGCGGTCCGCGCGTATGGCCATTTCCCCACTGCGCCCCCTGGGTTGCGGGTAGGGGCGTTGCCCCTACCCGGAGTATGCGCCATGGCTTCTCGGTAGCGAGCACTGGTCCGCGCGGCCGTGGGAGGCCGGTCTCCGCCATTCGCGAGCTCGCGACGGGCATCGGCGGGGCGCCCGACCTGGCTGCGGCCAGAGCCAAGCAGTAGCAAGGGGCCGCGCAGTTGGCGCAGGCCCGGGAAGCCCTGGACAGCGCCGAGGCCGTCGTCGCCGAGCAGCGGTCCGCCTGGGAGTCCGCCGACGCATCGATGCGCGCCGCGGAACAGGCAGTCGCCGAAGCGAAGTTGCAGGAAGCCGCCCCGCAATCGAGCCTCACCATCCCGCTGCTGGTGCTCAGCGCAGCCCTGGTAGCCGGCGGTGCGGTACTGCTCGGGATTCAGGCCGTCCTCGGCGGTGCGCTCCTCCTCGCGGGCGCCGCGGCCGAGTGGTTCGCGCTGCGGGGCGCGCACCGGCGCCGACCGAGCCTACGACCGGTCCGGTAGCCGCTGTCGTGCGCGCCCGGGACCAGCGCCCGGGACCAGGCGCTCAGGTCAAGGCTGGCTCGCCCAGGCGGAGCAGGTCCTGCGGCGGGCCGCCACGGATCATGCCACTGCTGAGGCGAGGGTCGGCGCAGGTCACCCAGGCGCGGGCCGATCGCTCCCGCAAGGTCGATCGACCACCACGACGGATTCACCCAGCCCGGCCGGTGAGTATCCCACCACTCGCGGCACCACTCGACCCCGAGGATCCCGAGCACGGACTCCCCGGCAGCGGGGCTGCGGTGACCAGACGCACAGGAACTCCCGCTGTCGCCCGGTCCCGGTCGATGTCACCGGGCCCCGGCCGGCACCAGCCCCAGTCGCTCCCGCTGTCGCCGGGTCCCGCCGGCGATCTCGGCCGGCGTGTCCTCGCCGTACTCGTGCTCGTGGCCGGCCAGTACGCCGCCGTCCTCGTCGCGCACCCGGAAGGGCAGCGTCCCTCCCGTTGCGGCAGGCGTTTGCTGGCCCCGCGTGGCCCGCAGCGACAGCGCGATCGAGGAGCCGATGATGGTGGCGATGACGGCCAGGCTCACCGTGGTCGGCACATAGAGGATGTCGACCTTGAGCAGCATCTTCACGCCGACCCAGAGCAGCACCAGCGCCAGGCCGAGCTTCAGGTAGACGAAGCGGTGCATGAGGTCGGCCAGCAGGAAGTACATGGCGCGCAGCCCGAGGATGGCGAAGGCGTTGGCGGTGAACACCAGGAACGCCTCGTCGGTCACGGCGAAGATCGCCGGGATCGAGTCCACCGCAAAGATGATGTCGGTGACCTCGAGGAGGACCAGCACGGCCAGCAGCGGCGTCGCGACCAGCACCCCGTTGCGCCTCAGCCAGAACCGCTGCCCCCGGTACTCGGTGATCATCGGCACCGCGCGGTTGAACAGTCGCAGGGTGCGGGACCTGCCCACATCGATGTGCTCATCGCGCTGGACCAGCATCTTGTACCCGGTCACCAGCAGCAGGGCCGCGAAGAGGTAGAGGACCCAACTGAAGCTCGCGATGAGTGCCGAACCGGCCGCGATGAAGATGCCCCGGAACACCAGCGCGCCCAGCACGCCGTAGAACAGCACGCGGTGCTGGTACTCCCGCGGCACCGCGAAGAAGGCGAAGATGATGGCCCAGACGAAGACGTTGTCGACCGCCAGCGACTTCTCGATCAGGTAGCCGGCGAAGTACTGCTGGCCGAACTCCGCCCCGTATCTGGTCCAGACGAAAGCGCCGAACGCCACGCCCGTCGCAACCCAGACGGCCGACCAGGAGGCGGCCTCCCGGACGGTGATGACGTGCGCCCTGCGGTGGGCGAACAGGTCGATGGCGAGCATGGCGAGGATGACGCCGAACACGGCGAACCAACCCCAGAGCGGGACGTCCACGAACCCTCCTGAGTTCCCTGGAGGTCTCGCCCGCCCGATGGCGGACCGCTGCGCCGGGCCTGGGACCAGGCCGTCCTGACGACGCTCGCGTGTGGGGGCTACTCCCCTCCGTTGTTTGAGGGTAGCAGGATTCAGGTATCACGCATCACTTTGCTCGCCTCAGGCCGTGCCGCCCTGGGACTCCTGGGACTGGAGAGTGCTTGCGCAGTTCGAGTGCGCGGGCGACCTGCTCCCAACTCGGGCAGTCGCGACGACAGCGCTGTTCCCCGGCGGGCAGGCTGTCGAGGTCGGCGCCGGGCGCAACGGGGCGCGGTTCGTCTGCCCCGGCCTGGCGGCGCTGGCCCTGGTGGCGATCCCGGGCCTGGTGCCTTGGGCACACCGGATCTGCTTGGTGGGGTGCAGCTGTCACTGGGGGGCTTGGCGCTGCTGGCGATCAGCGCTGACCGCCTTGGTCGGCACCTGGGGCGGGGCGAAACCGCCCGATCTCGACCCGGGTCTGCACCTGGGGCGGGGGTCTGCACCTCGCACGGGGTGTCAACGCCCGATCTGGGTCCTCCTGGCCCCCGCCCCGGGTGCAGACTCTCCCACTGCAGGTGGAGAACCGGCCGCTGCGGCCGCGGATCTGCTCCGCAGCAACGTCCGCATATGCGCCTCCACACCCCGTCGGTGCGGCTGGGCCTCGCACCCCTCCACCAAAGGAGTGAACCGCCCTCCGCCGCGCCGCACCGCCCTTGACCGCCACGATCGGCAGGCGTTGGCTGGAAGCGCAGGAGCCGCCGGTGCGGCATCCTCCTCCTCTGGCAGATCCCGCCGCCCGGCGCCGAAGCATTGGGAGGTGGGGTCATGCCCTTCACATACGGACAGATCGCCGAGTTGATCGATGCGCAGAACCTGCGATGGCGGCCCGCCCACGCAGACCTCGCGGCCGAGGTGAAGGTCCGAGGCATGGGTGCGGACCGCGACGGCCTCACGCTGGCCGAGCAGGCGCCGCGCATCGACTTCCGTGCGTTGCCGGTCGCGGTGAACACCGACCTGGCCCTGCGCCGGCTGGAGTTCGGCGACATCACCCGGGAGCAGGCCGAGACGGTGCTGACGCGCCGGCTGCGGCGCCGGATCGGGTTCGACGAGGTGATCACGCGCATCGACCGGCGCGGGCTGCTCGAGGGCATCCGGCTGCCGACCGAGCCTGAAGCGCCCCCGGACGCCGGCGTCGCCACCGTCGTGGATTGGCGCAATCGGTTCGGTCGCAACTGGATCACGAGCATCCGCGACCAGAACGGCTGCCAGAACTGCTGGGCCTTCGCCAGCGTCGCCCTGATCGAGGCGATGGTGGCCATCGAGCACTCCTACTGGACCCGCCTGTCGGAGGGCGACGTGGTGCGCGGGGTCGGCAAGGTGTGCGCCAGCCTCGGCAACATCGGCGAGTGCTCGACGTTCTTCGCCAGCAACGGCGTGTGCGATCCGGGATCCTTCGCATTCAGCACCACCGACCCGCCCTACACCCCCACCTCCGACCGCAACGGCCGGTCGGTGCGCGGCCCGGCGTTCACCTGGGTCGGCAGTGTGGCCGAGCAGAAGAAGTGGCTGGACACCGTCGGCCCGATCATCGCCTGGTTCGAGGTCTACAACGACCTGTTCGCCCACGGCAGCGGTGTCTACACCCACGTCAACTCCCCCACCAACACCATCGCCGGATCCCACCTGGCGCTCATCGTCGGCTACGACGACAACCAGAACGCCTGGCTGGTCAAGAACTCCTGGGGCACCACCTGGGGCGTGAACGGATATGGCTGGATCGCCTACGGGGAGAGCAACATCGACACCTACGCCAAGGCCGGCCTCACCGGCACCAACCCCGACCCGTGGACCAAGCGCAGGCTGCACAACGGCAACCTGTACGAGTCCGGCAACGGGGCCCTGCACCGCAACCTCGAGGTGGCCGGGGCGGGCGGCAGTCGGGTGCTGCACCGCTGGCGCGAGGGCGGTCCGCCGTGGACCTGGGGCACCGGCCAGCAGTTCGGCAACGACGCAGCGGTGTGCCCGACGCTGACCGGCACCACGTACAACCGCAACATGGAGCTGCTCTACCTGACCGGCGGCAAGAAGGTGCACCACTGGTGGACCGGCGGCGGCGGGTCCGGGCCGTGGAACGACGGCGGGCTGGCCGGACCGGGCGACTACTACGGGGTGCCCGGGTTCCTCCAGGGCGACTACGGCGCTCCCGGCAACTTCGAGGTGGTGGTGCGCACCTCCGCCGGTCAGCTGGCCCACCTGTGGCGGCGCAACGGTCCGCCGTGGACGTGGAGCGAGAGTGCGCGGTTCGGTGCCAACATCGCCTACTCGGGGGCGAGCCTGGTGCAGAGCGACTACATGGGCAAGCCCGACCACGGCAACCTCGAGGTCGTGGCGGTCCGGACGAACGGCACGATGCAGCACTACTGGCGCAACGCCGCGGATCTGCAGTGGCGCGCCGGTGCGGTGTTCGGGGCCGGGGTCGGCTCCCCGCCGGTCATGATCCAGGGCCAGTACGGGATGCGCGACGAGAATGGCCCCCACGGCAACTTCGAGCTCTGCGTGGCGGTCGGCGGCAAGATCCAGCACTGGTGGCGGTCCAACGCCAACGGCAGCATGGACTGGCGGATGAGCGCCGTCTTCGGCCACGATGTGCAAGCGGTGGCCGGGCTCTGCCAGGGCAGTTGGGGCATGAACCTGGAGGTGATCGTGCTGCGCACCGATCAGCAGCTGCAGCACTACTGGCGCGACGGCGGCGGCTGGCACGAGGGCCCGGTGATCGGGCCGGCATGAAGTGGACGGAGGGACTGCCCGGCGAGGTGACGCTGCAGGTCGGCCAGCGCTGGCGCACCGACTTGCCCAGCGGCGCCGGCGGCGGCTACCTGTGGACGGTGCAGGGCGGTGCGCCGGTGGCGTCATGCCAGGTGGTCACGGGGCCGCTGCCCGCGCCGGGGAACCCGCCAGACGCCGTGGCCGCGCCGGTGGCGCTGGAGGCGGTGGGCCTGGCTCCGGGCGAGGCGATCGTGCGGCTGCGACTGGCGCGGCCGTGGGACGCGGCGGCCGTGCTGGCGGAGGCGTCGGTGGTCGTGCGGGTGGCGTGAATGCAGCGTCGGTTGGGGCGCGGACCCGCCACGGCGGCAGTTCAGGCCGAACAGGGCCGTTGATCGCTGCAAAACCGACGGGACATGCTGGATCCCGTCGCGATCAGCGCGAGCGAGGACGCGGGGCGGGTGATCACCGCGAGCGAGAGGGACGTGCGGGGGCCGGGCGAGGCGTGCGGCAGCACCGGCTCCGTCGGACCGCCCGGGCACCCTGTAGTGGCTGAGGCACAGCCCACGACAGGGGGACGACGATGGCGATGCCGCAACCAGAGCTGACCTATGGCGGGCCCGGCGGGGCGTCCGGCGAGCCGGCGACGCTGACCGCGATGGCCCAGGTGGATGACCTGGCCGCGTGGCTGCAGTCGCCGCACCGCGACCGGACCGTACTCGTGCTCACGATCGCCGATCGCCAGCCCGAGCCCTGGTTGTCGGCAGCGCCCATCGCACAGCAGCACCGGGACAGCCTGGAAGTCTTCGTGATGCGCAACGGCGGGCTCACCAAGCGGCTCGCCGAGCACCTGCCGAAGTCGGGCGGCGTCTTCGGCGGCGGGGCCCGCATCTACCCGCCATGGTCCCAATGGCAGGGCACGCCTCACAAAGCGCCGCTGTTCCTGGCTCGCAACCGCGGCGAGCAGCAGTCCCTGCGCGAACGGGTGCCGGTGGAACTGCAACGGCTGATGTCGCAGGGGCCGCCAGGCCGCACCTCGGCGGGTTCTGATCGCGCCACCGCCGGAGGTGGACGGCCGGCGTCAGGCGGCTACTCCGCGGACGGCACGGTGATCCGGCTCGAGATCGACGACGACGCGACCCGCCTGGCCGGCTACCTGACCGACCCGGGGCGCACCTATCCGGTCGTGGCCCTGTCAGTGCATCCGGACGCCGGGGGCGCTCCGTACATCGATGCCGACCGCATGGCCACGGAGTTGGAGGGGCTGGCTGTCGTCGTGGTGCTCTCACCCGACGCAACGTTCGGGCTCACTGAGGCACTCGGCGACCGCACCCTGTCGGTGTTCTTCGGCGCGGGCCGGGTCTACCCGGTGGGCACCGAATGGCTGCGGGACATGTACCGGGCGCCGCTGCGGATGTGCTCCAGCTGGGATGCTGCGCCGAAGGTCGGCCGGACCGTCCTGGAGGATGCGCTCGCCGCCGCCAACGCCGCCGGACTGATCGGGCGCACCGTTGCGGCCCCGGAGGATCGGGCGGCAGACGGCCGGATCGACGGCACGATGGGGGAGCTGCATGCCCTGGTGCGGCTGGCGAAGGGCGGGCAGGCGGTGTTGCTGAACGCCGATGTCTTCCACGGGGTGCCCTACGACCGCCTCTTCGGTCCCCGGTTCCGGATCGCGGGTCGGGTACGCGGAGGCGGACTGCTGCCCCGGTTCATCCCGGATCCGATTCCTGACGACCCGGCGGCACGGGCCCGGGCAGCGTTTCCGGACGGCGCGGTAGCGCTGGCGCGAGTGGCGGAGGTGACGGCCGAGCGCGCGGATCTGCAGCTGCACCCGGCGGTGTCGGGCACGCTGCTCGGCGACGATGACGAGGACCTGCGCGATCTGCTGTCGGTCGACGATGTCGTCGCGGTGACCGCGTGGTGGTTCGCCGACGGGCTGGAGTTCGCCCTCGCCGACGCCGCCGCGGAGCCCGCCTCGTTGAGCGTGCTGCCCGGCGGCCCCGCCTGGCTGCGCGTGGAGGACCTCGAGCCGCCGCAGCCGGAGGACGAGGAGGAGGAGCCCGAGGTCGCGCGGCCGGAGACTGCCGAACGCGCTGAACCGCGCCCGCAGACGCAGCCGGCGGACTCACCCGCGATCGGGCCCGCCGCTGTCGAGCTGGGGCAATTGCGCCGGCAGTTGACGCTGGCGCAGGCTCAGATCGAGTTGCTGCAGGGGGCGCTCGATGCCCGCGGCAAGGACATCTCCCGGCTGCAGGCGCAGGCCAGCACCGCCCGCCGCAAGGCGCGCCGAGCCAAGGCGCCGGCTACACCCCAGCCGGTGTTCACCGACCCGCAGCGGCAGCTCCGGCACGAGATCTGGCTGGCCTGGCTCGAGCGGTTCGACGAGCAGGAGCGGGATCGCCTGCCACTGCCGGAGGACTACCGCTTCGGCGAGGGATTCCTTGACTCGCTCACCGCGCTGAAGGGCATCTCCCAGGCCAAGGTCGTCGACGTCCTGGTCGAGGTGCTCACCGGACTGGACCAGCAACTGGCCGGTCGGCAGCGGCACCCGTGGCTGCAGGGCCGTGGCGGCGACCAGCAGGTCCGCGACGACGGCGCGCGGGCATGGCGGGTGAGCCTGCAGGTCGAGACTCCCGGCGCCCGTCGGCTGAAGTACTGGCGACTGCCCGGCGGGACCGTGGAGTTCGACAGTGTGGGGCACCACGACGACGGGCTCGGGTAGCGCGGGCAGCCGGGCGGCGGGCGTGGCCGTCCGCCGGCTCAGCCCGCGATCAGCAGCGCGGCGAGCGCGCCGACGCCGCCGACCGCGCCGACCGCCATCGGCAGGGCGTACGCGCGGCGGGACTGCTCCGCGACGGCCCAGCCGAGGCTGTTGACGCTGGTGTAGAGCAATGCGCCCAGTGCCGCTGCCGCAACTGGCGTGGCCCACGGCTGTGGCGGCTAGCAGTCCGACGGCGCCCACGAGCAGGCCGGCCGCGGTGCCGTACTCGGCGATCCAATGCGGTAGCAGCAGCGAGCCCTCGTCGTCGCGGGCCCGCAGCAGCCCTCGGCTGCGGTCGATCCTGGTGCCGCGCACGATGTCCGCCGTCCACACCCCTGCGATGGCCGCAGCCATGCCGAGCATGAACACGGCGACGAGGGTCTCGGGCACAATGAGGCTCCGATCAGGCAGCACGGGGCGGCGCCACTACAGCCTGCCATGCCGTCTCCTAGGGGGAGCGGTTCCGCGCCAGTGGACCACCTTGGCGGTGATCGATCGCAGTGCCTGCCGAGGTCTCGCCAGCTACTGACTCAGGCGGCCATCGACACCTCCGCTCCCGCGGGTGTCCGCCACGTCCCGGCGTCGGCGTCGAGGTCCCAGCCGTAGTGGGTTTTCATCACGTGGTGGCGCCGGCACAGGGGGCCGAGGTTGTCCAGGCTGGTCTGGCCCTGCGGGTAGGGGACGGCGTGGTCGAGGTCGCAGGCCTCGGCGGGTGCGCGGCAGCCCGGCATCCGGCACTCCGGCGCTCTGGCGCGGACCAGCCGTGCCAGCGCCGCGCCGGGCCGGTAGGTGGTGGCCGAGGTGGCGACCACGGTGCCGGCGGCGTCGGTGAGCCAGGCCCGCCACGTCGCGTCGGCGGCGAGCTCGCGGGCCGCCCCGGCCGGGACCGGGCCCAGGCCGGGCACCTCGCCGGGGTCGTCGGCCAGCCCGAGCAGGGACTGCAGGGGGATGGTGAGGGTGACCTCCACCCCGGTGGCCTGCGACAGCATCGTGCCCAGCAGCAGGTCCACCAGGGCATCGGCCCGCTTGGCGTCCATGCCCCGGCAGTCGTCCGGGTCGTCCAGGCCGCGCGCGATCGCGGACAGCCGCCGGTAGACCCGCATGGCGTCCTCCTCCTTCAGCACCGCGGCCAGGGTGGTGGTCCCGTCGTCGCCGGCCCACAGCTCCACGCGGCGGCCCCGGCGCGCCTGCTTGCGGGCCTCGCGGTGGCTCGGCGCCGCCAGGATCAGCCGGGTGGCGGCCCGCATCGCGCCGGCGCTGTTCATCGGGCTGCGGCCCCGCGCCCGGCCCCGGACCCGGCGGCACCACTGCCCGACGACCCGCCCGGCATCCTCGGCCGACAGCCGGGAGGCGGACTCGCACACCGCCTCCACCGTCGGCAGCGGCAGGACGCCCTCGCGCGCCAGCTGAGCCGCCTCCGGGAACGCCGCCAGCGCCCGGGCCCTGCGCATCTGCACGGCGGCGGAGCCCGGCACCACCCGGATCGCCACCGCCACCTCCTCCCGCGCCGGGTCGGTGATCCCCGGCCGGCGAGTCGCCGTCGCCAGAGATCACGACCGGCTCGGCGGCCACGGCATCGGTCAGGGCCTCGGCGGCGCGGACCGCCGTCCACTGCATCGCCGCCCGCCACGCCGCCACCAGCACCAGCTGGCAGCCGCACGGGAAGCCCGGCGCCGACCCCGGCGCGGGATCGCCCGGCACCCCCTCCCCGCCGTGCCCGGCGGGGCAGGCCCCGGACTGCAGGTGCTGCATCGCCGCCACCAGGTCCGGCCCGGCCGGCAGGCGCAGCAGCCCCGCGACCTCCTCCCGCAGCGGCATCGACCACCACGACGGGTCCACCCAGCCCGGCCGGCTGGCGTCCCACCAGTCCCGGAACCACGCGACCCCGTGGACCTCCAGCACGGACTCCCCCTCCAACGGGGCAACAGTGACCAGGCGCATGCGAACTCCCCCCTCGTTCGTACATATGTTCGCACGAAGGGCCGACACATGCGAGGCGACACGCCGTGGCGGCTGCGGCTAGCGCGGCCCTGGGACCCCGCGGCAACGCTGGCGGTGGAGCCCCTTGCGGTGCGGGCGGCGTGAATCCCGCCCCCCCCGGGGCAACGTCTCGCTGGCGCCCAGGCTCGTGCGACAGGCAGTGCTGCCGGCAGCGGACCGCGCCGAGTTCGCGAGGGTGCTCAACGAGCGTGGGCAGCTGGTCCAGGGTGTGGCGCTGCACCACGATCCCACCGAGGTCCAGCCGTACCAGCAGGCCGACGGCAAGTTCCGGGTCGACGCGCCCGGCCCCCGAGGCGAAGCGGCGGCCGAGCCCGGCGTCGACGGCGATCCGGGGGATCTCGGCGAAGACCTCTCGCGCGACTCAGCTGTTCGAGCGACCCGGCTGAGGAGGGGCGATTTGCAGACTTCCTGGTTGAGACGTTCCAGCTGCAAGCGCCGTCGCCGAGCCTACGGAAGTCCGGACGGGCGGACGCCTCGGGGCGGCGCCCCTTCCGGCGGCACGTCGGACCCACCCCCCAGGATGACCACAGCCGAGTTTCAAGCCCGGCCGAAACGGGAACCACCGCAGCATCGCGATCACCACGGGGGCTGTCCGTTGAAGTTCCTGGGGTGATGGACCGGGGTCCGCAGGCCCAGCGACTGCGCTGACCGCACACACCGCTATGCCAAGGGGGAGACCAGTGGCCAACGAACTCGACGAGATGCAGGGACCGATCAACCCAGCCGGTCAGGATGTCTACGTCATCAACAAGCAGATCCCGGTCCAGATCGGCACCGGTACCCGGATCTTCGAGCTGTCCATCTGGATCGTCGGGGTGCTGGTGGCGCTTGGCATCGGGCTCGTCTCGGGGGCCGAGCCGATCGGCGTCGCGCTGATCACGCTGCTGGGCCTGGTTCCCGGGCTGATCTTCCAGTACATGAAGACGACGGCACTGGCCTACCTGCGCAAGTTGCAGCAGAAGGTGCAGGCCGACGCCTCGCAAATCGACAACTTCCTCGAGCAGCGGGTGATCATCCTGGAGAACCTTGCGGACCTTCTCAGCACCTCGATCGACCTCGACAAGGACGTCATGAAGTCGGTAGCAGCTCTGCGCTCCGGGGTGACCGGCGACGCCGACCGCAACCAGCGCTCGGCCGCGATCGACGGTGCATTCGCCCGGGTCAACCTCGCATTCGAGGCCTACCCCGAACTGCGGGCACAGGCGAACATCGCGGAGGCGATGCGGCAGAACGCGTACACGCAGAAGGAGATCACGGCTGCGCGGACGCTGTACAACGACACGGTGACCCGCTGGAACCAGGACATCTTCTCCTGGCCCACCAAGCAGATCGTTGCGGCGAAGGCCGGCTACACCACGCGGATCCCGTTCACCGCTGCCGAGGAGGTCAAGGTCGCCGCGAGGGGCCGGTTCTTCCATGCCTGACCATCTGCTCGAGAAAACCTCACCCCTGGACCTCGACCACCCGCTGGAGGAGTACGCCTCGCGGCTGAAGGATAGCCACGCACGCCGGGTGAGCGAGTACTTCGAGGAGCTGGTGCGCAGGTCGGGGGTGGATGAGCAGGAGAACATCCGGCTCATCGCCGAACTGCGGGAGCTGGAGGGCGCCGTCGCCCGCAGCAAGTCGGCGAGGACCCGCTGGCGCCTGGTGCGGGCCGCGGGGATCGTCATCGCGGTCGCTTCCGGGGCCGTGGCCTTCGTCGAGCAGGGGTGGACGTACCTGCTGCTGGGTCTGATCGTCGCGGTGTTCCTGTTCGACATTGCCAAGGTGCGGGGGCGGCTGTCCGTCATCGGGTCGCAGTTGGAGCAGTTGGATCTGAAGCGGACCGCCAAGCAAGCCGAGGCCGAGGCCCAGATGGAGCCGTTGAACCGGCTGCACACGTGGGGTGTGGCTCCGGCCCTGTTCCAGGACACGCTCCCGGCGGTGCGCCTGGACCCCTACATGAGCAACGCCCGGCTGCAGGATCTGGTGGACGACCTACGGGCTGACGCCCCAGTACCCGAACCCCGCGGGTGGCCGCTCGGTGCTCTTCCCACAGAGCGGATCCCTGGGCGGCAACCCGTTCGTGGTCCAACAGTCGCTGCGCCACTGGATGGGCACGAAGACCTACTCGGGGTCGCTGGTCATCCACTGGACCGAGCGGGTGCGCAACGCCGACGGGAGGTACGCCACGGCCCATCGCACGCAAACCCTCACCGCCTCGGTCGTCAAACCCGCTCCGGTGTACGAGGAGGGGACCGCACTGGTCTACGGGCACGAGGCGGCCCCGACGCTGTCGTTCAGCCGTCGGCCATCCTCCCTGTCGGGGATGGGCGACGGCCGGGTTGCGGACTTCCTCATCAACCGCAGGATCGGCAAGGTGCAACGGCGGGCGCGGCGGGCGGTCACGACCGGGCAGACGCAGTTCACCGTCATGTCCAACGAGGAGTTCGAGGCGCTCTTCGATGCCACCGACCGCAACGATGAGGTCGCCTTCCGCCTACTGTTCACCCCACTGGCCCAGCAGGAGATGGTGCACCTGCTCGGCGACCAGACCACCGGCTTCGGCGACAACTTCAGCTTCACCAAGCAGGGCACGGCCAACGTGGTCGAGTCGGAGCATCTGCAGGCCACCCGTCTGGACGGGGACCCGAGGATGTTCCACTCGCTCGAAATCGCCGAAGCACGCACCATCTTCCAGACGTTCCACGAGCACTACTTCAGGTCGCTGTACTTCAGCCTCGCGCCGCTGTTGACCATCCCGCTGTACCGGGAGCAGCGGTCGGTCCCCCACCCCGTCGAGGAGTCCGATGTGCCCGAGCCCGCCGAATGGGAACTCGAGGCCATGGCCAACCTGATCGGAGAGGCGGCCTTCCAGCACCCCGATTCCATCACCAGGAACGTCCTGAAGACGACGTCCGCCCAGATCGCGCCCAACGTGCGATCCGTGGATGTGACGGCGCACGGCTACGGGGGCATCCGCCGCGTGGACTACGTCCGTGTGTGGGGCGGCGACGGGCGCTTCCATGCCGTCCCGGTTCCCTGGACCGAGTACTACGGCGTCCAAGCCTGGCGCAGGATGCTGGTCGGGGTCGTGCAGCCCCACGATCCCGACGGTGCGGACGTGCTCGATGCCGCGCTCGTGCCGGACTGGCACAGCGCGTTGGCCCAGAACGGCGCGGATCCGGCGGACTCGGTGATGCGCGGTGCGCTGGCCGCGTGCCTGCTGCGGGGGTAGGCGACCCGCACTCCCGCGCCGCGGGCTGAGGCCTTCGGAGGCTGTCGGGACGCCAGCTGCAACCTCACCTGCCCCCCGCTGCATCCACCATCGCCGCCCGGGCATCGCCGGCAACACCCTCCAGGAGCACGACCCCCATGGAAGCGAGCATCCGACGCATCCCCTCGCCGACGTGGTGGGCCAGCACCATCTCGACCCCTCGATCGCGAAGGAAGGTGACGACTCGGGCGTGGTGTGAGCCGTGCGTGCCCTCGTTGTGCAAGCGGTCCCAACCGACGTGGTACTCCTGCCAGGCCTCGATCCGGCCGTCCATCACTCGGGCAACCGCAACGGTGTCCGCCTTGCCCCACGCGTGTGCGATCGTGCCGTCCGGCGCTACGGCAGCGGCGATGATCATGCGAGGCCCCTTTCGGCGTCCTGCTCCCAGCGTGCATGACCGCAACCCCGACCACCAGACCGCGTAGGGCGAGGCGAGCCCGCGCGGGCGCAATCCGACGCGCGCGCGGACGTGCTGTTCGGCCCCGTCCGCAGTTGACCGCGATGGAACGGGTCTGCCACGCACGGGAAACATCGCGGTCAGCACCACCCCCGCCGGCAAGGAGAGCGCCGATGCCGACGAAGGCGAGGACGGCACGACCGCGGAACGTCGCCGGTCGGAACCGACCTTCTGGGGAGCCATCGCTGGTAGGGGGCCGACTGGCCCTTCCCTGCCGCGCGACCATAGAGGCGAGGGTGCTGCGAGGCCGGGGGGTTGGGATGGGCACGGCAGGCGAGGAACAGTTCACGCCAAGGCGAGTTGGGCGCGGAGGTCGATGACGGGCACGGCATGCCGCACGAGCAGCGCGCGGGTGCCGATGAGGAGCGCGGGAGGATCGACATCTGGTGCCCGCAGTGCTCCGCGCAACTGGCATCCGACGTGGCCGCCATCGTCGAGGTCTGCCCGGCATGCGGGTCGCAGGTCGACTGGGACGCGGCGATTCGCCGGTCGCGGGCGTGGATCGCGGTGAAGCGGGCCGAGGCGGACCATCTGCGCGCACAGGAGGCGGTCAGGGTCGCTGCGGACGAGTTCAGCGCCGCCCGGCGGGCATCGGCCTCGGCCTGGTACGCCCAACACTCCGCCGAGGAGGCGTGGAGAGCACTCAACCGCCCGACCCGCTGGGCGCCCCCTGCACTGCCTGCGACTCCGCGCCCCGACCGCCGGCCCGGCATTCCGTTGGCGGTCCTGCTCCAGGGCACCGGCGCCGTCCTGCTCCTCGCGGCACTGACGACCGCCTCGGCCGTGCTGTGGGAGGCCATGCCCGAGGCGCTGCAGATCCTCACCCTGCTGGCGGCAGTGGCACTGGTCGGCGCAGTGACCGTCGTGGCCCGGCCACTGCCCGCCACGAGCGTGATCCTGGCCGTGCTGACCGCGGCGAGCGGTGTCGTCGTCGCCTCGAGCCTGCCGCAGATCGCACCCGGCATGGACGGCCCCTGGTACGCCCCGGTGGCAAGCTTCGTGGGCACAGCATCACTGCTGGCCGCGGGCCGGCGCAGCGGCGTGTCGTTCTGGTGGCGCAGCGGCTGGATCGGCCTCGGCCTCACCGGCGTGCTGGCGGTCGACGCCGCGCTCGCCGGTTCGACGCTCGAGGCCGGCACGACGCCCTGGTTCGCCCTGGCCACGGTCCTGCTCGCCGCCGTGGCCGTGCCGCTCCTGGCAGCCGCAGTCACCTTGCGCACGCGGGAGGCTGAGGCAGCGGCAACATCGTGGTGGACGGCGATGGCGGTCGGCGTGCTGGCCGTTGCCTCGGGACTCGCCGGAATGGGCAACTGGCTGGCCGACCTCGACGGCGCCGCGTCGAACGCCCCGCTCTGGGTCGCAGCCGGATTCCTCGCGCTGGCCGGACTGGGGTACCTCGCGTTCGTGGCGGCGTGGCTGACGGGCCGGACGGCGGTGGGGTGGTTCCTGGGCGCGAGCATGGCGTCCCTGGCGGTGCTGCCGAGCCTGGCGATCGGCGCGGCGCCGGTCGACTCGGGAGCCTCAGCGGTGATCGCCGTAGCTCCGACGACGGTCGCTGCGGCAGCCGTGGTGTGGGTCGGCTGGCGATGGCGTGAGGTGCCCGGGCTGCTCACCGCCGTGGGGGCCGCCGCAGCCGTCCTCGTCGGCAGTGCGCTGCTGGTGAACCTGGTAGTCCTCGGCGGATCGGCTCCGCCTGCCTTCGCCTGGCTCATGGCAACGCTGACCGCGCTAGCCGTCGCGGTGGGGATGTGGGGCTATGGCGCCCTCACGAACCGAGGGATCTGGGCCTCGGCAGGACTCGTCCTCGGCTCGGCTGCCTGGTTCGCCGCATGGGCCACCGGCCATCTCGGCGCGGCAGTCGAGGTCGTGACGCTGAGCGTCCTGGCCGGCCTGCTCGGCTCTTGGTGGTTGGGGATCCGCCTGGACCTGTGGCGACTGCGGACGGCACCGGCGGTCCTGCCGCAACTGGCTGTGCTGGCCTGCCTGCTGCCCACCGTCGGACTGTCGCTGCTGGCGATGGCCGATGGGCAGGTGAACGGTCCGCGGATCGCGCTGGTAGTCGGCGGGCTCGCGGCGGTGACGGTCCTGGCGCTGTGGCAGGGCACCGGCGTCACGCTGCCGGCGGTGGCTGTGGGGCTGGTTTCGGTTGCGCACACATGGGTCGCCGTCACCGAGCGCCTCACCGACCCGGCGCTGGAGTGGTACAGCCTGCCGGTCGCCGCTGCGGTGGCCCTGGTGGGGATGGCGCGCGTGGTCGATCGCGGGGCAACCCCACGGGCTGCGCTGGCTGCCGCGCTCACGGCCGCCTTCGTGCCGTCGGCTGTCGCCGTGCTCGTCGATCCGACCTGGGGCACGCTCACTGCCGGACGGCTGGGGCTGGTAGTGGGGACGGCGACGCTGGTCGTCGCGCTCGCGTGGCGCTGGCCACCGGCTGCATGGGCCGCCGGCACCCTCGGCCTGACCGCAGCACTGCGCGTCTACGTGGCGTGGGCGCAGGCGGCCGTCCAGGCACCGGGCCAGGGATGGGCGCCGTTGGAGGTCCTCACGCTGCCCGCCGCCCTGGTGATCGGTGCATCGGTCGGGCTGGCCTGGCGGGTCTGGGATGCCCGACGTGCCGTGAGTGCCGGTGCCACGGCGGCGGTCGCTACCGCGGCCGCGTCGTCACTGGGCCTGGTGGCTGCGGACCTGTTGGTCGAGCAATGGGACACCGGCGTGCGTGTGCTGGCCCTCCTGACCGCGGCCGGGCTGCTGGCGGTGCTCCTCGATGCCGCGGCGCCGGTCCGATCGGCGGTCGCTGCGACGGCGCTGGTGGTGCTGCCGCTGGTGCTGTACGGCAATTGGCTCGCCGGCCGGACCTCGATTGAGCTAGAGGCCGCCACGATTCCGCTGGCGGTGTCGGCGGCCCTTGTCCTCGGCTGGATCCAGCGGCCTGCGAGGCCGGGGCAATGGTGGCTGGCGGCGGTCCGACCGGCAGCGCTGGCGCTGCTGCTGACATCGACGGTCTGGGCCGTGATGGCGCAGATGTGGGGCGCAGGGGTGATCACGTGGATCCGAGCGACGGCCGTGACCGTGGTGTGGGCGGGGGCCGCCGTCGCGATGCGCAACCGGCCACCCGTTGCTGCCGCCAGCGGTGCCGTCGCCGTCCTGGTGCTGTGGGCGAATGTGCTGGCGCCCATGGCGCGGGCCGACGTGCCGCTGGAGGCCTTCACCTGGCCGACGGCGGCGGCGGTTGCCGCATGGTGCGCGCTGGGCGCCTGGGCGACCAAACGCTGGAACAGCAGCTGGCTGGTAGCGGCGCCGGCGGTCGGATTGGCGACGATCCCCACCGCAGCCGTGGCCTGGCAAGACGGCACGGTGGGGTGGCGGGTCTGGTTCGCCCTGATCGTCGGTGGACTGCTCGTGGCGGTCGGCTCGCGGTACGAGTGGGCGGGTCTGGTCTACCCCGGCCTGGCGTCGCTGGGCCTGGTGACGGTGCCGGTGCTGGTGCAGTGGGCGCAAGACCTGCCCGGCTGGGTGCCGCTGTCGCTGGTTGGCGTTGCGCTGCTGCTGATCGGCGCGCGGTTGGAAGCCGCCCGGCGACGGGGCGGCCAACTGCGGCACTGGGTGGCGCACCTGCACTGAGCGCGAGGGGCTGCCGGGGGCCGGTCGCTGTCCGGTGTCCTGCGGGTCCAGCAACGCGAGCGGCCTCATTCCGCTGCGCGGGGGACGCCTGCACCCGGTGCGGGGGTTTGCACCCGGTGCGGGGGCGGGTCGTCCGGTATCCGGGCCACGTCTGCACCCGGTTCGGGGGTTTGCACCCGCGGCGGGGGCGGAATCGGCCGGATCGGGGTTCGGAGCCACCGTCTCGGGTGCAAACCCCCATGACGGGTGCACCGTCGCCGCCCCGGAAGCCCTCTCAGCACCCGTCCCGGGTGCAAACCCCCGCAACGGGTGCACATCCGCGCTATGGCAGCCCTGCGATCCCCGCGGAACGGCGCGCACCCCGAGCCACTGCTCGAAGCAGGACGCCCGAGATTGCGATGAGCCGGAACCCGTCACGGCGAGACGCCATCTGCGCACCGCCGTGACCGGGCCGCCCCCCTACTGGAGGGGCTCCAGGACGGCGCAGCCGCCCGGCACCCAGGGCCGCACCCCGCCACAGGTCGCTGCGAAGGCCTCCAACTCCGAGTCGACGGCCGCCTCCCAGTACAGGGCGTCGCAAGCGGCCATGACGCCGTCCCCGCACTGGTCGTACAGCACATCGGTGAGCGCGCTGTCCCCGACTTGCGCCGGGGCCGCAAGGGTCACCATCAGGCCCACCACCATCAGGCCCACCGCGGCAATCGCCAGACCGATACCGACCCCGACCAGCACGCCGATGCCGAAACGACTCTTCTGCGGAGGCGCAGCGACAGGACCTGGGGGCTGCTGCCACACGGGCTGGGTCGCCCATTGCTGTGGCACCGCCTGCTCGCCCGCGGGAGGCAGCCAAGCGGCAGACCCCCCGGGCGCGTTGTTCAACTGATCGGTCATTAGTGCTCCCCCTGTGGCGCTGGCCCGGCCTCCGAGCATGACGCCGGCAGTCGGCAGCGCACTTCTTCCAGTGTCACCCATCGGGACCCCTTGCATTTTTCATACGCCGTACGATACTGTCATCTCGTACGGCGTACTATAAAGAGAGGAAGGTGCGCAATGACCACCACACTGACTGCCCGAAAGCCGATGACCGCTCGGACCGCCATCCCGTTCTTCGCCATGGCGTTCGGCCTGTCCTGGGGGCTGGCCGCGATCGCGATCCTGTTCGCCGAGCAGCTCGAGCCGATCTTCGGCCCGCTCGGCCTGACCAACCCGCTGTTCTTCGCCGCCGTCTACGCCCCGGCCATCTCCGGCATCGGCCTGGTGCTGCGCCACTACGGCGTCGCGGGCCTGCGCAGCTACCTGCGGCGGCTGACCCTATGGCGGGTGCCGCAGCGGGTGGGCGCTCTACCTGCTGCTGGGCGTCCCCGCCGCCTTCTACTTCGGGGCATGGCTGAAGGGCAGCCCGCTCGCCTTCCCCTTCGACCCCTGGTTCACCGTGATCCCGGCGCTGCTGCTGATGCTGGCACTCGGCCCGATGGAGGAGTTCGGGTGGCGCGGCGTGGCCCTGCCGCTGCTGCAGCGCAAGTTCCGCCCGATCGGCGCCGACCTGATCCTGTCGGTGCTGTGGGCCCTCTGGCACCTGCCGGCGTTCTTCCTCAGCGGCACGCCACAGAGCCAGTGGTCGTTCCCGGCGTTCTTCATCGGCGTGGTGGCGATCTCCTGGATCCTCACGCCCGCTGTTCAACGCCGCGGGCGGCAGCATCCTGGTGGCCGCGATCTACCATTTCCAGATGAACAACCCGATCTGGCCGGATGCGCAGCCCTACGACTCGCTCATCTTCGCCGTGATCGCGGTACTGGCCGTCGTGGTGAACCGCAAGGCCATGTTCAGCCGCAGCGCGGGCGTGACCAGCGTGCTCATGCCCGGCGAGGAGGCGGTCGCCGAGCCCGTGCCGAGCCGCCGTGCTGGAGGGCGAGCGTCGCGATGAGCCCGCGCAAGGCGAACACGCCGGTGCTCACCCGGGAGCAGATCGTGAACGCCGCCATCGCGCTCGTCGATCGGGAGGGTCTCAGCGCCCTCTCGATGCGCGCGCTGGCGGCCGAACTCGGCGTCGGGCCGATGTCGCTGTACTACCACGTGCCCGACAAGTTCGCCCTGGAGGACCTCATCTTCGACGCAGTCCTCGGCGAGGTCGACTTCTCCGGCATCGACCCGTCGCTGAGGGCGCAGGAACAAGGGGTCCGCCTGGGCCACGAACTGCGCAGGGCCCTGCTCACCCACCCCAACACCGTGCCCATCACGATGACCCGCTCGGCCCGGACCCCGGGCCAGCTGCGCCCCGTGGAGGTGATGCTCGGCCGGTTGTACGACCTGGGCCTGCACCCCACCGAGGCGATCGCGGCGGTGGACATCATCGGCCAGTACGTGTTCGGCACGACGCTGGCCTACGTCAACCAGTTGGCGGCGCAGGCGGAGGCCAGCGCGGCACCGAGGCCGGTGGCGAGGGCGGGATCGAACCGGACGCCTTCCCGAACCTGATGCGGGCGATGACCGAGTCGCAGTACCTGGGCTGGGACGAGATGTTCGACCGCGGTCTGCGGGCACTGGTGCGGGGGTTGATCGTGGAGCGGCTGTCCGATCGGGAGTCGGAGGGGGCCGGCGGCACCGGCTGATGGTCGACGGGGTCCCCTAGTAGTCGGTGACGTACGGCCGCGAAGCTCGATGCAGGAAGTCGGTGTACGTGCCCCGGCCGTCGAAGGAGTTGGCTCGGTACCGCACCACGATGGTGAAGCAGTCGTCGCAGTA
This sequence comes from uncultured Actinomycetota bacterium, assembly GCA_963706835.1. Taxonomy (GTDB): domain Bacteria; phylum Actinomycetota; class Actinomycetes; order S36-B12; genus CAVXYG01. The sequence continues at coordinate 86,273 of CAVPOB010000002.1, forward strand.
CGGCTCACCGTCCGGGCCCAACTCGCCCTCGCACAGCACGCACTCGTTCACACCGGCTCCGTTCTCGCGGTGCCTCCAGTGTGCTGCAGGCTGCGGCATCCGGCCAGAGGCGGTCGATCGGGGCGCACCTGCGATCCGCACGCCGTGTCGGAGGTCCTTGGCACTGTAGGAGTGGCGCCACAAGCGCACGGTCCCCTACTCCAACGACCCACAGGAGCACGATTGACCGATCCCATCACCGAGAACCCGTATGAACTCTTCGAACGGGCCGAGGCGGAGCACGAGGCCGGGAACCTGACGACCGCAGCCGCGCTCTTCGCGATGGCCGCGGAGGCCTGCCAATCCCAGGGCCTGACCGGGATGGCCGCCGTTGCGCTGCAGAATCGGGCCGGGGCGCTCTTCACGGCCGGCGACCACGCCACCTCCGCCACCGTCTATCAACAGGCAGCGCAGGAGGCTGAGCGGGCGGAGGACGTCCGGCTGTCCCTGTTCTGCCGCTGGGGACAGGCCGATGCCCTGGCCCAGCTGCGGCAGTGGGGCGACGTCCTGGCCATCAGCGAGGAGCTCATCCCGCGGATGCGCGCCTACGACGCCGAGGAGCGAATCGCCGACACACTCCTGCTGCAGGCGCGGGCCCAGTACTTCCTGGACGACGAGGAGGCGGCACTGGCATCCGCCGAGGCCGCCGGCGAGCAGTTCCGGGAGATCGGCGACATCCCGGGCCGCGTCCGGGCGAAGGACTTCGTACTGACGGTGCTGCTGTACCTGAAGCGCACGGAGGCAGCGGTGGTGGTGGCCCGGGACAACCAGCGGGTCAGCGCGTCGCTGGCCGATGACCTCGCCGAGCCGTACCACCGCCGCCGCTACGGCGAGGCGCTCCTGGCCGATGACGAAGCGGCCGCGGCCGCCGAGGCGTTTGCCAGCGCCCGGGACACCTACCGGGGGCTCGGGCGGCCGGACCTGGCGGCCGATGCGCAGTCCTGGCTGGGCCACAGCCTCGATGCCCTCGATCGAGGCCGGGAGGCCCGGGAAGTGCTGGCGGAGGCGGTGGCGGTCTTGGACGCCGCCGGCCCGGGCTCCGCATTCGCACGGGACCGGGCCCGCATCCGGTTGGCTGACCTGCACTACGAGAGCGGACGCACTGGGGAAGCCATCGCGGAGTACCGCACCCTGCTGGCACCGGTGCTGCGAGGTGACCGGTCGCCCACCTGGCGCCATATGCGGCCCATCGAACGGCTGGTGACCTCGCTGCTCCAGCAGCAGCGGCCCGAAGATGCGCTTGCCGATCTGGCCGCTGTGCGGACCGACGACGGGTTGGACCCGCGCCTGGATGCCGTGGTCCGGGCCGGCCGATGCTGGACCCGCTGGCACACGGAGGGCCCGGACGGCGCCGGAGCGGAGGCCGAGGCGCTGCAGGCGCACGAAGGACTCACTGGGGTCGGTCTGGCGCAGGCGTGGGTGATGGAGATGGTGGGCCGGAGCACCGCGTCCATCGCGCATCTGGCCCGCGCCATGGCGCTGTACGCGGAGCACTCCGACTTCGAGCGCTCGTTCCACTTGAGCCGCGAGATGCTCGATCGCACGTCAGGGCTGGTGGGGCCGCCCCGGGAGTAGACCCGGGGGCCGCCCCGCGCCGGCCGGACTCCCCTACGATCGACCCGTGTCGCCGCAACCCCGACGAGCCCCCGCGCGCCCGAGTCGACGGCCCTAGGGTTCGCTGGTGCCATCGACGTGGCTGATCGTCAGCGTGCTGCTGGCGCTGCTGCTCGCCTGGACGCTGCTGTCCCGCTGGGGGCAGGACCGGGGCATCACCGGCCCCATGGTGTTCCTCGCGGCCGGCATCGCACTGTCCGGCTTCGGCGACCTGAGCCTGCCGCCGGAGCAGGCGCGGCAGCTGGCCGAACTCACGCTCGTGATCGTGCTGTTCCACGACGCCAGCACCGTACGCCTCGCGTCGCTGCGCCACGACCCGTGGATCGCCGTGCGCCTGCTGGCCATCGGGTTCCCGGTCATGCTCGGGCTGACCGCGCTCGCGGCATGGTGGCTGCTCCCGGCGGTCGGCATCGCCGGCGCTGTGCTGATCGCGGCCTGTGTGACTGCGACCGACGCGGGCCTGGGCGCGGCGACGATCCTGGACCCGGCGGTCCCGGTGCGGGTGCGCCGGGCGCTGAACGTGGAGAGCGGGCTGAACGACGGCCTGGCGACGCCGGTGGCCCTGTTCGCGATCGCCATCATCGCCGGGGAGCAGCCCGACGGCGTCCAACTCCCTGCGGCCCTCGACATCGGCGCCATCCCGGTCCTCGGGGGTCTGGTGATCGGTCTGCTGCTCGGTCTGGTCGGCGCCCGGCTGCTGGACTTGTCCTACGAACGGCGCCTCAGCACCACGACCACCCGCAGCCTGGCGGTGCTGACGCTTCCCATCCTGGCCCTGGGCCTGGCGCTGCTCACCGACACCAACGGCTTCCTGGCCGCCTTCGTCACCGGGATCACCTTCGGGCGGGCCTCCCAGTGCATGGAGGTGGAGGAATCCGCCCAGGAGACGGTGGAGGTGCTCGCCGACCTCCTGGGCTTCATCATGTGGGTGGTCGCAGGGGCACTCGTGGTCGAGGTGCTCCTGGACGGATTCAAGTGGCAATGGCTGCTGCTGGCGGTGGCCGCGCTGACGGTCCTGCGGACCGCTGCGGTCGCCCTCAGCCTGGTGGGGACGCAGTTCCGGCTCCCTACGGTCGCGTTCCTGTCCTGGTTCGGCCCGCGCGGGCTGGCCTCCATCGTGTTCGCCCTGCTCGCCATCGAGGAACTCGGGGCCGATGCCGCTCTCGTGCGCGATGTCACCGGCGTCGTCGCCATCACCGTCCTGCTGAGCGTGCTGCTGCACGGCGCCACGTCCGGACCGCTGGCCCGCAGCTACGGCCGCTGGGCGGACCGGACCGGCGCCCCTATCGAGGCGGAACCATCGGTGGAGCCGATGCCGTCCCGTGGTCGAGGGATGCCGCGCCGGTGAGACCGGATGGGGATGCTGTGACCGCGGGACGGAGGAATTGAAGGGCGAATCCGGCGCATCGGCCACGAGCTCACCGCGGCGGCGGCGCACTCGCCTCTTCGCGTGCCACGCTGTCCGTCATGAGGAACAGCGAGAATCGAGACGACGAGGCGCCGCCCCTGCGACTGGCCGTGCTGATCGACGCCGACAACGCGCAGGCCTCGCTGATCGATCCGTTGCTCGCCGAGGTGGCGCGGTACGGCGAGGCGACGGTGCGGCGCATCTACGGCGACTTCACCTCCAGCCAGAGCGCGTCGTGGAAGAAGGTGCTGCAGCCGCACGCCATCAAGCCGGTGCAGCAGTTCGCGTATACGACCGGGAAGAACGCCACCGACAGCGCGCTCATCATCGACGCGATGGACCTGCTGTACACGCGGCGCTTCGACGGGTTCTGCCTGGTGACCAGCGACAGCGACTTCACCGGCCTGGCCATGCGGCTGCGCGAGGAGGGCCTCACCGTGTTCGGCTTCGGGGCGAAGAAGACCCCCGAGGCGTTCCGCAAGGCCTGCCACCGCTTCGTCTACACCGAGTTGCTGAAGGAGGAGGCGGCGGCGGCCAAAGCCGCGCCCGCGCCGACCCAGCAGCATGCGACGTTCCCCAAGCAGTTCATGCTCACTGCCCTGGAAGAGACCAGCGACGACAACGGCTGGTCCAACCTGGGCGCCTTCGGCAGCTACTTGAACAACGTGCAGCCCGACTTCGACCCGCGCACCTACGGCTTCCGCAAGCTGTCGGACCTGGTGAAGTCGCGGCCCGACCTGTTCGACACCGAGGAGCGGCGCACCCGCTCCGGGCAGCCGATCCTGTACCTGCGCGCCAAGTGACAATGCCGGGAAGCCTCATGGATGCGGCGGTGCCCTCCGCGCCAGGCGGGGAATCCAGAGGCATCCCGAAATTTGTGCGCCGTACCGGCGAGTAGGCTGTGGTGCTCAACCAGCGGGTCTCCCCCTCAGCCGTTGCAGCCCGGTGATCGGCACCCGACGATGGAATGCGAGAGGCGGGCACATGGGAGCAGTCGGACGATCGGCAGCCATGGCTGCAGTGGCGGCCCTCGCCGCCATCCTGGTGCCCGCGGGGGCCGTGGCCCAGGACGAGCAGTCGCAGCAACCGATCTACCTTGCGCTCGGAGACTCTTGGGCCGCTGGATCCTTCGACTCGCAGGAGGGCGGCTACGTCAACCGGCTCTACGACGACCTGCGGACACAAGACACCTGCCCGAGCGGGGAAGGCGAAGCTTGCGAGGACCTCGAATTGCGCAACCTCGCCGTCGGAGGCGCAACCACGAGCAGCCTGATCGCCAACCAGTTGCCGGAAGCAGTCGCACTCATCGAGCAGCGCAACCGAGACGAGTTGCCGACCAACAACGTGGCAGTCGTCACGGTCACCATCGGCGGCAACGACATCTTCGGGCCGATCGCCGGGGCCTGCCTGTCGGGCATCACGGAGGAGTGCCGCAGCACGATCACCGCGAACTTCCAGCCGTTCCTCTTCAACTTGGCACAGATCCTGGCCACCCTGCGCGGGGTTGCGGGCGCCGATACCGCTGTCGTGGTGACCGCCTACGACAACCCCATCCCCACCTGCGCGCTGGCCGGCCTGGGACTCGGACCGCTCGGGGCGGATGTTCTCGAGGGCGGCGCCGAAGTCCCCGTCGGGCTCAACGACCTGACCCGACTGGTCGCCGAGGCGTACGGCGTCGATGTGGCGCAAACCTTCGGCGCCCTCGAGCCGGGCGACTGGGTGGGCGGGTTCGACTGCCTGCACCCGAACGGGACGGGCCACGAGAAGGTCAAGGACGCCTTCCTGGACGCGCTCGACCTGCCCTCACCCTGAATCTGCCGGGAAGCCTCATGAGGATCGCGATGCCTCTGGCGTGACGCGGGGATTTCGGCGGCATGGCGAGATTCCTGCGGCCTCACGGCGACGAGCAAGCGCTGGGCCGACGACGTCGATCGCCGCGGACGGAGGGCGCCTGCGAAGGTGGCCGGGCGGTAGCGGTGCACGGGTCGGCATCGCCGACTGGCTGGTCTGGCGGTGCCCCACCCTGACCGGCGCGTTCACCGGCGCAGCCATCTGTTGCGGCTGCCCGCGGGAAGGCCCCTGGGCGGGCTCGGACCTGCCAGACTGCACCCGTGGCCGAACCCAGCACCCAATGGTCCGAAGTCGTCGAACCCGATGAAGCGCAGCGGCACGAAGCTTTCGCGCAGACCCTGACCACTCTCCAGTCGCGCATCAACGCCAAGCGCGGCCCTGGGCGTGCATTCCACCGCAAGCCCGTGGCAGCGCTGCTGGGCACCCTGACCGTTGCCGACGCGCTGCCCGACTATGCCGCTCAGGGGCTGTTCGCGCAGCCGGGCGAGCACGATGTCGTCATCCGGATGTCCAACGGGGCAATGGTGGCCCAGCCCGACGCCATGCCGGACATCCGCGGGTTCGCCTTCTCGGTGCGCGGCCTGTCCGGGTCGGCAGCCTTGGGCGGGGACACCGAGCGGCAGGACTTCCTCCTCATCAACCGCCCGGCGTTCGGCTTCCGCGACTCCCGCGACTTCGCTGCCATGGTGCCGGCAGCGGCACGCGGCCAGCAGGCGCTGGCACGACACTACTTCGACCAGCACGGCCCCATCCGCGGTCCGCTGCAGATGGCGCAGCAGGCTGCCGAACTCGCGCGGCCGTTCAGCGGCTTCGCGACATCCAGTTTCCACAGTTGCGCGCCGATCGCGTGGGGGCCCTACGCGGCGCACGTGCATCTGCATCCCGTGGGGGCCAGTCGCAATCTGATGGCCGCGCGTGACTACGGCGCCGATGTCCGCAGCAGGATCGAACGCGGTTCGCTGGCCTGGGATCTGCGCGCACAGTTCTACACCAATGAGGAGCACACCCCCATCGAGGACGGCCGCAAGCCTTGGCGGGCGGCGAAGACGACCGTGGCCCGGCTGACGGCGACGGCGCTGGCCGATGCCGAGGCGGTGGAGGCCGATCACTTCGACCCGTGGTCGGCGCTGGCCGAGCACCGTCCGCTGGGCGAGATCATGCGCGCCCGCAAGGCGGCCTACTACCCCAGTTACGACAACCGGCGCTGAAACGGCTTGTCGCCATCGGGAGTGTGGTCGGCTTCCGGGTCGGTGGCAGGAGCGAGCGGGCCGCCGGACGCCCGGGTCGAGCCCCCTGCGCCCGGTCGTGCCACCGGGGCGCCCTCAGTCCCCGCACCGGGCAGGTCTGCACCCGGTTCGGGGGTTTGCACCCGAAGCGGGGGCGGAATCGGCTGGATTCTGGGCAGGCCTGCACCCGGTTCGGGGGTTTGCACCCGGAGCGGGGGCGGAATCGGTCGGATCGGGGCCCAGCGCCCCCGTCTCGGGTGCAAACCCCCATACCGGGTGCAGACCTGCCGTCTCGAAGGCGCTCTCAGCCCCCATCTCGGGTGCAAACCCCAGCAGCGGATGCACAGTCACTCCACCGAAGGCCCCGAAACCCGCACTGGGTGCGCATCCGCGCAGGAGGCCGGCCGGGCCCGCCCAGTAGAGGCGCACTCACCCCAGCGCTGCGGAGCGGTTCCCGTGATCAACCGCGGCCCGCGATGAACCCTCCTGATGGCGATGAGCCTCGAGACCGTGCGCCCGTCCCACCCCCGCCTGCAGTGATCGCTGCGCTCCCCGGCACCACAGCGAGAATCCGCAGCGATGAGCGCGGCGCGAGCAAACGCGACGCTCTCCCGCGCTCGGCGAGGCCGACGCGACGTTGGCCGCGACAACAGGTAGCACCACTGCCGGAATTCGCGCCGATCGACAGCGCCCGGACAGGCCTCAGGACCTCCGCGGCCCTGAACGGAGCGGGAATGGATCGGGTGGCCGGGCTGTTGGGACCCGTCATGACGACATGGGGCTTCATCGGCAGCGGACATATCGGCAGCACCGTGGCGCGCCTGGCGGTCGCGGCAGGGCACGACGTGGTGATGAGCAACAGCCGGGGTCCGCAGACGCTTGCCGACCTCGTGGCCGACCTCGGTCCGCATGCGCGGGCAGCGACGCCGGAGGAGGCGGCAGCGGCCGGCGACGTCGTCGTGGTCACGATCCCGCTCGGCCAGTACCGCCAGGTGCCGGTGGAGCCGCTGCGCGGCAAGATCGTCATCGACACCATGAACTACTACCCGGGTCGCGACGGCCACATCGCCGAGTTGGATGACGAGTCCACGACCACGTCGGAGTTGCTGCAGGCGTACCTGCCGCATTCCCATGTCGTCAAGGCGTTCAACAACATCTCCTTCGCACATCTGGGTGCCCTGGCGCGACCGTCCGGGGCGGAGGACCGCAGCGCTCTGGCCATCGCGGGCGACAGCGCCGAGGCCAAGGCGAGGGTGCGGGCCCTGCTCGACGAGATCGGATACGACGTCCTCGATCTGGGCCCGCTGGCGGAGGGCTGGCGCACCCAGCGGGACACCACCGCCTACGGCACGCCGTACGCCGGTGATCCGACCGACTGGACGACGGCTCCATTGCCGACCGACGCCGCTGCGCTGGCCGGGCATGTTGCAGCGGCCCGTCGCTACCGGGATATGTAGCCGAGGCGACCGCCACCGGCGGACTCACTGGGCGTGCCGGCCCGGGCGTCCAGGGACGCGCGCCCGCGCACCGGGCTCGCCGCTCGCGCCGGGCCCGGCTACGGACTCGCCTCCCGCACGGGTCCGTCGGGGCGATCGCCGACGCCTGCGACCGATGGGGAGCGCCTGCCCGCCCGCCACCGGTCCCACCACGCCAGACCGGCGAGCACGGCCACGACGTAGGCGGCCCCGATGATGCCATCCACGACGTAGTGCTCGCCGCTGTAGACCAGGGTCGCGAGCATTGCGACGGGGTAGGCGGCCAGCAGCGGCTGCAGCCACCATCGCTGCCGCTGACCGACCCGCGGGATGAACCAAACGGCCACGAGCACGGCGAAGGCGGTGTGCAGGCTGGGGATCGCCGCGACGTCGTTGGTGACGGCACGCCCGTGGTCGATCAGGCCCTCGGCGAAGCTCAGGCCCATGGCGTCCAGTCCGCGGGTGGAGATCCGGTCCAGGGGTGGCAGCAACCCCTCCTCAGCGGCGTACCAGGGCGGGGCGGCGGGCATCAGGGCGTAGGTCACCAGCCCGGCCATGGACAGCACGACCAGCGCCCGCGCCCAGCGGTACCAGTGGTCGCGGTCGCGCTGGTACAGCACCGCTGCGATCGCCCAGACCAGGAAGAAGTGGCTGATGTAGATCAGGGCCGCTGCCTGATCCCACCAGTGCACCGTCTGCGGGTCGTAGAACGTCTGTTGCAGCCACACCGCCGGGTCCGCGCCCAGGAACAGCGCCCGGTCCCACGCGATCGGGGCCGCCACTTGAACGGTCGCGCCCAGCGAATCTGCGGCGCCGCGGGAGTAGTCGTAGAGGTACAGCAGCAGGATGAAGGGCAGCCAGTCCAGGAAGATCCGCGCCACGCGCCGCAGCGGCCGCCCCACACTGGCCGCCAGCAGACCCGTCAGAATCCACAGGCTCATGTTGGCGCGGTCGAACGGAAATCCGTAGCGCAGGCAGTAGAGCACGAGCGCGCAGGCCCAGACGGCGACGGCCACGCGGCCCGCGATCCGGCGCCGACCACTGGCTGCAACCGCGCCCGCGGCGGCGGCCACGCCGGGCACTCCTGCGCGCATCGCACCTCCTCGCATCTGGGGCAGACGCTACGCCCCCGCGTGCGACCCGATGGACTGCGACGGTCAGGCTGCGGGGGCGATTGCTGGGCGAATTCGGCTGCTCACACCGTGTCCCTTGTGTCAGGCTTGCGGCAATTCTCTGGCGCGGGGAGGAGGTGACATGGACCCCACGGACGGCCAGGACCACTATGCGGTGCTCGGCGTGGCGGAGGACGCAACCATCGAGGAAATCGAGCAGGCGTTCGCGTACCGCCTGCGCCTGAGCCACCCCGACCTGTACCCCGGCGACGCCCGGGTGCAGCGATGGGCCGCGCGCCTGGAAGCCGCCCGGGAGGTCCTCGCTGACCCCGCTCGCCGCGCCCGCTACGACCGCACGCGCGCAGCCCGGCAGCCCGTTGCGGCGGCGGTCCCACCTGTTCCACCAGCGGAACCTGGGCGCGACGCCGGGCTCGCCGAGGGCGCGGTCACCAACCCGGTCCAGACGGGCAAGGTCGTGCTCACCGCCGAGCAGGCCCGCGACGGCTGCTCGGTGCAATGGGTGCAGGACGCGCCCGAGGGGTCGTGGGTGCGCACCTTGGCGATCCCGCCGGGTACGGAAGCCGGCACCGTTCTGCGGTTCCCCTCCGTCGACATCAACGGCGCAACGTTCCCGGCGCTGCGGCTCGGCCTGGTGATCGAGTCCGGCGCGGCCCCGCCGCCGGAACTGTCGCTGGTGGACTTCCAGGAGACGGAGGTGCGCAAGCCCCGCTCTCCGGTGCCGCTGCGCATCGCAGCCGCTTCGGTGCTCGCCGTGGCCATCGGGCTGGTGATCGTGATCGGCGTCGGCGCCGTCGGCGGCGAGCCGGCAGAGCAGCCGTTGGCAGACCCGGCGGCGCAGGAGGCGGAGGCACCGGAATCGCAGGAGGAGTCGACGCAGCGGGCCGCGCCGTCCCCCGCACCGGCGACCGCCGACGATGCCGACGACTCGCCCGAGGCGGTCACAGTCGATGCCGGGCCACTGCTCGCGGAGGAGGTCGTGGCCAGCAAGGCCGCGATCCGCGCCGTGGCACCAGGGGTGTGGATGCCGCAGGTGGGCAGTTTGTGCGCCGGACCGCAGCAGGCGGACCTCGTGGGGCCGCAGGACCGGCTCGGCTACCCCGATGGGCGGCCCGAGGCGTACTCGGGGCTCACCGAGGCCGACATCCTGGCGTTTCACCGAGCCGTCGATGCGCGCTTCGACGGCGCCGCGCTGCTCGTGGACGGCACCGCGACCGCGGTGTGCCGCACACCCGCCCGCTGGGTCTCATTGCTGGACGCGCCGCAGCCGAGCAGCGACGCCGTCGCCCAGTGGTGCCGCGACCAGCAGTTGCCCGCCGGATCCTGCGTGCCCATCCAGATCACCAAGGAGCAGGTGACGGCTGCGGGCTACGTCCGCCAGGAGGTGCGGGCAGCCGGTGGGACCGCCTCGCTGGAGGTCCCTTGGTCCATGACGGGCCAGGAAGTGCCCGGCGCGCAGCGCTTCACCGATCCGGGGTCGGGCGCAGTCCTGCGAGTGCGCGTGGCCGGACCCGATGCCGCCCCGGCCACCCTCGCCAGCGCCGAGGCGGAGTTCGGTTCCCCCGACAATCCGCCGGTGCTCGCGCGGTCCGAGCCGGACGGCTTCACCCTGTCCGGCATCACCGCCGACAAAGACATCTACTACTGGCGCCAGTACCGGACGCCCGAGAGCACGCTGGACGTGGTGTGGACCTACCCGTCGGCCGAGCGCGAGACGTTCGATGAGGCGGTCGTGCGGGCGGTGCGCAGCTTCCAGGGCCCGCTGTAGCAGCCAACGGCGGTGGCAAGCGGACATTTCCCCGCAAGCGCACGGCGATCGCGTAGGGTGTGCCGCAGCAATCGGGGCCGAGAAAGGCGGGGGCATGGATATCCGCGACTACTGGCGCATCGTGCGCAAACGGTGGGTGTCCATCGTTGCCTGCACGCTCATCGGGGGGCTGCTCGCGCTCGGCTACAGCCTCAGCGCCACCAAGCAGTACTCGGCGACGGCGCAGAACTTCGTCGCGATCGGCGGGGTGAGCGAGGGCACGAGCAACGCCTTGGTCTACAGCGGCTCCAACTTCGCCCTGCAGCGGGTGAAGAGCTACGTCTCCGTGGTGGACACCCCGGCGGTGCTGGTCCCGGTGATCCAGGAGCTCGGCCTGGACCTGACCCCGCAGCAGTTGGCCGGGATGGTGTCGGCCAGCAACCCCCCACAGACCGTGCTGCTCAACGTCACCGCCACCGGGACCGACCCCGCCCAGATCACCGCCATCGCCAACGCTGTCGCCGAGAACTACGCCGAGCAGATCCAGACCCTGGAGACGCCGGAGGGATCGACCCTGCCGCCGGTCAAGGTGTCCACGATCATCCAGGCCGAGGTCCCGGGCAGCCCGGTCTCGCCGCGCACCCTGGTCAATGTGGCGCTCGGCCTGCTGCTGGGCCTGGGCATCGGGCTGGCGCAGGCGATCCTGCGCGACCAGTTGGACACCTCGGTGAAGTCCCCGGATGCACTCAGCGCGCTGACCGGCGGTACCAGCCTCGGCTACATCGGTTTCGACCCGGACGCCAAGACCAGCCCTCTGGTGGCGCTGAACCACCAATCGCCGCGCTCGGAGGCGTTCCGATCAATCCGGACGAACCTGCAGTACGTCGATGTGGACAACCCGCCGCGCGTCGTGGCGATCACCTCGGCGCTGCCCGGTGAGGGCAAGACGACCACCGCCTGCAACCTCGCCATCACACTCGCGCAGGCCGGCAGGTCGGTGCTGCTGGTGGAAGCCGACATGCGCCGCCCGAAGGTCTCCGAGTACATGGGCATCGAGGCCTCCGTCGGCCTGACCGACGTGCTCACCGGGGCCTGCCAGCTCGATGAGTCGCTCGTGCAGTGGCACCGTGGCCTGCTGACCGTGATGCCGGTGGGCAGCACGCCGCCGAACCCGTCGGAACTGCTGGCCAGCCAGCAGATGCGGCATGTGCTGGAGGAGCTGCGTGGCCGCTACGACGTGGTGATCCTGGACGCGGCGCCGCTGCTGCCGGTCTCCGACGGCGCCATCGTGGCGTCGGTGACCGACGGGGCGCTGCTCATCGCCCGCCACGGCACGACCACCAGGGATCAAACCGTGCACGCGGCTGAAGCGCTGGCCCGCGTGGATGCCCGGCTGCTCGGCGTCGTGCTGAACTTCGTGCCCGACCGCAAGCGGGGATACGGATACGGATACGGCTACGGCTACGGCGCCGAGGAGCAGAAGAAGACGGGTCGCGCCGAGGCCAAGCAGCTGGCTGCGGTCCAGGAGGGCTGACCGTTCGGGCAAACCGCCCCCGCGTCGCGCGCGCTGTCACTACCCTCGAGAGCCAGACGGCTACCCGGGCGAGGCATCCGATGGACCTGCAAGAGGCGCTGCACGTGGTGCGGACGTCCTGGCGGACGGTCCTGGTTCTCGCGTTGATCGGGGTGCTGGTCGGGCTTGCCTACAGCCTCAACTCGCCGCGGGTCTATTCTGCGACCGCCCAGAACTTCGTGGCGATCGGCGGTGTGCGCCTCCGGCGCCTCGGTCTACAGCGGATCCACCTTCGCCCTGCAGCGGGTGAAGTCCTATGTCGGGGTCGTGGACACCGAGGAGGTACTGGTCCCCGTCATCGAAGAGCTGGGCCTGCAGACCACTCCGCAGGAGCTGGCGCGGACGGTGTCGGCATCGAATCCGCCGCAGACGGTGCTGCTCAACGTGACTGCGGTCGGCCCCGACCCGAAGTTGACGGCTCTGATCGCGAACACGGCCTCGGTCCACTTCGCCAAGGCCGTGGAAGCGGTGGAGGCCCCGGAGGGCGCCAACAGCCCGATCAAGGTGTCCCAGGTCCTGCAGGCCTTCACCCCAACGCAGCCGGTCTCCCCGCGCACCGGCGTCACTGTCATGCTCGGCCTGGTGATCGGCCTTGGATTGGGCCTGGGCCTGGCCTTCCTGCGCCATCGGTTGGCCACCAGCATCACCTCTGCCGAAGCGCTGGCGTCGGCGACCGGCAGCCCGGTGCTCGGCCAGCCCCTGGCCGACGAGCGACCTTCGACCGCGATGGCCGCCCTCGACCGGACCTCCCCGCGCGGTGACGCCTACAGCACGCTGCGCACGAACCTGCAGTACGTCAATGTGGATCAGCCGCCGCGCGTCGTGGCGGTGACATCGGCCGGGCCGGGCGAGGGCAAGACGACCGTCGCCTGCAACCTGGCCATCGCCGTGGCCCTCACCGGGGCTGCGGTCTGCCTGGTGGAGGCCGATCTGCGCAAGCCGAGCGCTTCGCAGCGGCTCGGCATCGACAGCGTCATGGGCCTGACCGACGTGCTGGTGGGCACCGTCCCGGTGGACCTGGCGCTGGTGCCCTGGCGCCGCGGCCTGCTCGGCGTGCTGCCGGCCGGGGTCGCAGCGCCCAACCCCTCCGAACTGCTGGGCAGCCGGCAGATGGCGGGCATGATGGCCGAGCTTCGGCAGCGCTACGACCTCGTCATCCTGGACACCGCTCCGGTGCTGTCCGTCAGCGATGCAGCAGTGGTGACCACGCATGCCGATGGGGCGCTGCTGGTCGCCCGGTACGGCACCACCCCGATCGAACAGGCGCAACGGGCTGCACGGGCCCTGCAGCAGGTCGGCACCCCAGTGCTCGGCACCGTGCTCAACGCAGTGCCCGGCGACCAACAGGCCGGTTACAGCGGCTACGGCTACGGCTACGGCGATCCGGGGCGGCGGGTCGCCGTCGATCCGAGCGCCGCCAGTCTGCGGGACATGCTCCACTGATCACCCGCCCCGCCCGAGCCGTGACCCTGTGTCACTGGTTGGTGCGACACTGGTGGCAGGCAAGACACAGGGGAGCATCATCAGGTGGAGGCATCGATCGGCGAAGAGCCTACGCAGGCATTGCCGGCAACGGCACGGCCGCTGGATCCATTGGAGCCGCACGACCCGTTGACCGTGAAGAGCTACCGGCTGCGCGGCCGCATCCGGGGGATCCATCTCAGCGACGTGTACCTGGCGCAGCAGCCGATGAGCGAGTCGCTGTGCGTCATCAAGGTCGCCGGGGCCACGCAGTTCAACGACGCCGAGCGGTTCCAGCGGGAGGCCGACTACCTGCGTCGGGTCCACTCGGCGCGGGTGGCGAAGGTACTGCAGTCCGGCATCTGGCAGGGCCGCCCCTACCTGGTGCAGGAGTTCGTGGACGGCCCGACGCTGGCGGACCTGCTGAGCGCCGACGACGGCCAGCCCTGGGGCATCGGGGACAGCTATCGGATCGCGCGCGGGCTGGCCGAGGCGCTGCGCGATGTCCACAAGGCCGGCGTGGTGCACCGCGACGTGAAGCCGGCCAACATCATCGTCAGCGACGATCGCGGCGTCACCCTGGTGGACTTCGGGATCGCGCTGGCCGACAGCGACCCGCGCATCACCCGTCAGGGCACGACCCTGGGCACGCCCCGGTACATGAGTCCGGAGCAGGCCTTCGGGGCCGAGGCCAGCGAAGCCTCCGATGTGTTCCAGTGGGGCCTGGTCGTGGGCGAGTCGCTGCTGGGCGATCACCCGCTGCTGGGGATGGCGGACTGGCGGACCGGTCTGGAGCGGTGCCAGCCCGATCCCCGCCTCACCGGTGCGATCGGCACTCTCGTGACCCACGCGCTGGACCCGCAACCGGCCATGCGACCCACACTGGCCGACATCCTGCATCGCCTCGACATCACCGAGGCCATCGAAGTCACCGACCACACCCAGCGCGTCCCGCTCCCCGATCCGCGGCTGCGCGACGCCCGCTCCGCCACCGATGTCGCCTCATTGCTCGGGCCGCGCTGGGAGCGGGCGCTGGAGCAGCTGGCGACCCGGCCGGGCGTCTTCGCCGGTGCCATCGCCGCCGCGATCGTGATCGGGTGGGTCGTCGGGTACCTCGCCGGCATCATCGCCGGCGCGCCATGGGGGGACGCATGAACTACGACGACCTGCCGACCAGCACGCGCATCGCCGTGGCCCAGCACCGCCGGGAGCGGCACCGGCGCGGCATCCTGCGCGTCAAGATCATCACCGCGGTCTTCGGCGCCGCAGTCGTGTTCGGCTTCATCGCCGGCTGCAACGCGCCGGGAGCCTGACATGGCGCGCCGACTCTGCCCGATCTGCCTGGCCGACCTCGACCCGGACGAGGTGCTGTGGCGCGATGCGGCCGGCAACACCGCGCTCGGCCCGCCGCTACGGCCCGGCGTCCGCAACCGCCTGAGGGCGCGGCTGTTCGGCGGCACCGACGCCACGGCGAAGGCCTGGGCCGACTGGTACGCGCAAGGCTTCCGGGCCTTCTGCCCGGAGCACCTCGGGGAGCTGCCGGAGGACCTCTTCAGCCGACAGTTGGTGGTGATCGGCCTGGTCGGGGAGTCCGGGTCGTCCAAGACCCACTACCTGGCCTCGCTGCTGCACCTGCTCAGCGCCGGGGCGCTGGCGCCCTACCGCGTGGTCGTCGACCTCGATCCCGGCACGGTCACGCGGTTCCAGAACGACTACTACCGGCGCCTGTGGGTGGACCACGAGGTGATCCCGGCCAGCCGTCCGCTGCGGTGGTTCGATGAATCGGCCGGGCACCGGGAGTTCCCCCCACCGCTGACGATCGTGCTGCGCAACTGGGAGACCGGCCAGGCCATCAACGTGTGCGTCTTCGATGCCGCCGGCGAGCAGTTGCTGACCCAGCGCTCCCAGGCCACGTGGGCCCGCCATCTGGCCATCGCCGACGGCCTGCTGTTCTTCGTCGACCCGGCGATTCTGCCCGGCGTGCAGCGGCAACTCGGGGAGACGGTTCGCGGGGCCGGGCAATCGCTGCCGGTCACCGCATCGGTGCTCGACATCACCGCCCTGCTGCACCGGCGGGCCAAGTCGCTGTCCCCGGACGACGACACCTCCGGCGTCGCCTCGGCGCTGCTGCTCACCAAGGCCGATCTGCTCGCCGGGACGCCCGGCTTCCCCGATCACGTCCTCGAGCCGCTGGACCATGAGGCCGAGGCGCCGTACCGGGTGGCGGCCCGGCTGCAGCAGGATGCCCACGCGGTCGCGCAGTACCTGGAGGACAGCGGCGGGCAGAACCTCGTGAGCAGCGCCCTGCACAAGTTCCCCGGCCTCACCTTCCACGCCGTGTCGGCGACCGGCTGCGCCCCGGTGAACGGCACGTACGAGAAGGTAGAGCCGCAGCGCGTGCTGGAACCGTTCCTGCTGCTGCTGCAGCGCACCGGCGTCCTGGAGATGGGGCGGGCCAATCATGCCTAGTCAGACCTGCACGTTCGATCAGCTGCTCTACAGCTGGTCGGAGTCCAGCATCTTCGGCGCCCGCGGATTCGGGGTGGTCGCCGCCTCGCCGGGCTGGCTGTCGCTGCTGCAGGGCGGGGACGACATCCTCGGCCCGGTCGTGGCCTACCCGGAGCCGGGTCGCGGCGGAGCCGCACCGCCGCCGCATGGCGGATTCGCGCTGCTGCGGGGCACGCCCGTGGTGTTCCGCCGGGTGCCGGCGGGCACCGACGCCCTCAACCGGCCCGGCAACTACTCCGTCCACGTGCTGCTGGGGCACGGGTTCGGCGTGGACGCCGGACTCGCGGCGGGATTGCTGGCCGGCGACTGGCTGGAGTCGGAACTGCCGCCAGTGGCCGGCCAGCGCCTGCCCCTGCTCGAACTGCCGAAGCCGGGGCCGCGGCGCGGGTCCGCGGCGGCCTCGGCGCCGGTGGCCGGAGCGGTCCTGCAGGGGCTGCGCGATCGCCGCCGGGTGGTGGTGGCCGATGGCGAACGAGGCCGAGGGCAGGGCTGCGGTGTGCGACGCGATCCGTCGCCTGCCTGCCGAACTGGGGTCCGCCGTGACCTTCTCGACGCTGGAATCGAACCCGGAGCGCTCATCCTTCGACGTCGCGGTGGCGGTCGCGGGCTGGGAGGCGAACGGCTCGCACCCGGGCAATGCGCTGCGGGTCGAAGCGTCCGGCGACGGCTTGGATGTCCGTAGCCTCGGATGGGGGGAGGCGCTGACGAACGCCTCCGCCGCCGCGCTGCGCGGCATCCCCGAGCCGGTCACCGCCGCATCGCTGGGCATGCGGCTGGAGGCCCTGGCGAAACTGCAGCGCAGCCCCGAGCTGCTGTCGCCGGAGGAACTGCTCAACGTCCTGCCCAGCCCGGACGGCCAGGCCTGGGCGGGCGAGCCGGGGTCGGCACGGATCGCGCGCGGCATTGTGACCGGGATGGATCCGGCGCTGGTGCCACAATTCGGCAAGGTTGCCGCCCGACGACCCGCGGTGAAGGAACTGCTGCGCCAGGTGGGGTGGGAGTCGCTGGCCGATGGATCGCGTCCGACCGCGGAGGCAATGCTGCGGGAACTCGGCGAGGCGCAGGCCGATATCGACATGGCAGTGCTGGTGGCCAATCCCGCCCAGCGGTTCTCCACGGCCGACTCCGACCGCTACCTGCGGCTGCTGAGCGCCCGGGGCGGCTCCATCCAAGGCGACGCGGTGGCCGCGAAGCTGACCTGGGACGAGCAGTTGATGGCCCAATACCCACGGCTGTGGTTCGACTCGGTGCTGGGCGGTGTCTACCGGGGGCCGCGCCCCACTCGGCGCGTCGTGGCGGCATTGGACGCCGGGCAAGTGGGCCGGTCGGTGGCTGGGGCGCGCAGCAGCGGGGTGCCCGACCAGGACATCGCCAAGCGGGTGTGGGAGACGCTGCCCGCCCAGCAGGGTGATCAGGTTGCCTACCTCCGCCTGGTGGCCGGGTCTCGGGACGGACTGGGGATCACCGTCGACCGGATCCTGACCCAGCGCAACATCACTGACGACGTGCGCACCGAGCTGCTGCGCGACTGCTGGCCGCGCATGGTGGCCGAACTGGGCCTGCCGAAGTACTTGGCCACCGACCTCGAGCCGGCTGGCGGAATCCGCATCTCCACCGGCACCGCCGTGCTGGTGGCGGCGGCGGTCATCGCGCTAGTGGTGGCCGGGATCGTGGTCGGAGCCCGTTTTCTCGGGTGACGGCGCGGCGGCGGGGTGCTCGGGGGCTGCTCAGCGTCGGGGTGCTCGGCTGGCGGCGGGGTGCTCGGCTGAGCTGCTCAGCTTGGGTCGATGGCGGGGCCGCGTCGGGGATGGGCTCACCGGCCACCTCAGCCCGGACCGCGCCGTTGGCGGGATCGAAGGCCTCAACGCCGAAGGTGAACAGCGAGAGCGTCTGGGGAACGAAGAGGAACAGCAGCAGGCCCAGCAATCCCGGTAGTGGCAGCCAGCGCCGCCCCTGCGATGCACCCACGCGACCTCCCCCGGCCCAGGATGGGCACTGCCGCTGCCGCCCCATTCGTGCAAGCATCGGATGCCATGGACCTCACCGTGGTGGACAACCCCAGCAAGAGCCGCTTCGAAGCGCGCACGCCGGACGAACAGGTGGCCGGCTTCGTCGACTACACCCGCGATGACGACACCATCGTCCTGGTGCACACCCAGGTGGTCGGTGACTTCGAGGGCCAGGGGGTCGGCTCCACGCTGGCCCGCGGCCTGTTCGGCCTGCTGCACAACGGGGATCTCACCGTCGTCAACGCCTGCCCCTTCCTGCGCCGCTTCATCCACCGGCACGCCGACGAGTACGACTGGGTGGTGGATGCCAGGGACCGGTAGCGGCGGGGGTTTGGCGGCGGGGGCTGCCGGAGCGGCGGCGGCTGCCGCGGCGGCGGGGGCTCTGCGGAGCGGCGGCGGCTAGCGCAGCCGACGGTCCCGCAGGGCCGGGAAGCGCTCGCGCCAAGCCGCAGCGGCGGCGACGTCGATGGTCACGATGCGGACCTCCTCCTCGGCGTCGCTGCCGCGATAGGCCACCTCCCCGACCGGATCCACGACCACGGACCGGCCGCCCATCCTGGTCCCCGCGTGCTCGCCCACTGCATTCACCCCGACGAACCAGGCCTGGTTCTCGATCGCCCGCGCCTGTGCCAGCACATCCCACCGGCTGATGCGCTGAGCCGGCCATCCGGTCGGCACCAGGAAACCCTCGGCACCGGCATCCACCAGAGCCCGGAACAGCTCGGGGAATCGCAGGTCGTAGCAGGTGGCCAGGCCGAACCGACCCCACGGCGAGTCCCATACGACGGGGTCGGGCGGGCCTGAGGCGAAGGCGTCCGCCTCCCCGCCGTCGAAGCCGAACAGGTGAATCTTGCGGTACACGGCCAGCCGCGAACCATCGGGGCCCAGGACGACGGCGGTGTTCCAGGGCCGCTCGCCGGCCTCTGCCAGGGATCCGGCCAGCAGGTGCAACCCTGCGTCCGCTGCCGTCGCGGCGAGCGCCCGCCAGGTGGGCCCGTCCAATGGCTCCGCGGTGTCGATGGCGGCGCGCGTGGCGAAGGCCCCGCTGCACCACAGCTCCGGCAGCACCACCAGATCGGCCTGACCGGCAAGACCTCGGATCAGGCCCAGGGCCCGCTCGCGACGCTGCGCCGGCGACTCGTCGTCGGTGATCCGCAACTGGATCAGGGCGATGCGCATGGGTCGAGGGTAGTCCCCGAGTCTCGGCCCGGCAGTGGCCGAACCGTTCGGCTGCGGAGCTGAGCGCGGAGGTTCGGCCACTCGCGGGATGGCGGCAGCGACACTCGGCCTGTGGCCGAACCTGCGGGCTGCGAACCCTCAGCGTGGCGGTTCGGCCACTGGCGGGGCGGCGGGCAGTGCCGATCTCCGCCGGGCAGCCAGGGATCAGGCCGCCATCGCCTCAGCGATCCTCTGCCAGGAGCGCGAGGTGGGCTCACCGGCGACGTGGGCCAGGACCTCGCCGGAGCTGGCCAACACGCCAACCCAGGTGTGCTCGGAGTCGGGGATATCCAAGGCGCGCTGCACCCGGCCCACATCGGTGTAGGCGGTCCAGGTGCGGGCAAGCACTGCGGGGATTCGGATGTTGGCTGCCATGCCACCGTCGATGAACGAGCGCCCCACCGACCACCGCCGGGACAGGCACGGCACCTCGATCACCGCCGTCGGCATCACGGAATCGGCAGCGGTGAGGTCCGCCGCCCACCCGGCGTCGGTGGCTCGGGCGATCCAGGCATCCACCTGCCGCTGCTGCCATTGGTGAAACGGCAGGAGCAGCAGCGTGCGCTGCGCCGGAAGGTCCTCGGGGAGTCGCTTCTCCACCCCTTGCAGGGTGCGGGTCTGGAGTTCGGGGAACAGCACGGATCCAGTGTCGCGCTAAGCGGTGGACGGCAGCCACCCGGCGATCGGCAGCATGCGCAGCACGAACCAGCCCGAGAGCACCGCGAGGCCCACCGCCATCGCCGATCCTGAGGTGAGCCGGCGCGCGACGGGTTGCACCCGGGCCCCGAGCAGCAGTGCGGCGACCGCTGCGACCAGGGTCAGGGGAACCATCACCCCGACCAGCAGGTTGTAGTCCGCGGCAGCGGCCCAGTCGCCGTGCAGCAGCGCGGCCGAGGATCGCAGCCCACCGCAGAAGGGGCAGTCCATGCCGGTGATGGACAGCCAGGGGCACGCCGGATAGGCGCCGGTCGCGGGGGGCCGCAGCGCCAGGGCGGCGAAGCCGACAGCGGCGCCGCCGAGCAGCAGCGCTGCCTGACTGCGCACCGACTGCAGATCCACACCGCCCACTGTGCCACGGGTGGCGGCCCAGTCGGCGTGGTTGACTGTGGCATGGCCACCGCGCACGCCGAGACCGCAACCGGGACGGGGACGACCCGACGCACGTTGGACGCGGTCATCATCGGCGCCGGGGCCGCCGGGCTGGCGGCGGGGAAGGCGCTCAGCGACCGGGGCCTCGACTTCGCGTGGTTCGAGCGCAACGACCGGGTCGGCGGCCTGTGGCAGATCGAGAACCCGGATGCTGCTGCGTACCAGTCGCTGCACACCAACTCGTCCAAGCGGTTCACGCAGTACCCCAGCTATCCGATGCCCGACGATTGGCCCGATTACCCCAGCCACCGGCTCATGGCGCAGTACTTCACTGCCTTCGCCGACCGCTTCGGGCTGTCCGAACGGATCAGTTTCGGGACATCGGTCACCCGGGTATCGCCGGTGGCGGACGGGGGCTGGCAAGTCGAGACCGACGCCGGCGACCAGATCGACGCCGCCAACGTCGTCATCGCCAACGGCCACCACGGTCGGCCGCGCATCCCCACCTTCCCGGGCACCTTCAGCGGCGAGACCATGCACAGCCACGACTACGTCGACCCGGAGGTGTTCCGAGGCAAGCGGGTGCTGGTGATCGGCGTCGGCAACTCCGGGGTGGACATCGCCTGCGACGCCAGCCGGGTGGCCGACGCGGTGCACATATCCACCCGGCACGGGGTCTACGTCGTGCCCAAGTACGCGCTGGGCCGCCCCGCCGACTCGTGGAGCCTGCCGCTGCTGGCCAGGCTGCCGCACGAGGTGGAGCGCCGGATCCTGGCCGGTCTGAACCGGGTCGTGAACGGTGCCCCGCAGCATCGCGGACTGCCGATGCCGGACCACGGCTTCCTGCAGGCCCACCCCACGATCTCCTCGGAGCTGCTGGACCGGGTGGGCCACGGCGAGGTCGCGGTTCGGCCCGATGTGGAGCGCTTCGACGGCGCCGCCGTGCAGTTCGTCGACGGCACGGCCACGGAGGTCGATCTCGTCGTCTTCGCCACTGGCTACACCATCGAGCTGCCGTTCCTCGACCCGGAACTGCTGGATCCGAGCGGCAACGATCTGCGCCTGTACCAGCGGGTTGTCGCGCCGGAGCTGCCCGGTTTGTGGTTCGTGGGCTTCATCCAAACCGTCGGCGCCGGGATTGCGCTGTTCGAGCATCAGGCCGAGTGGGTCGGGGACCTGCTCATCGGCGCCTGCGCCCTGCCGTCGGATGCGGCGATGCGGGACTGGATCGAGCGTGACCGGCAGAGGCTGGCCAAGCACTATGTGCGCTCAACCCGGCACACCATCCAAGTGGAGTACTGGCGCTACCTGCACGCCCTGCAGGCCGAGCGCCGGCGCCGACCCGAGCCAAGCGTCCTGCGGCGGATGCGGGCCGTCCTGCCGGCATGAACCGCCCGGCACCGGCGACCCCGCGCCGCGTCTTCGTCACCGGGGCCAACGGCTTCATCGGCCGCGCACTGCTGGAGCGGTTCGCCGAAATCGGCGCACAGGTGGGTGGCGTGGATCTGCGCGGCGACCCGGGTGCAGGCATCCGCGAAGGGTCGACGCTGGAGCCGGCGGCATGGGCCGACGCGCTCACCGGCGCCGACCTGGTCATCCACACCGCGGCGATGATCTCCAACACCGCACCGCGCGCGCAGGTCTGGCGGGCGAATGTGCTGGGGACGCAACGGGTCCTGCAGGCGGCGATCGCAGCCGGGGTGCCGCGGTTCGTGTTCCTGTCCAGCATCACGGTGTGGGGCGACGACTTCCCCGACGGGGTGACCGAGGAGCGATCCCCCGGTCATCCAGGGCCGACCCTACGCCGATTCCAAGATCGCCGGCGAGGCGGTGGTCCTGGCGGCCCACGCGGCGGGTCGGATCGGGGTCACGGTGATCCGGCCGGGCGACGTGTACGGGCCGAGGTCGCGGCCGTGGGTGCTCATCCCGCTGGAACTCATCCGCGGCGGGCGGGCGGTGCTGCCGGACGGCGGTCGCGGCATCTTCACGCCGGTGTACCTCGACGACCTGGTCGACGGCGTCGTGCTGGCCTCCTGCGCCGAGGCCGGCGGCGGCCAGATCTTCACCATCACCGACGGGTACGGCGTCAGCAACGCCGAGTACTTCGGCCGGCTCGCCGCGATGATCGGGGGCCGGATCCGCACCGTGCCCCGCCGGACCGGCATCGCGCTCATGGCGGCGGTCGGGGCGATTGAGCGGGCAGTGGGCCGGCCCAGCGAACTGTCGGCCGCCACCGCCGGGATGATGCTGCGCCGTGGGACCTACTCCATCGCCAAGGCGCAGCAGGTCCTCGGGTACCAGCCACTCGTGGACCTCGACACCGGGATGGCGCGGACCCGCGAGTGGCTGGTCGGGCAGGGTCTGATCTAGGGCCTCTCGCAATTGGGAGTGTGGTGGGCTCCGGCGTCTGCGGGTGGGCGGGCGCACCGTCGGCTTCGCCGCTCGCGTCCCGGTGTCTGCGGATCCAGCAACGCGAGCGGCCTCATCCCGCTGCGCCGGGGGGCGTCTGCACCCGGTTCGGGGGTTTGCACCCGCGGTGGGGGCGAAACCGGCCGGATCTGGGGGGCGTCTGCACCCGGTTCGGGGGTTTGCACCCGCCGCGGGGGCGGAACCGGCCGGATTCGGGCCTCCCAGCCACCGCAACGGGTGCAAACCCCCATGCCGGGTGCACAGTTGCCGCCCCGGAGGCGCTCTCAGCCCCCATCCCGGGTGCATACCCCCGCAACGGGTGCACAGCCGAGCTATCGGGAGCGGAGATGCGCTTGGGCGCGGTTGTCGGCCACCCTGGATCGCGATGAGCCGATCTAGGCCCGGCCCCTCGGCAGCTTGATGACGGGGCAGACGAACTGCCTCACCACGCCATCATCCACCGCGGCGCCGGCCGAAATCGCCGCGAGCACCTCGCTGTCGGCATCCAGCACGCCGTTGCCGTTGCTATCGCCGGCGATCACCGCCGCGTCGTACCCGCTCGGGAACGAGATCGCGTGGACCATCCAGCGCCCGCCGTTGTAATCGCGGTCGCCGGGTGCAGCCTCGGCAACCGCGGGCTGGTGGGAGCCCAAGTTGTACAAGGTGTCGAAGGAGTCCGCCGGGGCTGCGGTGCCCGACAGATCGGTCGGGGTGAGCACGGTGCGGTACATCTCGCCGTCCACATAGAAGGCCGGGCCGGTGACGCCCGCCGAGGCGGGAGCAGCCGCGGCGGCCATCAGCACGGCCGCGCCCAGGGCTGTCGGAATTGCGATGCGCTTGCGCATGTCGATCATCTCCTCGAACGCCCCGGCAGCGGTTGCCGGGGACGATTCCATCGAATGCCCCGGGCACCGCCGGTGACCATTACGCACCGATGAGGGAAGGCTTACCGAACGGTGACGTCGCCCATCGCGACCACGAAGGCCAGCGCCAGGCCGCCGTCGTGGGACAGCGAGACCGCCCACTGCGTCAAACCCAGTTCCGCAGCCCGTTCGGCGGCAGCACCGCTGAGGTGCAGGGTCGGGCCTCGGTCGGTGTCGAGCACGACGATGTCCGTCATGGCCACCTCGTCCACCCCGGCGCCGAGCGCCTTCAGGGCAGCCTCCTTCGCGGCCCACCGGGCGGCCAGAGATTCGGCCCGATCCCCGCAGGCTGCGCGCTCGGCCGGGGTCCACGTCCGCGCCAGGAACGGCTCCCCCACCGTGTCGATGAGGCGTGCCACGCGGGCCACGACCGTCAGGTCGGTTCCGGCGCGCAGCGTCATGACCGGACCAGCAGCGTCATGAGCGGACCAGCAGCGTCATGACCGGACCATACGGCGCCGCACCGCGTCCTCGGCGCGGGACGCGGCCACGCCCGCCGCCAAGCACACCAGCAGCGCCAGCCAGCCCCAGTCGGCCAGCGGCGGGTACACCTGCCAGTGCGTGAGGTAGATCCACAGCGAGGCGGCCGCCAGGGCGGTGACCAGCGGCGCCAGCACGGCCGGCACCGGAATCGTCGGGCGCAGGGCCACCAGCGCGATACCCAGCAGGACCAGCACCCCGCGCCAGGGGTCGTCGAAGTACCCGATCAGGCCGAACGCGGTGACGGCGAGCACCAGCATCCGGGACCGCCGCGACGGCGCCTGCGCCAGGGCCCACCCGGCCGCGAACAGCCAGCCCACCGCCACCGGGGTGTACAGCTCGGTGGGGCCGTCCTCGGCGGTCAGGGGGTAGTGCAGCGCCAGTGCGGCGGCCAGCACGGCCATCGCCAAGCCGAACGGGTGGCGGCGGTGCAGTCGGTGGACCGCGGGCAAGGCCAGCAGCGCGATGGCGGCCAACAGGACCAGCACCAGCGCCTCGACGTACCAGTAGCGCCATTCCGGCGC
Organism: uncultured Actinomycetota bacterium; assembly: GCA_963706835.1. Classification (GTDB taxonomy): domain Bacteria; phylum Actinomycetota; class Actinomycetes; order S36-B12; genus CAVXYG01. The sequence goes on from CAVPOB010000002.1 coordinate 110,957, forward strand.
CCGCTGCTCCGGCCCGAACAGGTTGGTGCCGAACAGCACGGTCGGGGAGTACTCCGACCCGATGATGACCACCGCGCTCAGCCATACCGCGGCCGGCACCACGATCCGCGCCACCGACCGCAGGGCGCCCCGCAGCTCGGCGGTCCGCGGCAGTGCCGTCTGCAGCCGGAACCGGGCGAAGTTCCACCCGGCGATGGCGATGAGCAGATGGGCGCCGCCGCGGATGTCCATGACGCCGATGTGCGAGCCGACGATGATGACGATGGCCAACGCCCGCAGCAGGACCGTGGTGTCGGTGGCCCGCCAGCGCCGCTGCCCGCCCGATTGCCGCCGCAGGTCGACGATCGGGGTGCGGTGCCACTGCGAAGGCAGGGTTCCCAGCAGGCGTTCCAGCGCGGCCGCCGCGGCGACGTAGGACAGCGAGTCGCCGCCGAGGCCGACGAAGGTGTCGCGCGGCCCGATGCCGGAGACGTCCCTGCCGAGCACCGCGGCGTAGACCTCCGCCACCGATGCCGCGTGCGTCGCGGTCGGCTGGAGGTGCTGCTGCAGCGCCGGGTAGTCGGGCTTGCCGGCCGGGGTGCGGGGCAGCGCATCCACCTGCCGCACCTGGACCGCGACCGGCGGCAGGCCAGCGGCCCGGCACAAGAGCGGCCGCACGTGGTCCGGGTCGCCGAGGCAGGCGGCCAGCAGGCAGTCCTCGCCCTCCAGGCACCAGACCTCGCTGCCATCGGATGCGGCGGCCGACTCGACCGCGGCCAGGTCCACCCGCAGCCCGAAGACCTTGGCGAAGCGGGAGCGGCGGCCGACGATCTCGATCAGTCCGGCCTCGTTGCGGCGCGCGAGGTCTCCGGTGCGCAGCTCGTCCAGCTCCGGGCCCCGGGCCAGGTCTGCGGCGGAACTGGCGTAGCCCATCATCACGTTCGGGCCGCGGTAGACCAGTTCGCCGACGCCGTCGGGCGCATCGGGCAGTGCGGCCAGACGCACCGACCCACCCGGGATCGGCACCCCGACGGCCGCCGGGTGGTCCAGGGCGGCCTCCGGCGGCAGGTACAGCATCCGGGCCGTGGCCTCGGTCTGGCCGTACATGACGAAGAAGTCGAAGCCCTTGCGGCGGCCCAGCTGCGCCCAGCGCCGCACCGCTTCGGGGTCCATCCGCCCGCCGGCCTGCGTCACCGTCCGCAGTGACGGCAACTCCGCCTCGGCGAATCCGACCCGGTCCAGCAACTCGAACGTGTGGGGGACGCCTGCCAGCGTGGTCACGCCCGCCATCAGCTCGCCGAACCCCGGGTCGGTCACCGAGGCTTCGGTGAGCACCACCGACGCCCCCGCCAGCAGGTGGCTGTGCAGCACCGACAACCCGTAGGTGTAGTGCAGCGGCAGCGTCGTGATCGCCCGGTCGGTCGGCCGGATCGCCAGGTACTCCGCGATGGCGGCGGCGTTGCTCAGCAGGTTGTGCCCCGACAGTCGGACCAGTCTCGGCGATCCTGTGCTGCCGGAGGTGGACAGCAGTAGCGCGAGGTCGGGATGCAGGTCGTGCTCAGTGCCGGTGTGCGTGATGCGGCCGGCGTCGATGAGCACGCCCGGTGCGACTGCGCTGCCCACCTCGTGCAGTCGGCACGGCGCCGCCAGCAGCACGGCGTGACCGCCGGCCAGTGCGGCGAGGTAGTCGATGACGGACTGGGCATCGTTGCGCATGGCGATGCCGACCAGGCTCCGCCGCGGGCCGAATGCCGGGATCCGCTCGGTGATCTCGGCGGCCAGCCCGGCGAAGGTGAGGGCACCGCTGGGCGTGATCAGGGCCGGCGCGTCGCCACGGCTGCGCAGCAGCGGCAGCAGTTCCGTCGGCCTCGTCCCCAGCACACAAGTAAGGATAGCCTTACCTTTGTTGCGCGAGGGTCGCCGCCCCGCGTCGCAGCGCCTGGGCCATGCTGGGGGCATGGCGAACATCACCATCATCGGGATGCGCGGGGCTGGCAAGTCCAACGTGTCGCGCCGACTGTCGGTACTGACCAAGCGGCCCGTCTTCACCACCGACACGATGGTCAGCTACGAGGCGGGCGGGCGCAGCATCGACGATCTGGTGGCTCAGGAGGGATGGCCGGGGTTCCGGCGCCGGGAGGCCACGGCGCTGGCGAAGATCCTCGCCATGGACGAGGTCATCGTGGATGCCGGCGGCGGTCTGGTGATCCGGCTGGACGAGGCTGGCGAGGAGCACTGCAACGATGCGGCCATCGCCGCCCTGCGGGCCTGCGGTCCGGTGATCTGGCTGCGCGGCGACGTCGCCCGACTCGTCGCCAAGGTGCAGGCCAAGGCCGACCGGCCGGCCCTGGTCGACCCGGCCCGACTCATGGCACTCATGCAGGCCCGGCAGCCGTGCTACGAAACCGCCGCCACCCACGTCATCGACATCGAGGGCAAGAAGCGGGAGCAGATCGCCCTGGAGATCCTGGACGCATTGGGGATGCAGGCGGCCGGTTCGCCGTAGGAGTCGGTGACAATGGCAGGTATGGAATCTGGTCGCGTCTTTCCCATCGTGCAGGTCGGCGATCCGGTGCTGGCCGCCGTCTGCAAACCGGTGACCGAGTTCGACGAAGCGCTGGCGCAACTGGTCGCCGACATGTTCGCCAGCATGTACGCCGCCGAAGGGGTGGGACTGGCGGCCAACCAGATCGGGGTGGACCGGGCCGTGTTCGTCTACGACTGCCCGGACGAGGACGACGTCCGCCACCAGGGCGTGGTGTGCAACCCGGTGCTGCTGGAACTGCCCAGCGACCAGCGCCAGCTCGATGAGGACCAGGAGGGTTGCCTGTCGGTGAAGGGGCAGTACTCCGAGCTCGCCCGGCCCGACTTTGCCGTGGTGACCGGGCAGGACCAGCACGGCGAGCCGGTCCGGGTGGAGGGCACGGGGTTGTTGGCCCGCTGCCTGCAGCACGAGACCGACCATCTCAACGGCACCCTCTACATCGACCGCCTCACGGCCAAGGCCCGCAAGAAGGTGCTGGCGGCGTGGCGGGCGGAGCACCAGGACGCATGAGCCGGCCCGATCCGCTGACCTCGGCAACGGTGCTGCTGCCGGACACCGGCGTTCGGGCGGCCGCGGTGTTCGGCGTGCAGGACCATCGCCTGGCTGTCGCGCTGCTGGGCGAGGCCCGAGTCTCGATGATCGCAGGCGCACTGGTGGCACCGCCATCGGCACCGCCCAACCCGACATCTCGTGCCGGGCGTGCGGCGGCTGCGGTCGAGGCGATGCGGCCCTGGGTGGCGATCCCACTGCTGGTGGCCGTCTCCGACATCGCCGTGCATCTGTGCGATTGGGACCCCGAGGGTACCGCGAGGGAGGTCGCGCGGATCCCGCTGCCGGACGCCGAGGCCACTGTGGAGGAGTACCGCAGCGCGCGCAGAGTCACGCTCGTCGATCGGCGCAGCGGCTACCGACTCCCGCTCACCACGACCGTCTCCCGGCTGAGCCCCGCCAGCGCCGGGGTGTCCGACGTGCTAGCCGCGCTGCCGCGGTCCCGTCCGCCCCACCCGTCGGTGTTTCAGGGCTGAAGTCCCGACCGAGCGGGCCTTTGGTCCCGCCGACGGGCACTCTGCCCCGGTCCCGCCCAACGGCTGAGCAGCGCCTTACGAGCCTCTGACGCTTCCACCATTGACGCCGAACAACCGTGGTGTTCAACGGTAGTGAAGGGAGGAGTCATGCAGACACCACGCACCACAACAGCCATGCTGGCCGCGGCCGGGATGCTCGTCGCCGGCGCCGGCTGCGCCTGGGCCGATTCCGCGGAACCGGAGGAGAGCCTGACCAGCGCCGAGGAGACGTTCGTCTTCCTGACCGGGGAGGAGAAGCTCGCGCACGACGTGTACACGACGTTGGGTGAGCAGTACGACGCCAACCAGTTCGCCAACATCGCCCGCAGCGAGACCAGCCACCTCGAGGCGATGCGCACGGTGCTGGACGCCATGGACGTTGCGGACCCGACGCTCGGCGATGCGCTCGGATCCTTCGACGATCCGCAACTGCAGCAGATGTACGACGACTACGTCGCCCAGGGCAGCGAGAGCCTGGCCGCCGCCGCTGCCGTCGGGATCGCGATCGAGGAGGCCGACATCGTCGAGCTGACCGCTGCGCTGGAGCTGGCGCCGGACGAGCACGCAACGTCGGTGCTCGAGCAGCAGATCGAGGCGAGCAAGCGCCACCTGGCGGCCTTCCAGCGGCTCGCCGACGGCTGCGACGGCGACTGCACCGGCGACGGGAACGGGCCGGGATCGGCAGGCTCCGGCGGGCCAGGGGGCAACGGCTCCGGCGGGCCGGGGCGCAACGGCTCCGGCGGGCCGGGCGGCAACGGTCCGCAGGGCGCCGCGGCCGGCCAGGGCTTCGGCGGTGGATGGCGCCGGTAGCCGTCACCATTCGGTAAGCAGCGAACCGGAAGGCCGGTCGGGGCGGCGCATGTTGTCACCATCATGACCAACAAGCAGTTGACCCGACCGGCCATCCTCATTCCGCTCCTCACCGTCGTCCTCATCGTCGGCGGCGTGGGGCTTTCCCTGTTCCAGCCCTGGAAGCTCTTCATCGATGAGTCCGTCGACGAGGCCGTGCCGGTAGCGGCCGCGCAGTCGGCGCAGGCACCGGCGGCACCGGCGGAACCGGCGGCACCGGGAGAATCCGATGGTTCGGCGCAGTCCGAGGATCCACTGGTCCTGTCCTCCGGCACCTTCATCAGCCACGAGCACGCCACCACCGGCACGGTGCAGATCCTCCAACTGCCCGACGGTTCCCGGGTGCTGCGGATCGAGGACCTCGACACCTCCAACGGACCCGACCTGAAGGTGTGGCTCACCGACGCACCGGTCATCGAGGGACGCGCCGGATGGGGCGTCTTCGACGACGGCGCCTGGGTCGACCTGGGCCCGCTGAAGGGCAACCAGGGCTCGCAGAACTACCTGATCCCGGCCGACGTGGATCTGGCGGCCTTCTCCTCGGTCAGCATCTGGTGCGACCGCTTCAACGTCAGCTTCGGCGCGGCGGCGGAGCTGGTGGCGGCGTAGCGGAATGGCGCGGTGCGGCGGCGATGTTGAACCGGATATGACCCGCCCCGCCCAGGCCTTCGACGAGTTCCTGCCGGCCGCACTGCGCCGCGAACGCGACCGGCGGCGCTGGCAGGAGGGCGATCCGCCGCTGCCGGCGCTGTACCTCAGCCATGGCGCGCCGCCCCTGCTCGACGACCCCGCGTGGATGCAGCAGCTGTCCGGGTGGGCCGACCGGCTGCCGCAGCCTCGGGCGATCCTCATCGTCTCCGCGCACTGGGAGGCGGCTCCGCTGAGCATCTCCGGCACCGGGGCCGCCATCGACCCGGTCTACGACTTCGCCGGTTTCCCGGACCGCTTCTTCCGGATGCGGTACGACACCCCGGACGCAGCCGACCTAGGGCGGGCGGTGCGGGCAGTGCTCCCCGACACCACCGAGGTGCACGAACACCGCAGGCGCGGCCTGGACCATGGCGCCTGGGTCCCGCTGAAGGTGATGTACCCGGCCGGCGGGCTCCCGGTGCTGCAGATGAGCCTGCCCACGCATGATCCGCAGCGCCTCATCGATCTCGGCCGCCGCCTGCGCCCGCTGCGCGAGCAGGGGGTGCTCATCATCGGATCCGGGTTCATGACGCACGGACTGCCGTTCCTCACCCCGGAGATGTTCTCCGGCAGGGCGGTGCCCGGGTGGTCGCGCGACTTCGACGCCTGGGCCGCGGAGGCGCTGGCACGCGGCGACTTCGAGGAACTGTCCGCCTTCCGGTCCCGGGCCCCGGGGCTGCCCTACGCACACCCCACCGTGGAACACTTCACGCCGCTGTTCGTGACGCTGGGTGCGGCCGATGGTGCAGCCACCACCGCCGTCGAGGGGTACGCATTCGGGCTGTCGAAGCGCTCCGTGCAGGTGGGGTGACCGCTACGACTCCTGGGCGTGCAGTGCTGGGTGCAGGTGGGGTGAGCGCTACGGCTCCTGGGCGTGCAGTGCTCGGTGCAGGTGGGGTGAGCGCTACGGCTCCTGCGGGGGCGCCTCCTGCGGCTCAACATCGTCATAGGCCGAGTGGTAGGTCAGCTGGTACCGCGGCGCGTAGTTCTTCAGGAACGAGGTAATCATGGCGGCCACCGGCAACGACATGAAGGCGCCCATCGGGCCGAACATGGCACCGCCGGCCAGTGCGGATCCGAAGGCCACGGCGCCGTTGAGCTCCATGGTCTTGGCGCTCAGCTTGGGACTGAGGAAGTAGTTCTCCACCTGCTGGTAGATCACCGCCCAGCCGAGCAGGATCAGGCCGGGGACCAGCCCCTGGATGCCGAGCGTCACCACGATCGGGACCGCGGCGCCGATGTAGGTCCCCACTGCGGGGATGAACTCGGCCAGGAAGGCCTCGAAGACCGACAGCGGCAGCGCCAGCGCCCACGGCATCCCGACCGCCACCATCACGAAGAAGAACAGCACGCCGTTGATGAGCATCAGCAAGGCCCGCGAGTAGAAGTACCCGCCGGTCTGGATGATCGCCGTATCCCAGGCCCAGCCGACATCCTGCTGGCGCTCCGGGCTGAGCTTGGTGAGCACAGCCCGACGGATCCGCGGCGCGTCGGCCGCGAAGTAGAACGTAAACATCGCGATGGCGAAGAAGTTGAAGACCAGCCCGATCGTGGTGCTCGCCAGGCCGATGAGTTGCCCGCCGTAGTCCTGCAGCCATGTGCGGACGGCCTCCTCCAAGTCTGCGGCCGCATTGGCGTTGTCCGACTCGTTGGGCGTGATGCCCAGCGTCTCCTGGATCCGCGCGATCCACACCGGCAACTGGTCGGCGATCGTGCTGGCCATCGTGACGATCGCCGGGATCAGCACGAACAGCATGAGCACGGTCAGCGCTGCCAGGCCCAGGAAGATGAGGCCGGTCGCCGACCCTCTGCGCCACCCGCGGCGATGGTGCAGCCACGTCACGCCGGGGTCCATGGCGATGCCGAAGAACAGGGCGATGATCACCATGCCGACCACGCCGCGGGCACGGGTCAGCAGCAGCCACAGCACGACTGCGGCAACCACCGCGATGATCAGGCGCCAGATGGCCTTGCGGATGACGGGCATCAGCCACGGGGGCGCCTCGTCGGCCAGATCCCGGGCGTTGCGCCGCTGCGGTCGGTTGGGTGCCTCGCCCTTGCCGATCAGGTCGAACTCGGCGTCCGTCGAGGGGCGCTGCGACTGCTCCGACATCTGCCCCGCCCTCCTGGAGCCGAACCGCTATGGCGACCGTCGGTGCCACCCTACGCGCCGCTCGCGCCGGTATCAGGGGCTTGCGCCGCCACGATCGGCCGCACGGATGTCCCGGACTCGTACGGGAGCTAGTCCTAGTACGGGTGGCGGTCCGCCGCGCCCTCCCACACGGCGAAGGCCGCGAGTCCGGCTGGCCGGCCGAGTTGGCGCACGGCAATGCGCCTGGCCTCGAGCGGTCGGGTGAAGTCCTCGTACTGCTGGGCGTCGTCGAACCCGATCGCCCGAGCATCGGCCGCATCGCAGGCGTAGACCACAGCATCCAACCGCGCCCAATAGATGGCGCTCATGCACATCGGGCACGGGAAGCCGCTGGCATAGATGGTCAGCCCCATGAGCATCCGCGACCGCTCCTCAGTCGGATCATCGGAACCGATCGGTCGCGGGACCAATTCCAGCGTCTGCGGATACAGCCTCGCCGCAGCTGCGCGGATGGCCTCGATCTCAGCGTGCGCCGTCGGGTCCCCCGTGGCAAGGACGCGGTTCTGCCCCGTCGCGAGCACCTCGCCGTCCCGGGCGATCACTGCGCCGAACGGCCCACCGCGACCGCTGCGCACCCCGTCGGCGCCGAGTTTGGCCGCGAGCGCGATCAACTCCTCATCGCTCACCAGCCCAGGCTATCCGTCCAGGTCCCGGCGCATCGGGAAGCCGGTGCCAGAGGGGTGGCATCGCAGCGCGACCGGCGCAGCCTGGTCCCAGCGCAGCGGCAAGCCGACGCCGCTGGACGGGTGTCGGCCCAGCGCAAAGCCGGCGGAGACGCCACCGCCCCGGGGGAGGAGGCGCGGCGCTCCGCCGGCTCTTGCACAGCGGTTTGCGGATCAGGGGATGGTTCCGCAGCCGCTTCGCCGAGCCCCAGGAGTGCCGGGGCAGGGCGTCTTCGGCCCGCTCGCCCCTCCCGAGTTGGTTGCCCGTATCGGTCAGGGGACCAAGGCTTGCCCCGCGTAGTGGCCCACCAAACATTCCGGGGCGGCACTTTCTTCCGCGCCTCCAGGGCAGGCCCATGGCCCGCTACGTCCGCGCGGCGCAGCGCGAGGCACAACTGCTCGAAGCCGCCACAACCGTGCTGGTTCGCGACGGCTACCCGGCGCTCACGCTGCGCGCAGTCGCCCGGGAGGCCGGAGTCGGCCTGTCCACTGTGCAGTACGTGTTCCACACTCGTGCCGACCTCGTCCAGGCACTCATCGGCAAGGTCACCGAGGATGCTGGGTTCCCATCGACTGCGGATGCTGCAGGGGGGATTCGGGCCAGACATTGCACCCGGTTCGGGGGTCTGCACCCGTAGCGGGGGCTAGTTTGGCCGATCCGGGCCAGACTCTGCACCCGGTTCGGGGGTCTGCACCCGTAGCGGTGGCTAGTGGGGCGGATTCAGGCCGGTTTGCCCCCGCGTCGGGTGCAGACACCCACGCCGGGTGCACAGTTGTCTCCAGAATTCGCCGTTCGGCCCCCGCGCCGGGTGCAGACGCCCATGCCGGGTGCAAACGCGCCCCAGCGCCCAGCGCGCCGCAGCGCCCCACGCGCCGGCTCGCCGCACGCCCCCAGCCCCGGTGCCCCCAGCCCCGCGCATTGAACGACCGGGGAGACCCCCGCCCCACCGGCCCCCGCCCCACCGGCCCCCGCAACACCGGTCCGAATCGGAAGAATCGCACCGATTGCGGCCTCGCGGACTTGCCTCCAACCGATTTGCGACGGTTATGGGATGCATCCGGCGCAACGCGGCTGTTACACGATGGTTACTGTCGAACTATGGACAACGCCACGATGACGCAAGCCGCGGGCCGTGCGGCCGGGGTCGGGGAGGTGCCCATGCTGGAGGTCACGCGCTATCACGCCCTCGGGCCGCACCATCTCGACACCATCGCCCGGCGGTACGGCTTGAGCGAGGAGCAGCGCGAGACCGTCTCCGTCCACTCCGCCGTGCTCCCCTTCCGGACCAACGAGTACGTGCTCGACGAGCTCGTCGACTGGTCGGCGGTGCCTGACGACCCGATCTTCCAGCTGGTGTTCCCGCAGCCGGGCATGCTCAGCAGGGCCCACGAGCAGCAGGCGCGCGATCTGGTCACCAACGCCAGCAAGGCCCGGCGCACCGCGGGTATCGCCGCGATCCGCGACGCCCTCAACCCGCACCCCGCCGGCCAGCAGGAACTCAACGTGCCGCGGTTGGAGCAGGATGCGCTGCAGGGCGTGCAGCACAAGTACCAGCAGACCGTGCTGTACTTCCCGGCCCAGGGGCAGACCTGTCACGCGTACTGCACCTACTGCTTCCGCTGGGCACAGTTCGTCGGGGATGCCGATCTGCGCTTCGCGGCGAAGACCCCCGACACGCTCATCCGCTACCTCGGCGAGCATCCCGAGGTCACCGACGTCCTGGTGACCGGTGGCGATCCGATGATCATGACGACCCAGCGCCTGCGCACCCACGTGGAGCCATTGCTGCGGGTACCGACGCTGCAGACCATCCGGTTCGGCACGAAGTCGCTGGCCTACTGGCCGCAGCGCTTCGTCAGCGACGCCGATGCCGACGACCTGCTGCGCCTGTTCGAGGAAGTCGTGGCCTCGGGCAAGACGGTGGCCGTCATGGCGCACTTCAGCCATCACCGCGAACTGTCCACCGATCTGGTCCGCACCGCGATGGCCCGGATCCGGTCCACCGGTGCCGTCATCTACTGCCAGGCGCCCGATCATGCGCCGCATCAACGACGACGCCGAGGTCTGGCGCCGGATGTGGACCACGCAGTTGTCGCTGGGCGCGGTGCCGTACTACATGTTCATGGCGCGCGACACCGGGCCGCGGGAGTACTTCGAGGTGCCCATCGCGAAGGCGGTCGAGGTGTTCCACGGCGCCTACCAGTCGCTGCCGGGCCTGGCGCGCACCGTGCGCGGCCCCTCGATGTCGTCCACCCCGGGCAAGATCGCCATCGACGGGGTGCTTGGTGCCGGCTCGTCGCGGGTGTTCGGCGCCCGGTTCCTCCAGGCGCGCAATCCCATGCTGGTGGGTCGGCCGTTCCAGTTCCACTACTCGGCCACCGCGGTGTGGGCGGACGAGCTGAACCCGGTGCCCGGCACCCCCCGCGACATCCTGCGGGCGCTGGCAACCCTCCGGACCGACCAGGAGGCCGACGGCACCGGGGCTGCCTGAGCTCAGGCACGCTCCGAGACGTACGCCACTGCCTTGGCGATCCCGTCCAACTGCGGATAGTCCGACTCCGGGACATCCGTGCCGATCGCCTCGGAGATCGCAGCGACGAAGGCCAGGAAGTCCATCGAGTCCAGGTCGGCGCCATCGCGCAGGCTGGCGTCCTCCTCGATCGTCTCGCCGTCGAACTCCGGTGCCACGTCCATCAGCGCTTGCAGCACCAGATCGCGGGCTTCGTTGTCGTTCACAGTGCCTCCGGGTGTCCCAGTGCTTCGGTGAGGGCTTGCAAGAAGGCTGCACCGGTCCGGCCGTCGGTGGCGCGGTGGTCGGCCGCCAGCGTGATGGTGCAAGTCGGTCGAACCGTGAGCATGCCGTCGATCGCCCACGGCCGCTCCGCGATGGCCCCGATGCCGACCAGCGCCACCTGCGGCGGGTAGATCACCCCGTACAGCGCATCGGGCCCGCCGTCCACGAGGCTGCTGACGGTGATGGTTCCCGGCGCGATCTCCGAGCTCCGCAGCGATCCCTTGCGCGCTCGGCGGACCAGATCGGTCAGGCGCGACATGAGGGTGTCGACATCATCGGCTCCGGCGTCGCGCAGGCAGGGCGTCACCAGTCCGCCGCCACGGGTCGCCGTCGCCACGCCGACATGCACCCCATCGCCGGGCACGAAGACGTCCTCGACCCAATGCCCGTTGAGGTCCGGCACTTCGGCAGCAGCAGCCGCCACGGCGCGCAGCAGCACCGCGATGGGCAGCACCCGGCGCCGAACGGGTAAGTCGGCGTTGTGCGCGCCGAGCCACCGCAGCAGCGGCAGCGCATCGACGGTGCGGGTGACGTAGTAGTGCGGGATCTCGCGAGCAGCGCGGGCCATGAGTGCGGCGGTGGTCCGGCGCATCGCGTCCCGTCGATCCGCGGCCGTCGAGATTGGCGCTCGCTCGGGGGCCGCGGCCTGGGGGACGTCGTCGCCGGTGACGGTATGCCCCGGCACGGAGTCCAGGTCGATCCCGCGCTGAGCGGCCAGCCGCCGGGCCCGTGGTGTCACACGGCGGCGTTCGGCTGCGCCCGGCGCTGGTGCAGGGACCTGGGCACGGGCGGCTCGCTCCACATCGGCGCGAGTGATCCTTCCGCCTTCGCCCGTCCCCCGCAGTGCGGTCAGGTCCACGCCGCGCTGGGCCGCCAGGTGGCGCACCGGCGGCGATGCGAGCCGGGCCAGCGCCGTCACTGACGGTTCCGCGATGTCGGGAGGGGCGTGGGGTTCTTCGGTGGCGGGAGGCTCTGCCTCGCCCTGGCCAGCGCGTTCCGGTGGTGGCTGCTGCCGGGCGTGTGCCTCCTTGGCGGGCGCCCTCCTCTTGGCTGGCTTCTGCTTCTCCGCCGCTGGTGCCCTCTTCCCGGCTGGCGCCCTGGTCTCGCCGGGGGCCTCGGCACTCTCGCCGGGGGCCTCGGCCCTCTCGCCGGGGGCCTCGACCTGTGCAGCGGCCCCTTGCCTCGTCGGGGCTTGGGCCGTCTCGGGGGCTCTGGTCCCCGCTGGGGTGATCGTTGCCAGCGGCGTGCCCACCGGCACCTCGGTGCCCGGTTCCACTAGCAGCTCGCCGATCCGGCCGTCCTCGAAGACCTCGACCTCGATGGCGGACTTGGCGGTGTCCACCACGGCAACGATGTCGCCGCGATGCACGTCATCGCCGGGCCCGACCAGCCACTCCAGCAGGGTGCCGGAGTCCATATCGGCGCCCAGCGACGGCATCCGGAACTCGCCCATCACCATCACCCGCCGGCCATCGTGGCGCGGACCACCGTCACCACATCGGCGACCTGCGGGATGGCGGCCAGCTCCATGTGCCGGGCGTACGGCATGGGCACCTCGGCGCTGGTCACCCGCCCGACCGGAGCATCGAGCTCGTAGAAGGCGTGCTCGATGATCCGCGCCGCCACCTCCGCCGACAGGCTGAGGCTGCGCCAGCCCTCATCGACCACGACAGCGCGGTGCGTCTGCGTGACGGCAGCCAGGATCGCATCGGTATCCAGCGGCCGCAGCGTGCGCAGATCCAGCACTTGGGCGGAGACGCCCTCATCGGCGAGTTCCTCCGCGGCGGCCAGCGCTGTGGCCAGGGTCCCGCCGTAGGTGATGATGCTGACGTCGCGGCCGTCCCGGCGCACGGCGGCGCGGTCGATGTCCACCGCCGCGTCGGCCTCGAGGGTGCCGGAGGTGTTGTACAGCCCGCCGTGCTCGAAGATGAGGACCGGGTCCGGATCGGCCAGTGCGGTGGGCAGCATCCAGCGCGCATCGGTGACCGTGGCCGGGGCCAGCACCCGGATGCCGGGGATGTGGGTGTACCAGCCGTCGAAGCTGTGGGAGTGCTGGGCGGCGAGCTGCCGGCCGGCGCCGGTCGTCATCCGGATCACCAGGGGCACATGGAACTGCCCGCCGGACATGTGCTGCAGCGATGCGGCGGTGTTCACGATCTGATCCAGCGCCAGCAGGCTGAAGTTGCTGGTCATGATCTCCACGATCGGCCGCATCCCGCCCAGCGCCGACCCGATCCCGGCTCCGACGAACCCGGACTCCGACAACGGGGTGTCCCGGATCCGCTCCGGCCCGAACTCCTCCAACAGGCCGGTGGTGACGCCGAAGCAGCCCCCATAGGCACCGATATCCTCGCCCATCATGAAGACGCGCTCATCGGTGCGCAGCGCCTCGGCCAGCGCCTCCCGCATCGCTTCGCGGTAGGTCGTCTCCTGGCGGCTCATGGTCGACTCCCCGTGACCCCGAGCGGACTGCCCGCCGCGGTGCTGTCGGGGTGATAGACGAACCGCAGCAGGTCCGCCTCGTCCTCCCACGGCGACTCGGCGGCGAAGGTCGCGGCGTCGTCGATGGTCTCGGCGATCTCCGCCTCGAAGCCGGCAACCGTCCCCTCCGGCAGCAGGTCGGCCTCGTGCAGGCGGGTCTGCAGCGCATCGATCGGATCGTGCTGCTTCCACTGCGCCACCTCGGCCTTGTCGCGGTAGCGCTCCGGGTCGAACATCGAGTGGGCACGGAACCGGTAGGTCTTGGCCTCCAAGAAGTGCGGCCCGCCACCGCAGCGGATGGCATCCACCGCGCGGCTGGCCGCATCGTGCACCGCCAGCACGTCCATGCCGTCCACCGTCCAAGCGGGCACTTCGTACGCCGCCGCCTTCACCGCCAGGTTCGTCTCCGATTCCGAGCGGCTCAGCGCCGTGCCCATCGCGTACAGGTTGTTCTCGCAGACGAACAGCACCGGCAGCCGCCACAGGGCGGCGAGGTTCATCGACTCGTGGAACTCGCCCTCGGCCATGGCACCCTCGCCGAAGAAGCACACGGTGACGCGGTCGCGCTGCTGCAGGTGATCAGCGAGCGCAAGGCCCACCGCCAGGGGGAGGCCACCGGCCACGATTGCGTTGCCGCCGTAGAACCTGGTGTCGGCATCGAAGAGGTGCATCGAGCCGCCGCGACCGCGGCAGCAGCCGGTGGCCTTGCCCCACATCTCCGCCATCACGCTGCGGGCGCTCATGCCCTTCAGCAGCGCATGGCCGTGCTCCCGGTAGGTGGCCACCGCCGCGTCGTCGGGCCGCAGCACATCCATCACGCCGGCGGCGATGGCCTCCTCGCCGATGTAGACGTGCAGGAAGCCGCGGATCTTGGTCTCGCTGTACAGCTCCACGCACCGCTCCTCGAACCGGCGCACGTAGAGCATGGCGCGCAGGAAGCGCAGCGGGTCGTCGGGGATCGGGGTCATGAGGTCCTGCCTTCCAACGTGGACAGGTCACCCTCGGGCAGGCCGAGCTCGCGGGCGCGCAGCAGGCGCCGCATGATCTTGCCGCTGCGGGTCTTGGGGAGGTCGGCGGCGATGGCGATCTCGCGCGGGGCCACTGCGGGGCCGAGCCGCTTGCGCGCCAGTGCGAGGAGTTCGCGGCGCAGCTGCGGGGAGGCCTCGTGGCCCGGCTTGAGCGCGACGAACGCCTTCACCCGCTCGCCCATCACCGGATCGGGCACGCCGATGACGCCGGCCTCGGCGACGGCCGGGTGCTCCATCAGCACGCTCTCCACCTCGAACGGCCCGATGAGGTGGCCGGCGGACTTGATGACGTCGTCGGCGCGGCCCACGAACCAGAAGTAGCCGCCCTCGTCGCGCTTGGCGAGGTCGCCGGTGAGGTACCAGCCGTGATCGAAGCACTTGGCGTAGCGCTCGTCCTGGCCGAGGTAGCCACGGAACATGGACGGCCACGGGGTGCGCAGCGCGAGTTCGCCGACCTCGTTGGGTCCGCGTTCGACGGGGCGCCCTTCGTCGTCGTGGGCGAGCCGCTCCTCGCCCGCGCCCTGCTCCAGCACCGCCGCGGTGATACCGGGGACGGGCCGGCCCATGGAGCCCGGGCGCACCTCGCACGCCCGGTAGTTGGCGATCATGATCCCGCCGGTCTCGGTCTGCCACCAGTTGTCGTGGATGGTCAGGCCGAGCTCCTCGCGGCCCCAGACCACGGCCTCGGGGTTGAGCGGCTCGCCGACCGATGCGACGAAGCGCAAGGCCGACAGGTCGATGCCCTCGTGGGCCGGGGCGCCCGCCTTCATGAGCATCCGGATCGCGGTGGGGGCGGTGTACCAGACGTTGACGCCGTGTTCGGCCAGCGTCGCGTACCAGCGGCGGGCGTCGAACTCCCCCTCGTCCACGATCATCGTGACGCCGTGGGTGAGCGGGGCGATCACCCCGTAGGAGGTGCCGGTCACCCAGCCCGGGTCGGCGGTGCACCAGTAGACGTCGCCGGGGTGCAGGTCCAAGGCGTAGCGGCCGGTGGCGTAGTGGGCCAAAGCCGCCTGATGGACGTGGACGGCGGCTTTGGGAGTGCCGGTGGTGCCGGAGGTGAAGTGCAGCAGGGAGGTGGTCTCCGGATCGGTCGGGGCGATGGCGTAGTCCGCGGGCATCTGAGCCAGCAGGTCCGCCAGCACGATGGCGCCGGGGATGTCGCCGGGGTCGTCGTCGATGAGCAGCACGTGCTGCAAGGTGGGGATCTCCGCCCGCACGGGCGCGATCTTGCGGCGGTACAACGCGCTGGAGGTCACCACTGCGCGGGCCTCTCCGATGAGCATGCGCTGCTTGACCGGTTCTGGACCGAACGCGCTGAACAGCGGCGCGAACACACTGCGCGCCTTGAACGTGCCCAGGATCGCCGCGTACAGCGGCGGCACCCGGCCGAGCAGGCTGAAGACGGTCTGGCCTGGTTCGACGCCCAGGTGGGCCAGCGCGTTGGCGAAGCGGTTGGAGCGGCGGGCCAGTTCGGCGTAGGTGATGTCGGTGGCGGTCCCGTTGCGGTCGAGGCAGCGCAGGGCGATCTTCTCTCCGCGGCCGGCAGCCACGTGCCGGTCGACCGCCTCGTAGGCGATGTTGAGTCCAGCGCCGTCGGGCAGACCATCCAGCCAGGACCGGGCGAGGTCCCAGCTGAAGCCCGTCCGCTCGGCGTCGTAGTCGATGAGGTTGGCGGCCATGGCGGTCACGTCCCACCCCTACCAGGGGTCCCGATCGCTGCGAAAGGGCCGTTTGGACGTGGCCGGGATTCGACTGCATCGCGCTCTGCCCGCCGATGGCCTCGGCGATCGCGCTTCGCCTTCCGGCGCGCCGCGGGGCGTGGCCGCACAGGGCTTCGTGCTGGGCAGCCGGCACCTCATTGCCCCCGACCGCCGTCTTGGCCTAGGCAGATCGCCACTGCTGCACCCGGAATGGGGGTTTGCACCCGCCGCGGGGGCTGATCGGGCCTCCGGGAGCGACACAACTGCACCCAGTTCGGGGGTTTGCACCCGCTGCGGGGGCTGACTGGAGCTCTCAGCACCCTCGCAGCCCCCGTTTCGGGTGCAAACCCCCGAACCGGGTGCAGAGAACGCTCGGAATCGGCCCGGATCGCCCCCGCCGCGGGTGCAAACCCCCGTCGCGGGTGCAGCCATGCGGCGCCCCCGGATGGTCGCGCCGGCAACCGGCGGACCCACAGCCCTGGAAGCCACGTGCGAAGGGACGTGCGACGGGTCGTGCACGAGGGCGGATGCCCGCCCGAGTCGCAGCGCTCACGCGACCGGTTGCAGATCCAGCACAAGCGCCCGCCACGGCTCCAGCGTCTGCGCCGGCACGTAGTCGTCGATGCGGCCACCGCCATCGACGGCCACGCCCTCCAACACCTCACCGGTCAGCAGGTCCGTGACGGTGTAGTCGCCCTCTGGCACGCCGGTGGTCTCCGCGGAAAACGCGCAGGTTGCGGGACTGCCCCCGAAATGCAGCACGATCAGCAGGTTGTCGGAACCATCGGCACTACTGCGCGTATAGGCATAGCCGCTCGAGCAGTCCGCCTCCAGGGCCTGCAGCCCACCGCCACGCAGCGCCTCGTGGTTGCCGCGGGCTGTGATCAGCGACCGGTAGTGCGACCACAGCGAGTCGGGGTCGGCCTGCTGGGCGGCCACGTTCACCGTCACGACGTCATCGTTGACCGGCTGCCAGGGCGTGCCGGAGGTGAAGCCGGCAGTAGTGCTGCCGTCCCATTGCATCGGCGTGCGGATCTGCTCGTCCGGCTTCTCGCCCACCATCCCGATCTCCTCGCCGTAATAGATGAACGGCACACCGGGCAGGGTCAGCATGGCGGTGGCGGCCAGCTCGGCCTTCGCCGCGTCGCCGCCGAGCTGGGACATCACGCGGTTCTGGTCGTGGTTGGTCAGGAACGGCGCGAACTGCCCCGCAGGGTAGGCCGCCAGTGCCCGCGCAAGGGCGTTGGCGAAGGGATCCGGGCTGCTGATCTGCACGCTGCTGAGGATCCCATTGGCAATGGCGAACTCGAAGGCGATGTCGACCTCGTCGTCGACCACGTACGGCGCGACGATGGGGGTGTCGTCCCAGACCTCGCCGACTGTCAGGAACTGCGGATCAATGGTGTCGAGGTAGTCGTCCCAGGCGGCGAGCCAGGCGTGCGTCTGCGGCGTGCCGGACACGCTGTCCTCGGTCTCGATGAGGTGCCGCACCGCGTCGAGCCGGAAGCCGTCGACACCCATCTCCTCTATCCAGAACCGGGCCACCTCGTACATCTCCTCCGTGACGGAATCGTTGCGGTAGTTGAGGTCGGGCATGCCTTCCCAGAACAGGCCGAGGTAGTACTCGTCATCGCTGGCGTGCCACGCCGACGTGCCCCATGGGGTCAGCTGGCCGTTGTCAGTGACGCTCCAGACGTACCAGTCGCGCCGGGCTGCGGCCGGACCGGCCGAGGCATCGGCGAACCACGAGTGCTCCACGGAGGTGTGGTTGAGCATCAGGTCGATGACCACCTTCATGCCGCGCTCCTTGGCGGCGGCCACCAGGGCGAGGAAGTCCTCGTTGGTGCCGTAATCGGCCTCGATGGTGGTGTAGTCGGTGGTGTCGTAGCCGTGGTAGGTCGGCGACTGGGTGACCGGCATCAGCCACAGGGCGGTGACGCCGAGGTCGTCGGTCGTGGCGGGGTCGCCGTCATTGAGATAGTCCAACCGGTCGATGAGGCCCTGCAGGTCGCCGTTGCCGTCACCGTCGCTGTCGGCGAAGCTGCGCACGAACACTTCGTAGACGATCTGCTCGTTCCACCACGACACCGGGTCGGCCACCGGCTCGCTCGACGCTGGGCCGCTCTCACCCACATCCATCGAGGTCAGCACGGCGCCGTCGAACGCCTGCCGGCGCTCCGCGCAGGCGTCGTCGATCAGCGTGGTGCGCAGCTCGTCGTCGATGAGCTCCCAGGTGTAGGTGCCGCTGACCTCGCCGCATTCGGAGTCTTGGATGAACTGCACCTGATCGCGGGACGCCTCGTAGGTGCCGGTCAGAACCTGCTCCACCTGCAGCGCCGAGGGGCCGGCGAACACCGCGACGGAGCCGTCCTCGCGAAAGTCTGCGATGACGGCGAACGGAGCGATGGTGGTGATCATCCAGCGGCCGGTCGGGAACTCCTCCCCGGTGCCGCAGCCGGCGCTCCCAGCCAGCAGCGCCACCACCAGCAGCATGATCCCGCGCCTGAACATGGCAGCGCCTGCGTTCCGCACAGCCACGACACTGCTCCGCAACGGGGCGTGGTCACAAGGGGCCAATGGCCGTGTCACGCTAGTGGGCGTGTCCTGGGAAGCTTGGTTCACCCTTGCCGTCGTCGTAGGGGTACTCGCGCTGCTGATCCGCGGCAAGGTGTCGGCAGCGGCTGCCGTGTTCGGCGGCAATATTGCGCTGCTGGCGACGGGCGTCATCTCCCCTGAGGAGTCCCTTGCCGGATTCTCCAACCCGGCGCCGATCACGGTGGCCGCCCTCTATGTGGTCGCGGCCGGGGTGCAGAAGAGCGGCGCGCTGGCTCCCTTGCTCGAACGAGCCCTGGGGTCTCGGCCGGGTGTGCGCCGCCCGCTCGCTCGGGTGGCGGCCCCGGCTGCGGTGGCATCCGGATTCCTCAACAACACGCCGATTGTGGCCATGCTCATCCCGCAAGTGCAGTCCTGGGCGGAACGGAATCGGATCTCGGTCTCCAAACTGCTGATGCCGCTGTCCTTCGCCGTGGTGCTGGGCGGGTTGATCAGTGTGATCGGCACCTCCACCAACCTGGTGGTCTCGGGCCTGATGCAGGAGGCCGGGCTGGGCGCCTTGCCGTTCTTCGAGATCGGCAAGATCGGCGTGCCCATCGCCATTGTCGGGATCGCCGTCATGGTCGCCATCTCGGGATCGGTACTGCCCGCTCGCCGCTCCGTGGCGCAGGAGTTGCGCGAGCAGGCGCGCGACTTCTATGTCGAACTGCGGGTCAGCGAGGGCGGTGCGGTGGACGGCAAGTCCGTGGAACAGGCGGGCCTGCGCGACTTGCAGGGGGTGTTCCTGACGTCGGTGGACCGCGGCGATACCGTGATCGCTCCGGTGCGGCCGGAGACTGTGCTGCGCGGCGGCAATCGGCTGCGCTTCGCCGGGCAGGCCAGCAAGGTGCTCGACCTGCAGAGCCGACGGGGCCTGGAGTCGGCGGAGAACGAGCACATCGAGTCGCTGCAGGATCCCTCGGTGCGCTACTACGAGGCCGTCATCGGGACCAAGTCCCCGCTGGTCGGCAAGACGTTGAAGGAGTCTGGATTCCGGAGCAACTACCAGGCAGCCGTGGTCGCCATCCACCGCGACGGCGGGCTGGTCGAGGCGAAGCTCGGGCAGGTCCGGCTGCGGCTGGGCGACACCCTGATCCTGGTGTCCGATCCCGGGTTCAAGGATCGCTGGACCGACCGGGACGACTTCCTGCTCATCGCCGGCATGGGGCCATCGGTCTCACCGCCGGCCACGACGGCGAAGGCTGCCACCGCCGTGGCGATCCTGCTCGGCGTGGTCGGTCTCGCGGCGCTGGACATCGTCCCGATCCTGACCGGGGCCCTGGTCGGCTCGGTGCTGATGGTGATGGTGGGGGTGATCTCCCCGGCCGAGGCGCGGCGCTCGGTCGATCTGGAGGTGATCGTCATCATCGCCTCCGCCTTCGGGCTGGCCGCAGCGATGGAGAGCACCGGTCTGGCACAGGGTGCGGCCGACGCTCTGGCCGGCGCCTTCGGGGTGTGGGGTGATCGGGGCGTGCTGCTGGGCATCGTCCTGGCGACCCTGGTGCTGACCGAGATGATCACCAACAATGCCGCGGCCCTGCTCATGTTCCCCATCGCGCTGACGGTCGCCGCGGGCACCGGCCTGAGCCCCACCGGTGTGGCCATCGCGGTCGCGGTCGCTGCTTCGGCATCCTTCCTGTCGCCGATTGGGTACCAGACCAACACGATGGTCTACGGCCCCGGCGGGTATCGGTTCACCGACTACTGGCGGCTCGGGCTCCCGATCACCCTGGTCGTGATCGTGATGACGGTGTGGCTGGTGCCGGTGATCTGGCCGTAGTGGGTCAGGCGAGGCGCTGGGCGCGGTCGCGGAGCTGCCGGATCGCTCGGGCCTCGCACTGCCGCACCCGTTCCGGCGTCAGCCCAGTCACTCGCGATGTGGCTGACAGGCTCATCGGCTGGCCCGGGCCGAGGCCGAACCGAACCCGAACGACGCGGGCCGCCGGATCGCCGAGCTCGATGAGCGCGGCAGCCAGCGCTGCGCTCTCCAGTGCCGCCAGCGCCAGCGCTTCGGTAGACGGGTCGTCCGGGTCGTACAGCAGCGCGCCGATCGGCTCCTGCCCGTAGCGGTCGGCGGGGTCGTACCGCAGATCGCCGATGGCGTGCTGATCGGCGATCTCGTCCGGATCGGCCGATCGTGCCGGCGCGTCGAGGCTCACCAGCTCCGGCGGCCCTCCGCCGAGCTCACGGGCGCGTTGCGGTGACAGGCCGAGTTCGCAGACCGCCGCCCGGGTCGGGAGCGCGTCGCGCCCGGCGGCGGTGATCGCGCGCACCATTGCTCGCCGAATCCACCACGGCGCGATCGTGGCGAAGTCGTCCACCGTGTGGTCGAACTCGGCGACCGCCCGGATGAGTCCGATCCGGCCCTCTTGCACCAGGTCCGGCACATCGAGCCCCCGGCCGGCGTACTGCAGGGCCATGGCGTCCACCATCGGCAGATGATCCCGGATCAGTTGCTCCGAGGCTGCCCGCCCCTCGGCAGCCACCGCGCGCAGGTCGCCAGCCAGTGAGGGGTCCACTGGGCCGTTGGCGAGTCGATGCTCTGCCATCAGGCCTGCCTCGATGCTGCGGCCCAACTCGGTCGCCCTCATGGCGGTGGTCGGCATCCGGTGCCCCCTTACGTGGTTCCCTGCGCCAGGTGTAGCGCACAGGTCCGACCGTCTCAGGCACCGATCACCCCATCGGGCTCCAGGATCGCCCGGGCGGTGGCGCCCACCGAGGTGTCGAGCACCGCCAGTGCTGCATCGAACAGGACCGGCATCGCCGCCACCACGCTGAGTCGCTGCGCGACCTCCCAGGCGGCCCGGCGCGCGGTGGTGATCGCGCGCAGCACCATCGCGTCGTCGCGCTCGCCCAGTGCCTCGTCGGCCGCAGCCAGCGTCGGCGGCAGCATGCGGTGACGGATGCCGTCGCTGGTGCGGTCCAGGACGACGTCGATATGCCGGAAGTCGCGAAACTGCGGCGATTCCTCCTGCAGCGGACCGGGTGCACTGCGCGCCAGGGCGACGGCGAGGTCCCGGTTGATGTGGGCATGCATGCCCGCCAGGGCAAACGCCAGAGCGGACGTCGCCGAGTCCTCGCAGCGGTCGAACAGCGGCCGCCACGCGCCGGGCGGCTGCCGACCTAGAGCCCAAGCATCCACAGCATCGAAGTACAGGTCGGCGAAGGCGACGTCGAGCGCGGTCATGTCGGTCGGTGCCTCGAACTCCCCCGCCGCGATCGCCGCACCGACCTGCTCCGTCGTCCATCGGTAGAGCCGGGTGAAAGCCGCGACCCCGTGCCGCTCGGGGAGGGCTGCTTCGATGACTTCCATGCGCACGACGACCCCGCCCACCGTGGTGGGGCGGGGTCGTCGTGCCAGCCGCTGCAGATCTGCCGGCGCCATAGCCGCAGCCTATGCGGCCGCAGCGGATCAGCGCGCGCGTGCGACCATGCTGTCCACGCGGACCGCGACCGGGGCCGACGCACTGCCGGACAGGTAGGTGTGGATGCCGACGCCGCCGGGGCCCTGCAAGCCCGCCGCGGAGTCCTGCGTCTGCACTTGCCACGTGCTCGGCTCGGGATCACCGGCCAGCCACATGCGCGCCGAGATGATCGTGGGCGACGTCCCCATGGCCTCGACCCGCACCATGATGGTCTGGTCGTTGGTGTCCGGCAGCACAGCATCGGAGAGCGCCAGATCGGTAACGGCTCCGGACGCCGCGACGCGGGAGAGCCGCAGCGAGGCTCGGCCGTCGGGATCGATGCGCACCTTGGCCCGGTAGGCCGAACCGTCCGGACGCAGCCGTGGCGTCACATTGATGTAGGCGCCCGAACCCGTCGGCGCACCCTCGATATGGAATTCCGTCACCGTTGTCGCCGAAGCGGCCGCGGCCTCGGGGAGGGCAACCGCCCGACTCACCCCTGGCTGCAGATCCATCACACCGTGGGACTGCTGCACCTCGTAGTGCTCCGAGGAGCCCTCGATCTTCCAGGGACCGCCCAGCGGCGCGGCGCCGAAGTCGCCTTCCACCGACCGATCGAAGTGGTCCTGGACGGTGAAGGTGTCGGACGGGGCGGGCACCGGCTCAGGCTCGGGCTCGGGTTCCGGTGCGGGAGCTGGTGCAGGTGCAGGTGCAGGTGCCGGCTCGGGCTCCGGCTCAGGAGCAGTGACCGGGGATCCCCCGGCGAAGGTCGACCCGTAGGTTCTCGTGCCCGCGGACACGAAGGCGTTGATCAGAGCGTCGGAGGGCACGCGAGCGGCCTGGCCCTGCTTGGCCTGCAGTGCGGCCGTCGGGACCCCCGCGCCGGAGACCCAGCCGGTGCCCGCGAGACCGTTGCTCTCCGCATTGAGCCGGTACCAACTGGAGCCCAGCGCGGTACGCAGACTGCCCAGCGTGTTGGCCGCCACCGACCCGGACCCGCCCTGCTGGACGTTGATCTGCGCCACCGTCGAGGGCGCCTGGTAGACGTTGCCGTCGATGGTCCCCTTCAGCACCCCGTTGGTCGGGAAGACGGCCGTGGGGTTGCTCGACGACCCTGCATACCCCTTCACGCAGACCGGGTAGCCGCCCGGGCAGATCCCACCGGACCCCGCGCCTGGGTTGGCCAGCACGTTGTTGACGAGCATCGTGATCGACGGCCGCCATGTCAGCTTCGGCGTGAGGTTGGGCGAGCCATAGGCACCGGCCCGAGCCTGGTCCAGATCCGAGGAGAGACCGGGTGGGCAGTCCGCGCTGATGCTGCCGCTCTGCCGGTACCGCTGAGGGTGCTCCGAGCAGAGCCGTCCCGATCCGTAGGTCTTGGAGCGGGTATCGCCAGCAATGGTCAGCGGCGTCTGGGACCCGACGATCGTGTTGTTCACCAGACGGCTGTCCGACGACCCGGCCAGCCGTACCGCCGGAGTGGAGTTCGTCGAGTTCGGCGCGACGACCACGTTGTTCACCATGGTCAAGCCGTGCGAGATCTCGTAGAAGACCCCGGAGTCGCGGTTGTGGATGAGCCGACTATTGGCCAGCAGCGCGTCGTAGTTCGACTGGTCCCACCACACGCCATGGCTGGTGTTGTTGGAGATGTCGCTGCCGATGATCTGCATACGGTGTGTCTTGGAGGCCTTCACGGCCCCGGACTTCGGCGCGGTGACGAACTCGGCGTGCGCATTGGTACCGCTGATCGCGACGTTCAGCAGCGACGTGTCGTCGGTGTAGGTGGCGTTGACGCCGAGCCACTGCGCGCGGTCGATGGTGACACGATCCACCGTCGTCCGCTTGGTGAGCTGCTTGCCACCGGCGGCATCGCCACCCATCACCCGCAGGCCCGTCGCAGTGACATCTCGCAGCACCACATCGCGGATGACCGCGTCGTTGGCCGCGAACGACACCCGGATGCCGGAGTCCGGCCACGCCGGCGAGTGCCGCACCAGCGACAGGCCCTCGATGCGCACACCGTCGGCAGCCACCAGGAACATGGTCCCGGTCGACTGCGACACGCGGACCTTGCTGATGTCGGCTGAATCCGGCCCGCTCAAGTAGAGCCGGGAGAGCGGGGGGTTGGCGTCGCTGCCGGACGAGCGCTCCACATAGAAGGTGCCGGGCACGACCTTGCCCTTGCTCAGCACCTGTACCAGCGACTTGCCGTTGACCCAGACCTGATCGGGGTAGTAGCCGGTGATGACGCGCGGCTTGGTGCCGCTGGGGCATCCGGTACCGCTACCGCTCGGCGTGGTGTAGCTCGTGCCGGAGCTGGCCACGCAGCGCCAGCCGCGCTCCGCCGCAAGCCCGGTGGGCGCCCCGTTGCGGAACGTGGCCTCGGGCAAGGCGTTGAGGTTGAGGCCCTCACCGAGGGCGGCCGGCACCGGCCGGTAGCCCACGTACCGCAGTGATCCCTCGGCGGTGGCCGTGCCCGCGGGCACGGAGCCGTCGAACGTCGGGACCTCACCCGGCTGGGCCATGATCGTCAACTTCTTGCTGATGGCAGTGACGTTCGGCTGTGCCGGATACGTCCCGCCGCGGACGACGATGACCGAGCCCGCCGACGCCCTATCGACGGCGCGCTGCAGCGTCTTCAACGGGCTCGAAGAGGTACCGGCTGCGCTATCGCTGCCGTTGGGCGCGACGTACAGCTTGGTCCCCGGCAGACTGCTGGGCTGGGTGGTGCTCGGTAGCGCCGCACCGGCCTGCTCCGGGCTGCGGTTGGTGGCCGCTGCCGCCGGGGCGGGCTTGGACAGTCCGACACCGACGGCGAGTAGACACCCGACCAGCGCGATGATGATCGCTCGCCGGTTCCCGTGGACGTGCGGAAGTGCCGCCATGAGGTTCCCCTAACGTTGATCTCCCCAACGCCAAGTGACCCTATGTCACAAACGTGTCACATTCAAATCTCTTGGATGTCGTAGATATCACACGGGAACATCTCGAAAGCTTCGTACGCTATGGCTTCGTACGCTATGGCTAGGCTACGGTCGCCGACCCCGGGTCGAGGTCCATTTGCCTGCATCTGTGGCCCTAGCAGGGGTCCGCGGCGCTCCGCTGCTGCATCGGCGTTGCCGGATACTCCACGTACTCCACGCGGGCGAGCGTTGGTGGGCCTGGTGGCCACTGCCCATGTCGGGTGCGGCGACTGGGCCGCTGGCCCGCGCGCTAGTTGACCGCTGCCAGTGCGACCAACCCAGCCAAGTCCCGGCACGCCTCCCGATCGGCCGCGCTCACTGCGCCCACCACGCTGACGGAGGGCCTCACCGCCCGCCAGCCCAGGCCCTTGGCGATCGCTTCCACCGCGCGGACCGCTCCGGCCGTGTCGTTGTTGCCATGGACGAGCAGTCCATATGGCCGGCCCCGGGTCGCTTCCAGGACCGGGTAGTAGACGGTGTCGAAGAAGTGCTTCAGCGCACCGGACATGTAGCCGATGTTCGCGGGGGTCGCCAGCAGATAGGCATCAGCGGCAAACACGTCGACGGCCGTCGCCGCCAGCGCGGGCCGCACCAACAGTTCGACCGGCACCGCCTCTGCGGCCTCGGCCACCCCGGCCGACAGCGCCTCCAACAACTCCTGTGTCGCGGGCGAGGTGGTGTGGTGCACCAGCAGCACAGCAGCCATCGGATCAGCCTGACCGTTGCGGCCACCGTTTGGCAACGCCTGCTCTGAGGTGGCCGGCTTGCCGTGCCAGTTGGCGCCCCGGCGGTGATCGAGAACACCGAGCTGCCACTGGGAGCTTCGGCGGGAACGGCCATCGCGGTGTCGGCGGGCCCGGACGTGGCGCAGGATGGTGGGGTGGATGTCCGTACCCCCGCCCGATGGCTGCTCGCGGGCTTCCTGCTGGTGGCTGGGTTCGCGCACTTCGCCGCGGCCGAGTCGTTCCTGGCGCAGGTGCCATCGTGGCTGCCCTGGCCGGAGGCGATCGTGGCGGTTTCAGGCGTCATGGAGTTGGCGCTCGGCGCGGTCCTCCTGGTGCGGCCCGGTCCGGCCATCGGCTGGCTGACGGCGGCCTTCTTCGTGGTGATCTTTCCTGGCAACATCGCCCAGTTCCTCGAAGGCAACGATGGATTCGGCCTGGACAGCGACCTCGCGCGGGGCCTGCGACTGCTGTTCCAGCCAGTGCTCATCGCATGGGCCCTATGGTGCACCGGCGCCTGGCGGGCTTGGCGGGAGCGAGGCACCACAGCGGCTCGGCGCTAGAGCGCGGCGCGGGGGTGTCCGGCATTCGGGTTGGCCTCGCGCGGGAGGGCGGACGGGTGGGCGGTTGCCGTGATGCTGGCGAGGGCCGGGGGTGTGTGATCGCGACGGGGTTGGATCTGGCTTTGCGTGTGGCTTCCATGCACCCGGGATGGGGGTCTGCACCCGCCAGCGACTGGATCAGGGCCCGCGCGCCATCAATGCACCCGGTATGGGGGTCTGCACCCGCAATGGGGGTCTGCACCCGGGATGGGGGCTGATCCGGCCCGGCGTGCGGCATCAGTGCACCCGGTATGGGGGTCTGCACCCGCAACGGGGGCTGATCCGGCCGACACGCCGGGCTCCAACCCCCACCCCGGGTGCAAACCCCCACCCCGGGTGCAGCAACAGCCCAGAAGTCGTGGATTCCGCCCCCGAATCGGGTGCAGACAACCGGCGCGGGTGCAGAGTCCCGGCTCGCGGCGTGCCTCGGCGTCTCGGGGAGCGACTCGGGCATCCGCACCGGAGGCAAACGGCGAAGTCGAACGCCAACCGACATCCAGCAAGCCGGATCGCCGGGACCGATCAGCATCGTGACCGGGCGCCCGTCCGGCACCCCCAGATGCTGAGCCGCGCCGGATACTCCGGGCCACCCAACGCACTCCGGCAGCCCCCTCAGGAGTCCTGGGCCATTCCGCGGGCCAGTTGCTGGGCCTCGGCGAGACCGGTCCGCAGCGCTTCCAGGTCGGAGCCGGCGTCGCGCAGGGCTTCCCCGGCGGTGTCGTGCTGGTAGGAGTCGGCGCCCATCGTGACCACTTCGCCCATCCGGGTGGCGACCGACTCCAGGCCGACGACCGCCGCAGCCATCCGGGCCAGCAGCATCTCGCGCAGGCTGTGCATCCGCTCCAGCCCAGCGAGTTGCTGGTCGAGGGCGGCAACAGCGCGGCGTCGCTCCTCGGCCAGCATCGGATCAGTCGTCCGCTCCAACTTGGCGACCAGTGCCGTGCGGTCGGCCGCGACGGCCGGTGCGTTGGCGCTGGTGAGGATCTGCTCGGCAAGGGTGACGCGGCCCGCCAGATCGGTCAGCGAGGCGATGACTGCGTCCACGCCGTCGTCCATGCGCCCCACCTCTGAGCGCAGCCACGCATCCCCGGGGCGCTCGGCGAGATCGGCCATCCGGGAACGGGCCCGCCGCGCGCGCTGCAGGTAGCTGTCGGCCTGGGAACCGCGCGCGGGCAGCGGCAGCGCGTCGGAACGGCCCGTCACCGCCGATGGGCGATCGCGGTGCACCAGCACGCCGACGCCGACCTTCGTGCCGAGCACGACCGATCCCACGACGACGGCGGCCAGGACCCCCAAGATCCCGCCGGCACCGCCGAGCACCGCCCAGGCGAGGCCGCCGGCGAACACGGCGAGCAACCATCCCCAGGGATCCCGGAGTTCGTCGCGCGCGGCCATAGTCACCAGTGTGCCGGACGGGCTGTCTCGCTCAGAAGTTGCTGAGGACGCTGGTCAGCACGTTGTCGATGGACGTGGGATCGGATGCGTCGTAGTACTCCGCCGCCGATGCCTCCGCGATCGACTCCAGCGCTTCGGCGTCGGCCTCCGAGCCGTAGCCGATGGTGAACACCCGGATCGAGGTGTCGGCGCTCTCCCCCTCCAATTGGCGCAGCAGACTAGTCCAGATCGGTATCGGGCGGGTACTCGTTGCGGCCGTCGGACAGCAGCACGATCGCGTTGATCCGGCTGGTGTCCAGCTCGGCCAGCATCTGCTCCTGCGCCTCACGGGTGGTGGCGTACAGCGCCGTCCCCCCATCCGGCACGAGCCCCGCGACCGCCTGCTGGATCGCCGGCTTGCTCTGGGCGCCCGCGCCGATCGGCACTAGGGACGCCCACGGCTCGCCGGCGGGTCCGCGATCCGTGGCGAAGATCCACAGGCCGACCTCATCGGTGTCGGCGAAACCGGCAACAGCGGTGGCGGTCGCGTCGGCTGCCAACTGCAGTCGGGTGGCGCCCACCCCGGCCACGTCGGCCCCCATGGAGCCGGAGACGTCCAGCACCATCAGCACCCGGGCCCGCTTGCGCAGATCGTCCCAGGACTGCTGGATGACGCCGAGGACCGACGGCTCGGGCGGCGCCAGGATCGTCGCCGGCCCCTCGGGGAGGAAACCATTGTCCCGGCTGAGCACTGATCCGGCCTCGCCGGTGTAGCTGCGGAACCCGGCGTCGGTGAATCGCCGCTGCCCCTCTTCGGACTGGATGTAGGCGGCGAACTGCTGCGCGCCCTCCCGCTTGGCGTCGTCCACCCAGTCGGCCTGCAGGATGAACCACGGGTTGTCCGACAGCAGCGTCCCCTCCTCCGGGTACACCGCCACCAGTGGGATGTCCGGTTCCACCGCGCCGGCCAGGGTGTCCGGATCCCCGGTCGGATTGCCGAGGTTGTAGTCCAGGACCGACTTCTCCTCCACGGTGACCGCGGAGACGTAGGTGAGGCCGCGACCTTGATCGGCGGCCGCGGCCATGTTGTCCAGGAAGGTGAGTGTGGTGTCCCCGTAGTGGACCACGGCGCTCTCCACGGTGCTGACGAAGTCCCTGGTCGCCGGATCCTGCACGCGTTCCACGGTGAGGTCGCTGGCCAGGCCGGTGGCGGCGAAGTAGGTCCCGATCGTGGCGTTGAGCCCGCTGGTGGAGAAGTAGGGGTTCGTCTTGCCGAGTTTGAACGGCCCCCATTCGGGGTGGCCCGCCGACCCCCAGCCCTGCGGGTTCTCGGTGAGGGCGGCGAGGTCGCCCCAGCCGATCTGCTCATCCGGCCAGCCCAGCGCCTCCGCCATCGGCCGGGGCATGGCGATCACCAGCGGCGTGGTGGCGATGGATTCGGCTTGCGCGGGCAGGATGTCCGGCAGGTCGGCGTCGGTGCGCGCCTGCCGGGTCAGCCCTGCCCACGAGGAGGCGGCCGGGGACCAGACGTCCGGGCGGGGGCCGTCGATCTGCTCATCCCACTGCGGCTGGGCCAGTGCATCGGCTGCGGCCCCGCTGGCCTTGGCGACCACGGTGGCTCCCACGCAGGTGCCGCCGGCCTCCGGCCCGGTGCGATTCCACTCGGCAGCCAGTTGCGACAACAGGCCGGCCTTCTCGCTGGAGGCCGCCACCACGATCTCGGTACAGTCCTCGGGCACCTCGGCGCCGCCGTCGGCGTCCGGCTCGTCACTGCCGCTGCTGAGCAGGAACACCATCGCGATGAGCACCGATCCGACGACGGCCGCGACGATCAGCGACACCTTCGACCGACCCTCAGCCATCCGGCCCACCCCCTTTGTTTCGCCTCCAGTATCGCCCTGCTGCCGTGATGGTCGGTCCGGCGGCGCTTGCGCTATCTCCTGCAGGGCTGGCAAGCCACAGGCGGTCAGGCCGCAATGGGAAAGTACCGGTCGGAGAATGCTGCGGCCGACCGGCCCGTAGCCTGATCTCCCCTGCAGCCCTGGCTGGGCGTGCCGGTGCGGTCCCCCACGCCGAGACGAAGTGGGTACCGATCGCTGGACCGGGATAGATACTGGCATCAGCTCGAGGCGTGCTCGTGGGCTTCGGGTCGCCGCTCCATAAGCCGCCGGCCAACACCGACCCGGCTCCTCGCCACGTGCTGAGTACCGGCACCGAAGGCCGAGTGATCACGTCGCACCGACGCAGCACCCCCGCGTCTGACCGGCTGACCCTGCACCCCTGCGGCCTGCGGCCGGGCGTGCACCTATCCCCGTCACCGAGGCGAACCAACGACTCTGGGCTACCGGTCCGTGTCGGGCCGGTTTGTCACTCTGACTCGGCGGGTATTGATCGCTCGTAGGCTCAAGACGGATGGTGCCGTGCCGCTTGACGGCGGCGAGGGGGAGGACGCGTGGCAATACCGGTGCTGATGGTGTGGATCTCGGCGGCAGTCGCAACAGGGGTCATCTCCCTGGCGGCCGCGCTGGCGGTCAACAAGTGGCTGCGGATGAAGAAGACCGTCGCATTCATCGGCCGATCCGGGTCTGGCAAGACGACGCTCGCGCATTACCTGGAGCACGGGGAACCTGCCCGGAGGCGGATCTCCGCCGACCATCAGCCAGCGGGAGGTCGAGGGCGAAGGCGCAGGGCCTGTCCATCATCATCGTGGACTCGGCGGGAGACCGCCTCGCGCAGTGGGAGAAGGGTGTCGCCGGCGCCTCTGGAGTCGTCTACTTCTTCGATGCGAGCCTGGTCGCGAGCGGCGACCAGGAGGCCCTCAGCGCTATGGCTGCAGATGCGGACCACATCAAGGACCTCCTCAACAAGGAGGGCTGGGTCGGCGAGCGGCGCTTCACACTGCTGGGGACGCACGCTGACCAGTTCCAATCCAGAGGCGATGAGAGCCGGGTGCGCAAGGCTTGGGAAGTACAGGCGCTGCGCAACGCATGCGAGCTGGGGGATGACGACGTGATCATCGGATCGCTGGTTGACGCCTCGGGCGCCGGTCGCATCGCGTCGAAGGTGGCCCGGCGGCAGATGAAGGGCCAGGCATGATCAACATCCCGTGGACCCGGAATCGGGGGCCGAGGGTGGTGGTGGTCGCTCCCGCTGTCTCAATCCGGACACCGCCACGCGTCTTCGCCAGCGAGCGGGGGGCCCCGGCACAGCCCCTGGTGGGCTCCTCCCCCGACGCGAAGGCAGGCAGTAGCCAGGAGATCGCAAGAACCTATCGGGTGATCGAATCCAGGACAGCGGCCGTGACGGGGAACGGGACCTATAAGTCGTGGCGGGACCGCCGCTGGGCGGTCCTGCAGTTCACCGTTGAAGTGCCTGACACCCGCCCGCAAGTACTGCTGGCCCGAGTCCAGACCGCCTCGCTCCGCTTCGCCGATCTGCAGCCAACCCATTCGTCGATCATGGAATGCGCACGGGCGGCCGGCCTGGCCCTCGATGCCGACCATGTCGCCGCGGGGCTGCACCACCTCAGCATGTCCATCACCGATCGGAGGCCGTGATGCATCCGTTGCCCAGCGCCCAACCAGCCGCCGTCATCCTCGGAGTCTCCCGGGCCCAGGATGAACGAGCACATCAGATGGGCGGGAGGCACAAGATCGTGTGTCCGCCAGGCGCGGAGGTGGCCGTAGTCGACAAGCACTTCCTCGACTCCCAGCCTGCGCACATCCAGGAGCTCCTCAGCAGCAACATGCTGAAGCCCGGGGTGGTCCTGGTCCGCAGCCCGTTCGGGACCGGCAGCTATGCACCAGAGTCCGACGCCGAACTCCTCTTCGAGCGCGAGAAGCTGCAGCTGGTGTCGTCGCTGTGCCGGATCCTGGGCGCGAGCCGAGTCAAGTCCGAAACCAGCACACTGCACGTGAAGCACCAAGTCACGACCGTCAAAGCGAAGATCGGGAAGAAACTCGGGAGGGTCCAGCCGTTCAACGGCGACGGGAAGATGACCCTGGATGAGCGTGAGGAGTGGCAATCACGGTTGCAGGTAGACGGCACCTACCCCGGCGGGAAGCCCGACATCACTGCGGCCTGGGCATTCGTCGAGCAGCATTCGTTGCGCGATCCGGAGATCGCCGGTCTGGTTGAGGCTCGCTCAGGCCAGAACCCGGTGCAGCATCTCGCCATTACCGTCACCTACGAAGGACGTGACGACCGGAACCTAGACCTGGCCGCGCAGGTCCAGCTGCCCGCTCTCTCCGTCGCCGTCAACGGTCGGCGAGACCACTCGATCAGGCGGCATGTGTCGCTCAAGCTGCAGATCACGTTCCCCGAGGAGTAGGCGGGGCACTGGCACAACCTCCTGGACATCACCCCTACCAGGTGGCGTCCTGTTGAGTGAATAGAGTCAGGCGCCCGTCTCGGGGTCCGGCGCGGAGCCTCGTGTGCTCCGTCGGGCTCTGGTGCGGTGAGCGTGTCGCCGGTGACGCGCGGTCAGACCGCGGGCGGACCGGCCGACGGGTGGAGGATTTCGACCCCTGAGGGGTCGGATTCCTCCATGCCTGGCATGCGCCACCCCCGGAAGCCCGCGTGAACGGTGCTAGCCCGTGGCGGACCCGCCAGCCCTGGAGCGCAGGAGCTGCCGAGGCACACCAAGCGCCCGGGCAGGCTCGCCGTTCAGCAGCGCGACCGCGCGGTCGACCGCGCCGAGGCTGATCCGGCCGGACATCTGCACGAAGGTCCGCAGCGGCGTCCCCTCCCGGATCGCCGCCGCCCACCGCTCGGCCGCGGCCGGATCGTCGCGCGGCGCCACCCGCCTGCGCGCCGCCGACACCACCACGGCCGCCACCGCCCGGCCGAGCGGATGGGACTGCAGATCGGCCAGCGTGGACGTCCGGGAGAACGGACGCGCGGCCATCGGTTCGGGGAGGGGGTGACCGAGCAGGGCGGCGAACTCCTCCGCTGTGGCGACCGGGCCGGCTGTGCGGACCAGCGCGGGAGCAGGGTCGTCGGAGGTGATCCGGATCGTGGCCGAGCCACGGATGTCGGCGGCTGAGGCGCCGACCATGATGCGGTACTCCCCGGCCACGACCGCCCACCGGCCGCGGGCCGTATCCCAGACAGCGAACGCACGCTCGTCCAGTGGGATTCGGACGGTCGCGGCGGCTCCGGGCTCCAGATGGACCTTGGCGAATCCGCGCAGCTCCTTGGCGGGCCGCGCCAGGGCCGCGTCGCCCCCATCGACCGGACCCACGTACACCTGCACGACCTCGCTGCCGGACCGCGCCCCGATGTTGCGCACCGACACCTCCGCGGCAGGCGCCCCCGCTGAGCCGCCGATCGTCATGGGACCGTACTCGAAGGTGGTGTAGGACAGCCCGTGGCCGAACGGGAAACGGGCCGGCACGCCGTCCGATTCGTGGCTGCGGTATCCGACGTGCCAGGTCTCCCGGTACTGCACCTGTCGGCCCGTGCCGGGGAAGTTCCGGTCCGCCGGCAGGTCCGTCGGCGCGAAGGGGATGCTCTCGGCCAGCCGACCGCCCGGTTCGGCGCGCCCGGTGAGCACGTCGGCCAGCGCCGACCCGGCCGCCTGTCCCCCCAGGTGCGCCTGGAGGATCGCGGCGGCCCGATGGCCCCAGGGCATCGCCACCGCGGCCCCGGTCGTCAGGGCCACGACGGTGCGCGGATTGACGTCCAGCACGATCTGCGCCAGCTGGTCCATCCCCTCCGGCAGCCCGAAATCGGCCCGATCCCACGACTCCGACTCCCAGCGCTGCGGCAGTCCCAGGAGCAGCACGACGGTGTGCGCGGTGCGTGCCGCTGCGGCGGCCTCGGCCAGCAGCGCCGGCGTGGTGCTGCCATCGATCGGGTCGTAGCCGGCCGCATAGCGCGCCTCGGGCAGCGCGTCGCGCAGTGTGTCCACTTGCCTCGGCGTGACCTGGGAGGAGCCGGCCCCCTGGTAGCGCGGCCGGTCGGCGAACGCGCCGATGAGGGTGATCCGGCTCGCCTCCGGCACGGGCAGGGCGCCGTCGTTGGTGAGCAGGACGCAGGCCGCAGCGGCTGCCCGCCGGGCCAGTGCATGGTGGGCCTGCACGGGCACGGGCGGCGGGTCCTCGGCAGCCGGCCAGCGCTGCGCCAGCGCCACGACCCGGGCGGCGCTGCGGTTGAGGTCGGCCTCGGCGAGGCTGCCGTCGCGCACCGCCGCGGCCACTTCGGTGTCGAAGGCGCGGGCGCCGCCGGGCATCTCCAGATCCATCCCGACCCGCAGTCCGGCGATCCGGTCGTTGGTGCCGCCCCAGTCGGACATGACCAGGCCCCGATACCCCCACTCCCCGCGCAGGATCCGGTGCAGCAGGACCTCATGATCAGAGCAGTACTGACCGTTCACGAGGTTGTACGCGGTCATCACGGCCGCGGGCTCGGCGGCCAGGGCGATCTCGAACCCGCGCAGGTACACCTCGCGCAGGGTTCGCTCATCGACGATCGTGTCGAGGACCATCCGGCGCGTCTCGCAGTTGTTGGCGGCGAAGTGCTTCAAGCAGGCCCCCACCCCCTGCCCCTGGATGCCCCGCACCATCGCGGCCGCCAATTGCCCGGACAGCAGCGGATCCTCGGCGAAGTACTCGAAGTTGCGGCCCCCGAGCGGGTGGCGCTTGATGTTCATCCCCGGTCCCAGCACGACGGACACCCCTGCCGCCCGCGCCTCCCGGCCGATGGCCGCACCGACCTCTTCGACGAGATCCGGGTCCCATGTGGACGCCAGCGCACTGGCCGTGGGGAAGCAGGTCGCGGGTTCGCCCGGTCCACCCCGGCGGACCTCCTTGCGCAGGCCGTGCGGACCGTCGGTCATCAGGATCGAGGGCACCCTTCCTGGAATCGGCTGGGTGGTCCAGAAGTCCCGACCGGCCACCAGGCGCACCCGTTCGAGCAGTGGCAGTTCGGCCACGATCACCGCTGCTTCGCGCTCGTCCGCCATCGGCCGCCTCCTGCCTCGAGGGTCCCACGGACCGCCCTGGGAGGCCCGCCACCGAGGCTCAAGGGCCCCCACACCCCGCGCCTAGGCTGAGACGGTGCCGACGCTCCTGCTCAATCTCGCGCTCATGGTCGCCTTCGCCTTCGTGGCCCGGGCCCAGCTGGATGCGCTGCGACCCGGCGCCGGGGCGGCCCCGCGGTAGGACGTACGGCCCTTGTCGGTGCCACTGCCGCGCCGCACCATGCCGTTATGCGCAGTCGTCGTGTGATCCTGACCGCGGCTGCGTTGGCCGTCGCACTGCTGGCCGCATGCACCTCCGGCGGCGAACCGACGGCAACACCGACGCCTCCAGCGGAGCCGACTCCTGCCACGACGGCCACGGCCACGGCGACTGCGACCCCGACCGGTACGCCGTCTTCGACCACGACCGGCACGCCGTCCCCGGCGACGACGGCGCCGACACCGACGGCGACCTCGGCCGCCTGTGAGGCGTTCGGCTCACTGGCCGATCAGCAGTCCTCCGATCCGTTGGCCATGTCCACCCTGACGGGCAGCAAGATGCGCGTCGGGGACCATGCATGCTACGAGCGGTGGGTGCTGGAGATGACCGGCAGCGGAGAGCGGCCCGGCTGGTCGGTCGGCTACCGGGATCCGCTCATCGCCGACCCGGCCGGCTTCGAGGTGGCACTCACCGGAGGCGCCAGCCTCGAGGTCGTGGTGCGCGTCTGGACAGTGACCGACTACCCCGACCGCCCGCCGGAGTGGCCGCCATTCACCAGTCCCACCACGATCGTGACCGACGGGTTCTCCGCCATCCGCGAGGTGCAGTACATCTCGGCATTCGAGGGCACCACGCAATTCGGCATCGGCGTGGATCGGCAGCGCCCGTTCCGTGCGTTCTGGCTGGACGATCCGCCCCGGCTGGTGGTGGACGTGGCCACGGACTGAGCCTCACGGGCCGGCCAGCGCCGGGTCGCGGGCGTGGGCCAGGACCGTCTCCAGGGACGGCATGCCCCGGCAGACGAGCCCGGCGGCGGCGGCAAGTTCCGGCAGCTGCTCGGCCAGCATCACCAGGGCCGTGACGTCGCCGATGCGGCTGTGGGCGACGTCAGCGGAGAGCGCGGCCAGCGCCGCTGGCCCGATGTCCGGTCCCGCCGTCACCTCCAGCGGATCCACCCGGAAGGTCTCGGCGGTGGTACAGACGAGCAGTGTTGTGCCGCTGATGTGCGCGTCGTGGCGCAGATGACCGGCGGCCTCGGCCACCAGGCGCTGGTAGTCGGCGGCGCCGGCGATGAGGGCGTGCCCGGCCGATGCCGCGTCGGGCAGGCCCAGGACGTCGGCGATGGCCGTGTGATCCAGGGCGGCAACCGCTCGGTACAGTCTTCCCGCGCGGGCGGCCGCCTGCTCCTCGACGGTGAAGGTGAGCTGCACCGTGGCGGCGAGTGCGGCGTCGGTCATTCGGGGCCTCCTCAGCAACGCGGCTGTTGCTGCGATCCTGGACGCTGGGCGCCACCGGCGGGCCGCCGGCAACCGCAACGGTGGAGAACCCGAGGATGTGGATATGGCGCCGCCGGAGTACCAGCGCCCCGACCTTCGATGTGGAGGAGCCTGCCATGGCGCAGCAATGGTCCCCCGAGTCCGGGCCGCACTGGGTCCGCAGCCCCCAACGGGCGCGGGAGTTGGCCGCCTACCTGCTCGACCCTGCCCGCAGCCGGCCGGTCGTCGTGATCACCGTCCACCCCGAGTCGGCCGGTCCCCGCATCGACGCTGACGACGTCGCCGGGGAGCTGCGCGGCATCGTGCCGGTCGCTGTGGTGGCCGCCTCCGCCACCGCCGGCCTCGCCGAAGGGCTCGGGGATCGGGCACCGTCGGTCTCCTACGGTGCCGCGCGGCTGTACCCGTCCGGCGAGGAGTGGCTGCGCAACCGCGCCGCCGCGCCCCTGTTCCTGTGTCCCAGCGCCGCCCAAGGCGTTCGCGTGGCGCAGCAGCTCGTGGCAGCAGCCCTCCTCGACGCCCATCGGGCGGGCCTGCTGGCACCACCGTCGGCACCTGCCCAGGACCCGAAGCGCGAGACGGCCAAGGTCATCGGCTTCGCCACCGAACACCATGTCCTGGTGCGCACCGAGGAGCGGCAGCAGGGCGTGCTGCATGCCGCGCGCCTGCGCGTCGATGTCCCGGCGGATCGGCTCCTGCGGCGCGGGCAACACCTGACCGGCACGCTGGGCGCGTCTGGCAAGCCGCCGCAGTTCCTGCCGGAGCCGCCCGCGATCGACGTGCCGGCGCTGGTGCGGCGCGAGTGCCCGAACGGTGCCACTGTCCCAGCGCTGGTCCGGGAGGTGACCGACCACTGGGCGCAGGTGCTGCTGCACCCGGACTACCCCGTCGTGCTGTTCGATGAGGACGAGGATCTGACCCGGCTCATCTCGGCCGGTGAGGTGATCAGCGTCGAAGTGGCGTGGATCGACGGCAGCTGCCTGGTGGCGCTGGCGCAGGAGGCGCGGACGCTGGACGCCTTGGCGATCCTGCCCGGCGGTCCGCCGTGGCTGGCGCTGGCCGAGCCTGAACGATGGGTGCCGGCACCGGCGCCCGAGGAGCGCGTCGTGGAGTCGGCGCCGCAGAACGAGGACGAGGCGGCTGCACGGCTGGCGCAGGCTCGCGCGGCGGCTGAGGTGTTCGCTGAGGCGGCTGCCGCACTGCAGGCCGAGGTCGATGCGCTGCGCAGAGAGGCGCGGGGGCTGCGCGCGAACCTGCGCGCGGCCCGGCTGGCCGAACGCAACCGCGAACTGCCGCAGGCGTTCGCCGATGCGCAGCAGCAGTTCCGCTGGGAGGTCGAGATCGCCTATTTGGAACACGTCCCGGAATCGCAGCGAGCGCGGTACCCGCTGGCCGACTATGCGGTGGGCCGGGCGTTCCTGGGCCGACTGGACACTATGTGGGGCGTACCTCGGGACAAACTCCTGCAACTCGTCGTGGACGTGCTGTGCGGCCGGGCGCAGGAGATGCCGTCCCGCCAGGTCCAGCCCGTGCCCGTCCGAGGCTCAGGCGCGCAGCAGGAGCGGGCCGATGGCGCCCGGGCCTGGCGCGCCACCCTGCAGGTCCACAGCCACACCGGGCGCCGGATGAAGTACTGGCGCCTGCCGGATGGGCGCATCGAACTCGACAGCGTCGGCGTGCACGACGACGATCGGCATCGGTAGCGGGTTGCGGCCACGGCGCTCCTGCGCGGATCCAGGGTCGCAGTCGCGCCGGTGGCGAACCCCGGTCGCCGCACTACAGCGCCGGGCGGACCTGCCACTGCCCGTCCGGCCAGACCGCGCGACGAACCCCCGACCCCGCGATCATCCGGCGGCAGCCGTCGCACGGTTCGTGGGTGACGTAGATGGTCGCCGATTCCGCCCTGCTGCGATCGGCGTAGAGCAGACAGTTCTGTTCGGCGTGAAGGGCCACGCAAGAGCCGGCGCCGGTGTCGTAAGAGCTGCCCGGCGCCACCGTGGCCGGGTCAAGCAGCCCGCGCGGGCACTGGCCCGCCAGGCAGCTCGGACCGCCCGAAGGCGCCCCGTTGTACCCGGTCGCCACAATGCGGTGATCGGCGACGAGCACCGCGCCCACCCGGCGGCGACGACAATCCGCACGGGCCGCTACGGCCGCGGCGATCCCGAGGAAGTACTCGTCCCAGGTCGGCCGTGTGAGATGCATGACAGCATTGTCGCCCAGCGTTTGCGGCCGGGTGCTGCGGGAAGGCTTGCCGTCAATCGGGGTGCGCATCGGCGCGCCCATCGAAAGGAGCAGTCGTATGACGAACCTGGACTCCACCAACCCGACAGAAGAGGTCGCGGTCGGCGAGATCGTGACGGCCCCTGGCCAGACCGCTGAGGCGGACGCCTTCGCCGCGGAGGTCGGCAAGAACTGGGGCATGGTCCTCAGCTCCGGCCTGGTGATGATCGGCTTCGGTCTCGCCGTGATCGTCTGGCCCCAGGCCACCGTCAGCATCATCGCGGTGCTGCTGGGGATCGCGCTGATCGTCACCGGCCTGTTCTCCGTGGTCGGCAGCCTGACCCGACCGGACCGCCCGACCGCGACCCGGGTGCTGATGGGGATCTCCGGTGTGTTGTCGATCGTGCTCGGCGCGGTGGCGCTGAGCGGGATCACCGAGGCGATCTGGATCCTCGGCCTGCTGATCGGCTTCGGCTGGATCTTCAGCGGCGTCGCCGACCTCGCCGTCGGACTGTCCGCCAAGGGCATGCCGGGCCGCGGCGTGGCCATCACCGGTGGCATCCTCGGCATCATCGCTGGCGCGGTCGTGGTGCTGTGGCCGGGCAAGACCCTGCTGGTCCTGGCCTGGATCAGTGGGGTGGCGCTGGTCGTGCTGGGCATCGTGCAGGTGATCATGGCGATCCGGCTGCGCAAGGTGGCCTCAGCGGCCGATCTGCAGCGGGTGGTCGCCGGCTGACCGTCGCCTCTGGCAAGCACCGGCGCCGCCCCTGCACGGTGGGCGGCGCCGGTTGCTGCTACCCCTCCTCCGGGTGCGCGGCGTCGTAGAACTCGCAGAACGACTCGTAGGCGCGCGGGGCGTAGATCGAGGACGGCCCGCCGCCCATCAGCAGCGTGACCCCGATGGCCTCGGCGGCTTCCTCCTTGCTGGCACCGTGCCGAACCGCGCCACGGGCGTGGGAGGCGATGCAGCCGTCGCACTGCGAGCCGACGGACAGGGCAAGGGCGATGAGCTCCTTGGTCTTGGCATCGAGGGCGCCGTCGGAAAGC
Source organism: uncultured Actinomycetota bacterium (assembly GCA_963706835.1). Lineage (GTDB taxonomy): Bacteria > Actinomycetota > Actinomycetes > S36-B12 > CAVXYG01. Next base: position 150,284 of record CAVPOB010000002.1, read on the forward strand.
GCCGCACCGTGCAGTGCGGCGAAGCCCTGATAGACGCCGGGGATCATGCGGCGCAACTCCCGGGTCTGCGGGCGCAGCTCGTCCAGGGTTTCCTGCCCGTAGTTCATCGATTGGCCTCCACTTCTTCGTGCGGATTGTCGGACTGCCGGGTCCCCAGCGCACACGTCATCTCGCCGCGCAGCCGGACCAGCAACGCCCAGGCAAGCACGCCCACGCCCAGCACGGCGAGGTACGGCTGCACCGGCGCGAAGAACTGCACGGCACCGGTGGAGCCCAAGGCGATCAGGACCAGTTTGTTGCACACCGGGCACCCGATGGCGAAGTACGCCAGTGCCGCGCCGGCGACGCCGCCGCGCGCGGTCCGCTCACCGGGCAATGGCTCCGCGAAGGGAGCCGGCACCGGCGCCGGGCCACTGTTGCGCACGTAGGTCGCCACGAGCAGCCCGCTGAGGACGCTGGTCAGCACGAGGATGCCCATGGCCCAGTCGGTTGGCGGGATGCTGCGGCCGAAGATCGGATTCGGGATCACCGCGCTGACCGCGCCGAGCAGCAGGAACGTCGCCAGGCCGGCGGCTGCCGCAGCCGCCCAGCGCCGCACCGACCAGGTCAGGAACGTCGTCATGAAACACTGCTGGCCCACGACGCCCACTATACCCCTAGGGGTATTCCTCGCCCGCCGAAGCCGGGATCAGGACGGTGCTGAACAAGTACCGATCGGCGCCCCGCCGGGGAGACAGCCAGGGCGCAACGGCCTCCCGCACCCGGCGCACGAACTGCGGCAACTCCTCCTCGGGGACATGGATCGCAGCGGTGCGGTAGCCGAAAGGGGCGGTGTCGCCCCGCTCGATGGACGCCTCATAGGCAGCAGCCAGGCCTGCGGTGAAGACCGCGAAGCCGGTGCGGCGCTCCTCGTCGGTCATCTCGGCCGCGGCATCGGCGGAGGCTGATGCGCGGGACTCGTCGAGACGATAGGTCCGCTCCACCGCTCCCCGGACGCGCCGCTGCGCGGCAACCTCGAGCACGGACGCCTCCACCAGCGCCGCGACATGCCGGTACAGCGTCGGCTTGGGGACGTCGGACAGTTCCGCGGACAACTCGGCCGTGGTGAGCGCCCGGTCGCCCAGCAGCGCCTGCACGATGCGCAGTCGGACCGGATGGAGCAGGACGTGCGGTGCAGGCATGGCCTTACGGTATCACTGGTGCTATTGTTATCGCATTCGATATCAATAGGAGTGCTCATGGCGGAGATCGTCTTCGAGAACGGTGAGCTGCAGGTCCGGCTCACCCGCGGCGAACAGGTGGGCGGCCTGCGGTCCGGGGTGACGGTGCCGGTCGCTGACGTGCGCAGCGTGCGCGTGGTGCCGGACGGACTGGCGGCGGCGCGTGGACTGCGCGCGCCCGGCCTCCACATGCCCGGTGTTCGCAAGATCGGTACGTGGCGATCGCGCGCTGGGCGGATGTTCCTCACGGTGCGGCGCGACGAGCCGGCAGTGGTGATCCAACTGCGCCGCGACGCCGCGTGGCGCACCCTCGTCATCGGCAGCCCCCGGGCCCACGAGGTGGCTGAGCGGGTGGGCGCACAGTTGGATCCGGCGCGGCGCGACGAACCCGTCGTGCTGGATCCGGACGCCGACGCGCTCCACGGATCGCTGCGTGTCCCGGTTGGCTCCGGTCCGCTGCCAGCCGCGCTGCTGCTGCCCGGGTCCGGGCCGGTCGACCGCGACGGCAATGCCCCGGGCATGCCGCTGGAGATCCAGTTGGCCCTGGCGGAAGCTTTGGCCGGCGCAGGGGTGGCGTCGCTGCGCTACGACCGGCGCGGCGTCGGCGACGGCTCCGACTGGCGCGAGGTCCGGATGTCGCAGAACACCGAAGACGCTGCGCGGGCGCTGCAGCGGCTACGCACCGATCCCCGCATCGACCCCGACCAGATCGCGGTGATCGGCCACTCCGAGGGCGCCGTGCACGCGCTGCGCCTGGCGGTGCGCGAACCACTGCCGGCTGCGGTCGTGCTGCTGAGTGCTCCGGCCCGGCCGGGAGGCGAGGTCCTGCTGTGGCAGGCCGAGCAGATCGCGCCCGGGCTGCCCAAGCCGGTCCGTGCGATCCTGCGGGTGACGCGCATCGATGTCACCGCCAAGACCAAGGCCACCCACGACAAGCTCCGCGCCACCACGACCGACGTGGCCCGGGTCAACGGCGCCAAGGTCAACGCCGGGTGGTTCCGGGAATTCCTCGACGACGACCCGCGCGAGCAGGTGCGCGAACTCGCCGTGCCGACCCTGGCGCTCACCGGCACTGCCGATCTGCAGACCCCGCCCGCCGACGCGGCCGCCATCGCCGCCATGGCGCCCGGTCCGGTGAACGTGGTGCAGCCGGACCGGATCTCGCACCTGCTGCGCCGCGACCCCAGCGACCTGCCGACCCTGAAGGACTACAAGCGGCAGGTCCGCCAGCCCGTGGATGCCGAGGTGCTGCGCACCGTCACCGATTGGGTCGCACAGCAACTCGGCTGAGCATCAGGGCCGGATCGCGAAGTCGGAGGCTGCGGCAGCCTCGACGGGACTGACCGCGACGTTGTCCACGCGCGCGGCCGGCGGCCCCTGATGGCACCAGGCGATCACCGCCGCCACCGCAGCAGGATCGCCTTCCAGCACGGCCTCCACCCGGCCGTCGGTGAGGTTGCGCACCCAGCCGGTCACGCCGGCCCGGCGGGCGGTGTCGGCCATGGTCTGCCGGAACCAGACGCCCTGGACCCGACCGGAGACCAGCACTCTTCGGCTGATGGTGGTCATGCTCGCTCCCGGCTACTTGATCACCGCTACGGTCTGGGTGTTCCAGGACACCAGGCGACCATTCTCGGCCCACAGCTCGCGCTGCTCGACGGCGTATCCCTCACGGGCGGCCAGGGTTTGCCCGCGATGGAACAGCGGCCGCAGCCGCCCGTCGGGCTCGCGGGGCAACTGCGCCGGGTCCGTGGTCAGGTCGACCGTGAATCCCAGCGTCCCCACCGGCCGGGGCCGGTCCAATCGCGCGATGATGGCCCCCCACCACGCATCAGCCAGCGCGACCACGACCGGCGCGTCGAGCTGCGAGACCGGGGCCAGCGGCCGCACCCACCCGGTCACGGTCCGTCCAGCACCCCCGGTGAATGGCAGTCCCGCGATCGGGCGCAGTTCCAGGTGGCGCAGGAACGCCGGTGCGAGCGGCGGCCCCAGCGCAACGACGGCGACGGCGTCCGGGCCGTCGGCGAGCGCCGCGGGCGGATCCACTGTCCGCCACGCCTCGCCATCGGGAATGGCCTCCCCGGCGCGCGGGGCGCCCAGCACCACAACGCCGTGGGCGACCAGACCGCCTGCGGCATCGGTGAGGCGAACCGCGGCCGTCACGGTGGCGGCCCCCCGACGCAGGACCTCCACACCGATGTCGGTGCGACCCACGAGCAGCGGGGCCACGAGTTGTGCGCTCATGGTCCGCACGGCCAGCTCGGCGCTGGGTGCAACCTGGCGCACGGCCGACACCATCGCCCCGGTGGCCACACCGCCCCAGGCGCCGCGTCCCTGCTGCAGCCCGTCGGCGACATCGAGGGTGAAGCGTCCGGATCCGTCCACCGGCGCGGCGCGCACCACGTCGGCGATGTCGAGCGGGTTCACGCCTCCATGGAAGCACGCGCTCGTGCGGCGCCTCAGCCCCGCGCCGCCTGCTCGACCGGTCCGCTGCGTGCCACAGTGGTGCCGTGCCCGAAGCTGCCGGCCCCGTAGGCGCCGCCCTCGTGACCGGTGTCGGGCGCGCCGGTGGCATCGGAGCCGCCCTGGCGCGGCGGCTCGCGCGCGACGGGTGGGACCTCGCGCTCAACTACTGGCACCCCTACGACGATCGCATCGGTCTTCCCTTCACCGGCGACGATGTGCAGCAGTTGGCTGGGCAGCTGCGTGGTACTGGTCGCCGCGTGGAGGTGCTGGAAGCAGACTTGGGCGATCCCGCCGTGCCGACCGCACTCGTCGCCACGGCACGTGCGGCGCTGGGGCCGCTCACCGGCCTGGTCCTGTCCCACTGCGAATCGGTCGATCACGGCTTCCTGGACACCACGGTTGCTGCGCTGGAGCAGCACTTCGCGGTCAACGTGGTGGCGTCGTGGCAACTCATCGCAGCGTTCGCCGAGCAGTTGCCCGGACCGGACGGGCGGGTCGTGGCGCTCACCAGCGACCATGTCGTCGGCAATGTGCCCTACGGCGCTACCAAGGCGGCCCTGGAGCGCATCATCGTGGCCGCCGCTGTGGAACTGGGGCCGGTGGGGATCCGCGCCAACGCCATCAACCCGGGTCCGACCGACACCGGATGGCTCGCGCCGGAGGACCTGGCGGCCCTGGCGGCGCAGGTTCCGCTTGGTCGGGTGAGCCTGCCCGGGGACGCTGCCGCACTGACCTCGTTCCTGCTCTCCCCCGACGGCGGCTGGATCACTGGGCAGATCCTGACCAGCGACGGCGGGTTCGCCAGCCGGTAGTCCGGCTCATCGGAATCGGGAGCGTGGGCTCCGGTGTCGGCGGGTGGAGCGAGCGGGTCGCCTGGTGCCCGGGTCGCGTCCCCGGTGTCCGTCAGTCCAACTGCCTGGGCGGCGTCAGCCCCCTGCGCCGGGGGACGCCTGCACCTGGCGAGTGGTTTGCATCCCGCGCGGGGTTGAGCGTCTGGTGTGCCTGGCAGGGCGACACCCGGTTCGAGGGTCTGCACCGGGAATCCGTCGGTGTGCCCGGCAGGGCTGCACCCGGTTCGAGGGTCTGCACGGGGAATCCGTCGGTGTGCCCGGCAGGGCTGCACCCGGTTCGGGGGTCTGCACCGGGAATCCGTCGGTGTGCCCGGCAGGGCTGCACCCGGTTCGGGGTCTGCACGGGGAATCCGTCGGTGTGCCCGGCAGGGCTGACCGGCCCGGTTCGGAGGGGTCTGCACGGGGAATCCGTCGGTGTGCCCGGCAGGGCTGCACCCGGTTCGGGGGTCTGCACCCGCCGCGGGGGTGGATCCGGCCGGATCGGGGGGCAGGACTGCACCCGGTTCGGGGGTCTGCACCCGCCGCGGGGGTGGATCCGCCCGAAACGGGGCCCAGAGCCCCCGTCCCGGGTGCAAACCCCCATACCGGGTGCACAGTTGCCGGCCCGGAGGCGCGCTCAGCCCCCGTCCCGGGTGCAAACCCCCGCAAAGGGTGCAGAGTCGCCCCGCGGGGGTTGCTCGTAAGCCCACGTCCCGGATGCGCATCCCGGAGACGGTTGCACAGTCGCACCACCGGGGGGCCCTCAGCCCCGCACGGGGCGCGACAACTGCAGAGAGCGCAGTTCCGTCACCCGACCGGAAGAGCCGCGAGTTCCCCGTCCCGAGCGGCACCCACCCCTGAATCGCGCCAGCCAAGAATCCTCAACTGGGGTCGGCCAGCACGGCCAGGGCCTGATCGATGACGGCCTCCGCCGGCCCTTCGGTGTCGATGCGGTGCGCCTGCGGCCACGGCGCCTCCCGCGCGGCCATCGCCGACAGCACGGCCGGCGTCGCGTCGGAGGCGTCGCCGCTGCCCGCCGACCGCGACCGGATCCGCTGCGCCGCGACCGCCGGGTCCAGCACGCATCGGCACTCGGTCAGGCGGGCGTGCACCCGTTCCGCCAAGTCTCGGGCGGCGGCGCGCTGCCGCGGGTCGGCCCAGGTGGCGTCCAGCACCACCGAGGCTCCCAGGCCCAGCGACACCTCCGCCCGGTGAAGCATCTCGGAGTAGACGTCGTCGGTGGCCCCGGCCGTGTAGCGGTCAGGGCCGAGTGGCTGATCCTGCGCCACCCCGGCGAGCTGCTTGCGGATCACGTCGCTGCGCAACAAGTGCCATCCCTGATGCCTGGCGACGCTGCGGGCGACCGTGGTCTTGCCGGTCCCCGGCAGCCCACCGACGAGGACGAGCCGGACATCGGCTCGCGCCACCCTCCGCTCGGCCTGGTCCAGGAAGGCGACCGCCTGCTCCTGCGCCGTTGCGTCGCCGCCCGCGGCGCGCAGGCAGGCCACCTTGCACCGGACCAGTGCCCGGTAGGCGATGTACCAGTGCTCCAGCGAAGCCGGGTGGGTCTCGTCGGATGCCTCGCGATAAGTCGTGAGGAAGCGGTCAGCGAGATCGGGGCGTCCCAGGTGCTCCAGGTCCATCGCCAAGAAGGCGGCATCGGCCAGGACGTCCCCCCACCGGAACCGGTCGGCGAACTCGATGCAGTCCAGCATCCGGGGGCCGTCGTCGAGGCAGAAGATGTCCTGGGCGAGCAGATCGCCGTGACCGTCGACGATCCTGCCGTCCGCGACCCGCTGCGCGAACAGCGGCTCCCGGCCGGACAGGTACGACATCGCCCGTTGGCCAACCCGATCCAGCTGTGCCGCATCCACGACCCGCCCGGCGGACGGCGCGATCTCCTCGAGGTTGCTCGACCACAGCATGCGCAGGTGCTCCGGCGATCCCGCAGCGTCGATCGCAGGGGAGCGATCGGCCCGGCGATGGAACTCGGCGAGCCGAGCGGCGATCGCGCTGAGGTGGGACTCGTCGAAGCCCGGCGCGGCGACCATGGTGGCCAGCCGTCGGTCCGCGGGCATGCGGCGCATCACCGTCATGTGGTCCACGGCGGTCCCGGAGTCGTCGATGATGTCGTAGACGCCGAGGTAGACGTCAGGCGCCAGCCTGCGGTTCAGTGCGACCTCCCGCTGGCAGTCGGCCAACCGCAACTCCCGAGTGGAGAAGTCCAGGAACGCCGTGGTCACCGGCTTACGCAACTTGTAGACCCGGTCGCCGTAGCAGAACAGCACCGAGATGTGGGTCTCGATGATCTCCGGCGGCGGCACTGCTTCAGTTAATCCCGTTGCCGGATGCGCGGCAACGACCGCTGGTCCCGACTCAGGCGACGTCGCCCTCGATGACGCCGGCGTGCTCGGACCCGTTCTGGCGGGCGATCAGTGCCGGGAGGGCGTCGGCGAGCGTGGTCAGCAGCCGGGCCGACGCGGGGGTTTCCTCCAGCGCGGCGACCAGTTGCGCCCGCAGCCGCTCGGCCGCGAACAGGTCCCCAGCCTCGACTGCCTCCTCGACGGCCTGGTTGAGCGCATGCACCCGCAACTGCAGCGCGACGGCATCGACGACCATGCCGATGGCCGCCAGGGAGCCGCTGAGCACCATGCTCGCCTGCAGCGTGCCGAGGCGCCGACGCTCGGTCTGGGCCTCCAGTCGCGACCGGTAGGCATCGACAGCGGAACCGGCCAGTCCGGACGCGAAGCCGGCCACTGCAGCGAGCATGCTGGTCCTCCGATGCGGGGCGCCGAAAGCGGTCCCTCGATTGTCACCCGACCCGGCCGGTTCCGGCGAATCACGTACCCCGGGGCGGGAATCCTTGAGACCTTCGCCGCCCCAGGGGGACCGACCGCCGCGCCTACCCCGGGGATAGGTCCCGCGGATGGTGCCTGATTCCGGTCCCGACTGGCCCTCGCGCGGCCGGGAGGGACGCGTGGTCACGTGCAGATCACGTTGACCAAGCGCCACATGGGTCGCCTGGCCGAGGGCCGGTTCGTCGATGAGGCACGGATGGAGCCGCTCGTCTGGGTGTGCTGGCCGCGCTGACTCCGCCGCGCGTGGACGTCCGCCTATGGGACGAACGGGTGGACGCGGTCGACAACGACGAAGCCACGGACCTGGTGGCCATCACCGTGGAGACCTTCTCCGCCCGGCGCGCCCGAGGAGTGCTGGGCACGGTTCGGTGCCCGCTGTCATGGGCGGGCACACCCGCTGATGGCCGAGGTTGCGCGACATAGCGCAAGTGTGGCCGTCGCGGCAGGGGCGTCTGGTGTCCGAGGGTGCCGGTACTGCCTCGCCATGCGTCACGAAACGCTCATGGAGTCGTAACGGGGCAGAAACAGTCTGCTGGAAGGCTGACGAGACTCGGTTCACCTTGGACCCAGGCAGCGAGGAGCAGTGACCTGTGAAGATCCTTCGCATCGACTCCGGAGCCGATCACGAGTTGACCATCAGCCGGCGGCTCGCCGATCGGCTATCGCAACGACTCGCCGCGGATGGTGCCGAGATCGTGCATCGGGACGTGTCAACCGGCCTGCCCTTCGTCGATGGCGCATGGGTGGCTGCCAACTTCGGTGAGGGCGACCCCTCCGGCCGGGCACTGTCCGACGAACTCGTGGACGAACTGCTCTCCGTCGACGGCTTGATCCTGGTCGCCCCGATCTACAACTTCAGCATCCCGGCCGCGCTCAAGGCCTGGATCGATCAGGTAGTGCGGCTAGGGCGGACGTTCGACATCACTGCCTCGGGTCCTGTTGGGCTGGCGACGAACGTGCAACGGGCATGGATCGTCACAGCGTCCAGCAGCACCGAGATCGGCGGGAAGGCCGACCACGCGACGCCCTACTTGCGACACATCCTGGCGACAATCGGTGTGTATGACGTGACCATCGTCGGGGCAGGTGAGTGGCAAACCCGGGGGCCTGATGTCATCGAGGATGCCCATCGGTTCGTGGATGCAGGGGCCCCGGGCCCTGCGACGTAGGCCTCGGCCGTCGGCCACCCGGGTCCGCCTCTGGCGGCGGGAACCGATCGACTCCGGCAAGCATCGAGGCCGCTAGCGCGGAGGCGAGCCCCGTCGGTGCGCCGTTGCCGAGACCGCTGCCACGACGAGGCCAAGAATCGCGGGCCATCGCTGCTTGTGGCGCGTACGTCAGCCGGCCAACGGGGCGGCGTTGCACCTGCGCGCCACCCGGAGGTCCTCCACCGGCCGGCGGCCCGCCCACCGCGCCTCGGCCGGCGGCCCGCCCACCGCGCCTCCGCCAGCGGCCGAACCCGTGCGCTGCGGACCGTGCGCGCAACGGTTCGGCCAGTCGTCGCGCACCACGCCGCGTGGAGGCAAGGTTCAGCGGCACCTGCGCGCCACCCGGAGGTCCACCACCGGCCAGCGGCCCGCCCACCGCGCCTCGGCCGGCGGCCCGCCCACCGCGCCCCCGCCAGCGGCCGAACCCGTGCGCTGCGGACCGTGCGCGCAACGGTTCGGCCAGTCGTCGCGCACCACGCCGCGTGGAGGCAGGGTCAGCGGCACCTGCGCGCCACCCGGAGGTCCACCACCGGCCAGCGGCCGAACCCGTGCGCTGCGGACCGTGCGCGCAACGGTTCGGCCAGTCGTCACGCACCACGCCGCGTGGAGGCAAGGGTCGGCGGCACCTGCGCGCCACCCGGAGGTCCACCACCGGCCGGCGGCCCGCCCACCGCGCCCCGGCCAGCGGCCGAACCCGCGCGCTGCGGACCGTGCGCGCCACAGTTCGGCCAGCCGTCGCGCACCACGCCGCGTGGAGGCAGGGTCAGCGGCACCTGCGCGCCACCCAGAGGTCCTCCACCGGCCAGCGGCCCGCCCACTGCGCCTCGGCGATCTCGTAGAAGTCCGGATCGTCGGCGCCCTGCGGCGCGTACAGCTCGTGCAGTGCGACCACGTCGAAGCCGCTGCGCCGCAGCATCGCGATCCAATCGCCATGGGACGGGTGGTACTCCACGCCGCCGCCATCCCACGCGGTGCGGAACAGGCGCCGCTGCGGCCGCTGCAGCGACTCCTGCGCCGGGCCCTCGCCCTCCGGGACGCACAATGTCGCGAGCACGCTGTTGGTGAGGAACACCAGCCAGCCGCCGGTCCGCAGCAACCGTGCGGCCTCCGGCAGCCACCGCCGCGGATCGCACCAGACGCTGGCCCCGTGCTCGCTGACCACGAGGTCGGCGAGGCCATCGCGCAGGGGCACAGCGCCGCCATCGGCCTGCAGCAGCGGGAACACCGGACCGATCTCGCGCTGGCAGCGCCGCGCGGTCAGCAACTGCTCGTGGCTGAGGTCAACGGCGATCACCTGCGCGCCGCGACGGGCCAATGCGGCCCCCATGAACGCGGTCCCCGCCCCGAGCTCCACAACGGTGCGCCCGGCCAGGTGCCCCGACCAAGGCAGCGCGCCGATGGCCTCCTCCGGCATCCGGAACAGTCCCCAGCGCACCCCGTCGGCCCGCCACAGGTCGTGCGCAGCGGCATCGGTGTGGAGACGGTTGACCAGCGCCCAGACCTCGCGGTTGCGCGCCTGCTCGGTGAGGTCCACGCTGTGACGGTACTCGGTGGGCACCCGGACATTGCTGCCTGCCAGCACCGCAGTCCATGTGGCACGGCACGAGGAGGGGAGGTCGGCGATGCCGGATCGGCGCGCACCCACCGGAGCTACGGTCACCATACGGGCCGAGGCCCCCGGCGACGAGCAGTCGATTCGCGACGTCACCGAGGCGGCGTTCCGGACCTTGGACATCAGCGACGGCAGCGAACCGGCGATCATCGACGCCCTGCGGTCGGCGGGCGCACTGACGCTGTCGCTGGTCGCCGAGGACGACAGCGAGATCGTGGGGCACATCGCCTTCTCACCGGTGCAGATGTCGGACGGCAGCAGCGGTTGGTACGGGCTCGGCCCGGTCTCCGTGCTGCCCTCCTGCAGCAGACGCGGGATCGGCGCCGCACTGATCACCGCGGGGTTGGACCAGTTGCGCGCCGAGGGCGCCAGCGGCGTCGTCCTCGTCGGGCATCCCGAGTACTACCCGCGATTCGGGTTCCGCAACAGCGACACCCTCACGTCCTCGGATGGCCCACCTGAGGCGTTCTTCGTCCTCCCATTCGCGGGAGCGGTGCCGCAGGGCAGCGTGCACTTCCATGCGGCCTTCGAGGTGGGTGCCGCGCCCACCCAGGGCAGCGGTTGACGAACCGGCGGATGCTGGGAATCGGAGGGATGACCAGCGGCGCTCGGGCAGGCCACGGACGGGCCGGGATTGCCCGGAAGGTGACCTGGGAGGCAGTGGGGCGCCCGCCTGCGCCTCAGCAGATCGCCACCCGGCCAATCGCCCCGCACCTCGGCAACAATGGTGCGGTGTCCGCCAGGCTGCTCACCCCCTCCAAGATCACCGCATGGTTGGACTGCGCCCACTACCTCACACTGCGGCACGAGGTCGACAGCGGGCAGCGGGAACAGGCCCACAGCACGTTCGGCGAGATGGCCCAGATGCTGCTGGACAAGGGGCTGCTGCACGAGCAGGCAATCCTCGCGGCCTACCGCAGGGACGGGCGCAGCGTCTTCGAGGTCCCGCAGCGGCGCCGCGGCGAGCCGTTCTCCGAGTGGGTAACCCGTGTGGGACCGGTGCTGGACGAGGGGCACGACGTCATCTTCCAGATGCCGTTCGTGCACGGCGGCGTCCGCGGCATCGCCGATTTCCTGGAGCGGGTCGTCCATGACGACGGCACTGCCACCTACGAGCCGGTCGATGCCAAACTCGCCCGGGCCAGCGCCAAGCCCGGCCACGTGCTGCAGCTGTGCTTCTACGCCGAGGCCATCGCCGCCCGTATGGGTCGGCAGCCGGAGCATGTGCACATCGAGCTCGGTTCGGGCCAGCGGGAAACGATCCGCGTCGACGATGTCTCGGCCTACTGGCGCCGCCTCCGCGGCCAACTCGCCGCACTGATCGCCGCTCCGCCGGAAGAGGCCACGCGGCCCGAGCCGTGCGACCACTGCGCCTTCTGCGAGTTCGAGCCGGTCTGCGAGGCCGTCTGGAGGGGTGCCGACTCCCTGGTATACGTCGCCGGAGCCCGCCACACCGACCGTGCGCGGCTGGAGTCCGACGGGGTCGAGACGATCGCCGCGCTCGCCGCCCTCGATCGCGAGGTCGCCGACATCGACGCCAAGCGCCTGCAGCGTCTGGTCGGCCAGGCAACCCTGCAGGTGCAGGCGCGCCTCGCACCCGAGGGCAATCCGCCGCCGTTCCGGCTCCTGGAACCGGAATCTCCGCCTGCGGAGGATCCGGCCGATCTCGACACCGTCCCGGTCGAGCCGGCGCTCAGCGGCTTCGCGGCACTCCCGGAGCCCGACAGGGGGGACGTGTTCCTCGACTACGAGGGCCATCCGTTCTGGAAGGCCGACGTCGGCCTGTTCTTCCTCTTCGGACTGATCGAGCAGGAAGATGGCCGGTGGCGCTACCGCGCCTTCTGGGCGCACGACCAGGAGGAGGAGGCCCAGGCGACGCGGGAGTTGGTGCACTACCTGGCCGATCGGCGGCAGCGCTTCCCGGGCATGCACGTCTACCACTACAACCACACCGAGCGGACCGCGCTGGTCCGCCTGGCGGCCGATTACGGGGTCGTCGAACTGGAACTGGAGCACCTCATCGCCACCGGCCTGTTCGTCGACCTGTATCCGATCGTGACCGGCGCCCTGCAGGTCGGCGTGGAGTCCTACGGGCTGAAGCACATCGAGCGCCTCACCGGCTTCGAGCGCAGCCATGACATCGACCGCGGCGCGGGGGCCGTGGTGGAGTACGAGCACTGGACGCGCGACCAGGAGCCCTCCCGCCTGGAGCGCATCGCGCGCTACAACGAGGACGATGTCCGCGCCACCAGGGCCGTGCGCGACTGGCTCATCGATCACCGCCCGGACGAGGTCGCCTGGCGGGAGGCCGTCCTCGAGCCGGAGCCCCCCGACGCCGAGCTCGACGAGCGCATCGAGGCGCTGCACGCGCGAGGCCGGGGCACCCCGGAGCATCTGATGGGCGACCTGCTCGGCTACTGGCGCCGGGAGAAGCGCGTGGTGGCTGCCGACTGCCTGCGGCTGTCGATGGCCGAGGAGCACGAGCAGATGGAATCGCCCGGGGCGATCGCGCGGCTGCGCTTCGAGGGATTCCGGGATCGGGTGAGTCCCAAGACGGGCAGGACGCTGAAGGGCAAGGACGCCGACTTCTCCTTCCCTCAGCAGGCGATCGACGCCGACATCGGTGCCGGATCGAAGCTCATCCAGGTGCAGCAGGAGCACGAGTGGGCGTTCTTCATGCTGGCCGCCATCGATCGTGAGGCTGGCCGTCTCACGCTCACGTGGAACGAAGGATGCGACGAGCAGGGCGTGTTCCCCACGTCCCTGGTCCACTACGTGCACTTCCCCGAAGGTGCCAAGCTCACCGCGCTGAGCGATCTTGCCGACCAACTGCTCACCGATCGGGGCACCGAGGTCGGGCACGCGGTACTGCGGCGAGCACCCAGCAGGTTTGTGCCCGGCAAGGGTCCCGCCGACGGCGTGTTCGTGGGGGACTACCGGGCGATCTGCGCGTGGGCGCCGTACCTGGACCGCAGCTACGTCCCGGTGCAGGGCCCGCCCGGGACCGGAAAGACGTTCACAGGCTCGCACGTCATCCACGCCCTGGTGCAGCAGGGCAAGCGGGTCGGGGTGACGGCGATGAGCCACCACGCCATCGACAACCTCATGCAGGCCGTCGTGGACCGCTTCGCCGAGGAGGGCGATTCACTGCGGGCGGTGCGCAAGGCGGCCGCCACGCCGGTGGCCGGCGTGGACTGCGTCAACAACAACCTCAGGTGCGCCACCGGCGACTACGACGTCGTGGCAGGCACCCCATGGCTGTTCGCGAGCCAGGCGATGCGCGACCATCCCGTGGACGTCCTCGTCATCGATGAAGCCGGCCAGCTCGGCCTGGCCGACACCATCGCAGCGTCGATCTCAGCCACCAACGTGATCCTGCTCGGCGACCCGCAGCAACTGCCCCAGGTGTCGCAGGCCAGCCACCCGAACCGGTCGGGCGTCAGCGCCCTCGATCACCTCCTTGGGGAGGACGCCCGCACGTTCCCCGCCGATCGCGGCGTCCTGCTCGATGTGACGTGGCGGATGCATCCCGACGTGTGCGACTTCATCTCCGAGGTCATGTACGAGGGCCGGCTGATCAGCCAGGAGTCCTGCGCCCGACAGTCGACCAGCGCGGGCACCGGCCTGCGCTGGATCCCAGCCCAGCACTCGGGCAACTCCACCGAGTCGCCCGAAGAGGTCGGCATCGTCACCGGAGTCATCGATGGCCTCATCGGTACTCCCTGGACCGACCAGAAGGGGGTGGCCCGGCCCCTGACCGCTGCCGATCTGATCGTGGTGACGCCCTACAACGATCAGCGGCGGCTGCTCACCCAGGCCCTCGGCGCCAACCCCGCGACAGCCGGCGTCGAGGTGGGGACGGTGGACAAGTTCCAGGGCCGTGAGGCGGCAGTCGTGCTGTTCTCCATGGCGACCTCGTCAGCGGAATACATGCCCCGCAACGCCGACTTCCTGTTCTCGAAGAACCGGCTCAATGTGGCGATCAGTCGCGCCCGCTGCCTGGCGTACCTGATCTGCACCGAGGACCTCCTCGACACCCGCGCCCGCAGTGTGACGGAGATGACCCTCATCTCGTCGCTGTGCTCGCTGGTCGAGATGGCGCGGCCGGTCGGAATCGACCCGCCGTCGATCGATTGATGCTGGGCTGACGTGCGGGGCGAGACGGATCACCGTCGCAGCCCGGGTGTCGATGTCGCCGCCGAATCGGTCGTGCCAGCAGCGAAGCGCATCCGCCGTCGCGCCCCACGGGAGCCCGGGACCGATCAGCCCAGCACCGCGCAGCGCGGAGATGGCGGCCCCGAGACCCCCGGCCGAGCGACGAAGATCGCGCCGGCGAGTGGCTGCTCCTGGCGCTGGTCCGGGGAAACGTCGAACCAGGATGTGGTGATGAACAGGTCACGGCCATCCGGGCCGCCGAAGGCGACCGAGGTCGGATTCGTGACCGGCACTTCGATGACCGCGTCAAGGGTCGCATCCGGCAGATAGCGGCGGACCTGCCCTGCGCGCCCCAGCGCCAGCCATAGGCATCCCTCCTCGTCGACGGTCATCCCGTCCGGCCAGATGCCCGCATCGGCGAAGTCCAGGAAGCGGCGCCGTCCGGACAGCGCCGCGGTTGCCGGGTCGAAGTCGAACAGGTCCACGACCATCGCAGCCGTGTCCGCCAGGTACAGCCGGCCGGCCGCCTCGTCGATCGCCGGGCCGTTGGCGATCGTCAGGTCACCGACCGCGCGCGTAGCCCGAGCTGGCCGACCTGCGGCACCCGGTTCGACGCGGTGCAGCGACCCGGCACCAGGGGTTCGCTCGTAGGCCATCGATCCGGCCCAGACCCGACCACGGCTGTCCGCCTTCATGTCGTTGAGCCGGTTGCCCGGCAGGTCGGCTTCGAGCGGCACCAGGGTCCGAGTGCCTCCGGTTGCCCGGTCCAACACACTCAGGCCGTCGGGCATGCCGATGATGGGGTCGCCCCGCTGGTCGATCAGCACGCCGCCGGGCTGGCCGTCAGTGCCCCACGAGGTGTCCGCGCCGGTTGCCGGGTCGAAGCAGTGGACGCGGCAGCCCATGATGTCCACCCACCACAACTGCTGGCTCGCCGCGTCCCAGCAGGGGCCTTCGGCGTGCTGGGCACGCACATCCAGCATCGGCTGCACTCCCACCTCGCCCACCGGACCAAGGTAGGGGAGGTCAGGGGCTGCTGCACGCTGTTGTCCCACACCCTGCCGAGCATTGACCCAACCCGGCCGCCTGCGCTTGAGCATGCGCATCACAGCGCGGCAGGGAGCCAAGACTGCTCCAGCACCTGTCCGTTCGGGTGGAGAAGCCCGCTGGAACTGCCTAGATTTTCCTCATGCCAGGAATCGCAGTGATCGTGAACCCGACGAAGTTCTCCGACCTGGACAAGGCCCAGGCCAGTCTCACCGAACGGTTCGCCAAGTTCGGGCTCACCACGTCCGACTTCGACTTCATCTTGACCACTGCTGAGGACACTGGGGCCGGCCAGACCGCGAAGGCCGTCCAGGACGGCGCGGAAATGGTGCTGTCCTGGGGAGGTGACGGGACGGTACGAGCAGTCGCGTTCGGACTCCTGGGGTCCGATGTCCCCATGGGGATCCTGCCGGGCGGAACGGGCAACCTGATCGCCAAGAACCTCGACCTCCCCACCAGCCTGAATGGCGCTGTCGGCGTCGCACTCGGCGGCGGCGTCAAGGCGATCGACATCAATGAGGTGGACCTGGGCGACGGCGAACGCCGCATCAGCCTGCTGATCTCCGGCATGGGACTGGACGCCGCCGTCATCGATTCCCCGGAGAGCCTGAAGGCCAAGCTGGGCCCGGCAGCCTACGCCGCCTCGGGGATGAAGAGCCTCATCGGCTCCGCCAAGCCCCTCACCATCCGGGTCGACGACGAAGTGCCCCGTCGGGTGTCCGCTCGCATGGCCCTGGTGGGCAACGTCGGCAACATGCAGATGGGGCTCCACCTGTTCGACAACGCCGACCCCACCGACGGGGAACTCGCGATCTTCGTGGCCAAGCTGCGAGGAATCCGCGAGTTCCTGTTGACGGGCAAGAGCGTGGCCTTCGACAAGGCGTTCGGCACCAAGGCCAAAGGCCACCACCGACTGCAACTGTCCGGCAAGAGCGTGACGTTCACGACGACCGAGCCCTGGCCGCGCGAGATCGACGGCGACCTCGTGGAACCGGGCGACTTCATGGGCTTCAAGGTGCTGCCTGCGGCCATCCGGATTCGGGTCCGGTAGCGCTGCAGACCGGCCGTTGGCCCGCCGGGGGCCAGCCCGGGCGACTGTGCCAGCGGGCGTTCGCCGCTCCCCCGCCGGCGACCCGCCCGCCAGCGGCCGAACATCGCAAGCGTTGGCCGCGCCGAGGGGTCCGCGCGCCAGGCAGGGTGCTCCCATCGGACCCTGCTCACCGTTGCTGTTCTGCGTGGCTGGTCGCTGCCACCCAGACCAGTCGCAGTCTGCCGGCGCCAGGCAACCGGGGCGGAGTACCGCGAGCGGTGGCTGCGGTCCGGCCGATCCGCAGGCAGCCTTGGGGACTGCGGGTAACGACCAGTTCTCAGCCGATTCACAGGTTCAGGTGCTTCAGTAGATCCCGTGTTTGGGCTGAGGCCGGAGTCTGCTCATGAGTGGTGAGCGACTTCTCGTGGTCGACGACGATGAGAACCTGCGGTCGATGCTGTGCGCCGCGTTGCGGCACCACGGCTTCGTTGTGGAAGCGGCGAATGATGGAGTCGCAGGGCCTCGCCGCGCTGGAGGAGTCGAACCCGGACCTGGTCGTGCTCGATGTGATGATGCCTCGCATCGACGGATTCGAGGTATGTCGACGGATGCGATCCGACGGTGACGACACGCCGGTTCTGTTCCTGACCGCTCGTGATGCAAGCCGTGACAAGGTCCACGGCTTGCGGTTGGGGGCCGATGACTACCTTGAGAAGCCCTTCAGTCTTGATGAGCTCGTCGCTCGCATCCAGGCCATCCTTCGAAGGGCCGGGGCTGGTTCGTCGGGCGGCGACCTGCTGGTGTGCGGGGATATCTCGCTTGATGACGACGCCCACATCGTGTCGAAGGCTGGTCGGCATGTGCATCTGTCACCGACCGAGCACAACCTGCTCCGCTACCTGTTGCTGAATCAGGGACGTGTCGTGTCGAAGCTGCAGATCCTCCAGAACGTGTGGGGGTACGGCTTCGAAACGGATGGGGGGGTCGTCGAGACCTACGTCGGATACCTTCGTCGCAAGATCGACACGACTGAACCGCGCCTCATCCACACGATCAGAGGTGTGGGATACACGCTGCGAGTCCAACCGTGAGGCTGGCTGGCATCCGGCTGGAGCCCGAGTGTCCAGTCATCCGCTGAAGGGGCTCACACTCCGCTCGCGGCTACTGGTGGCAGTCGGGGTCGTCGCCGTCGTCCAGGTTGCGGCCGTCTTCCTGACCCTCTCCTACGTCAGCGACGAGCTGCTCGACCGGGTCGACGAGCGGCTGGTGGCGACGGCTGATGCCCTGGCGTCTAGCGAGCCTGGCCTGGGCGGGGTGAGTGACGTCTATAGGGGCGTCCTGACGCCCGAGGGTGCACTGGTCACGTCGACGACGGTGAGGGATCGAGGCGAGGAGCTTCCGCCGCCCGCCGTCACCGCTGAGCTGCTGATGGCGCCTGAGGGTGATCCGGTGACCGTCGCGGCCGAAGAAGGCCGGCTCGAGTACCGCGCGGTCGTCGTCGATACCGAGTCTGGCGCACGAGTCGTGTACGCAAGTCCGCTCGACGGATACGAGTGGACGAGGAACCGCATGATGCGGCTCATGACGACGACCTCCCTTGCGGTGCTGGTGACGCTGGGGCTGGTCTCCTGGTGGATCGCTCGGCTGGGCATCGCACCGATAAACCGGATGACGCAGGGCGGCGGAGCGGATCGCGGCAGGAGAAGGCCTGTCGGTGCGGATCGACTCCGCCCCGGCAGGCACGGAGGCCGGAGAGCTCGGCCGTGCCCTGAACGCGATGATGACCCGGATCGAGGACACGTTCCGGCAACGAGCCCTCACCGAGCAGTTGCTGCGCCAGTTCATCGCGGACGCCTCGCACGAACTGCGGACGCCGGTGGCGACGATCCGCGGCTACGCCGACCTGTACCGTTCCGGTGGGCTCGCGGACCGAGCGGACCTCGACGACGCGATGCGGCGCGTCCTGCACGAGAGCGAACGGATGTCGCGGCTCATCGCCGACCTGCTGAATCTCGCGAAACTGGACCAGCAGCCGGATCTGCACGTCGACGCTGTCGACCTGTCCGGCATCGCCGCCGATGTGGTCGCCGACGCGACGGTCACGCAGCAGGACCCGTCGATCCGCGCGGAGCTGGACGCCGAACCCGTCATCGTCACCGGTGACGAGGACCTGCTGCGGCAGGCCGTCGGCAACCTCGTCACCAACGCCATGCGTCCACAACCCGCCGGGCACGGTCGGTCGTGGTGAGGGTGCAGGGCGAGGCCGATCGCGGCACCATCACCGTCAGCGACGACGGCGTCGGCATGGCGGAAGCGGTGGCCGGCCGCGTCACGGAGCGGTTCTTCCGTGGCGACCCCGCTCGCGGCCGAGACACCGGCGGCAGCGGCCTGGGCCTGTCGATCGTGGCGAGCATCGTCGCTGCTCACCGCGGCGAGCTGCACATCGACAGCGCCGAGAACGTCGGCACGAGCGTTGCGGTGAGCATTCCGCGCTTCCTTCGACGGGCGCAGTTCCCAGCGAACTCCCAGCGAACTCATTCAGGCCCTCTGAGATCCGACTCCGCAGACTCGTCTCGTGGAGACGACGAGTAGGCCGACCCGAGACCGGCGACGACGGCGGACCAGGAACAGCATCATCCTTGGGCTTGCCGCAGCCCTC
This sequence comes from uncultured Actinomycetota bacterium, assembly GCA_963706835.1. GTDB lineage: Bacteria > Actinomycetota > Actinomycetes > S36-B12 > CAVXYG01. Next base: position 169,369 of record CAVPOB010000002.1, read on the forward strand.
GTGCTGGCTGGGTGTGGTGGGGACCGAGACCGGGAACGGCGCGACGTCCCGGTCGAACGGGTACCCGCCTCCGTCCCGGGCACCAACGCACTGGCCATCCCGCCACTGCTCGAACCGGCAGTCGTCGACGGGGTCGACCAGTTCGCGTTGTCGATCGGCCCGTCCACCCACGACTTCGGCGCAGGAGCGCAGACCGACGACGCTGTCCTACAACGGTGAGCCCATCCTCGGCCCCACGCTGCGGTGGACCAGCGGCAACAACGTCGAGGTTACGCGTCACGAACGCCCTCGCCGAGCGCCACCACCGACCCACTGGCACGGCGCTGATGTGCCCGCCGAGGCTGATGGCGGGCCGCACAGCCGCATCGACCCGGGACAGACCTGGACGGCCGAGTTCCCGGTCATCCAGCCCGCAGCCACCCTCTGGTACCACCCCCACCTGATGGGGACCTCGGCCGAGCAGGTCTACGCGGGCGCCGCCGGGCTGATCATCGTCGAGGACGACAACCCGCAGGCCGCCGATCTGCCGCGTTCCTACGGCATCGACGACATCCCCGTGATCCTGCAGGACCGGGAGTTCACCGACGACAACCAGTTGCGCTTCCAGATCGACGACGACGGTGACGGCGATCTGAACCCGGATCTGACCGTCAACGGCACGCTCGACCCGTTCGCGACCGTCCCGGCCGGCCCGGTGCGCCTGCGTCTGCTCAACGGCAGCCAGGCGCGCGTCTACGAGTTGAGCGCCAGCAACGGCTCGATGGTGAAGATCGCCTCGGACGGCGGCTACCTCGCCGCTCCGGTGCCGCTGGAGACCCTCACGCTCGGTCCGGGCGACCGGGCGGAGGTCGTCATCGACACCACCGATGGTCCGACGGCGCTCCTCGATGCCGACTTCGGGCGCGTGCTCGAACTGCGCACCGATCCCGATCTGCCCAGCGCGGGCAGCCTGCCCGACGAGCTGGCGTCCATCGACACCATCACTGCTGAGGAGATCGACCGCGACCGGACGTTCCTCATGGGCAGGGCCGATGGCGGCTGGGGCATCAACGGCGTGCAGATGGACATGAACCGGATCGATCACACGATCACCTTCGGCGACACCGAGCGCTGGACCATCACCGTCCGCGACGGCATCCACACGTTCCACACCCACCAGACCCAGTTCCAGATCCTGTCGATCAACGGCCAACCGCCGCCGCCCGAGGACGCGGGCTGGGAGGACACCGTGCTGGTGACCGAGGATCGGGAGGTCGTCATCGCCGCCCGCTTCGACAGCTACGCCAACCCCGACGTCCCCTACATGTTCCACTGCCACGTGCTGGACCACGAGGCCCTCGGGATGATGGGACAGTTCCAAGTCGTCCCGGCATGAACCCCTGCGGTCATCACCGAGACACGGCCGACGCGAGCCGGCCTGGCCGCTCATGATCATTACCGGCGCGAAATCGCGGGTGCAGGGCCCATCACGGGCACCCCAATTCCCTGAGCGAGATGTCCAGGACGCGACCTATCACGAGACTCGGCGCTGTGGCGAGCGCTCAGCCGGCGGCCAGCCGGTCGATGGTCTCCCAGTCCGTGAGGCAGACGACCTGTCCGTGGCGTGGGTGGGCAGCCAGGGCGGGGAAGACCGGGCCGAGGGCCAGGGTGTCGCGTTCGGCGGGGAACCCGAGCTGATTGCTCGCCCCGCCCGCAGGAGCGACCCCGACATGCACGCAGGCCGTGGTGACCTGCACGCCGTCCGGGCCCTGTTCGGCGGCCAGCCCGGATGTGAGCGCGCTGACCGCGGCGTTCTTGACGCTGCCGAGCCACAGCTGCGGCGCTTCCGGGGGCACCCCATGCGCGAAGCCGCCGCTGACCAGCGTGAACGACGGGCTGGTCGCACCAGTCTGGATCGGGAGCAGCGCCTGGGCGAACCCGATGTTCGGGTACAGCCCGTCGTCCAGGGCCTGGCGGGCGACCGCGAGCGGCGTAGTGCTGGGTGGGCCGGCCAGGGTGACGAATCCGAGCGCCGAAACCGCGTGGTCGACCGGGGCTCCGTCGAGCGCGGACTCGATGTCGGCGCGCAGCCGCAGCACAGCGCCGTCATCGACCGGGTCACCGACCACGCCCCGGAAGTCAGCCCCTGCTGGCAGCCCAGCCTGCAACTCATCCAACCGCTGCAGGGAGCGGGACACCCCGATCACGGTGGCACCGGCGTCGAGGAACGCCCGTACTGCACCGGACCCGACGACACCCGTCGCGCCACCCACCACTGCTATCCGACCGTGCAACTCCATGTTCTGCTCCTTCTCTGCTCGATTGCCGCGGGAAATATAGAGCGATCGCTTCCAAATAATGCCATAGCGCAGCCGTTGCCGTCCGGCCAAGGTCACCGCAGCGCGTCCAAGGCCAGCATCAGCGTCGCCCGGGCATCGTCTCGGCCGATGCCTTTGCGCCCCTCCAGTTGCACGCCGTTCACCGTCGCGCACAGCAGCCGGGCACCCAACTCGGGATCCCCGGACAGCTCGCCGTCACGATTGGCCGCCGCAATCGCCGCCGCGACCAGGGTGCGCAGCCGGTCGTCATGGGCGACCAGGCGACGGCGCACGGCTTCGTCCGTCGCCGCCAGCTCGCTGGCGCAGACCACGGCGTAGCAGCCTCGCGTCGGTCCCGCGGTGCTCGCCCGTTCGGCGATCCACTCCAGCCACGCCTGCAGACCTGCCACCGGCGAGGAGGCTTCGGTCAGGACGGCCTCGACCCGCTCCAGACCCGTGTCGAGGTAGGTGTCCAAGGTCCGCGCGCACAACTCCCCCTTGGACCCGAACGCCTTGTACAAGCTGCCGATCGAGAGTCCGGTCACCTCCGACAGGTCGGTGATCGACGTGGCGTGCACGCCCCGGGACCAGAACGCCTCGCGCGCAGCATCGACCACCGCATCCTCATCGAACTGTCGCGGCCGACCCACAACCCGACACTAGTTCGGAAACGAATGCTCCACAACTTCGGCGCGTCTTGTTCGGTGGGCCAGCACGCCGTCCCGGGAAACGCGCCGAGCAGCATCGAGCATGTCCACCACTTCACGCAGCCTCGACCGACACACTCAAGGGCCAGCTGGACCTCCAGCGGCACGGCGGCCGCACCCCCGCCGACGTCTGCGCCCGGGTAGCGCAGCGCGTCCTCGCGCTCACCGCCGCCATCTGGCACAACGACACCCTCGGCCTCACCCGCCGCTCACTGCTCGCCTACGACCACTGACCCCTTGGAATTGATCATCTAGCCAGCGGTGGTGCCTGCACGGGGCGCACGAGCCTTGCCGACGCGAGGGCGGCGATTGCCGACGCGAGGGCGGCGACTTGCCGCTGGCGCCGTGAGCCCGCCGAGCGTGGTTCCAGCCGCTGGGCTCACACCCCGCCGATCGGGTCATAGCCAGTCCAGCCCCGAGCGGGCGCCTGCGGATGGTCAGCGATCCGGCTAGGTTGCTTGGGAGAGACCCCGACGAAGGAGGAATACCATGGCATCCCAGGGAACCGGCAAGGGCCGCCGCTCGGCCGCCCGCGTCGAGGCCGAGGGATCCGGCAGCTACTTGACTCGTGTGTGGCGCGGCATCAGCAAGCCAGTGTTCATCCCGGCGTCGATCATCATCTTCTTGCTGATCGGGTTCGCCGCGTTCGCCGCGCAGGACAGCCAGCGCATCTTCGGCAACGTGAACAGCTTCATCACCGAGACGATCGGATGGTGGTACATCCTGGTCGTCACGATGTTCGTCGTCTTCGCCTTCTACGTCGCCCTGACGAAGATCGGCAACATCCGGCTCGGTGCCGACGACGATGTGCCCGAGTTCAGTCTGGGCGCGTGGTTCGCCATGCTGTTCAGCGCCGGCATGGGCATCGGCCTGGTCTTCTGGGGTGTGGCGGAGCCGCTGAACCATCTGATCAATCCCCCCAGCATCGGGGGGGAGCAGGCCGAGGGCATCGCCGCTGCCGACCAGGCGATGGGGCTGACCTTCTTCCACTGGGGCCTGCACGCGTGGGCGATCTATGTCGTCGTGGGGCTGGGCCTGGCGTACATGACCTTCCGGCGCGGTCGGCCGCTGGCGCTGCGCTGGTTGCTGGAACCGCTGCTGGGGCGGGAACGGCTCGAGGGCTGGATCGGCCACGCGGTGGACGTGACTGCCGTCGTCGGCACGCTGTTCGGCGTCGCCACGTCTCTGGGCCTCGGGGTGCAGCAGATCCTCGCCGGCCTGGTCTCGCTCGGCTGGATTCGAAGCGCCAGCGATATCGCCATCGTCATCGCGATCACGGTGATCACCGCGATCGCCACGCTCTCGGTCGTTTCCGGCGTCTACAAGGGCCTGAAGTGGCTGTCCAACATCAACATGACCCTGGCCGCTGCCCTGATGCTGTTCGTCATGTTGGCCGGTCCGACGCTGTTCCTCATGAACGCCTGGGTGCACAACATCGGCGGCTACATCGCCGAACTGCCGCAGTACATGCTGCGGATGGCACCACTGGACACCGAGGCCGGGGATACCTGGCTGGGAGGCTGGACCATCTTCTACTGGGGTTGGTGGATGAGTTGGGCGCCCTTCGTCGGCATGTTCATCGCCCGCATCTCCAAGGGCCGCACGATCCGCGAGTTCGTGCTCGGCGTGCTGCTCGCGCCAACGCTGCTGTCGACGCTGTGGTTCACCGTGTTCGGGGAGAGCGGCATCCTGCGTCAGCTCACCGAGGGCAACATGCTCGTCGACGGGGTCGTGGATACGAACACCTCGCTGTTCATCCTGCTCGACGGGCTGCCCCTGGCATCCTTCACCTCGCTCATCGCCATCCTCGTCGTGGCGATGTTCTTCGTCACCTCCTCCGACAGCGGTTCGCTCGTGATCGACATGCTGGCCAACGGCGGCCGCACGGATACACCGACGCTGACGCGCGTGTACTGGGCGGTCCTGGAGGGGCTCGCCGCGGCCGTGCTGCTCATCGCGGGCGGCAGTGCCGCGCTGTTGGCGCTCCAGACAGCCGCGATCGCAACAGCAGTTCCCGTCTCGATCGTGATGGCGCTGGCATGCTTCGCGCTCCTGCGGGCGTTGCGGTACGAGGTTTCGACGACCGCCAGCTATCTGCGGATCGTGGGATCCTCCGCGGACCTGCCGATCGAAACCAGCGCCGGGACGGAGGTCGATGCCGCGGCGGTCGTCCCGAGCGCGCAGGGAGACGAACCCGAGTACATCGTGGCCTTCCACCACCTCAGTGCTGCAGCGGTCGACGTCGACCCCGAGACCGGTGCCATCGAACTTGCGGAGGAGCCGTACGGCGAGGATCCGCTGGCGGACGCCGTGGGGGCGCAGCATCTGTCGAAGCCGCAACCGGAAGTGGTCGGGCAGTCGCGCCGGTCTTAGTGGTGCGGGTCGGGTCTGGCGGCGGCGGGGTGCGGCAGCGGTGCCGTCTCGATCCTCATCGGACTTGCGTCCGGGGCCGGACGACTTGGCTCGAGGATGGCAGGGTGCCGTTCATCGGGAGGGCGGGGGTCGGCCGGGTTGCGGTGCCGATGTCGGACTCTCCTTCAGGACTGACTCAACCGCCCTGCCACTAAGTCTGAAGCGCGACATGCGTGGCGGCGATCGCCTCTTCGATCACCGGGTATAGGCGGGTCGCAGCGTCCGACAGAATCGCGACGAACTGCTCTGCGTACCCTCTCGGATCCAGTGACTCGAAGTCCGGGTCGAGCATGCCGTAGTGCAGTTGCCAGTCGCCCCTCTCCTTCATGCCAAGTTCATGAGCCACGGGCCGGGTCGCGGTGATGAGCGACTGTCGGTTCTCGCCCTCCCAGTTGTCTTTGTGGACATGCAGCGCGAGCCTTGGGTACCGATATCCGCGGCGGGTGCTCAAGAGGTCCTGCTTCATCCACACCAGTTCCAGCCTGATGCCGTACCTGGTTCCCAGGTCGTCGAACTCGGGGGATCGGTAGCCAACGGAGCTGTAGTGCCTCGCGTTCTCTTTGACCTTGTAGTCAGCCTCTCGCCCCACCGCCAGTAGTTCTCTGTGCAGTGCCTGCCCCGCCTCGATCTGAAGGTCGTCCCACTCCCTGATCAGTGCCTGATTTCGGACGTAGAAATCAGCCTCTTGGTCTCCGGAGGTCCCCTTGAGGAGATTGATCGCGGCGTTCGCGTTCCCCTCGTTGACGGCATCGCGCATGAGGGCGTCAACGCGACCCTCCAACTTGGCCCATTGAGTGATCTGATCACGGTGGCTCAGGTAGAAGCCGATTGCGTCGGTGGTCATCAGAGCGCTCCGATCGTCTCGAGGTATTCGCGGGCTCCTGCCGATGGCTCGATTCCTGCTTCGTCAGCGGCATTCCTGATCAACCGGGCCACGCCCCGCCAGGTGAGCGCCACCCACTGCTCACTGCTCTTCGTCGCGGTGTAGGGGAAACGGCCGGTGGGGGTGAGGAAAACCAGGGTGGGTTCTTCGTTCGCCCATTGATCAGAGAGTCGATCGGCCTGTTCGCCCTGCTCACCTGCGCGGACCTTCGCCTCGATCACAACAGTCTCCCCACCGACCCGCAGGACGATGTCAGCTCGGGTCCTGTCACGGCTCTCCTCCACCACGATCTTGACCGGGGCATCTCCTTCGGCCGCCAGGTCCAAGTCCTGAAGTAGAGCGTTGAGGGGCAGGCGGTCCAGCCGATGGCCTCCCAAAGGGTCCAGCAGCCACGCCAGCCCGCGGCACAGCTTGACCTCGTCGTTCTGCAGGCCCATCGCGGCCAGCAGCGTTCTGCCGCCGCTCTGCCACTCGACCTGCCGCCACTCATCCGTAAGCCGCGTGAAGTCGTCTTCCCATGCGCTCGCCGGGGAAGCCTCGAACCACTCGCTGCTCATCTCCTGGAATCGCGCCTGTTCGTCAACGTCCCCAGCCGTCATGGATCGCAGGCTATGAGGGACGGACAGGGGGTCGCCTGATGGAACCCAGGATCGAGATGGCGGAGTGCAGCCTTCGAGATCGAGCGGTGCTCGAGACATTGTCTGACCGTGGTGGTTCAGAGGACGAAGCGCCGCGGGGTCTGATGGACAGGCTGATTTTCGTTGAGGGTTCTACTGGTAACAGCCGCAGAAACCAGAACCTAGAAGCACTCGGAGCGATCAAACTCTGTCAAACAGCACCAAGCAACCTATCTTTGATGACTAATGAACCCTTAGATGATCAAATGTCACGTTGAGGAGAGGCCAGAACCCCGAAACCGCCCAATATTCGGTTTCGCCTAAGATTGAGTCAATCTCGACAGCGGCAACCAATGTCACCCCGCCAGGTCCACGAAGCGCGAGTAGTGCCCCTGGAACGACACCGCGACCGTGTCGGTGGGTCCATTGCGGTGCTTGGCCACGATGAGGTCGGCCTCGCCGGGGCGGTTCTCCTTGTCGTAGAAGTCCTCTCGGTGGATGAGCACAACGACGTCGGCGTCCTGCTCCAGGGAGCCCGACTCGCGCAGGTCGGCCAGCATCGGCTTCTTGTCCGTGCGCTGCTCCGGCCCGCGGTTCAGCTGGGAGATCGCGATCACCGGGACTTCGAGCTCCTTGGCCAGCAGCTTCAGCGCGCGGGAGAACTCGGAGACCTCCTGCTGGCGGCTCTCCACCTTCTTGCCGCTGGTCATCAGCTGCATGTAGTCCACGACCACCAGGCGCAGGTCGTGCTGCTGCTTCAGCCGCCGGCACTTGGCCCGGATCTCGGTCATCGTCATGTTCGGCGAGTCGTCGATGAACAGCGGCGCGTCCCGTAGCGCGTCCTGTCGCTGGGCGACCTTCTGCCAGTCCCCGGCCCCCATGCGGCCGGCGCGGATGTTGTGCAGCTGGATCGACCCCTCGGCCGACAGCAGGCGCATCATGATCTCGGTGCGGCTCATCTCCAGGGAGAAGATCACCGCGGCCAGGCCGTTCTTCACCGAGGCCGATCGGGCGATGTCGAGGCCGAGGGTGGAGTTGTGGGTCGGGATCATCGAGCGGCCAGCGAGGAACATCCCGTCCTCACGATCGACCTGGATGCAACGGACCGGTACGGATGCGATCCGCTCGACCTTGATGACGTACCGCCGCTGGAGGGCCGCAGTCGTGCGCACACCGATGCGCCTACTTCGATGCAGGTCCCGTTTGCGACGCAGGCGGAACAGGGGCTCATCCGACGTGAAGTCCAGCGTGTACGCAACCGAGCTCTCCATGGTCCTTCCCGCAACGACCCTGCGAGCGACAGAGCACCGGTACCCGAGACCGACGATGAGATCGAATACGTCCTCGGCGAGACGGGCACTCGTGGTCGTGAACTGAGGGGAGCCGGTGGAGGTGACGGTGCCGTCGGTGTCCAACAGCCCTGCCAGTAGCGCCTTTCGCTGCGACTGTGATGCGCGGAGGTAAATGGCCGGGATGTGCTTGGCGCCCAGAACCCGCAGCGATCGCAGGTCAGCCAGCAAGGACCGCGCCCCGGTAACGGGATTCGGGGTGCCGTAGGTCAAGCTGCGGGTGAGCGGCGCCCCGCCCACGTGGCGGACCACCAGGCCCTCTGTCTCCAAGAGGTCCCAAGTCTCATCATCACCGCTCGTGACGCGGGCTGCCGCCGAGTGGCCGTCGCCGAGCCAGGTACCCAAGACATACGGACTGATCGGAAGCACAGCCGTTGGAAGGTCGAGGGGGGAAGCGATGGGGACCGAGTGGTTGTAGTGATCCCCAGCCATCAGCGTGGCAGCGATCTCCCCTGTCGTACGAACAGATGCGTTCGCCGAACCTGCTTGATCATTGAGCAGGCGGGCACCGTTCTCGGCGAGCGCAGCCAACACGTCGCGTGCCGGGTACACCTGCTGGCGGACGTGTCGTCGTGCCCACACCCTCCGTGGTCGTGGTGCATGGGGTCCGGTATCGACGCAGGCGCCGCTTCGCCGTCTTGGTGGAGGTTCCGAGCAGCATCGCCACATCGTCCGCCCGGAGCACATCGCCGAGAAGGGCGGCCTCGCCGATAGAGGGACCGCCGACCCGCGCCAAGGATCTTGAGACATCCGATGGTGAGGAGCCCCTGGTCCTGGTCCGTCGGCGTTCCTGACGGGATCCAGAGGCGCCGACATCGAGGAGCGCACGCCGAAGTGCGGAACTCGAGGGTCGCAGGCCTGCGAGATCGGCCGGCTCAGGGGCCGACATGGCCAGCGACTCGTGCAGTTGAGCTCGGAGCGCCGTCCATTGCTGGACCTGCTCATTTGACAATTCTGGTACGTCGTTGCCGCGGCAAGCCAGCGTCCTGGCATGCACGGCGCTCAGCTCGGGACTCTGTCAGCCACAGGTGCTCCTCGTCTGCCACGATGGCGGAGCCATCGCTGAAGTGCACGCGGTAGCACGGCCGGTCCGCCATCACCTCGGTCGCCGCAACAACGCGAGTCACCGAGCCGTCCGGCGCGAAGAGCTCATCGCCGGGGGTGATCTCACCCATCGTGGTCCAACCAGAGGGCGTAGCAATCTCGGTGTCGAGGGCGAGCGCCTTCCCGATCGCCGGGCGGGCGGCCAGGATGATCAACTGCCCCGGATGCAGGCCCTGGGTCAGGGTGTCGAGGTCGCGCAGCCCGGTCGGCACGCCGACCATGTCGCCGTCATGGTTGGCGATCGCCTCGATCTCGGCGATGGCGCCCTCGAGGATGTCCTTCAGCGGTGCGTAGTCCTCGCCGCGCTTGCCCGCCGAGATCTCGAAGATCTCCGCCTGGGCGCGGTTGACGATGTCGTCGGCCTCGCCGGCCCCGTCGTAGGCGGCCTGCAGGATGCGCGTCGAGGCTTCGATGAGCCGTCGCAGCAGGGCGCGCTGCCGCACGATCTCGGCGTAGTAGGTGGCGTTGACGGCCGAGGGCAGGTCACGGGTCAAGCCGGTCACATAGGCCGGACCGCCGACCTGGTCCAGCTTGCCGGACTTCCCCAGTTCGTCGGCAACGGTGATGAAGTCGGCCGGCTCCCCGCGGCCGTACAACTCCAGGATCGCGTGGTAGATCGACTGGTGCGCCGGGCGGTAGAAGTACTCCGGCCGCATCACCTCCACGACATCGGCGATCGCGTCCTTGGACAGCAGCATCGCCCCGAGCACCGAGCGCTCGGCCGTCAGGTCCTGGGGCGGCAGTTGCTCACGGCGCCCGCCGGAATTGTCGTCGTCGTGGACGACCACCGGCCGATCGTGGATCGTGCTCATCGCCACCTCCCGCGCACGCCGCTGCGACGCCGCGATCCTCGCCCGTGGGTCCGACATGTTTCGCGGGCCCGTATCGGAGGTTACGAATAGGACACGAGGCCGTCCAGGAGACCTGTGGATAGAACTGTGGAGAACCCTGGGGACGGCGGCTCGCCACGCGGGAATGGCCTGTGGAAACTGTGGGGATTTGCGTGTGTCCCCCGTCACAAATGCCTGTTTCACCCGTGTGAACGGCTTCCACGGCCTGTGGACGCAAGAAAAATCTGGCGCGACCCTCAGTGGGTCTCGACGCTGATCGTGTTGCCGTCCGGATCCCGGAACCAGACCCCGCGCTCCTCACCGAGGTGCATGACGCCGTCCTCCCAGATGGCATCGGCGAACTCGAAGGTGTCCAGCGTGATCCCCGCCTCGCGCAGGGCCGCCACCTCGGCGTCGAAGGCGTCGTGGGGCACTTGGAAGGCCATCGCCGTGGCTTGGCTCATGCCGGAGAAGGCGGACGGGAACACCATGAACCGGCCGGTCCCGGTGCCGTAGATGACGCCCTCGTTCTCCACCGTGTGGGCCACGAAACCGAGCACGTCCTCGTAGAACCGGCGGGCACGCTTCAGGTCGTGGGTTGGCAGCGTTGGGATGACCTCGTATTCATTGAGCATGATCCACCTCCTGGACAGTCCTCACGCTGCCGCTGCGAACGTCCGCCGGGCAGGGCCGAAGGTCAGCCCGTCGTGCCGACTGCGAGGATGTTGCCGTCGGGATCGCGGAACCAGACGTTGCGCATGGATTCCATGGTGAGCACGTCGCCGTCCCACTCGGCATCCTCCATCTCGAAGGTGTCGAAGGTGACGCCCTGTTCGCGCAGGCGCGCCACGATCGCGTCGAACTCCTCGCCTGGGACTTGCCAGGCCATCGCGGTGGCCTTGTTGGTCCCGGCGTACTGCGACTCATAGACCATGAAACCGCCGTCGCCGGAGGTGAACATCAGGTTGCCGAAGGGGGATGTCTCGTCCACGACGAAGCCGAGGCCCTCGTAGAACGCGCGGGCCCGCTCCAGGTCGGCCGTGGGGAGCGTTGCACCGGGGGTGTACGTGTTCAGCATGATGCTCCTTCCATTCGCGACGCTACGCCGGTGGCTCCGGGCCGCGACCGCCGAACGGGCGACACAGCAGAGCCCGCCTCCAGGCATCGGAGACGGGCCCTGCAGGGGAACGTGGCGGATCAGGCCTCGGTGACCTCGAACTGCACCGTAGCCGCGACATCGGGGTGGATGTCGATCGTCGCGGCGTGCCGGCCCACGGACTTCACCGGGCTGGTCACCGCGATCTTGCGCTTGTCGACCAGCGGCCCGCCGGCCCGCTTGATCGCCTCGGCGATGTCGCGCTCGGTGATGCGGCCGAAGAGGCGACCGCCGCTGCCGGTCTTAGCGGCGATGCTGACGGACAGACCCTCCAGCTGCGCCTTGATCTCGTTGGCGTGGCCGAGATCGCGCACCTCGCGGACATCCCGGGCCCGCTTGATCTGCGTGATCTGCTTCTCAGCGCCCTTGGTCCAGGCCATCGCAAAGCCGCGAGGGACGAGGTAGTTGCGGCCGTAGCCGTCCTTGACCTCGACGATGTCGCCGGGGATGCCCAGGTTGGGGACTTCCTGCGTCAGGATGAGCTTCATCGTGGTTCCCCTCAGCGAGCCGTCGAGGTGTAGGGCAGCAGCGCCATCTCACGGGCGTTCTTGACCGCGGTGGCGATATCGCGCTGGTGCTGCATGCAGTTGCCCGTCACCCGGCAGGCGCGGATCTTGCCGCGGTCGGAGACGAACTTGCGCAACAGCGACACGTCCTTGTAGTCGATGGAGGTCGTGCCGTCCTTGCAGAACTGGCAGGCCTTCTTCTTGATCGGTTTCGGCGTCCGCGGTGCGGGTCGTGCCATCGTGGTGCTCCTTCAAGCGAAGCCCGGGGGTGCCCGGGATGGTCGGTTCGTTGGTTAGAAAGGTGGTTCGTCGGATCCCGGGGACGCATTGGCCCACGGGTCCTCCTGCGGGCGGCCGGCACTCTGACCGCCGCCGCTCCAGCCGCCGGGGCCCCCAGATCCGCGCTCGGGGCGGACGACCTTGGCAGTAGCGTTGCGCAGGGCCGGGCCGACCTCGTCGACCTCGATCTCCATGACCGTGCGCTTCTCGCCCTCCCTGGTCTCCCAGCTGCGCTGCTTGAGCCGACCGACGACGATCACCCGCATTCCCTTGGTCAGCGACTCCGAGATGTTCTCGGCGTACTGACGCCAGGCGCTGCACGACAGGAACAGCGCCTCGCCGTCCTTCCAGTCGTTGGCCTGCCGGTCGAAGAATCGCGGCGTGGACGCCACCCGGAAGTTGACGACCGCCTGGCCGGAAGACGTGAAACGGAGTTCGGGGTCGGCAACGAGGTTGCCGATGACCGTGATCTGAGTGTCGCCTGCCATGTCTGCTCCTTACGTCGGGGCTGGATCGGTGAAGGCTACGTCAGCGTTGCGACAGCGGATCAGGCAGCGTCGCGGCGCAGCACCTTCGTGCGCAGCACCGACTCGTTCAGGGACAGCTGCCGATCGAGTTCGGCCACCGCCTCGGCGGTGCACTTCACCTCGACTACGGCGTAAATCCCCTCGGACCGCTTGTTGATCTCGTAAGCGAGCCGGCGCCGGCCCCAGACATCGACCTTCTCCACCGAGCCGCCGGACTGGCGGATCACGTTGAGAAAGGTATCCAGACTGGGCTGAACCGTGCGCTCTTCCAGGTCGGGAGCCAGGATCACCATGATTTCGTACAGACGCATGTAGGCACCAACCTCCTTCGGACTAAACGGCCGCGGACGATCCGCGGCAGGAGGGCCAACATTCACGATGCAAGACGCATCGCTGTCAGCGTACCCGCGCGATGTTCCGTCTGACCCAAATACTGGCAGCGGCCGACCGGCGCGGCCCGGGCGGGATCCTGGCGGCGGGGATGGATCCCGCGGTTGTGGATGGTCAGGCGGTTGCGGGTTCGGGCTGTTTGGGCTGCCCGGGCAGCGGCTTCGGCTCAGCACCCGCGACGCGGCAGATCGAGGTTCCCCCGCCCGGTCGTGAACACGAGCGAGGTGCGTGAAGCGGCTCCTGCCTACTCTGACCCGGAAGCGCACGTGCGACCGCACAGAGCCGGAAATCGCCTACGACACCTCGGCCTCTGCACCTGATGCGGGGGTCTGCACCCGGCGCGGGGGCGACGGATCTGCGCGTGGTTTGCACCCGGTTTGGGTGTTTGCACCCGGCGCGGGGGCGGATGGACCCCGTGGGGAGCCGATTGGCCCCCGCCACGGGTGCAGACCCCCAAACCGGGTGCAGACACACGCCGGTGGAGGCCCGCGCGCCCCCGCCGCGGGTGCAAACCCCCACACCGGGTGCAGACTCTTCGTCGGAGAGGCTCGCGGACCGCGCGGCTGCGACACCGCCTCAGCGCCGCCTGCACCGCTCCGCGCCCGGCGCGATCCGCAACCGCACCGCAGACCAGCCGCAACGGCCCCACCGCACCACGACCGCCACCCGCACACGCCCCACGCCCGACACCCCCGCCCGGCCACCACGACTCCCAATAGGCTCGGCATCGTGCGTATCGCGACCTGGAACATCAACTCGATCAACCCCCGGCTGCCCCGCCTGCAGGCCTGGCTGGAGCGGACGCAGCCGGACATCGTGTGCCTGCAGGAGACGAAGATCCCCGACGCCGACTTCCCGGCCGACGCGCTGCGCGGAGCTCGGCTACGAGACCGCCCACCTCGGCGACGGCCGCTGGAACGGGGTGGCCATCCTGTCCCGCGTGGGCCTGGCGGAGGTCCGCACCGGGCTGACCGGCCAGCCCGGCTTCGACGGCAAGCAGGAGCCGCGCGCGATCGCGGCAACCTGCGGCGGGATGCGGGTGTGGAGCCTGTACGTGCCCAACGGCCGCGAGGTCGGCCACCCGCACTACGACTACAAGTTGGCCTGGCTGGACGCGCTGACCACGACCGCGCGAGAGGATCTGGCACAGCGCCCGGACGATCTGCTGCTGCTCGGCGACTTCAACATCGCCCCCACCGACGCCGACGTCTGGGACATCGCGCAGTTCACCGGCAGCACCCACGTCACCGACGCGGAGCGGGCGAAACTGGCCGATCTGGCCGGTAGCGGACTGACCGAGATCGCGCCGCGGCCGTTGAAGTACGAGATCGCCTTCACCTTCTGGGACTACCGGCAGTTGGCGTTCCCGAAGAACCGCGGGATGCGCATCGATCTGGCGTTCGCCGCGCCTGCCACGGCCCGGCGCGTGAAAGATGCCTATGTGGACCGTGAGGCGCGCAAGGGCAAGGGCACGTCCGACCACGCGCCGATCGTCATCGATCTGGAGGAGCCGTCATGACGCGTCACAGTGCGGGTCATCACCGCTGAGGAGCACCTCGCATACATCCGGACCAGGCCCAGCGTGTCGTTCCTGCAAACGCCGGCCTGGGGCACGGTGAAGGCCGGCTGGCACAGCGAGTCGCTGGGCTGGTTCGACGGCGAGCGCATCCTGGGCGCCGGTCTGGTGCTGTACCGGTCGGTGCCCCGCCTGCCGCAGCGCAGCCTGGCGTACCTGCCCGAGGGTCCAGACCTGGACTGGACCGGGGAGCGCTACCCCGAATTCGATCTGAAGGACTGGATGGAGCCGCTGCTGCGGCACCTCAAGCAGCGCGGCGCCTTCACGGTGAAGATGGGTCCACCGGTCCCGGTACGGCGCTGGTCGGCCGCGACGATCAAGGACGCGATCTCCTCCGGCCAGGCCACCCGACTGCGCGACATCCCCCCGGACTGGCAGGACCCGAAGGGGGTCGCCTTGACCGAGCGGCTGCGCCGGGCCCGCTGGGAGCAGGAGGAATCCGAGGGGGCCGGCTTCGGCGACTACCAGCCCCGCTACGTCTTCCAGTTGCCGCTGGCCGGCAGGACCGAGCCAGAACTGCTCAAGGGCTTCAACCAGTTGTGGCGCCGCAACATCAAGAAGGCTGAGAAGGCCGGCGTGGAGATCTCGCAGGGCACGATCGCCGACCTGCCCGCCTTCCACGAGGTCTACGTGGAGACCGCGCAGCGCGACCAGTTCACGCCTCGGCCGCTGGCCTACTTCGAGGGCATGATGCGGGCCATGAACGCCGAGGATCCCGACCGGGTCCGCCTCTACCTCGCCCACCACGAGGGCCGCCTGCTCGCCGCCACCACGATGGTCACGGTCGGCAACCACGCCTGGTACTCCTACGGGGCCTCCAGCAACTCCGGCCGCGACGTCCGCCCCAGCAACGCCATCCAGTGGCGGATGATCCGCGATGCGCTCGCCGGCGGCGCAGCCGTCTACGACTTGCGCGGCATCTCCGACACGCTCGACCCGGACGACCACCTCTTCGGGCTCATCCGCTTCAAGGTCGCCACCGGCGGCGAGGCGGTGGAGTACGCCGGGGAGTGGGACTTCCCGCTGCGGCCCGCCTGGCACAAGGCCTTCCAGGCGTACATGGCGAGGCGCTGACATGACGTTCCTGCTGCGCGTCGACGGCCACCGCTGGCGTCACACCGTCGACGCCGTGCTGCAGGGCCGCGACGATCCCGGTACCGGTGGACGCGTGGTGCCGGTCGCCAAGAGCAACGGCTACGGGCTCGGCCAGGCGCTCATCGCGCGGCAGATGCGGCACCGGCAGCGTCCGGTGCTCTCCGTCGGCACCATCTACGAGGCGCTGGAGGAGCATCTGGAGTGGAACGCCGACCTGCTGGTCCTGACACCGTGGCAGGTGGGCGAGCCGCAGGCCCTGGACGCCTGGCGTCGGGCGCGGCACCGGTACGGCACGATGCTCATCACCACGATCGCCGACACGGCCTCCCTGCACGCGATCGCCGAGGAGTCCCTGGCGCATCCGGCGCGACCGATCCGCATCCTGGTCGAAGGTCTGACCTCGGTGAAGCGGTTCGGATTCCCGCAGCCCGAGCTGCAGGCCGCACTGCGGGAGCCGGTCGTTGTCGAGGCGATGGCAGCGGGCGCCCTGCGGTTCGCCGGGCTGGCGCTGCACCTTCCGATCGTCCCGCCGCAGGTCGGCGCGGACCGAGCCCACCCGCCACTTGATCGACGAGCCGGCCGCCCAGCCGATGGTCGAGGGCAGCGGCACCGTCCGGCAGGCCGTGGCATGGGCGCATTGGTGGCTGGCCGAGGTCGGCCGCTGCAGCGAGCATGCCAAAGGGTCCGACGCCGACTTCTCCTGCGCGGCGGACGTATGGGTGTCGCACCTGAACCACGACGAGTTGCACCAGATGCGGGCGGCGCTGCCTGATGTGCCGGTGCATCCCAGGATCGGGACCGCGCTGTGGCTCGGCGACATCGGGGCCCTGCAGGCCTACGGCGTGGTGTTGGCCGTGCACCGCGCCGACGCCGGCGGAGCCGGCTACTTCCAGCACCGGCTGCCCGGCGGATCGCACCTGGTCATCGTCGGCGGCGGCACCAACCATGGGGTGGCCATGAGCGGACCCATCGGTTCGGCGACGCTGCGGCGACGGCTCTCCACCGCAGCCACCGGACTGCTGGATGCGGTGGGCCGGGTGCCGTCGCCCTTCCGATGGCAGGGCAAGCGGCTGCGCTTCCTGGAGGCGCCGCACGCCTCGGTGTCCCTGGTGGTCGTGCCCAAAGGTGTGCGCCCGCCCGAAGTGGGAGCGGAACTGCCCTGTCAGGTGCGCTTCAGCACCGCTCGGTTCGATGAGGTGCTGGGCCTGGAGTAGCTGGCCTCAGCGCAATCGGGAGTGTGGTGGGCTCCGGTGTCGGCGGCTGGAGCGAGCCGGACGCCCGGTGTGCCCGGGTCGCGTGCCCGGGTCGCGTGCCCGGGTCGCGTGCCCGGGCGTGCCCGGGTCGCGTGCCCGGGTCGCGTGCCCGGGTCGGTCCAGCTGCATGGTCGGCCTCAGCCCGCTGCGCCGGGGGACGTCTGCACCCGGTTCGGGGGTTTGCACCCGCCGCGGGGGCGGGGAGTCCGGTATGCGGGGTGTCTCTGCACCCGGTTTGGGGGTTTGCACCCGCCGCGGGGGCGGAACTGGCCGAATCTGGGCCGACAGCCCCCGCCCCGGGTGCAAACCCCCACGCCGGGTGCACAGTCGCCGCCCCGGAGGCCCACTCAGCCCCCGCCCCGGGTGCAAACCCCCGCAACGGGTGCACAGTCGCCGCCCCGGAGGCCCACTCAGCCCCCGTCGCGGGTGCAAACCCCCGCAACGGGTGCACCGTCGCTCCATGAGGGGCTGCCCGCAGCCCCCGCTCGGGGCGCCGACACCCGCGCGAAGCGCAAGCGCAGTCTCCTCCCCGCCCGATGCAGTGCACCCTGCGTCGCGATGAGCCAGTCACCGCGGCGGTCCGGTGCCCCGTCGAGGATGCCGCCGCCGGGATCGTCGTAGAGCACACCGCCCTGGGCATCGGCCGGCATCCGCCCGGCCGGATCGGCGCGCACCGGATCGGCTTGCGGTTGCAGGATGTCCCGGACCACGACGGCTGCCAAGTAGACCACCCCGGCGAGGTGCACGAGGATCGCTGCGGCGTACCACTGAGGGCCCAGCCCTCGCACGTCCGGCGTCAGATCGACCAGGTACCACCAGATGGCGACGAAGTAGACGCCCTCGGCGGCCTGCCAGAGCAGGATGTCGCGCCAGCGGGGACGGGCCAGAACCGCCAGCGGCAGCAGCCAGAGCACGAACTGCGGCGAGTACACCTTGTTCGTCACGATGAAGGCGGCGACGACGAGGAAGGCGACTTGTGCCAGCCGGGGCGGTCGCGGTGCCAGCAGGATGAGCGCGGCCACGCCAAGACAGCACAGCGCCAGCGCAGCGGCCGCGACCAGGTTCAGTGCGCTGGCCGGGACGCGATAGCCCAGCTCCGACAGGGCCAGCCACACCGAGCCGAAGTCTTGCCCGCGCTCAGAGGAGAACCGGAAGAAGGTCGCCCAGCCGTCCCAGGCCGTGACCATGAACGGCAGGTTGACCAGCAGCCAGGCCGCTGCGGCGGCAGCCGAGGGTCTTGGCGAAACCCACCATCTGGCGGCGGCGCCAGCAGAGCAGGAACAGGGGTCCAAGGATGAGCAGGGGGTAGAACTTCGCCGCCACCGCCAGGCCCAGCAAGGCCCCCGCCAGGACCGGTCTGCAGCGCGACCAGGCCAGCAGCGCCAGGGCCGTCAGGGCGACGGCCCACCAGTCCCAGTTGATGAGACTCGCCAGGACGACCGATGGGGCCATTGCCAGGAGCAGCCCGTCCCAGACACGGTGAGGCACGGTGATCGCGGTCGCCGCGAGCGCGACCAGGAAGCAGACCAGCAGCAGTGCGGTCGTCACCCAGTAGTAGCCCGCGGCGTTGTCGGCGGCGGTGAACAGCCCCGCCAGCCAGGCGAACATGCCCGTGAGCACGGGGTACTCCAGCACCTCGGCCGAGCTGTCCAGGTAGGGCAGGCCACCATCGGCGATCCCGCGCAGCGCATACAGCACGGGGATGTCGCTGTAGCAGAGGTACTGGTAGCGCGCAGGGACGCTCCAGCCGTCCAGCGCGCACGGCACCGTTCGCAGCGCCCCCAGGGCGAAGGCCAGCGCCCCGACCCCGAGCACGATCTGCAGGGCTCGCGCCGGGGGCCCCGGCTGCGCCCATCGGCCGTGTGGGCCGCCGAGGAATTCGCTGCCGGTGGCGGCCACCGGATCGGTCTGGGTGGGGGCGACCTGCGGCACGGCCCCACCCTAGTGTGCGTCAGGCCGCGGCCTCGTCCTCGGGTGCTGCGGCCGCCGGTGCGGCCCCAACCGGCTTCTCCGCCTGACCCCCGGCAGGCGGTGCCTCGCCGGGTCCCGCAGGGGCGGGCGCCGGCTTGACTGGCTGGGCCGGCTCAACCGGCGCTCCGGCGTGGTCGGCTCGGCGGGGTTGACCGGTTCGCTCGGCGGCGTCGTCGGGTCGGCGGGGGCCGTCGGCGTCGGCTGCGGGGCCGGGGAGTAGCTCGGCGCGGTTGCCTGCGGGCGGTAGGTGGTGCCGCCCGACCGGTACCCGTTGCCGCTGGACGTGCTGCGTCGCACCGGATCCTCGAACTGCGCCGAAGGCTGCCCGTCGAGGTAGTCGCTGGTGTAGGCGGTCCAGATGGACAACGGGAAGGAGCTGCCGAACACCTTGGTCAGGCCGCCGGTGCCGCGCAGCGACACCGTGTTGCCAGCGGCGTCCTCCTTGCTGAGCATGACGGCTGTGGAAACCTGCGGACCATACCCGACGAACCAGGCGGACTTGTTGTCGTCGGTGGTACCGGTCTTGCCGGCGACGTCGCGTCCTACGGCGAGCCCTTTCGTCGCTGTGCCGTTGGTGATGACGCGCTGCAGCGCGGCGTTGACCTGATCGGCCACCTCGGCCTCGAACCGCTGCTCGCCGCTCGGCGCCTTCTCGTACAGGGTGCGCCCGCGGCCATCGGTCACCTCGCTGACGAGGAACGGCTCGTGATAGACGCCGCGCGCGGCGAAGGTGGCGTACGCCGAGGCCATGTCCAGCGGGGTGGGGCTGGAGCTGCCCAGCACGAAGGTCAGGTCCCGGTTCACCCCTGCCGTATCGCGCGGCACGCCCGCCCGGAACGCGGCATCCATCACGTTGTCGATGCCGATCTCATTGGCCAGGGAGACGAAGGGGGTGTTGATCGAGCGCTCGGTCGCGCGCTGCAGGGTCACCGTGCCGTAATCGGTGTTGCCCTCGTTCTGCAGCGTGTAGCCGGCGATGGTGCGCGGGGAGTTGCCGTTCCAGCGCGAGTAGACCGACACACCCTGCTCGAAGGCCGCGGCGAGCGCGAAGGGCTTGAAGGTGGAGCCCGCCTGCGCGGTTGCCTGGGTCGCGTTGTTCAGCGAGCTGGTGACGTAGTCCGGGCCGCCGTACATCGCCAGGATGCCGCCGGTCGCCGGGTCCACCGAGGCCGCGCCGATGCGCACCCCTTCGGTGGCCGTCTGCGGTCCTTGCTCGGCGACGGCCTGCGTCAGCGCCGCCTGAGCCTGCGGGTCGATGGAGGTGACGACACGCAGCCCGCCGGCGTCGATCTCGGCATTGGTGAAGCCGGCCTCGAGCAGTTCCGTGCGCGCCTGGGCGACCAGGTACCCGGTCTGTCCGCCGTACTTGTTCGAGAAGTCGCGCGGGGCGAAGGCCGGCAGGGTCAGCTCCTCGACCTGGCTGGGGCTCAGCCAGCCCTGGTCCACCATGCCCCCCACGACATAGTCGAACCTGTTCTGCAGGGCCTGCGGGTACTCTTCCGGCTCGTAGTCACCGGGCGACTGGATCAGCCCGGCGAGCGCGGCTGCCTCTGCGATGGTCAAGTCGGCGGCCCGATGGCCGTAGTAGGCCTGGGATGCCGCCTCGATTCCGTAGGCGCCGCGGCCGAAGTAGATGCTGTTGAGGTAGCCGGCCAGGATCGTGTCCTTGTCGGAGGTGACATCCAGCTTCACGGCCAGGACTGCCTCCTGGACCTTCCTGGTGAGGGTGCGCTCCTGGGTCAGGAACACATTCTTGACGTACTGCTGGGTGATGGTGGACCCGCCCTGGGTGGCACCGCCGGAGATGTTGTTGACCGCCGCCCGGGTGAGGGCGACCGGCGAAATGCCCTGGTGGTCGTAGAAGGCCCGGTCTTCGGCTGCGAGCACCGCCAGTTGTGCGTGCTCGGGCACCTCCGACAGCGGCACCGAGGTGCGGGTGACGTCACCGACCTCGGCGATGATCGTCCCGTCGGCGTAGGTGATCCGACTGTTCTCCGAGATCGCGGCCGCATTCGGCTCAGGCACCGGGTACAGCATCACCACTGCAGCTAGCACCGCCAGGCCGGCCATGACCGCCAGCAACGCCAGACCTGCAACTTTGCGCACCACGATGAGCCTCCCCCGAACGACACGAGGCGCCAACCCCGACCGGTACCGACGATTAGGACGCTCGACGGAGGGGGAATGTTCCACCACAGCGTGTGATGCCCGTCATGTCTGCTGCGGCGGTGGACGGCGTCCGGACACCTACCCGACACGCGGACGCAGAGCGATGGTTACTTCTGCGTCAGGTAGGGTATATATCGACGCGATACATCCTTACGATGTATCTGAACAGTAGGTGACCCCGATACGTCGCCGCGATACAGGTGCGCTCACCGTACCTGATGGACGGGCCGGCAGCCGGAGCACCACCGAACTACAGGGAAGAGTCGATATGGCCAGGCGAAGTGGCGTGCTGGAGTACGCCGTGCTGGGCCTGCTGCAAGACGCTCCGATGCATGGCTACGAACTGCGCAAGCGGCTCAACAGCGTGCTCGGATCGTTCCGCGCGATCTCCTACGGCTCCCTCTACCCGTGCCTGCGGGGGCTGGTCGAGCAGGGGCTCATCGTCGAGGACGGGACCGGCGACGCCGGCGTCCCGGCCCTGTCCGGCCGGCGCGCCAAAGTGGTGTACCGCCTGACCGCCGATGGCAAGGAACGGTTCCAGCAGTGGCTGGACCAGTCGGGACCGGAGGCCTGGGAGGACGACCGCTTCGGCGTCCACCTGGCGTTCTTCGGGTCCACCGACGCCGATGTCCGGATGCGCATCCTGCAAGGGCGGCGCAGCCGACTGGAGGAACGGCTCGCCACGCTGCGGGAATCCGCGGCGCGCGGGCGCGAGCGATTGGACCGGTACACGCTCCAGTTGCAGCAGCACGGCCTCGAGCAAGTCGAACGAGAGGTGCGGTGGCTGGGCGAGCTGATCGACCAGGAATCCGCGAACACAACAACCCAACCCAACTCCGGCACCGACCGCGAGTGAGAAAAGGAGAGAACACGATGGGTGCAATCAACGTTGCCATCGTCGGCGTGGGCAACTGCGCCGCCTCGCTCGTCCAGGGCGTGGAGTACTACAAGAATGCCGACCCGGAGTCGCAGGTCCCAGGCCTGATGCACGTCCAGTTCGGGCCCTACCACGTCAGCGACGTGAAGTTCGTCGCCGCTTTCGACGTGGACGCCAAGAAGGTCGGCCAGGACCTGGCGCACGCGATCGTGGCCAGCGAGAACAACACGATCACCATCGCCGACGTGCCGCCGACCGGCGTCACGGTGCAGCGCGGCAACACTCTCGACGGCCTCGGCAAGTACTACCGCGAGATGGTCACCGAGTCCGATGAGGAGCCGGTGGACATCGTTGCGGCGCTGAAGGAGTCCGAGGCCGACGTGCTGGTGTGCTACCTGCCCGTGGGCTCGGAGCAGGCCGCCAAGTACTACGCCCAGTGCGCGATCGACGCCGGCGTGGCGTTCGTGAACGCGCTGCCGGTGTTCATCGCCGGAACCCCGGAGTGGGCAGCCAAGTTCGAGGCGGCCGGCGTGCCGATCGTCGGCGACGACATCAAGAGCCAGGTCGGCGCGACCATCACCCACCGGGTGCTGGCCAAGCTGTTCGAGGACCGCGGCGTCGTCGTCGACCGGACCTACCAGCTCAACGTCGGCGGCAACATGGACTTCATGAACATGCTCGAGCGCGAGCGCCTGGAGTCCAAGAAGATCTCCAAGACACAGTCGGTGACCTCGCAGCTGTCCCGCGATATCGGCGCGCGCAACGTGCACATCGGCCCCAGCGACTACGTCGCGTGGCTGGACGATCGCAAGTGGGCGTTCGTGCGGCTGGAGGGCCGGGCCTTCGGCGATGTGCCGCTGAGCCTGGAGTACAAGCTCGAGGTGTGGGACTCCCCCAACTCGGCCGGCGTGATCATTGACGCCCTCCGCGCGGCGAAGATCGCCAAGGACCGCGGCATCGGTGGCCCCATCCTGAGCGCGTCGAGCTACTTCA
The DNA here is from genome assembly GCA_963706835.1 of uncultured Actinomycetota bacterium. Classification (GTDB taxonomy): domain Bacteria; phylum Actinomycetota; class Actinomycetes; order S36-B12; genus CAVXYG01. Next base: position 192,360 of record CAVPOB010000002.1, read on the forward strand.
TGAAGTCGCCGCCGGTGCAGTACACCGATGGCGAGGCCAAGCAGGCGGTGGAGGACTTCATCGCCGGACGCGTGGAGCGCTAAGGCAACGATTTCGTCGGCAACGACCGGCGACGCGGAGCGGCCCGGACACCATCTGAGGTGTCCGGGCCGCAACACGTGGTAGCTGCGCGGACACTGCGGCGAATCTGCTCCTCTGTGCACTATTATGCGCAATCGCTTTCGCGCAGACGCCACATGGACGTACCCTCGATGACACGATGGACCCGAAACGGGTTTCGATGAGGTGGTGCGGCCATGGTGGTGCGGAGCAAGGGGGCCATCATCGTCCTCGACGATGGCGGGCCCGAAGGCGCCGATCTGGTCACCCGGGCGCAGGGGGTGTGGCCGCAGATCTACCGCGTGACCGATCACGGAGAGCCCAACGCCGCGGAAACCATCATCAACGTCGGCAGCAAGCACCTCGACGTCAAGACCGTCGTGCGCACCATGTATGAGGAACAGGCGTACTTCTGCATGGTCCCCAGCACCCTTGACCCCGTGCAGACCGTCGCCGATCTGCTCTCCTCCGCCCGCGGCTACCTGGCCGACGGATTCCCGGCCTTCGTCCTGATCTCGGGCCGGCCCGCCATCCGCTACCGCAAGATCGCCGTCGTCCTGGACCCTGCGGAAGCGATCACCACCGGCTCACTGGTCTTGGCCGCGGTCGCCCTGGCCCACCGCACCGGTGCGGCACTTGACGGCCTCCTGCTGGGCGGCGACCCGGACAACCCGCCGGACAGCCATGCCGAGGTGCGGCAGATGTTCCGCATCAACGAGGGCGCCGAGTTGCTGCACCAGGCCGAGGATCTCGCCAGGGAAGTCGGGCTGCATACCCGGTGGCGCACCCTCGGGATGGCAGGCCAGCGCGACCAACTGGTGCTGGATGTCGTCCGCGAGCAGGGCTACGACCTCGTCGTGGACGACCTGCGCCAGATCGACGTGGGCCCGCGGATCAGCCGCAAGAAACGTGTCTACCGGCAGTTGGTCGATGGCGACAGCATCGACACCGCCTATCGGCTGCTGCGCGACGCCCCGTGCGATGTCGCCGTGGTCGTCGATGCCGTCCGGATGCAACTCATTCCCCGCAGCTACGCCAAGGGTGCAGCCGTCGCGGCGCTGTCGATCGGACTGCTTGGGGTCGCCGTCCGACCGGCCGCCGCGGACGGCTCCGCCTCCGGTGCCGCCCCCACCACGGTCGAGGCGCCCCTGGACCCGGCGGCGCAGGCGACGGACGCCGGCGAGGCCGCCTCGGCCGAAGTGGCGGAATCAGCGCCGGCCGAGGCCGTGGAGCAGGCTGCTCCGGAGGCTCCTGCCCCCGTCGGGGCGCCAGCACCCGCTGCGGACGCCATCCCCGCCGATGTCAGCGCCGATCAAATGGCCTCCTACGAGCAGGGACTGGGGCAGGAGCAGGCCACGTTGCAGGCCGAACAGGCCGAGTTGGCCGCGCTGCAGCAGCAGCAGGCGGCCGCCGAATCCGCCGCGGCGCTGGCGGCAGCCGATCTGGCAATCGCTCAGCAGGATCTCGCCGACGCCAACGCCACGGAGGACAGCGCCGAGGAGTCGTTGGACTACGCAACGGACTCGCACAATACGCTCACCGAACAAGAGGTCTTGCAGGCACAGGGCTCGGCCAACCGGGCCGCCTACACCGCTGAGCACGCACAGGATGCCGTAGCGGAGGCTGAGCAGGCACTGCAGGACGCCAACGCCGAGGCCGCTGCAGTTGCTGATGCAGCAGCAACACAGCAGTCCGTTGTCGACGCGCAGGCGCAGAACGTGTCGCAGTGGCAGGCAGTGGTGGCGGAGGCCGAGACGAGGACCGACCAACGGGTCTCGCCTGTCCCGGGCTACTCGGTCACCACGTCCTACGGGACCGCCGGCAGCAACTGGTCCAGCGGCTACCACACCGGATCCGACTTCGCTGCCCCGTCCGGCACCGAGGTGGTTGCGGCTGCCAGCGGCACCGTCGTCGCGGCAGGCTTCAACGGCCCGTACGGCAACCAGATCACCATCCAGCACGCCGATGGGTCGCAGACCACCTACGCCCACCTGTCATCGATATCGGTGTCGGTCGGCGAGACGGTCAGTGCCGGCGAGGCCATCGGGGCTGTGGGCTCCACCGGCAACTCCACCGGTCCGCACCTGCATTTCGAGGCCTTCGACTCCAGCGGCAACCGGCTGAACCCGGAAGCGTGGCTCACTCAGGCCTGAGGTCCTGCCCAGGACGCGGTCACTGCGGCTTCGCGCTGCAGTTGCCCCAGACCTCGAACGGCAGTTGACCGCCGTCGCGTTCGTAGGTGCCGTCAATGGTGAAGAGCAGGTCGGCCCCCATCGCGTAGTCGCCCACCGTTCCCGCCATCAGCGGCTCCTCGCTGAGGTCGAGCACGGCGACGCTGCCCGACCCCTCGGCGATGTTGATCGTCAGCAGCTCACCGGACGGATCAGTCCCCAGCGCGACCAGGGACAGATCCGCATCGGGGAAGCAGTCGACCAGGTCGTAGGTTGCGGTCTCGCCAGCCCTCGTCAACTGCGCCGTCATCGCCGCGGGAGGGGGATCGGGCGCGGGTCCATCGGAGGTGCACCCAGCGGTGCCCGCGATCAGGGCGGCTGCTGCGAGCAGCGCTGCGGGCGGTCGCGGCATTGCATCAGCCTAGACCAGGGTCGCGGTGGTGCCTGCGGTGGACGCGGCCCCGCGCTACGGGGCGAGTCGTCCCGACGAGCACCAAGCACCGGGCGCTGCGTCCTGCGAGGCCTCGCAGCGGACACCTGGGGCCGACCGTCCGGCACCCGCGCCCGGCCTGCCCGGCCTGCGATCATCACCCGGGGCTCCGGCCACAGCCGCCACTGCTACGCCGCTGGCTCCGCCGCTGGCTCCTTGTTGCAGTTGCCCCAGAGGCTGAACGAGCGTTCCTCGCCGTCTCGAAGATAGATACCGTCAACGGTGAACAGGCCGTCCGGATCGGGCACATACGCAGTGGCCGTGCCCTCGATGGCAGGCGTCTGCGTGCCGTCGAGCAGCGAGACTTCGCCCGCGCCATCGACGATGCTGACCACGAGCAGCTCCAACTGCCCGTCGGTGGCATAGACGGTCAGCGATTCGTCATCGGTCATGGCACACGCGGTCATGTCGTAGGTCTTGCTGTCCCCGTCCTGGAGCAGGCGCACCTGCATCTGGGTGGGCGGGGTGTCCGGGTCACCCTCGCCGTCGGAGGTGCACCCGGTCAGCGCCAGCAGCACGGCGACGATGGCGGCGGGGATGGTGTGGCGCGAGCGCATGGGGGCAGCATATGTCAGCAGGAGTCGCTGTCCGGGCAGGGTCTGGCGCGGCGGACGTGCAGCAGAACCGCCGACCGGCGGATGAGCCGATCGGCGGTTCTGCTCACGCAGCCTCCTCAGGCGCTGGACCTGCTGCCCAGCAGTTTGACCACCAGGCCGCCCGCGATGAGGGCGAGCAGGCCGACCAGAATCCGCGGCAGCGTGTACGGCATGTTGGTATCAGCCGCATCCACCCGGAACTCGTAGGCACCGGCGAGGACGGTATCTTCCGGCGTGCCCTCCGGCAGCGGACCATAGATCAGCGGGGACTCCGCCGACTTGGCCAACAGGCCTGCGATGCTCGCCTTCAGGTTGACGAGGACCTGGTCGGCATCCGCGACTCCGCCCTGCAGTGCCGCAATCGCCTGTGCCGCGAAGGCCGAGACCTCCGCCAAGGCCGCACTCACACCGCTTGACACCTGGCCCAGGCCGGTGGTCAACTGCTGGCCGCCGGGCGAGGACAGGATCGACGCGATCACGCTGTTGATCACGGAGTCCAGCGTGGGCAGTTCAGCCGTCGGCAGGTTGCCGCCGATGATCTGCAGATTCTGCTGCAGGCCCGTCAGACCGCTCAGCAGCGCTTCGGCGACCGGCACCAGCGTCGTAACGAGCGGTGCGATGACGCTGATCTGTCCACCGATGGTGCCCAGCTGGGGCAGGATCGCCGCCGCCGTGTCGATGAGGCACTGGGCTTCCGCGCGGGACCAGCTGCCGCTGCCGTCGCCGCACGGCGGGCCATCGGGCAGTCCGGCGGCGCTCAGCGCGATCGACAGGGCCGTCGCTCCGCCGGGGAAGTTCGAGACGAACTCCACCAGGCTGGTGATCTCATCCCACCGCTCGTTGATCCCGGTCAGCGGCCCTTCGATCTGTTGCAGGACGCTGACGACTTCAGTCAGTCCGTCGATCGTCGGCTGCAGGTTCTGCGCCACGTCCTGCAGGTTGGTGCCGAACTGCGAGAAGAACTCGTTCAACCGACCTTCCAGCACCTTCAGCGGGTCCTCGCCGCCGCCGGAGGTCAACTGATCGATACCGCCGACCACGTTCGCCAAGCCGGACTGGATCTCCGCGACGGCGGGATCGAGGTTGACCGGCGACTGCGAACCGTTCGGTGCGCTCTCGTCTTCCGGCGTCGCCGGATCGTCCTCGTGCGCCGGGATATGCAGCACCGCGACCTGGATCAGCATGCTCGGGATCAGTCCGTCAGTGACGTGCGCCGACCAGCCGAAGGTCGCCTTGCCATCGCCGCTCAGCGGCCGGAACGGCAGCGCGATCCACTGCACCTGGTTGTTGCCGCGGCCGTCCGCTCCCTGGATGCCGGAGCCGGTGTTCAGCCCCGTGAAGCGGTAGGGCAACAGCGTCTTGGCAATCGCCACCAGCGGCACATCGGCCTCGACGGTAGTGGTTACCGGTTCGCCTGCCAGGTTCTCCACCGTCACCTCAGTCGGTGACGTGGTGTTATTCGTCAGCGTGTACGTCGCCGTGACGACCCCGGACTTGCCGACGATGTCCTGCGCCGTGACCGGCTCGCCATCGAGGGTGAACTCCGCCTCGAGATCGACCGCCACTTCGGCATCCTGCGGGTACAGCGACACCGACCGGGCGGTGGCGAAGCCGTCCTCGACCGTGACCTCCCACTGCCCCTCGCCGTCCTCGACGTCGATGAACCCGAACTTGTTCAAGTAGCGCGGCAGATCGCCGCCCTCGGGCACCGGGATGGTGTAGTCGCCGTCCTTGCTGCCGTCCGGGGGACCCTGCGCGGTCAACTGGGAGACCGACCAGCGGAAGTCCAGCAGGGAAGAGTTGGGCTCGGCATCGGCGTTGACGCGGATTTGCATGGACTGGCCGAGGGCGAAGGTGTTGTCCTTAGGCGTGTTCGGGCCGGACTGGTGTCCGCCCTCCTCCGAGATTGCTTCTGGCTCGGCCTGGGTGGTCTCCGGACTGGCTTCCGGACTCGGCGACTCCTCCTGCGCAAGTGCAGCACCGCCGGAGGCGAACAGCAGCGACGCGGTCGCCAGGCTAGCGACGGTCTTGACCGCCAGTGATCGGTGCAGGTTCATCGCGACCCCTCCAGGTTCATCTGCTGGGTGTCGTCCGCGGACTCGAACACCATCGTTTCGTTATCGGACGGTTCCTGAGGCGGCGCGGCCTTCGCTTCACGCGGCGGGTCATCGCCGATGAAGGTCCGGACCAGCACCGCGGCGAGGAAGCCGAGGCCCATCGGGAAGATCGTGGCGCCCAAGGCGATCGGCAGCGAGACGTTGATCGACTGCGGGTCGAGGTCGAAGTCGTTGGCGTACACGCCGGCCAACGCTCCGGCGCCGATAGTGGCAGCGATGAACATCTCCGTCCGCTTGCTCCACATGGCGGCGAAGCCGGTGATCAACTGCGGGACGAACGCGCCGAGGAACAAGCCCACGTTGGTATCCGGGAAGGTCATCGCGCCGAGCAGGAACCCCAGCGCGCCGATGAAGACACCACCGAACAAGTACATCGCACGACCGATGCCCGGCTCGCCCTGGATGTAGGCAGCTGCCGCGCCGGCACCGATGCACAGGCCGATCGTCAGCATGCCCTCCTTGCCCATGAAGCCCTGAAAGATAAACAAGATGACGGAGACGGCCAGCATGGCGCCCGTCAGTATCCAAACACGTCTCATAGCGCCTCCATACGCTCCGCGGCTCCGGCCGGCCCCGGACTGGGGAGACAGCCGACAACGCCTGCACGGTATCGAAGTGGTCTCGCCGAAGGGGGCTGGAAACCTAGCGTTTGATAACAGTTCGGTAGCGATAGTGTCGATGGGTGGCGTGGAGCGAGGTCCGCAGAGTCCTGGCGCGGAGTGATTTCCGCACGCTGCTGGGCACCCGCCTCACCGGGCAGTTCGCCGACGGCCTGCTGCAGGCGGCCCTGGCCACTTTCGTGCTGTTCTCGCCGGAACGGCAGACCTCGCCGGCAGGGGTGGCTGCTGCGTTCGCCGTGCTGCTCTTGCCCTACTCCTTCATCGGCCCGTTCGCCGGGATCCTGCTGGACCGCTGGCGGCGGCGCAACGTCCTGGTCCGCGCCAACCTGCTGCGGGCGCTGTCCTGCGTGCCGCTGATGCTGATGGTTGCCGGGGACCGGGCCGACGTCTGGCTGGGCGTGGCGGTGCTGATCACCATCGGCCTGGGGCGATTCGTGCTCGCAGGGTTGTCGGCGTCGCTGCCGCACGTGGTCGAGCCTCGGGACCTGATGCTGGCCAACAGTTTCAAACCGACGGCCGGAACGATCGCCTACGCCCTGGGGGCGTTTGCCGGGGTCGGACTGCGGGGCCTGGCCGGAGGTGGCGACGACGGATCGCTGGTCGTGCTCGGCGCAACCGGGGTGTGCTACGCGGCGGCGAGCATCGTGCCGCTGCTGCTCTCGCCGGACCACCTCGGACCTGACCGGGGAGCTCCCACGCACACGGTTCGCCAAGTGCTCCACGAGTTCTCCGGGGGCGCCCGCGAGTTGGCCAGCCGCCCGGCAGCGGCGAAGTCGCTGGGCATCGTGCTGGTCAACCGGATCCTGGTCGGAGCCCTCACCCTGATGCTGCTGCTCGCGCTGCGCAACCGGATTCATCCACCGACCGATCCGGACGCGGCGCTAGGCGACTTCGCCCTGGTGGCGGCCGGCCTGACTGCCGGTGCGTTCACCGCGGCGCTACTCACGCCGCGGTTCGGCCGCCGTCTGGGGCCGGTGCAATGGACGAGCCTGGTGGCGCTCATTGCCGCGGGCACCGTCACACCGGCGCTGTTCACCGTGGCGCTGGTGCCGATCATGCTGGCCGCGCCCTTCGTCGGACTCAGCAACCAGTCGGCGAAGATCTGCTCCGACTCCATCCTGCAGTCGCGGATTCCCGATGCTGCGCTGGGACGGGTCTTCTCGATCGTGGACCTCACCGTCAACCTCGGACTGGTCGTGGGCGTCACGGCCGTGGCGCTGTTTGCCCCGGACGACGGCGTTTCGACGATCGGCTTCCTGCTGATCGGGGCGTCGTACCTCGCGGTCGCGATCTGGTACTCCCTGACCCGAGATCGGAGCCTGGACCGGGACCCGGTGTTCGGCCCTCCCACTGGGCGAGCGGCGCACGGCGCGGCTTCGTAGCGGGGGCAACGCAGGCTAGTCGCCCGCGCCGGTGTGTCTCATCCCGGCAGCGATGCCCATGCAGATCTCTGCAGCGATGCCCGTGCAGCCCCAGCGGACCTTGGGTGGCTCATCGCAATCGGGAGTGTGGTGGGCCCCAGCGTCTGCGGGTGGAGTGTGCCGGCCGCCGTGGGACCGGGTCGCGTCCCCGGTGTCGAGCGGGAGGGTTCGGTTGCGTCCGCGGGATCGGTCCTCGGCGTCGCGGGACGTCGGCACCCGGCGCGGGGGAATCGGTCGGATCGCGGGGGCTTGGGCTCGGTCGGATCGAGGGCTGGCGGGGGCTTGCGGGGGCGGAGCCGGGTGGCATGCGGGGCGGGTCTGCACCCGATTCGGGGGTTTGCACCCGTTGCGGGGGCGGAACCGGGCGGCATGCGGGTCAGGTCTGCACCCGGTTCGGGGGTTTGCACCCGTTGCGGGGGCGGAATCGGTCGAATCGTGGCCCAGAGCCACCGCCGCGGGTGCAAACCCCCGAATCGGGTGCACGGTTGCCGCCCCTGAGGCGCGCAGAGCCACCATCCCGGGTGCAAACCCCCGAAACGGGTGCACAGTCACTCTGCGGGTGGTGCCCATCAAGCCCATCCCGGGCGCAAACCCCCGAAACGGGTGCACAGTCACTCTGCGGGTGGTGCCCATCAAGCCCATCCCGGGCGCAAACCCCCGAAACGGGTGCACAGTCACTCTGCGGGTGGTGCCCATCAAGCCCATCCCGGGTGCAAACCCCCGAAACGGGTGCACAGTCACTCTGCGGGTGGTGCCCATCGCCCCCAGCCCCGGGTGCGTCCCCCGCAACCCGCACCGACCCCCGGCCACGGCCCCATGCGCTACACCCTGGTTCGCGACAAGCCCCTGAAGGAGCACGCCGATCGGTGCGCGGCTTCGCGGCACATCCGGGCTAGCGGCGGGCGGCCCACCACGCCCGCAGAGCCTCCTGCGCCAGATCCGGTCCCAGCGGACCGCGGTCGAGCCGCAGGTCCATCAGGAAGCGGTAGGCCTGACCCACCTCGGGGCCGGGCGGCAGGTTCAGGATGCGCATGATGTCGTTGCCGTCGAGGTCGGGACGGATGGCTGCCAACTGCTCCTGCTGGTGCAGTTCATCGATGCGCCGCTCCAAGCCGTCGTAGGCGCGCTGCAGTGCCGCAGCGCGTCGCTTGTTGCGCGTCGTGCAGTCGGCACGGGTCAGTTTGTGCAACCGGGGCAGCAGGTCGCCGGCATCGCGGACGTAGCGGCGGACCGCCGAATCGGTCCACGCACCAGATCCATAGCCGTGGAAGCGCAGATGCAGTTCGACCAGCCGGGACACCTCGTCGATGATCTCGTTGCTGAAGCGCAACGCCTTGAGGCGCTCCCGAGCCATCCGTGCGCCCACCACCTCGTGATGGTGGAAGCTCACGCCGCCGCCGGACTCGAACCGACGGGTCTTCGGCTTGCCGATGTCGTGCAGCAGTGCGGCGAGCCGCAGCGTGAGGTCAGGCCCGTCATCCTCCAGTGCGATCGCCTGCTCCAGCACGGTCAGCGAGTGCTGGTAGACGTCCTTGTGGCGGTGGTGCTCGTCAATCTCCAACTGCAGCGCCGGCAACTCCGGCAGCACGATGTCGGCAAGGCCGGTGTCGACCAGTACCGCCAGCCCCCGCCGGGGGTGCTTGCCCAGCAGCAGCCTGCTGAGTTCGGCCTGGATGCGCTCTGCCGAGACGATGGTGATCCGGTCGGCCATCGCCGCAATCGCCGCATAGGTGGCGGGCTCGATCTGGAAACCCAGCTCCGAGACGAATCGGGCGGCCCGCATCATCCGCAGCGGATCATCGGAGAAGGACGCCTGAGGCGACGCTGGTGTGCGCAGGACGCCGGATCGCAGATCGGCGATCCCATCGTGCTCGTCGCGCAGTTGCAGGTCCGGCAGCGTGACCGCCATCGCGTTGACGGTGAAGTCGCGCCGCACGAGATCCCCGCTCAGTGACGTGCCGTAGGACACGTCCGGCTTGCGGGAATGCGACTGGTAGGACTCCGCACGATAGGTGGTGATCTCCAGTCGGTGGCCGTCCTTCATCGCGCCGACGGTGCCGAAACGGATGCCGACGTCCCACACGGTCTGCGCCCAGGGCTCCACGATGGCGAGCACCGTATCGGGGTGGGCGGATGTTGCGAAGTCGAGATCGACCAGCGGTCGGCCCATCAGCACGTCGCGGACGCTGCCGCCGACCAGGGCGATCGATTCACCGGCGCTGGAGAAGCGCTCCCCCAGGCCGCGCAGCAGGCCTAGGTCGCGCTGCAGCGCGGGCACGAGGCGGGCAACCGGATCCTCAGATGTGGGTACGAGCGGCACAACAACCCAGGATATTCGTCCGCAGCCGAGGGATTCGCCGCCAGGCGGGACCGGCATCGTTTCGCGGGGTGGAGCCGGTGCCGAGGGGCTATTCTCGCAGGATGAATGACCGCCGGTCGGAGTCGGCGCGGCGCTCGCGGAGTTCGCAACCGAGTACGAGGAGCAAACGTCGCCGAGCACGGCGGAACCTGCCCGTTGTCGAGGAGGTCAGCGCGGGAGGGGTCGTCGTCAATGCCGAGGGCCGCGTCGCGCGCATTGCGTTGATCTCCCACAAGGATCGGCGCGGGCGCGTCGTCTGGTCGCTGCCCAAGGGCCACGTGGAGGAGGGCGAAACCCACGAGCAGGCCGCTGAGCGCGAGGTGTTCGAGGAGACCGGGGTCCGGGCAGAGGTGGTCGCGGCGCTCCGGCCGGTGGAGTTCCAGTTCGTCGCCGAGAACAAACTGGTGCACAAGACGGTGCACCATTTCATCCTGCAGGCGGTGGGCGGCCAAATCTCCAACGACAGCCCTGAGGTGCTGACGGCGGAGTGGGTGGAGTGGGACCGAGCGCTGCTGCGCCTGGCCTACCGCGACGAGCGCAAGCTCCTGCGCGCCGCACGCGAGGCGCTGTTCGGGGACCAGTCGGAGCGCGCGTGACCGCGGCAGTGGCTCGACTCGCCGCCGGGGCCGCACTCCTGGCGCTGCTGGTGGCTGGCCTGCCGCCCGCGCTGGCCCTGACCGATCCGAGCGATCCCCTGCTCGTCGAAGTGACCGCGGTAGAGCCGCAGTTCCCGCGTCCCGGCGATACCCTCACGGTCCGGGGCTCGGTCACGAACCGATCGGGTCAGCGGGCCGTCGACGTGCAGGGCCTGCTGCGGATCTCGCCGGAGCCCCTGACCAGCCGGTCGGAGGCGTCGCAGGTCACGGACTTGACGACCGGCAGGCGCGGGGTGCCCCAGGAGCAGACGCTGGCTCCGGTGGCGCAGGCGCTGGCCCCCTCCAGCAGCGCCGACTTCGCACTCTCGGCGCCGGTGGACGAGCTGCCGCTGTCCAGCAACGGCGTCTACGCGGTGTTCGTCGAGATCCGGGTCCCCGGCACCGGATCCTTCGACACCGCCTTCCCGCTCACGTGGTTTCCCGCACCGGAGGCGATCGAAGCATCGCGCATCGTCGTGCTGGCAACGATGCGCAGCCCGGTCGATCTGACCGCCAACGACGTGCTGCGCTCGCCCGGCTTCGCCTCCACCATGGCGCCCGGCGGCGCCCTGCATACCGTGGCCAGCGGCGGGGCCGAGGCGGCCGCGGCCGATGTCCCGGTGAACTGGCTCATCGACCCGGCGGTGACCGATGCGGCGGCCATCATCGCCTCGGGGGAGGCAACCTTGCCTGAGGCGGCCACCGATCCCGCGGCAGCGGCCAGCACCGTCGCGGCGTTCCTGGAAACGTTGACGCAGGGCACGACCTCCCCCACGGCCACCACGTTCGTCACGCCGTACGCCGAAGTGGACGCCAGCGGCGTCCTCACCGCTCAGCAGCCCGACCTGCTCACGCAGTCGATCGAACGGGCCGCGGCCGCTTCCGCCGAGGGGCAGTCCTCACAGGACGGCGACCCGCTCGCGCCAGCGCGCGGTGTCATCGCCGTCGGCCCGGGCGGCAGCACCACCACCGCCTCGCTGCAGGCCTACCGCGAAGCTTCGGTACGCAGCGTCGTGCTGGAGGCCTCCAGCGTCCCCACGGTGGAGGAGTTGTCCTACTCGCCCAGCGGCGTGACAGCGATTCCCCTCCCCGGAGGCTCATCGGTCACCGGCATCATCCCCGACGACATGCTGCGACAAGGCCTGCTGCGGCCGGCCAGCACCCAGGCTGGGGAATTCCGGATGCGGCAGGGGTTGTTGGCGGACGCAGCCATGATCACGCTGGAACTGCCGCAAAGCCCGCGCACCGTGGTCCTCCCGGTGGATCGGCCGTTGCCGATGACGCCGGAAGCCCTCGCCGGCGTCCTGACGAGCCTGCAGCAGGCGACATTCGTGGAACTCGTGAGCCTGCCCGCACTGCTGGAGCCGGACGTCCCCCGCGTGGAGCGACTGCTGGCGCTGGATGAGGCAGACGAGGGCCGCCTGCCCGGCAGCTACCTCGCCCCCATCCCGCCGCTGGAGGCACGGTTGGAGGCGTTCGCTCGAGTAACCGTGAACCCGTTGGCCTTCGAGGAGAACTACCGCACCGGCATCCTGCGCAGCGCCTCGGCGAACTGGCGCACCGATCAGGAGCGGGGGGCCGCACTGCTCGCCAGCATCGATGCCGAGCTCACAGCCGAGGAGCAGAAGGTCACCACCGTGTCGACGGGGACGGTCACCTTCTCGGGCAGCAGCGGCTTCCTGCCGCTCACCATTTCCAACGGTTTGGCCCAGGACGTCGAGGTGGGCGTGCTGCTCGAGGCCGAGCCCTCGGTTCGATTGGCCTTCGCGGCGCCGGACCTGGTGCGGGTCGACTCCGGCAAGCGGGTCAGCGTCGAAATCCCGGTGGAGGTCTTCGGCAGCGGGCCGCTGCCGGTGTCGGTGATCCTCACCGACCGCGACGGCAACCCCTTCATCGAAACCGCGGACCTGGTCATCCGATCGGCGGCAACAACATTCGCAGCGGCGCTGGTCGCCATCGCTGCAGCGGTAGTCTTCGTGATCCTGGTGATCTGGCGATTCCGCAACCGAGGGGAGGCCGACTCGTGACCGAGCAGCAACGGCCAAGGTCGGACGACGACGCCGACGCAGTGGAGATCACCGGTCCAATCCCAACGATCGAGGGCACCGGCCCGATCCCGGCGGTGGCCAACGACTTCAACGAGGTGGCCGACGAAGCGTCGATGATGAAGTCCAGCGCCATCATGGCGGCGGGCACCATCACCTCGCGGTTGACCGGGGTGCTGCGCGACACCGCGCTGACCGCCGCCCTCGGTCTGACGATCGTCCGCGATGCGTTCGCCCTGGGGAACTCGCTGCCCAACATCATCTACATCCTGATCGTCGGGGGGGCGCTCAACGCGGTCTTCGTCCCGCAACTGGTGCGGCGCATGAAGGAGGATCGCGACGGCGGCCGCGCCTACAGCAATGCCCTGCTCACGGCCACGGCTTCGGTGCTGCTGGTCCTCAGCGTGATCTCGGTGCTGCTCGCGCCGTGGATCGTCTCGCTGTACGCCACGCCTTCCTACACCGACGAGCAGACCGCCCTGGCGGTCGCCTTCGCGCGCTACTGCCTGCCGCAGATCTTCTTCTACGGCATCTACGCGATGGTCTCGCAGGTCCTCAACGCGCGCGGCCACTTCGCGATGCCGATGTTCGCGCCGATCGCCAACAACATCGTCGCGATCGCCACCTACATCGGCTTCATCGTCCTGGCCGGGACGGGAGCGGTGGACAACGGCACGCTCACCGCGCAGGAGACGGCCTGGCTGGGCATCGGCACCACCCTCGGCGTGGCCCTGCAGGCGGTCATCCTGATCCCGGTGCTCATCCGGACCGGCTACCGCTACTCGGTGTCGTGGCAATGGCGCGGTCTGGGCCTGCGCAAGGCCGTCCATCTGGCTGCCTGGACGATCGGACTGGTGGCCGCCAACCAGATCGGCTTCATGGTCATCAGTCGGCTGGCGACCCAGGCCAATGTGAACGCGTTGGAGGCCGGCGAAGCGGCCGCCGGGCTGGCGACGTATCAGACCGGCTACCTGATCTTCATCCTGCCGCACTCAGTGGTCACCGTCTCCATCGTGACGGCGCTGCTGCCCACGTTGTCGCGGACCGTGCACGCCGGGCGGCTGCGGGAAGCGGGCGACGAGATTTCCCGGGCCGCCCGCGTGGTGGTCCTGCTGGTGGCGCCGATGTCGGTGTCGCTGTTCATGCTGGCGGGCCCCATCGCTTCGCTGCTGTTCGGCTACGGCGCTGCCGATGCCGAGCAGATCGACCAGCTCGGTGTGGTCACCAGGATCTTCGCGCTGGCCATCCTGCCGTTCACCGTGTACTACATCCTGCTGCGCGGCTGGTATGCGATGGAGGACACCCGGACGCCGTTCTTCCTGGCAGTCGTGCTCAACATCATCAACGTCGGCCTCGCGATCGGACTGTTCGGCCTCGTCGACCCTGGCGCCCAACAGATCTACGCGCTCGCGGGGGCGTTCGTCATCGCCTACTGGGCCATTCTGGTGGTGGCCTGGCCCATCGTCGCCCGACGCTTCGGCGGCCTCGACACCCTGCGCACGCTGTGGTCGATCGCTCGGGTCGTGCTGGCCAGCCTGATCGCGATGGTCGTGGCGATTCTTCTGGCCCCCCTCACGCAGTACGATCCGGGCGGTCCCAAGGTGGGCGCTCTGCTCGACGTTGCCTTCATCGCGGCCACGGTGCTCGTGGTGTACGCCGCGGCGGTCTGGGCGCTGCGCGTCGGCGAAGCCAAGGATCTCACCCGCATGATCACGGGGCGTGTCCGCCGTCGCTGAGCGCTGCGCGACACCGGATCGGCGCCCTGCGCTGCCAACGGCGGATCCCCCCGTATCCTGGCACTGTGACAGCCGAGGCCAGTACGGGAGTTTCCAGCGGTCGCGTTGGCCGCTACGTGCTGGAAGATCTCGTCGTGCGCAACGCCGGCTCGCAGTTCTGGCGGGCCAGTGACCCCGCCCTGCAACGGCCTGTTGGCGTGCGCCTCATCCCGCTCAGCGATGAGCGCACACCGGGCATTGCGGCCGCGGCGAAGGCAGCCGCCGGCGTGCACGATCGGCGCGTCGTGCAGGTCCTGGACGTGGTGGAGACGCGGCGCCACCTGGCCATCGTCTCGGAGTGGGTGCCCGGCCGGCCGTGGAGCGAGGTTCTCCGCGAGGAGGACGCCGGCCCCGGCGCCGCCGCGGTCGTGGCCTATGACGTCGCGCTGGCGTTGCAGGCCGCCCACGAATACGGCGTGACACACGGTCGGCTCCGCCCCAACTCGGTCATCATCAGCGACACCGATGAGGTGCGGTTGCGCGGGATCGGCGTGGATGCCGCCCTGTTCGGCGTCGCGCCCGGCACCGACGCGCGGGCCGCCGACCTGCACGGGGTCGGCGCCATCCTGTATGCCGGGCTCACCGAGCGCTGGCCGGAGCCGAACCCGCAGCACGAGGTCGTCGACGGCCTGCCTGTCGTCGGGCCCGTCGCCGGCAAGCTGCTGGCGCCGGAGGAGATCACCTCCGGGGTGCCGCCGGAACTCAGTGCGATAGCAGCGGCGTGCCTGCTGCCGGAGGTCCGGCCGCGGGTGCGCAAGCGCATCCCCGATATCGACAGCGCGGTCGCCGCCCTGAGCAAGGCCGTGAAGGATTCGATGGAGGCCACGCACGGCGGTCATCGGGTGGCGACTGGCGGCGCGACCCGTACCGACCGCGTGATCCGTCGCGTGGCCTCGGTGGTCATCATCGGCATCACGGTGGCCGCCGGGGTGCTGTTCGCGGGCTCCTTGCGGGACGGCCCACTGGTCCCGGCCCAAGACGCCGCACCGGATCCCAGCCCCTCGGTGTCAGAGTCCGGGGCGGCTGCGATCCCGCAGCCGCTGCCGCTGGCCGCCAGTACGGACTTCGATCCGCAGGGCGGCGATGGCACGGAGAACCCCGACCTCGTCCCTCTGGCCACCGACGGCGACCAGGAGACGGCGTGGACGACCGTGGCCTACAAGAGCTCATCGATGAACCCCAAGGACGGCACCGGGCTGCTGCTCGATCTCGGCCTGGCGCGACCGATCCGTGCCGTCGAAGTGGACTTCTACGGCTCCGGGACCGACTTCGAGATCCGGGTCGGCAAGGAGGAGTCGGCGGCGGCCTCGGACTACGAACTGCTGGCCGGTGCGGTGGCGGCCGGGGAGAGCATCACCATCCGGGTGCCCATACCGGTCGAGACGCGCTACGTCCTGGTCTGGCTGACGAACCTGCCCTATCAGGAGGGCACCTATATCGGTGGGATCCGCGAGGTGCAGGTCCTCGGCTGAGGGCAGGCTCCGAAGCGTAGGCTAGCCGCGTGTCTGAGCCGGTCGACCTCGCCGATGCCCAGGCGCAGCGGTTGTTGGAACGCTATGCGGCCGGCGACCAGGACGCGTTCGCCGAACTGGCCCGCTCCACCTACGACAGGATGTGGGCGGTGGCCCTGCGGATGTGCGGCGGGGATCCGGATGAAGCCGCTGACGCCCTGCAGGACGCCTACATCGCAGCGATGCGCGGGGCCCGGGGGTTCCGCGGCGACGCGAAGGTCTCCACGTGGCTGCACCGCATCGTGGTCAACGCCAGCCTCGACCGCCACCGGCGGCGCAAGCGGCGGGCCGAATCGCCCCTCCTGGCTGAGGATTGGGGGGTCGCCGACCCTACCGATCATGTGGCCAATCGCGAGTTGGCGTGGGAGTTGGAGCAGGCGCTGCGCCGGTTGCCGGACGATCAGCGGGCGGCCATCGTGCTGGTCGACGTCGAGGGCTGGCCGGTGGCCGAGGCGGCGCGAATCCTGGGCGTGCCGGCTGGCACCGTAAAGTCCCGCTGCTCGCGGGGTCGGGCGAAACTCGCTGCCGATTTGTCGCATCTGCGGAACCCGGACGACGATGGGGGCGTCCAACGCAGTGTCGATGGACACCGCGACGAGCAACCGGAGGGAGGGGGCGCATGAACCAGGAGCACGACTGGGTCCGCGACCAGTTGTCGGCCCTGCCGCGGCCCAGCCTCCCTGACGACATCGCACAGCGGCTGGACCAGGCCATTGCAGCCGAGTCGCGAGCTTCGGTGGAGAGTGCCGCTGCAGCGCCGGCGGCCCCGGTGGTGCCGCAGCAGGCCTCTCGTGCATCTCGCACCGCCCGGGGCCGCAGCCGCGCACTGCTGGCATTGAGCGGTGCTGCTGCCGCGGTCGTCGTGTTCACCGCGATCGACCCGTTCGGCCCGGCGGCCGACCTGTCCGATGATGCCGTCGGAGTCGCCGCGGCACCGCGCGCGGAGGACCCGCTGCCGTCCGGCCCGGCCGAATCCGGTGCCGCGGACTCCGGGGAGGCCGTTGCGCCGGACGATGTCGCCGTCGCGATTGAGGGCTCCGCCGCGATCGGTGACGTGCCTGAGGCCGAGCTTGATCGGGTCTCTGAGGTCATGACCGCCACCGACACCTCCTACTCGCGCAGCCAGCTGGCGGATCAGGCAGACCTCTTCGCCGATGGCCCGCCCTCCCCGGCACCTCACGCGGCCCCGCGCTGGGCGGCGCGGCGACCGGTGGCCGGCCGCGACACTGGCCGGGGTGCGCGACTGCGTTGCAGCCCTGCCCCCCTCGGAGCACCCGGTGACGTTCGTGGATCAGGCCGAGTTCGAGGGAGAACCGGCCCTCGTCGTCGCGCGGGCGATGCCCGATGGCGCGCTGGAAGTCTTCGTGCAGGCCATCACGTGCACCGCAGCGGACCCGGCGATCGCCTACCGCACTACAGTGGTCCCCTAGTCCCTGCCGGTGCGCGCGGGAATACTGCTGTTGCGCGCAGGGTTTCGGTAGGCGGAAGGACGATGGGGACCGCCCCGACCTACGCCACGGAAGGATTGTGATGATCGACTTGCCGAGGACTGCACCGAGCACGGACGAGGTGCGCAACGTGATCATCGTGGGATCGGGCCCCGCCGGCTACACCGCTGCGGTCTACACCGCCCGCGCGGATTTGCAGCCGTTGGTCTTCGAGGGATCGGTGACCGCAGGTGGCGCCCTGATGAACACCACCGACGTGGAGAACTTCCCCGGATTCCCCGAGGGTGTGCTCGGGCCGCAGTTGATGGCAGACATGCGGGCTCAGGCGGAGCGCTTCGGCGCCGAGCTGGTCACCGACGACATCGAGTCGATGGATCTCACCGGTGAGATCAAGACCGTGGTGGACGGGTCGGGCACTACCCACCGTGCTCGCGCGGTCATCCTGGCCATGGGGTCGGGCTACCGCGAGCTCGGGCTGCTCAACGAGAAGCGCCTGTCCGGCCACGGGGTGTCCTGGTGCGCCACGTGCGACGGGTTCTTCTTCCGCGATCAGGACATCGTGGTGGTCGGCGGCGGCGACTCGGCGCTGGAGGAGGCCACCTTCCTGACCCGCTTCGCCCGCAGCGTCACGCTGGTCCACCGTCGCGATGAGTTGCGCGCCAGCAAGATCATGCAGGATCGGGCGCTCGCCAACGACAAGATCAACTTCGCGTGGAACAGCGTGGTCGCCGACATCCTGGGTCAGGACAAGGTCAGCGGGGTCGTGCTTGCAGGACACCGTGACCGGGGAGCAGCGCGAGCTGCCGGCCACCGGCGTGTTCGTCGCCATCGGGCACGACCCGCGCTCCGATCTGGTCAAGGGTCAGGTGGCGCTCGACGACGAGGGCTACGTCGAGGTGGAATCTCCCAGCACGCGAACGAGCATCCCCGGCGTGTTCGCCTGCGGGGACCTCGTCGACCATACGTACCGCCAGGCCATCACCGCCGCCGGCACCGGGTGCGCGGCGGCGCTGGATGCCGAGCGCTTCCTGGCCGACGCCCACTGATCATCGGTGCCCGCCGCCGTCGGCATGGCGCGGCGGGTACCGGCCACCTCGAACCCCTAGGCTGATGCCCGAACAGGAAATGGAGTTGCCGTGTCAACACCCATCACCGTTACCGATGCTTCGTTCGCCGATGACGTCTTGACCGCCGAAGGCCGGTACTGGTCGACTTCTGGGCCGAATGGTGCGGTCCGTGCAAGATGGTCGCGCCGGTGCTGTCGGAGATCGCGGCCGAGTACCCCGACAAGATCACCATCGCCAAACTGAACGTCGACGAGAATCCTGCGACGGCGGCAAGTTACGGTGTGGTGTCCATCCCGACGATGACGGTCTTCTCCGGCGGCCGGCCGGTGAAGCAGATCGTCGGCGCAAAGCCGAAGCGGAAGTTGCTCGCCGACCTGGCGGACTTCCTGGGCTGAAACGGAGTACCGCTGTGTCGTCGGTGTTCTTCCGCAAGGGCGACCGGGGTCCGGCGGTCGCCGAGATCCGGGCCCGGCTGGCTCGGCTCGGCCTGCTGGCCGGGTCCCAGCATGTGCGCGGGGAGCGCTCGCTGCGTACGTTGATGTACCCGGCGGACGGGATGGCCGACACCACGGACCCCGCCCAGTGGGAGACCACTGCCCTGGCCAGCGGCGACTTCGATGACGAGGTCGACGAGGCGGTGCGGCGCTTCCAACGGGAGCGCGGCATCACCGTCGACGGCATCGTCGGGCCGGAGACGTTCCGGCGCCTCGAGGAGGCGCGCTGGCGGCTCGGTGACCGGGTGCTGTCCTACCAGCCCGGCCACCCGTTCGTCGGGGAGGACGTGCTGGAGTTGCAGCGGCAGCTCAATCGGATCGGTTTCGACTGCGGCAAGGAGGACTCCCACCTCGGCCCGCTCACCGATCGCGGCCTGCGGGAGTTCCAGCGCAACACCGGGCTGCAGGTCGACGGCATCGCCGGACCGGAGACCCTTCGCGCCCTGGGCCGGCTGCACCGCACCGTCGGGGTGGAGTCGGCCCACCTGGCGCGGGAACGGTACGCCCTGCCCGCGCTGCAGACCGGCATCGTGGGCAAGATCGTCGTCCTCGACGCCAGCCCGGGAAGTTCCGACGATCAGGCGCCATTGAGCGGGGACGGCGCCACCACGGTGACCAGTGCCATCGCCGCCACCGCCCGCGACCTCCTCAGCGCCCGCGGGGCGATCGCATCGCTCACGACGGCGACCGACGCCAGCGGCGCAGCCATCGACGAGGCCGAGCGGGCCCGGGTTGCCAACGACTCCGACTGCGATCTGGTGGTCTCGGTCCAGGTGGACGCCGGGGATGCGGGAGCGCCGGACCTGGCGGTGTATTTCTACGGCCGCAGCGAGAAGGCCTACTCAGCCGCTGGTCGATCGGCGGCCGAGGCCATCGGGTCGGAGCTGGCGGGCTCGGGCCTGGGGTCGGCGTGCGCGGTTGATGCCCGAACCTGGGACATCCTGCGCGCGACCAGGATGCCGAGCGTGCGCGTGTGCTTCGGCGGGACCTATCAGAACGAGACCCGGGACCGGCTCACGGATCCGGCGTTCCAGCGGTCCATCGCATCGGCGATCACCGAGGGTCTGGTGGGGTTCTTCACACCATCGGAACCCGTGGACCACTAGCGGCGCGGCCGGATCAGCGATAGCGCGAACCCGGCGGTGAAGCCGATACCAAGGGCAACCAGGACGGTCGCAAGGGCGGTCTGTTTCTTCGAGGGGCGCACGTCAGGCATGGTAGAGCCAAAGCGGGCAGGAGGCGACCACGTGACTGCGTCATCCCGGGGCCACGGATCCCGGCTGGACCCCTGGACCTCGGCCTATGCCGAGCGCGCCAAAGGCATGGCCGCATCCGAGATCCGGGCGCTGTTCGCCGTCGCATCGCGGCCCGAGGTGGTGTCGCTGGCCGGTGGGATGCCCTTTGTGCAGGCGCTGGACCTGCCCGAGATGGCCGACACCGTCGGCAGGCTGCTGCGTGACCGCGGGGCGGTGGCCCTGCAGTACGGCTCTGGCCAGGGCGATCTCACGCTGCGCGAGCAGATCGTCGATGTCATGGGCGATGTGGGGATCGCCGGCCATCCCGATGAGGTCGTGGTCACGACCGGCTCGCAGATGGCGCTGGACCTGATGGTGCGCATCTTCTGCGACCCCGGCGACGTCGTGCTGGTCGAGGCGCCGTCCTACGTCGGTGCGCTCGGCGTGTTCCGGTCCTACCAGTGCGAGGTCGTCCACGTTCCGATGGACGAGGAGGGCCTGGTCCCTGAGGCGCTGACCGAGGCCATCGCCCGGGTGTCGGCCCAGGGCAAGACACCCAAGCTCATCTACACCATCCCGTCGTTCCACAACCCCGCCGGCGTGACCCAGGGGCCCGGCCGGCGCAAGGCGATCCTCGATGTCGCGCTGCGGCACGGGATCCTCATCCTGGAGGACGACCCCTACGGCCTGCTCGCCTTCGACGGCGTCCCGCCGCGAGCCATCCGCGCCGACGAAGCGGAGTCCGTGGTCTACCTCGGCTCCTTCTCCAAGACGATCGCCAGCGGCCTGCGGGTCGGGTGGGCGCTGGCGCCGCACGGGGTGCGGGAGAAACTGGTGCTCGCCGCGGAGGCGGCGGTGCTGTGCCCATCGAACTTCAGCCAGTTGGCTGTCTCGGAATACCTGGCCACCCAGCCTTGGCGCGAGCAGGTTGCGGTGTTCCGGTCGGTCTATCGGGAGCGTCGCGACGCCCTGCTGGACACCATGGGGATGCACTTCCCCACGGGCACCACCTGGACGGTGCCCGATGGCGGGTTCTACTCGTGGGTCACCCTGCCGCCCGGCATCGATGCCACCGCGATGCTGCCGCGCGCCGTCTCCGCGCTGGTCGCCTATGTTCCCGGCACTGGCTTCTTCGCCGACGATCAGGGGCGCAGCAACATGCGACTGTCGTACTGCTACCCGCCGGCGGACCGGATCCGGGAGGGGGTGCGGCGATTGGCCGGTGTCGTCGAGGCCGAGATGGAGATCGCCGACACCTTCGGCACGACCAGCAGGCTGCACCATCCCGGTGGTTCCGCCGATCCGTTCCCCGATCTGGCCTGAGGCCGCACCCGAGACCTGGAGGGCATATGACCACCGAAGAACCGTCGGTCCTGGTGCTGTGCGGTGGCCTGTCCGCCGAACGAGACGTCTCGCTGCGCTCCGGGTCACGCGTGGCCGAAGCCCTGCGAGGGCTCGGGTTCCGGGTCGCCACGGCTGACGTCGACGCCGGCCTGTTGCCCCGGCTCGCGGCCGAGCGGCCCGACTGCGTGGTCCCGGTGCTGCATGGCGCACCCGGCGAGGACGGAGCCCTGCGCGACGTCCTGGCGGCCCTGGGTCTGCCCTTCGTGGGCTCCACAGCAGCTGCCAGCCGGCTGGCCTTCGACAAGCCGGTGGCCAACGAACTGCTGCGCACTGCAGGGGTGGCGGTGCCTTCTGCGGTGTCCCTGCCACATGCCATCTTCCGGGAGCTCGGGGCGGCCGCGGTGCTGGACATCCTCACGGCGTCCCTGGGACTGCCGCTGGTCGTGAAGCCGACCCGCGGCGGCTCGTCGTTGGGCACCTCGATCGTCCACGATGTCGCCGAACTGCCGGCCGCCATGGTCGGCGCGTTCGCCTATGGTGATGTCGCGCTGATCCAGACCTACGTCGCCGGAGCGGAGGTCGCCGTGTCGGTGCTGGAGGACGAGGACGGGATCCGAGCCCTGCCCGCGGTGGAGATCGTGCCCGACAGCGGCTTCTACGATTACACGGCGCGCTACACCGCCGGGACGACGGAGTTCTTCGCCCCGGCCCGGCTCGACACCGAGGCGGCACAGGCCGCCGCGGATGCCGCGACCACGGCGCATCGCGTTCTGGGGCTGCGCGACTACAGCCGCACCGACCTCATCGTGGCACCGGACGGAACCTGCTGGTTCCTCGAGGTCAACGTGGCGCCCGGCCTGACCGAGACTTCGCTCATGCCGCAGGCACTGCTGGCCGCCCAGACCGACCTCGGGCATGTCATGGCCGCCCTGGTGCGCCGCGCAATCGCGCGCTAGGAGGTGGTCGGCGCGGCACTGTCGCGCTGCTCGATAGCAGCAACGATCCGCGCCAGGTCCTCCACGTCGGCGAACTCGATCACGATGCGGCCGCGGCGGCTGCCGTTCGACACCGCGACGCGGGTCTCGAAGCGCTCGGAGAGGCGGTCGGCAACGACCTGGTACTCCATCGGAGTGCGCCGAGTGCCCGTTGAGCGGCGCCGGGTTCCGCCCTTGTCGCCCTCATCGACGGCCACGATCTCCTCCACGTCACGCACCGACAGCCCTTCGGCCACGATGCGCGCCGCGAGACGGTCCATGGCCTCGGTGTCGGCCAGTCCGAGCAGGGCGCGGGCATGCCCGGCAGAGAGGACCCCGGCGGCGACCCGGCGCTGCACCGCCGTCGGCAGTCGCAGCAGTCGGATGCTGTTGGCCACCTGGGACCGAGATCTGCCCAGCCGGGCCGCGAGCTGCTCTTGCGTGCAGGAGAAGTCGTGGAGCAGCTGGTTGTACGCCGCTCCTTCCTCCAGCGGGTTGAGATTGGCGCGGTGCAGGTTCTCCAGCAGCGACTCCTGCAGCAGCGAGGCGTCGGCGGTTTGCCGCACGATGACTGGCACGACGCCGAACTCGGCTTCCTGGCAGGCCCGCCATCGTCGTTCTCCGGCCACGATCTCGTAGTCGGCCTCAGGTTCGGTGTCGGGCAGGGGACGGACCACGATGGGTTGCAGCAGTCCGATCTCGCGGACGGAGTGGACCAGTTCTGCGTGCGCCGCCTCGTCGAAAATCTTGCGGGGCTGCTGCGGGTTGGGTCGGATACGTCCGACCGGGACCTCCTGATAGCGCGCCGCGAAGTCGCTGGCCGGCGCTGCTACCGCTCCTCGGACGGCTTGATCGGTCACGTCCACGACTGGGCCGGTCGGGATCAACGCGCCCAGTCCGCGACCGAGCTGTCGTCGTTCACTCACGATCCGCACCCCTCTCCACTACATCGTGTATACCTGTGGATACTCCAAGTAGTTGCTGCATCGAGATCCGCTCCCGGCGTCCGAATCGCACCGGTTCGTCCCGATTTCCCCCCATCATTGCTGCTGTCCGGCGGTCAGGGGCTGCTGTGGATCATCTGTGGAAACAGGGGATCGCAGGTCGATGTCGGCCGACTGCAGGACACCGGCCAACTCGGCTGCCGCCACCGTGTAGGCATGGGACCCACGCCCAAACGGCCGATAGGCCACAACGGTCTGCCCGTGCGAGGGAGCAATGCCGATGTCGGCGCTGCGCGGGATCGTGGTGGCCATCACCCGGTCCGGGAAGAAGGTGCGCACCTCTTCGGCCACGTCGCGAGCGAGTTCGTGCCCCGCTTCGAACATCGTGAGGAGGATGGGGCCGTCACGCAGTTCCGGGTTGAGGAAGGTCCGCACCTGATCGATGGTGGCCTGCAGTTGCGACAGGCCCTCCAGCGAGTAGTACTCGCACTGCATCGGGACGAGCACCTCATCGGCGGCGACCAAGGCGTTCACCGTGAGGAGGTCCAGCCCGGGGGGACAGTCCAGCAGGACGTAGTCGAAGTCGACGGCATCGATCAGCGCGGTCCGCAACCGATGCTCCCGCCCCTCGCTCACCACGAGTTCCACCTGGGCACCGGCCAGGTCGGGATTCGACGGCAGCAATGTGACCCCGGGGAGCGTGGGCGCCGGGACGGCGACCTCCGCCACCGGGGTTCTATCGACCACGACGTCGTAGGTGCCAGCCACCTCATCGCGCTCCAGACAGCCGAGCGCCGTGGAGGCGTTGCCCTGGGGGTCCATATCGACGACCAGCACCCGGGCGCCATGCTCCCCCAGTGCGGCCGCCAGATTGACCACCGTGCTCGTCTTGCCCACGCCGCCCTTCTGGTTGGCCACAGCGATCACGCGACGCGTCGGTGGCGCCGGCCACTGCGCGGGAAGATCCGGCGGCGCCACCGGCAGGAGCGGCAGCGCGTCCTGCGGGGGCGGCGGCGCTTCGGTGTGCTCCGACAACTGCAGGGGGGTGGCGTCGGAGACCTCGTGCGGCTCCCCGACGCCGCCCCCCTCTGGGAACAGGGCGAAGGAACGAGCCTCGCTTGAGTGTTTCACGTGAAACATCATCCCTGGTGCATGCTGCGTCGCGGAACAGCGACCACCCGTGTCGGGAGAGTCGCGGCAGGGTTGCTGCACTCGACCACCCGCGGCTCCCCGGCTCCGAGGCGCTGAAGGACGCGTCGTGCTGCACCGATCTCATCCTCGGCCGACTGTCCCTTCAGGGCCAGCAGTCGCCCGTCCTCGCGCAGCAGGGGCAGCGTCCAGCCCAGGAGTCGGTCCAATGGGGCCACGGCCCGCGCCGTGACCACATCGAAGGAGACTCGTCCCGCGAGGTGCTCGGCCCGGTCCCGAACCACCGCGACTCGTTCGTCCAGGCCGAGGGCTGACACGGCCTCGGTCAAGAAGGTGGCGCGCCGCAGCAATGGCTCGATCAGCGTCACCTGCAGGTCCGGGCGCACGATGGCCCACACCAGGCCCGGCAGCCCGGCCCCCGCTCCGACGTCGGCCACATCGGCGCCGAGCGGCACGAGGCCGGGGACGGGCAGCACCACCCAGGCACTGTTGCCGATATGCCGGTCCCACAGCCTGGGGACTTCGCGCGGACCGATCAGTCCGCGGGCCACCCCGGCATCCGCCAGCAGATCGTGAAAGGACTGCAACTGATCGAGCTCGGCGTCCGCGGGCAGCAGAGGTCCGAATGTTTCACGTGAAACAACCGCCATGCGGTACTACGGCTGCACGACGACGTAGCGGTGGGGCTCCACGCCCTCGGACTCGCTGCGCAGCCCAGCTTCAGCGACGGTGTCGTGGATGACCTTGCGCTCGAAGGCGGTCATCGCCGCCAGTCGCACCGGATGACCGCTGTTCTGCGCCTCCGCGACGGCGTCCATCCCCACCTTGCGCAGCACGTCCCGCTTGCGGGCGCGGTGGCCGGCGATGTCCAGGCTGACGTGGGCCCGGGCCCCGGTCTGAGTCGTGACCGCCAGCCGGGTCAGATCCTGCAGTGCACCCAGCACAGTGCCGTCCTCGCCGACCAGGTGTGCCAGATCGCCCTGTGTGCCCTCGACGACACTGACCATGGCCCGGCCCGGCTGGACCTCGATCTCGATGTCCCCATCGAGGTCCAGGATGTCGAGCAGGCCCTCGAGGTAGTCGGCCGCAACGTCGCCTTGTCGGTCTGCCAGCGCCTGAGCGTCGGGCGTGGGCTCAGCGCTCTCCTGCGATGCTGTCATTGCTGCTCCCCCTAGGTGGATTTGCGCTTGGAGCGGGATTGCTTCTTGGGCTGGGTGCGTTTGCGCGTCTCGGGCTCGGGTGGCTCGATGGCCTTCTCGACCGGCGCAATCTCGCCGCGCTTGGCGGCCTTCTTCGCCTTCTTCGCAGCCTGGCGCTCCTCCCAGGCGGCGTATGCGGGCGTGTTCGGCACCGGGTTGTTCCGGATCACGTAGAACTGCTGCCCCATCGACCAGAGGTTGGTGGTGAACCAGTAGATCAGCACGCCGATCGGGAAGTTGATGCCGAACACGGCGAACATGACCGGGAAGACGTACATCATGATCTTCTGCTGACGGACCATCGGGTTGTCCGCCGCGACGTTCTTCACGAGCAGCTGCCGCTGGGTGAGGAACGTGGTCACCGTCATCAGCGCGATCAGGATCAGCGTCACGATCCGCGTGGCACTCGGATCAGGGGTCTCGGCGGCGTTGACGAACGTGCCGTACAGGGGGGCGCCGAAGATGGTGGCGTCACGGGCCTGTTCGAGCAGATCCGAGTACTGATCCCATTTGAAGACGCCCTGCGGGGTCTCGGTCGCGATGCCCTGCAGCACCTGGAACAGGGCGAAGAAGATGGGCATCTGCAGCAGGATCGGCAGGCAGGAGGCGAGCGGATTCGTACCGGTCTCCCGGTACAGCTTCATCATCTCCTCGGACTGCTTCTCGCGGTCCCCGGCGTACTTCTTCTGAATCTCCTTCATCTGCGGCTGGATCAGCTGCAGATTCCGCTGCGCCTTGATCTGCTTGACGAACAGCGGGATGAGGATGATGCGGATGACGACAACGAGGCCGACGATCGACAGCGACCATGCCAGCCCGCTGGAATCGCCGAAGATGTTGCCGAAGACCGCGTGGAACTGGACCAAGATCCAGGACACGGCGATGCGCAGCCACTCCAAGATGAACACGACCTATGCCTCCTTTGAAGCGGACTGCGCGGGCTGCTGGCCCTCGTGCCCGACAGATCGGGGACGACCGTCCGGATAGACGTCGGGAATCCAGCGACCCGGCGCCGGTACCGGATCGTAGCCGCCCTTGCTGAAGGGGTTGCACCGCAGCAGGCGCCAGCCGGCCAACGCGGACCCCTTGGCGGCGCCGTGCGTGGAGACGGCCGCCAGCCCGTAGGCCGAGCAACTCGGATAGTACTTGCAGCGCGGTCCCATCATGGGGGAGATGAACCGGCGATACAGGGTGATCAGGCCGATCAGCAGCATCCTGAAGGGCCATCCCACTACGTGCAGGACCCGCCGCGGCGTCGTCATCGCCGGCTCCTCGCCGCGCGGCCACCGCACACCCGGTCCAGCACTCGCGCAATGTCGGTGGCCAGTTCCGGCGAGGAGGCGCCGGCCGCGGACGGCATCGCCCGCAGCACGAGCAGGCTGCCGGTTGGCAGGTCGGCCAGCCTGGGTCGCATCGCATGCCGCAGTTGGCGGGTCACTCGATGCCGGACCACCGAGTTGCCGACGGCCTTGCTGACGGCGAACCCCACCCGGGGCGGGGCGTCGTCGCTGTCACAGCACCAGTAGTGCGCCACCACGGTGGCGCTTCCCTGGCGCCGTCCGCTGCGGATCGCCCGGGTGAAGTCCGCGGCGGACGTCATGCGATGGGCTCGATCAAGCACTGCGGGACGAATCAGACGGTGAGGCTGGCGCGTCCCTTGGCGCGTCGGGAGTTGACGATGCCGCGCCCGGCACGGGTGCGCATGCGCAGCCGAAAGCCGTGGGTCTTGGCTCGGCGGCGGTTGTTGGGCTGATAGGTACGCTTCGACATGTCACTGCTCCAGGTCCTCGGGCACGGCGATGGTCGCATCACCCAGCGGCGCGGCCCGATGATGGGCACACTCGTGCCACTGACGACGACTCTACGGCCTTGAGTATCGGTGAGGTGCGGGGTCGCGGTCAAACGAAGCCGCCGACCAGCGGACAGGCCGACCCATGATCGTCCCGCCGTTTGCCACTGCCACCAACGCGACACGCCGATGTCGCGAACTCCGGATGAATGTTCTTGGTCGAAGCGCTTGACTCGCACGTCGTGGGTGGGGCTAGATTCACAGTCCCAAGAGGGGTGAGTGGGACATTACTCAGGCAGGCCGAGTCCTGCCCCTGCGACGCAACAGTCATGCTGTCCACAGGCATTTCCACAACCCTGTGCAGAACTATGCTGCACTGGTTCGACGCAACACAGATGTGGGGAGACGGGATGGCTGAGCGGCCGGCGCTGGAGAACGTGTGGCCGGAGCTGGTCTCCGATGTGTGCGCGCAGGCCGGTACCGACCGGGCCGCGGGCATGATGGCACTGGTCGTGCCGCAGGGGCTGCTGGGGACCACCCTGGTCCTGAACACACCATCCAAGAGCGTCAAGGACTACGTCGACCAGAACATCTCCGGACCCCTGGCACGACTGGCCACGCATCGCCTCGGCGGCCCGATCTCGGTCGCGGTCTCGGTCGATCCCACGCTCGACATCCGCAGCGAGCCGCTGCAACTGGACCTGACCGAGCGGCAGGATCCCACGCCGACGCTTGCCCCCGCTGCACCACCGGCACAGCGCCGGGATCCGGCTGCTACAGGCGTGGCGCAGGGCCGTCGCGCCGGGCTGAACCCCAAATACACCTTCGAGACGTTCGTCCGCGGCAGCAGCAACATGCTCGCGCACGCCGCCGCCACCGCTGTCGCCGAGCAGCCGGCCCTCAGCTACAACCCGCTGGTCATCCACGGCGCCTCCGGCCTGGGCAAGACCCACTTGCTGCACGCCATCGGCTGGTACACCCATCAGCTCTACCCCGATCACGTGATCCGCTACGTGACCAGCGAAGAGTTCACCAACGAGTTCATCAACTCCATCCAGCACGACAAAGGCACCGTCTTCAAGGACCGCTACCGCCGGGTCGATCTGCTGCTGGTCGATGACATCCAGTTCTTGTCCGGCAAGATCCAGACCCAGGAGGAGTTCTTCCACACCTTCAACACGCTGCACCAGAGCGAGAAGCAGATCGTGGTCACCTCCGATGTCGCACCCTCGAAGATCCCGGACTTCGCCGACCGGCTGCGCACTCGGTTCGAGTGGGGCCTCATCGCCGATGTGCAGGTGCCCGACCTGGAGACCAGGATCGCGATCGTGCGCAAGAAGGCCGCGGTGGAGCGGATCATCCTGCCGCATGACGTCGTGGAGTTCATCGCGACCCGGATCTCCACCAACATCCGGGAGCTGGAAGGCGCGCTGACCCGGATCACCGCCTTCGCCAGCCTCAACCAGCGCACCATCGACCTGGCGATGACCCAGGATGTGCTGCGCGACCTGATCTCCGACAGCGGCCGCGCCGAGATCCACGTCGGGCTGATCATGAGCGAGACCGCCGGCTACTTCGACGTATCCGTGGAGGACCTGCGCAGCAGCTCGCGGACCCGGCACCTCACCAACGCGCGCCAGATCGCGATCTACATCTCCCGGGAACTCACCGAGTTGTCGTTGCCCAAGATCGGCGAGGCGTTCGGCGGCCGCGACCACACCACGGTGCTCCACGCCGAGCGCAAGATCCGCAAGTTGATGGCCGATGATCGGTCCGTCTACAACCAGGTGCACGATCTGACGATGCGCATCCGCGGGGCAGCCCGCTCCTGATTGCTCCACTCCTCAGCGGCTGCTAGCGGCAGCCGCACGTTGTCCTGCCCTCGACACGACCGGGCACGGGCTGGGGAAGGGTTGTGGACAGCCTGTGTCCCGCCGGTGGAAGACGCACCGCTGCCCCGGCCTGCCGCATGGAGCGCGCCGTCCCCGCGCTGTGGGAAACCCTGCCATCTCCTGGGGAGCACGCTGTGGGACGCGCCCCGGACCCGATGCAAGGATGTGGACCGGCGCTCGGGCTCCACATCCAGCGCCTCTGCGTCCACAGTTCATGGCGCTCCATGCACAGGGACCGGTGCAAACCGACACGCCGCTCGACCCGCGTAGAGACCCGGTCCTCCACACTTTCCACAGGACCTACTACTACTACGCAGAATTCCTAGCAAGAGCATCCATCTCATGGCCGGCACGGCGCCCATCTGTGGATGCAGCCCACCCGATGGCCGGGCTGCATCCACACCGCAGTCTCCACAGTCGTGCGAAACGCGAGGCCCCTCGTCAGAACGGCCCGGCACGGCGTAGGCTGCTACGCACGCAACAAGGGGGCGGGGAGTGCGATGAAGCTGCGAATCGAACGCGAAGAGCTGGCTGACGCGGTGGCGTGGGCCGCCCGGACCCTGCCGGCGCGCCCCACCAATCCGGTCCTGTCGGGCGTCTTGATGGTCGCGACCGAGGATCATGTGAGCCTGTCCAGCTCAGACGGCGCGGTCTCCTCCCAGGTCAGCCTCGACGGCGATATCGATGAGCCCGGCGATGTCGTGGTGAGCGGCCGGCTGCTGGCCGACATCGCGAAGTCGCTGCCGTCCCGCCCGGTCTCCCTGGCACTGGAGGGGACCCGTCTCGTGCTGCACTGCGGTCGTGCCTCCTTCACGCTGCCCACCCTGCCGGTGGCCGAGTACCCGGTGCTGCCGTCGCTGCCGCCGGTCCTCGGCACGTGCTCGGGAGCGGCGTTCGCCGAGGCCGTTGCCGGGGTTGCGGTAGCGGCCAGTCGCGACGACACGCTGCCGGTCCTGACCGGCATCAAGATGGAATTCGATGACGACATCATCACGATGGCGGCCACCGACCGGTACCGCCTGGCGATGCGCGAACTGCCGTGGCAGCCGGCCTCGCGAGGCAACACGGCCCAGATCCTGGTCCGGGCCAAGACGCTGCTGGACCTGGCCCGGCCGTTGGCCGGGGTGGATCAGGTCGATCTGGCGCTGGACGGCAGCCAGTCGCTCATCGGCGTGACCGGCGGCGGCCGGCGCTCCACCACCCCGGTGCTGGACGGGGAGTTCCCCGACTACCGCAAGCTCATGCCCGCAGAGTCCTCCTCGGTCGCAGTCCTGGCCACCGCCGATCTCATCGAGTCGGTCAAGCGGGTCAAGTTGGTCGTGGACCGGCCCAATACGCCGATCCAGTTCGACTTCGCCGACGGCGAGGTCCTGCTGCGCGCCGGGGCGGGCGAGGACGCCCACGCCACCGAGATCGTGGAATGCGAGCGTCACCGGCGACCCGATCAAGATCGCGTTCAACCCGGAGTACCTGCTCGAGGGCCTTGCCGCACTGCACGGTCCGAACGCGCAGCTGGCGATGACCGCACCGACCCGCCCGGCGGTGCTCACCGCGGCCACGGCCGAGGCGGACTACCGCTACCTGCTCATGCCCGTCCGCCTGTCAGCCTGAGTCCCGGGGCAGTGCAGGTTGTCGCCCTGGAGGTCACCGACTTCCGCAACTACCAGCACGCCGAGGTGTCCCTGGACCCGAACTGCTCGCTGCTGCTGGGCGCCAACGGGCAGGGCAAGACCAACCTCGTCGAAGCAATCGGGTATGCCGCGACGCTGGGCAGCCACCGGGTCGCCACCGACGCGCCACTGATCCGCGTCGGTGCCGACTCGGCGACGATCCGGATCACCGCGCGCCGGGGCAGCCGTACCGCTGTGCTCGATCTGGCACTGACCGCCGGCCGCGGCACCAGGGCCCGCATCAACGGCAGCCCGCTGCCCAGGGCGCGGGAGTGCCTGGGGCTGATCCGTGCGGTCACCTTCGCCCCGGAGGACTTGTCGCTGGTCAAAGGCGACCCGGGCGAGCGCCGCCGTTTCCTCGACGACCTGCTCGTGCAGCGGCATCCGCGGTTGTCGGCGGTGATCGCCGACTGCGACAAGGTCCTGCGGCAGCGCGGCGCCCTGCTGCGTTCGGTGGCGAAGAAGGGCGGCCGGCCCGACACCTCCGACGAGGCCACCATCGAGGTCTGGGACGAGCAACTGGCGCGCTTCGGCGGGCAGCTGTGGGCTGCGCGCCTGGACCTGGTAGCGGCGCTGTCGGAGCCGTTCGGGGAGTCGTACCGCATGTTGGCCGGCGGCGGCGGCCACGGAGGGCCTGTCGTACCGCAGCAGCACCGGCAGCGATGCCCCCGACGAGCAGCGGCCGACCGCGGCAGGACCTGTCCGGGGTGCTGTCGGCGGTGCTGCCGCAGCGCCGCGGCGAGGAGTTCCGGCGCGGTGTCAACCTCGTAGGCCCGCAGCGCGACGACCTCGCAGTGCTGCTGCACGGCCAACCCGCCAAGGGGTTCGCCAGCCACGGCGAGTCCTGGTCGCTGGCGCTGGCGCTGCGCCTGTCGGCCTATCAGGTGCTGGCCGCCGAAGCCGTGGACGACGGTGATCCGGTGCTCATCCTCGATGACGTCTTCGCCGAGCTCGATGATGCCCGCCGCGGGCGGCTGGCGACTGCGGTCGCCGGGGCCGAGCAGGTCATCATCACCGCAGCCTCCCCCCAGGACGTCCCAGCCGCGCTTGCCGGGACTCGCTACACCGTCGTGAACGGCACCGTATCGACGGGGCAGCGGTGATGGCCGATCGCGAGCCGCCCAGTGCGGAGGCCGAGGCGCTTGCCCGGTACCGGGCGGCGAGCCGACGACGCCGCAAGGGGTCCGGGGGCCCGGATCGGCGTCGCACGCTGCGCTCGGGCCAATCGGCAACCCCGAGCGGGCCTCGTCCGGACGCGCGAGACCCGCAGCGTGTCGGCGACATCTGGCGCGCTCTGGCCGATACCCGCGGCTGGACCAACGACGTTGCGGTGTGGTCCCTGACCAACAGGTGGGAGGACATCGTCGGGCCGCAGGTGGCCCAGCATGTCGAAGTGGTCTCCTTCGACCCGACCCCAGCCGGTGCCAGCGATGCCCGGTCGGGCGATCCGCGCCCCACGCAGCAGGCCCTGCTCCCCGGGCCCGACGCGCAGCGGGCCGATCCCCGCGGCCATACCGGCGGGACGCTGCACCTGCGCGCCGACTCCAACGCTTGGCAGCAGCAACTGGTGTGGAACCTGGCGCACCTGCAGCGGCGGCTCGACGCCGAGCTCGGCACCGGGGTCGTGGGCCGCATCGTGGTCCTGGGTCCTTCGGTCCGCCGCCCGAAGTACGGTCCACGTCGCGTTACGGGCTAATTCGCGTCGCTGAGGCTTTTGTACCCAAGGTGCTACCCCGTGTACGCACCTTGGGGATCGGCGCGGATTTCCCCACCTCTCGGCCCTTCTATCCGGGGGTATGGCCTTCAGCGGGGTACCATGAAGGAGTGCGAGGGAGTTCCGCTCGCACATCCCACACCACGGAGGCGGCCTTGTCCTACGACGCCAGTGCGATTCAGGTTCTGGAAGGTTTGGACGCGGTCCGCAAGCGCCCCGGCATGTACATCGGCTCCACCGGCGAGCGGGGCCTGCACCACCTGGTCTACGAGGTGGTCGACAACGCGGTGGATGAGGCCATGGCGGGCTACTGCGACACGATCGCCGTGACGCTGCTCGATGACGGCGGGGTTCGCGTGGTCGACAACGGCCGCGGCATTCCGGTCGACGAGCACCCGGTGGAGAAGAAGCCGGCCGTCGAGGTGGTCCTGACGGTGCTGCATGCCGGCGGGAAGTTCGGCGGCGGCGGCTATTCGGTCTCCGGCGGACTGCACGGCGTGGGTGTCTCGGTGGTCAACGCGCTGTCCACCCGGTTGGCCGTGCAAGTGCAGCGCGACGGCTACACGCACTACCAGACCTACAGCCACGGCGTGCCCGACGCGCCGCTGCAGATGGTCGGCGAGACCGACGAATCCGGGACCACCGTGACGTTCTGGGCCGACCCGGCGATCTTCGAAACCACGCACTACGACTTCGAAACGCTTGCGCGCCGGTTCCAGGAGATGGCCTTCCTCAACCGTGGTCTGACGATCGCTGTGACCGACGAGCGCGATCCGGTGCCCGCCGATGAGGAGGAGGCGGCCGACGCCTCGCTGCGCCGCAGCGTCACCTACCACTACTCCGGCGGCATCGCCGACTTCGTGAAGCACCTCAACGCCCCGAAGGGCCCGGCGCACCCGACGGTCATCCATTTCGAGCGCGAAGCCGTCGAAGGAGCCTTGGCTGCTGAAGTCGCCCTGCAGTGGAACGTCGGATTCGCCGAGTCGGTGTACACCTTCGCCAACACCATCAACACCACCGGCGGCGGCACCCACGAAGAGGGGTTCCGAACCGCGCTGACATCGCTGATGAACCGGTTCGCCCGCGAGTGGGGGGTGCTGAAGGACAAGGACCCCAACCTGACCGGCGAGGACATCCGCGAAGGCTTGACCGCCATCGTGTCGGTGAAGCTGGCCGAGCCGCAGTTCGAGGGGCAGACCAAGTCCAAGCTGGGCAACACCGAGGCCAAGACGTTCGTGCAGAAGGTGGTCAACGAGCAACTCGGTGCATGGTTCGAGGCCAATCCGGCCGAGGGCAGGGAGATCGCCCGCAAGGCGGTGCAGGCGGCCAGCGCCCGGCTCGCGGCCCGCAAGGCCCGCGATCTCGCCCGCAGCCGCAAGGGACTGCTCGGCGGCGCCGGTCTGCCCGGCAAGCTCGTGGACTGCTCCAGCAACGAGCCGGAGGAGTGCGAGGTCTTCATCGTGGAGGGCGACTCCGCCGGCGGCAGTGCCCGCAACGGCCGCGATCCGCGGACCCAGGCGATCCTGCCGATCCGCGGCAAGATCCTCAACGTCGAGAAGGCCCGGGTGGACAGGGTCCTGGCCAACAACGAGGTGCAGGCGCTGATCAGCGCGTTCGGGACCGGCGTGCACGACGACTTCGACGCCGCCCGGCTGCGCTATCACAAGATCGTGCTGATGGCGGATGCCGACGTGGACGGCCAGCACATCCGGACCCTGCTGCTGACGCTGCTCTTCCGCTTCATGCGCCCCCTGGTGGAGGAGGGCCGGGTGTTCCTCGCCCAGCCGCCGCTGTACAAGCTGAAGTGGCAGCGAGAGGAGGCGGACTTCGCCTACAGCGACCGGGAGCGCGATGCCCTCATCGAGGCGGGCCGCGCGGCCGGCAAGAAGCTGCCCAAGGACGACGCGGTCCAGCGCTACAAGGGCCTCGGCGAGATGAACGCCGACGAGTTGTGGGAGACCACGATGGACCCGGACCGTCGCGTCCTGCTGCAGGTCACCATCGACGATGCCGCCCAGGCCGACGAGTTGTTCAGCGTGCTGATGGGCGAGGACGTGGAGTCTCGGCGCAGCTTCATCCAGCGCAATGCGCGCGACGTTCGATTCCTCGACATCTGATCCCTCGGAAGGACTGACCAGTGGCTGACGAGACGGGCACCGACCTGCCGCAGGATCCGACCAACCACGGCCGCATCGAGCCGGTCGATCTGCAATCGGAGATGGCGCGTTCCTACCTGGACTACGCGATGAGCGTGATCGTGTCGAGGGCGCTGCCGGACGTGCGCGATGGCCTGAAGCCGGTGCACCGCCGGGTCATCTACGCGATGTACGACGGCGGCTACCGGCCCGACCGCGGGTTCTTCAAGTGCGCCCGCGTGGTCGGCGATGTGATGGGCAACTATCACCCGCACGGCGACAGCGCGATCTACGACACCCTGGTGCGGCTGGCACAGCCGTGGAGCCTGCGCTATCCGCTGGTGGACGGCCAGGGCAACTTCGGCTCGCCGGGCAACGACCCGGCCGCGGCGATGCGCTACACCGAGTCCCGGATGGCCCAGCTGGCCATGGAGATGGTGCGCGACATCGACGAGGAGACCGTCGACTTCGTGCCCAACTACGACGGCAAGACGGCCGAGCCGGTCATCCTGCCGTCCCGGTTCCCGAACCTGCTGGTCAACGGCAGCGCCGGGATCGCGGTGGGGATGGCCACCAACATCCCGCCGCACAACCTGCGGGAGGTGGCCGAGGGCGCGCAGTGGGCGCTGGCGCACCCGGAGGCGACCCGGGAGGAACTGCTCGAGGCGCTGATCGAGCGGATCAAGGGCCCGGACTTCCCGACCGGCGCGCTCATCGTGGGCCGCCGCGGTATCGACGACGCCTACCGCACCGGCCGCGGCTCGGTCATCATGCGCGCGATCGTGGAGGTCGATGAGGATCGGCGCGGCCGGCAGCGGCTGGTCGTGAAGGAACTGCCCTACCAGGTCAACCCGGACAACCTGCTGCTGAAGATCGCCGAACTGGTCGGCGACGGGAAGCTGACGGGGATCGCCGATGTGCGCGACGACTCCTCCAGCCGCACCGGGATGCGGTTGATCATCGAGCTGAAGCGCGATGCGGTCGCGCAGGTCGTGCTGAACAACCTCTACAAGCACACCCAGCTGCAGGACACCTTCGGCGCCAACATGCTGGCGCTGGTGGACGGTGTGCCGCGCACGCTGACGCTGGACGCCTTCGTCAGCCACTGGATCGCCCACCAGATCGAGGTCATCCAGCGCCGCACCCGCTACCGGCTGCGCAAGGCGCAGGAGCGGGCCCACATCCTGCGCGGCTACCTCAAGGCGTTGGACGCGATCGAGGAGGTCATCGCGCTGATCCGCCGCTCGCCCACGGTGGAGGAGGCCCGGGTCGGCCTGATGGCGCTGCTGGAGATCGACGAGGTGCAGGCCACCGCGATCCTGGACATGCAGTTGCGGCGGCTGGCGGCCCTGGAGCGGCAGAAGATCGTCGACGAGTACGACGACCTGATGGCCAAGATCACCGACTACAACGACATCCTGGCCCGGCCGGAGCGGCAGCGCACCATCATCAGCGACGAACTCGCAGCGATCGTGGACAAGTTCGGCGATGACCGTCGCACCGGGTTCGCCCCGTTCGAGGGCGACATGTCCGAAGAGGACTTCATCGCCGAAGAGGACGTCGTGGTCACCATCACGGCCGGCGGGTACGCCAAGCGCACCCAGGCGGACCTCTACCGGGCGCAGCGCCGCGGCGGCAAAGGGGTGAGGGGTGCCCAACTGCGGGCCGACGACGTCGTGGAGCACTTCTTCGTCACGACCACGCACCATTGGCTGCTGTTCTTCACCAGCAAGGGACGGGTCTACCGCGCGAAGGCCTACCAGTTGCCGGAGGCCGGTCGCGACGCTCGCGGCCACCACGTGGCCAACCTGCTCGCCTTCCAGCCGGACGAGACGATCGCCTCGGTGATGGCGCTGCGCGACTACGAGGCCGCGCCGTACCTGATGCTGGCCACCAAGTCGGGTCGGGTGAAGAAGACCGCGCTGGTCGACTACGACACGCGGCTGTCCGGCGGGATCAAGGCGATCATCCTGCACGACGACGACGAGGTCATCTCGGCATCGCTGATCGACGAGGACGACGATGTCATGCTGGTCTCGCGTCGGGGCAACTCCGTGCGCTTCACCGCCGACGCCGCGACGGTGCGGCCGATGGGCCGGGTCACCGCCGGCGTGCAGGGCATCCGTCTTCGGCCCGGCGACGAGCTGCTCGCGGCGGAGATCGTGCGGCCCGAGACCACCTTGGTGACCGTGACGGACGCCGGTTTCGCCAAGCGCACTGCACTGTCGGAATGGCGGGCGAAGGGCCGCAACACCTACGGCGTGCGCGCGATGCGACTGGTCACCGAGCGCGGCGGCCTCGTGGCTGCTCTCATCTGCGAGGAACACGACGAACTGTTCGCCATGGCCAGCAACGGAGTGATCATCCGCACGGCTGTTGTTGAGATCCGAGCCACCGGAAGGGACACCATGGGCGTGTCCCTGATGGGGCTGCCCGAGGGCGTCGAAGTGGTGGCAGTGGCCCGGGCAGGGGAGGCGGAGCAGGCCGAAGCGGGGACCGATTCGGCAGTCCCGGCACCCGAGGAGTCCCCCGAGGCACCCCCGGGAGCAGCGCAGTGACCGCGCGGATTGTCTCCCATAGAGCGATTTCGACGTACACTGCCTAGACGGCACCAGCACCCCGCATGGTGGCCGAGGGGAGCACCCGGGAGCAGCACGGCTCAGTAGTGAAGGGGAGGGCCCGGATGTCGCAGTTCGGCTCCGACGTAGCGGCGGGCAGCATGCCCAGGGTGGTCCTGGAGTCCTCGGCAGCGCCAGAGGCGGGGCTGGTGGGCGCTAGCGCCCAAGCGGTGCCCGGCGACGTCCGCACCGTGCGGCACGCCCACCTGTACCTGACCCGGGTCGATCCCTGGTCGGTCATGAAGAACGCCTTCATGCTGTCCATTGCGGTCGCGATCGTCATCATCGTCGCGACGATGATCCTGTGGGGGATGCTCACCGTCAGCGGCACCATCGCGGCACTGACCCGCACGGTCGATGACATCGCCGGCACCGGCGCCAGTGCCATCGATCTGACTGGGCTGCTGTCGTTTGGCAGGGTGCTCACCACCGCGTCGGTGATCGCCGTCATGGAGGTCATCCTGCTGTCGGCGCTGGCCACGCTGTTCGCCTACCTGTACAACCTCTCGGTCGCCATCACCGGCGGTCTGCAGGTGACACTGACCGAGGACTCCTGACTCCTACCCCATCCGGCGCCACCGGGTTTGGGGCGAGGTGATCGCCTACAGTACCCTGAGGGGCGATGCCATCGGGCCTATAGCTCAGACGGTTAGAGCGCTTCCCTGATAAGGAAGAGGTCGCTGGTTCAAGTCCAGCTAGGCCCACACAGGTACCGATCGGCCCCCCGCGGGGCCATGAGGAGAGGAAGACCACATGAAGAAGCTGCTGATCCTTGCCGGGCTCGCCGCCGCCGGATTCGTCGTGTACCGCCAGGTCGTCGCCAACCGGGCCGAGGAGGACCTGTGGCAGGAGGCCACGGCGCCGGCTGATCTTTCCTGATCGGTCCTTCGCGGGGGGCGTAGCTCAACTGGCAGAGCACCGCCTTTGCAAGGCGGGGGTTGAGGGTTCAAGTCCCTTCGCCTCCACCCTCGTCGTGGGCGGGCACCTGTCGGCATTGACCGGGACACCCTGTCATGGGCCGAGTACCGGCATGACAGACTCTCCTCATGGCTGAAAAGACCTTCGCAACCCTGCACACCACTGCCGGGGACATCACCATCGAACTGTTCGCAAACCATGCGCCCAAGACGGTGAAGAACTTCGTCGGCCTGGCCGATGGCACCCAGGAGTGGGTGCACCCGACGACCAAGCAGAAGTCGGCGACGCCGCTGTACGACGGCACCGTCTTCCATCGCGTCATCGATGGGTTCATGATCCAGGGCGGCGACCCGATCGGGAAGGGCACCGGCGGCCCCGGGTACCGATTCGGCGACGAGTTCCACCCCGAGCTCGTCTTCGACCGTCCGTACCTGCTGGCGATGGCCAACGCCGGCCCCAACACCAACGGCTCGCAGTTCTTCATCACCGTCACCCGCACCCCGCACCTGAACCGCAAGCACACCATCTTCGGCGAGGTGGCCGATCAGGCCAGTCGCGACGTGGTGGATGCCATCGCCACGACGCCGACGGATCGCGCCGATCGCCCCCTGCAGGAGGTCCGGATCACCGGTGTCACCATTGATCGGCGGCAGTCCTGACCGCACAGCCCGGTCAACCTGCCGAACCGGCACCGGCAGTCCCGACCTGCTACCGGCACCCCGATCGGGCGACCTACATCCGCTGCTCGCGCTGCGACCGCCCGATCTGTCCGGACTGCATGACCAGCGCCGCGGTCGGCTTCCACTGCCCGGACTGCGTTGCCGCCGGGCGCGCGGCCATCCGGGAGCCGACCAACCTCGTGGGGGGCCGGCTCAGCAGTCGGCCCACGGTCACCTACACGCTGATCGGCATCAACCTCGCCCTGTACGCACTGGGCTACCTGATCACAGCGGCGGGTGGCACGAGCCTGCTGGCCGAGTACGGCATGTGGCCGGTCGGCATCGCCCTGCTCGGCGAGTGGTGGCGGCTGCTCACCGCTGCGTTCCTGCATTCCGGGCTGCTGCACATCGGCTTCAACATGTACGTGCTGTACCTGCTCGGGCCACCGCTGGAGCGCGCCTTCGGCACCGGCAGGTTCCTGGCGGTGTACCTGGTGGCGGCCCTCGGCGGCTCCGTGGCGTCCTACGCCACCAGTGCGCCGAACACCCTCTCCGTGGGCGCCTCGGGCGCGATCTTCGGCCTGATGGCGGCCTTCCTGGTCGTCGGCAAGCGCTTCCGGCGCGACGTCAGCCAGGTGGCCTTCCTGCTGGCCATCAACATCGTCATCGGCTTCGTGGTGCCCAACATCGACTGGCGGGCACACCTCGGCGGCGCGGCAGCCGGGGCCGCGATGGCTTTCATCATGGCCTATGCGCCGCGTGCCAACCGAGTGCTGCTGCAGGTGCTCGGTTCGCTGGCGGTGCTGGCCGTCCTGGTGATCGTGACGATGGCGCGCACTGCGGAACTGAGCGACCTCGCCGCTGCCCTGGTGGGCTGATTTCGCGCCCGTGCCGCCGCTGCGGCGCGGGTACCCTGGGGGGGACGGACGGGAGCGGCATGCCTGGTGCGGTGATCGGCTCTGCGATGCGGACCCCGGGCGCCGACACCGTCGATCTGGGACCACTCAAGACAGGGGAGGCGTGATGCCGGAGTCCCGCAAGCGCAAGAAGGACGTCTACACCCCGCCCACCACCCGGGCGCGGAAAGAGGCGGTGAACTTCGACAGCCCGCGCTGGCTGCCCATCACCATGGTGACGCTGTGGGTGGTGGGCCTGACCTGGATCGTGCTGTGGTACCTCGTGCCGATCCCCTTCCTGGACGACCTGGGCGCGTGGAACATCGTGATCGGCTTCGGCTTCATCTCGGTCGGCTTCGTGCTGGCCACCAAGTGGCGCTAGGAAGGCCCGCGACGGATGGACTTACACCCGTGTAGTTCCTCCACACGTGTGGATAACGGTGTGGACAATCCGGGTGCGGACCGGTGGTACCCGCAGTACCGTGATCGTCGGGGCGTGCGGGGAAGGACTGGTGCGGTGTTGGGTGGACTCAGGTGAGTGCGACGACCGAGGCACCGCAGTCGCCGACGGAGGAGCCGCCCGCGAAGCGCCCGCTCGGCTGGCGACTGGTCAGCCTGGTCGGCGAGCTCCTCATCACTGTGGGCATCTTCTTCCTGCTGATGGTTGCCTACGAGTTGTGGTGGACGTCGGTGCAGGCCGAGCAGGAGTAC
>CAVPOB010000003.1:0-312831 GCA_963706835.1 uncultured Actinomycetota bacterium
AGTGCAAGGCCATCGCCTTGCGTCCCGTGTTGCGGCGCAGGCTGGTCCGGGAGAGGTCGTGGCGCCCTCTCGTACTGCAGGTGCGGTAGCCGGGGATACCACGCTCGGTGGGCGCGCTGGGGCGGCAAGTGCCCTTATCGTGATCCGCATGCAGGGCTGGGCTGATCGGATGGCCGCGCGGTTGGGTCCGCGCGTGGCCCCGGTCGACCTGGCGATCGCGGCGGTGGTGTTCCTCGCCTGCCTCTACCTGCCACGGGCGGGCAGGGTGGGCGAGCGGGCCGCCGCTCTCGAGGCCGCCGGGCTGGCGGCGCGGGGGTGGGAGTCGATCGCGTTGGTGGTCCTGGCGTGCGTGCTGCTGGTGTGGCGTCGGCAGTGGCCGGTGGGCGTCTGGCTGACCATCCTGGGCCTGACCGCCGCCGACACCCTGCTCACGCAGCTGCCGTCCCGGTGCATTGCCGCGGTGATGGTGTCGGTCTACACCGTCGCGGTGCGCACCAACCGCCGGACGGCGGTGATCGTGGCGGCAGCCACGGCTGGCGCAATCATCATCCCCACGTTGTTCGTCATGGAGGGATCGATCGGTAGCGACGCAACCTACGCCCTGGCGGCCTTCAGCGCCCTGGCCGCAGCGGTCGGCGACTCGGTGCGCAACCAGCGGGAGTCCGTC
This sequence comes from uncultured Actinomycetota bacterium, assembly GCA_963706835.1. GTDB lineage: Bacteria > Actinomycetota > Actinomycetes > S36-B12 > CAVXYG01. The sequence goes on from CAVPOB010000003.1 coordinate 668, forward strand.
GCCTCGGCACTCGCGCGAGCAGAGGCAGCCGAGGCCTCGCGTGAGGAGGAGGCGCGCCGCCGCGTCGCCGAGGAGCGGCTGCGGATCGCACGCGAGCTCCATGACGCGGTCGCCCATCACGTGTCGGTGATCAACGTCCAGGCCGGCGTCGCCGCGCACCTGGTCGAGTCCGACCCCCCGGCCGCCCGGGAGGCGCTCGTGCACGTACGCACCGCGGCTCAGCAGGTGATCGAGGAGATGCGCGTGATGGTCGGGCTGCTGCGCACGGATGGCAATGCCCAGCTCGTCGAGCCACCGGCTCCGGCGTCGCGGAGATCCCGGGACTGGTGGCCCAGCTGCGCTCGGCCGGGCTCGACATCGAGCTCGAGGACCGGGTGGCGCGCGCGACCTGCCGACCACGACCGGACTGACGGCGTATCGCGTGATCCAGGAGGCGCTGACCAACGCGGGCAAGTACGGGACCGGGACTGCCCGCGTCGTGCTCCTGGAGCAGGGCAAGACGCTGCACGTGGAGGTGAGCAACCCCGTGGCCGCCGGTGTCGGCACCGCCGGCACCGGCCGCGGCCCCAGCAGCGCCTCGGGGCACGGCCTGGTCGGGATGCGCGAGCGCGTGGCCGCCACCGGGGGGACGCTGACCATCACCGAGGGCGAACGCTTCCACATCCGGGCCGACCTGCCCCTGGAGCGGGTCGGCCCATGATCCGCGTGCTCATCGCCGACGACCAGGCACTGATCCGCGCCGGCTTCGCCGCCCTGATCAACTCCGCTGCCGACCTCGAGGTGGTGGGCGAGGCGATCGACGGGGCCGATGCCGTGCGCCAGTGCATCGCCCTGAGCCCCGGATGTCGTGCTGATGGACATCCGGATGCCGCAGCTCGATCGCCTGCAGGCGACCGAGCAGATCAGCGCGAACCCGGGTCTGGCCGGCGTGCACGTGCTGATCCTGACCACATTCGAGGCGGACGAGTACGTGGTCGCCGCCCTGCGCGCGGGCGCGGGCGGGTTCCTCGGCAAGGGCGTCGAGCCTAAGGAGCTGCTCGATGCGGTACGTGTCGTCGCGGCCGGCGAGGCGCTGCTGTCCCCTCGGGCGACCCGCGCCCTGATCGACCGGTTCCTCGCCCAGCCCGTCGACGGTGCGCCCGACACCGTCGATGCGTCGCTCGACAGTCTCACCGAGCGCGAACGCGAGGTGCTCACCCTGGTCGCCCGGGGCCTGTCGAACGACGAGATCGCTTCGGGCTCCTGTACCTCTCGCCGCTGACCGCCAAGACCCACGTCAACCGTGCCATGACGAAGCTGGGTGCCCGCGACCGCGCGCAACTGGTGGTCATCGCCTACCAGAGCGGCCTGGTCCGGGCCGGCGACGCCTGAACCTGCTCCGCACTACCGCAGTCGTAGTACCCGACAATGCCTGCACTGGCAGACGCGGATTGCGCACCCCGGTCGCGAACGTTGACCCATGCCCGCCGGAGCCGCCGGCGGGCCGGGACCAAGGAGGGCCCGTGATCGAGGTTCGCAACCTGACCAAGCGCTACGGCGACGTCCTCGCCGTCGACGACATGAGCTTCACCGTCCAGCCGGGCATCGTCACCGGGTTCCTCGGCCCCAACGGCGCCGGGAAGTCCACGACGATGCGGATGATCCTCGGCCTGGACCGGCCCACCTCCGGGACGGCCACGGTCAACGGCTACCCGTACGGGGAGTCCGCGTCGCCGCTGACCGAGATCGGCGCCCTGCTCGAGGCCCGGGCGATCGACAAGGGCCGCTCGGCGCGCAACCACCTGCTCGCCCTCGGTGCCACGATCGGCGTCGGCGCGGCGCGCGTGGACCACCTGCTCGAACTCGTCGGCCTGGCCGATGTGGGCAGTAAAGGGGCCGGCGGGTTCTCGCTGGGCATGGGCCAGCGCCTGGGCATCGCCACCGCCCTGCTCGGCGACCCGCAGACCGTCATGCTCGACGAGCCGGTCAACGGCCTGGACCCTGACGGCATCGCATGGATCCGCGCCCTGCTGCGCGGGCTCGCCGACGAGGGCCGGACCGTGTTCGTGTCCTCGCACCTGATGAGCGAGATGGAGATGACCGCGGAGCACCTGATCGTGGTCGGTCGCGGCAAGGTCCTGGCGGACATGTCCATGGCGGACTTCATCGCGGCCTCGTCGCAGAACGCGGTCCGGGTCTCCTCCCCCGACGCGGTGCGGCTGCACAACCTGCTCGCCGGCCCCGGGGTCACCGTCTCCTCCCACGCTCCCGGACACCTGGAGGTCTGCGGTATGCCGGCCGCACAGGTCGGCGAGATCGCCGCCCGCGAGGGGCTCGTCCTGCACGAACTCGTCGATGCTGCCCCCTCCCTCGAGGAGGCCTTCATGGAACTGACCCGCGACGCCGTGGAGTACCACGGCTCGACCGAGACGAACGAAAGGACGGCCGCCTGATGAGCGCCGCAACAGCGAACCCGCCAACCGTCCGGACGCCCGCGATCACGGCGGCCCGAACGACCACCCCCCGCGTGATCCGCAGCGAGTGGATCAAGCTGCGCACCCTGCGCTCCACCTGGCTGACGATCGGCGGGATGCTGTTCGCGCTCATCGCCTTCGGCCTCATCGCCGCTCTCACCGCAAGCGGGCAGGTCGAGGTGAGCCCCGGGCAGTCAGGCCCGCCAGGGTTCGCCGGGACCGACCCGGTCGCCACGGTGCTCGCCGGCGCCACCTTCGCGGTGCTGATCGTCGCCGTGCTCGGGGCGATCATCGGCGCCCGGGAGTACTCCACCGGGATGATCCGCACGACACTGGCCGCGGTCCCCAAGCGGCTGCCCGTCCTCTGGAGCAAGCTCACGACATTCGTGGCCGTGGTCGCCCCGGTCGCCCTCGTCGGAGTCCTGGTCTCGTTCTTCGGCGGCATGGCCATCCTCGACGCGGGAGGCGCTGCGACCGTCGCGTGGTCCGACGACGGCGTGGCCAGGGCCGTCCTGGGTACGGCCGCCTACCTGGTCGGGCTGGGCGTCGTCGGGGTGGCCGTGGGCGTCCTGCTGCGCAGCACGGCCGGCGGGATCGGCACGGTCATCGGGGCGGTCCTGTTCGTGCCGACCCTCGCCTCGGCGCTGCTGCCTGCCAGCTGGGACGAGATCCTGAAGTACCTGCCCTCCAACGCGGGGCAGGCCTTCAGCTCCCTGAATCCTCCAGACACCCTGCTCAGCCCCGGGGTGGGCATGGCCGTCTTCGCCGCATGGGTGCTGCTGGCCATCGCTGGCGCCGCGATCGCCCTCAAGCGCCGCGACGCATAGGTGACTGGGATGCGACGGGCGACCTGGATCCTTCTGGCTGCAACACTCATCGCGGTTCTGGGGGCACTCGCTATCGGCGAGGGCAGGGCGCGGACAGCGCTCTCCGAGAGGCTCACAGCATCGGCCCCCGACGGCATCGCCGTTGCTCCCGCAGGGATCGTGCTCTGGGGACTGGTCACCGGGTCGATCCCGGTGACCCTCACGGTAGGCGCAGACACGATCACCACCGCTATCGCCGAGAACATGCCAGAAGAACGGGATGCCCGAATCCAGGGCATCCGTATCGATGACTACATCTACGTCGACCTGCTCCGCACGACTCCGATCGGGGAGGTGCCGATCGAGGTCGCCGCACGCCCCACGGTCAGCGATGGAGCCCTCACGACTCAGATCGTCTCCGTGACTGCACGCGGGTTCGAGCTTCCCGTATCGGTACTGGACGGCGTCGCCCTCTCACCCGAGTCGGGGCTGGTCGACTCCCGATGCCTCACGCTGCGAGACGCACGCGTCGAAGGCAACGCGGTCGTCCTTTCCGCGGACGCGCCGCGCGGCTGCCAATGATGGTTCAGGTGACGCGCCACGACCCCGCGCTGGACGTTCCCACTCCTGCGAGAGCCCTGCCTGCGGCGCCGGTTCCGCTGCCGGGGTCCTTCCTTCGGGTGGGACCCCGAGCGGGCGCTCCTGCGGAGGGCGTGGCACAGGGTCAGCGCGCGGGCAAGCACCTGCCACCCGCCAATGACGTCACCACCAGTCGCAGGACCCGCGGTACTGCGCCGCATGTGGACGCACCGCGGCGAGGCCTTCCCCCGTTACCTTTCTGTTGACCCTCGGGGGCCGGACCTGCATTTCGGTCGTTCGACGCGCCGATCTCACTCAGCGTGATCGAGGTGTGCGCGCCGACGTTGGAGTCTGAGCCTCGCAGCCGAACTGTCGCCCTGCGGGGCAGGCTCCGACGCGGTCACTCAACGTGACCGCCAGGCCGTGGTGCTGCCAGGAGTCGAGTGGGGATCATCCGGTGCGCGTCACTTCGCCCGGAAGGACGCAGCGGCGGCAGGTCTGTCGTGGAGATTCTGGCAGTCGCATGAATGTCAGGCCAGTCATATGACTGGTAGGCTGATCGCATGCTGTTCGGGGAGCCGTTCGGCGGACTCATCCCGGGTGCGCGGGGCGCCGTGCTCTCGGCGCTGCTGCGCACCGGCGCGCCGATGACCGGCCGACAGCTCCACGGCGTGGTCGGCGGCGGGCACAGCCTGTGGTCGGTCCAGGAGGCGCTCAAAGCCCTGACCCGGCTCGGCATCGTGGAGACGCAGACCATCGGCCGGGCCGGGGTGCACACCATCAACGAGGGGCACGCTGCGGTGGCGCACCTTCGCGCGCTCGCCGACCCGCTCGCCATGCTCAGGGCAGTCGTCGCGGCGTCGGTCGGTCCCGGCGTGGAGTCGGTGGTCCTCTTCGGGTCGATCGCCCGCGGCGAGGCGGGCGAGGGCAGCGACATCGACCTCGCGGTCATCGCGGCCCCCGGGTGGGACGGGAGCACCGATCTTCAGGACGCCGTGAGCACCGGCCTGGGCAACGGCTGCGACGTCCTGGTCTTCACGCCGGACCGTTTCCAGCAGGCGGCCCGGTCGGGCGAACCCGTCGTCAGCGACATCCTCCGTCACGGGCTGGCGCTCATCGGTCCGATGCCGCGCACGGCCGGCGGTGCTGCCTGATGCCCGGAGCCGGGCAGCGCAATCACGCCAGGGCCTTCCTGGCCAAGGCCGAGGAGTACCTCGCCTCGGCAGAGGACGATCTGCTCGACCAGCGCCACACGGCGGCCGCCGGTGCTGCCATCCACGCCGGCATCAGCGCCAAGGACGCGATCGTCACCGAGCTCACCGGCGCAACCCGCAAGGGCAAGGACCACGCGGCGGCGGCCAAGGAGCTGCGGACCGCCCTCGGCAGGCGGGCCGAGGCACCCGCGGCCGAGAAGGCCATGCGCGAACTGACCGGCGCCAAGGCAGAGGTCGAGTACGGCACGACTCTGTTGAACGCCACGACAGCCGAACCACTCCTGCGCCGCGCACGGTTCCTGGTCGAACTCGCCGGCCGGATCGTCCGCCTGGGCGGCTGACGCCGTCTGTCGGCGAGCAGTAGCTGCGCGACGGCCTGCAGACGCCGTGCGCCGAACGCGGCTCACCATCGGCGCATCGCTCCGCCTGACCTGCCCCACATCGCCGCGTAGTCGCGCACGTCGGGTCCGGCATCACCGCCCAGATTTGACCCACGCCGTGCGAGGCAGCCGAAGTATGCGGGTGCGCAGGGGTGTCTCAGAGTCCTCCGACGGGCGGTTGGGATTTGGCCCACACAACACGGGGGTCCGCGTGCGCGACGCCCAGAGGGAGGGAAGGATACTCGAACAGTGTCGTCAGGCGTGGAGTGATCGCAACCGCACTGGCGGGAGCCGCTCTGGACGTGACTGCCCCAGCTCAGGGCGCGCCACCGGAGTACCCCCATGGAGTCGGTGTCTGCACGTCACAGGTCGCCATCAACCCGCAGTTTCTCGGAGCCGAGAACTTGGGGGCAGCCGTACGGGACGTCAAGGGCGCGGATGTGAAGGCTGCCTCGCCGATCTCCGTGGCGATTGACGGCGGCCACGGCAAACTGCCCGTAGACGGTCATGAAAGTGCCCGCTGGCGGTCATGAGAACTGCCCACTGGCGGTCATGGGATCTGCCCGACACATCTTTCGTTGATCTGGACCTTGCGGGGTTCGGGTCCCCTCCTCGGGTCGGCTGGACGTTGCGAAGCGTTCGAGCCCCCCGAGGAGGGAACAAGTGAAGTCTGCCGAGGAGATCATGGAAATTCTGGAAGCGTACGACCTGACAGGGTCCTACCGGGACGCCGCTGAGCTGGCGGGATGTTCCCATCACACGGTGGCCGCGCATGTGGCGCGGCGGGATGCCGGGCTGGTGGGCCGGCCGGTCGTGGCCCGGCCGATGCTGATCGACGGGTTCCGGGCCCAGGTCGAGGGCTGGGTGGAGAAGTCGAACGGCGGTATCCGCGCCGATGTGGTGCACGACAAGCTGGTGGCGCTGGGGTTCGCGGGGTCGGAGCGCACCACCCGCCGGGCGGTCGCGCGGGTGAGGGCGGCCTACCGGTCGGGGCGGGTGCGGGTGCACCGGCCGTGGATCACCGAGCCGGGGCTGTGGCTGCAGTACGACTACGGCGACGGCCCGGTCGTCGACGGGGCGAGGACGGTGCTGTTCTGCGCGTGGCTGGCCTGGTCCCGGTTCCGGGTGGTGCTGCCGCTGCGGGACAAGACCCTGCCATCGGTGTTCGCCGCGCTGGACGTCACGCTGCGCCGCCTGGGCGGGGCGCCGACGTACGTGCTGACCGACAACGAGAAGACCGTCACCACCGGGCATGTCGCCGGGATCCCGGTGCGCAACCGGCAGATGCTGGCCTTCGCCGGGCACTACGGGGTGTCGGTGAAGACGTGCGTGCCGGCCGACCCGGCCAGCAAGGGCGGCAGCGAAGCCACGGTGAAGCTGGCCAAGGCCGACCTGGTGCCCACGGAGGCGAACCTGCTGGACGGCTATGACAGTTTCGCCGCGTTGGAGGCCGCCTGCGCGTCGTTCTGCGACGAGGTGAACTCCCGGGTGCACCGGGTGACCCGGCGCCGCCCGGCCGACATGCTGGCCGAGGAGCGGCAGCGGCTGCACCGGGTGCCCGATGCGCCGTTCACGGCCGGGTTCGGCACCGACCCGGCGGGTGCCGGGCAACACCCCGATGGTCAGTTTCGAGGCCGGGCAGTACTCGGTGCCCCACCAGCTGTCGCGTCAGACGGTGTGGGTGCGGGTCCACGGCGCCGGGACCGGCGAGCAGGTCGTGATCACCCATGTCGGGGACCGCGGCCCGGTGGAGGTGGCCCGGCACCTGCGGGCGGCCCCGGGCAGTCCCCGCGTCGACGATGCGCACTTCCCGCCGGCCCCCGAGGGGGCCCTGGAGCGCACCGCCCGGCCGCGCACCGCGCAGGAGGCGGCGTTCCTGGCGATCGGTGACGGGGCGCGGCTGTGGCTGACCGAGGCCGCCGCGGCCGGCGCCGCCCGGATCCGGGTGAAGATGGACACCGCGGTGCAACTGGCCGGGCTGTTCGGCGCGGCCGAGGTCGACGCCGCGCTCGGGCGCGCCGCGGTGCACGGCCGGTTCGCCGAGGGCGACCTGGCCGCCATCCTGGACCACCGCGCCGCCGGGCCCCGGCCCGGGGTGCGCCGGGGGTCCGAGCAGGCCAGCCTCACCCAGGGCACCGCCGCCTGGTCCGCCCTCGGCGGCGCACCGCCGCCCGACCGGCCGGCGGCCGGGCGGGAGGGGGCGCGATGATCCCCGCGGCCACCCCCGAGATCGGCGGCCCGGCCGCGCCGCTGCCCGCCGAGCTGGCCGCGCTGCTGGCCCGGATGCGGCTGCCCCACATGCGCAAAGCGGCCCCCGACGTGCTGGCCACCGCCAAGGCCCAGCGGTGGGACCCCGCCGAGGTGCTGCGGGTGCTGCTGGCCGAGGAGGTCGCCGGCCGGCAGCGCTCCGCGCTGGCCACCCGCCGGGCCGCCGCCGGGTTCCCCACCGGCAAGACGTTCCAGGCCTGGGACCCCGCCGCGTCCAGCATCCCCGCACCCACCCAGCAGGCCCTGCGCACCCTGGAATGGGTGCACCGCCGGGAGAACCTGGTGGTCTGCGGGCCGTCCGGCACCGGCAAGACGTTCCTGCTGGAGGCCCTCGGCCAGCAGGCCGTCGAACAGGGTCTGCACGTGGCCTGGCTGCGCCTGGAGGACCTCGGGACGCTGCTGCGCCGCCACCGCGCCGACGACACCGTCGCCAAGGCCATCCAACGGCTGCTGCGGGCCGAACTGGTCATCGTCGACGACATCGGCCTGCTGCCGGTGGCCACCGACGCCGCCGAGGGCCTCTACCGCCTCATCGACGCCGCATACGAGAAGCGCTCCATCGCGATCTCGTCGAACCTGCACCCCTCCGGGTTCGACGAACTGATGCCCAAGACCCTGGCCACCGCCACCGTCGACCGGCTCCTGCACCACGCCCACGTCTGCCAGACCAGCGGCGACAGCGTCCGCCTCACCCAGGCGCTCGCCGGACAGGGGGTGAACCCCTTGACCTGAGCAACCCGCCCGGTGGCGGCCAACCAGCCCCTGGGCAGATCCCATGGCCACCACCGGGCAGTTCTCGTGACCGCCACCGGGCAGGTTTGCTGTCCGCCACCGGGCAGATCCTCATGTCCCTTGACATGCCTGCGAGGCGACCGGCTTCGATGCTCTGCATGTGCAAGCGCCGGTGCTCTGATCCCCCCGAGTTCGACAGTTCATAGATCAGTAGACGTGTAGCCCGACCCGATATCCCTTGTGTAGCAACGACTCTTGGAGTCCGCATCCGCCCTCGCGCCTAGATACAGACTTGCGGCGTGTCCCGGGGGGTATTCCTGCCCGGTTCGCCGAGCGCGGGGAGGCCGGGCCGCTGCCGGCGGAGCCGGCCGAGGGGCTGCGGCTGGTGTCGTCGCGGCCGATGGGGGCGGCGTGGCTGCTGGACGGCCTGTGGTCCCGGCTCGGCTTCGCCGACGCGATCGCCGCCGCCGTGCGCCGGGCGCCGGATCGACCCGGGGGTGGAGCGGGTGCTGTTCGCGCTGACCGCGAACCGGGCCATCGCCCCGTGCTCGAAGCTGGCCGCCCTGGACTGGGCGGCCCATGACGTGCACCTGCCCGGTGTCGGCGATCTCGGCGCGGACCCGCAGGTGTTCTACCGCGCCATGGACCTGCTCGTGGAGCACGACGAGGCGATCCAGGAGCACGTGTTCGACTCGGTCGCCGGGAGGCTGGGCCTGTCCTGCGACGTGCTCCTGTTCGACACGACCAGCACCTACTTCGAGACCGCCGACGACGACGCGTTCCGCAGGTACGGCCATTCCAAGGACCACCGGCCCGACCGGCCGCAGGCCGTCATCGGCCTGGCCGTGACCAAGGAGGGCATCCCGGTGCGGGTGTGGTCCTGGCCCGGCAACAGCGCCGACTCCTCGGTCATCAAGCAGGTGCACGCCGACCTGGCGTCGTGGCGGCTGCACCGGGTGCTGTGGGTCGGCGACCGCGGCTTCACGTCCGCGGAGAACCGGCAGCTGCTGCAGACCGGCGGCGGGCACGTGCTGTTCGGGGAGAAGCTGCGCGGCGGGCAGGGACAACGCCGCCGCGCTGGCCCGGCCCGGCCGCTACCGGCAGGTCGCCGACAACCTCCACGTCAAAGAGGTCTGGGTCGGCGAGGGGGTGCAGCGGCGGCGGTTCATCGTGGTCCGCAACCCCGGCGAGGCCGACCGGGACGCCGCCACCCGCGCACGGCACCTGCAGCGCATCGGGGCCGAGCTGGAGGCGATCGGCCGCAAGGAGCGGCGACGCGCGGCTGGCCGCGGAGGGCGAGCTGCTGGCCCACCCCGCCCTGAAGCGCTACCTCACCCGCAAGGACGGCACGCTCGCCGTCGACAAGCGGGCGGTGGCGGCGGAGGAGAAGCGGGACGGCAAGTTCCTGCTGTCCTGCACCGACGACGCCCTGCCCGCCGCCGACGCCGCCCGCCTGTTCAAGGGCCTCCTCGACGTCGAGCGCGCCTTCCGCGACCTCAAGGGCGTCCTGGAGGTCCGGCCCGTCCACCACCGCAAGGAGCAGCGCATCCGCGCCCACGTCCTGCTGTGCTTCCTGGCCCTGGTCCTGGTCCGCGTCGCCGAGCGCGAGACCGGCCGCACCTGGCCCGCCCTGCGCCGCGAGCTGGACCGCGTCCACCTCGTCGAGCTCGAAGGATCCAGCGGCCGCGCCGCCCAGCGCACCGACCTCACCGAGCGAGCAGCAGGCCATCTACACCGCCTGCCACGTCCCCGCACCGCCCCTGCTCCACGCCTTCGAACCCGCCACCGCACCCCGACACACCCCGCCCGGGACGCCATAGATACACCCCCGCAACCGGCAGATGCCCCGGGATCCGTTGCAGCCCAACAGATCCCGGGGCATCACCTATCTAGCAAGTGTCGAACTCGGGTGACTTGGACGGTGGCTGTCGAGAGGTTCTCGTCAAGCCCGGCCGGAGGCGTGGTCCGTCTCAGCGGTGTCGATGGGCGGACAGGGGCACGGCCCTGCCGCGTTCGTCGCAGGTCGTAGGGTCCGCGACACTGGCTGGCTGGACGGCTGGATCTGGCACGCGGTTAATGCCGCCCTGCTTGGAGCACTCGCGGCGACCAGCACATGCGGCCCTGCTGCCCGCTCGAGAGGCACTGCCGCGAGCATCAGGGCCGGCCTCCCCAAACTAGCCGCCGTGCTCGCGGATGAACTCGGCGCTGCCCTCGAAGATGGTCTCGGCGTCGTTGTCCAGCGTCGCGACGTGGTAGGACTCCGGCAGCAGCACCAGCGTGCGCCGCGGCGACGATACATCCCGCATCACCGTCTGGGTGTTGATCGGCTCCACTACGTGATCCTCCGGCGCCCAGAAGACGATGAGCGGCTGGGTGACGCTGCCCAGGTCGGCTCGCACCGTGTCCTGCAGCTTGGTGAGCTGCAGGGCGCTGCGCAGCGGCACCTCGTCATAGGCCACCTCGTCCTGACCCGGCTTCTTGATGTCGTTCTTGATGCCGGGCACCGTCTTCATCACCGCTGTCATCGGCCCGAAGAGCTTGAACTTGTCCAGCGTCAGCAGCAACGGCACATCGATCCGCTGCGGACGGCACACCGACGGGTTGACCACCATGACCCCCGCGACCGCGTCACCCATCTCCTCGGCCAGCCGAAGGGCCAGACCGCCGCCCATCGAGAGCCCGCCCACGAACACGCGCTCGTACTCGGTGACCAGGGAGTCGAACAGGGAACGGACCCCTGCGTACCACTGCTCCCAGGTGGTGTCGACCATGTCCTGCCAGCGCGTCCCATGGCCGGGCAGCAATGGGCACGCCACGGTGTAGCCCTGGCTGTGCAAGTACTGCCCCCAGGGCCGGATCGAGGCCGGCGAACCGGTGAATCCGTGGCTCAGCAGGACTGCCGTGGAGCCGCCGTCGAAGAGGAACGGCTCCGTGCTCGGTGCGACTGCCATGAGTCAACCTCTCTCGATCCCGACGCAGTCCAGCGTAGGGAAGCCCGCCGCGGGAGTTGCACTGCACCACCTCTTGCGCAGCACGCGTTCAACACAATTCGTTTGTACTCGTCCACGGCCCTCCTGGCGCTCTGGTCAGCCAGCGGACCATTGACGCTCTCCCGGTCCGCGTGGTCGTGTTCCTGCCCGGTCGCTGCGCTCGATGCTGTCCGCGAGCCCAGCAAGGACGGTCAAGCCCCTGCGCGGAGCCCGGCCAGGCAAGGTGTGCTTACCGCTGCAGCGCTGGCGGGTCACACCATCTCATGAGGGAGGTTGTGAACCATCCTCGGACAGTCAGCAATGCATTGCGCTGCAACGCCTTTCGAAGGGGAGCCGACGAGGGGACTCGAACCCCCAACCACCTGGTTACCAGTTGACTTCATCCTGTCGGGGAACGCGGCGAGCTGGTTGCGGCGCTGACCTTGGCGGAGCGCGGCGTGGCCGGGGCCGAGGAGGTCGGCAACACCTCCTGCGACCTGGTCGGCAACGTCAAATTGGCCGACCAGCGGGGCTGCGGCTGGGGCAGGTGCAATGGGCAATCGGTCACCTGGAGACCAGTGCTGGGCTGGCGCGCTACTGCAACGCCGGCGCCTACGGCATGCCCGGTCAGGCGTGGCTGGCGGCAGCCCGCTCCCGCCTCGGCGATCACCGTGCCTTCCAGGCATTCCGAGCTTGACCCTTGTGCCGCAGCCGAAAGATCAGGAGGACTGGTCCTAACAGCCGCCTTGACCAGCGAGTTGCTGTACTGGCAGTCCATCACCTTGCTGAAGGCGTCAAGGTGATAGGTAGCGGACGGAACACGTGTGAGTTACATATGGCTCTATGTAAGTTACACCGACCGCCTGTGTAATGTACCTTCATGAAGGTGCTTGACCTGAGCCTCGCGGAGCTGCTCGACATCGTCCGCACCGAGGGCAGCGACGTCACGCACATCGAGGCGAAGCGTGCCCTGACGTATCCGGAGAGTGTGCCGGCGACGCTGTCCGCGTTCGCGAACACCCCTGGGGGCGGCGTGCTGCTGCTCGGTGTCGATGAGATGCGCGGCTTCGCAGCCTCCGGTGTCGCGGACCCCGTCGATTTCCAGAAGCGGCTGGCGAATCAGGCGCGACAGGCCTTGGATCCGCCGATCAGCCCCTCGATCTCCCACGAGGTGATCGAGGGCGGGGATGTCGTGATCGCCCGCGTTCCCGAGCTGCAGCCCGACCACAAGCCGTGCCGGGTCACGGCGACGGAGGCAGGGTACCTGCGGTCCTACGACGGGGATTACCGTCTGTCGGCACAGGAGGAGCAGGCCTTCTTGGCCAATCGGGGCACGCCGAGATTCGATCGTGAGGCCGTTCCCGGCACCAGCGTCCACGATCTGGACCCGGCCTTGCTGGAGGCCTACCTGACGGCATGCCGGGAGCGGTCCGAGCGGCTGGCTGGAGCTGAGCGCGAAACCGTGCTGGCGCGCACCGGCGTGATCGACGAGCAGGGGCGGCTGACTGTCGCCGGGCTGTACAGCCTCGGCTCCTATCCGCAGCAGCACTTCCCCTCGCTGATGATCGTCGCCCGTGCCGCGCCCCTGCACACCGACCCGCCCGGAACCAGGGCCGGCGACCTGGGAGCGTTCGACGGGCCGCTGCCAGAGATGCTGGAACGGGCGATGGCCTGGGTCAGGCGGAACACCTCTTCACGGGTCCGGTTCGGCCCGGACGGGCATGCCACCGACGAACCGACCTACCCGCCGGAAGCCATCCGCGAGCTGATCGCCAACGCCCTAGTGCACCGGGACCTCGGCCTGCACAGCCAGGGTGAATCGGTGAACATCGTCCTGGAGCCCAACAAGCTTGTGATCAGTAATCCAGGCGGTCTGTGGGGTCTGACGGTCGACCAGCTCGGCAAGACGACGGGCGGCATCTCCCGCAATCAAGCCCTCTACGGCATCTGCCGGGACGTGCGGACCCCGGGCGGGCGCCGGGTGATCGAAGGCGTCGGGTCCGGGATCGAGGCCGTGCGAAGGTCCCTGCATCTGGCGGGCATGACCCCTCCTACGTTCCTCGACTCCGGCATCCGCTTCACGGCGCTCGTGCCGAACCATGCAGTATTGGGCCAGGGCGATCTCGAGTGGGTGGCGAGTCTGCCCAACACCGAGGGGCTCGGGGATGTGCCGCGGCATGTCCTGGCCACAATGCGCGCCGGGGCGGAGTGGTCCAACAAGGCGCTGCGGGACGTCTTCCCCATGGACTCCACCGTCGCGCGGGCGATGCTGCTCGACCTCGTGGCGCGCGGCCTCGTCGAGCGCGCCGGCGAAGGCCGCGCGACGACATACCGGCTCGCGACCGAGCCCCCCGTGCAGATCCTGGAGCGGCGCGGCCGCGCCCGTATTGCACCGGGGGACCTGCTGCCCGCCCTCGCCTCGGACCAGACGCGCACCGTGCACGACATCGTGGCCCTGACCGGATACACCCCCCGGCAGGTCCGCCACGGTCTGGACAAGCTCGTCGAACAGGGCCGCGTGATCAGGTCCCGAACCCGTGACGTGCGGGGAGCGCAATACGCGTTGGTTCAGGATGAGGGGGAAGCGCAGTGATGCCGGAGGCGACCATCCGACCGCGGACTCAGGAGGAAGCGTGAGCGAGTCATCCGCCCTGGTGGCCAAGTTGTGGAACTACTGCAACGTGCTGCGCGATGGCGGCGTTTCAACGATCGAATACGTCGAGCAGCTGACGTAACTACTGTTCCTGAAATGGCGGACGAGCGTGCAAGGGCGGGGCTGCACGAGGTGGTGCCCGACGGACTGGACCGGCAGTCGCTGCTCGATCGCGACGGGAACGACCTCGAAGTGCACTACCGCCACATCCTGGCCGAACTGGGAAGGCAGCCGGGCACGCTGGGCACGATCTTTCGCAAGGCGCAGAACCGCATCCAGGACCCGGCAGAGCTGCGTCGGCTGGTGGTGGATCTGATCAACGAGGAGACGTGGACCGCGGTCGACGCCGATCTGAAGGGCGACGCCTATGAGGGGCTGCTGCAGAAGGACGCGGAGGACACCAAGTCCGGTGCGGGCCAGTACTTCACGCCGCGGCCGCGGATCCGGGCGATGATGGCCTGCCTGCAGCCCAAGCCGGGGGAGACGGTCGCGGACCCGCGGCGGGCGCGGGCGGGTTCCTGCTGGCGGCGCACGAGTGGGTGGTCGACCACTGCATCACCGAGATGGATGCCGACGACAAGCGGTTCCTGCGCGATGAGACGGTCCACGGGTGGGAGACCGTGGACGGCACGGCCCGGTTGTGCGCGATGAACCTGCTGCTGCACGGAATCGGCACGCCCGGCGGGGCCAGCCTCATCACTGCGGCGACGCCCTGCGATCCGACGCAGGAATACGCGTCGACGTGATCGCAGCCAACCCGCCGTTCGGCCGTAAGTCCTCGATGACGATGATCAACGAGGCCGGGGAGGCGGAGCGGGAGGCTATCTGGTCATCGTCCGCGAGGACTTCTGGGCGTCCACCTCCAACAAGCAGTTGAACTTCCTGCAGCACATCAAGACGCTGCTGAAGATCAACGGCCGGGCGGCAGTCGTGCTGCCGGATAACGTGCTGTTCGAGGAAGGCGCCGGAGAGACGATCCGGCGGCGACCTGATGGACAAGTGCAATCTGCACACCATCCTGCGGCTGCCGACCGGCATTTTCTACGCACAGGGAGTGAAGACCAACGTCCTGTTCTCCGACCGAAAGCCGGCCGCAGCTGATCCCTGGACGGCTCTCTCGTTCTCTGTTGCCGACTCAGACTCCTCCGTCCTCTGGGGCTCCGGCGACTGCAATCCCGAATGATGAGCAACCTCGGCGCCGCTGCTCGCCCAGTGCACAAGTGACCAATGCGTGACCAAAGGCGGCTAGTGGGCTCTTCGGCGAGCTCATTCGACCTGAGTTTGGTCACATTGCGTCCGGTGGTGGCGCCAGCAGGCGCTGACCTGCGTCGTCGGCGGACCGGTTTGAGGCACTAATTGGTGCCTTAGGGTCGGTGCGGTGGCATGGGTGAGGCGGGTCCGGACAGCGTCTGGGGCGACGGCTGTGCAGATCGCGGAGTACGTCGATGGGCGTCGGAGGATCAGGGCGCATGTCGGGTCGGCGCATACCGAGGCCGAACTCGGTCTGCTGATGGAGCAGGCCCGCGGCCTGCTGGCCGATCGGGCGCAGGGTGAGTTCGACCTCGGCGTGGAGCCGCGGCCGGCCAAGGCGCACCTGGTCCCGGCGTACGCGGGCGCGACGTTGTTCGCGGAGCAGGGCGAGCCGGTCGAGCCGGTCCGGGTCGGTGCGCCGCTGGTCCTGGGCACTTCCTCGCGGCTGCTGTTCGACGCCCTGGCCGGCGTCTACGACGACCTGGGGTTCGGCGCGGTCGGTGATGCGGTGTTCCGCGGACCTGGTGATCGCCCGGATCGTGGAGCCGACCTCGATCCTGGACACCGGCCGGGTGCTGGCCGACCTGGGCCAGCGGCCGGTCAGCGAGCGAGACGATGCGCCGCACCCTGGACCGTGCGCAGCACCGGGGCTACCGCGACGAGATCGCAGCGGCATGCTTCGACCACGCCGCGAGCGCCGGCGATGTCTCGCTGGTGCCTCTACGACGTGACCACCCTGTACTTCGAGGCGGAGAAGGAGGACGATCTGCGCAAGGTCGGCTACTCCAAGGAGCGCCGGGTCGACCCGCAGATCGTGGTCGGTCTGCTGGTCGACCGGAACGGGTTCCCGCTGGAGATCGGCTGCTACGAGGGCAACAAGGCCGAGACCGACCACGATCGTGCCGATCGTGCAGGCGTTCCAGGACCGGCACGGCCTGGCCGACATGGCCGTGGTCGCCGACGCCGGGATGCTGCTCGGCGGCGAACCTGGCGCGCGCTGGACGAGGCCGGACTGCGGTTCATCGTCGGGTCCCGGGCCACCAAGGCCCCGATCGACCTGGCGTCCCATTTCCGCTGGCACGGCGAGGCGTTCACCGACGGGCAGATCATCGACACCATCACCCCCAGGACCGGGCGGCGCAGCGAGGCAACGACCCCGCGCTGGCGGCCGAACCGGTGTGGGACCCCGCCGCGCATCCCGGCTCGTGGCGGGCGGTCTGGGCCTACTCCGGCAAGCGCGCCGTCCGCGACCGCAAGACCCTCGCCGCGCAGGAGGAGCGGGCCCGCGCCGTCGTCGATCGGCGAGAAGGCCGCCCGCACCCCGCGGTTCGTGAAGACCACCAGCGGCACGCGCGCCCTGGACCAGGCCTCCCTGGACGCGCGCCCGCCGCCTGGCCGGGCTGAAGGGCTACGTCACCAACATCGAACCCGCCGCGCTCATGCCCGCCGGCGAGGTCATCTCCAGCTACCACGACCTGTGGCACGTCGAGCGTCGTTCCGGATGACCAAGACCGACCTGCGCGCAAGACCGATGTTCGTCAGGACCAACGCGACGCGATCGAGGCCCACCTGACCATCGTGTTCGCCGCACTCGCGGTGTCGCCGCGAGGCCCAGAACCGCACCGGACTCGCGATCCGCAACCTCGCCCGGCAACTGCGGCCCCTGCGCTCGGCCACCATCCTCAGCAACGGCGCCCAACAGACCATCCCGCCAGCGATCCCAGCCCAGACAGCAGGCACTGCTCGACTCGCTGACAGGACCCGAGACCCAGGCACTAACCGAATGACCAAACTCAGGTGGGGCACCGGACCGGCTGGCGTCATTGCGGCGCGTGCTGAGCGCCCTCACCGTCGGCGCTGACGCTGAGAGTCGGAAGCCTACGGGGGGTAGTTACAAACCGGACATACCATGACATAGAGTGTGGAGCCAGTCGGACATTCCGACGGGATCTGGGAGGGACCCCCTTATGCGCAAGATGATGGCCATCGGAGGCGCTGTGTGCGCCGCCGCACTCACGCTCACCTCAGGCGCCGCGATGGCGACGCAGCCCGAAGCCGGAGCCGTAGTCGAGTTCCCCAACGCCCCAACCGAGGAGTTGAGCACCTACGTGCTCGTGGATGGCCACAAGGTCACCTACTGCCACCGCACCGGCTCGGCCAAGAACCCGTACGTTGTCGTGACCTCGGACATCAAGTCGGTCAATGACATCGACTCCATGACCACCGACCACCAGCACCACGAGCAGGTCGGCAACGGCCTGGGCCCGGACATCATCCCGATCTCCGAGCTGGTGAAGAAGAACGTCAAGCCCGTGCCGCTGGAGCTGTGCGTGGTGGACGACTACGACTACCAGCCCTGACACTGCGCTCAACCGCAGACCGACCCGGTGCCCTATGGTGGGGCACCCGCGGTTTGCTGTCGCGCCGCGCCTCAGGTGCCCCAGACCAACTCGGCGCCGAGGTGCCCGGCCTGAGTCCCGAGTTCGACAGTTCATAGATCAGTCGTCGTGTAGTCCGGCCCGATATCCCTTGTGCAGCAACGCCTCTGGCCTGAGTTGGGTCATTTCGTTTAGTGCCTTGTGGTGGGGTGTTGCAGGGCGTTGAGGATGTCGCGCTTCAGACTTAGTGGCAGGGGGGTTGAGTCAGTCCTGAAGGAGAGTCCGACATCATGGGTAGACCCCCGAGCATCCCCGTTGGGAAGGAGGCCAGGATCGTGCTGAGCGTGCTGGCCGGGGAGGTGAGCATCGCCGAGGCCGCAAGGCGGGAGCAGGTGTCCGAGCAGTCCATCGGCCGGTGGAAGGCCGACTTCCTGGAGGCGGGGAAGACGACCCTGGCCGCCGGCCGGTCCAGGCCCTCGACCCGGGAGGAGCAGCTGGAGGCGGAGGTCGCCGAGCTGACCTAGGCGCTGGGCGGGGCCGCGGTGGAGATCCGGGTCTGGAAGAAGAGCGCGGAGGGCCGGTTGGGCCCTTCGAGGACCTCGAGGTGATCCGCGTGGAGGCTGGGGGTCCCCCCTCTGGGGGAGCATGCCGACTGCGAGGTTCTGCAGGCTGATCGGCGTGCCCGAACGCACCTGGCGGCGCCGGCAGGCCGGGGCCCGGGAGGGCCAGCTGGCGGTGCTCACCGGCGGCGATCACCTGACGATGACGGCCGACCAGACGCTGGACGTGCTGCTGCTCGGCGGCGTCCCCCTGCGGGAGCCGGTGTTCGCCTACGGGCCCTTCGTCATGAACACGCGCGCTGAGGTCATCCAGGCGGTCGAGGACTACCAGGCCGGTCGTCTCGGCGTGATCCCCGACGGGGCGATCATGCCGCACCGCGGCTGAGAGCCTGCTCGACATCGCGGGCCGCGAAGACGAGCCCTGGCTCGGCGTTCGCAGGCACGACGATCCAGGCGGAGAGCCCAAACGCCGTTGAGCGCGATCCAGGGTGTGGAGTGCAGCCGTGGCTGGCCATCGGAGCTGTTCCGCAGCGATGGGGGCATTCGGCGCTCCTGTGGGCGGGCCGGAGGAGCGCCCTCCTAAAGGTGTGCACCCGGGGCGAGGGTTTGCACCCGGGGCGGGGGTCTGCACCCGGGGCGGGGGCTGATGTGGCCTCCGGGACGGCAACTGCGCACCCGTATCGGGGGTTTGCACCCGGGACGGGTGCGCTCGGCCCCGATCCGGCCGATTCCGCCCCCACTCCGGGTGCAAACCCCCGAACCGGGTGCAGGCCCGCCCCGAAATCCGGCCGATTCCGCCCCCACTCCGGGTGCAAACCCCCGCAACGGGTGCAGACGCCCCCGCTGCGGGTGCTCAGAGGGCCCCGCCCGAGCCCCTGGGCGCCGGGGACTCGACCCGGCCATCCGTCCAACCGGCCTCCCGGCGGCCCGCTCGCTCCACGCGCCGACACGGGAGCCAACCGCGCTCCAAATTGCGACAAGCCCGCAGACGCCCGCCCCGGACGAACCGGCGCGGGCGTCTGCGTCGAAGACCGATGGCCTACCGGGCCACGCCCTCGACCGCCCGGGCCGAGTCCGGCAGCTCGATCACGTGGTCGGCGTCGGACGCCTCTTCTGGGACGCGGGTGAACCGCCAGGCGATCACGGCGATGACCGCGCCGACCAGCGGGGCCAGCAGGAACAGCCATACCTGCGACAGCGCGGTGCCGCCCTCGAACAGCGCCGGGCCGAAGGAACGCGCCGGATTCACCGAGGTACCGGTCAGCGGGATGCCGACCAGGTGGACCATGGTCAGCGCCAGCCCGATGGCCAGGCCCGCGAACCCGGGCGCGGCGACCCGCTCGGTAACCAGCAGGATGACCAGGACGAAGGCCATGGTCAGGGTGGCCTCCAGCACGAAAGCCCCGACCATGTCGATGCTGCCGTTGTCGAAGGAGTTCGTGCCCAGTCCCCCGGTGCGGTCGGTGACACCGAAGGAGGACACGAACAGCCGCAGCAGCGCGCCGGCCGCGACGCCGCCGGCAACCTGGGCGGCCACGTAGGCGGCACCCTCAGCCGGAGCCTGCCGCTTGGACAGCACCATGGCCAGGGTGACGGCCGGGTTGACGTGGGCCCCGGAGACCGGGCCGAAGGCGTAGGCGAGCACCAGCAGGACCAGGCCGAAGGCCAGGGCGACGCCGACCACGCCGGACGCCGGACCGGCGGCATCGGCACCGACTCCCCCGGCGATACCGAACACGGCGGCACCGACACCGATGAACACCAGGAGGAAGGTGCCGACGAACTCGGCACCGAGCTTGCGGGACATGGGGTGGACCTTCCGAAGATGGCGCTCGGGCACGTCGATGGCCCGGACGCGAGAATCGATGAACCTGTCCAGTTTATGGCGGTTTGGCACATTGTCTGGCCCCGCGCAGTCGCGCATCACCGATCGGTGTCGGCCCGGAGGCTAGGATCGAACGCATGTACGCACACGATCTGCTGGCCGGGCTCAACGAGGAGCAGTTGGCGGTGGCCCGATTCGATGGCGGGCCGCTGCGGGTGCTGGCCGGCGCCGGGACGGGCAAGACCACCGCGCTGTCCGGTCGCGTGGCGCGCTTGGTGGCCGATGGGACGCCCGCCGAGCGCGTGCTGCTGCTGACCTTCACCCGCCGGGCCGCACGGCAACTCGTGGACCGCAGCCACGCCCGGCTCGCCCGCGCCGGGCACCGATCCGGCCGGATCTCCGGGGGCACGTTTCATTCGGTGGCCCATCGCACCCTGCGGCAGCACGCCGCCCGACTGGGCCTGCCGGAGGGCTTCTCGGTGCTGGACCCGGCGGATGCCTCCGACGTGATGGACGTCGTGCGCGACGAGACGCTGCAGCGCCTTCCCGAGGTCCGCCGGGTGCCGCGCAAGTCCGCGCTGCTGGACATCTACTCCCGGACGGTGGACACCGGGACGCCGCTCGGCGACGTCGTCGCTGCCATCGCACCGTGGGCCAGCGACCAGATCGAGGCCATCGGCGCGGTGTGCAAGGCCTACATCGGCCGCAAGCGCCGGCTGGGGCTGCTGGACTTCGACGACCTGCTGCTGCACTGGCGGCAGGCGCTGCGCGACGACCTCGTCGGCAAGTCGCTGGCGGACCAGTACGACCATGTCCTCGTCGACGAGTACCAGGACGTCAACGCCCTGCAGGTCGAACTCCTGCAGCTGCTCCGCCGGCACGACGATCGAATCACCGTGGTCGGCGACGACGCACAGGCCATCTACTCCTTCCGCGCCTCGGACCCCCGGCACATCCTGGCCTTCGACGAGGACTTCCCCGGTGCGGCGACACTGCAGCTCAGTGTCAACTACCGCTCCGGGCAGGCCATCCTCGACACCGCCAACGCCATCGCCGACGACGCGCCGGCCGGGTTCTCGGCCAGGCTGCGGGCCGCGCCAGACGGTGCCGCCAGCACCCCTCGCCTGGTCCGCTGCGCCGATGAGGACCACCAGAGCGTGGCCGTGTGCGAGCAGATCCTGGCCCATCGGGAGTCTGGAACCGCGCTGAAGGAGCAAGCGGTCCTGGTGCGCGCCGCCCACCACAGCAGCCGCCTGGAGATCGAACTGGGCCGGCGCGGCATCCCGTACGTCAAGTACGGCGGGCTGCGCTACCTCGAAGCGGCCCATGTGAAGGACCTGCTCGCCGCGTTCCGGATCGCCGATAACCCCCGCGACGAGGTGGCCTGGTTCCGGGTCCTGCAACTGCTGCCCGGGGTCGGCCCGGCCAAAGCGCGCCGCGCCGTCACCGCCCTGGGCCTGCTCGCCGACGGCGAGGACGCCGAGGTGATGCTGCGCTGGCCCCTTGCCCTGGCCGAACTGCCCGCCGGCGCTCAGACTCCCGCCCAGTCGCTGGCGGCCGCCGTCGGCGCCAAACAGGCCGAACCGCTGCGGCAGGCGATGGTCCCGCTCATCCGCGCCGAATACGACAACCCCGAGGAGCGCCTCGCCGACCTCGACGTGCTCGTCGCGGCTGCCGCCGCACTCCCCCGCCTTTCCGACGTGGCCGCCGATCACGCCCTGGAACCCCCTCGGTCCACCGGCGGCCTGGCCGGCCCGCCCTCCGTGGACGAGGACTGGCTGGTGATCAGCACCATCCACTCCGCAAAGGGCCTGGAGTGGGACGTCGTGCACCTGATCCACGCCGCCGACGGCAACATCCCCTCCGACATGGCCCTGCGGGATCGCGACGGCCTGGAGGAGGAGCGGCGGCTGTTCTACGTGGCCATGACCCGCGCCCGCCGGGACCTGCACGTCACCGTCCCGCTGCGCTACCACCATCGGCCCAACGGGGACCAGCATTCGTGGGCGCAGATGTCCCGGTTCTTCACCGAACGGGTGCGCGCCACGATGCACGAGGAGACCCTCCTGCGCTCCGATGCCGCAGCAGCCGCCGAACTGGCCACCGTCGACACCACCAGCGCCGTGGATGCCGCGCTGGAGGGCCTGTTCGGGTAGCCGGCACGGCGAACCCGCCAGTGCAGGCAGGTCCAGGGCCCCCGCCCGCGGCCTACCCGGTCACCACCATCGCCACCGCGACGAACTGCACCAGGTAGGCCGCGATGGTGAAGGCATGGAACAACTCGTGGAACCCGAACCACTCCGGGTGCCAATCGGGGCGTTTGCGGGCGTAGACAACGCCGCCGATCGTGTACAGCACACCGCCGAGCGCCAGCAGTACGACCGTCAGGCCGCCGAACGCCGAGGCGATCGCCGGCAGGTAGAACAGCGCGACCCATCCCATGGCGATGTAGGAGCCCGCGGTCAACCATCGCGGCGCGTGCAGCCAGACGATCGGCAGCAGCATGCCGATCGCTGCGATCACCCAGACCAGCACCAGGATGGTGGTGCCCGTCGAGCGGTCCGGCATGGCCACGGCGAACGGCGTGTAGGACCCGGCGATGAACAGGTAGATGTTCGCGTGGTCCAGCCTGCGCAGGAAGGCGTTGACGCTGGGCCGACCAGCACCGAGGTGGTAGCCCGCGCTGACCCCGAACAGCAGCACGGTCGTCAGCACGTACACCGCCACCGCAGCCCGAAGGTCCTGATCCGGCGTGACGACCATCAGCCAGAGCCCGAGGACCAGCGACAGCGGCGCGGCACCGAAGTGCAGCCATCCGCGCAGCTTCGGCTTCAGGACCGCGGCCGCGTGCTCGATGAGCGTCTCGCTCTCCGCCCCGTCCGGGTCGTCGAGGACTTCCGTCGGGGGGATGTCGGATCGGGCATCGTCGTCCACCCGCCCAGACTAGTCGCCGCCGCTGGCAGGGGCTGCCTCCGGTGATCCGGCTCCGGCAATCGCGCAACGACACGGACCCGGCGCCGGGCGGACGATGCGCGCCCACCTGCGACAGATTCGGCCGCTCTCCCAGCTCGCCTGTGACGGCGCGCCGGGCTGCGGCCGCCCGGCAAGCCGTCGCGGGTGGTCGCGAACCCGCGACACTGGCCCGGCCGTCAGTCCGGCGGACCCATGAGCCGATGCCCTTCGGCACGCCCGTTCATCCTCAGGGCGACCGGGTGCGCCGTCCGACGTCAGGTGCGCAGGATCTTCTCCATGGCCTTGCCCTTGGCCAACTCGTCGACGAGCTTGTCCAGAAAGCGGATCTGCTGCATGAGCGGATCCTCGACGTTCTCCACCCGTATCCCGCACACCACGCCGGTGATCAGCGCCGCGTTCGGGTTGAGTCGTGCCGAGGCGAAGAAGTCCGCGAAGGTCGTCCCCGAGGCGAGGTGGTCGGCCAGCTCGGCCTGATCGAACCCGGTGAGCCAAAGGATGACCTCGTCCAACTCGGCCTGCGTCCGTCCCTTCTTGAGCACCTTCGCCAAATAGAGCGGGTAGACCGAGGCGACGCTCATGGTGAAGATCCGGCTCACATCGGCCAGCGTAGTGACTCGGATCGGGCGACCCCGCCGCCGACCGCATTCGCCGCGCGGCGTCCGAGGGCGGGCCGCCGGCGCGGCTGACAGCAGCACGTCGGAGGTCTTCGGCTGCAACCGGTGGCCCGGCGCCCGGCGGCGCCGACCCGGGTACGGGCACGATGGGGGCATGAAGGTCGCAGCCCGGGCCCAGGTCCCGCCGTTCGCCGTCATGGAACTCATCGCCGCTGCCAACGCCCTCCGGGCCGAGGGTCGAGACGTGTTGAACCTCGCCGCGGGCGAGCCCGCTGGCGGCGCCAGCCGTGCGGTCCGGCAGCGAGCGATCGCACTGCTGGAGTCCGGCAGCCTGGGGTACACCGAGGCCGTCGGGGTTCCTGACCTGCGGGCCGCGATCGCGGCGCACTACCGCGACTGGTACGGGGCCGACTTGGATCCGAGCAGCATCGCGGTGACCACCGGATCATCCGGCGGCTTCGCACTGGTGTTCCTGGCCGCGTTCGACGTGGGCGACCGCGTGGCCCTGGCCCGTCCCGGGTACCCGGCCTACCGCAATATCCTCACCGCGCTGGGCTGCAAGGTCGTCAATCTGGCCTGCGGGCCGCACACCCGCTATCAGCCCTCGGTCGCCATGCTCGCCGAAGCCCACGACCGCGAGCCGCTGGCGGGTCTGATCCTGGCATCGCCGGCGAACCCCACCGGCACCATGGTCGATGCTGCAGGGCTGGCCGACATCGTGACCTGGTGCGGCGACAACGGCGTGCGACTGATCAGCGATGAGATCTACCACGGCATCACCTACACGCAGGCGCAGCCGCCCACCGCCGCTGCGCATCTGGGATCGGGTGCCGTGGTGGTGAACTCGTTCTCCAAGTATTGGGCCATGACGGGTTGGCGGGTGGG
Organism: uncultured Actinomycetota bacterium; assembly: GCA_963706835.1. Lineage (GTDB taxonomy): Bacteria > Actinomycetota > Actinomycetes > S36-B12 > CAVXYG01. The sequence continues at coordinate 25,208 of CAVPOB010000003.1, forward strand.
CTGGCTGGTGCTGCCGGACGATCTCGTGACTCCCGTGGCGGCGCTGGCCGGAAACATCGCCCTATGCCCGCCGGCCCTGGCCCAACACGCCGCGCTGGCGGCGCTGGCACCGGAGGGAATGGCCGCTGCCCGCAGCAGCGTCGCTGCCTACGAGTCGTCGCGCACGTTGCTGTTGCAGCGCCTTCCGGAGCTCGGCTGGTCCGATGTCGCCCCGGCCGATGGGGCCTTCTATCTCTACGGCGACATCTCTGCCAGCGGTCTGGACTCCCCCACATGGTGCGCGCGACTCCTGGACGAGGCCGGAGTGGCACTGACCCCGGGCACGGACTTCGACCCGGTCGACGGCCACCGCTTCGTACGGCTCTCATTCGCCGTCGCCCCAGATGTTGTGGACCGGGCGATCGATCGGATCGTCGCCTGGCAGGAGTCCCTGGCCCCGCCGAGAACCGTCTGACGCTTGGACTGTCGCCCTGCTCATCGCATGCCGACCGCGGACTGCGGCGCTCATCCGCATGTGGCAGTCGCTCAGCCGACAGCGACCCGATGGTGCCGGATCCGCGTGTCCACTTTGGAGCCGTGACCTGGAACCTCCGACCGGATCTGCTGGCCCTCACGCCGCGGCGATGGTGACCTCGGCGCCGGCCGGTGTGCGCCACGTGTCGGCCTGCGCGTGGTGGTCCCACCCGTCGTGGGTCGTCAAGAGGTGATCCGCCGCCGGAACCACGCCACCCCCACCACAGGCTCCCCCGCTAGCGGGGCAACCGTCACCGTGTGCCGCACCGACACGCTGGTCTATGGATGGAATGGATCCCGCCCACCGACCTCGGCGCCGGCCGGACACTCCCGAGTCGGCGCCGCGCCATGGAACACCTCCACCGGCACTCGGGCCAGCACACCCCGCGGGACGCCCGTACACCCAGACGCTGCGACCTGGCAGGCTGAGCCTCGTGTGGGAGCACCGGGAGGGTCGGGTCCGGCTGCCGGATGGTCGTTGGGTCCACTTCAGCGATGACGGACCGGCCGCGGCACCCGTGGTGCTGTACTGCCATGGAGTCCCCGGCAGTCGACACGAGATTGGCTGGGCCGCGACGGCGCTGGCGCGCAGTGGACTTGCGGTGCGCCTGGTTGCGCTGAACCGCCCGGGGTACGGCACAACCACGTGGCGACCGGGGGGCGGATTGCGGGCATGGGCATCCGATGCGGCAGTGGTATTGCAGATCCTCGCAGTGGAGAGCTGCGCGGTGTTGGGCGCTTCAGGCGGGGCGCCCTACGCGCTCGCCTTCGCCATTGAGAACCCTGGCCGGACCAGCCGCGTCGGGCTGGCTGCTGGGGTGGGACCGCCCGGGCTGGCGGGCATGAATCGCTCCGCTGTCTGGCTCACCGAGCCGCGCGGCCCGCTGCGACGAACTGTGCGGTACGGCGCTCTCGCCACCGGATACCGGGCAGGCCTGGGCAGATGGCTGGAGGAGCGCATGCTCGCCTCTCTGGGCGATGCCGACCGCCGTGCGCTCAGCGACCGCGAGGCGCGCTCGGTGCTGCACCGAGTCGTGGGTGAGGCGTTCGCCCAACACGGGCAGGCGGCAGCACGTGAGGGGGGTCTCCTCCTCCAGCCATGGGAGATCGACCCCGCGCACGTGAACCGGCCCGTCCACATCTGGCACGGCCGTCTCGACACCCGCGTCCCGGTCGAAGTCGCGCACGGGCTGGCCGGCCTTCTGGCGAACGCGTCCGCCACCATCTGGCCCCAGCATGGCCATTTCAGCTGGGCCACCGGCGACGCCGTGATCGAGATTGCCGCCCGCCTCACCACGTGACGCCGGCAGCGGCCGTGGACCAGGCCCGAATGCAGGCCCGGCCGCACTGCCCTCCAGCGCCGCTGCGATGGAGGCTCGCACCATCAGCCGGCTGGCGGCGCGGTTGCTCATGGACGCCGCCGTCTCAGCGGGCCCCGGCAGCCGCGGTCGCTGAGACGTCCTCCGGGTTCGACGCTGCCCGGATGGTCGCGGCAGCGCCCGAGGACTCCTGACGCGGCCCGGCGGTCCATGACGCGGGCGCCTTGAAGAACAGGCTGCTCCACCCGCGTGCCATGGCCTTGTCGTAGATCCACAGCGAGAACGCGACCATCGCCAGCGTCACGACCACCGGGTAGATCAGCTGCAGCATCGCGCTGGACTCCAGCAGGGGTGCCCCGGTGAGGGCCAGGTAGTGGTGCAGCGGGTGCAGGATCAGGAACTGGATCGCGTAGATCGGCAGCGTGCGGGGGCCGATGTAGGCACCGAACCGGGCAACGGCAGTGTTGTCCTGGACCCGCACCGCGATCAGGATCGCCGTCAGCACCCACGCGATCGCGATGGGCAGGAAGGACTTGGCGGCCAGCCCGGGATCGAAGAGTCGCGCCAGGCTCCCCACCACGGCGATCGAAGCGGTGATGATGAGCAGCCGGGTGTCGTTGCGCGCCGCGTAGTGCTTGAAGAACTGCACGAAGTGCACGCCGGCGAAGAAGTACACGGCGTTGAACGCTACTGACGGCAGCAGGTGCGAGACTTCCAGCGGCGCCAGTGCGGTGAAGATGTAGTGGGTGACTTCGGGCCGGGCGAGGTTGATCGCCGCGGCCACGCCGATCACGATCCAGGGGTTCACGTCGCGCAGGAGCTTGGCCAGCACGAAGTACAGCGCGAGGGCGTAGAAGTACCAGTAGCCGTCGCCGGCGATGAAGGTGCCGATGAAGTAGCGGTAGAACGTGTCGGCGAACATCCCAGGCGTGTAGCCGTAGACGACCACGTTGAACACCACGGTGAACGCTGCCAGCAGCGTGTGCCACACCACGTACAGGTAGAGGATGCCGATGGTGCGGGACTTCGTCCACGACCAGGGGCGCTTCACGGCCGAGCTGGCGAGCATCCCGGAGACCACGAAGAACACCGGCATCCGAAGCGGCTCGAGGAAGAGCATGAACTGATACCAGGCATCGGCGACGATGGTGCCGTCGATGAAAACGTCCAGCGTCTGCGCCACGTGCCACAGGACGACGAGGATGACGCTGGTCGCCTTGATGATGTCGATCCACGCCATCCGGTTTCCGCTGCTCGGGGCCGCTTGGGCATCGCTGCTCATGGATGACCTCCTGGAAGCGGTTCGAAGTGGACGGGACAACGATGTTCTTGCCCGGACAGCGGCGCCCAAACCCGTTGCGGACCCCTGCGGCTTGTCGCGATCGGGAGTGTGGTGGGCTTGCGCGTCTTCGGATGGAGCGAGCGGGCCGCCGGGGGCGTCCCCGATGTTCAGCGGGTCCCGTCGCCCGGGCTCGGCCTCAGCCCTCGGCGCCGGGGAGTCTGCACCCGGCGCGGGGGTCGCATCGGCAGGCTGTGCGGGCAGGTCTGCACCCGGTTCGGGGGTCTGCACCCGGCGCGGGGGTCTGCACCCGGCTCGGGGCGGAATCGGCAGGATGTGCGGGCAGGTCTGCACCCGGCGCTGCAGGTCTGCACCCGGTTCGGGGGTCTGCACCCGGCGCGGGGGCGGAATCGGCAGGCTGTGCGGGCAGGTCTGCACCCGGCGCTGCAGGTCTGCACCCGGTTCGGGGGTCTGCACCCGGCGCGGGGGCGGAATCGGCAGGCTGTGCGGGCAAGTCTGCACCCGGCGCTGCAGGTCTGCACCCGGTTCGGGGGTCTGCACCCGGCGCGGGGGCGGAATCGGCAGGCTCGCGGGCCGGGTCTGCACCCGGTTCGGGGGTTTGCACCCGGCACGGGGGCGGAATCGGCAGGATCGGGGCCCAGAACCCCCGTCTCGGGTGCAAACCCCCGAACCGGGTGCACAGTTGCCGCCCCGGAGGCGTTCTCAGCCCCCGCCCCGGGTGCAAACCCCCGCAACGGGTGCACAGTCGCTGTACCGGCGGGGGCGCTCTCTCAGCACCCCCGCACGGGTCGCCGACACCAGCGGGAAGCGCAACCGCCAGCCACCGTCCGAAGCAGTACACCCTGCATCGCGATGAGCCTCTCCTGCACCCGTATGGCGGGTTCGAACTCGTTCGGTCCTATCCGAAAACAACGCGACATGACACGCTGCAGGCATGCTCACCGGGCCGATCGACACACTGGTCGTCGGTGGCGGTCAAGCCGGTCTTGCCACCGGACACGAACTGTCCCGACGCGGCGTCGAGCACGTGATACTCGAGCGCGACCGGGTGGCAAGCATGTGGCGGGGCCTGTGGGACGGGTTCTGCGTCAACACCCCGAACTGGAGCCTCGCGCTGCCGGGCCATACCTATGCCGGAGGCGACCCCGATGGCTTCCTCACCCGACAGGGCATCGTCGACTACCTCCAGGACTACGCGGCCCACTCGCACAGCACTCTCCGCGAGGGGGTCGGCGTCAGCGAGTTGCGGCCGGTTGGCGATGGCTTCGAGCTGACGACCGATGATGGGCCGATGGCCGCCCGGTCGGTCGTGGTCTGCACAGGAGCCTTCCAGCAGGCGTTCGAGCCACCCGGTGCGAGCGAACTGCCGGACGGACTGCTGCGCATCAGCACCCAGGACTACCGAACCCCGCAGGCCCTGCCCGACGGCGCGGTCCTCGTTGTCGGTGGGGGGCAATCGGGATGCCAGATCGCCGAGGAGCTCGTCGATTCCGGGCGCGAGGTGATCCTGTCGTGCGGCCGGGCCGCCTGGGCACCGCGACGGATCGGCGAGCACGACGTCTTCTGGTGGGCGATCGAGTCCGGATTCCTGGATCAGCCGGTGGAAGCCCTGCCGACTCCTGCGGCGCGCCTGATGGCCAATCTCACGGCCAGCGGTGTCGCCGGCGGCCATGACCTGCATGCCCGATCCCTGCAGGCCAAGGGCGTCACGCTCGCGGGCCGGTTCGCCGGCCGTGAGGGAACGCGGATCCGCTTCCACGATGATCTCGCGGCCAGCGTGGCCTGGGGGGATGACCGGTACCGGGAACTGCGCGGCGCCGTGCAGTCCTTGTGCCAGGAGCGAGGCATCGCCGACCCCGGCATGCCCGACCCGGAACCCTTCGTGGCGCAACCGCCGGGCGCAGTCCCGGTCGACTCCGTGGCCGCGGTGATCTTCGCCGGCGGGTTCCGCTCGGGCTACGCCGACTGGATCGATGTACCCGGCGGCTTCGATGCGATGGGCTTCCCCGTTCAGCGCGATGGTGCGAGCACCGCGGCGCCGGGCCTGTTCTTCGTGGGGGTGCACTTCCTGCGCACCCGGAAGTCGTCGTTGATCTGCGGGGTTGGCGACGATGCCGCAACGGTGGCCGATGCGGTGGCCGCACACCTCGACCGCAGCACCGGGCCGGCCGCTGCACTGGGTTCGACCTGAGGTCCCCCGGGCCGGATCCTTTCGCAAGCAGGGCCCCGGTCAGCCCGCGCACCGGGCTGAGGGCGCGGCCCAGGGTCGGCCCGGTCCGACGAGGGACGGTTCCCTACAGCGCCAGCCCGGTCAGCACCAGCACCTTCTCGTAGGTGAGGTCCTGCATCGCCGACCGTAGGCCTTCCCGGCCAACGCCGGAGGCCTTCACGCCGCCGTAGGGCATCTGGTCGGCACGGAAGGACGGCACGTCGCCGATGATGACGCCGCCCACCTCCAGTTCGGCGTGGGCCCGGAAGGCGGCCTGGATGTCGTGGGTGAAGATGCCTGCCTGCAGCCCGAAGCGGGAGTCGTTGACGGCTGCGAGCGCTGCGTCGAGGCCGTCCACGACGGACAGCGTCATGACAGGCCCGAACACCTCGTCCCGACAGACGCGCGCTGCGGCGGGGGCGTCGGCCAACACCGTGGGTGCGACCGCGGTGCCGAACCGGGTGCCGCCCACCAGCACCCGGGCCCCGTCGGCGACCGCCTCGTCCACCCAGTCCTGGATCCGTTGCGCCGCGGACTCGTCGATGACGGGTCCGACGACGGTGGCGTCGTCGGTGGGCTGCCCGACCGCCAACTGGGACACGGCCGCTACCAGCAGCGGCTCGAAGCGCTGCGCCACAGCGGCGTCCACGATCACCCGCTGCACCGAGATGCATGACTGCCCGGCCTGGTAGTTGCCGAACGTCGCGATGCGGTCGGCCGCCCAGGCCAGGTCGGCCTCGGAGGACCAGTCCCCGAGCACGACCGCGGCGGCGTTGCCCCCGAGTTCCAGCACCACGTGCTTGTGCGGGTGCGCGCGCTCGATGGCGTAGCCCACCGTGTCCGATCCCGTGAACGAGATGACCGGGAGCCGCTCGTCGGCGGCCAGTGCCGCGGTGGCGTCGTTGCCGATCGGCAGCACCGACCACATGCCCGCGGGAAGATCGCAGGCCGCCAGGACCTCGCCGAGCAGCAGCGCGGTCAGCGGTGTCGCCGGGGCGGGCTTGACGATGATGGGAGCGCCGACGGCAAGGGCCGGTGCCACCTTGTGCGCCACCAGGTTCAGCGGGAAGTTGAACGGCGCGATGCCCAGCACCGGGCCCTTCGGGAAGCGCCGCACCAGCGCCATTCGCCCGGCCGCGGCCGGGTCGGTATCGAGCCGCTGCAGCTCGCCCGACCAGCGCCGCGCCTCCTCGGCCGCCCACCGGAACGTGGAGACCGCACGGCCGACCTCCGCCCGGGCCCACCGGATCGGTTTGCCGTTCTCGGCCACGATGAGCTGCGCGAACTCCTCCGCCCGGTCTGCGATGCCCTGCGACACCGACGTCAGGGCGGCGGCCCGATCCGCCGCAGACATTCCTGCCGCTGCGGCTCGGGCGTCCCACGCGGCGGCGACGGCCGCTTCCACGGCATCCTCGCCCGGCACCACGTGGCGGCCCACTTCGGCGCCGTCGTAAGGGTTGTGGACCGCTGCGACATCGCCGATGGTCCACGGCTGTCCGGCCACCCAGGCCGCCCACGGGGCGCTCATGCCGCCGCCTCCGCCTCGATGGCCGCGCACAGCACGTCCATGCCCTCGGCCAGCAGCTCCTCGCCGATCACCAGCGGCGGCAGCAGGCGCAGCACGTTGCCGAAGGTGCCGGCGGTCAGGACCACCACGCCCTGCGAGGCGCACCGGGCCGCGACCCGCTTGGTGAGGTCGGCCAGCGGCTCCAGGGTGCCCGGCGCGGCGAGCTCGACCGCCACCATCGCGCCCCGGCCGCGCACGTCGGCCACGATGTCGAGGCGCTCGGCAACCGCCCGCAGCCTTTCGATCATGATCTCGCCCAGCCGCGCGGCGCGACCCGACAGTCCCTCGGCGCGCATCGTCTCGATCGCGGCCAGCGCCGCGGCGCAGGCGACCGGGTTGCCGCCATAGGTGCCGCCGAGCCCACCCACGTGCACGGCGTCCATGAGGTCGGCGCGCCCGGTGACCGCGGCCAGCGGCAGCCCGCCGGCGATGCCCTTCGCCGTGGTGATGAGGTCGGGCACCACCTGCTCGTGGTCGCAGGCGAACCACGCGCCGGTGCGGCAGAAGCCGGTCTGGATCTCATCGGCGATGAAGACCACGCCGTGTGCACGGCACCAGTCGGCCAGCGCCGGCAGGAACCCCTCGGCGGGCACGATGAAGCCGCCCTCGCCCTGGATCGGCTCGATGATCAGCGCGGCGAGGTTGGCCGCGCCGATCTCGGACTCGATGCGCCGGATCGCCGCGGCAGCCGCCTGCGGACCGGACAGCCCGTCGCGGACCGGATAGCTTGTCGGCACCCGGTACACCTCGCTGGCGAAGGGGCCGAAGCCCTGCTTGTAGGGCATGTTCTTGGCGGTCAGCGCCATCGTGAGATTCGTCCGGCCGTGGTAGGCGTGCTCGACCGCCACCACCGCATCGCGCCCGGTGGCGACCCGGGCGATCTTCACGGCGTTCTCCACCGCTTCGGCGCCGGAGTTGAACAGCGCCGAGCGCTTCTCATGGTCGCCCGGCGTGAGCTCGTTCAGCTGCTCGCACACCGCGATGTAGGACTCGTAGCCGGACACCATGAAGCAGGTGTGGGTCAGATTGTGCGCCGCAGCGGCGACCGCCTCGGCCACCAGCGGCGCCGCGTTGCCGACGTTGACCACGGCGATCCCGGAGCCCAGATCGATCAGCGAATTGCCGTCCACGTCGACGATGACGCCACCGCCGGCGCGTTCGGCGTACACCGGGACCGCGGCGCCGAGTGCGGCCGATACCGATGCCCGGCGCCGCTGCTGCAGTGCCTGGGACTTCGGCCCCGGCAGTGCCGTGACCAGCCGACGCTGCTGCGGCAGGTCGGGCCCGCCGACGCCGCGATGTTCCAGATCGCTCACGCTCGCTCCATTCCGAAGGCATCCAAGTATCGCACCGGCGGGGCGATGCGGTAGCCGTCCAGCCGGGCGCTGGAGGCGCCCATGACAGGGCGCCTGATCGTCGGTGGTCGTCAGTGGTGGGAGGCGTGGATCGGCGGGACTCGCCCGGCCCATGGCTGGGCCTCCTCCAGTGCGGCCGCCAGCCGCAGCAGCAAGGCCTCGGCCCCGAACCGGCCAACCATTTGCATACCGATCGGCAGCCCCCCGGCGCTCATCGCCAACGGCAGCGAGATGGCCGGCTGCCCGGTGGCATTGAAGACAGGCAGGAACGATTCCAGGTGCGACCAGTTCGCGAAGGTGTCCTGCGGCGGGGTGTCGGCGTAGGGGTCGTACTCGCCGAGCTTGGCGGGCAGGGCGCCCAGGGTGGGCGTGAGCAGCAGGTCGTAGTCGGCGAAGAAGCGGCCCATCGCACGGGTCAGGACGTTGACCTGGTCCATGGCATCCAGCAGTCGCCGTGAACTGATGGTGCGGCCATAGCGCACCGACGCCAGCGTCGGGCCTTCCAGAGTGGTCTCATCGACGGGGCGGTCCAGCGACTGCGCGAACCCGTCCACGGTATGCGCCGTCGTGGCCGACCAGATGTCGGTCATCGAGGACAGGAACGACTCCCAGTTGAACGTGGGTCGCGCCTGCTCGACCTCGTGCCCCATCTGCGCCAGCAGGCCGGCCACCGACTCGGTGGCCGCAGCGACCTCCACATCGCCGGCATGGCCGGACCAGGGCTGCGCCCAGTAGGCGATGCGGAGCCGCTCGACGGGCGCGCCCACCTCGGCGGCGAAGGGGCGCGCCGGCGCGGGCAGCACGAACGGGTCGCCGGTCATCGGACCGGCGAGGGCGTCCAGCATCGCCGCGGTGTCGCGGATCGAGCGGGTGGTGACGAAGTGCACGGCCCAGCCCAGCAGGGGCTCGCCGGTATACGGCCCCCAAGGCACCCGGCCCCGGCTCGGCTTCAGCCCGACGACCCCGCACGCCGCGGCGGGGATCCGGATCGACCCGCCCCCATCGCTGGCCCCTGCAATGGGCACGATCCCGCCGCCCACGACCGATGCCGCGCCGCCGGAGGAGCCGCCCGCCATCGTGTCGCCACGCCATGGACTGCACGTCTGGCCGGCCGCGATGGTCTCCGTGGTGCCGAGCAGGCCGAACTCGCTGGTGGTCGTGCGACCCATCGGGATCAGCCCCGCCCGGTGCATGCGCGCGGTGAACTCGTCGCCCCAGGCGATCTGCCAGCCCGCCGACAACCGGCTGCCGTTGCCGCACTCCCACCCCTCCTGGCCGTGGAACAGGTCCTTCACCATCGTCGGCACGCCGGTGAAGGGGCCGTCCTGCGGCACGACCCCGATCCGATCGGGGTAGGTCTGCACGACCGCCCGCAGCTGCGGGTTGAGCGCTTCGGCCGCGGCCACCGCGACCGCCACCAATTCGGCCGATGTCACCTCCCCGGAGCGCACCAGCGCGGCCAGGCCGAGACCGTCGAAGGAGGCGTACTCATCGGGGCGCATGCCGACATCGTAGGTCCAACGCGACGGCCGGCCGTGCCCGGCTCTAGTGGTGGTGCTCGTGATGCTCGTGGTGGTGCTCGTGATGCTCGTGGTGGAGGTCCTCGCCCGGAACGCCATGGTGCTCGTGGCCGTGATGGCCCTCGCCCGGGACGTGGCAGGCGGCCTCCGACGGGGCAACGTCCAGCGCCGGGTTGCGGTCGAAGAACCCGAACGGCTTCAGCCAGAACGCCACCGCATCGGCCGGCATGATCGGCCATTCCTCCGGCCGCGTGATGTGGTGGATGCCGAACAGGTACCACAGCACGATGTCGGTGTTCTCCAGCGCCTCGTCGTCGGCGATCCAGTCGGTGATGCCGTTGTCGTCCCGGGTGCTCTGCGTCGGGTACATGCCGGCCGGCCAGCGCTCGTCGTCGTGGTGCTTGGTGACCCACAACTGGTGGCCGAGGACCGGCGCCCGCTTGAACTGCGGCGAGGCCGGGTCCATCATCACCGGGAAGCAGGCGCCCGGCACGAGCTTGTAGCCGACCGGGTACCCCAGGCCGTTGTGCTTGCCGGGGTTGACCACCTTCCAGCCGCGCTGGGTGTCCCAGTTGAAGTCGCGGCCGGATTCGCTCTCCCTGGCGATCGGCGTGGCCTTGGTGGTCAGCGCCAGGCCGTAGGGGTTGTCGGGGCCGGTGGGCACGACCACGGAGTCCACCTCGAGGGCGGTGTTGTCGCTGCCATCCACGTCCAGGTCCAGGCGGGCCACCAGGAAGTGCTGGTGGTAGGGGGCGTAGGTGCGCTGGTCCACGACCGTGCCGTAGGGCGAGCTGGTCTGCCCCTCCGGCAGCGGCGTGGTGACCATGATGCCGGTGGCGCGCACCTCGCACTCGATGTTGCCGTCCTCGTAGAACCGCCAGTAGACGAGGTACTCGTAGTTGGCCACGGTCGCGTGCACGGAGACCACGAACCGGCGCATCCGCCGCACCTCGGCCCCGTGGTCGGCGTCGACGTGCTTCCACAGCACGAGGTTGTCCTCCTCGTGCACGCAGATCGCGTTGGTGATCTCGTACGGCTCGCCGGTGGAGTCGGGCAGGACCGCGTCGAGGTAGCGGATCTCGCCGAGGCAGTCGCAGCCCAGCTCCAGCGAGGTGGTCATGTAGCCCAGGCCCCATTCACCGATGTCGTAGGCGGTGCGCCGGTAGTGATCGGGCGTGGGGTCGCGGTAGGGGACGATCATCTCCGCGAACGACAGCCGGTAGGCCACTGAGCGCCCGCCGTAGGACAACTGGTAGATGACCGGACCCTCGCGGTAGTTGAAGCCGACCCGCATCTCCCACTCGTGCCAGCGCAGCACGAGGCCGTCCACGGTGAAGCCCGGACCCTCGGGCTGGGTGATCTCCAGCGGCTTGCGGTCCTCGCGCACCTGCTGACCGGGCACCAACTCGGGCAGGTACTCGCCCATCACCGGCGCTTCGGGGATCTCGCCGGCGTCGTCCACGTCGAGGACCTCGAAGGTGTTCATGTCCACGATGAACTTCAGGCCGGGCACCGGGTGGGCGTACGGGTTGCCCTTGGTGCTGCCGCGGCGCCAGACATCGACCCAGCCCAGCCGCCGATCGGCGAACTGCGGCGGCATCAGCGCCCGGCCGTAGGTCCACACGTCGAACAGGCACAGGTCCAGGTCGGTGATCCCGCGGGCGGCCATGGCCGCGATCACCGCGGGGTCGTGGCGCATCGCGTGGTCGCAGTCGTGCCACTCGTCGACGGTGAAGTTCGGCGTCACGTCCGGCTTGTGGGTGAACGACTCCACGGCATCGGCGGCGAGGTCCACCACACCCTCGAAGGTGCGGCTGGTGCTGCGATCCCACAGCACTGCCAGCGCCTTGCGGGCGAAGTCCTCGCCGGGCTGCCAGGCCAGCACACGGGCCTTCGGCGGCTCGATCAGCTCCACCGAGCAGAACCGGAAGGCATCGGTGACACCAGCATCGCGCCGCAGCACGGCGCTGATCTGCCGGAACTCATCGGCTGACAGCGGGTTCGAGGGGGTGGTCGGCCATGGTGCTCCTTTGCGCTGGCTGAGCGGATGGAGGGACGGTAGCCGCCTGCGGGGGCGGATCGAGCGGTGCGGCCGGATGGTCGGACTCAGTCGACGATGAGCGCCGGGGTGTCGGTCTTCAGCGTCTCGCCGCGGAAGAAGGCCGGGTCCTTGGCCCGCCAGATGGCGATGAGGACGAAGCCGGACAGGATGAGGCCGACGCCGAGGATGAACACCAGGCCGACACCGCCGATCTCCGCCCCGCTGCCGTAGTCCGGGGAGAACGAGTCGCGCAGGGTGACCACGAAGACGAACGCCAGCCCGATCCCGCCGAGCAGCGGCAGCAGGAACTTGAACAGCACGCTGGCCGAGGCGCTGCTGAAGAGTTCCTTGCGGAAGTACCACACGCACGCGAAGGCGGTGAGCCCGTAGTAGAAGCAGATCATGATGCCGATGCTGTAGATGGTGTCCAGCAGCACGTTCTCGCTGAGGAAGGTCAGCACCGCGTAGAAGACTCCGGCCCCGACCCCGCCGGCCAGGGTGGCGTAGGAGGGCGTCAGGTAGCGGGGGTGCACCGCGGCGAATCGCGGCGGCAGCGCCCGGTAGGTGCCCATGGCCAGCAGCGTCCGCGAGGTCGGCAGGAACGTGCTGATGAGGCTGGCGGCGCTGGAGGCGATCACCGCCAGGAACAGCAGCAGGTACCAGGGGTCGCCCAGGATCGGCTCGGCGAGCGCGCCGAAGACGTTGTCGGCGATCTCCTCATTGGCCAGGCCCTGCCCGGTGTCGCCGACGCCGGCGAACATGATCAGGCCGATCGAGACCAGCAGGTAGGTGCACAGGATCGAGATGACCGCCAGGATTGCCGCTCGGCCCGGCGTCGTTGCTGGAGTCCTTGGTCTCCTCGTTGACGGTCAGCGCGGAGTCCCAGCCCCAGAACGCGAAGATCGAGCCGGACAGTCCGGCCACGAATGCGGACATGGTCAACGCGGTGGGGTTGAACCAGGACCAGTCGAAGGACAGGCCGGTCTCGGAGTCCGAGGCGGCCAGGATCGCGGCGACGCCGAACACCAGCAACAGCGTCATCTGGAAGCCGACCAGGACGTACTGCACGCGCTCGGTGGTGTCGATGCCGCGGTAGGCCACGTAGGTGGCGATCGCGAGGAAGACCAGGCAGGTCGCCACGTTGACGAGCTTGTTCGTCCACAGCTCCGAGAGCCATTCGCTGCCGAGCACGTCGCCGAGGAACTGGTAGGTGAACTGCACCGCCACACCGGCGAGGTTGGAGATGACGATGACCGTGGCCAGGACGGCGGCCCAGCCGGCGAGCCAGCCGACGTAGGGGCCGAAGGCCTTGGTGGTCCACGTGAACGCCGTGCCGCAGTCCGGAGCGACGCTGTTCAGCTCCCGGTAGGCGTACGCGGCGAAGAACATCGGCAGGAAGCCGCCGAGGAAGATCACCGGGACGTAGACACCGGCTTCGCCCACCAGCAGACCGATGGTGGCGGTCAGCGTGTAGGCGGGGGCAACGCAGGAGATCGCCAGGATGACACCGCCGAGCAGACCCACCGAATTGCTGGGACAGGCCCTTGTCGCGCAGATCGTGCTCGATCGCGTGACGCGGGTCGTGCGCCTGGATCTCCATAACCGCTCCTTCGCGAGGATGTGAGCGCACTATAGGCCCATGAACGATGACTCGGACGAACAATCGGGTTTCGGTGCGCCGGACCTGTCTGGCGTGGTGGTGGGCTATGACGGTTCGGCGAGCGCCGACATCGCGCTGGAGTGGGCGGGAGAGGCGGCGCAGCGCTACGGCGTTCCGCTGACGCTGCTGCGCGCACGGCCCGACGCCGAGGGCACGATCGCCCGACTGCCCCTGACGTCGCCGCCCGATGACGGCGTCGCCATCGCCCCGGGACTGGTGGAGGCAGCCACTCGGATGGCGGCCGAGCGACCCGGGCTTGCGGTGCAGGCCGCCGTCCATCCGGGGTCGCCAGTCCAGGCGATGCTGGCTGCCTCGGAGTCGGCCCAGATGCTGGTGATCGGGTCACGGGGGTTGGAGGGATTCCGCGGGCTGCTGCTCGGATCGACGGCGATGCAGTTGGCTCCGCACGCTTCCTGCCCGGTCGTGGTGCTCTATGAGCCCGGCGATGCGACCGCTGCGGCTCGGGCCAACGCCCGACACCCCGACGAAGTCGTCGTCGGCTACGACGGGTCGACATCAGCAGACGTGGCCCTGGCTTTCGGCCTGCGCCACGCCAAGGCATGCGATCTGGGCCTGGCCGTCGTCATCGTGCGCCCGGGCCGCAGGGATACAGCGCCGGCCGAGCCGATCGACCTCGACAGTCCCGAGATCGATGAGCCCATCCAGGCCCTGGCCAAGCAGGCCCGCGCCATCGCCGACAGCGAGCCGGACGTCGCCGTGTCCTACCTGAGCGCGACCGGGCGCCCGACCGAGGTGCTGATCGCCGAGGCCGCCGGAGCGCCGTTGGCGGCCGTGGGCGCGCGGGGCCTGGGCGGCTTCGCCGGCCTCGCGCTGGGCTCGGTGGGCCTGCAGATGCTGATGCACGCCGAATGCCCGGTCGCCGTGGTGCACGACCGTGCGACGGATGCCTGATCCGTTGGACGACTACACCGGATCAGGGCTGCCGTGGGAGGGCGAGCACGGTCTCGACACGGCAACCCTGCCCACCGTTGCCGTGCGCCACGATCCGGCGACCGTGCACCATTTCGAGCGCGCCGAGATGCCGCTGGCCCATCTGGGTGTGACCACGACGGATGGACGATCCGCGACGGTCGGCGCGGTCCTGGAGGGCTCGGCCACCGATGCGCTGGTCGTGCTGTCCGACGGCGTGGTAGTGGCCGAGTGGTACCGGCACGGCTTGGCGGCCGAGGAGCCCCGCGTGCTGATGTCGATCACCAAGTCGGTGGTCGGCATGGTCGCGGGCATCCTCGTCGGTCAGGGTGTGCTGCGCGAGGACGCCGCGGTGACGAGCTACGTACCGGAGCTGGCGGGCAGCGGCTACGCCGGGGCAACGCTGCGGCACCTGCTCGACATGCGATCCGGGGTCCGATTCCGCGAGGACTACTCCGATCCGACGGCCGACATCCGCCGCATGGACGCCGCCATCGCCGGTGCAGCCCATTCCCCGCCCGGGCTGCACGCCTACCTGACCGGGCTGCGGGCCGACCGCGCTCACGGCGGGGCCTTCGAGTACCGCTCGTGCGAGACCGACGTGCTGGGGTGGGTGTGCGAACGGGCCGCGAGCGCCCCGATGCCGGAACTGGTCGCGCGGCTGCTGTGGGGGCCGATTGGTGCGGCGGCCGACGCTCAGTTCCTCTGCGACCGCACCGGGGCCGCCGTCAGCGATGGGGGCCTGATGGCATGCGCCGGCGATGTCGCCCGGTTCGGGGAGATGCTGCGCACCGGCGGCCAGGTCGGTGGGCGCTCGGTGGTGCCCCTGTCGTGGATCGCGCAGATCTGGTCGGTTCGGGCGGATTCCCGGGCGGCGTTCGCAGACTCTGCCGCGGCGCCGTTCCTGCCCGGCGGCTGGTATCGCAACCAGTGCTGGGTGATGCCGGGCCCGCACGGCGACGTGCTGCTGGGGCTGGGCATCCACGGTCAACTGCTGCGCGTCGATCCGGCGACCAGGACCGTGATGGTGAAACTGTCGTCCTGGCAGACGGCCCAAGACCCACGCACGCTGCACGACACGTTCCGGGCCTGCGAAGCGATCGCTGCCGCGGTGTCTGGGCGCGCAGGCCGAAGCGGACCGCGCTTCGGCCCGGGGGCGGGCCGCGCCCGTCCGGTTGCGGGAAAGTGACCCCGCAAGAACCACCCGGCCATTCACCGGGCCAGCAGCCGCTGGTGGCCCTACACTCCGTCTAGCACAGCGCCCAGGAGGCCACATGGACAGTCCGTCCAGCGAGGATCGACCGTCCCTTCGCGGGATCAGCGAGATCCGGACATTCTTCCGCACCAACGCCACGCCGGTCTTCTTCGTCGGGGCGACCGCATTCAACCTGCTCGGCATCGACCGGTTCGTGCGGAACTTCTCCTACATCGCCTACTACGACTCCTGGGACGGCGCGCATCCCGCGGGTGTTCAGCCCCAAGAACAAGCCGTACGTGGACTTCCAGAGCACCGAGGAGATCAACAATTACCTGTTGCGCGATCCCGAGGTGCAGGCCTTCCTGCGGCGTCGCGGCGGGGCTCGGCCCAAGATCGCTATGGTGTTCTTCGATGCCGAGACCGAGCAGATCTGCGAAGAACTCGGCTACGAGTTGATCCTGCCCAGCGACGCCCTGCGGCGAAGGCTGGACTCCAAGATCGTGACCACGCAGCTCGGCAACGAGGCGGGCGCCCCGAGCGTGCCCAACGTGCTCGGTCGGGCCACGAGCTACGCCGAACTGCTGGCGCTGGCCGAGGATGCCGGGCTGGGCACCGACCTCGTCGTGCAGACGCCGTACGGGGATTCCGGCAAGACGACCTTCTTCATCAAGGAGGAGTCCGGCTGGGACGCAGAGGCCGACCTGCTCGCCAGCGAAGAGCTGAAGGTGATGAAGCGGATCCGCAACAAGGCGGCCGCCGTGGAGGCGGTGATCACGCGCCACGGCACGGTCGTGGGGCCGTTCATGACCGACCTCACCGGCTACCCCGAACTGACCCCCTACAAGGGCGGCTGGTGCGGCAACGACGTCTACCCAGACGCGCTGAGCGCCCAGCAGCGCGAGATAGCGGTGGGCCACGTGCGGCGCCTCGGCGATCGCCTCGCGCAGGAGGGCTACCGAGGGTTCTTCGAGGTGGATGTGCTGGTCGACCTCGACACCGATCAGGTCTACCTCGGCGAACTCAACCCGCGCATCTCCGGCGCCTCATCGATGACGAACGTGACCGCCGGCGCCTACGCCGACGTCCCCCTGTTCCTGTTCCACCTGCTGGAGTGGATGGACGTCGAGTACACCCTCGACGTCGACGAGATCAACGACAGGTGGCGCGAGCTCGCCGCGGTGGATGTCTGGGCGCAACTGATCATGAAGGAGCCCCTCGACCGGGTCGAGCGCTTGGTGGCGACTCCGCGGACCGGCAACTACACGGTCAACGAGGACGGCTCGATCGACTTCGCCGCCGTCGCCACCGACTGGCACCAACTCACCCACGAGGACGAGTTCTTCTACCTGCGCGTGTACGGCCCGGGTGACTACCGATTCAAGGGCGCCGACCTCGGGGTGCTGGTCACCAAGGCGCGCATGCAGTCGGGCGGGGAACTGACCGAGCGCGCGCAGCGCTACATCACCGCGATCAGGGCCCTGTACTACGGGGAGCCCATCGACCAGCCGCCGAGCTTCTCCCCCCTCGCCTACGTGAAATAGGAGCGACATGACCGACCGCGTCTTCGAGAACTTCATCAACGGCGAGCGCGCCCCGGCCGCGTCGGGCGAGACGACGCCGGTCGTCAATCCCCACACCGGGGAGATCTACGCGGAGGCCGCGCTCTCCGGGCAGGAGGACATCGACCGCGCCTACGACGCAGCCTCGGCGGCGTTCGAGACCTGGCGGGACACCACGCCCAGCGAGCGGCAACTGGCACTGCTGAAGTTCGCCGATGCGATCGAGGCCGCCGGCGACGAGCTCGCGGCGCTGGAGAGCGAGAACACCGGCAAGCCGGTGGCGCTGACCCGCAGCGAGGAGGTCGGCCCCATGGTCGACCAGTTGCGCTTCTTCGCCGGCGCTGCCCGGGTGCTGGAGGGCAAGTCGGCCGGGGAGTACATGAAGGGCTTCACCTCGTTCATCCGGCGCGAGCCGGTCGGGCGTCGTGGGCCAGGTCGCCCCGTGGAACTACCCGATGATGATGGCGGTGTGGAAGGTCGGTCCGGCGCTGGCCGCCGGCAACACCGTCGTGCTCAAGCCCTCCGACACCACCCCGGCCACCACCGCCCGGATGGCCGAGATCGCTGCGGAGTTCTTCCCGCCCGGCGTGTTCAACGTCGTGCTCGGCGACCGCAGCACCGGGGCCTCCCTGGTCTCCCACCCCCGCCCCGACATGGTGGCCATCACCGGCTCGGTCGGCGCCGGCATCGCGGTGGCCCATGCGGCCGCGGACCAGGTCAAGCGGGTGCACCTCGAGCTCGGCGGCAAGGCCCCGGTCGTGGTGTTCGACGACGCGGATATCGCCAGTGCGGCCGAGGGGATCGCGGTCGCCGGCTACTTCAACGCCGGTCAGGACTGCACCTCCAGCAACCGGGTCATCGTGCAGCAGGGCATCCACGACGAGTTCCTGGCCGCGCTGAAGGAGCAGGCCGAGGGGATCGTCACCACCTACGAGGTGGGTCCGCACCACGAGGATGCGCTGCTGCCGCCGGTGAACAACGCCAACCAGCTGGCCCAGGTCAGCGGCTTCATCGAGCGGCTGCCCGACCACGCGCAGATCGTGGTCGGCGGCGCTCGGATGGGCGATCGCGGCTTCCACTACGCGCCGACGGTGGTGGACGGCCTGCGCCAGGATGACGAGATCATCCAGAACGAGGTCTTCGGCCCGGTCATCACGGTGCAGACCTTCGCCGATGAGGCGCAGGCGCTGGCCATGGCCAACGGCGTGGAGTTTGCGCTCGCGTCGTCGGTGTGGACCACCGATTTCGGCCGCGCCATGCGCGCCTCGCGCCGACTGGACTTCGGGTGCGTCTGGATCAACTGCCACATCCCGCTGGTCGCCGAAATGCCGCACGGCGGGTACAAGAAGTCCGGCTACGGCAAGGACCTGTCGATGTACGGGCTGGAGGACTACACCCGGATCAAGCACGTGATGGCGCACCTGGGCGAGTAGCCATTCCGCGGCCGTCCTTCGTGGCCTGATCGGGAATCCGCCTGGCCCTCGGAGCGGACAGGGGCAGGTGGTGCCGGATCCGCGTGTCCACTTTGGAACCGTGACCTGGAACCTCCGACCGGATCTGCTGGCCCTCACGCCGCGGCGATGGTGACCTCGGCGCCGGCCGGTGTGCGCCACATGTCGGCCTGCGCGTCGAGGTCCCACCCGTCGTGGGTCGTCAAGAGGTGATGGCACCGGCACAACGGGCCGAGGTTGGCGGCGGTGGTCTGGCCGCGCGGCCACGGCACGGCGTGGCCCAGGTCGCAGGCGACGCCTCGTTGCGGCCGAGCCGTACGGTGAAGCGGCCCGCGGCAGCGTCCCCGGGCGCCGGGCGGGCAGGGGCGGGGACGCTGCCGAGCAGGTCCGGGTCCGTGTCGGCGACCCAGCGGCTGTCGATCTTCGACACGCCCATCCAACTCGACGCCGAAATCCGCAGGGCCGGCAAGTCCGCGACGGCCTCGTCGTCGGACACCTCCAGCATGGCCGCCCTGGGAGCGATGCGAGTGGTTCCCGGGTCCGGGTTCGACATGGTCATCCGGAAGGCCTGCCCTTCTCGGACGGAGTAGAACACGATGACCGGCAGGGAGCGCTGCAGACGTCCCGTCGGTGCGCACCCGCAGTCGCAGGATGGGCCGGCTGCCACGCTGGCATGCGGACTCCTCGGCCCGGCGCCCGACGCGACGTTCGATGTCTGCGGTGCGCATGTCGAAACCGAACTGCCGTCTGAGCAGCTGCGCCTCCACGGGGTTGGTGATCAGGAACCGCAGCGGAACCACTCCGATCCGGTAGCGCTGCCCGATCCGATCGCTGAGCAGGGGCAGCAGCACCGGCGCAGGGTCGCGGCCGATCGTGACCATCGCACTCAGCGCGACGAAGGCCCCACGGGTCGGCGGCAGCCCGGTGCGATGCTGGTGGAGGTCTGCGCCCTCCACCAGCAGCAGCGCGCGGCCCGGCCGCAACCGCAGGGGCGAAACGCCAGGGACCGGCAGTAGCTCGGCGACGGCGGCGGCGTCGGCGGCGAACAGCCCCCGATCCAGCGGTGGAAGTGCCACGACATGGGCCCTCCGGGATAGTTCTCGCTGTCAACCCTGAATGACGTGAACCTTCCCAGGAGTCCCTCTGCGCCGTTCATCTTGTCCCCTTCCCGCCCACTTCCACGCCCTGCGGCTCCCTGCGCCGGTCGGGCGGGCACCCCTCCTGCGATGAGGAACCCCCCATCGAGCGCCCGCCCGCTGTCGCCGCGCCGTCGCAGTCCCTCGGTCCTGCCGTCACCCGCGCAGCGCGGGGATGAGCACACCCGGCAGCGCGCCGATATTGCCGGTCATGCGGAAGTCGATCAGCCCACGGAAGATGGAGCGCCGTCCGCGATGGGTGGCCTGAGTGGGTGACGCGAGCAGCGGACGGAATGGCCCGGTCAGGATGGTCTGCTCCGGATGGTCGAGCAGGAAGGCGTTGCCGACCACGCCGACACCGCTGCCAATCGAGAGGGGCGTGTGGCCGGGGAACCCACCCCACGTGGTGTACCGCAGCCCGAAGGCGATCAACGCCAACTCGTTGATCCCGATGGCCCCGTAGCGCAGGTCCTGCACGGCCCGCTCCAGCGCCGCGGAGTGGGTCCGTGCCGTCTGCGGATCGATCAGGATCGTCGCGGCGAGGGTCCCTGCCAGACGCTCGTTGGCGAACGCGGTCGCATCGGCGAGGTACTCGGCCACGGACGGTGCAGGCAGTTCGACGACGCCGAGAACATCGGCGAACACGTCGTCCCGGAACAGGCTGTGCTCACCGCCGGCGTCGAGGCCGGTCACCACGTAACGGCGGTCGGGGGGTTGCAGAGCCTCGACGGCGGGTTCATCGGCGATCGCCCGCCGCACCTTGTCCTCGGAGCCCGGATAGTAGGGCCGCGAGGGCTCGAGGCTGCGCATCAGCCTCCGAATCTCGTCCAGGAGCGCGCCAGCGTGCTGCCACCCCTCCGGCAGGACCAGGATCTGCGTGCTGCTGCACAAGTGGCCGGAGTTCTGCAGCCGGCCGAAGACGACCCGGTCGGCCTGCCGGCGCACGTCGGAGCGGCTCCATCGCCCGGGGACCACGATCACCGGGTTCACCCCGCCGAGTTCGGCGGTGAACGGCTTGGTCAGCACCGGCGTGCCAGCGGCCCGATTCGCCGTCGCGTCGGGCTCCGATCCCCAGACCAGCGCGTTGTAGGTCGCCGCGGACCCGGTCAGGTGCACCCGGTCGACGCCGGGATGGTGGGCCAGGTACTGGCCCACATCGGCACCGCCCGCTACGAACCGGATCCAGCCAGCGTCTATGAAGTCGGTGAAGACCCGTTCCAGGAAGGGCTTGAGGTAGGCGTTGACCGGGTTCAGCTTCACGATCGCGACGCACCCGAACTGGAAGAGCATGGTCAGCGCATCCGCCGGCGGGCCCGAACTGAAGTTGCCCGGTGCCAGGACAAGCGCGACTCCTGGCGCCTCGAAGCCCGCGCCGCGGTATGCCTTGGCAGCGGCATCGCGAACCTCCGCAGCGGTGACGCCGTCCGGCATCAGCACCGAAGCACGCCACCCGTAGCCGGCGAAGAGCGCCCAGTCCAGCAGCGTCGGCGGCCAGACGTCGACGCTGACCCGTCCATCTGGCCGGACCCGCACCGCCGCTGGGGGCAGTGGGTCACGACCGGCCGCGATCCGGCCCAGCACTTCGTCGAGCGCCTGCAGGTGGAAGGCGAACGGGGCGAGGACGAACCACTGGTCCCCTACCCAGGGGCAGTCCGGATCGATGCCGTGCGCCGAACAGGCAGCCTCGACGATGGCGTCTGCTTCGGCTGCCAACCGTCGCTTCGTCGAGCGCAGCAGCCGCAACCGCGTCGGCAGTGGCGCCGCCGCCCACGTCGACGCACCCGCCCGCAACTCTTCGACGGCCGTGTCCAGCTCATGCGTCCGCGCCGCCGAATCCAGTCCTGTCTGTCCCTTGTTCACACCGACCCCCCCTGCACTCCCCGACCAATCTCCTCGTGCCGTGTCCGGGTCCAGGCCATCGGAATCTCGTGGGCAGGGCAAGGGGGACAAGGTCCTGAACCGGCCGCACCTTCATGCCAAGGGCGCCGATGCGCTGGCCGGCACCGTCCCGTGATCACCGCGTGGCGAGCGCGATATCGGCGTGGGAGGCGCCACGCAGCCGCGCAACCTGGTGCGCCTCCTGCTGCAGCAACGGCAGGAGACGCTCGGGTAGGGACCCGAAGAGCCTGAGGGTGATGGCCAGGGTTCGGCCCTGCTTGCGGTGTCGCCACGTCCCCACGATCCGGCCGTCGCACAGCACCGTGCCCGGGCCGCCGACTGGCTTCCACACCTCCCGCTGGTGACGCGGGTCCACGATGGTCGCGCGATCGCGCAGCTGCGTGTAGGGATCCCCCGGCGGGAGCAGCCGCAGCCCGGTCGGCATGCTCGAGGACCGCAGCGCGTCCAGATCTGCGGCCAGGATCCACGCAGTCCGGTCGAAGTCGACCTGCAGCACCTCGTCGGCGAGGAGGGTCCACCACGGGTCGGTGTCGCCGGCACGGATCCCGATCCACGCCGCGAAGTCGGCCCGGGTCGATGGCCCGTAGCACCGCAGATACCGTCGCAGCAGCTCGGCGCGCGCCTGCTCCGGGTTGACGTCGGGAATCGGTGCGCCCAGCCACTCCTGCACTAGGACGAACGGGGCGCTGGTGCCGGCGCGAGCCGCGAAGCAGATCACCCCGCGCAGCGTCAGGATGCGGATACAGAAGTGCACGACACCCTCGCCGAGCGATTGCCCGGTGGCGTAGGGCCCCTCCGCGACCCAACGGTGGCGTTGCTCGGCGGGCAGCTCCGGCGCGATCCGTTCGGCCACCTCGGCGCCCAGTTCGTTGATCGCGAGCCGGCGCCCCGGCAGTACCTGCCGCAGCTCGCGGTCAACGAGGTCCACCGCCTCGCCCAGACCCATGCCGAGCCCGTCCAGGGCGGGTTCCGCCCCGGGCAGCAAGTGCCGCATCGCAGCTTCGGACGGCGGCAGCACCCCAGTGGTGAACACCGCCGCGTCCGTCACCGGGAAGCAGAAGGGGGCGCCGCGCATGCTCCAGGTCCGCATCAGGCTCCGCTCCTCGGCGATCGCCCGCTGCACCTGTTCCGCCGTGGTGCGAACCCGGGCGTGGAGCGCCAGCAGCGCCGATCCGGGCGGACTGTCCTGGATCCCGCACCGGCCCGCTGCTTCGAGCAGTCCCGGTGCCGGAGAGCGTTCATCGAGGCCGTGCGCGTGCAGCCGAAACGCGGCAGCCTCAGCCTTCGAGATGCGGCGGGTCATGAGGACCGGCCGATGCTTGGTGCCCTGTGCGCTCCGTCGGGCACTGCCCGTGATGGCGCGGCTTCCTCCAACTTGGTCGGCTGGTGGCCAGCACCGAGGCCAGTCATCCCGAAGACAGCAGGATGAGGACGAAGACCGCACTGCCGACCACCAGCAGCGCCAGTCCGATCCACAGCGCGATGCGCATCCGCCGCCGATCGGCCGGGGTGGGCGGCCGGAGCCGCCCTTGGCGCCGGTACTTGGCCTCCAGCGACGCGCCGACCGAGGCACCGAACGCGACGCCGATGGCTGGACCGATACCGATCAGTCCCGGGGTGCCGCTGACCGTCGCGATCACGACCCCGACGCCGGCGAACAGCGCCATCCCGATGCCGATCCAGGTGGCGACGACCTCCCCCTGCCGGTACTCCCGTTTCGCCACGGCGCCCATCTTGCATCGGCGTGACCATGTTGGGAAGTGCCGAACGGCCGGTCGGCAGTCGCAGCGACCCAACAATGCTGTGTGAGCAGATGCTGCTCGCTCCCGCTGCGTCGGCCGACACCGCCGCGAGTACGCCTTCCAGGGGTCCGATCACGCCGGGACCGAGGCAGTTACGATCAGTGTGATCGTCCTGGGGATCCGCTGCCCGTTGCTGGCCAGGATCGACGCAAGAATGCGGGCTCGCCCGCCGGACGAAGGCACTCGATGGACATCACACTGTGGACGGTTGCCCCATGAGCAGCACGATCGACGTCACGACCGGGACCGGGCCTCGCCTGGGCCGGCAGCTCGCCTGGTACTTCGGCGGGCTGCTCGTTGTCTACGGGATCGGCCTGGCCGCCTTCTGGCCCGCGCAGGGCGAGCAGCCCAGCGACGCGCTCTTCCTGGTGCTCATGTTCGCCCCCACGGCCGGGGCGCTGCTGGCCCGGTTCGCCGCCAAGGGGCGCATCCAGTGGGGACGCCCCAACCTCTGGCTGCTCGCCGGATTGCTGCCCGCTGCTGCCGTGCTGGGCGCCTACCTGCTCGGGTCGGTCTTCGGCTGGGACACCGAGAACCCCGACGTGCTGCGCGCCGCGCTGGTCGCGGCACCGCTGGCGATCGCCACGGCCGCGCTGTCCGCGGTCGGCGAAGAGATCGGGTGGCGGGGATTCCTCTGGCCGACGCTGCGTGACCGATCCGGGTTCTGGCGGGTCAGTCTGATCGTCGGGGTGATCTGGTGGATCTACCATGTCCCGCTCATCCTGCTCGGCTGGTACGGCAGCATCGCCGGGCTCGCGGCGTTCACGGTGGCCATCGCCGGGTTCACCCTGTTCGTTGGCGTGCTGACCGATCGCTCGCGGTCGCTGTGGCCCAGCGTCATCGCGCACGGGGCCTGGAACGGGCTGGTCGCCACCAGCTTCGCCGCCACTGAGGGCGACGAACGGGTGCCCGCCTTCGCCGGCAGCGACGCACTGCTCGGCGAGTTCGGCTGGCTCGCCGCCATCACCATGATCGCCCTCGGGCTCGCGACCGCCTGGTGGCACACCCATCACCCCTCGACGCACCCCGTGGCGCCGGCAGGCAGCTGACCGCTGGAGGCTCCACGGCGACGCCCATCGGGCGGGACCACCAGGACAAGCCCTAGGCAGTGGTGTCGCGACGGGAGCGGCGGGCGCGCACGATTCCCCTCACCCCAGCGAGCACCGCCACCGCAGAAGCCGCCAGGGCCGCCCATGAGTACCAGTTGGTGCTATCACCGGTATCGGCCAGGCTGAGCATGACGGCGGCCACGAACAGCAGCAGACCCGCGAACAACAAGACGATGGGCATGGTGTCTCCCTTTCCGACCGCCGTTTCGGGGCCGGAGATTCCCGGGCGCCCAGCGGACCGGCGCGAGCATATCGGGCGATTGGCCCGGCCCTGCCTTGCACAGCGGCGAAGCGGACGCTCCACGACCTGCCCGCGCCGCGCGAGGTGGACCTGGTGGCCGACCCAGTCGGTGAGCTCGCCCACGACGCGCAGGGGTGCGCGGCTGCGGAAGGACTGCGTCGGGTTCCCGGGGAACCTCTTGTCGGTGACGTTCGGGTCGTCCTCGAAGTCACCCGTCGGCTGGACGAGGGAGATCCGGCCCCGTCGCTGCCCCGCGGCAAGCTCAGCGCCCCCATACCGCGGCATCCAGCGTTGCGGTGAAGGAGACGTACGTTCATCGCGCGGCCGGCCTCGAAGTTCGACTCCCGGCCGGGCACCAGCAGTTCGCCCACCTCGAGATTCGCCTTCGTGCCGTGCAGGTACCGGCCGTCCTCATAGACCTCGAACGGCACCGGTTCCCGCTGTGCGCGCAGCCCGTCGGCCCTAGTCCCGGTGTGGGCCCGGTGGCGCCCGCACGCGGCGAGGTACCGCGCCTGTCGGGGCGGCCTGCCTCCTCCTCGGGGTCGAGGCACGGGCGGGCGCCCGCCTGTCCGCATCCTCCCGCGCCTGCCAGCGGCGTACCGTCGAGCCGAGGCCGAGGAGGATCGCTGATGCGCCTGGTGACGTACTCGATGGGCGTCTCGCTCGACGGCTACATCGTCGGGCCGGACGGGACGTTCGACTGGGCGACGCCCGACAAGGAGGTGTTCCAGTCCCACCTCGACGAGCTCTGCGGCGTCGGCGTCCACCTGATGGGTCGGCGCCTCTACGAGACCATGCTGTACTGGGAGGCCGCTGAGCAGGATCCCTCGCTCGACGCCGCCGAGCGCGAGTGGGCCGCCCGGTGGAAGTCCCTGCCGAAGGTGGTGTTCTCCACCACGCTGTCCGGGGTGCAGGGCAAAGCCCGCCTGGCCGCCGGCACCTTGGCCGAGGAGGTCGAGCGTCTGCAAGCGCAGCCGGTTGCGGGCGAGATCGCGATCGGCGGGGCGACGCTGGCCGCCGAGGCGGCCTCGTTGGGCCTGATTGATGAGTACCGGCCCTGGATCTACCCGGTACTGGTCGGGGGTGGCATCCCGTACTTCCCCCAGCGCGAACAGCGCGTCGATCTCGAACTGCTGCAGACCCGCATCTTCGGCTCGGGCGTGGTCTCCCTGCGGTACCGGGCGGCAGGCTCGTTGGTCCCCGCATCCGCTCCGACGGGCTGACGCAGGGCGAGGACATCCGGGCATGGCGGTGGCTGAGCAGCATGGCGATCCACGACAGGGCAGGATGCCGACGTCCTGCACGCGGTCGTGCCCGCGAAGCGGCTGTCCGGAACGGCGTGACCGCGGCGTCGGCGTGCCCGGCTGGGAACGGTCCTAGCGTCGGATCGGGCGCCTGTCGGGGATGCGGATCGGCATGACCCTGATGAGTCCGCTCGCCGGATCCGTCAGCGACAGCAACGGCAATCGCAAATGGCGCCCGCACTCGATCACCGATCCGGACATGGAGCCTTTCGACCACTGGGGGGTCGAAACGCTCCATGTGTGAACGGATGTCCGCCGCAGCGCGCGGCCGCGCCTCGGCCGGCACCTGCTCGCGGATGTGCTTGTCGATCGAATGGGGCGCGAGCCGCGCTACTGTCGCGGTGTGCCGAGCACACCAGCGAGCGAGCCGAGGTCCGCGGGCGCCGGCGCCCAGGCCGAGGACGAAGACTCCCAGTGGGTCCGCAGCTTCCTGCTGACCTGGTGGGGCAAGACCTATCGGGTCGGCGCCTCCGATGAGGCCCGCGAGGACGCGGGACGCGAGGCCCTCGCCGAGGCTGCTCGGGCCCTGACCGACCGGGTCCTCCTGGACACGGCGAAGGATCAGGACTCGGATCAGAACAACCCGCCGCCGTCGGGGCCGTCCTAGGGTTCAGGGACCCAGCCCTTGGACACGGCCAGGATCGCCGCCCGGGTGCGGTTCGGGGCGCCGGTCTTGATCAGGATCGATCGCACATGGTTGGCCGCGGTGTTCTCGCTGATGAACAGGCTGCTGGCGATCTCGCGGTTCGTGGCTCCCTCGCACACCAGCCGCAGCACTTCCAGTTCGCGGCCGGTGAGCCCGCTGTCCGCCCCCGGCCGAGGCCCGGCAGCAGCGGCGGCGCCCGGGAGGGCATCCAGCACGCGGCGCTGCCCGATCGGCTCGGCGATGGCACGGGCCCGCTCAACCGCATCGCGCACCTCGGGCGCCTCCGGTCCGAGCGTCTGCGCCAGGAACCGGGCCCGGGCGGTGAGGGTGAGCGCGCTATCGACGTCGAAGCCCGTGCGGCTGGCCAGGGCCTCAGCGGCGTCGAAATGGGGAATCGGATCCGCGTCGCCGAGGGCGGCACCGATCATGCCGAGATAGCGGTCGGCGGCGCCGTGGATACAGATGAACTGGTCGGACACCAGGTTGAAACCCTCGTGCTCGGCGACCAGAGGGCGCAGCCTGACCAGCGTGGCTGCATCGTCGAGGAACAGCGCCGCCTCCACCAGGTACGCCAGGACGCTGGGCATGTACTCGGTGCGCCGGTTCCGGCGCAGCACCGCCCCATCGGCCAGCACGCCGAGCAGCCGGCGGGCGGGTCCGGCCATGCGCAGCGCGGTGTAGAGGGCCAGCAGGCCCGGCGCCCAGACACCATCGATCGATTCCTCGCCGGTGACCAGGTGTCGGGCACCATCGAGCCGGCCCGTCTCGCGGTGGATCGGGAACATGTGCAGGCCGAAGTGACCGATGTCGCTGTGGTCGTACGTATTCCGCACCATCCAGTCCCGGAGCCGGGGTGCGATCCGGGCGGCACCGATGAAGTCCCCGCGCATGAACCGCAGGTCGAACTCAACCGCCTCGGGCCAATAGGCGGACCACAAATGGCCGTCGAGATCGTGGGCAATGCGGTAGTCGACCACGCCGGCGCGGACGTCGTCCATGCTCCCGGAGCGCAGGCCGAGCAGGCACCGGAAGAAGGCAGCAGACTCCAGCTTCTGAGGGTCGCCGGCCTGTACCAGCGCACTCAACTCCCGGGCGGCCTGGAGGGTCTGGTGCGTGCGACCGGGCCGCCCGAATACCTGCGCCAGACCCGCGTGCAGGACCTCTGCGACCATCCGCTGGTCGCCGGACTGCTTCGCCTCGGCCAGCAGTGCGTCGTAGAGGCGGACCGCATCCGCCGAGTCGAGGACTTGGCCCATGCCTCGGCACAGACCGGCCAGCCCGCGCAGGTAGCGATGATCCTGCAGGTCGCCGTGGTACTGCTCCAGCGACTCGATGAGCAACTGGAGGGTGTGGGGGTCGCCACCGATGAGCGTGGCGGAGGACTCTGCCAGCGTGGCCGCAGTCAGCCTGGTCCCGGCATCCGTGGCTTCCTGTGCGACTGCGGCAGCCACATCGCGGGCGTCGATGTTGAGGCCGGCCATCTGCGATGCCTCCGCCGAACGCAGCAGGAGCTGGTGCCGCTCCGACGCCGTTTCGCACAACGCCGCCGCGCTCCGGTAGTGCTGGGCGGCCTCGGCGTAGGCCCAGGTTCGTTCGGCGAGCTCGGCGGCTTCGGTGAGGTAGTGCCGGGCCTTGTCCACCCGGCCCAGGGCGAGCTGCATGTGGTGTGCCAGCGCCAGCACCTCCGGCAATGTGCGGCCGGACCTGGCCTCGAGCACATCGGCCACCCGGCCGTGCCACTGCGCCAACCGGGCCCGCGGTGCGAGGTCCACGACGGACTGCCGCGCCAGGGCATGCGGGAACCCGAAGCCCTCCTCGTCGGGCAGCGCTACCAGCAGCCCCTGGTCGAGGGCGCGGTCCACCGCTGCCATCGTCTCCGCCGCGGAACCGGCGACTGCGTCGAGGGCCGACGTGGGGAACCGGTCGCCGAGCACGGCCGATAGTTCCAGGATCCCGCGCTCCCCGTCCGGGAACTGTCGGATCCGGGGCCCATACAACTCCCGCACCGAGTCCGGCAAGCGGACACCCGACCCGGGTGCATATTCGTCGCCGCGCCTGCGCAGGTCGCGGCAGATCTCATGGAGCAGGAAGGGGTTGCCCGCCGTCTGGGCAAGGAGCGGATCGGCCAGTTCCAGGGCCCGGGCCGGGTCGATGCCCACGCTGTCGGCCACCACCCGGGCAATCTCGGCGATGGTGAAGCCGAGCAGCGCAAGATTCTCCACACCTGGCTGCCGGTACAGCTCGGCCAGTGCGCGCTCGAGCGCATCGGAGAGATCAGGGCGCGTGTTCCGTGCGGTGATCACGATCAGCAGATGCGCGTCGGTGGTGCGGCGCACGATCCAGCCGAGCAGGTCGAGGGTGGAGCGCGTCGCCCAGTGCAGGTCTTCCAGGACCAGGATGAGCGGCTGCCGGGCGGTTGCCCGTCGGAGCACGGAGACCGCGGCGTCGAAGGCTTGCGACGCATTGTCGGTGCCCTGCGTCGGCACCACTGCCTGCCCGCCTCGGCCGGGAAGGGCCAACAGATCGCGCAGCGCAGCCGACTCCGCGGTTGCCTCGTCGGGGGCGAACCCCTCCAGCAACCGACCAAGTGGGGCACGGAACGGTTCGTAGGGCAGCGGCGCATCCGGCAGGCAGCAGCCCACCAGGACCGCCGCGCCGTCCGCGGCGAGCCTGGTGCTGGCCTCGGCCGCGAGGCGAGTCTTGCCGGCGCCGGCCTCGCCCAGGATGAGGACCACCCCGCGCCGCCCCGACACCGCAGCGCGCCAGGCCGCATCGATGGCGCGCAGCTGCTCGGCCCGGCCCACGAACGCCCGGCCTCCGGAGTCCGCCCACCAGGACGGCGGAGCAGGTCGGGCCTGATCGTGCCGGCCACCGATCACCGTCATCGTCGACCTCCTCCCGCAGCGCGATCCGCCCGCAAGGCGCGCATAGCCAATCTTGACTATCACGAGCCCACCGTTGCGCGCCCGACAAGTTGACCAGAGGTGGTCATGCGCGGGGCTGCGCCAGGCGCATAGCGTCCACCCAGGACGAGGACGGCCAATGGGCAGGGGTCCAGCTACCGGCCCGGAACGAGGAGGTGGACTGATGAACGTGATCTGCGCGGTCTGGGGACATAACTGGGTGTTGCAGTCCAACGAGGACGGCACCGCCCACTGGCAGGAGTGCGTCCGCTGCGCCCGCACGAACGCGGTGACCAGCGGCGGCATGGCGATGTGAGGAAGGCGTGACGGAAGGAGTCATCATGGGCGGCTACTACAACGACGAACTGCACCACCGGCAGCACACGGGCGACGTGGGCAGCGCGATCCTCGGCAACGTCAACGGCGGCGGGCACGGCCACAAGTGGAAGGCATTCCGTCTGCCCGTGGCGCTCGTCCTGATCGGCATCCCGCTGGTGTACATCGGCCCGGTGCCCGGGCTCGGAATGCTCCTGGTCCTGGGAGGGATGATGTCGCTGCCGGTGATCGCGCTGGCGGCGCTGAATCGCTGACAGCCCTCGCCGACAACGGCCGGACCTCCCGCGGCGATGTTGCCGAGTACCGGCCCCGAAGGAGGTGGCCTCATGAGGCTGCAGGCAACGTATGGCTCGGATACCGCTCCACGCCCACGGCGGGACCGCGCTCGAGCCGCAGGACTGCCCCTGCTGGTGGCGCTGGCCCTGGCAGCCTGCTCCGGCGGCGAGTCGGTCGAATCCGCGGCCCCCGCCCCGAGCCCCGACTGGGCACCGATCATGGCAGAGCCGGGCACGGACCCGCTGCCGGGCGGCACCGCGGATGGCTTGCAGTCGGTGCTGGACGACATGTTGGCCGAGTCCGGATTGGTCGGCGCCACCGCTGCAGTTGTCAGCGCCGACGGGGTGTGGCAGGGCGCCGCCGGCACCGACCCGGCCGGCACCGACCTGACGCCGCAGTGGTCGATGGCGCTGGCCAGCATCACCAAGACGTTCACCGCAGCCGCCGTGATGGGGCTGGTCGAGGACGACCTGGTGGAACTGGACGCCCCGATCGACACCTATGTGGACCTGCCGTTCGCAACCGACGGCGCCACCGTGCGACAGGTGCTCAATATGCGCAGCGGCTTCCCCGCCGACGTCCACAGTGCGGGCATGAGCCGGGCCGACGATCCCGACCGCTCCTTCAGTATCGAGGAGGTGCTCGACTGGCACGAGGGAGACGTTGGCAGCGACGGGCAGCTCGGCGGCGAGCAGAAGTACAAGAACCTCAACTACACCGCGCTCGGCGCGCTGGTCGAAGAAGTGACCGGCCAGTCGATGGCCGAGACCATCCGCGGGGAGTTCCTGGACCCGGCAGGACTGGAACAGACCTGGTACCAGGACGCCGAGACGCCGCAGCCGCCGCTGTCTGCCCTCGGTGGGGCAGCCGGCGACGAGGGCCCGTGGCTGCCGTCGCGGAACTTCGCCACCGCGATCGGGCCGGCGGGAGGGATGGCGGGCAGCGCGGTCGACGCCGCGCGGTGGGGATACCTGCTGTACGGCGGGTTCCTGCTGCGCCCGGACAGCGTCGCCGAGATGACGCGACTGGTGCAGCCATCGGACTTCTACGGTCTGGGCACCGAACTCTTCGGCGACCGCAACTCGGTCGGCCACGGCGGCGACGCGGGCTCCTACCACGCACTCGTGGAGGTGTACCCGGACGACGACCTGTCCGTCGCCATCGCCGTTCCCTGGCCGCAGGTGTCCAGGCCCGACGGGTTTATCCCGCTCTTCGATGCCGTGGAAGGTTTCCGCAGCGTCGTGCAGGGGCAGTAGGTCGTGCAGGGGCAGTAGCCCGTCGGTACTCCCGCCAGGCCGACAGGGCTCGACTCCATAGCGGCCGTCGGCGGCACGCCCTCGGCCGCTCTGGCATCCACCGCGTGCGAAACCATCATGGCCGGGTCAGCCGTTCGCATGCTTCCCCGACCGACGATCGCGCCCGGGGGCCGATCGCTACAGTGGGCCAGGGCCTCGCGCTGCGCGGCTGACCATCACGGCAGGGGGCCCGCATGTCCAGGCGGTTCGAGGAACTCGCCTTCCAGTCCACGCACATGGGCGATATCAGCCTGCGGCGCCGGTTCGATCCGATCCTCGGCGGCGAGGTGTATGAGGCCAAGCTCGATGACGAGTTCCTGATGTCGAGCGCCTTCACCGCCGCGGAGATCGCCCTGGCCCGGCTCGGGCTCCAACGGCTGGACCGGGGCGACCTCGATGTCGTCGTCGGGGGCCTCGGCCTGGGATACACCGCGATGGCAGCCCTGGAGGATCCCCGGGTGCGGACCCTGACGGTCATCGAAGCGCTGGACGAGGTCATCGCCTGGCACCGCCGCGCCCTGCTGCCGGACGCCGTCGGACTGGCCACCGATCCCCGGGTCGAGTTGCGCTCGGCGGACTTCTTCGCCTGCGTGGCGAGCACGGGGTTCGACGCCGCGGTACCGGGTCGTCGATACCACGCCGTCCTGCTCGACATCGACCACTCGCCGGAGCACGTGCTCCACCCCAGCCATGCCGCCTTCTACTCCGCACAAGGGCTGCGGCGCCTGTGCGACCTGCTGCACCCAGACGGCGTCTTCGGCCTGTGGTCCGACGACCCGCCGGAACCGATGTTCACCGCACTGCTGCGCGAAGTCTTCGCCGAGGTCGATGCGGCGGTCGTCGACTTCCCCAACCCATATGTCGGGGGCACCTCGTCGAACACCGTCTATGTCTGCGTGAACGGGGACGCCGCGTAGGTCGGCGCGGTCTGCGCAGCGTGAACCGGCCGCGGTGGGCGTGGCAGCTGGACGAGTCCGCTCGGCGGGATTCAGCCGCCTCGACCCGCCCGCCACCGTACGATCACGATCATGCAGCCGCTGGGACCGACGCTCGATCCCGCTCGCGACGAGGTCCGCTTCGTGCTGCAGCCGGACGCGCGCTCGACGCCGGTCCGGGTCTGGTACCACCTGCGCGACGAGGGCGCCGATCCGTCGTTCCGGCTCGAGGCGGGCCGCTGGGTTGCGCGAATCCCCCGACCGCCGGTGGACCGGCTGGAGTACCTCATCGTGCTGCGCACCGCCGACGGGGAGGAGGCGATGGTCCCCGATCCCGGCAACCCTCGCCGCGTGCCGGGCGTCTTCGGCGAGAAGTCCGTGCTGGAGTTCCCCGGCTACCGCGAACCGGCCTGGCTGGCGCGATCCGACGGCCAGCCGCTGGAGGCCGCCGAGGAGTTGCCCGACGTCGTCGACGAGGACGCCGAGATCGTGGTCAGCGGCACCCTGCACTCCCCCGCGGGATCCTCGCCGGCCGCGCCGATGCCGTTGCTCGTGGTGCACGACGGTCCGGAGTACGCGCAGTTCAGCGGCCTGCTGCACTACCTGTCGGTGCTGGCTCACGATGAGCCCGTGCTGCGCTGCCGCGTACTGCTGCTGGCGCCGCTGTACCGGGTGCGCAGTTACTCCGCCTCCCCCGCCTACGCCCGTGCGCTGGTCACCGGGATGCTGCCGCAGGTCAAGGCCCGGGTCAGCACCACGGGAACCCCGGTCGGCGTCGGGGCGAGCCTGGGCGCACTGGCCCTCGCCCACGCCGCTGCAGCCAATCCGGGCACGTTCGGCGGCATGTTCTGGCAGTCCGGGTCGTTCTTCACGGCCCAGACCGATCCCGGTGAGCGCAACTTCGGCTATTTCGACCGGGTGACCCGCTTCGTTGCCGACCTCGAGCCGTCCCTGCTATCGGGCACGACCATCACCATGACCTGCGGCACCGGCGAGGAGAACCTCGCGAACAACCTGTTGATGGTGCGGGCGCTGACCAAGGCTGGGACTGCTGCGCAGTTCCTCGAGTTCCGCGACGGCCACAACCACATCGGCTGGCGCGACAACCTCGACCCAGGCCTGCGCGACCTGCTCCTGCGTGTCTGGAGCCTCTGACGGTGGCGACAGCGACCCCCTACTCGCGAAGATGTGCGCCATGAGGCGCGACGAATGGCTGGTCCCCGCCCCGAGCATGGGCACCGAGGGCCATGTCGTGGCCTACGGCCACTGGGGCCAACCGGTGCTGTTCTTCCCGGCCGAGGCGGGCAGCGCCTACGACGCCGAGCAGCACGGCATCATCCACGTCCTGGCCCCGGCGATCGAGGCTGGCCGCATCAAGGTGTACACGGTGGACGCCAACGACGGCTGGTCCTGGTCGAACCGGTCGATCCCCACCGAGGAGCGGGCACAGCGCCACGATGCGTACTTCTCCTGGATCACCGACCAGGTCGCACCCGCCATCCACGGCGACAGCGGCGGCTGGCAGCCCATCGTCACCACGGGGGTCAGCATGGGGGCGTTCCACGCCGTCAACGCAGCACTGCGGCGCGCCGACCTGTTCCCCCGCGCGGTGGGCATGTCGGGCAGCTACGACGCCGGGTCCTGGCACCCCTGGGGGCAGGCCGGCGACGCGCTGTACTTCAACAACCCGACCGCCTACGTCCCGAACCTGCACGGCGATCACCTCGACTGGCTGCGCGGCCACGTCTGGATCCAGCTGGTCGTCGGCTCCGGCGCGTTCGAGGTGCACCCCACGCAGTCGCTGCCCAGCAGCCAGCAACTCGCGCACGCGCTGTGGGACAAGGGGATCCGCTGCGACCTGGATGTGTGGGGTCCCGACACCCCGCACGACTGGCCGTCGTGGCAGCGCATGGCCGTGAAGTACCTGGCAACCCTCTGACCCGGGAGCACCTCATGGACGACGCCACTCGCAACCACCTCGTGGGTCTGCTGCTGGGCACCGAGAACGACTGGCCGGTGGCCTTCGAGTCCCTGGTGCGTGCGATGGGCCCGGTCAGCGACGCCCGGGGCACCCGGCACACCATCAGCACCGAGCGCACCACCATCGAGCCGTTCAACCTGCGTGACAAGCCCCGGCACAGCCTGGTCATCGACCGGCTCGCCTACTGGTACTACGTGCCGCGGGAGTGGT
Organism: uncultured Actinomycetota bacterium; assembly: GCA_963706835.1. Taxonomy (GTDB): domain Bacteria; phylum Actinomycetota; class Actinomycetes; order S36-B12; genus CAVXYG01. Next base: position 59,903 of record CAVPOB010000003.1, read on the forward strand.
TGAAGAAGATCTCCCTGATGGACGACGTGTACCTGCTGAACAGCCCCTTCACCTTCCAGTCGATGGAGAAGCATTCGGCGTACTGCGCGATGATGCGGCTCGGGCTGAAGATCCCGCCCACCGTCCTGGTGCCGTACAAGAACCCGGTCGACCACGCAAAGTACGCCTACACCGCGGCCCGCTACAACCAGCCCTTCGACCTCGCCGCGATCGCCGAGGAAGTGGGCTACCCGATGTTCATGAAGCCGTTCGACGGCGGTGGCTGGCGCGGCGTGTCCCGCATCGACGACCAGCGCGACCTGTTCCGCTCCTATGACGACTCCGGCGAGATGCTCATGCACCTGCAGGCCGCCGAGGACTACGACGTGTTCGCCCGCTCGCTGTCCATCGGCCCGGAGACGATGGTCATGCACTACCTGCCCGAGCAGCCGCTGCACGCCCGCTACGCCGTGGACCACGGCTTCCTCAGCGCCCAGGCCGGCGACGAATGCGTCACCATCAACCGGACCGTGAACGCGTTCTTCCAGTGGGAGTTCAACTCTTGCGAAACGCTGGTGAAGTTCGGCAGCGGCGGCGAGCCGGACCAGGTGTACCCGATCGACTACGCCAACGCCTGCCCCGACGTGGCCGTCACCAGCCTCCACTACTACTTCCCCTGGGCCATGAAGGCGCTGGTGAAATGGAGCACGTACTGCATGGTGACCGACCGCAAGGTGGGCCTGGACCTGAAGACCGCCGACTACTTCGCGATCGCCGAGCGCGACGATCTGAACTACGAGGAGAAGCTGGCCGGCTACCGGCGGCTGGCCGACGATTACTTCGACACCGAGCGCTACTACGACTGGTGCGACTCACGGCTGCGGGACTTCGACGAGATCGCCCTGGAATGGTTCACCGGCCCGGGGATGGACGCCCTCATCGTCGATACCGTCCGCGAGACCTTCCCCGCCCACGAGCACGAGCAGTTCATCGCGCACTACCGCGGCCTGGTGGGCCTGTGGTGCCGCGACGAGGCCGCGCGTCTGGCGGCCGGGGAGCCGCAGCCCCGCTGAGGCGGCGCGGACACGTCGGGACTTGAGGGTGCGGGCGTGCTCGGCCGTCGCCATGGTGAGCGACCCACCGCGGACCCGGGCATCGTGCTGCGCGGGAATGCCCGGCTTCCCCTGCCGACCGCGCGGCAGCGGCGGCCTGGCCCGGTTTCTGCGGCCTGCGATTGCCCTTCATCGGGGCCCGAACTCCGGGAACTGGCCTCGACCCGTGCGTGCAGCGCCGATCGTGCTTGTTCGGATGAACCGCGCCTTGCAGCCCACGCCACCGATCGGGGTTCGGCCAGCCCGCCATCTCTAGCCACCGGGCCCCAGAGGACGTTCGCCGCGTCCGGCGCGGCACCTGATCACGATCCGACGCCGTCGTTGGGGCAGTTGCGTCCGCGGCGAGGGCGAGCCCGTTGTCGACGGCGATGCGCAGCTCGCCGAAGGCGGTTGCCCCGAGGCGCCGGCGAGTGGCCGTGCCGTGCGGGAATGCCTGATCCAACGCAGTCAGCGGACGTGGCTGCGCAAGGTAGCCGGTCGTCGAGTGACAGCTCAGCATCCGAGGTGGCAGACAGAGCCCAAGGGCACTTGTCAACGGCCGCAGGCAACCCCGCAGCATCTCGCCGGCGGACGGATCGCGGTGGTGCATGTCTGCGACGGACGAGGGGCGGGCCGGCGAGAGTTCGTCTGGGTGAGGACCCGTGCCCGGTCTCGGGGCAGCGGGTCGAGGCGACCCATCGGCTCGGCGGCTGTTCGCGATAGGGTCCTTGGGAAGGTCCGCGAGTGGGGAGGCCGGGCGTGAGCACCGATCCCGAGCAGGGGGGATCCTGGCCCGCCCCCGAGAGCACCCACTCCCGGCAGGCTCGGCACGGCGGGCCCGGCCGAACGCCGCCGCTTGTCGGCGCCCGGTGCCCAAGCCCGCTCTCGGTGAGCGGCGCCGGTCCGCTGTTGCTGCTGGATTCGGCGACCCGGGGCCCGAAAGCCTGGGGTCTGCCATCGCGAAACGGGCCGTGGTGAGATGAGCACCGGCGATCGTCGGGCCGTGGACGCGGCGACCGGCGGGGGGTTCCCGGGCCCACCGGGCCTGAGCGCCGCCGAGGTGCGGGCACGGGTCGCGGCCGGGGCGGTCAATGTCACGCGGGAGCGCGGGGCGCGGCCGCTGGGCCAGATCATCCGGTCGAACACCATGACCATCTTCAACTTGGTCATCGGCGTGATGTGGCTGCTCATGCTGCTCACGGCCCCGATCCAGGACGCGCTGTTCGGATTCGTCATCGTCATCAACTCCGGGATCGGGATCGTCCAGGAGTACCGGGCCTCGCGCACCCTTGCGAAACTGTCGGTGCTCGGAGCCGCCCGGCCCGTCGTCGTCCGCGACGGCACGGCCGTGGAGATCGCCTCGGATGCGATCGTGGTCGACGACACCGTCCTGCTGCGGCCGGGCGATCAGATCCTGGTCGACGGTCCGGTGCTGGAATCGGAGGGGATGCAGGTCGACGAGTCCCTGCTCACCGGCGAGGCGGACCCCGTGGCGCGGGCGGTGGGCGAGCAGGTCCTGTCCGGGTCGTTCGTGGTGGCGGGATCCGGGGCGATGCGGGCGCAGCGGGTGGGCGACGCCAGCTATGCCGCGGGTCTGGCCGCCGAGGCCCGGGTGTACACCGCGACCAGGTCCGAGCTCATGGGTTCGATCATGCGCTTCGTACGGATCATGACCTACGTGCTGCTCCCGGTGGCCGCAGTCTTGTTCTTCTCCCAGATCCGGGCGTCGCCGGACCTCTCCGCGGCGATCTCGGGGACGATCGCCGGGGTCGTGACGATGATCCCCGAGGGGCTGGTCCTGCTCACGAGCGTGGCCATGGCCGTGGCGGTGGTGCGCCTCGGGCGGGTCCGGGCCCTGGTCCAGGAACTGCCCGCAGTCGAGGTGCTGGCCCGGGTGGATGTGCTCTGCGTGGACAAGACCGGGACGCTGACCGAGCCCGGCATGGCGCTGCGCGACGTGGTCCCCCTGGTCGACGATGTCGACCTGCCGGCGGTGCTCGGCGGGTTGGGTGCTGCCGAACGGGTTGCCAACCCCACGGTCTCGGCCATCGCGGCGGCGCACCCGGCCGGTCCCGGGGTGCGGGCGGCCGCGGTCGTGCCCTTCTCCAGCGCCCGCAAGTGGTCGGCGGTCGACCTGGTCGGGTCCGCGCTCGGGGCCAGCGCCGGATGGTGGGTCCTGGGCGCGGCGGAGATGGTGTGCGCCGAGACCCCCGATTCGTGCACCGACGCCCTCGAACGGGCCTCGGCGCTCGCGGCGACGGGTGCGCGCGTGCTCCTGCTCGCCCGGCCCGAGGAGGCCCCCGCCGACGACCGGCCCGTCCCGGCGGTGCGCCCCGTGGCCCTCCTGGCCATCGACCAGGTCCTGCGACCCGACGCCGCAGCGACGGTGTCCTACTTCGGCAGCCAGGGGGTGGCCCTGAAGGTCATCTCCGGGGACGACCCCGCGACCGTGGCAGTGATCGCATCGCAGGCCGGAGTCACGGGGGCATCCCGACCGGTGGACGCGCGGACCCTGCCCAGCGATCCTGACGAACTCGCTGACGTTATGGAGCAGACCTGCGTCTTTGGCCGGGTCACTCCCGCGCAGAAGCGGCAGATGGTGGATGCGCTGCAGGCCCGCGGTCACGTGGTGGCGATGACCGGCGACGGGGTCAACGACGTGCTCGCCCTGAAACGGGCGGACCTCGGCATCGCGATGGGCTCCGGGGCAGCAGCCACCCGGACGGCGGCCCAGATCGTCCTGCTGGACAACCGGTTCGCGACCATGCCGGCGGTGGTCGCCGAGGGGCGGCGGGTCCTGGGCAACATCGAGCGGGTCAGCGACCTGTTCCTGACCAAGTCGTTCTACGCCACCACCCTGGCGGCCCTGACCGCTGTGCTCACCCTCCAGTTCCCCCTGCTGCCCCGGCACAGCACGCTGATCAACGCCCTCACGATCGGGATCCCGGCCTTCTTCCTGGCGCTCATGCCCAACACCCAACGATTCCGCCCCGGGTTCCTCCGCCGCGTCCTCACCCTGACGATCCCCAGCGGGCTCATCTGCGGCCTGGCGGTCATGGCCTCCTACGGGCTCAGCCTGCTGGGCTCCCGTGCCGAAGTCGCCTCCGGCGCTCTGGACTCGGCGCAGGCGACCGGCGAGGCGCGAACCGCAGCGACGATCACGCTCTTCCTCGCCGCCTGGTGGGTGCTGGTCCTCGTGGCCCAACCGTTGAACCCGCTGCGCTGGGCGATCGTCGCGGCCATGGCGGGGGCGTTCGTCATGGTCCTGGCCATTCCGCCGATCTCACAGTTCTTCGCGCTGAGCCTGGGCCCCGACCGGGACGGGATCATCGCGGTCGCAGTGGGCCTGCTCGCCATGAGTCTCATCACGCTGGCCCGTCGCCTGAGCGAGAGCGCCCGGGTCCGCACCCTGCTGGCAGCGCGCTGAACGACGTGCCTGGTCGCTGGCCACCGGAGGCCGACCCGTCCGGAGTCGGCCTCGAGATGCTCCGACGGCAACCAGACCCGCATGTCAGGCGGCGACAAGAACGACTGCTCCCGATCCACCCGCCGATACCCCAACGCCATGACCAATTCTCAGCCGCCGACTGACCCCCCTACCAACCAGCACCGACACGACCCATTTCGCAACGCCCCACCGCGGCGGGTGCAAACCCCCGAACCGGGTGCTGACGTCCCCCGGCGCAGCGGGATGAGGCCGCTCACGCCGCCGGATCACCTGGACACCGGGAAGCGACCGGCCCCCCGGCGGCCCGCTCGCTCCGCCCGCAGCCACCGCCGCCCGGCGTTGCACACCGGCCCGGACGGGGTGGCCCACGATGGTCAGGAATCCGAGCCCTTCGCAGCCAGGTAGGCGCGCCAGCCGCCGTGCTCGGTGATCTCCGGCTTGCCCTCGACGAGGGCCGGCTCCCCGATGACGCCGAGGACCTCCTCGCCGTCGGCGAGGGTCACCTTGCCGATGCTCAGACCGGGCGGCTCCTTCAGCAGGATCCCGGCGAACCCGGCATCGGGCACGTCCCACACCTCGACGGCGACGCTGGTGCCCGAGCCGTCGGTGACCCGGATCATCGCCGGGTGGACGTCGTCGATGGTCCACAGCCGGTACATCGGCTGCGTGGCCGCCTCCCGGACGAATGTCGCCCCGGCCGCGCGCATATTCGGTTCGAGCTCCAGGCCCCGCATCAGGGTCCCGTTCACAGCGAGCAACGGCATGGTTCAGCCCTCCAGTCCGGCCGCGATCGCGGCGATGGCATCGGTGAAGCATCTCATCGGCGCCGTGGTGATCCCGGCGCCGATCTGGCCGACCCCGGCCTCCTTGTGGGCGATGCCGGTGTTGATGATCGGCAGGATCCCGCAGTCCACGACGAGCCGGGCGTCGATCCCGGCGGGGGTGCCGCCGAAGTTCAGCGCCGGCAGCGTGAAGGCCGGGTTGCCGCCCAGGGTGATGGTGAGCATCCGACGGCTGTTCGCGGTCGCATCAGCAGGAGTGCCGCCGACGAACTGCACGATCGCCGGGGAGGCCGCCATCGCGAACCCGCCGAGGCCGTTGGTCTCGGTGATCGCGCTGTCGCCGAGGTCGGCGGCCGCGTCGTCGACTCCGTACCCGGGGAAGAAGAGCCCCTCGACCGGGTTGGCGGGCGACTGGAACCAGGCGTCCCCGGTGCCTGAGAGCCGCACGCCGAAGTTCACGCCGTTGCGGGCCATGGCCGTGACCATCGTGCTGTGCGGCACGCCGTGCGCCGCGTCGGACATCGACTTGCTCGCCGCCATGGAGATGTTGAGGAAGAAGTGGTCGTTGCGGGCCACGAAGTTCAGCGCGCGGGAGATCTGGTCGCTCGGCAGGCCGCTGTCGATCAGGGACAGCGCGAGCCGCTTGAACAGCAGGCCGGTGGCGGCGGCGTTGCGGTTGTGGAGCTCGTCGCCCATGTGCAGGGCCTGCGCCATGAGCGGCTTGAGGTCCCGCTCGGCGAGCCCAGCAACTGCGGCCTTCATCGTGGCGAACAGGTCGGTACCCATCCAGCGCAGCCGCTGCAGGACCTCCGGGCCGTTGGCGCCGAATCGGAGCACCTTGCCCAGGCCCTCATTGAAGGTGCAGAACGCACGGTTGCCCGCATCGGCGTTCGCCACGACCCACAGCGGCATCGACGGGCTGATGATGCCGGCCATCGGGCCGACCGCGCCGTAGTGGTGGCACGGCTCCAGGGCGACCCGGCCGGTGGCGGCGAGCTGCTCGGCCGCCGCCAGCGAATCGGCCCAACCCTCGAAACAGATGGCGCCGGCGATGGCGCCCCGGACCGGGCCGCACATGTCGTCCCAGGCGATCGGCGGGCCGGCATGCAGGATGCGACGCTCGGTCAGCGCCGGGATCGCGTCCCGGGCCAGCTGCACGTCCAGCAGCGTCGGCTGTGCGGCCAGGTACCTGGCGAAGGCGGTCTCGTTGGCGGCCTCGATGCGCGGGTCGCCGATGAGCTTGGCGAGCGCGAACCCGACCGCAGCGTCGGCACCGGCCGGCGGCTGCCAGGTGAGATTCATCGACTCACCGCCCGCGGTCAGGATGCTGTCGCTGAACGAGGCCAGCCCGACGTTGACGACCCGCAACTCCTCGGTGAAGAGGCTCTTCATGCTGGCACTCCCTCGGCGGCTGCCTCGGCGGCGGCGCGGGCGGTGATGACGGCGGCGGCCCAGGTGGCGGCCTCGGCGTTGCTGCCGGCGACCAGGACGCCGGCGGCGGTGAGGCCGGCGACGACGCGGTCGCGGCCCTGGTGGTCCAGATCGGTGCCGCACACGTGCCCGATGAACAGCGGGGTGCGGCCCTGGCGGCGTGCCTGAGCCCTGGCTGCCCCGATGATCGGCAGGAGCGCGCCGATCGGGTCGTCCGCGCAGCCGTAGCCGAGGACCACATCGAACAGCACGACGGCGGTCTGCGGGTCGTCGGCCTCGGCCCGCACTCGTTCGTCCCGCAGGCCCGGATCGATCATCGGGTGCGGTCTGCCCCGGGTGAACTCGTCATCGCCCATGTCGATGATCGTGTGGCCCACCGAGGTGGTGATGTCCGGGAGCCGCTCGTTGCCCTTGGCGGGGGTGTTCGAACTGGCGGTGATGCCGGCGTGCTGGCACACCAACTGGGCCTCGTAGCAGAACGTCCCGCCGGAGTAGACCCCGCGCACATACCGCTGGCCGGGCGCCATCTGCTGCACGGCGTCGTCGAGCACGGTCTGCATGCGATGGCTGATCGTGATCGGCTCGGCCGCCGGTTCCCGGCCCTGCACGAGATCCACCGCGAGATCGGCGGCCTGGGCCAGGCTGGCGGCCGCCACGATGCCGTCGCGCTGCACGTCCTCCGGCCTGGCCCCGAGGAAGATCACCACGACCGGCTTGCCCGCAGCCGCCGCTGCGCCGAGCACCCGCTCGGCGACGACCGCCGCCGGTGGCTTGCTCACCAGCACGATCACCTCCGTGCCCGGGTCCTCGGCCAGCGCCTGCAGGCCATGGAGCATCGAGATCCCGCCGATCTGCTCAGCCAGGTCGTGGCCTCCGGTGCCCAGGGCCTGGCTGATCCCGCTGCCCAGCTGGTGCACCCGGACGGTGACCTCTTGGGTGCCCGTCCCGGACGCGCCGACCACCCCGATCGGACCGCGGCGGCAGGTGTTCGCGAACCCGAGGGGAACGCCGTTGACGATCGCGGTGCCGCAGTCCGGGCCCATGACCATCAGGCCCACGGAGTCGGCGTACTGCTTGATCTGGAGCTCCTGTTCCAGCGGCACGTTGTCGCTGAAGATCATCACGTCCAGGCCGAGGCGCAGGGCCTTCAGCGCCTCGGCCGCGGCGTAGTCGCCCGGCACCGAGATGAGCGCGAGGGTGGTCGCCGGATCGCGGTGCACCGCCATGGCGATGCTGCTCAGCGGCGCCTCCGCCACATCCTCCCCGCCACCGGACGATCCGCCGTCCTCGAGGACCTCCGCGACAGCGGCGAGCGCGGCGTCGCAGGCGGCATCGGTCCCGCGGACGGCGACCACGAGGTCGTTCGGGGAGGGCTCGAAGGTGCCCAGGCCCGCGGCGGCGAGGTGCTCCACGTTCGTCGCCGACATCATGACCACCGAGGCCTGATCGATGCCGGGGACGGCCAGCACGGCCGCCGACAGCGTCATCAGGGACACGGAGTCTCGGTAGAGGTTCTCGTAGATGGCGTGCTTGACGCTCATGCTGCCGCCCTGTCGTCGGGTTGCGGTGATGCCTGCCACGGGTGGCCGCGGATCGGGGAACCCGGGTCGGCCCGGTGCAGGAACCGGCTGAGGGCGGTCGCGGCGCCGAGCGCCGCATCGGCGCCGGATGTGGCGCCGACGGCCAGCAATCGCGCCGTCGCCGCCGTCGCGCCCCGGTCGGCGACCACGGCCGCCATCGCCTCGTGCAGCGGCCGGTGGAAGTCGCCGGCGCACGCCTGCCGCAGGAAGCTCGCGGCCAGGTCCGTGGTCGCGCACGACGCCGCGAGGACCGCGGCGGCCAGGTCGGGCACGGGTTCGCCGAGCGCGGCTGCTGCGGCCAGGCCACCGGTCAGCGCATCGTCGCCGGCGGGGGTCAGGCCGATACCGCGGCCCACCAGCGGCGGCACCCCGCGAGGCGGGTCCGCCAGGCCCGCCTCCAGCGCCGCGGGGATCCACGGCGCAGCCCCGGCCGCCAGCGCGGCGGCGGCCAGCCGCCCGGCCCTCCCGAGCGCCCCCGGTGCCGGGCGGCGCGGGAAGGGCCGGGGCGACCAGACGGGCGCGGCGCGCACGTCGATGACGATGCCGCCGACGGCCAGCGCCCCGGCCCGGTGCACCGCTGGGGCGCCCACCGCGACGCCGGCCGCGGTGGGCCATTCGCGTTCCGGGAGCCGGATGGTGGTCGGCCCGTCCGGCACGCCCTCCGGCACGACCGACCACAACTGGCCGCCCATGCGCAGGTTCACCGCCCCGCGGTAGGCATGCGCCACGACGCCGCGCATCGGCGTCCAAGGGTCGATGCGGTGGCCGCGCTGCACGGCCCGGACCCGTTTGACGGCCGCGTGCGTCCGGGCCGGCCGGACAGCCATCTCAGCTGATGGCATCGATGAAGGACTGCGAGTCCGACACCCAGCCGAAGATCCCGCCCTGGGCCTTGATCATCTCCAATCCGACCCGCTGGAACTCCGGGAAGTAGGACGCCACGCAGTCCGACAGCACCGCCGCCCGGTAGCCCCGGTCGTTCGCCTCCCGCACGGTGGTGTGGACGCAGACCTCGAGGGTGACGCCGCAGACGATGAGGGTCGTGATCCCGCGCCGGGTCAGGATGAGGTCGAGGTCGGTGGCGTAGAACGAGCCCTTGCCGGGCTTGTCGATGATCGGCTCGCCCTCGATGGGGTGGAGCTGGTCGATGATGTCGTGACCCCGCTCACCGCGCACCAGGATCCGGCCCATCGGCCCGTGCTCGCCGATGAACGTCTTGCCGCCCCGGTGCAGCTTCGCCGGCGGTGCGTCCGCCAGATCGGGCCGATGGCCCTCCCTGGTGTGGATCACGAGGATGCCGTGCTCGCGGGCCGCGGCCAGCACCCGCCGGGTCGGCTCCACGGCTTCCAGCAGCAGCGAGGTGTCGTTGCCCAGCGCCTCTCCGAAACCGCCCGGCAGCACGAAGTCGCGCTGCATGTCGATGACCACCAGTGCCGTCGTCGCGGGATCGAACGCCAGGTCGTGCGGCTCGGCCGGCAGGACGGCCCCGTGGGCGGCTGCGGTGGCCGGGGCGACCCGGTGGCCGGAACCTGCGGGCGGCCCCCCGATGCCCGACGGCGGCGGATCGGCCATCTCGGGGTCCACCGGTGCCGCGGCGATGGTCCCGCGGGTGTCGCCGTTGGGGGGCGCACTCGCGTCCGGTGACTCCGGCGCGGAGTCCGACTGCGGCATTGCCAGCGCTGCGAGCAGGGCGGTGGAATCGGCAACGGCCCCGAACACGCCGCCCTGCATCGTGATCATCTTCAGTGCGGCCAGGTAGTTGCCGTAGTCGGTGGCTCCGGTGCAGTCCGACAGCAGCAGGCACTCGTAGCCGCGGTCGTTGGCGTCGCGCATCGTCGTGTGGACGCAGACGTCGGTGGTGATCCCGGTCAGGATGAGGTGCGTGATGCCCTTGGCGCGCAGCACGAGGTCCAGGTCGGTGGCGTAGAAGGACCCCTTGCCCGGCTTGTCGATGATCGCCTCGCCCGGCAGCGGGGCGACTTCGGGCACGATCTGCCAGCCCGGCTCCCCGCGGGTGAGGATCCGCCCGCAGGGACCGGGGTCCCCGATGCCGGCGTTGATCTGCCGCGAGCGCCACAACTTGTTGGCCGGCAGGTCCGAGAGGTCCGGTGCGTGCCCTTCGCGGGTGTGGATGATGTGGAAGCCCAGCGATCGTGCGGCAGCCAGCACGGCCGCGGTCGGCCCGAGGCCGGTCCGCGTGAGCTCCAGGTCGTACCCCATGGCGTCCACGTACCCGCCCGGTCCGCAGAAGTCGTGCTGCCAGTCGATCGCGAGGATGGCGGTCGAATCCGGTGCGAAGGATCCGTTGTACGGCCAGGGGTAGGGATCGGCTGCCACGCTGCCGAAGGCGAGTGCGTGGGCACCGGCGACCGGCGCGGCGGCGATGGTGGTGGTCTGATCGGTCATGACGGGCCTCCACATTCGGTGCGGATGCTGAACCGCGGAGGCCGGTTCCTGCGCTGGTCCCCCAGGAACCGGCCCCCGCCGCGGCTCAGGAGATGGTGCCGGTAACGCCCTTGACGAAGTAGTCCATCTGCTCGATGGTCTCGATGCTGGGCGTCTCGCCATCGGGGACCTTGACGGTCCCGTCCTGGGCAACCACCGGACCGGTGAAGGGGCTGCCCCCGGCCTTGAGGTCCTCCTCCGCGGCGGCCATCAACGCCTTGGTCTCCTCGCTGACGCTGGGGCCGATGACGGACTGGACGAACGGGTTCTCGCCGCTGGCCATGTTCGCCCGGTAGTCGGCGTTGAACCCGCTGCCGACGAAGTCGCCGTCGACCGCCGTCGCCACGATCTGGTTGTACAGCGGCCCCCAGTTCCATTCGGAACCGGTCAGCCAGCCCTGGGGTGCCAGCGAGGAGGCATCGGCGTGGTAGCCGACCGTGTAGGCGCCGGCGGCCTCGCTCGCCTCGATGATCGTCTTGGTGCAGTCCTGGTGCTGGGTGACCACATCGACGTTGTTGCTCAGCAGCGACTGGATCCGGTTGGCCTGGGTCGCCGGGTCGCACCAACTCGTCGTGGAGACCGCGATGACCTCGGCATCGGGGCGCACCGACTGGGCGCCGAGCGTGAAGGCGTTGATGTTGGCCAGGGTCTGCGGGATCGGGATGGCGTAGACGTAGCCCAGCTTGCCCGTCTCAGTCGCCGCACCGGCAGCGATGCCGGCCAGATAGACCGGCTCATAGACGCTGCCGAAGTAGGTGCCCATGTTGGCCGGCGGCTCGGCACCGAGCAGCCCGCCCTGGTGCACGACCACCACCTCGGGGTGCTTCGCCGCAACCTGCTTGGCCGCGTCGAGGTGCCCGTAGGAGGTCGCGAAGAGGATGGTGGCCCCCTGCGCCACCATGCTCTCCATCGTGGTCGCCGCGGTGTCGTCCTCCGGGATGTTGTAGGCATCGAGGACCTCGATGTCTGGGAACTCCGACCGCATTGCCTCTACCCCCTGGTAGACGGCCTGGTTGTAGCCGAAGTCGTCCTTGGGACCGACGGCGATAACACCGATCGTGGTGGCCCCGGCACCCGGTGCCTCCGCAGAGGCCGCGGCGCCTGCCTCGGTCGAGGATGAGGCCGACGAGCACCCGGCGAGGAGTGCCATGGCGGCGGCCGCCACGGCGAGGCGGGTTCGCTTCCGAAAGCGCATGCAACTGTCCTTTCATCTGGTTGGACCGGACCGGTGGGGCCGGTTGCGGAACATCAGGGGCGCCGGCGCTGCTGGCCAGGGTCGGCGGGACGGACGGGTGGTCGGGTGGCGGGAGGGGCTGCGGGAGGGACGGGCGGATGGTTGGGGTGGCGGCGATCGCCGCAGCGACCCGGGCGATCAGGCTGTTCTCGTGTTCTCGAGGACCTTGAGTAACTCGTCGGGCGCCGACTGCAGCGTGCGCCGGCCGAGCATGGCCAGCACGATCAGGGTCAGCACGAAGGGCACGGCGTTCAGGGCGAACTGGTTGACCGCGTAGCCGCTGGCCTGCAGCACCGAGGCCAGGGACAGGGCCGCCCCGAAGAGGTAGGCGCCGCCCATGATCGTCAGCGGATTCCACATGGCGAAGATCACCAGCGCGACGGCGATGAACCCGCGGCCGGCGATCATGCCCTCGAACCAACTGTTGGCGTAGGCGATGGAGATGTGGGCGCCACCGATGCCGGCCAGGGCGCCGCCGGTGATGGTCGCGGCGTAGCGCACCTTCGTCACGCTGTAGCCGTTGACCTGCAGCGCGTCGGCGCGCTCCCCCGCGGAGCGCACGATCAGCCCGATCCGGGTCCGGAACAGCACCCACCAGATGCACGGGGCCGCGAGGAACCCCAGGTACACCAGCGGATCGTGGGTGAAGAGCACCTCCCCCAGGACCGGGATCTCCGACAGCCCGGGGACCGGCACCGGGGTGAACGCGTTGACCTGGCGGCTGACGAAACTCACGCCGTACAGGGCGGTCAGACCCAGGGCGAAGAAGTAGAGGGTGAGTCCGCTGGCGAACTGGTTCGCGCGCCTACTGACCACCAGCACCGCGTGCACACCGGACAGCAGCGCGCCGGCCAGGGCGCCCCCCAGGACGCCGACCCAAGGGCTGCCGCTCTGGGCGGTCAGGGCGTAGCCGCCCAACGCGCCCACCAGCATCGACCCCTCCGTGCCGAGGTTGATGACGCCGGCCCGCTCGGAGACGGTCTCGCCGAGCCCGGCGTACATGATGGAGGTCCCGCCGCGCACTGCGCCGGAGAGCAACTCGATGATCATGGCGACGCCTTTCGCGGCCTGGTCCAGCCGAGGACGGCGATGAGCAGCAGCCCCATGAGGACGTTGACGGTGCCCGCCGGCAGCCCGGAGCCGATCTGCAGGCTGTTGCCCGACACGGCGATGGCGGCCAGCGCCAGGGACGCCAGGAGCAGCGGCAGCGGTCGGTGCCGCGACAACCAGCTCGCCAGGAACGCGATGTAGCCGATGGTGAGCCCGAAGGTGGGCCGCAGCTTGTACTCGGTGCCCGCCAGCTGGATGTAGCCGGCCAGCCCGGCCAGGGCGCCGCCGATGAGGAGCGCGCCCAGCAGGAGGACCACCACGCCGATCCCGGCCCGGCGCGCCGCCTCCGGGTTGCCGCCGACGACACCGAGCCGGAAGCCCCACTCGGTGCGGGACAGCACGAACCACACCACGAGCGCCGCCGCCAGGGCGATCACCACGCCCACGTTGACCGCGGTGCTGCTGAGGACCGGCAGCTTGGCGTTGTCCGCGATCTCGACCCCGGTGGACTGTCCCAGCGCGGCCGGATCCTTCCACGGGCCCAGCAGCAGGAACAGCATGAAGTAGGCCGCGACGTAGTTGAGCAGCAGCGTCGTCACCGCTTCGTTGACCTTCACCGTCACCCGCATCACCGCGGCGATGCCCGCCCACGCCGCGCCGGCCGCCATCGCGGCGAGCAGCATCGCGGTGATGAACAGGGCCGGCGGGGTGCTGGCGTCCAGCAGCCCGGCCACACCTGCAGCGGCGACGGCCCCCACGATCAACTGTCCCTCGCCGCCGACGTTCACCATCCCGGCCCGTGCCGGGATCACGACTGCCAGCCCGGCGAGCACCAGCGGGGCGGCCCGGATGAGGATCTGTTGGAACTGGCTCTGCTCGGTGATCGTCGACTGCCAGATGTCCCGGTACACGGCGATCGGGTCGGCGCCGTTGGCCAGGACGAAGGCTCCGAAGACGATGCATCCGCCGATCAGCGCCACGGCCCACCGTGCCGCGGTCCTGCTGCCGCGCCACCAGCGGGTCAGGCCGGGCCCGGGGTTGACGGTCGCGTCGGTCACGCCGCACCTCCCAGCATCAGCCGGCCCACGGACATCCGATCGGCGCCGGCGGCATCGACCACGTCCACCAGATGCCCGTCGTGCATCACGGCGATCCGGTCGGCCAGGGCGAGCAGCTCGTCGAGGTCCTCCGAGACGAACAGCACGGCAGCGCCGCGGGCCCGGTGCTCCAGCAGCAGTTCCTGGGTGCGGCGCGTGTTGGCGATGTCCAGCCCTCGGCTGGGGTAGGCGGCCACGACCAGCACCGCCTCCCGACCGAGCTCCCGGGTCAGGATGACCCGCTGGATGTTGCCCCCGGAGAGCTCGCTGAGGCGGCGGCTCCCGGGCGCGATGTGCAATCCGACGCGCCGATCGGTGGCGGCGGTCCTGCTGGCGACCGCCTTCCAGTCGATCCCGAAGCGGCGCTTCGGCGCCGGCGTGCCGGTGAGCACCATGTGCTCCAGGACGCTCAGCCCGGACACCACGGACTCCGCGACCGGATCCTCCGGAACCGAGACCGCACCGGCTGCCATGGCGGCGCGGGCCGTCAGGGCGTCGCCCTGCAAGTCGCCGAGGCGCACCGAGCCCGAAGCGGTGGGCCGCAGGCCCAGCACCACCTCGCACAACTCGCGCTGCCCGCTGCCGGCCACCCCGGCCACGCCAAGGATCTCGCCCGGATGGATCTGCAGATCGATGCCCTTCACGGCGATATGCCCGCGGTCGCCGTGGGCGCTGACCTCCTGCAGTTCCACCACGGCCCGGTCGCTGGCGGGGACCGCGTCCCGCTCGACCGGCAGCGGCGGCACCTGGCGGCCGACCATCGCCGCCACCAGTTCCGCATCGCTGTACTGACTGGGGTCGGCGCCGTTCAGCACCACCTGGCCGGAGCGCATCACGGTCACCCGATCGGCGATCGCACGGACCTCGCCCAGCTTGTGGGTCACGATGACGACGCCGAGGCCCTCCTCCCGCAGCCGGGCGATGACGCCGAAGAGGGACTGCACCTCCTGTGGCGCCAGCACGCTGGTGGGCTCATCGAGGATGACCAGCCGCGCGCCGGTCATGAGCACCTTGAGGATCTCGGCGCGCTGGCGCTCCCCGATCGACAGGTGCCGCACCACCGCGCGCGGATCAACGGACAGTCCGTAGGTCCGGGACGCCTCGGCGATGCGGTCCGCGAGCCGGTCCAAGCGCAGGACGGGTCCCTCCGGGAGGGCCAGTGCGATGTTCTCCGCCACGGTCAGCGCGGGGACGAGTCGGAGATCCTGGAAGACCATGCCGATGCCCAGGCCCCGGGATGCCGCCGGGTTGCCGGGCTGGACCGGCCGGTTGTCCACGAAGAGTCGGCCGTCATCGGGGACGTAGACCCCGTAGATCATCTTCAGCAGCGTGCTCTTGCCGGCGCCGTTCTCACCGATGAGCGCGTGGACCTCGTGCGGCAGCACCGTGAAGTCGACATCGCGGTTCGCCACGAGATCGCCGAAGCGCTTGGTGAGGCTGCGGGCCTCCAACAGCGCGGCAGGTTGCCCGACTCGGCTCGCGGCGCGTGCCGGCATCGGTCCGTTCGTCATGCCAGCACCTGCCGTGAGGTGCCGCCGGTGACGGGCGGCCGGGGGCCGGGTCTGGTTGGCATGCCGGAACGCTAGAGAGGTCACATTTCGGCGGTGGTCCTGTTGTGTAACTTCCTGATTTCGCTTGTGCTGCAAGGGATATCGAGCGGTCTCGCGTGCGGTGGCCGGTGGCGGGGTCTGCGGGTGCGGGTGCGGGTTGGAGCGAGCGGGCCGCCGGGGCCCGGTCGCTTCCACCGTGTCCCGCGCATCCAGCAGCGTGAGCGGCCTCGCCCCCCGGCGCAGCGGGATGAGGCCGCCCATGATGGCGCGACTGGGCACCGGGGATTCGACCCGAGCCGCCCGGCGCCCCGCTCGATCCTCCCACCGACACGCGTGCCAACCACACCCCCGATTGCGCCGCGACCGGTTGCGCCTTCCCGCGCATCCGGAGCACGTTCGGCATCACATCCACGGGTCAGCTCGGGACTCTCGAGCCGGGGCCGGGACACCGGCGCGAACACTACTTCGACAGTGATCGAATCGATGCTGGTGGAGCCGTCTCCCGCCCGCCGTGAGGAGTCCGCGCGTCTGCTGGCCGCGGTGGCCGCCCCGCCCGGTGGCGCCCGGTCACTGAGTTGTCGCTGCGGGGGACGCGGTGCGTCTGCGACCTCCACCCGATCGGCGGCCGTTCCGAGCACCTGCGGCGGCTGCTATCCCGCGATGCCGTCCAGATATCGAGCCGCATGTTGCGCGGCCTGCATCCCGGACTGCAGCGCGGTGGTCTCCCCGAATCCCCCGGTCCACGCGCCGGCTTGGAAGAGGTTCGGCACCGGTGTGGTGGACCCGAGCGGGCTCATGATGTCGGCTACCGTGTGGTCGTATCCCGCCCAGGATCCACCGGGGTTGAGCGTGTAGCGCTGGTTGGTGACCGGCGTGGCAACCTCGCGGAGCACGGTCGCCGCGGCCAGCCCGGGGATCCATTCCTCCGCAGCCGCCACGAGAGCATCGCCGACACGCTCCTTCACGGCCCCCGGCGATTCAGTCGCGCCCGGGGCGGTCCCCCAGGTATCGGCGTACTCCATCGACGCGGCGCCCATGACCGCCACGACCCCACCTCCCGGGGGTGCGCAGCCAGGATCGACGCAGGTGTAGTTCGTGACGACCAGGCCCCCGCGCCGCCAGTCGCCGGCAAGCGCGGCAGCAACTGCCGCTTCGGTGTCGTACTCCCCCACGAGGAAGACCTCGTGGGGCAGGCCCAGATCGCCCATGACATCGGCGTCCAGCCCGAGATACACCCCGACGTTGGAGATCGCGGCCGGCGGACCCGTCACCCGGCCGACGAACTCCTCGGGCAGCACACCGGCCCCCAGCAGGTCCGGCAGCAGCGGCGCCGCCGCATTGCTGATCACCGAGCGGGTCGGCACGGTGCGCCCCGACTCGGTCGACACGGCAACCGCCAGACCGTCTTCGCTGTGGATGGCCGAGACGGTCTCCCCGTACTCGATCCGTCCGCCGGATGCGCTCAGCGCGTCGGCCAGCGCGTTCGGGATGGCAGCGGCCGCGCCCTTGGGGTACCAGCCACCGGACGTCCCGTATCGGCCGGCGAGGTTCATGCCCAGCGCCGCCGACAGCCGCGACGGCGGGGTCGCGGTATACGTCCACAGGATCGTGAGCAGGCAGGCCAGTCGGGGGTCGCTGATATGGGCATCGGTTGCCTCCTGCCACGTCTGGCCGATCTGGCGGATCATCGTGGGGTAGTCCTGCGCCATGGACTCCGGGTGCATCTGCTTCGCCCGGAGGTCGCGCTGGAAGCGCTCGAAGTCGATGACCTGCCCCCGGGCATCGTCCAGCCACGCTCGGATCCCGCTGCGCTCGCTGGGGAAGAGCTCCTCCAGGGCCGCCTCGTAGTGATGGAACTCCGCGGGCACGACGACGTCGCCGTCGGCGCTGCGCACCGCATAGAGGGGATCCAGCCGCGACAGCTGCACCTTGTCGGCGATCCCGAGCTGGTGCAGCAGCGCGTGCTCGCCGGAGCCCAACGCGTAGCCGTCCAACTCATGCAGGCTCGCATCGAACCGGAAGGGCGGCCGCTCGAAGACCACCGCGTACCCACCGGGCTGGTCGGCATGTTCGAGCACGAGGACCGACTTGCCCTGCTGCGCCAATGTGACCGCTGCGCCGAGACCGCCCAGACCGGCCCCGATGACGACGACATCTACGGCTGTCCCGGACATGGTTCCTCCTCATCGCGCCCGGCGTGCAGCGAGCGCTCGACGTCGCTGAGCCTAAGGATTCCCACCGCCGGTCGGAAGGGACCAACGACCCGGGCAGGCACGCCGCTGCGCGTCACCCCAGGGGTCCTGCAGAGTCGATCGGCCGTCTGCCTGAGCCGATCCAACACCCTGTCGTCGGCTCACTCCTCGTAGTGGGTGCGGTGCCCAGGCCTGCAACCCGGGGCCATGGCCCGCAGTCGTCTGCGGGTACTCCCCCGCTTTCGCCCGCTGCAGGCTCTTGCGGGACTTCCCGTTGAGCGCCGATGCTGGCCCGGGCCGAGTTGTGCGGCAGGCAGACGCAGCATGACGGCCCCCCGGCTGCCGATTCCTTGCGCTCAGGCGTCCGCGCCCGGCAAGTCCATCGTCTGAGGCCCACGGATCCATGTGGGCCATCTCATCGGTCACCGGGTGCGAGTCGGGATGCACCGAGGGGGCGTCCGGATGGGGCATGTGCTCGAGGGCCTCCTCCAGATCCTGCGTCTCCTCGGGCTTCACCTCGAGTGCGTCGGTCCCCAGATCGAATCGCGGGTCTCTCATGATGGCCCTCCCCAGCCGGTCTCGCTGCCAGCCTGCTCTGATTCGGCCCGGAAAGGAACCCCTACCGATCAGTAACCGTCCCGTTCCACCAAGCGTGGGGCGCCAGGCAGCACAAGATTCCCGTACCTTCGTGTCCCGTTCCCGCGGGCTGGCCCGAGCAGTCGCGACGGCCGCCGGACGCGAGGATAGGCAGCTCGTCCGCCTCGCGGGACACAATCTGTTCGACGGCCCTTCGGCAGTCGTCCGCTCGACCGTCCCGAGCACCGACACCCAGCGGCGGCCGTGTCCTCGTCGCTGCCGCCCGCCGCCTGGCGCCACGTCGCCACCACGCTGGCGAGGGATGGGACCGCCCCCTCCCAAGGCCGAGCACCGCCTGGGCGCCCGTGTCAGGTTGCGGCCCGGAAGTGCTCGGCCAGCTGGCGGAGCAGGGCCCGCAGTTCAGCGGGTTCCGCGTGAAGGACCTTGGCGTTGAGGGCGGCGAGAAACATGACCGGCCAGCTCAGGGCGTCGACATCCATCGTCAGCCGCGTGGTGTCGGGGCCGTCGGCGGTGGCGGTTCCCCATCGTCCGAGGACCTCTTGGACGGCCGGCACTGGCGCCTCGACGACGACTTCGACGTGGTAGGCGGTGGGGATAGCGGCGATGGACCTGGCGATGTAGCTGGCCGGGTCCGGTGCCGGCAGTGTGCGGGGCTCGAACCGGCGCCCGCTGGGCCGGGGCCGCGTGATGCGGTCGAGCCGGAAGGTGCGCCAGTCATCGCGGTCGAGATCCCATGCGACCAGGTACCAGCGCCGGGCCAGGGGCACCACGTGGTGCGGTTCCACGTGCCGGGCACCGGCGGTCCCGGCGTGCGTGCGGTAGTCGAAGCGGAGCCGCTGGCGGTCCCGCCGGGACCTGGCGATCGTGGTGAGCGTGTCCAGGGCCACGTCGTCGACGCGTCCGGCGGGGCCGTCGACCGCCGCCGCGATCGCCTCGGCCTCGCTGCGCTGCCTCGGCGGGAGCAGTTGGGTGATCTTCAGCAGGGCGCTCATCGCATCGTCCGCGATCCCGGCGATGGGCTGACTGGCGGCAGCGCGCAACCCGATCGCTGCGGCGACGGCTTCCTCGGCGCTCAACAGCAGAGGAGGCAGCCGGCCACCCGGCCCGAGCTGGTAGCCGCCGTCGAGTCCCCTGGCGGCCTGGACCGGGTAGCCGAGGTCGCGCAGCCGCTCAACATCGCGGCGCAGCGTCCGGTCGCTGACCCCGAGTCGTTCAGCGAGCTCCTCGCCCCTCCAGTGCTGCCGCACCTGCAGCAGCGCGAGGAGGTCGAGCATCCGCCCTCCCGTACCGGCCATTCCCGAAGACTACGCCAAAGTACCGGACAGAACCTGACCGGAACTGCTCGTACCGTGGGCGCATCAGGTCGGGTGGCCCGCCCGGACCGCGAGACGAAAGGCAACGCCATGCCGCAGCCCATCGACTTCCCCGAGCCCACGCTCATCGCCGTCAACGGTGTAGAGCTCGAAGTGTTCGAAGCAGGCCGACACCACGACGGACCTCCGATCGTGCTGTGCCACGGCTGGCCGGAGCACGCATTCTCCTGGCGCCACCAGGTGCCGGCGCTGGCCGCCGCCGGCTATCACGTCATCGTCCCCAACCAGCGCGGCTACGGGAACTCATCGCGCCCGCAAGAGGTCACCGCCTACGACATCGAGCATCTGTCCGGCGACCTCGTCGCACTCCTCGATCACTTCGGCTACGACGAGGCCACCTTCGTCGGGCACGACTGGGGCGCGATGGTGGTTTGGGGGCTGACCCTGCTGCACCCGCACCGGGTCACTCGCCTCATCAATCTGAGCCTGCCCTACCAGGAACGCGGGGACACCCCCTGGGTCGAGCTCCTCGAGGGCATGCTAGGCAGCGACCACTACTTCGTCCACTTCAACCGGCAGCCGGGCGTTGCCGATGCCGTGCTGGACCAGCACGCCGAGCAGTTCCTCCGCAACCTGTACCGCCGGAATCAGCCCCCCGCTTCACCGCAGCCCGGGATGGAGCTGATCAAGCTGGCCCTCGCCGAGACCCCCCTCGGCGACCCGCTGATGAGCGAGGGCGAACTGGACGTCTACGTGTCGGCCTTCGCGTCCACGGGCTTCACCCCCAGCATCAACTGGTACCGCAACACCGACCGCAACTGGCACCTGCTCGCCGACTCCAATCCGGTCATCCATCAGCCGGCACTGATGATCTACGGCGATCGCGACACCATCCCACGATCGCCGAACCTGACCGCCTTCGTGCCCAACGCCGAGGAGATCGGCCTGGACGCCGGCCACTGGATGCAGCAGGAGCGGCCTGAGGAGACGAACCAGGCAATCCTGAACTGGCTGCAGCAGCGCCGGGCCGAGTAGACCCGTCGCCCACGGCGCGGGTCGGATGCCTGGCACGCGTTCCCGGTGTCCAGTGGGTCCAGCTGCGTGGGTGGGGGTCGCCTCACCCGCTGTGCGGGGGCGTCGGCACCCAGCGCAGGGACGTACGAGCTGGATAGGCGGGGCATGGCTGCACCCGGTTTGGGGGTTGCACCCGTCGCGGGGGCGGAACGGTCGGTGTGGGGGCCTGGTCTGCACCCGGATCGGGGGTTTGCCCGTCCGGCGCTCGTTCGGCTGCACCCGCTTCGGGGGTTTGCCCGTCCGGCGCTCGTTCGGCTGCACCCGCTTCGGGGGTTTGCACCCGCTTCGGGGACGGAACGTCCGGTTTCCGGGGCAGGTGTGCACCCGGTTCGGGGGTTTGCACCCGGCGCGGGGGCGGAATCGGTCGGATCGGGGCTCAGCGCCCCCGTCCCGGGTGCAAACCCCCATACCGGGTGCACAGTTGCCGCCCCAGAGTCGCCCAGCGCCCCGCACGCTCAAGTGGTCGCTGCAACACCTGAAGCAGAAGTGAGGTGTTGCATGTCCAGCAAACCGTGGCTGACCCGCCCGCTGGAGTACCGGTTCTGGTCGCAGGAGGGGGCTCTGCGGAGTTATCGGGAGACGATGCCCATGCGGCTTGGGCCGGTGCGCTGGGCGTTCTTCCTGCTCGCGATCCTGACGGTGCTCTCGACCACCACATGGGAGTTGTCCTGGTTCTGGCTGGTGATCAGCGCTGTGTTCGTCGTGGAACGCACCGCCACGATATGGGGGCGCGGGCCAGGAGCCCGCGGGCTGGCGGCACTGCTGATCCCTGAGATTGTGTACGACACGTTCATCCAGGCGGTGTTCGTGAAGTCCGCGGCTGACTTCCTGCTGCACCGCGGGAGCGACTGGAACTACGTCCCCCGGGAGTCATGATGCGTATCGCCAACAGAATCGCCCTCATGGCGCTGCTCGTGGCAGCGGCGGGACTGCTCGTGGTCAACGCCGGCGATCACGAATGGATCCAGTCCCCTGCTGGCTACCGGGTGCTGGCCATCATGGTGGCGATGAACACCTTGGTATTCGCCCTGATCGCGAGCACGAAGATGGGGTATCGCAGCGGAAGGGCAGCGCTCGACGAGCGACGCTACAGCTGAGACGCCAACCCACGCACGGCGCGCCGGTGTGGCGGCGGCGCGGTCGGCCCTACCCTCGTCGCATGGCGGATGAGCCCAAGAAGCGGCACTTGGCGGCGTGGGTGACGCTGGGCATCGTGGGGGTGCTGGTGGCATCGATCCTGCTGCTGGGCTTCACGCCGCTGCTGGACGACGACCTGGACTCCAGCGGCGAGCCGGCGGCCGACTACGGCGAGGCGATGCAGCGGGCCGAGGCGCTCCAGGCCGCCGACGGCCCGGAGATCAACCCACTCTGCGTGTCGCAGGTGCTCACGCACGGCGAACGGGTGGAGCAGTCGGTGGTGCTGCTGCACGGGTACACCAACTGCCCGCAGCAGTACTCGGTGATGGCGCAGACCTACTTCGACGCCGGCTACAACGTGATCGTGCCGCGGCTGCCGGCGCACGGCTACGCGGACCGGATGACCGATGCGCTGTCCGACCTGGACCCGGCCGACCTGACGGCGTTGGCGGATGATGCCGTCGACATCGCCGCCGGCCTCGGTGAGCGGGTGACAGTCGTGGGCTTGTCCGCTGGTGGGACGCTGGCGGCCTGGCTGGCGGGGCAGCGCGACGATGTGGCCGAAGCGGCACTGATGGCACCGCTGATGGTGCCCAAAGTGCTGCCGGAGTTCACGGTCGGGCCCATCGCCCGGCTCAGCAGTTTCCTGCCCGACATCTATCTGTGGTGGGACGGCGATCTGCAGGAAGAACTTGCCTCTCCCCCGTATGCCTATCCCCGCTACTCGCTGCATTCGCTGGGGTCCCTGCTGGCGGTGGGCCGCAGGGCCCAGGGGGACGTGGATCGGACCCAGGACCTCCAGCGGCTGCTCATCGTCACCGACGAGAATGATGCCGCGGTCAGCAACGCCGCCGTGGCGAAGGTTGCCGACAACCTCCAGGGCAGTGCCGTCCAGCGCGTCGACCACGTCTTCCCCAAGGAGCTCGGCTACGCGCACGACATCATCGACCCCCAGGGCGAGGACCAAGCGGACCTGTCCGACATCTACGCCACCCTCGGGCCGTTGCTCGGGATCCCGGAGTTGGCGGACGACCTGGTGGCCGCGCAGCAGGAGCAGCAGTAGCGCGGGCAGCCGCTTGCGATTGATCGCGACGAATCCCCGCCTCAACCGGGCGGATCGCAGCGATCAACACGTCCCCCAGAGGCTCCAGCACCTCATCTGGGCATTCGCGCAATTCGGCCTCCGCCGTGCACGCGCTCACAGGTGCATGGCCTCCTTGGGCTTCCCCGCAGCGCCCTCGGTCGTTCGGGGTTCACCGTGGATCACCCCGCCCCGGCAGTGCAAGCAGTTCCGGACCAGGGCGCGCTGCTGGCCCGGGCCTCCCACCTCAATCCCGCAGTGGGAGGTCGAGGTAGTCGGCGAAGCCCGCCGTCGCGTCGGCCACGGCAGTGACGAGATCGGGCCGCGGCGGATCGAAGTAGTGCACCGTGATGCGCACCCCGCGCGCCGAGACGGACCGGGACCAAGTGCCGGCAATGCGACCATCGACCAATAGGGCGGGTCGGAACACGCCGTTCCTTCCGGGGACCACGTCGTGCATCCGGTCGGGACCGATGGCAGCGGAACGATCCTGGTAGCCGATCAGGAACTCGTCGAAGGCGGGCAGCAGGCGAACCACCGGCGCGGCGGTCTCGTCCAGCGCGGGGGAGGGCGCGGCGGTCCGGTCCAGCGCGGCGGAGGTGCGGCGGTCCGGTCCAGCGCGGCGGAGGGCGCGGCGGTCTCGTCCAGCGCGGCGGAGTTGGCGGCGGACCGGTCCAGCGCGGCGGGGTCGGCGAAGACTTCCCTGCCGTCGGCCTGGCACGCAATCAATGCGTCCCCGGCGACCGCCAGACCCGTGCGCGACGCAGCCACCGTCAGGCCGGTCCAGCGCTGGAAGTCCTGCATGGTCGCGGGCCCGTGGCTGCGGAAGTAGCGCAGCGCGAACTCGCCCAGCGCCTCATCGCCGTCCAGTTCGCGCTGTTGGGGCGCCCAGGTGTCCAGCAGGGCGAAGGTCTGCTCCCCGCCCTGGTTCGGCCCCACGCAGGTCACGCCGGTCTGAGCGGCGTACCAGAGCAGGTGGTAGCCGCGCTGCCCCTCGGCACTGATGCCAGCGGCCTGCAGCGCATCGAGCAGCGCCGACCGGGTGAGCAGTGGCGTCTGCTCGAGTGCTCCGCGGAACACCTCGACCGCGGCGTCCGCGCATTGCTGGTCCAGCCCCAGCATCCGCCAGCGCTGCGACGACGTCCGTAGCGCCCGCACACCCGCGGTCCGCAGCATCCAGCGCGCGTCTCGCGCTGCGACGAAGTGCAGGGTGCCCCGCATCGGCCAAGTGCGCAGGATGGCACCACCGGCGACCGCCGCTTCCACTGCGGCCCGACGCAGCCCCGGCAACCGGACGCCCAGCGCCCACAGCGCCGCCTCGTAGTCCTGCGCCTGAACCGCCCCGAACCATTCGACAACCGCTTCCGGGCCGGCCGGCACGGACTGGGCGACGAGCCGTTGGCTGGCCATGCGCACCCGCCTCACGTCGGCCGGGCTCAGCGTGGGCATGGTGCCATCGTCTCGCGACGCGGCGCCCCGCGCCCTACTCGGTCGGGAAGTGCACGGTCGGCACGCGCGGTACGCCCAACCGCCGAGTTCGCCCCGTTCCGGTGACGCTGCGTTGACCGCCCACGAGCAACCCGTCCCCCACGTGCTGAGAGCAGGTCTCGCGCCGGCCCGACACCGAGAATGCTGTGTGCTGTCCATGCGACGACGGCGCGACGCGGCAGGGACCCGGGAGGCACCGAAGCCAACCCGGGGACCCATTCGGCGGCGTCCTTGCGTCGCACGTATTGCGGTGCTTGTCTCAGGGGATGGGGCTGTACGACGCGATGTACCGCATCGGCTACACGACGTGGGAACACCCCAGCGAGGCCTGGACGGCGCAGCTCGCGCAGCGGCTCGACCGTGAGGAGGTCGAACGGGAAAGGCCCCTGGGGCGGGCCCTCGACCTGGGCTGCGGCCGCGGGCAGTACGCCCCGAGCTGGTCCGGCGGGGCTGGGAGGTCGTCGGTGTCGACTACGCCCCGGGGGCCATCGACGCCGGCGCGCAGCCGAGGCATCGGCGGGGCCACCTTCCTGGTGGGCGACGTCACCGACCTGCCGGTGGACCAACTCGGCACCTTCGACTTCTTCGTCGACGTCGGCTGCTTCCAGCACCTCGACGCCCTCCAACGACAGCGGGCCGGACGCGGCATCAAGGCGTTGGCCAACCCCGCAGCGACGTTGCTGATGATGGCATTCTCCCGGCCCACGCCGATCGGATCCTTCGTGAAGGGCGTCTCACGGACCGATGTGCAGGCAGCCTTCCCGGACTGGGAGGTGCTCGACGTCGAAGCCGCCGACACCGGCGGAATGGGACTGGCCGATGAGCCGCATGCAGCCGCTCTGGATGCGGCTGCGACGGCACTCATGAAGCGGCTGCACGCGATGTTGGAGTGCCGGTGGGCATCGCCCTTCGGGTCGCTGGCGGATCGGCTGCGGCCGCGGTCGTGGTCGCCCCGCCGCAGGCCGCAGCTGGCTCGCGACTGCTCAACTGTGCGCTGCCGTCCAGCCCTGCGATGCCGGCGAGGCCACCGAATTGGCTCTCCGGGTGTCGTCCTGGTGCACGTGCAGTTACGGCCCCAACTAGGCGATCAGCGCCGACCGGCATCGCCGCGAAGTGCGCCTTGCACTCAGCAGCGGCACGGCGACACCGCGGATCGAGGCCCGCTGGAATCGGGGGCGATGGTTGCGGGTCGCCTCGCGCGGCGCCCAGTGCGCCTGCGCTGGTGACCGACAAGACCTCACATGCGGCAAACCCGATCACCCCACACGACCGGATCGACCACACTCTGCTGCTCCTAGGCGCCTTCACGTCACCGGCGCGATGAAGACGGCTGGCGGGCTCGGCCCCAGCGGACGCGTGTACTCCTGCAGCAGAGGCCCCAACTATTGTTCGACAGGTGACCGGTCATCTGCCCCCGGAATTCGACCTCGACCCTGGCGAGTGGAATGCGTTCACCGAGACGGCGCGGCATTCGGGACGCATGCTGAACGCGGTCGGGCTCGCCCAGATCAAGGGCGCGGGCAACCTGCTGGACAAGGCGATCGGACACCTCATCTCCGGGGATGAGCAGCGGGCGGAGCAGTTGATGCTGCGTGCAGCACGGATGCCCTACGACCAACGCGAAGCGGGGTCGCCAGGCGTACGCGCCGCGACGATGCTGGTGTACGACGTGATCAGCGACGAGCTCGACAACAGCGGCATCGACGACCCCACGTGGCTCGATGTGCCCATCGCGGTGCACGACAGGCTCGACCCGACGGGTCAGGCGAAGGTCGCGTCGATCGTGCACGGCTTCGTCCTGCAGAAGGCGTTCTTCACCACGTCGCCAGCGGAGAAGCGGCGAATCAGCGAGGCGTTCGGCGATGCCCCGCTGAACGCCGACCTGGGAGACGGGCCGACGGCAACGGTGGAGCAGCGGCTGGAGATCATCAGATCCTTGGTGGCGGCCTCGATGGCGTTGGAGGACGGCTACGCCGCGCAGGTACGGCGGTTCTGACTCAAGCTTTTGCCGCCAGCGGCGGTACGGGGCTGCAGCGGTTCCGTGCCCGGTCCGGGCGGCTTCGGTACGGTCGCGGCGTGGCAAGCACCGACGCAACCCCTCACCCGCGCGCTCTCCCGGAGTCGATCCCGGGCACGCTCATCGATCCGCCGCAGAAGCACAGAGGCACACTGGTCCGGAAGTTGGACGACACAGTAGCCGCTTCAGGGGTTGCCTACCGGGCCTTCCACCGGTTCACCAAGGCCCGCGCCACGGTGCTGGCCGCGGGGACGACGTTCTACGTCTTCCTCTCGCTGTTCGCGGTGGTGGTCTTCGCCTACGGACTGGCCGCCACGCTCGGCGCCGAGCGGATCGCCGAGACGGTCACGGAGTACCTCGGCGAGGCGTTCCCCGGCCTGATCGGCGACGATGGCATCGACCCGGAGCAGCTGGAGTCCACCGGCCAGGCCACATCGACCATCGGTCTGGTGATCCTCCTCTACTCCGGCTCCGGGGCAGTGGCCGCGATGGCGTCCTCGATGCACATGCTCTACGGGGCGCCGCAGGATCCGCGCAACTTCGTCTGGAACCGCGCGCGGTACCTGCTGTGGCTGCTGCTGATCGGTCCCCTGATCGTGTTGTCGTACGTCCCATCCACCTTCATCACTGCCTTCCTCGATCCCCTCATCGAGCGCTTCGCACTAGAGGGGACCGGAGTGCGGACGGTGGTCGTGGCGCTGTCCCTCCTGCTCACCTTCGCGCTCAACTTCCTCATCGTGATGCTGCTGCTGCGCAACTTCGGGGGGATCAGGCCGAGCCGGCGGGCGCTGACGGTCGGGGCGGCCGCGGGGGCGCTGGTCTTCGAGATCCTGAAGTACGCGGTCCACCTCGTCATCCAGAACTCGCTGGACAATCCCACCTACGGCGCCTTCGCCATCCCGATCGCAGTGCTGCTCGTGCTGTACCTGCAGACGATCACGCTGTACGGCAGCGCGTCGCTGACCGCCGCGGTGGCCCGCCACTCGGTCGGGGTCGTGCCCGGCGAGCGACTGACCGCGCAGCAGTTCGCGGCCGGGGCCGACACCGAGGAGGGCTCAGCGTCGGAGGAGTCGAACCGATGAATGCCCCAGGCGCATCCGCGTGGGATGTTCGACCAACCAGTCACACCATCACATCGAGTCGGCCGCGACCCGCACCGCATAGCCGCCGGAGTTGTCGAAGGAGAAGCCGAGGATGTCGTTGACGGCCAGCCTCAGGGTGCCCGACGCGGGGGCCTGGAACGTGCCGCCGGCCCCGACAAGCAGGTACTGACCGCCCACCTCGGCGACGAGTGCACCGAAGGGTGCGCCGTTCATGGCGCAGTCACTGCCGGTCAACTCCTTGACACACGGATTGGCGGGGTCCTGGCCCTGTGGCCCGCTGATCGAGCCCGGGCCGTTGCTCAGCCACGTGATGCTCGCGCCATCGGCTTGCACGGTGAATGTCTGGCCCGCCTCGACAGTCACGTTCGTGCTCGCCCAGCGCTCAGCGGTCGCGGGCACGAAGATTCTGCCCTTGTCGCTGGCGGCAGACGCCGGGATCACGGATGTCGCCACCAGGGCGAGGGCGAGGGTTCCCGCGGCGGTCCACGCTGCGGTGAACCGGTGTCGTGCACTACGCATTGGTCTCTCCCCTCTAGCGTTCGGCACCTCGCCTCCGTTGCCTTCGCGCTGACGGAGACGAGCCTTCCACCTTCGAGCCCCTTGAACCGGTGACCCGAACAGGCAGGGCCAACGTAGTCCTCGGGGCGAGTCGGGGGCATGACCGCTTTCGGCTACCCCAACCGGGTCGAACCCCAGGCCCATATGGTTCGGATTGGCCATATGGGCCTGAGCCACCTTCCGCAGCTGGAGCAGGTCGGTGAGGGTCGCTGGCGGTCGGTAGTCGCTGCCGCCAAGGCCGCCAGCAGGTGCTGGGCGGAGCCCGCCGGCATCGCAGCATCGTTGTGGAAGCAGGACCCTCACCGGCCACGCCCGACGCGCACGGTCGGTGAGGGTCCCAGAGCGAGTAGCTCAGCCGGGCCTGCGGAACTGGAGCACGGTGTTGACGCCGTCGTCGGCCACGACGATCGAGTGGTCGGGCCCGACCGCGACGCCCGACATCAACCCGAAGGGGAAGAACCCTTCCGGGACCCGGTCGGAGAAGTCAAGACCGACGACGGCAGCGGACTGCTCCCCGGTGTCGAGATCGATCGCCGTGACCTGTTGGCGCCCGGTTTCCACCGCGAGCAACCGGTCGCCATCGACCGCCAATCCCTCCAGTCCCAGCAAGCCGGACGCGATCGGTGCCGGTCCGGCCTCATCGATGGCCCACACGATGCCGGTCGCCCAGTCGCCGACGTACAAGGTGTCGTCGTCGGAGGCGAGCCCGAGCGGGACGAACAGCGGGGTCGAGGCCGTGTTCTGCAGGAAGACTTCGGAGGGATCCTCGGCGTTGACGACGCTCGCCGGGCCCGGCGACACGCCGAGCTGCGCGGCCACCAGCGTGCCGCCGTGCCGGATCGCATTCGTCGGGGTCGCGAGGTCACGCGTGTCGAACGCGATCGCGCCCGTGGCCGGGTCGAGCACCTGGACGGCCCCGGAGAAGCCGCTGGAGATGATGAGGTCGTCGCCATCCGCGGCCACCGTCGAGGCGCCGGCGAACCCGGTGCCCGGCGGGTCGTAGCGGTCGTAGAGCGACGTCGCGAACGCGCGTGGATTCTTGTCGATTCCACGGAGCACGAAGAGCTCCGCGACCCACACCGTCCCGTCGTCGGAGACGGCGACGCCCCCGGGCGCCCCGAGGCCGGGCTGGCCCAGCGCCTTCACCCGGCCGGAGTCGTAGCGGACGATCTGGTTGTCCGGGCCCGCTGCGGCATACAGCCGGTCATCGGCATCGAAGGCGATGTTGTCGATGGTGCCCTCGATGTCGATCAGCACCTCGTGGCCACCCGTGGCGGGATCGACCTGGACGACCTGCCCCTCGGCAAGATCACCGACATGCATCTCACCGCGCGAGTTGAACTTCACCGCCGTCGGGAACCGGAAGCCGCTGGCGATCGTGTCGCTGAGGATCGGGTCGGCGTCGACGTCGATTTTGAGGATCTCGCCGGTGTACTGGGCCGGCGCGTAGAGGAACCCGTCCGGCCCGAAGTCGAAGCCGTTGATGTTCAGCGCCGGGTCGAGCAGCACCGGGTCGGACGCGAGATCGGGGTCCAGCTCGTACAGGCCCGATCCGAAGAACAGGCGTCCCACGAAGAGTCGGCCGTCATCGGACATGGTGATCGGGTTGACGCCCGGGCCGACCTGCTGCTTCGCAACGGTCCCGTCCGGTTTCAGCATGCCGACATTGCCGGTCAGGATCTCGGTCCAGTAGATCGTGCCGTCGTCGGCGATGAACAGATCGTCGGGGCCGCCGACGCCGCGCTCGGGACCGAGGCGGTCGAGGACCTTGCCGTTGCGCGTGTCGTGCACCGTGATCTCATCGCCGCCGACGCTGGCGATGTAGAGGTTGCCATCGACCGGCGACACGTAGGTTCCGTTGAGGCTGTTCGTCTCAGCGGTCCGGCCCACCGTGGTCGCCTGGTGCACGTCGAACGGTTCCGGCCGCCCGCTCGCCTCCGCCATCCCCGGCAAGGCGAGCAGCATCGCTGCCGCCGCACTCGACGCTAGGACTCGGTTTCCTGGAACTCGCATCGGGATCCCTCCTGGGGTCTGTGAGTCGTTCGGCCGCCACAACTTCCTTCGACGCTGGTCCCGCCTCGGCGCCCGCGACAGGGCCGTTCGTCCTTCCGCGATCCGCCGCGCGCACGCGTCACCGGTGGGATTGACCGCGACGAATCCGCGCAGTATCCGGGGGGATCGCAGCGATCAGCACGTCCCGCAGCCTTGCGTCGGTCCTCGCGCAATCGAGGCGACCGGAATCGGACGGTCGCCTCGATCCAATCCGCCTGAGGCACGGCGTGGGACGTGCCGCCTCGGAGCCGTGCCAGCGGCGACTGGGCGACGAGCAGGGGCCCGCGTGCCGCCCTGATAGCCTTCCGTCGCTGTCAGCATCGTCGGGGGGCAACGATGGACAATGACTTGGGAATGCGCCCGCGCCCCTCGTTCGGGAACGTCCGCAGGGCCGTGGCGACGTGAGCGGATCCCGCGCCGCGTCCGATGAACTGATCCTGTCGATCGATGCCGGGACCCAGTCGATCCGGGCGGCCCTGGTCGGCCTGGACGGCACCTTCGTCGGATTCGTGAAGACGCCGATCGAGCCCTACTTCGCCGCGCAGCCCGGCCGGGCGGAGCAGCACCCCGAGTACTACTGGCAGATGCTGTGCGAGACGACGCAGGCCCTGCTGGCCCGCGAGAACGCCAACCGGCAACGCATCGTCGCGGTCACGGTGACGACGCAGCGTCTGACCATGGTCAACCTGGACCGCGCCGGAGAGCCGCTGCGACCGGCGATCGTCTGGCTGGACCGGCGGAAGGCCGGCATCCGCGAAGTCATCCCCAGGGCCGCCATCCCACTGCTGAAGGCCAGCGGCCGGTACCCGGTCGTCTCGTACGCCGCCCAGTACAGCCGCTCGAACTGGCTGCGCCAGAACGAGCCCGATCTCTGGGCGCGGACCCACAAGTTCGTGTTCCTGTCCGGGTACTTCACCTTCCGGCTCACCGGGGAGCACCGCGACTCGACCGGGAGCATCGTCGGACCAGTGCCGTTTGACGTCAAGAGGGCGGAGTGGGCCGGGCGCTACGACCTGAAGTGGCGGTTGTTTCCGATCGAGCGCGAGAAACTCCCCGAGCTCGTGCTCCCCACCGAAGAACTGGGGCGCGTCACGGCCGGCGCATCGGCGGCCACCGCCATCCCGATCGGGCTGCCCGTCATCGCGGCCTCCAACGACAAGGCCTGCGACATCATCGGTACCGGCTGCCTGACCCCGGATCAGGGGTGCATCAGCTTCGGCACGACCGCCACCTTCAACACGCAGACCCCCCACTACGTCGAGGTGCGCCCGGGGCTGCCGCCCTACCCCTCCGCCGTCGCCGGCCACTACTACACAGAGGTGGCCGTGCTGCGGGGGATGTGGCTGGTCTCGTGGTTCCGGGACCAATTCGGTCACCCGGAGCGCCTGGCGGCAGATGCCACCGGACAGGTGCCGGAGGAGTTGCTCGAGCACCTCTTGCGCAACACCCCGCCGGGGTCCGCGGGCCTGCTCTGCCTGCCCCACTGGACGCCGGGCCCGCAGCACGATCCCTTCGCCAAGGGGGCGGTCATCGGCTTCGGCGAGACCCACACCCGCGGGCACCTGTACCGGGCGATGCTGGAAGGCATCGTCTTCGCGCTCAAGGAGGGCGCACAACTGACGCAGCGGAAGACCAGAGTGCCGATCGCGGAGATCCGCGCCACGGGCGGAGGGTCGAGCAGCCGATCGCTCATGCAGATGACCGCCGACATCTTCGACCTGCCGACATCCCGGCCGCATACCTCGGAGACCTCGGTGATAGGTGCAGCGATGACCGCTGCCGCGGGGATGGGGGTCTTCCCGGATGTGGCCGCTGCGGCCGGGGCGATGACTCGCCCGGGAGAAGCTTTCGAGCCCGACCCGGTGAGCCGGGATCTCTACCGCGACCTGTTCGATCACGTGTACCGCGGCGCCTACGGCCGCCTCCGCCCGCTCTACCGCGAAATCCAGCGGATCAGCGGATCCGCGAGCCCGCTCCCCTGACCCGGTTCGCCGATCCGGCCGGAGCGGCCGCAGGAGCCACAATGCCACCGCTGGGCCGCTCCGCCGGGTCCTACAGCACGGCTGCGGCCGCGATAGGGCGCCGTGCTGGCGGCAAGCCCACGAGGCCCCCTGGGCACGATGCGCGGGCCGTTGAAGAGCGAGGTCGGTACGTGCGGCGGGCCTCAGACGACATGGGGCCAGGTCGTCGGTCGCCTGGAGCGTCGACTGGCACGACCACCGCCGGCTGCACAACTCCTGCAGCGGCATCCCGCCAGCCGACCTCCAAGCCCGCTACGACAATCAGACCCGCCTCACACGGACCATTCAGGGCACGTACAGCACGCCGTTGATGTCGGCGAGGATGTGCGTGGTCTGGCTGGTGTAGAAGCAGACTTCGCCGTCGGCGTTGACCGGGGCGATGACCATGTTGGGAACGGTCTGGCCCTTCACGTAGTTGAGGTTGGATGCCAACGGCAACTGGTCGCTGCACGGGTACACGGTGATGTAGCCGGACGTATCCGGCTGGGTGACGGTCACGTTGAGCACCACGGCTACCAGCTCCCCCGGATCGGCGAACTGCTGCTCGATGTACCAACCGGCGGGCAACTTTGAGCGGTCCCAATCGGTCCGGGTGTCGAAAACCCGCTCCGGGACCAGCGGCTCATACGCAGCCGCAGCGGTGAAGGACCCGCCGACGTCGACCACCAGGTGGGTCGCAGCGGTGGTGTACAGGCAGATCGACCCGTTCTCCCCGATCCCCGCGATGACCGCGTTGGGCACGGTCTGGCCGGCCACGAAGTTCAGGTTCGAGGCGAACGGCCGCGGCTCGCCGCACGGCCACACCGTCACGTACCCGTTCCAAGTGGGCTGCGTCACGGTGACGTTCGCGGCCACGGTCGTGGCGTCCGCGGCGATGCCGTACAGCCCGGCCACCGGCACCGCCAGCGTCTGCCCCGCGGGCACCCTGCCCTGCGGCACGCCGGTGCCGTAGCGGGTGTCCGCGGCGCGCGCCGGGACGATCCCGCTGTAGTCGGCCGTGGTCGGGAAGTACCCGTTGAGGTCCACCACCAGGTGGGTCGTGGTCGAGGCGTACAGGCACACCGCCCCGGCGCTGCCGGGCTTGACCACCACCGCGTTCGGGACCGTCTGACCCGCGGTGAAGTTCAGGTTTGACGCCAGCGGGCGGGTCGTGCCGCACGGGTACACCGTCACGTAGCCATTGCCGCCGGGCTGGGTGACGGTCGCGTTCAGCGACACCGCCCTGGCGTCGGGCGGCACCCCGTACTTCCCGGCGACCGGCACCGCCAGCGTCTGCCCGGGAGCGAGCTTGCCGACCGGCACGCCCGTCCCGTACCTGGTGTCCGCCACCCGCACCGGCTCCATCCCCACGAACTCCGGACTCGATGCTGCCGCCAGCGCCGCCGGCGCCCCCGACAGCAGGGCGGCCATCAGAGCCAGGACCGCCGCCATGATGAACACGTTCCGCCTGCCAGCCATGGCTGTACCCCTCTCCCCCGAGCGAGGAATGCGCCCCGCTCCCCGATACCCCCACGGTCCCGCGCAGCGCCGATCAAGTACAGGGACCTTCGGGCCACCCGGGGGGCCCGCGCCCGTCTGCTGCGGTAAGGCTGCCGCAGCGTCACTGGAAGGCCGGCGGTGCGGCGATGGCCCCGGCGCTGGTGCGCTCCCGTC
Organism: uncultured Actinomycetota bacterium; assembly: GCA_963706835.1. Classification (GTDB taxonomy): domain Bacteria; phylum Actinomycetota; class Actinomycetes; order S36-B12; genus CAVXYG01. The sequence continues at coordinate 93,876 of CAVPOB010000003.1, forward strand.
GGAGGAGCACCGTTGACCGTTGACTGGGCAGCACGACAGCAGGGGCTGAGCACTGAGCCTCGCCACTGCCGCAGCCGACACCATCCGCAACCGGCCGGTTGTCTCGCCGGTCACGCTCACCCCCTCCGCGAGGCCGAACGGCAAAGGCTCGCTCGCGCTGGGCGCCGGCCCGGCGGCGTCGGCGCGCTCCGTTGTCTACCCGTGGCGGGAGTTCCCGCTATCGGGTGGCGCGGCCTACCCCGACCAGCCTGTGACGGTCTTCCAGTTCGAGGGTCGGCGGGCGCTGTTCACGGCTACCGGATTCCTCCATGACGCGCCCCTGGACGCGGACGTCGGTGTGACCACGGTGCACCTCGGCCCAGCTGAGTCGCTGCCCGAGTACGACGCGGCCCGAAACACGATCTCCCGTGCGACGAAGAGCTTCACGGCAGTCGAGGGCCACCCCACGCTCCACGACCTGTCCAGCGGCCGCTACTGGATCGTGACCGGTGGGCTGCGGATCGCCATCCAGCCCTGCGACGACGGCGAGGTCAGCGACGTGGAACTCGGCGCAGCGTGACGGCAGGCTGCCGGCATCGCCGGAATAGGGCCCATCGCGATTCTGGTTGTCGAAGGGCATCGCACACCAGTGTGAGTGGGGCTCCTCCGCGGCGATGCAGGTTCGCCGAGCATGTGCCTGTGGCGGATCCGGTGCCTGCCAATACCAGGGGCAGTACCGGCGCCTGCGGTCGGTGCTGGCGGTCGCAAGCACGCAGTCCTTGTCGATCCGCTTGTGAATCCTGCTGCTCCAGCGGAAGAAGCCGACCTTGCTTGGCGATCGCCCGCAGTCGGGCGGTCGCACCGAGCCATTGCGCCACCTCCAGCAGCGACGCCGCATCAACCCGCAACGGCGGGCGCCCGTCGGCGGCAAGCGCATGCTCCAGCCACCTGCGGCGGGCCGGCGTCGTGGCCACCCACGACTGCAGATACTCCCGCGCCTGACGGGCGCTCATCGTGGAGAACCTGGTCGTGTTGGCTCCGAGGACGCCGGGCCTGCGGCGCTCCGCCCGGGCGTCGGGGCCTCCGGCGTCCGACCCGGTGTCGAAGTCGGAGATGTCCGCCCCGCCATCGGAGTCCTCCAGCATCCCGTTCGTGGCGTCGGCGAAGACCCGCGCGCTGCGCACGATCGACCGGTACGCCCGCGTGGTCTCGGGGGTCGTCCAGTGCCCCTCGATCGAGAGCGACGACGCTGGATCCGCAGATCACCTGGGTGGTCGACCGGCAGCGGCGCCCCGGTACATCAACTAGAACCAGCCCGGACTGACCCGGCCGGGCCTGATCGTGCCGGTCCCTCCTGTGGCCGTCCACATCGGCGCGCTGATCGGCCTGCACTATCAGGGAACCCTGTCGAGGAGACGGGTCCGCACACGATTGGCAGAGCTTGGCCTGTCATGAGCCACGGCTTCTCCCTGACCTCGGTCGATTCCGAGGTTGCGCTCACGGACCTGGGGTGCGCAGGACGGTCTCGTCGCAGTCCTGCGCGGTCGCCGGCAGCCCACGAAGCCGCAGGGCGGAGCTGAGCCGACCATCACGGCCGGAGACGAGCGGCAGCGCAAGGGTGAACTGCGCCGTGCGCCGACCCGCTGACGCGGCTCCGCCATCGGGCGCTTGGGGCAAGCCCGGGAAGCCGTGCACAACCGCGACCGCGCCCCGCGCAGCCCCGGTCAACCGCGGCCGCACCCGCGGTAGCCCGCAGCTGTCGCCGGCACCATCTCTGCCACCAGCGATACCGGGCAACGCACACCGCCGCTCACTAGCGTGAAGGTGAACCCCCACCGGGGTCGCTGGCTGCAGTGAGCAGTGCAGCTGAGGAAGGGACGAGAAGATGCGAAGACTACGGCGAGGGGTGGTCCTGGCGACTGCCCTCGCATTGGGCTTGACCGCTTGTGGCAGCGACGACGACGGTGAGGCCGGCGGCGACGTGAGCGGTTCGCTGTTGATCTGGGCCGACGAGAAGCGCGCCGGTCCCGTGGGCGATCTCGCCAGGCAGTGGGGGGAGGAGAACGGCGTCACCGTCGATGTCGTCCAGATCAACTACGAGGACATCCAGAGCCAATACACGCAGCAGGCCCCCGCCGGGCAGGGGCCCGATGTCCTGCTGGGCGGCAACGACTGGGTCGAGGAGTTCTCCGCCTCCGGCCTGATCGCGCCGGTGGATCTGGGCGGCAACGAGGACAAGTTCGTCTCCTCGGCGATCGAGGGCTGGACGGTCGAGGGCCGGACGTACGCGGTGCCGATCGCGGTGGAGAACGTCGTGCTGTTCCGCAACACCGATCTCGCCCCCGAGGCGCCGGCCACCATCGAGGCGATGGCCGAGACCGGTCTGGCCCTGCAGGCCGACGGCAAGACCCAGTTCCCCATCGGCATCCAGGTCGGCGCCAACGGCGACGCCTACCACGCCTACCCCTTCTACTCCGGCGCCGGCGGCTACTTCTACCCGCTGTCCGACGGCGATTTCGACACCAGTGATCTCGGGGTCGGGGAAGAGGGCTCCCTGGAGTTCGCGCGGCGCTGGGGCGAACTCGGCACCCAGGGGGCGATCAAGTCGACGTTCGTCGGCGACGACCTGATCAACGCCTGGTCCTCAGGGCAGCTCGCCTACTGGATCACCGGTCCGTGGAACATCCCGATCGTGCAGGACTCGGGAGTGAACTTCGAGGTCGAGCCGCTGCCCGGTTGGGAGGGTTCGGACGCCCCGGCCGTCCCGATCGTGGGCACCCAGGGCTTCTACCTCAACGAGCTTTCCGACAACAAGACCTCCGCACAGGCCTTCCTCGACGCGACCATGAACACCGAGTTCATGAACGCGATCTACGAGGCAGACCCGCGTCCGCCGGCGTGGAAGGAGTCGGACGCCTCCTCCGATCCGATCATCGCCGCGATCCTGGCGTACGGCGAGAACGGCTACCCCAACCTGTTCCCGAACTCCGGCATCGTCTACGAGGAGCTCGGCCTGGCGCAGGTGCGGATCCTCGACGGCGCAGATCCGGTGACATCGATGGAGGACGCGCGGGCGAACATCGAAGCGCGGACCGGCTCGTAGTCCGCACGGCAGGTGGCCGCTGACCCGGCCCGCCCGACGTGTGTGGGCCTCCCGGCTGGCTGGCGGCAACTCTCGCCAGTCGGTCGGGGGGCCCCACACCTGCTCGACCCGGACCGTTCATCGGCCCACGGAACTGGCGGGGCGGACCTGGGCGCCGTCGCCATCAAGGCACCAGCAGCACCTTGCCGAACACCGCGCCGCTGTCGAGCAGCTCGTGCGCTCGCCCTGCTTCGGCCAGGGGCAGTCGTTCGTGCACGATCGGTCGCAGCCGGCCGTCGTCGAGCATCGGCCAGGCGCCCTCGGCGACGGCGCCCACAATCCCGGCCTTCTCTGCCTTCGGCCGACTGCGCAGCGTGGTGCCGTGCACGCTGGCCCGCTTGGCGAGCAGAACCCCCAGGTCGATCTCGGCGCGCCTTCCTTGCTGCAGCCCGATGACGACCAGGCGCCCTCCGCTGGCCAGCATTCTGAGATTGGCGCTCAGCGCACCCGCTCCCAGCACGTCCAGGATGAGGTCGGCGCCGTGCCCGTCCGTCTCCTGCTTCACCACACCGACCACATCCTCGTTGCGGTGGTCGATGCCGATGGCCGCGCCCAACTCTCGGCACCGGGCCACCCGCTGCGGACCCCCGGCCGTGGTGGCCACGGTGGCTCTCAGCGCCGAGGCGATTTGGATCGCGGCGGAGCCCACGCCGCCGCTGCCGCCGTGGATGAGGACGATTTCGCCCGTCTGCAGCCCCCCGACGAGGACGAGGTTCGACCACGCCGTGCACACCGCCTCCGGGAGGGCGGCGGCATCGACCAGATCCATGTGCTCGGGGACGCGGAGCACTTGCCCGGCGGGGACGACGACCCGATCGGCGTACCCGCCCCCGGCCAGCAGCGCCGCGACACGATCGCCCACCTGCCAGCCGGCCACCTCGGTGCCGACCGCGGCCACCACGCCCGAGCACTCCAGCCCGGGGATCTCCGATGCGCCTGGCGGCGGCGGATAGAAGCCCTGCCGCTGCAACAGGTCGGCGCGGTTCACCCCGGCGGCAGCGACCTCGATCAGCACCTCGTCAGGGGCGGGCTCGGGGTCCGGGAGGGTCGTCTCGGTCAGCACCTCGGGCCGACCGGGCTGCTCGATGGCGATCGCACGCATGTGCGGCAGCGTATCCCCCTCGCCGGCGCCGCCGGTGGACCGTGGCGGTCGGACTCCGCGGGCTCCCGGGTACGGCCGTCGGGTCAGGCGGGCTGCCCGTTGTCCCGCACGGAAGCCTCCACGTGCCGCTTCAGCCCCGCCAGCAGCGCATCCATGCCGCGCCGGTAGGTCCGCTGGACGAAGGAGGCGTCCAGCACGGCTCCGAGCGGCCCGAAACGCAGCCGGTAGACCGGGGAGACCGTCACCCGAGTGCCGCTACGATCCGGCTCCAGGCGGAACCGGATGTCGGCCTTCCGGAACGGCAGATTCGTCTCGGTGATCCGCATGGTGAGGGCCCGCTCCGGCTCGTGCAGCACGACCTCTTCATGCAGGTAGTTGCGCCCACCCAAGTCGCAGAAGCGGGCCGCTCCCTCGCCGGTCGGCTGGGTGCCGATCAGCCGGGACTCGCGCACCCCCGGGTTCCAGCGCTCGATCGTGGCGATATCGTCCAGCGCGGCCCAGACCTCCGCGATCGGGGCCTCGATACGCACACTTCGGGTGAACTCCGTCATGCCCGTCGCAACCGTGGCTCACCGCCCGCCATTCCCGTCACGTTGTCACGGCGTTGGGACTTTGGCCCCCTCCGCCCGGTGCGTCGGGCCGCCACAGTCGAAGGGTGACCGCAGTCGCGACCGAGCAGCGCCGCGTGATCCCGCGCGACGGCCTGGACAATGTGATCGGCGCACTGCGGGCCGCCGGCTACACCACGGTCGGTCCAACGGTGCGCGACGGGGCCGTGCGACTGTCACCCATCGAAGGTGTCGCCGACCTCCCGCGCGGCGTGGGCGACGACACCGCCCCCGGCCACTACCGGCTCACCAACCGCGACGACGGCGCCTGCTTCGGTTTCGCCGCGCCGGCCGACTCTTGGAAGGCCCACCTGTTCCCGCCGAGGCAGGTGCTGTTCACGGCCGAGCACACCGAGGAGGGCATCCGCTTCACGCCCGCCGCGCCGCCGGTGCGCAAACAGGCGTTCATCGGCGTTCGCGGCTGCGATCTGGCCGCGATCGCCATCCTCGATGAGGTGCTGCTGCACCAGGAGCACCCCGACCCGCAGTACACGGCGCGGCGCGCGGGCCTGTTCCTGGTGGCGGCGGATTGCGCCCACCCGGCCGCCACCTGCTTCTGCGCATCCATGGGCACCGGGCCGGCCGCGGGACCGGGCGCCGACCTGGCGCTGTCCGAACTCGACCCCGGCACGGCCCAGCACCGGTTCCTCGTCACGGTCGGCACACCGGCGGGCGGCGCACTGCTGGACGGCATCGAGTCCAGCCCGGCCGCGCCGGAGGATCTCGCCGCAGCAGCGGCCCTCACCGCCGGGGCGACCGAGGCGATGACCCGGCACCTCGAGCCCGGGTCGTGGCAGCCGGATCCGCGGGACCCGCGGTGGAGCGAGGTGGCGCAGCGGTGCCTGTCGTGCGCGAACTGCACGATGGCCTGCCCGACGTGCTTCTGCTTCGACGTCGGCGACGACACCGATCCGGTGAGCGGGACGACCAGTCGCACCCGGCGCTGGGGCTCCTGCTTCGAGCAGAGCCACTCCTACCTGCACGGCGGCGCGGTGCACGACTCCCGATCGTCCCGCTACCGCCAGTGGCTGACCCACAAGCTCATCACCTGGCCCGAGCAGTTCGGGACGGCCGGCTGTGTCGGCTGCGGCCGGTGCATCGCTTGGTGCCCGGTCGGCATCGACATCACCGAGGAGGCCGCGGCGTTGAGGAGGGCACCATGACCGCGATCGACGACGTCCTGACCGCCCATCCGTTCTTCTCCGGCCTGGACCCGGACCTGCTGCAGCGATTCGCCTCCTGCTCGCGCCCGGTGGAGTTCCCCGTCGACGCCACCATCCTGCAGGCGGGCGCCCCCGCGCACTGCCTCTACGCCATCACGAAGGGCCGCGTCGCCGTCGGCGTGCGGGTACCGGGCCGCGGCCTGCAGGTCATCGAGACGCTGCAGGCCGGGGACATCCTCGGCTGGTCCTGGCTCTTCGAGCCGTACGTGTGGACCTTCGACGCGGTCGCCGTCAAACCGGTCCGGGCGATCGAAGTCGGCACGACGTGCGTCCGGTCGGTGCTGGACGCTGATCCGGCGGCGGCCGCCGTCATCTACCGCAGCGTCGGTGCACTCATGGCCGAACGCCTGGCCTCGGCCAGGTTGCGCCTGGTGGACCTCTTCGGGGAGGGCCATTGACCACTGCCCTGACCCATCCGAGCACGGCGGCCCGGGACATGGTGCCGCTGCCCTACCGCGTCATCGACCGCACCGCCGAGTGCCGCGACACGGTGACGTTCACGCTGGAGCCCGTGGCCGAGGCCGTGGCGAGCCCGGAGCCCGGGCAGTTCCTGATGCTGTGGGCGGCTGGGTTGGGCGAGGTGCCGATCTCCGTCGCAGGACTGCCCGGCCATGGCCGGGTGACGCACACGGTGCGCGCGGTGGGGGCCACCACATCGGCACTCTGCGCGGCCGAGCCGAGGGCCGTCATCGGCGTGCGGGGCCCGTTCGGGACGGCCTGGCCGATGGCCACCGCCCGCGGGCGCGACCTTGTCATCGTGGCCGGCGGGATCGGCTTCGCACCGGTCCGGCCGGTGGTCGAGGCAATCCTCGCCGACCGGGCCGCCTACGGGCGGGTGTCGCTGATCGTTGGTGCCCGCACCGCCCACGACCTGCTCTACCGCGAGGCACTCGACACGTGGTGGCGCGAGGAGATCATCGACGTGCGGACCACGGTCGACACGCCCTGCTCCCACTGGACCACCGGCAGCGTGGGCGTGGTGACCACCGAGCTGCGGCGGGTCCCGATCGACGGGGCCGCAACGATCGCGATGGTGTGCGGTCCCGAGGTGATGATGCGGATCGTCGGCGCGGCCCTCGTGGACCGGGGCGTTCCGGCGGACCAGGTCGCGGTGTCCATGGAGCGCAACATGCAGTGCGGCATCGGTCGGTGCGGGCACTGCCAGCTCGGGGCGCTGTTCATCTGCCGGGACGGCCCGGTGCTGCCGTGGTCGTCGGTGCACGACCTGTTGGGGGTGCCGGAACTATGAAGCGCCCCACCTTGGCCGTGTGGAAGTTCGCCTCCTGCGACGGGTGCCAGTTGACGCTGCTGGACTGCGAGGACGAGTTGCTGGCCCTGGCCGAGCAGGTCGAGATCCGGCACTTCCTGGAGGCCAGCAGCGCCGTGGCGGAGGGTCCCTACGACGTGTCGCTGGTTGAGGGGTCGATCACCACCGAGCACGACATCGAACGGATCGAACGGATCCGGGAGCAGTCCGGACTGCTGGTCACGATCGGCGCCTGCGCGACCGCGGGCGGCATCCAGGCGCTGCGCAACGCCGCCGATATCGCCGACTACACCGCGGCCGTGTACGCGCACCCCGAGTACATCGCCACCCTGGCCACCTCGACCCCGATCGCCGAGCATGTGCAGGTCGACTTCGCGCTGCACGGATGCCCGATCGACAAGGGCAGCTGCTGCAAACCCTGGCTGCGCTGCTGCGCGGCGGCCTGCCCCGACTCGCGGACGGCAGCGTGTGCACGGAGTGCAAGCGGCGTGGCACCGTCTGCCTGCTCGTCGGGCGCGGCGTGCCCTGCCTCGGGCCCGTCACCCGCGCCGGCTGCGGCGCGCTCTGCCCGGCCTACGACCGCGGCTGCTTCGGCTGCTTCGGCCCGGTCGATGCCGCCAACATCGCCGCACTGCGCGAGCAGTTGACCGCCAACGGCACGCCTGAATCCGAAATCGACCGGCTGCTGTCGACGTTCACGGTCCACGCGTTCCGGGAGGTGGCACGATGACCCATCGCACTGGCAACCGGCTGCTGCAGGTCGGCGCCCTGGCTCGGGTCGAGGGCGAGGGTGCGCTGCACGTGCAGGTGACCGACGATCAGGTCACCGCGGCGCAGTTGCAGATCTACGAGCCGCCGCGCTTCTTCGAGGCGTTCCTGCAGGGCCGCAGCTACACCGAGCCGCCGGACATCACCGCCCGCATCTGCGGCATCTGCCCGGTCGCCTACCAGATGAGCGCATGCCTGGCGATCGAGGACGCGTGCGGAGTGCAGGTGCCGGCCGACATCGACACGCTGCGGCAGTTGCTGTACTGCGGAGAGTGGATCGAGAGCCATGCGCTGCACATCTACCTGCTGCACGCGCCGGACTTCCTCGGCTACGAATCCGCGATCGACATGGCCCGGGACCACCGCGAGGTGGTGCAGGAGGCGCTGCGGCTGAAGAAGATCGGCAACGCGGTGGTCGAACTCATCGGCGGCCGGGCCGTCCATCCGGTCAACGTGCGGCTCGGCGGCTTCTACCGAGCGCCGGGCACCGATGCGATTGCCGCGCTGGAACCCGACCTGCAGTGGGCGCTGCAGGCATCGCTGGACACCGTGGACCGGGTCGCCGGCTTCGACTTCCCCGACTACGACGGCGACTGGGATCTGGTGGCGCTGGCCGGATCGGACGGCTATCCGTTCATGGGTCGGCGCATCGCGGCGGCATCCGGCCGACTGGACATCGACGTCGCGCAGTTCCCGGACCACTTCAGCGAGGAGCATGTCCGCCACAGCACCGCACTGCACGGCCGTTGGGACGGCGGCACGTACCTGGTCGGCCCGCTGGCGCGGTACGCGGTGAACCGGCACCTGCTGCCGCCGGCGGCCGACGCAGCAGCGCGGGCCGCGGGACTGGGAGCCGTCTGCCGCAACCCGTTCCGCAGCATCATCGTGCGCGCCGTGGAACTGGTCGCCGCCTGCGAGATCGCGCTGGAACTGGTGCGCGGGTATCGGCCCCCGGCTGCGGCGTCGGTGGACGTGCCGGCGCGGGCCGGGGTCGGCCACGGCATCACCGAGGCGCCGCGCGGCCTGCTCTACCACCGCTACGAGATCGACGACGACGGGCTGATCGTGTCGGCGACCATCGTGCCCCCGACCGCGCAGAACCAACCCGCGATCGAGCACGACTTGGTGCACGTCGTCCAGGACAACCTGGCACTCGACGACCATGCGCTGACGCACCGCTGCGAGCAGGCGATCCGCAACTACGACCCCTGCATCTCCTGCGCCACCCACTTCCTGTCGGTGGAGGTGCATCGGACATGACGCCGCTGGTGATCTGCGTCGGCAACCCGTACCGCCGCGACGACGGTGTCGGCCTGGCCGTCCTGGCGGCGATGCCCGCCGACGCCCGGTGCGGTCGAGGCCACCGGTGAGCCCACCGAACTGCTGAACCTGTGGCAGGGCGAGGATCGCGTCGTACTGGTCGACGCGATGTCCACCGGCGCCGCGCCGGGCACCGTCCACACGCTGACGTGCCGCGACGGCCGCTGGGACGACACACCGCCGGCCGCGACAGCGAGCACGCACGGCCTGGGCGTCGCGGAGGCGATCGGCCTGGGCGCGGCGCTGGGGACGGTGCCGGCACAGGTCGTGGTCATCGGGGTGGAGGTCGCCGACACCGCAAACGGGGTCGGGCTGTCGGATCCGGTCGCCGCCGCGGTGCCGAGTGCCCTGGCCGCAGTCGCGACGGTTGCCGGGGAGGTGCGCTGATGTGCTTCGACACCGTGGGCCGCGTCCTGACGGTCGCCGATGCCCAGGCCAGGGTCGCCTTCGACGGCACCGCGCGCACCGTCTCGCTGGTGCTGCTGCAGGCCGATGATGTTGCGGTGCGACCCGGCGACTGGGTGCGCAGCCACACCGGCCTGGCCGTGGAGCGCCTCGACCCCGCCGCTGCGGCCGCCGAGATCGCCGAAGCCCAGGGGGTGCGCGGGAGCGGCGGCGCCGACACGACCATGACCCGCGCGAGAGCGAGGATGCATCATGAACCTGCCGATGACGCAGCGCGCCGGGCTCGGCCTGGCCCTCTCGGCCGCCACGATCAGCGGATTCGCCGTCTTCCTCAACGGATTCGCGGTCCGCGCCGCTCCCGGTCCCCTGGCGTTCACCACCGGGAAGAACGCGCTGGCGGCAGTCGTGCTGCTGGCCGTCCTGCTGCTGTCCTCGGCTCGGACGACCGCTCTGCCGACGCTGCGGGCGTTGTCCCGGCGCCAGCGCCTCGCGCTCGGCTACGTCGGCGTCATCAGCGGCGGCCTTGCCTTCGGGCTGTTCTTCACCGGGCTGTCCCTGGCGAGCAGCACCGAGGCGGCCTTCGCGCAGAAGAGCCTCATCATCTGGGTCATGCTGCTGGCCGTCCCGCTGCTGCACGAGCGGCTCGGGGCATCCCGTGCTGCTGGCCGTGGCCGCGCTGGTGGCCGGTCAGGTGCTGCTGCTGGCCGCGCGCGGGCCGGGGCGTGAGGGCGTGGTGGCCGGGCTCGGCATGGTGCTGGTCGCCACGGTGCTCTGGTCGGTGGAGATCGTCCTGGTGCGCGGCTGGCTGCGCACGGTCCCGGCACCGGTGCTGGGCGTGGTGCGGCTCGGCGTCGGGACGGTCGTCCTGCTGTCCTGGCTCGTCGCCACCGGTGGCGCAGGTCAGTTGGCCGCCCTGCCGTGGGCGTGGATCCTGCTCACCGGTCCGATCCTCGCCGGCTACGTACTGACCTGGTTCGGGGCGCTGCGCCGCGCCCCGGCAGTCGAGGTGACCGCCGTGCTCGTCTGGGGCGCGTTCGTGACCGGCCTGCTGGCAATGCCGGCGCCGCGGTGGTCAGTGGGGCGCAGGTCGCCGGGCTGATCCTCATCGCAGCCGGGGTCGCGGCACTGCTGTGGCGCGGGTTGCGCCGACCCGAGGCGCTGGCATGACCAGCAACGGGCCGGCCCTGTTCGCCCGGTTCGCCTATCCGCCCAACGCGCTGGGCCTGTGCGGACCGGACGATCACGCCGCCCTGCTGCAGGCGGCGGCGGAGTCGGGCACAGCGGGCGCTGCGGAGATCCGACACCTCGCGACCGGCTTCGCGGGCGCCTGGCCCTACCTGCAGCTGATCGCCGCGGCCAACGGTGTCGACGACCCCCTCGATGCCCGGGTCGTCGGCGCGTACTGGCTCGGCAGCGACCTGCTGCAGGCCGTGCCGCCCGACGTGGCTGGCCGATCACACCGAGGAGCGGTTCCGGCGCACGGCCGGGCGCATGTTCGACCACGTCATCGCTGCGGTCCTGGCCGGCGGCCGGCCCCACCACAACTTCCACGTCTTCGCGGTCTCGCCGTGGGTCGGGCTGCTGCGCGGCGACACGACCGGCGCACCGCTGCGGGTGCTCGACCAGTGCCGGGTGCGCAGCGGGACGGTGCGCATCGGTGTCGGCCGACCGGGCACGCGTCGCCACATCAGCGCTGACGTGGGATGGGGCCCGGATCGGCCGAGGCGGCCACCGAGCTGGAACTGCGGTGGCAGGACGGCGATGTCCGGCCGCGCGTCGGTGATCGCGTGGCGCTGCATTGGGACTGGATCTGCCAGGGCATCACGGCGACGCAGGCGCTGGCGCTGGACGGCTGGACGCGCCACCACCTCCGGATCGCGAACACCGTCCTGGCGGAGGTACGCCCGGACCGCCGTGTGACGCGGTGGACCGACGGTTCGCCCCCCGCTAGGACTGCGCCGGGAACTCCCGCACGACCGCGCGGCAAGGCGTTCCCTCGACGCCGCGCACCTTCAGCGGGAAGGCCTCCAGCCACAGCCGGCCATGCGCCCAGCGACTCCAGGTTCACCAGCCCCTCCAGGATCAGCACGCCCGCCCGGCACAGCGTCACGTTCACCTCGTAGTGTCGGGTCCGGCGCGACTCGACGCCGACCGAGTCGATCGCGACCATCCGCACGCCCGACTCATGCGCCAGCCATTGGGCGGCCGCCATCGACAGGCCGGGCCGGGTCGCGGCGTCGAGCACTCCATCCCGGATGACCTCGGACATGTGCCCGGTTCGCAGCAGGAGGATCCGATCGGCGAGGCTGCGGCCCGCCAGCCCCGCCTGCAAGTCCTCCAGTGTGGTGTCTTCGCCGCGCTTGCCCATGTCGACGAGGACCGCCTCACCCTCGAAGTCGGCCAGGGCGAACGCATCGATCGTGGCACCCTCGGCGAGGAAGTAGCGCGGGCCCTGCACGTGCGTGCCCGCCTGGGTCGGCGTCGACAGGTGGTAGACGTACTCCGGGTTGTCCCCGGCGAGGAAGTTGAAGGGACCAGTCACCACCACCGGTTGGTCACCCGGGAACTGGAAGTCGTCCATCCAGCAGGAGACATCCACCAATCGGTGGTCACCGGCGAGCACGCTCAAGCGTGGCATCACGCACCGACCGGGCGCCAGCGGCGCGACTCTGACCACATGATCGACGCGCGCATCGGCCGCGAAGCCGGACGCCCCGGCACCGGCCCGTCACTCCCCCGCCAGGTGACGGGCCGGGCCTGCCACGGACGCACCGGTGCGTCGCCCCGGCGTCCTCCATAAAAACACGACTCGGCGCTCCATCGCGCCCAGCCGAGCGACGAATGTTGCCGGGAACGTGCAGATCTGTGGGAGTGCTCGCAGAATCCACGCTCAGATTTCGGAGCACTGCCGAGAATCACTACGTTTCGTGGCGGCATCACGAGGTCCCGGACGGTTCACAACGGAACCTAGCCGCAGGCAAGTCCCGGCACCGGCAAGAAGTGTGCAGCGGGGATGCGCGATCGCATTCGGCCTGAGGCAGCACCTGGTCACGCCATGCCCGTCTGCGACACCCGTAGCCGCCGAAGGGCAGGACCGCGGACACGAAGCGGCGGCTGCGGAGCCCCGTGGCCGCAGCCGCCTTCCGCCCCGATCCTGCTACTCGCCGGCCGCCTTGGCCACTGCTTCGGCGACCCGACGGTGGGCTTGCCAGATCTCCTCGGGCAGGCCGTGGAACTGGGCCAGGTGCGCCTCGCGGAACCCGATCTCCTCCTGCCACCGATCGAGATCGATCGTGAGGAGGGTCGCGATGTCGTCGGAGGTTGCGCCGCAGTCCTCGAGGCTCAGCTCGGATTCGGCCGGCACGATACCCACCGGGGTGCTCACGCCCTTGACCTCGCCGTTCTTCAACTGCATCAGCCACAGCAGGGGCCGCAGGTTCTCCCGGAAGCCGGGCCACAGGAAGTGGCCGTCCTCGGGATCGCGCTGGAACCAGTTCACGTGGGCGAAGATGGGCTGCTCGCTGGCCTTGCCGACGATGTTGAGCCAGTGCGCGGCGTAGTCGCCCTCCGGGTAGGACATGAACGGCCGCATCGACATCGGGTCGTAGCGCAACTGCCCATCCAGGCCGTCGGCGGCGAACGTCGCCTCCGCGCCCAGGGTGAGGCCGTCGTACACGCCCTCGGCGAGGTCGGTGATGGCGCGCACCAGCGGCTCGCGGTCGCGGGTGCGGCCGCCGAAGATGATGCCGTCGATCGGCACCCCGGCCGGATCGTCGTAGTCGGGCGCCACATTGGGCACGTTCGCCAGCGTCGTGGTGAACCGGCTGTTCGGATGCGCCCACGGGTCGTCGGCGCACTCCGGGGCCCGGTCGGCGATCCGCTCGCCCTTCCAGTCCAGCCAGCCGTCGAGGTCGGCCGGCGGCTCCTTGGTGCGACCCTCCCACCAGACCTCGTGGGTCTTCTCGTTGTAGGCGACGTTGGTGAACAGCGTGCCGGTGCCGGGCCCACCGCTGCCACGGCGGTCGGGTTGGTCTTCTCGTTGGTGTCGCGGGCGACGCCGAACACGCCGAACTCCGGGTTCATCCCGTACAGCCGGCCGTCCTCGCCCACCCACAGCCACGCGATGTCGTCGCCGTAGAACTCCACGTGGTAGCGGTCGCCGAGCGCGTCCGGGGCCAGCGTCATGGCGAGGTTGGTCTTGCCGGAGGCGCTGGGGAAGCCGCCGCAGATGTGGTAGCGGCGCCCGGTCTCCTTGTCGGTGATGCCGAGCAGCATGAACTGCTCGGACAGGAACTTCCCGCTGGCCCAGCCGTCGTAGGCCGCCTGGCGCAGACCGTGCGCGATCTTGCCGAGCAGCGCGTTGCCGCCGTAGGAGGAGCCGAAGTGCAGGATGGTGCGCTCGTCGGCCACGGTGACGAAGTACCGCTTGTCGTCGGGAGTGCCCTGGCCGAGGTTCTCCAGGTCGCCGGTCACGTGGACGGCGCGCACGAAGCTGTTGCCGAGGTCGTTGACGTACTCCGCGCCGACGCGGGCCATGCGGATCATGTGCAGCACGACGGTGCGGGAGTCGGTCAGCTCGATGCCGCCGGCGAACTCCTCCAGCGGCGACCCCTTCGGCGCCATCAGGTAGGGCACCACGTACATGGTCTTGCCCGCCGATGCGCCGGTCATCAGGCCGGTCAGGAGCGGCTTCATCTCCGAGGAGGGCCGCCAGTTGTTGTAGACGCCCTTGTCGCGCTCGTTGCTCGTGGCGACGATGGTGCGCTCCTCGGAGCGGGCGGTGTCCTTGGAGTAGCTGCGCGAGTAGTAGCAGTCATCGCCCACCGGGAACAGTTCGCCGGCCTCGAGCGCCTCGTCGATCAGGCGCTTGTCGTCGGCGGCGGACACCACCTCGACCCGGTCGGCGCCGGTGACGCCCGCCCAGTAGGTGACGTACTCGCGCGCGTAGGGATTGGTCAGCCCTGCCTCATCCAGCACCTGCGTCAGATCTGCCATGTCGGTGTCCCCGCCTCCATCTCGCATCAGGACCTGATCTGGCCCGCGCCACGGACCGCCCTGCATGTGATGACCGGCGCTCCTGCCGCGCCGTCCATTCGCCTTGTTACTCCAGAGTAACCCCGTCGCAGCCCGACCCCGGCACCGGTCTCCGATGCAGATCTGCGGCCCCGCGGGTTCGCCCGAACGGGTGATTCGGATCGTTCGCCGGGCTCGGCGGCCCGCCATCGGTAGCGTGTCATCAGCGGCGGGGGTCTGGGGAGCGATGCAGCGTGACGCAGACAATCACCAGGCGAAACGGGCATTCCACTGCTGTGGGCATCGTGCTCGCGCTGCTACTTGCTGCCGGGGTGGTCGTGATCCCGATCACCGCGATGTCGGCCGCCCCGAGCGAGTGCGCCGCGCTGTCGGCGGGCGTGTACTCCCGGTACTCGCCGTCGCTGAGCACCGGCCTGCTGACCCTCTCCTACAGCGAGGCCGCCAACGCCGCCAGCCGGTACGGCTTCACCGGCGACCGCGGCATCCCCTTCCAGGCCGCCGCCACCGACCAGGCCGGCCTCACCGAGGTCCGCCGCCTCTACAGCGGCGCCCGCGGCGACTTCCAATGGCTCGCCGACCCCGGCGACATCGACACCGCCCTCGCCCAGGGCTACCAGCTGCGCAAGGTCGAGTTCTACGCCCTGGCCGCCCCGGCCGCCGACGGCTGCTCCACGCCCGTCTACCGCATGGCCCGCGGCAACAAGCACCAGTTCGTCACCCCCGGCCCCGATCAGACCGCCCTGGAAGCCGACGGCTGGAGCAACACCGGCGCCGCCTTCCACGTCCTCAGCACCGACTCGCCAGAGCCGACGCCGACGGCGTCCGCGAGTCCCACCGCGACGACCAGTTCGACACCGACGGCGACACCGACGAATCCACCGTCCGGCGACTTGCGGGTGACCGATGTCGCCTCGACCGGGCCGGACAGCGACACCACCTTCACGATCGCTGTCATGCCCGACACCCAGCGGGAAGTCACGGTCAGCTCCGATCTGCGCGGGGAGCGGCGGGCGGAATGGCTCATCGCCAATCGCGATAGCCGCGACATCCGCGTCGTGCTGTCGGTCGGCGACAGCGTGAACTGGGATACCGCCGATCACGAGCAGTACGAGAAGGCAAGCGCGACGGTCCGCATGCTCGAGGGCGCCGCGCTGTCGTGGCTGCCCACCATCGGCAACCACGACACGGCTGCGGTGTGCCCGGGCGGCGCAGCGTGCCCGGGCGGCGACACCCGGGCGGCGCTGCGCCAGACGCAGACCTACAACGACTACTTCCCGACCACCCGATTCCCGTGGCTGCAGGGCGCGCAGACGGCCGGCAAGGTCGACAACACCTACTCGGCGTTCCGGGCAGGCGGAGTCGACTGGCTGGTGGTCTCGCTGGAGATGTGGCCCCGGCAGGAGATGATCGATTGGGCCAATGCCGTGGTGGCCGCCAACCCCGACTTCAACGTGATCGTGCAGACGCATATGTATGTCGACGACCTCGGCGAGATCGCCACGGATGACGGTGGCTACGGTGCCACGACCCCGCGGTTCTTGTACGACACCTTCATCTCGCAACACCCCAACATCAAGATCGTGGTCGGTGGACACCGCGGCTACACCACCACCAATCGCCTGGACTCCCCCAACGGCAACCCCGTGGCTTCGTGGAACAACGCCTGGCATTCCGACAGCACCAATCCGGTCATGCTCCTGACGATCGACACCGCAGCGGGTTCGGTCGACAGCGCGACCTACGCACCCGACACCGACGAGTGGTTCCCACGAGGCCGTGGCGTCCTACCCGAGCATGCAGTGGGTTGGCTCCCCCGACGCCCCGACTCCGACTCCCACGGCTACCGCCACCCCGTCGCCGACGCCCACCCCGACGCCGACGGCGACGGCCACGGCGACGGCAACTCCCACCGCCACAGCGACTGCGACGCCAACGCCGACCAGCACATCGCCCGGCGCGAGCAAGTGCGCCGCGCTGTCGGCGGGCGTGTACTCCCGGTACTCGCCGTCGCTGAGCACCGGCCTGCTGACCCTCTCCGACAACGAGGCAGCCAACGCCGCCAGCCGGTACGGCTTCACCGGCGACCGCGGCATCCCCTTCCAGGCCGCCGCCACCGACCAGGCCGGCCTCACCGAGGTCCGCCGCCTCTACAGCGGCGCCCGCGGCGACTTCCAATGGCTCGCCGACCCCGGCGACATCGACACCGCCCTCGCCCAGGGCTACCAGCTGCGCAAGGTCGAGTTCTACGCCCTGGCCGCCCCGGCCGCCGACGGCTGCTCCACGCCCGTCTACCGCATGGCCCGCGGCAACAAGCACCAGTTCGTCACCCCCGGCCCCGATCAGACCGCCCTGGAAGCCGACGGCTGGAGCAACACCGGCGCCGCCTTCCACGTCCTCAGCACCGACTGACGCTGTCCGACTCGCTCCGGTTGTCCGACCCGGTCGCGAGCGATAGCGTGCCCGGCGACGAAGGATGAGGAGTGCCCATGACCGCGACGAACACCCACGCCCAGCCGGGCCCCGTGGACTACGTGGTCATCGAGTTCCCCCCGGATCGGCAGGAGTTCACCGGGGAGATGAGCGAGCAACTGCAGCTGCTCGCTCAGTCCGGCACGATCCGGTTGCTGCGCGTACTGATCGCGATCAAGGACGCCGACGAGAGCGTGGTGCTGCAGGAGTACGGCAGCCAGCACGAAGCGGGTCCCTTGCTGGACATGGCCGCCGATGTGGCCGGTTTGATGGCCGACGACGCGCTGGCCTCCATCACCCGGGACATGGCCGCGGGCACGGTCATCGGTGTTGTCATCTGGGAGAACACCTGGGCGTCGGGATTCATCGCCGCAGCTGCTCGGGCCGGTGGGCACCCAGTCGACTCGGGCCGCATCTCTGCCTCGACGCTCGCGCCGGAGGCTGACGACCCGGCGATCTGACCCACCCCGGTGACGCACTCGACCAGCCGCTCCGCGCTCGGCCGCCGGTCCCCGTCGGGATCTCTCGCGAGTCGCCTGGCAGAGTGGGGCTGTGCAGATCACCCACCTCGGCCACGCCTGCCTGCTCGTCGAGACCGACCGGACCCGCATCCTGATCGACCCGGGTGGCTTCAGTACCGCCTGGCACGGCCTGTCCGATCTGAACGCCATCCTGGTCACGCACCAGCACCCCGATCACCTCGACCCGGCGCACCTGGTGCCGCTGCTGCTGGGCAACCGCTCGGCCAGACTGCTGGTGGAGCCGAGCACGCGGACCGCACTGCCCGGTGACCTCGCCGCGACCCCGTTCCCGCCAGACAGCAGCATCGACATCTCGGATGTGACCGTGGCGGCCGTCGGCGGGTCCCATGCCGTCATCCACCCGGACATCCCCCAGATCGGCAATGTCGGGTTCGTGCTGCGCAGCGAGGGCGAACCGACCCTGTTCCACCCCGGCGACAGCTACCAGGTCCGCCCACCGGAGGTCGATGTGCTGGCCGTGCCCGTCAACGCCCCGTGGTCGGCCCTGCACCAGACCGTAGACTTCCTGCGCGCCACGGCGCCGGCTCGGTGGATCCCGATCCACGACGCCCTGCTGAGCCCCTTGGGACGCGGGCTGTACGTCGGCCGCACCGCCGAGCTCGCCGACGCCGAGGTGCTGGACCTGGCAGGGGAACGCACCGCCACGATCTGACCGCTACCCGGGGTCGGCCACGCCGATCCCCAACAGCTCGGCCAGGGCGGGTGCCAGGTCACGTAACTGCTCGGCGGTGATCGTCGCGCCCGTCAGGCCGGCGACGCCCACGATGCGTTTGATCCGCGCCGACCGCAGATCCACATCGCGCAGGCGCGCCCCGGTGACGGTGAGCGTGCCGATGTCCGCGTCGCGGAACGCGACCCGCTCGGCGCCGATGCCGCTGAGGTCGCACTCGCGGATCTCGCACCGCTGCACCAGCAGGTCGGTCGCCCGGGCCCCCGCCAGGTTCAGCCGGTCCACCTTGCTGTCGGCGATGCCCACGGATGCCAGAATCGCCCGGTCCAGTTCGAGCGCGCCGAATCGGCATCCCTGCAACCGGCTCGCCCGCCAGGTGGATCCGCCCGCCAGCAGCCGCTCGGCGCTCACACCGTCGAAGCAGGTCTCCAGGAAACGCCCGCCCCGGCCATCGATATCGCCCAACCCTCGGCCTTCGAAGCGCACCTCGCTGCAGCGCACGTCGGTCAACGATCGGCCCAGCGCCGCCGCCAGATCCACCAGCAGCGCCGAGATGCTGCGCGAGGGGCCCACATCCTCGGGCACCGCCTCGTCAAGGTCCGGCAGTCGCAGCGTCCGCACAACGGGCGCGGCGGGACCGGGGGTGGCGACCATGTCTGCAGTATCGTGCGGCCGCTGCGGGTTCGGCGCTAGGGTGGGCGCCGGCGAACGGGAGGGCGGGGATGGGCCGCTTCGACGCATGGGTCCGGTCGCAGGGCACCGACCCGGACCCCCGCTTCACCCTGGCCAACGAGCGGACCTTCCTGACCTGGATCACCGCGTCGCTGGGCATGCTGGGCATCGGCCTGGCGGTGGACACGATCCTGCCGCAGGATTCCTGGCCCATCGATGCGCTGGCGCTGGCCTGGGTGGTCGTGTCGGCCGTGCTGGCGGTCCGTGCGATGCTGCGGTGGCTCCGGCTGGAGCGAGCGATGCGCATGGGCGAAGGCCTGCCGCTTTCGACATCGATACCGATCGTGGCGATCACGATCGCCGTCCTCGGCCTGCTCTCGGGCATCGCCGTCATCGCGGCGTCGTGAGCCCGCCGAGCGAGGGCCCTTCCGACGTGGGGCTCGCCGGGGAGCGCACCACGCTGGCCTGGACCCGCTTGGGCCTGGCGCTGCTCGGCATCCCTGCCGCGATCATGGCCTACGGCGGCGGTGGCAATCTGCTGGCCCTGGTAGCGGCGATCCTCGCCGCGGCGTTGGGCTTGGCGGTGCTCGTCGGATCGTTGCGGCAGCAGCGCGTCGTGCCCGGCGTCATCCCGTCAGGCGTCGTCCGGCCGGCGACCCACCTGATCCTGCTGACTGGAGGTTCGGTCCTGTTCCTGGCCGTGTGCGCTGCCATCCTCGTCCTGGAGTAGCTCCGCGTCCGGCAGCGCCCGCGCCTCGGCGACGACGTCGCGCGCCCAGGCGATGCGGGCCGACAGGGCGCGCTCGTGCGCCCCGCGCCAGTAGAGCCGACCGCATGCCGGGCACTCGGCGAAGTCCCGGTAGGAGCGCCGGGTGCCCGGTTCCAGGCGCTGCGCGATGGAGGACTTCCGCACCCCCACGAGCAGCCCGTTGCACGACGGGCACCGGGTCCACGGGTGCAGATCCGGGGCGAACCGGGTCAGCACGTCAGCGAGTTGACTGGTGGTACCGCTGCCGCGCACCAGCGCCCCGAGCGGCAGGTCCCGGCGTCGCAGCAGCCCGCGATCCTGGGTCAGCAGGACGCGACCGGTGTCCTGCGCCCGTTGCAGCAATTGGGGGTCCGTGGCTTCGTTGGCGTAGTCGGCGTCCAGCCCGAGCAGCCGCAGCGCACGAGCCAGGCTGCCCAGGCCCACGTCGAGCAGGAATCCCCGTTCGGCCCCCGGCTGCGGGCGGGCGACCGGCTGCACCGCCACGACTTGCCCGGGATTCGGGATCGCGCTCATCCCAGCGGGTCGGCCGTCGATGGTGACGGCACCGACCTCCGTGCGCGGGATGCCAATCGACTCCAGGACGTGCACCACCGATGACGTGCCGTCGCTGCGCAGCGAGAGCCGCTCCGCCGCGGGCCTGAGCCGGGGCGCCAGCAGGAAGCGCAGTGCGGGCGGGATCCGCACGCCGATGGTGCCGGAGGTGGTCAGTGCTCCTCGCCCCAGGTCCGAAACGGCCGGGCCGCGAGGTTGACGTTGAAGTAGCGGGGGTCATCGGACACCTCGCTGCCGGCCCAGTCGGGCTTGGCGAACGCTTCATCGGCGTCGCCCAGCTCGATCTCGGCCAGTACGAGCCCCTCGTTGTCCCCGGCGAAGACGTCCAGCTCCCACTCGTGGTCGCCGACGGGGACGATGTGGCGCACCTTCTCGATGATCGGCCCCTGGGCGAGCTCGCGCAGCATCGCCGCGGCGTCGCCCAACGGAATCGGGTACTCGTACTCGCTGCGCGTGACGTCGGAGGTGGCGCCCTTGATCGTCAGGAACGCCTCCTCGCCGCGGACCCGCACCCGGACCGTGGCGCTCGGCGTCGCGGCGAGGTAGCCCTGCATGATCGCCGTGGCCGAGGTCGCCGACTCGCGCCAGGACTCATCGGCCACCAGGAACTTCCGCTCAATCTCCACACCCATGGCTCTACGGTCCCTGCCCGCACCGGTGCGTTGCGCGCCGGGCAGGTTCGACGCCGCCCGTTGGCTCGCGCAGGAGGCCACTGTGGGCGGCCCCACGGACTCCGGATGCGGATGGCGGCGATTGTTGGCCTACTGGATGCGAGGAGGTCGCAGATGCGAGCGGTATGGAACGGCGCGGTCCTGGCGGAGTCCGACGACACGATCATGGTGGAGGGCAATCACTACTTCCCGCCCGAGTCGCTGCGGTCGCAGTACTTCGGACCGAGCCGGACCACGACGAGGTGCCACTGGAAAGGCACGGCTTCCTACTACACGATCACGGTGGACGGGCAGGCCAATCGCGACGCCGCCTTCGTCTACCGGACCCCGTCCGAGGCCGCATCGCAGATCAAGGACTACGTGGCCTTCTGGCGCGGGGTGCAGGTGGAGGATTGCGACACCGAAGCCGCGTAGCGGCGCGGGAGCAGCAATGCTGTCCGGCAACTGGGTACGCTACATCGCCTCGTACCACCGGGCCCACCCCGGCATCACCGAGCGTGCGCTCAACCATGCCCGCCACCCGCTGGTCGGCTCGGCCTACGAGTGGCTGGCGCAGCGCGTTCCGCGGCCTGCCGGGGATGTGCTCGATGTGGCGTGCGGTTCGTGCCCGCTGCACCCGCTGCTTCACGCGCGCAGCTACCGGGGCATCGATACCTCCGAGTCCGAGCTCGCCGTCGCCCGGGCCGCCGGTCGCGGCCCGGTGCAGCTCGGCAGTGCCACGGCGCTGCCGGCTGCCGACGCATCCGTCGACGTGGTCGTGATGTCCATGGCACTGATGCTGGTGCCGGAGCGAGAAGCGCTGCAGGAGGTCGTCCGCGTGCTGCGGCCCGGGGGCATCCTCGTCGGCACGGTTCCCGCCACCGGGCCGCTGCTGGCCCGCGACATCCCGGCGCTGTTGGCGCTGGCACTGCCGCTGCTCGGACCCGGCGCGATGCCCCAGCCGCTGACCGAGCGCCGACTGGGCCGGCTCCTCGTCGGCGCCGGACTGCAGCCCGGCAGCAGGCAGCGGGTGCGCTTCCCGTTCCCGATCAGGGAGCCCGCAGATGCCGAACTGGCGGTGACATCCCTCTACACGCCGCACCGGACCGATGGCCAACGCCGGTGGGCGGTGCAGGCGCTGCAGCGCATCGGCCACCGCGACCTACCGGTGCCCCTGCTGCGGTTCACCGCGGCCAAGCCGGTGTCCTAGCTCCAGCGATACCCGCACTGGTTGCAGATCAAGTAGGCGTTGCCGTAGGTCCAGCGCCGATCGACGTCCATGCTCCGACACGTCGGGCACATGATGGCGACGTTGCCCATCGCTCCCCCTTTCGTTCACCGACACCGTATGCCGGGGGTCCGACGCGCAACTGGGATCAGGGCAGCACGTCAGCCGGCTCGCTCTGCTGCCGCAGCGCCCGGCGCAGCGCGGCCTCGAAGTCCGCAATCGACCCGTGCATGCCTTCCAACTCCTCGGCGTCGAGGAGCACCGCAAGGCCGCCGGACGCCGTCTGACCGAGGACGACCGGCGTGCCGGTGCTCGCGGTGACGCGTGCGGCATCCGCGGCCAGCTCGTTGCGGTGCAGCAGTTGCACGTGAATGCCGAGCCGACCGATCATGGCGTCCCATTCGGGCTTGCGGCGCACCGGCGAGTGCGTGATGTCGCACAGCGAGCAGTGCGCACGGCCGAGCAGCTTGCCCAGCACATACCGTGCTTCTCCGATCGGGCCGCCGTCGGCGTGGTAGATCCCGATGATGCGGGTCACTTCGGTCATGCGTCACTCCTGGTTCGGTGTCCCCCGGTGGGCACGGACAGGCGGCCGCTGTCCGCCAGCGTCTGCAGTCGGGAGGGATCGAGCACGACGATGCGCCCCCTGCGCAGCGCGACGAGCCGGCGTTCGGCCAGGTCGCCGAGCACCTTCGTGGCCGTCTCCCGGCTCGTGCCCACGAGGTCGGCGAGCTGTTCATGGGTCAGCCGGATGGTGGTCCCCCCGGCGGCCATCCGCGCCAGGGTGGCGGCGATCCGCTCCGGGACGGACTTCAGCACGCTGTCGCCCAGGCGCCGCTCCAGGTCGGCGACCCGCGAGCCGAGGAACTCCGCGACCCGCGTGGCGATGCGGGGGTCCGACAGCAGCAGCCGCTCCACGTCAGCGCGACTCATGAGGCACACCACGCACGGTTCGGCCGTCTCGGCGAACGTCTGCTCCAGCTTCTGGCCGAGCACCGCCATCTCCCCGAACACCTGCCCGGCCGTGATGATGGCCGTGGTCATGGTCCGACCATCGGCACCGATCTGGTAGAGCCGGATGCGACCCCGCTTCAGGATGAACAGCACCTCCACCGGGCGATCCGGCGCGTACAGCACCTGACCGGCCGGCAGTTCCTTCATGGGTGCCGCGTCGCCGATCCGGCCGACCTCTTCATCGGAGAGGTCGGCGAACAGGTCGAACTCTCGCAGGACCCATTCCCGCTCCGCCGCTGTCACGCCGTCTCCAAAGGGAAGGCCCGGTGCAGCTGCTCCGGGGTCGGATTGCCGTAGGACACCACCGTATCGCCGCTGGTGAACATCGGCGTCCCGGCGAATCCGGGGGTGGGGGTCCAGCCCGGTGCGTCCACATCGACGATGCGGACCGAGACGTCCGGTCTGGCCGCCGCGAAATCCCCGGCCAGGGCCAGCGCCTGCCCGCAGGAGGGGCAGGACGCCGACACCAGCACGGTCATCGTGGCCATCGCCATTCCTACGTCTCCCGCGATCCCCGCAGCGCGGCAACGCTCACCGCTGCCAGCACGGCTCCGAACACGAGGTGCCCGGCCAGGGACTGCCACGCCATGGCTCGACAGCTCCAGCACCGGCATGCCCAGTTGCGCGGGCATGATGAGCAGCGCGCCCAGCACCCACCAGAGGACGCCGTAGCCGAGCCCGATGGCGATGCCGGTCGCCCAGGAGTCCAAGCCGCGGACCGCGACGAGCCCGAATCCGACGCCGAGGGCCAGCGAGATGGACAGGTGGACCAACCAGCCGATCGCCACCGATTCCGAACCGACGAGCATGGCCACCATCGGCAGCATGCCGAATCCCTGCATCATCGCGCCGAAGGCGACGCCGCCGATCAGTCCCCCGGCCGCACCTGCCAGAACCCTCCCGCTCACGCCGCTGTGCACCTGCATCGCGGTTGCCGTCGTCGCCATCACTGCCTCCCGTCCGCCCCGGCCATCGGGGCTGCTGCCAACCTAGGAGCAGCGCCGATGGCGCTTCCGTGATCGCGCCCACACACCGTCGCCGAGGTTCAGCCGGCGAAGGCACGAAGCGCAGCGCCGACCGACCCGTGCTCGATGATCGCCAGCGCCGCATCGACATCGGTCGCAGCGTGACCGGCCGACAACTGCTGCCGCAGCAGCGCGACATTGCGGCGCCCCGGGGGCCGCGGCGGATAGGCCAGCCGAGTGGTCGCCGGTCCGGTCAGATCCGCCGCCCGGATGGGCAGGCCATGGTCCAGCCACTCCAACAGCAGCAGCGCCGCGCTCGCGCGCGTAATGGCCCAGTGCTCGGCCAAGTGCTGCACGTCTTCGGGCCGCCGATCCGCCGCGATCAGACCCTCGATGGCGCGCACCGGCAGCCCGAGCGACAGCCACGCCTTGCGCGCCCTCGGATCGCGGCGGTCAGCCGCTGTGTAGGTCCAGGCCAACCATTCCGCGGTGGCCGGTGCGCACGGACCGGCCGACAGCATCTCCCGCAGCCAGGGCAACGATGGCTTGTGCTGCAGGACGGCGAGGTAGAAGCCAGGCCCCAGCGGCTCGTCGAGCCCGCATACCCGAGAGATCCGTGCGACCTCCGAGGCCGCGATGCCGCAGGCCCAGGCCGCATCCCACGCCTCCCCGAGCGGACGCGGCGGATCGGTGGTCGGCAGCACCTGGGTCAGTGCGCGCAGCAACTCCTGATCGACGCCCCGAACGGTCGCCAGGTGTGCTGCTGAGCGCGCGTGGTCAGCGCCGGCGACGGGGGTCTCATAGCCTCCTCGCGGACAGCACGCGGCCCGCTCCCGGGGCTGCCAGCGGCGGCCCGAATCGCGGGACACGATCGGGGGCGGCACAGCGCGCTGCTGCAGGAGCAGCCACTCCTGCAGCACCGGCACCACGCGGTCGACCAGCTCCACACAACTGAGGTAGCCGCCGAGGGCCACTGCGAGGCGTTCGGCCGGCAGGTCGTGGGGCGTCTCGATCGCGCCGTCCGGATGCAGGGCGATCGCGTGCTCGGCGCCGGCTGCGCGGGGGTCGGGATCAGTGCGGCACGTGACGGTCAGGTGGACCGCTCCGCTCCCGGTCACGCCGCGTTCACCACTTCGACGCGCTGCGCCCAGCGGGGCGTGACTGGCAGGTCCTCGCGGTCGCGGCCGAGCACGCCGACGATCACGGGCACATCCGGCGGCGTGCTCGGCCAGGGCGTGTAGCCGTCCGTCAACACGATGATCAGATGCGGGCGCGGCGTCGTGCGCCGAGCAGCGGCCAGTCCTTGGCGCAGGTCAGTGCCACCGCCCCCCGAAAGGGGCAACGAATGGATATCGCGAATCCGGGCACTGGTCTGCACTGCGGCATCGACCGCGAACGTCGTCACCGAACCGCCGGGCACTGCAAGGGAGCGCAGGACGGCGTCAACCTCGCCGAGTGCCTGTCCGAGCATATGGTCGTCCACGCTGGCGGACGTATCGATGATGATGGCCACCGCGGGTACCGGTCGGCGATATGCCGGCAGCACCACCCCGGGCACGGCAGCCTGGCGCCGAGAGATGCGCGAGTAGGTGCTGTCGGTGCGGCCATGGGCCCAACTCAGCCCCCGCCGCACCGCCGCGTTCAGCACCTGCTGCCACGGAACCACCGGGTCGAGGATCGCAGCCACCCAGCGGTCCCATCGGCCAGGCGTGACGCCCACGGCGCGGCAATAGTCGCCGAAGGCAGTTGCGGTCTGGATCCGCAGCGTCCGCGCCACCTGCTCATCCACTGCGGGCACCACCGACCCGCTCGGCACCTCGTACCGCCGCGCCAGTGAGTCGCAGGCCGACCCGCACGAGTCCTCGATCCCCCCAGGTCCCTCCTCGACGGCCCCATCCTCACCCTGCGCCGCCTGCTCGGGCAGCCCGGAGAGCATCGCGAAGTACTCCTCAGCCGAGCGGTCCCCGGGCAGCCGCAGGCGGTGCGGGCTTGGCAGCGCCTCGTCGGTCCAGGGCACGACTTGCGCCACGGTGAGGTCGGCCGCGGTGCGCCATGCCGGCGCCGTGGCACGCCGGATCTGCATCGAGGCGGCTCGGCCGGCATGGTCGGCCAGCAGATGCCACGTCTGATGCACGATCGCTCGGGCGACCTCGGGGACAGGGGCGGTGAGCAGCCATGCCGGGTTGACGTACAGCCGCCACCTCGGATCGCACGCCATCGCGGCGACCGCATTCGTGGGCACGGTGACCAGGGAGTACAGGGCCGTCGCCAAGTATGGCAAGTCACCCGCCGCGGGGCTGATGGCCCACAGCTTCGCCGCGGCCAGGCGATCTGCGTGGTGGGCGGTCCACTGCGTCCCACTCATGGCACCAGCCCGGCCAACTGCAGCGCCGGGGCGAACACGCCGATGTCCGGAAGGGCGGCGCCCGGCGGCCGTCGGCCCGGCCGCAGCAGCGCCCGGACCACCGGGACCGCGCTGTCCACGCCGCACTCCTCGGCCGCGTTCACGCACACCGCCATCGCCGCGCTCCAGCGGTGCGCGTCATCGTCACCGACGACCCCCAGCACTCCCTGCAGCGCGACATAGACGCGGTCCGGCCGCAGGCCCTTCAGCAGTGGACCGCTGGGGTCGGCCAGCAGGTCCTCCGGGTCTGGCAGGTCCAGAGCCGCCGCCCACGCGAGGAACTCATGACCGACTGGCGGTCCCACTGCGCCGTAGACGAGCAGCCGTCGCGCGTCCGCGGACAGCGCAGCGGCATCGGCCACGGCAAGCAGTCGAGCCACCATGTCCCAGGTCCGCGGAGTCGGGAACGCCCTCCCGCGGCCGGCGGCATCGCGGGGAATGGCCGACAACTGGCCGGCCCTGGCCTTCAGGAACCCGGCCACCGCTGCCCGCTGCCGCGCCACAAGCCGTTCGTAGTCAGCCGGAAGCTCCGGCACCCGCATCGCCGGCCAGTCGCCGCCGACCAGGGACTCGGTGAACACGTCCAGCGGCATGCTCCAGTCGAGATGGACGAATCGGTTGGCAGTCGGTGCCGCCAGTTCCCATCCGGATGCCGCCACATCGGCGGGGTTGGCCGCCGCCCCGAAGGCGACGCGGTCCGGCAGCTGCAGCGCCCCCACCTGGGCGTGGGTCAGAGGGCGCAGCGCAGCGGCCTGCACCGCCGGCGATGCCGTCGTCCACTCGTCGAAGAAGACGATCGATGGGCCCGGTTCGGCGGCGACTCGCTGCGCCCAGCCGGGCGGCGCGAGCCGCACCGACTCCCCCGCCACGATCGGCAGGCCCGCGAAGTCCGACGGCTCGTAGTGCGAGCAGATCAGCGTCTCGACATGCCACCCGGATTCCGCTGCGGATTCCACCACGGCGGTCTTGCCGGCGCCCGGCTCGCCCCACAGCAGGAACGGGATCCGCGCGGCGACGCATGCGCCCATCGCAGCCAACGTTGCCTCGTACGCTTCTCGATTCGCTGCCATCGCGCCCTCCTCGCAGGTCCGGTGGCGACAGCATCGAACACGGGTGCGACACGCATGGCCCGCCATGCGGGGCCGATCTGCCGATGGGCGGCCCCGGCGCGATGCAGGTCCGGGTGACGTGCAGGCGGGGCAGCGCTCATTGCCCCGGCGGGACGCTCCGGCGTTCCCCGCGCGTCGGCCCTCGGCCCTGCGTGGCTGGTTGACCGCCCCCCGCCAACCCGCCCAGCCTCCGATGCAGCACACGGTCTCGCGGGCCGTCAGCGCCCAACATCCACCTGGAGGGTCGATGGCGTCACCGGAGGGCTCATGGGCACCTGGAGCAGTCGTCAGCCGACCCCGCATGGCGGGCTACGCCATCGGATCCGCCGGCACCGGGATCTTCACGACCGTGCCCGGTCTGATCCTGCTGTTCTACCTGACCGACGTGCTCGGCGTGGCGGCCGCGACGGCCGGCGCCGCTCCCGCTGCCCAGCAGTTGCAGCGCCGCGGCCACCAGATCGTTCTCCACCGCCGCGAAGCTCGGGAACGCGGTCGGATCCAATCCGTTGACGTGCTCGGACAGCGCGAAGGCCCGCCGTCCGAACTCGTCGAGGTCATCACGTCCGGAGTCGTAGACGTATGACGTCGTCCGTCCGCCCTTCGTCGGTACATCGTGCTCGCGCAATCCAGCCAAGGTCTTGCAGGATGAGCGCTTCCGGCAGCGGATGCTCCGGCAGGGCTGGGGGCATTCCTGTCGTCATGCACGCATCCTTTGCGCCTCCAGCACCGGGCCGCCAGGGTGTCGGCCGCGCACTCTGCACTCCTGGCCGATCGAGCTCGGCGCTGGGAAGGCCGCTGGTGCCCGCTCGACGCCTCGACCTCGACGTCTTCGCTACCCCTCGTCGCCGATCAACTGCCGCACTCGTGGTACGACCTCGGTGGCGTACAACTCGATCGAGTGCATGAGCGTATGGTGCGGAAGCGTGCCGTTGGAATACTTCAAGTCAAAGCGCTGCGCCCCCAGCCGACTGAGCGTGGCGGCGATCTTGCGGGCGACCCGCTCCGGCGAGCCGGCATAGACCGAGCCGTGCTCCACTTCGGCCAGGAAGCCTTCGTAGGTCGGCGGCGCCCAACCGCGTTCCCGGCCGATCCGCCCGACCATCGCCGCATAGGGCGGCCACAGCTCATCGATGGCCTGCTCATCGGTGTCGGCGACGTGGCCCGGGGAATGAATCGACACCGGCAGCGGCTCGTGGCCGAAATTCGCGCAGCGCCTGCCGGTAGAGCTCGGTGATCGGGCCGAAGCGGGAAGGTCCACCACCGATGATGGCCAGTGCCATCGGCGCTTGGAGCCGGGCCGCGCGCACTGCCGACTCCGGGGTGCCCCCGACCCCGACGCGCAACGGGATGCGGCCGCGCTCGGTCTTCGGGTAGACCTGCTGGGCGGTGAGCGGAGGCCGGGTGCTGCCCGACCAGGTCACCGGCCCCTCGTGCAGCAGCTCGGCCAGCAGTTGCAGCTTCTCCTCGAAGAGGATGTCGTAGTCCTCCAGCGCGTAGCCGAACAGTTGGAAGGACTCGGTGAACGAGCCGCGCCCCGCCGTGATCTCGGCGCGGCCGCCCGACACCGCGTCCAGGGTCGCGAACCGCTCGTACACCCGCACCGGATCGTCGCTGGACAGCACCGTGACTGCCGAGCCCAGGGTGATGCGCTCGGTTCGGGTGGCGATGGCGGCCAGCACCACATCGGGCGAGGAGATGGCGAAGTCGTCGCGGTGGTGCTCACCGACGCTGAAATGGTCCACCCCGAGGGAATCGGCCAGCATCGCCTGCTTGACCACATTACGGATGACCTGCCCTGCGGGCTCACCCGCGCCGGTCTCATCGACGGTCATGTCGCCGAAGGTGTCCAAGCCGAATCCGATGTGATCAGAAGCGCTCATGCTGGCCTCCTTCAATGGATGCAGCCTAGCGAGATGGTGACGGGCCTGCCGGTTGCGGGCGCTGGGCCGGCTGGGCTGGTGGACCGCGGGAGAATCCCGGCGCTCCCGTCGCGGCTGCCGGCGCCAGCTTCACTGAGGGTGACGGCGCACGGCGACAGTCATGATCTTGTACGCAAACCTCCGTTCCGCGGCCTGACCGGAGGCGCTGAGCGGCGGTTTGCGTTTGCCTCCGGCCTACCTCCGGATCCGACCGCTCAGGGCATCACGCACCGTGACTGTTGCTGTGCCACCCTGGCGATGTGGGCGGTGAAGGCGAGGGGATGCGGCTGCAGATCCCCGCGAATCTGCCCATCGCCGGGCGCGCCGAGGCGATCGCAGCGGCCCTGCGCAAGCATCAGGTCATCGTGGTCGCCGGCGAGACGGGGTCCGGCAAGACGACCCAGCTGCCGAAGATCGCCCTGGCCGCCGGCCGCGGCGACAAGGGCAATGATCGGCCACACTCAGCCACGCCGACTGGCCGCGCGCACGTTGGCCGCGCGGATCGCCGAGGAGTGCGGCGTCGAGCTCGGTACCGAGGTGGGATTCGCCGTCAGGTTCACCGACCGCACGGCCAAGGGCACGCGCGTCAAGGTGATGACCGACGGCATCCTGCTGGCCGAACTGCGGCGGGACCGGGACCTGCGCCGCTACGACACCCTCATCATCGACGAGGCCCATGAGCGCAGCCTGAACATCGACTTCCTGTTGGGATACCTCAAGCGCCTGCTTCCCCGCCGACCCGACCTGCGCACGATCGTCACCAGTGCCACCATCGACCTACAGCGGTTCTCCGAGCACTTCGGCGGCGCCCCGATCATCGAGGTCAGCGGGCGGACCTACCCCGTCGAGGTCCGCTACGAGCCCACGCCGGACGCCGCCAGCGACGATGTGGATGCCGTCTGCGACGCCGTCCTGGACTGCCTGACCTCCGGCGACGGCGACGTGCTGGTGTTCCTGTCCGGCCAGCGCGAGATCGCCGATGTCGCCGAGGCCCTGCGGCACTTGCTGGACCGCACCGTCACCGTCCTGCCACTGTATGCCCGGCTCAGCGCCGCGGAGCAGCACCGCGTCTTCACCCCGGGTGGCGGCCGACGGGTGGTGCTAGCCACCAACGTCGCCGAGACCTCGATCACCGTGCCGGGCATCCGTTACGTCGTGGATCCCGGCACGGCCCGCATCTCCCGCTACAGCAAGCGCCTGAAGGTGCAGCGACTGCCCATCGAGAAGGTCTCCCAGGCCTCGGCGAACCAGCGGGCCGGACGCTGCGGGCGGGTGCGGGACGGCATCGCCGTGCGGCTCTACAGCGAAGAGGACTTCGCCAGCCGCCCGGCCTTCACCGATCCCGAGATCCTGCGCACCAACCTCGCCTCGGTGCTGCTGCAGATGGCCGACCTGCGCCTTGGGGACATCGCCCGCTTCCCGTTCCTCGATCCGCCCGACGCGCGCCAGGTCCGCGACGGGCTCGCGGTGCTGCGCGAACTCGGCGCGCTCGATGATCGCCGTCAGCTGACCGACGTCGGCCGCAGGATGGCTCGGCTGCCCCTCGACCCGCACCTGGCCCGGATGGTGCTGGCCGCCCAGGACGCCGGCTGTGTGCGCGAGGTCGTGATCATCGCGGCGGGGCTCACGATCCAGGACCCCCGGGAGCGGCCCGAGGCCGAGCGCAACCGCGCCGACGCCCTGCACGCCCGCTTCCACGACCGGACCTCGGACTTCATCACGCTGCTCAACCTGTACGACCACATCCGCGAGGTTCGGCAGTCCACGTCCGCCAACGGCCTGCGCAGAGCCTGCCGCGAGCAGTTCCTGCACTACCTGCGCGTCCGGGAGTGGCAGGATCTCATCGGCCAGCTGCGAGAGGTGCTCAAGGACATTGGTGTCGGCTGGAGCAGCGATCGGGACAACCCCGAGGTGATCCATCGCGCCCTGCTGCCGGGCATGCTGTCCGGCATCGGCATGTACGACGCGGCGCGCCGGGACTACTTGGGGGCCAGGGGTGCCCGATTCGTCATCTTCCCCGGGTCGGCGCTGGCGAAGACGTCGCCGGATTGGGTGATGTCCAGCGAGATCGTGGAGACCTCGCGGCTGTTCGCGCGACGCTGTGCGGCGGTGAAGCCGGAGTGGATCGAGTCGGCGGCGGGCGACCTGGTGGCGCGCCAGTACTCCGAGCCGAGGTGGTCGGCCAAGCGCGGCTCCGCCGTGGCCACCGAGCGGGTCACGCTGTACGGCGTGCCGATCGTCGTCGACCGTACGGTGCCCTTTGGCCGCATCGACCCGGTGGTGGCCCGGGAACTGTTCATCCGCAGCGCACTGGTGGAGGGTGCCTGGCGTACCCAGCACCGGTTCTGGCATGCCAACCGACGCGCGATCGAGGCGGCCGAGCAGGTGGAGCACAGAAGCCGCCGGCGTGGCCTGGTCCTGGATGAGGACGGGCAATACGCCTTCTACGACGCCCGGATCCCGGCGGAAGTCATCTCCGCCCGGCACTTCGACACTTGGTGGAAGAAGGCCGGCCGAACCGACCCCGACCGACTGACCCTGACCGAAGCGGACCTGCACCCCCACGACGCGGCCATGCCCGAGGATGACGACTTCCCGACCCAGTGGTCGGCCGGGCCGCAGGTGCGCCTCGACCTCCACTACGCCTTCGCTCCGGGCGAGGCGGCGGACGGGATCACCGTGGACGTACCGCTGGCGGCGCTGGCCGGTCTGGATCCCGCGGAGGTCCCCGGCGCAGCGCCGGGGCAACGTGCCGACCTCGTGGCGGCCCTGGTGCGCAGCCTGCCCAAGCCGCTGCGCCGCGAACTCGGCCCCGCGCCCAACATCGTGCCCGCTGTCCTGGACGCGCCCGAGATGACGGGGCGTGCGCTGCTGGACGGAGTTGCGGCGGCACTGGCCCGGTTGCGCGGCGCTCCGGTGGCCGCAGCGGACTTTGACCTCGGCAGGGTCCCGCTGCACCTGCTGCCCCGCTACCGCGTCCTCGACGAGTCAGGCGATTTGCTGGCGCAGGACCGCGACCTCGCCGCCCTGCAGCAGCGACTCGCGCCCGAGCGGGCCGAGATGCTGCAACGGTCGGCGGGAGACCTGACCATGGTCGGCGCCACCGACTGGTCGTTCGGCACCATCCCCGGCGAGGTGCGGCGCAGCGTCTCCGGTGTTCCGGTCACCGGGTACCCGGCGCTGGTCGATCGCGGCAGCACGGTGGACCTGGTGGTGCTGGACGACGCCGCCGAGGCGCGGCGACGCCATGTCAGGGGGGTCCGCCGACTGATCCGGCTCGCGCTCGCGGACCCGGGGCCGAAGGCGTTCGCCGGGCTTGATACACCGGCGCGCCTCATCCTGGGCCGGTTCCCGCACGGCGGCGCGGAGGCCTTGCTGGCCGACTGTGGCGACGCTTGCATCGACGACCTGCTTGCGGGGACCGATATCCGCCAGGCCCTCCAGTTCGCGGCGATATCGGAGCAGGCCGCCGGCGAACTGCCGCGACGGTTTGCCGGTGCACTGCCGACGCTGGTGGACTGCCTGCGACCGGCGTGGGATGTCGATCGAGCCCTCGGCGAGCTGACGTCACCGCTGGTCGCGGAGTCGGTCGCCGACATAGGCTCGGAGCTGCGGCGCCTGGTGGGGCCGAGGCCCGTGACACGCATGGGCGCGCAGCGCCTGCCCGACCTGCGGCGCTACCTGCAGGCTCTGGCGTGGCGCGCGTCCCGGGTCGCCGACGATCCGCCCGGGGACTCCCGCCGACTGGCCCAGGTGCGGCAGGCCGAAACACTCCTGGCAGCGGCGGTCGCAGGATGGCCCGTGCCGGACCCCGCCGGAGCAGACGCCAAGGCCGCACATGCCCGACAACTGCTCGACGAGTATCGGGTCAGCCTGTTCGCCCAGCAGATGCGAACGGCGATGCCGGTCTCGCTGCGACGCATCGAGAAGCACGTGGCGGCGCTGGCCGAGTAGCGGACCGGCTCGCTGCTCAGAGCCGAGGGCCCCTTGATCGCAAGCCAACGCGCCGGAGACCTTGGCTCAAATCTCGATGGGGTTCTCTATCCGGACAGATTGCGCCCATATCGTTCGTTATTGCGACACATGACCGCAGATATCTCAGTTTCGCGCACATCATCTCCCCCAAGATCGCGATGATGCCGATGGCCGTACTAAGGGAGGGGTAGCCGCATGAAGGTGCGATCCATCGTGGCGACATGTCTGCTGGGGACGCTCGGAACAGCCGCCCTACCGGCCGGTGCAGGCGCCGCCGGACCGATCGCGGGCGTCCCTGCAGCGGCTGCACAAGCGCCCGCCGCCGCGCTTCTCAGCGCCGGCGCCCTGCCCACGAGCGCGCTCCCCGGCGCGGTGCTGCAGACCGCCCCACTGCTCGCCGCCGCGCCCTCCTTGGCCCCGGGCGCCAGCGGCTCCCACATCGTGGCGCTGCAGAAGGCCCTGATCGCCCGCGGCCACAGCATCCCCGCCGGACCCACCGGGTACTACGGATCCCAGACCAGAGCCGCTGTCGCGGCGTTCCAGCGCTCCCAGGGCTGGCGCGGCTCCGGCGCCGACGGCATCCCCGGCCCCCAGACCCTCGCCCGGCTCGGCCTCAGCAGATCCGCACCCGCCGCTGCGTCCCCTGCCCCGCGCACCGTGGCCGCACCTGCCGCTCGCGCACCTGCTGTGTCTGCCGGCAGTTCCGGCGACTACCGCATGGGTGCCAGCGGCTCGCATGTGGTTGCGCTGCAGAAGGCCCTGATCGCCCGCGGCCACCGCATCCCCGCCGGACCCACCGGGTACTACGGATCCCAGACCAGAGCCGCTGTCGCGGCGTTCCAGCGCTCCCAGGGCTGGCGCGGCTCCGGCGCCGACGGCATCCCCGGCCGCCAGACGCTCGCCCGGCTGGGGGCGGTGGCCTCGTCTCCCGCTGCCCGTTCCGTCGCCGCGCCGAGCGGTGCGCTGTCGCCGGGCTCGTTCATCGCGCGCTACGGCCCCATGGCCCGCAGCGCTGCGGCCGCCACGGGCGTGCCCGCCCTGGTGACGCTCGGTCAGGCCGCCCTGGAATCCGGCTGGGGGCGAGGGGCTGCGGGCAACAACTTCTTCGGCGTGAAGGCCAAGCCATGGGAGTCGGGCAGGATGCTGCGCACGACCTATGAAGTGCTGTCGAGTCCGGACGCGAAGGGCTTCGCGCAGATCCTCTCGGTGACCCGTCGAGCGGACGGCCGGTACACCTATCAGGTCCGGGACTGGTTCCGGACCTACGCCTCGGCCGAGGAGTCGTTCGTGCAGCACAACCAGTTGCTGCGGGGGTCGCGCTACAGCGGCGCGTTCCGGCACACGGCCGATCCCTACCGCTTCGCCTCGGCCGTCGCCGCTGCGGGGTATGCCACCGATCCCAGCTACACCAACAAAGTGCACGATGTGATGCGGCTGATCGAGCGCTACGGGTTCCGCTGAGCAAGCCGGCACGTCCGGACCCTGCACCGGCTGCGCTCGTCACGACCTTCACCTCTGCTGGCGACTAGGCTCGGCCGGGTGCAGACGCACGATCCCGGACCCGACCGATCCTGGCGGGCGCGCGCCGTCTCGCTGGAGGCCGCCGCGGTCACCGGCATCCTGTTCGCGGTCCTGTTCGTTGCTTCGGTCAGCCTCATGCGGGCCGGCCTCCCCGATGTCGGCATGACCCGGGCAGAGATCGCACGGCAGTACGCCGACGCCGATGCCCGACGCCTGGTGCTGCTGGGGTACTCGCTGGCACCGTTCGCGATCATCACGTTCCTGTGGTTCGTCGGCGTGATGCGCCGTCGACTGCCGCCGTCGGAGCAGTTCGTCGCCACGGTGTTCACCCTGGCCAGCGCCGTCTTCGCCGCGATCTTCCTGGTCGCCGCCTCGCTGGTGGGCGGCCCGTTCTACCTGCAACCGGACGGGACCCAGCCGCAGTTCGACGCCAGCACGCTGATGGGCATGCAGTCGGCGGCCTACGGCCTGGTGTTCGTCATCGGCGTACGGGTGCAGGTCTTGATCGTGCTCACCGCCACCGCTGCCGGCCGGACGTACGGCACCCTGCCGCGCTGGCTGGTGCTGTTCGGATATTTCGTCGCCGTCGTGCAGACGTTGAACCTGGCACTGTTCGAACCGCTGGTCTTCACGTTCCCCTTGTGGGTGCTCGCTGTCAGCGTGACGATCCTGCTGCGCGGCCGCGCGGGGTAACGCCGGCCAGGAGCCTTCTGCCCTGCAAGGCACGGTTCGTCCTGCGCGACACGGCCCGCTGAATCCACCGGCCGTTCAGCCGGACCGCCGTGGCGGGCGCGGCATCATGCGCACCGTCGGCAGCGGCGGCGCGGGGATCCGGTCGTTGGAGTCGCCGACCACCGGGCCGAATCGGCGCCCGGCCTCCCAGTCGTCGCGGGCGGCCACGATCTCGTCGTGGTCGCGGCCGACGAAGTTCCACCACATCAGCAGGTGCTCGGCCAGGGGCTCACCGCCGAGGACGAGCAGCACTGCTGCTTCCGCAGCATCCAGGCGCACCTGCTCGGCGCCCCAGCCGAGGTAGCGCAGCTCGCCGAATCCGATCGGCTGCCCGTCGACCAGGCCCGTCCCCCTCGCGACCAGCACGGCGTACTCGAAGTCCCGTTCCAGCGGCAGCACCGTTGACCCGCCCGCCGGGATGCTCACCTGCGCGCCCACGAGCGGGGAGTAGGTACTCGCCGGCGATGCCAGACCGGCGAACGCACCCGCGATCCCGGTGATCGCCACCCCGTCGATCACCGCGCTCGGCAGCCGGCCGTGGTGCTCGAAGGCCGGGTCTCGATCACGCTCCCCCTCAGTCAGCGCGACCCACAGCTGAACGCCGAACAGCCGATCGGTGACCGGCAGCGAATACTCCGAATGGGCGATGCCGCGCCCCGCGGTCATCAGGCTGAGCTCGCCGGGCAGCACCCGCTGCACCGACCCGACGCTGTCGCGGTGCTCCACCTCTCCGTCCAGCAGCCACGTCACCGTCTGCAGGCCGATGTGGGGGTGCGGAGGGACGACCATGCCGCGCTCCCCCCGCGCCGTCAGGTCGACCGGGCCGTAGTGGTCGACGAAGCACCAGGCCCCGACGGTGCGGATCGCCCGGTGCGGCAGCGTGCGGCGCACCAGGATCCCCTTCGGCCCGCCGAGCGGCACCTCGCGCGGCTGCAGTGTCTGCGCCGAGGGCGAGGGCTCTGACAGCGCCACTCCGCCGCACGTGCTCTCGCGGGGCTCGGCCTCGAGGTTGCTCATAGCCCAGACCCTAGGCGCGCGGCGCTGCCTGCGCCTGCCGCAACCGCTCGACGATGTGCGCCTGGGCCCCGCGCATCCCGGCGAGCCAGATGTCGCGATCGGCGGCCCGGGCACGCTCGAAGCGCGCAGTCTCCGGGTGGGTCAGGATCAGGAACTGCCCGCCGTCCAGCCCTGCGACGATGCGCTCGGCGGCCACCTCGGACGAAATCACGCCCAGTGCCCGCACGGACTCCCCGGCGAGGCTGCCGGATCCGCTGCGCAGCATGGGCGTCTCGACCCCCATCGGCGCCACGAGCCGCACGTCGAGGCCGTTGTCGCCATAGGTGATGGCCAACCACTCCGCCAGCGCGGCGGCAGCGTGCTTGGTGGCCGTGTACGGGGCGTTGCCCAGATTGGTCAGCAGCCCGGCGGCGCTGGCGACGGCGACGAACTGACCCCCGCCGGCTGCCAGCATCCGCGGCACCACTGCGCGGGCCAGGTAGACGTGGGCCATCACGTTGACCCGCCAGGCCAGGTCCCACACCTCGTCGGGGGCTTCGATTCCTCCGCCGCCGGGCACCCCCGCGTTGGCGACCACCGTGGTCAGCGGGCCGAGATCGCGCTCGACCGCGGCCACAACCTCCTCAATGGCGGCGGAGTCCGCGGCGTCGACCGGGTAGCCGACGGCGCCCTGCAGTCCCTCCGGCAGGCCCGCGGCCAGCGCCGGATCGGCAATGGCCACCGCGGCGCCGCGCCCGAGGTAGGCCTGCACCAGCGCCGCCCCGAGTCCCGACGCTGCTCCGGTGATGAGCACGACTTCCCTGTCCGGCATTCCCACTCCCGTCGTCTTCTCCCGGCAGGAGCCTATCGGGCGCGTCGGCGACGCCCGGCTTGGTTGACGACGGCCATGAGCGACCCGCACGGCATCGCACTCATCGGGTTCGGAACCGCCGGCCGCATCTTCCACGCGCCCCTGATCGAGGCAACCCCGGAACTGGCCCTGCGGTACGTGAGCCGCAGGCACCCATCGTGCGAACAGCACCGCATCGCGCGATGATCATGCACATGCTGTCCCTGCTCCAGCATGTGATCGACCACGGTGCGCCCGCCCAGGCGGCGCGGGCCCGCGAGATCGCGGCGGGGCTGACCCGACACCCCGATTCGGAGGAGTTGCGCCGGGCCGCCCGCGAACTCGTCGACGCCTTCCTGCACGATCCCCACCTGACGCGATAGCGCTACCGGAGCAGGCGACTGCTCACCAGGCATGCGGCGGCTGCGACCAGCACCGCCGCCGCCGTCGCAGCGACGCCGAACCCGGAGACGGCCAGGAGCGCCCCGGCG
Source organism: uncultured Actinomycetota bacterium (assembly GCA_963706835.1). Taxonomy (GTDB): domain Bacteria; phylum Actinomycetota; class Actinomycetes; order S36-B12; genus CAVXYG01. Next base: position 132,252 of record CAVPOB010000003.1, read on the forward strand.
ATGACCACCAGCCCCACCGCGAGACCCCGCAGCTCCCGCGCGACCCAATCCGGCTGCCAGGCGAACAGCACCAGGCAGCCGCCCAGCACCACCGCCGCGGCCACCGGGACCAGTTGCTCCACCAGCGGGCGCTGCCCCAGACACCCCGCCAGTGCTGGCCGCGTCGAGGGCCAGCCAGACGCATCCGATCAGGCAGGCCGCCATGAGGCCAGCGGCCTGCAGGGCGCGGACCTGTCGTAGCACGTGGCGCGGCGGCACCCGCCCGGCGCGCACCGCCCGCAGCCACGGCAGGCCGGCGACGCCGAGGACGAGTGCCCCGGCGACGAGGCTCGTGAGCATCACCAGCGACAGGTCCGACATGGCCGCCTCCTCCCGCTCAGACTCCGGTCCGCCGCGGCTCGGCGCCAGAGTCGATCGACCCGAACCGTCGCACCATCACCCAGTCCTCGTTCGGGACGTCGTGGACCAGGAACACCCGTTCGCTGTGCGCGTCGAACCCGTGCCGGCGATAGAAGGCGATGGCCCGGGCGTTGACCTTGGACGTCCCCAGCCACAGGCCTTCCTGGCCAAGCGCGCGGGCCCGATGCACCGCCACGTCCATCAGCGCATCGGCCAGGCCGGAACCGTGCAGCTCCCCGCGCACGTAGAGCTGTCGCACCTCCAGCAGTCGGCGATCGGCCACGGGGCCGCGGCCCTGCGCGAGCAGGAGGTATCCCACGGTCCGACCATCGGTCTGCTCGGCCACCGTGTACTCCAGGCCGACATCGGCGATGTTGATGCGGAAGGCGTCCGCCGACAGCCGCCGCTGGATGTGTGCCGCCACCGCTGCAGGGTCGAACTGCGGCGGACAGGCGAGCGGGAAGGTTGCCGCGGCCAGCTCCGCCAACAGCGGCGCGTCCGACACCACGGCTCTGCGCACCACCCACACCGACCGGCATCGCGACCCTCCTTCTCGCCCAGCGTAATCCCGCGCGGCTCTTCGGGCGCTGCGGCAGACTGAGGTCATGCAGTCCCCCTGCGATGCGGGAGTCGACCGATGAGATCGCAGCGGCAGTTGCGCCGCAGCATGCCGCGGTTCCCGGCACTGTCAGCGCCCCCGCCGCTGGCCATCGCGCACCGGGGCGGCGCCTGGGAATCGCCGGAGAACAGCGGCGCGGCGTTTGCCGCAGCCTATGCCCTGGGGTTCCGGTACTTCGAGACCGATGCCCGGGCGACCGCCGACGGCGTCGCACTGGCGTTCCACGACGCCCACCTCGAGCGGTTGACCGGGACCCAGGCACTGATCAGACAGACTCCGTGGGCGCAGGTCCGGCAGGCACTCATCCACGGACATGCCGACATCGTGCGACTGGATGACCTGCTGATGGCCTACCCGGACGTGGTCTTCAACATCGACGTCAAGGAGGCGGCGGCCATCGATCCGTTCGTGGAGGCCATCCGCCGGACCGGTGCGCGCGACCGAGTGGTCGTGGCATCGTTCTCCCACCGCCGGCTGACCGCGGTGCGTGAGGCGCTCGGCCCGCGGCAGGCGACCAGCCTGTCGCCGCAGGAGGTGGTCGGGGTTCGGATGGCTGCCGACGGCCGTCCGAGCCGGTGGCTGCCCCGCTGGGCCGCCTGCGCCCAAGTGCCGCAGGACTTCGGCGGCCGCCGCATCGTCGATGAAGCCTTCGTATCGCTGTGCCACGACCTGGGCATGCAGGTCCATGTCTGGACCATCGACCAGCCCGAGGCCGTGCAGCGCCTGCTGGCCCTCGGCGTGGACGGCATCATGACCGATCGCCCCACGATGCTGAAGTCGACACTGCAAGGCCTCGGCATGTGGCACGGACCGTCCTGATCCGGACATGCCAACGGGCGCCCGATCACACCGGATCGGGCGCCCGCATTGGTCTCAGATGCGCTGGCGGGACTCCCGCAGCAGCTCCAGCCGCTCGGTCAGCAACTCCTCCAGCTCGCTGATGGACCGGCGCTCCAGCAACATGTCCCAGTGGGTCCGGACGTGCTTCTCGGGCTTCTTCTCCGGCCACTCACCGCCGCGCAGCAACGCCTCGGCCCCGCACCGGCACTGCCAGGTCGCCGGGATCTCAGCCTCGGTGGCGAACGGCAACTCGATGGTCTTGCCGCAGGCGCAGTCGTAGTGGACCTTCTGCCGCTCGGCGAAAGTCACGTTGTCATCGGTTTCGTAGCTCAGCGTGCCTAGCCGCGTGCCACGCAATGCACCGTCGCTCATTCGACCCCTTTCGTGGGCGCACCCTCTCGCCCTGCAGTGTCCAACTCTTCGGACGCTTGTGATGTTCCCCAGGTTCCCGATTCGGCCAGGAATTCCGCCGCGCCGCCAAACGCTTCGATACGTTAACAGTACGTAGCGACGAATGCAACGCTCAGTGATCATCGCCGCGCGCTGGCGGCATGATCTCGCCTTGGATGACGGGTCCTTGGCCATTGTGCCCACCGCTGGTCGCCCGGGTCCCGCCACTGGTCCACTGCTCGGCCCGCAGGCCGCTGTCATCGGCGGTGACCACGGTGATCCGCGCCGAGCCGCGCCCCGGGTCCTGCATCGAACGGGCCAGTCGCGCCGCCATCGCCGTCCGCACCGGGGGCAGCAGCATCAGCAGCCCGGCGGCACTGGACAGGATGCCCGGCACCGCCAGCAGCAGGCCCGCCACGAACAGCAGCGACGACTTGCCCAGGTCCTCGGCCGTCCGACGCATCTCGGCACGGTCCGCCGGCGCGCCATGCACGAGTTGCTCCGAGCCGTCGGCGCCGGTCACCCCGAAGGCGGCGGCCCGCTGCTGGGCATCGGTGAGGGCCCGGAAGGCCTGCAGTCCGGCGATGCGCATCACCAGGATGCCGAGCATGAAGCCGGCCACTAGGACCGACGCCAGCACCATCATCCCGAAGGACGACCAGACCCAGAAGAGCAGCGCCGCCTCCGCCGCAATGGCGATCGGGACGATCAGCGATCTGTTGTGCCGCACCATGCCTCCTTGCCGTGTGGCACCACTACTGCTTGCTCTCGGGCGAGCGCCCGGAGCGCAGCTGGTATCCCCACACTGTCACGCGCCACATCGCTTCACCAACAATCGCGCGGCTCATCTTGCTGGTGCCGTGTTCGCGCTCCACGAACACGATGGGAACCTCGACTACCCGCAGCCCCCGCTCCAGGGCTCGGTGGGCCAGATCAACCTGGAAGATGTAGCCCTGCGAGTCGACCGTCGACAGGTCGATCGCCCGCAAGGTATCGGCCCGGAAGGCGCGGAACCCACCCGTGGCGTCCCGAAGCGGGATGCGCAGCATCATCCGGGCGTAGTTGTTGCCGCCGCGCGAGAGCCACTGCCGCGACTTCGGCCAGTTGACGACGCTACCGCCCGGCACCCACCGCGAGCCCAGCACCAGGTCGGCCTCGGCCAGCGCGGCCAGCAGCCGAGGCAGGTCCTGCGGGCGGTGCGAGCCGTCGGCATCCATCTCCACCAGGACGTCGTAGCCGCGCTGCAGACCCCAGTCGAAGCCCGCCAGGTAGGCCGCACCGAGGCCCTGCTTGCCCGGTCGGTGCAGCACATGCACCCGGGAGTCCTGCGCCGCCAGCTCGTCGGCCAGCCGGCCCGTGCCATCTGGGCTGTTGTCGTCGGCGATGAGCACATCGACCGGGGCCGCCGCCAGTACCGCGGGCACGATGCGGCCCACATTCTCCCGCTCGTTGTACGTCGGGATGATCACCAGGGTACGGCCGGGGTCGAACCCGGTCTCGCTTGCCGCTGCCTCAGTCATGCTGCCCTCATCGATCGTCGTGTCCCGACGTTTGTACCCGTTCTGCGGCCCCTGAAACACCCCCTGCCGATCCCTGTCGGCTACGGCCCCGGAGCGCTGCCGCGATGGCGACCGCCGCCGCGGCCCCGGCCAGCCCCTCCGGCGCCGCGCCGATCCGGTCGGCCACGGTGAGATCGTCGCGCTGCGGGACCTGCACGACGTAGCGGCCCGCCTGCAGTTCGCCCAGCGCGGTGCCGGGCACGACGGTCCCGTCCGGTGCGATGACCCCGGACAGGCCCGACGTCGACACCACGGCGACCGCCCTGCCGTGCTCGACGGCGCGGATGCGGGACATGGCGAACTGCTGCCAGGGCTGGTCGGTCCCGTTGTAGGTCGCGTTGTTGGTCTGGACCACGAGCATGCGCCCGCCGTCGCGAACCGCGTCCCGGACCGTGTCGTCGAAGGCGATGTCGAAGCAGATCGTGTTGGCGATCCTGGTGGGCCCGACATCCAGCCCGCCCGGGTCGGTGCCGGGGACGAAGTCGCGGGGCACGCGGTCGAATCGACTGATCAGCGGGGCCAGCACATCGCGGAACGGCACGTATTCGCCGAACGGCACCAGGTTGCGCTTGGTGTACACCTCGCCGGGCCCAGAATCGGGCGCCCACACGATGCCCTGGTTGTACACCTTGCGCGGATCGTCGGGATCTCCCACGACTGCACCCACCAGCAGCGGCACCCCGACCGACGCCACCGCGGCCTCGATTGCCGTGCGCGCATCAGCGTTGCGGAACGGATCGATGTCGGAGGCGTTCTCCGGCCACAGCACCAGGTCCGGCCGCGGCCAGCGCCCGTTGGCAACGTCCTCGGCCAGCCGCTGCGTCTGTTGCACGTGCTGATCGAGCACGGCGCGCCGTTCGGCGTTGAAGTCCAGCCCGGCCCGCGGCACATTGCCCTGCACCAGACCCACCTGGACCGTTGCCGGGCCGCGCTCGTCCTGCGAACCCACCGGCACCGGGGCCAGCACGACACCCACCGCTAGCGCGGCCGCGCCGAATACCGGCGGCGACCAGGAGCGAGCCGATGGCGCCCGGCCATGCCCGCGGGCGTCCCAGGCAGCCCGGACCAGTGCCGCCCCGATGGCCGCGAGGAGCACCGTGGCGAACCCCAGGCCGGGCACGCCCGCGATGGCCGCCAGCGGCAGCAGCGGCGAGGCGTCCTGCGAGAACCCCACCCTGGTCCAGCCCCAACCACCGAACGGGACCCGGCTGCCGATGGCCTCTACGGCGATCCACCCGCAGGGCACGATCAGCCACCACATGCCCCGACGGGTCACCAGACCGATCACCACGCCGATGAGCCCGAACCACAGCGCCGTGTACACGGCCAGCCCCAGTCCGGCGTCCGCGCCGACCACCTCCCCCAGCCATTCCAGCAGCGGCACGCAGCAGGCCAGCCCGAACGCCGTGCCGACCGCGAAGCCGCGCCAGGCCGGCAGCTGGTAGGCGGCCAGCACGAGCACGGCGATCGCGGGCATAGCCAGCCACCACCAGCTCGTCGGGGCGAAGGCGTACGACAGCGCCAGTCCGGCGGTCGCCGCCGATGCCAGGCGCAGGGTCACACCCTCGACGCTAGCGAACCGGCTGTCGGTGGCTGCGAGGCGCCTGCACAGGTTTGCCGAAGCCCACCGGGGGCATACCACTGTCAAACGAGGAGGACCTCATGGGATTGATCGACAACGGAATCGCGAAGAGCCGGGCAGCGGCCTCCGATGCGCGCGCCGATCTCGCCGAGGTGAACCACCGCCTGGTGCTGGCCGAAGCCTGGCAGGGCGCCACCGGTGTCGGCGATGCGGCTGCTCGGTCGCTGGCCGCCAGCCCGTTGGCCGGCCCGGCCGTGCTCGCGCCGGTCGTGGCGCTCATCACGACCCAGTCCGACGCCCTGCACACCCGTGCGGTGGCGATCGTCGATGAACTGCGCGTGCGTCGCCAGGCGGCGCAGAGCCGGTTGGCCGTCGCAGAGCGGTCCGGCGCCGCCATGTCGCGGCTGGCCGAGGAGACCGACAAGCTCATCGGCGACTAGCCGATCGAGCCGCCATCGCCGATGGTGCGGCCCCACACCACGGTGCGCACGCATATGGGCAGCGTCGCGTGCTCGCGCAGGTCCGGCAGCCCGGGCGTCCCCGATCGAGGATCGGTGGACCACGCCTGGATCCGATCGTCCGGCGCCTCCACGATGAGGTCGCCGCTGTCCCAGATCACGTAGTGGGCCGGGGCCCCCGGGACCAGCGTGCCGATGCCCGGAGCACCCGCCGCCCGCCAACCGCCGCGCGTGTGCGCCGCGAACGCCGCACGGCTGCTGATCCGTTGGTCAGGGTCGGCATGGTGGACGGCCGCCCGCAAGGTGCGCCACGGATCCAGGGGCGACACCCCGGACCCGAGCGCCAACGGAACCCCAGCCGCCGCCAACGCCGCCAGGGGCACGCCGGCGAACCCCAGATTCGGATCCGGTGCCACGACAACCGTCAGACCCAGGCCTGCGATGATCTCGATATCGTCGGGCCCGCACCCGGGCACGCCGTGCAGCCGCAGCCCCCGGTACCTGCCAGCACGGTCACGGGAGGCGGCCTGTTGCACCGCTGCAAGGGCTACCTGCAAGGCACCGGCGTCCGGTACCACCACCGCGTTGCCAGGGCCTGCGATCCCCCCATCCGCCAGCGTGACCGCCAACTCCTGCGCCGTGGCGTCAGCCGCGCTCCATGCGCGTCTCGGCGAGCCGTCCGCAGTCGACCAGCGGGCGACCACCGGACCGGGGGCAGCCTCCGTACCCGCTCCGTCATCATCGGTCGATCCGATCACTTGCAGCGCCGCAACACCGGCCCCCGCTGCGAGCGCGGCGCGTTCGCCCGGCGGCACAAGCGGCTCGGGCCGCACATCGGCATCGACGAAGGCCGGGGTCACCAAGGCCCCGTCCAGCGCGATGACGTCGTCGACACCGTCGGCCATCGCCAGCGCGGCGCCCTCGCTGCCGACCCAGGCAATCTCGCTGCCGTGGATGAGCATCGCCGTAGCGAACGGATCGGCGGCGCTATACACCGAGCCCCCGTGCAGCAGCACGCGCCGGTCGCCCGCCCAGGCCGGCGGTTCACTGATCATCGGACACCTTGCGGATGATGGTGGTGACCAGCAGCACCGCACTCCACGGCCCGGCGACCCACAAGAACCACGGGTAGGTCTGGAAGTCCGAGGTCGCCGCGGTGATGAGCCAGATGACGAATGTGACCGAACTGGCGATGGCCCATGCCGACCACGCGGCGGCCAGCGAGTCACCGCCCTTGCGGGCGGGCACCGCCGGCTGCGGCACGGGGACGAGCTGCTCCGGCGCGGCCCCCGGCAGATCGTGCACCAGATCCGCCAGATGGCCCCTGGTCCTGGCCTGCAGCGCGGCCTCGATGCGCTCGGCCGCCTCCTCGGCACTCAGTCGGCCCTCGACGTGCGCCTGCTGCAACCGATCCACGGTGCGCGATCGCTCCGCATCGGATGCGCGGGTCGTGTCGTCCGCCGCCATGATCATCCTCCCCGCAGCGCCCGGCCGATCACCATGCGCTGCACCTGATTGGTACCTTCCACGATCTGCAGGACCTTGGCCTCTCGGAAGTACCGTTCGACCGGGAAGTCGCGGGTGTAGCCGGCGCCCCCCAGGATCTGGATCGCATCGGTGGTCACGCGCATCGCCGTATCGGTCGCATGCAGCTTCGCCATCGCCGCCTCGGTGCCGTAGGCCCGCCCGGCGTCCTTGCTGCGCGCCGCGGACAGGGTCAGGGCGCGCGCCGAGGCGACCGCGGTGGCCATATCGGCGAGCATGAACTGCACCCCCTGGAAGTCCGCGATCACCCGGCCGAACTGCTCCCGCTGCGTGGCATAGGCAACCGCTGCGTCCAGGGCCGCCTGCGCCAGCCCGACCGCGCACGCGGCGATGCCGAGTCGACCGGAGTCCAGCGCCGCCATGGCGACCGAGAACCCCTGCCCCTCCGCGCCGAGCCGGCGATCCGGTGGGACGGCCACGTCATCGAGGTGCAGCGCCGCCGTGACCGAGCCGGTCAGCCCCATCTTCCGCTCGGCCGGGGCCGCGGACAGGCCGGGGGCATCGCCGGGCACCAGGAAGCAGGTGATGCCCCGCGGACCCGCATCGCCGGTGCGGGCGAGCACGTTGACGTAGTCGGCCACACCGCCGTGCGTGATCCACGCCTTCGCACCGGTCAAGCGGTACCCGTCGTCGGTGCGCTCGGCACGCGTGCTCAGCGCAGCGGCGTCGGATCCGCTGTGCGGTTCCGACAGCGCGTACGCCCCCAGCAGCTCCCCGCCGAGCATGCCAGGCAGGAACTGTTCCTGCTGCTCGGCGGAGCCGAAGGTGGCCACGGGGTGGCAGGACAGGATGTGCACGCTCACCCCGAGCGCGACGGTGAGCCAACTTTCGGCGAGTTCCTCCAGCACCTGCAGCACGACCTCGCTGGGCTGCTCGCCGCCGCCGTAGCGGGCCGGGTACGGCAGGCCGAGGATGCCCGCCTCGCCGAGGGTGCGGAAGACCTGGCGCGGGAACTGCGAGCGCTCCTCGTACTGCGCGGCGATGGGGTCCATCTCCGCGGCCCGGATCTCGCGCACCAGCGCGATCAGCTCGGCAGACTCCGGGGTCGGCATCGCGCGGGCCACAGCCATGCCCCCATCATGGCGCACCGGCGCGCGGCGCCCGCGTCGGCTGTCGTGTGACCGCGACCGGCCGGCGCTCTCGGCTAGTCCAGCACCTGCAGGCTGCGCGGGCGATGGTTCATGAGGTCGGGGCCGTCCGCCGCGCACACCACGATGTCCTCGATGCGGGCCCCGTAGCGGCCGGGCAGGTAGACCCCGGGCTCCACCGAGAACGCCATGCCCGCTCGGAGCGGCTCGGTGTTGCCGGCGACGATGTAGGGCTCCTCGTGGGTCTGCAGGCCGATCCCGTGACCGGTGCGATGGATGAAGCACTCGCCCCAACCGGCCGCTTCGAGGGCCTGGCGCGCCGCCGCATCGACCGACTCGCAGGTGACCCCGGGCCGCACGTGGCGCACCGCAGCCTCCTGAGCATCCTGCAGCGCCCGATAGGCCTGCACGAACTCCTGCGGCGGCTCCCCGAGGCAGTACACCCGGGTGGCATCGCTGCAGTATCCGTCCGGCATGGTGCCGCCGATGTCGACCACGACCGGCTCCCCGCCGGCGATGACGCGCTCGGAGACCTCGTGGTGCGGACTGGCCCCGTTCGGACCCGAGGCCACGATGACGAAGTCCACGGTGGCATGACCGCTGGCGCGGATCGCGTCGGCGATGTCAGCTGCCACGGCCGCCTCCGTGCGCCCGGGCCGCAGCCAGTCCCCCATCGCCGCGTGCACCGCGTCGATCGCGGCCCCGGCGCGGCGCAGGGCGTCGATCTCCACCCCGGACTTCACCATCCGCAGCGGCCCCAGGACCTCCCCCGCCAGCCGCTGCTGAAGTCCGGGCGTCGCGGCGCGCAGCCGCAGGACCTGCTCGGCCCACATGTGGTTGTCCACCCCGATCGCGCCGTGCCGCGGGAGCAGGTCGCCGGCCACCGCGTACGGGTCCTCGGTCTCCTGCCACGTGACCACCGGCACGCCGAGTTCGGCGATCGGGCTGGCCATTGCGGCCGCCTCCTCCAGTGCGGGTGCGATGAGGGTCGGCTCGCCCTGCGCCGGCAGCACCAGCGCGGTCAGCCGCTCCAGCGGGACCGCGTGATAGCCGGTGAGGTAGCGCAGGTCCGGCCCGGGGATCAGGATCAGGGCGTCCAGACCTCGGTCGGCCGCCCCGGCTGCCGCGCGATGCAGCCGCTGGCGCAGGTCGCCGGTCACTGTTGGCTGGGTCATCCCGCCACGCTACTGCCTCGCAGCCGCCGGCAAGGGTCAGGAGGGCGCTCCAGGGTGGAGCGCTCCGGGCGGTGGCCAGGGGTGGGTGCCGTTCCGCGGGGGGAGGGGATTCGCGGCGCGCCTGGACGGGGACGGCACTGCGCTTCCTGCGGGTGTCCCCGCCCCGTGCGAGTGCTGGGGCGCCCTATCGCCAGAGCAAACGGTGCACCCGTTGCGGGGGTCTGCGACCCGCGCGCGGGGGCTGCGAGCGCCCCCGGAACGGCAACCGTGCACCCCTTGCGGGGGTCTGCACCCGCCGCGGGGGCTGCGAGCGCCCCCGGAACGGCAACCGTGCACCCCTTGCGGGGGCCTGCACCCGCCGCGGGGGCTGCGAGCGCCCCCGGAACGGCAACCGTGCACCCCTTGCGGGGGCCTGCACCCGCCGCGGGGGCTGCGAGCGCCCCCGGAACGGCAACCGTGCACCCCGTTGCGGGGGCCTGCACCCGCCGCGGGGGCTGCGAGCGCCCCCGGAACGGCAACCGTGCACCCGTTGCGGGGGCCTGCACCCGCCGCGGGGGCTGCGAGCGCCCCCGGAACGGCAACCGTGCACCCGTTGCGGGGGCCTGCACCCGCCGCGGGGGCTGCGAGCGCCCCCGGAACGGCAACCGTGCACCCGTTGCGGGGGTCTGCACCCGCGGCGGGGGCTGCGAGCCCCGATCCGGCCGATTCCGCCCCCGCGACGGGTGCAAACCCCCGAACCGGGTGCAGCCCTGCCCCGACTACCGGACGTTCCGCCCCCGCGGCGGGTGCAAACCCCCGAACCGGGTGCAGACATCACCAGTAGCAGACGCCACCGGTGCGGAAATGCCCGGTGCAGACATGCCCGGTGCAGACATGCCCGGTGCAGACATGCCCGGTGCAGACGCCCACGGCGCAGAAGCCCCGGCGCAGAAGGCCCAGGCCGCACACGCAGCTCGACCCGCTCGACCCGCTCGACCCGCTCGACACCGGCGCGGCGACACGACCCGGCCCCCGGCGCCCTGCTCGCTCCACCAGCAGACACCGGAGCCCACCGACTCCCCGTCGCGATGAGCCGGCATGGGCCAGGATGGACCGGTGACTGGACCGTTGCTGCTGCTGGACACCGCGTCGTTGTACTTCCGCGCGTTCTTCGGGGTACCCGATTCCCTGCGAGCCCCGGACGGCACCGCGGTGAACGCCGTCCGCGGCCTGCTGGACTTCATCACACGCCTGGCCGCCGACCGCGAACCGGACCGCGTCGTGGCGTGCTGGGACAACGACTGGCGGCCGGCGTTCCGCACCGACTTGCTGCCCTCGTACAAGGCGCACCGGGTCGCAAGCGAGGACACCACAGCCGAGGATGTGCCGGACCTGCTCGGACCGCAGGTGCCCATCATCGCGAGGCTGCTGCCCGCGCTGGGGGTGCCGGTCTGCGGCGCCGACGGCTACGAGGCCGACGATGTGATCGGCTCGCTGGCGACCGGCGCCACCGGTGCGGTCGAGATCGTCACCGGCGACCGCGACCTGTTCCAGTTGGTGGACCAGCGGGTCCGGGTGCTGTACACGGCTCGCGGCGTGGGCCGCGCCGAGGTGGTCGACGACGACTGGCTGGAGGCCAAGTACGGCATCATCGGTCGCCAGTACGCCGATTTCGCCACGCTGCGCGGCGACGCCAGCGACGGCCTGCCCGGCGTGCGAGGGGTCGGTGAGAAGACGGCAGCGCTCCTGCTGCGCCAGTACGGCGATCTGGCGGGCATCGCGGCGGCAGCCGATGACCCCGCCTCGTCGATGCGTCCGGCAGTCAGGCGGGCTCTTGCCGCTGCCGCCGACTATCTGGCAGTGGCGCCTGGTGTCGTCGCCGTGCGGCGCGATCTCGCGCTGACGGTGCCGCCCACCGGTCCCGACCCCGATCTATTGCGCGAGCTCGGCCATCGGTACGGCATCGCCGGTCCGATCCGCCGCGCCGCCGAAGCCCTGGCGGGACTGACCGGTCATGCCACGGAGCTGTAAGCCACGACACTGCGGTTGACCGCCCCAACCGCTTCACGCGCGGTCGCAGCGAGTTCCGGCTTCCCCAGGTGCTCCAGCTGCCGCAGCAGGTCGATCACCTGCTTGCACCAACGCACGAAGTCCCCCGGGGTCAGCTCCGACTCCCATAGCACCTGCTCCAGCCGAGCACCGGCGGACCAGCGGTGGATGGCATGGCAGAACCCGAGGTCGAGCGGCCGCAGGTACCCGACCCGGTGCCGCTTCTCCACGGCTTGCAGATCCTCCAGCGTCTGATCCATAGCGCGCAGGACGCCCGACGCGGCTCCGCCCGGCAAGCGCGGCGCAGCGGCCTGCGACTCCGGCACCCGGGATTCGTACACCACTGCCGCCGCGACGGCGGCGAGCTCCGGGGGCGTGAGGCCGGCCCAGAGTCCGCGACGGATGCACTCCGCGGTGAGCAGGTCGTTCTCGCCGTAGATGCCCGCCAGCATCCGGCCCGGCTGTCCCACGGTCACGTCGTCGGCCTCGCCCTGCAGGTAGCCCAGCTCGACCAGCACATCGCAGACGCGGTCAAACTGCCGGGCGATGGTGTTGGTCCGGTTGTTGACCCTGGTTGCCAGAGCGTCGGTTCGGCGCCGCAGCCGGTGGTAGCGCTCGGCCCAGCGGGCATGGTCCTCCCGCTCGTTGCAGCCGTGGCACGGGTGGCGCCGCAGCTGCCCGCGCAACTGATCGATCTCGTGGACGAGCGCCGGCTTGGTGGGCTGCTGATGGCGCGCCGGGGCCGGCAGCGTATGACTGAGCTCCAGCAACTGCTCGGCGAGGTGCCGCCGCTGCGTGGCCGACCCCTCCTGGAAGTGCTTGGGGATGCGCAGGCGGCCTACCGGCCGAGCGGGCGCCGGGAAGTCCATCAGCGACAGTCGCCGCACCCGTTTGTCCAGCCCCAAAACCACCGGCCTGGGCTCGGTCAGCGGCGAGGACCCCGGATCCAGCACCACGACCGGGCCCGCCCGTCGCCGCGCGGGCAGGATGATGACGTCCCCGCTGCGCAGCTGCCGCACCGCCGCCTCGGCATCGGCCCGACGTTCGGCGTCGGCCCGACGCGAGGCGTCCTTCTCCAGCTGACTGAGCCGTTCCCGCATCGCCGCGTAGTCGGCGAAATCGCCGAGGTGGCAGGTCATGGCCTCGGCGTAGCCGTCCAGCGCCTCCTCGTTGCGCCGGATCTCGGCGGCCAGCCCCACCACGGCGCGGTCGGCCTGGAACTGGGCGAACGAGGTCTCCAACAGCTCCCTGGCCCGCAACCTGCCCTGCTGGGCGATCAAGTTGACCGCCATGTTGTAGCTGGGCCGGAAGCTGGAGCGCAGCGGATAGGTACGCGTCGAGGCCAGACCGGCCAGGGACGCCGGATCCAGGTCGGCGTGCCACACCACCACGGCGTGGCCCTCGATGTCGATGCCGCGTCGGCCGGCGCGCCCGGTCAGCTGCGTGTACTCCCCCGGGCTCAGCGCCACATGCTGCTCGCCGTTCCACTTGCTCAATCGCTCCAGCACGACCGACCGCGCGGGCATGTTGATGCCCAGCGCCAGGGTCTCGGTGGCGAACACGGCTTTGATGAGCCCGCGCTGGAAGAGGATCTCGACGGTCTCCTTGAACGCCGGCAGCTGCCCGGCATGGTGGGCCGCGATCCCGCGCTCCAGCCCGCCGAGCCACTCGTGGTAGCCGAGCACCTCCAGATCCGCCATCGGGATGTGCGCGCACTGCTCCTCGGCGATACGCCGGATCTCGGCCCGCTCCGGCGGTGCGGTGAGCCGCAGACCGGCCGCGAGGCACTGCTCGACGGCGGCGTCGCACCCGGCGCGGCTGAAGATGAAGGTGATGGCGGGCAGCAGGTGATCGCGGCGCAGCCGTTCGACGACCTCGGCGCGCGTCGCCGTCAGCCGGCTCCGCGGGGCGCCCCGGGCGCCTCGCTGGCCCCGCCGGTTGCCGCCGCGCCGCTGCTGGCCGGCCCGCGATTCCTCCCGCGCCAACCCCGCCAGTTCCGGGTTGACCCGCCCATCGTCGAGGGTCAGGTCCAGCAGTCTGCTGCCCGCCATGACGTGCTGCCACAGGGGCACCGGGCGCTGCTCCTCGACCACCACGCAGGTATCGCCGCGCACCGTGGTCAGCCAGTCGCCGAACTCCTCAGCGTTGGACACCGTCGCCGACAGGCTCGCCGTTGCCACCCGCTGCGGCAGGTGGATGAGCACTTCCTCCCACACCGCTCCGCGCGTCCGGTCGGCCAGGTAGTGCACCTCGTCCATGACGACATAGCCCAGGCGCGCCAGGGTGGCCGAGCCGGCGTAGATCATGTTGCGCAGCACCTCGGTGGTCATCACGACGATGTCGGCCTCGCCGTTGATGCTGTTGTCGCCGGTGAGGAGCCCGACCCGCCGGGCACCGTGGCGCTGCACCAACTCGGTGTACTTCTGATTCGACAGCGCCTTGATGGGCGTGGTGTAGAAGCACTTGGTCCCCTGCTGCAGGGCCAGCCAGACCGCGAACTCCCCCACCACCGTCTTGCCGGACCCGGTCGGCGCGGCGACCAGCACCGAGCGGCCCTGCTCCAGCGCCTCGCAGGCGGTCACCTGGAAGTCGTCGAACAGGAAGTCGTACTGCTGGCGGAACGCGTGCAGTTGGCGCTTCGCCGCCGCAGCGCGACGCCTCGCCGCATCGAATCGCTCGCTCGGCGACGGCTCGTCAGTGCCCACGCTCTGAACGGTAACGCGGGTGCGGCGATAGGACACGCAGGCCGCCGGGATGCACTACGACATCGATCGGCAGCTCGCCCATCCGGTCGCCGTCGGCGTAGGCCAACTGCCCCGGAGCTTCGATGCGCACCCTGCGCCCGGCGTGCTGGGTCACCATCTCGTCATGGATGTGGGTACCGGCGTAGACCTTGGGGAAGGTGCGGATGAAGTGCCACTTGCGAGCCTTCGTGCAGCCACGTCACCTGCAGCAGGCCGTCATCGACCTCGGCCCCCTCGCACACCCGCATCCCGCCCCCGTAGCTGAAGCCGTTGCCGACAGCGGCGAGCATGCCGCCATCGGTGTGGGCCTGCCCGTCGATGGTGACGGTGAAGGGGCACGGCTGGAACGTGCGCAGCTCGGCCAGCATCGCCAGGACGTACCGCGCGTCGCCCTTGGGCCAGGTCATGTGGTTGGCCCGCTCGGTCACCAGGGAATCGAAGCCGGTCGAGAGCACGCCCAGGAAGTACTGCCGCCGGCCATCGGCGGTGGTGACCGACGCGACATCGACGACGCGCTCGTGGAAGCGGGAGACCACGTCGACCGCCCCCTCCGGATCCCGCGTCGGCAGGTCCAGCAGCGCGGCGTTGTCGTTAGCGGTACCCAGCGACACGATCCCCAACGGCGTCGGCGTCTCGGCCACCGCCTGCAGCGCGGTGTTCACCGTGCCATCACCCCCGGCAGCGACCAGTGCATCGACGCCGTCGCGCACCGCGGCGCCGGCCAGGTCGATGGCGGCTTCCCGGGAATCCCCGGTCAGCATGGTGCATGCGATGCCGCGACGCTCGAACGCCTCCTGGATCCGGGGGCCCCATGCCGCGGAGCGGCCCTTTCCCGACGCCGGGTTCAGCAGGACTGCTACCGATCGGGCCATGGGTTGATGCTAGGCGTGCCGGCACCCATCCGGCGGCACCGCCTCACCCGGTGGGCTGTTGCGGCTCGTCGATGGGCTGCGGCCCCGCGGGAGTCGGCGACGGCTCGTCGTCATCGAGCACTTCGGCGCGACGGCCGCGACGGCGGTCGTTCAGCCAGCACGCCAGCATGGCCAGGCCGAACAGGCCCAGGATGGGCAGCGCGAGCACGGTCATGGTGAGTGGGCTGCCGTCCGGCGTCGCCATGGCGGCGAAGACGAAGACCCCCACCACCAGCCAGCGCCAGGCACCGATGAAGGCGGCTGCGGACAGGACGCCGGCCAGGTTGAGCAGCAGCGCCAGCAGCGGCAGCAGGAACCCGGCCCCGAAGACCAGGATCGTGCGCAGGAAGAAGTTCAGGTAGCGCGTGACATCGATGATGTTGGACACATCGTCGGGCGTGAAGCCGAACAGGAACCCCAGGGCCTGGGGCAGGAACAGGTAGGCCAGTGCCACGCCGGAGAAGAACAGCGGGGTTGCGATCGCGACGAAGCCCAGCGACCAGGCGCGCTCGTTGCGGTGCAGCCCGGGCGTGATGAAGCGCCACAACTGGAACAGCCAGACCGGACTGGCCAGCACGACGCCGCTGACCGCCGCCACCTTGATCTGCAGGACGAAGGGATCGGTGACACCGGTGAGTGCGAGCTGGATGTTCTTGCCGTCCTCCTGCGCCTCGGCCACCACGTCGATGAACGGTCCGGTGATCCAGGCGAAGATCTCGTCGAAGAAGACCCAGCCGACCGCGGAGGCTGCCAGAATCGCCAGCGCGCTGACCAGGACTCGTGTGCGCAGTTCGGCCAGATGCTCGCGCAGCGGCATCGGGGCGCTGCGATCGACGCTGTTGCGCGCCACTGTGGCGGCCACCGATCAGGCGGACGCCGAGCCGCCGGGTGCCCGCTCCGCGCTATCGGAGGCGACGGTGCCGGAGTCGGGCGCCTTGGGCTGATCGGTCACGGCCGGTCGCTCGCGACGCTCGACCTGCTCCTTGTCGTCGGATGCTGCATCATCATCGGTCAAGCCTCGGGTCTCCGCCTTCAGGATCCGCATCGACCGACCTAAGCCGCGGGCCATGTCCGGCAGCCGCTTGGCCCCGAAGAGCAGCAGGATGATGAAGAGGATGAGCAGCCACTCGAATCCCTGTGGTGGACGCATAAGACCTGGCCTTCGTTCCGCGGGAGTCGTACGAACGTCAGGGTAACTCCCGCGACCGGCTAGGAGCGAGTCTCCTGCACCAGGACTTCGACGAGGCGGTCGCTGCTGGACAGCCGCAGCCCGAAGTCGATGAGGTCATCGGCGGCCAGCGGGGGGCCGAGATGCAGCTCGAGGGCCTCCGCGGGGACGTGCAGCTTCTCGACCCGAACCCCGGCTCCGCGCAGCAGCGTCACGACTTCCTCGTCGGCGGTCTTGGTGATGAGCTCCTCGCAGGAGGGGCACCCGAACTGGTAGGTGGCCCAGCCGGCGGCCGGGGCGGTCACTACCGTGATGTCGCCCGGCTTGAGGTCAACGTCTCCACACGACGGACAGGTCGCCTTGATCGTCGTCATGTCCACCTCCGAGCCCTACCGCCGCCGGCGACTTCACCGATCGTTGCGGGTCTGCGACGCTTCGTAGCCAACCACGTCTTGAGGAAGCATGGCGTGTCGTCTTGACAGATTCGCATCTCGAGCGACTCAAGTGCGCCCGATCGGGTGGTGCGAACCGGGACAGAGGGGACGAACGGAGCGGCGGTGCAGCCCTACGCCACGTCGAGCAGGTCCACCACGAACACGAGGGTGTCGTTGGCGGCGATATCCGGACTCGGCGAGATCTCGCCATAGGCCTGATCCGGCGGGATGATGAGCAATCGGGTGCCGCCCTCCTGCATCCCCACCAGACCGTCGCGCCAGCCCTGGATGACCTGGTTCAACCCGAAGGTCGCCGGGGTGCCGCGCTGGTAGGAGGAGTCGAACACGCCACCGATCGTCTGCGACACGCCGACGTAGTCCACGGTGACGGTGGCTCCGACAGGCGCCTCGTCACCGTCACCGACGCAGAGGTCCTCGATGATCAACTCAGTGGCGGGCTCGGCATCCGGTGTCACCTCGATGCTGGCCTGCTCCCCAGTCGTACCGCTCACCGTGACGCCGGCCACCGTCGGTGCTGTAGCTGCACGCGCCCACCTCGGCTGCCTCGTCCTCACTGCTGCTGCAGCCGGTGATCAGAAGAGCCCCGCTGGCCAGCAGCGCGGCGGTCGCATGGAGTCGATGCACCGGACCACTGTACGCAAGCCGCGGCCGTCCCCCGTCAGCAGGACTACATCGTCGCCAGCAGTCGCTCCACCCGCTCATCGACCGAGCGGAACGGGTCCTTGCACAGCACGGTCCGCTGCGCCTGGTCGTTGAGCTTCAGGTGCACCCAATCCACGGTGTAGTCGCGGCGGCGCTCCTGGGCCCGGCGGATGAAGTCGCCGCGGAGCTTGGCCCGGGTGGTCTGCGGCGGCACCGACTTGGCGCGGAACACGCTCAGGTCATCCGACAGCCGCCGAGCCAGGCCCCGATCCTCGAGCAGCCCGAACAGGCCGCGGCCCCGCACGATGTCGTGATAGGCCAGGTCCAACTGGGCCACGCGCGGCGAGGACAGCGTGAGATCGTGCTTGGCGAGATAGCGGTCCAGGAGCCGCTGCTTGATGACCCAGTCGATCTCCGTGGCCACCGGGTCGAAGTCCTGGGTCTCGATCGCCGTCAGCGTGCGCCGCCACAGATCCATCACCTGCCGCGTCGTCGATTCCGGCCCGCCCCACAGGCCGCGCCGGTCCAGGAAGTCGCTGACCCGGTCGTAGTACTCCGTCTGAATCTGCAGCGCCGTGACGTCACGGCCGTTCGCCAACCGCAGCGACCGCTTGCCCGTCACGTCGTGGCTGATCTCGCGGATGGAGCGGATCGGGTTCTCCAGCGTGAGGTCGCGCATCTGCCAGCCGCCCTCCAACATCCGCAGCACCAGATCGGCCGTCCCCACCTTCAACCGCGTGGTGGTCTCGCTCATGTTGGAGTCGCCGACGATGACGTGCAGGCGCCGGTAGCGCTCGGCGTCAGCGTGCGGCTCGTCCCGGGTGTTGATGATGGGTCGGCTGCGCGTGGTCGCGCTGGACACCCCCTCCCAGACGTGCTCGGCGCGCTGGCTGATGCAGTAGACGGCACCGCGCGGCGTCTGCAGCACTTTGCCGGCACCCACTATCAACTGGCGCGTGATGAGGAAGGGCAGCAGCACCTCGGCAAGCCGGGAGAACTCTCCGGGCCGCCGCACCAGGTAGTTCTCGTGGCAGCCGTAGGAGTTGCCTGCGGAATCGGTGTTGTTCTTGAACAGGTAGATGTCCCCGCCCACGCCCTCCTCGCGCAGCCGCTCCTCGGCATCGATCAGCAGACCCTCGAGGATGCGCTCGCCCGCCCGGTCGTGCACGACCAGTTCGTCGATGTCGTCGCACTCCGCCGTGGCGTACTCCGGGTGGCTGCCCACGTCGAGGTACAGCCGCGCCCCGTTGCGCAGGAAGACGTTGCTGCTACGGCCCCAGCTCACCACCCGCCGGAACAGGTAGCGCGCCACCTCGTCCGGGCTGAGCCTGCGCTGCCCGCGAAAGGTGCACGTCACGCCGTACTCGGTTTCAATGCCGAAGATGCGCCGGTCCACGCGCCCACGATAACTGCGCCGCACCGTGATGCACCGCCGAAGGCCGGGGGGCCTGAGCCGGTGCTCGCGGCTCAGGCCAGCATCTGCTCCAACTCGGCGATGCCCAGGCGCCGGAAGGTGCGGTTCGGTCGGGACCGCTCGAGCACCGCCGCCTCCAACTGTTGCGGGCGCAGCTGGCGGCCCTCCTCCCCGGTGTCGCGCGCCAGGTGCTGCACGGCGATCTGCAGCGCTTCGGGCAGGTCAAGGCCATCGTGCCAATCGGCGGCCAACCCCTGCGCCAAGCGCTCCGCCGACCCGCCCATGGCGACGTAGCCGTGCTCGTCGCTGACCGACCCGTCGAAGGTGAGGCGGTAGATCTGGTCCTCGGCCGGCTGCGCGCCGATCTCGGCGACCACGATCTCCACCTCATAGGGCTTGGGGGTCTCGGTGAAGATCGTGCCCAACGTCTGGGCATAGGCGTTGGCGAGGCTGCGAACGGTCACATCGCTGCGGTCGTAGGCGTACCCGCGCAGGTCCGCCAGCCGCACCCCGGCGACCCGGAGGTTCTCGAACTCGTTGTACTTGCCGACCGCGGCGAAGGCGATGCGATCGTAGATCTCGGAGATCTTGTGCAGCGCACGGCTGGGGTTCTCGGCCACGAACAGGATGCCGCCGACGTACTGCAGGACCACGACGCTGCGCCCTCGGGCGATGCCCTTGCGGGCGTAGTCCGCCTTGTCCTTGATGATCTGTTCGGGCGAGACGTAGAACGGAACGCTCATGCCGCACCTCCGGCTCGCGGACCGTCGGGCCGCAGGCGGCGGCCCTGCAGGACCTCCTCCACGACACCAGCCACCGTCCTCTTCACCGAGGCGGGCGTACCCGTCGCGGTCGACCACCGCGACGATCGGATAAGATGCCTCGGAAGACGTCCGGGCCACCGGTGGCGGAATCGTCATCGGCGGCGTCGTACAGGGCCTGCACCACGGCCGAGACTGCCGCGTCGCGCGACATCCCGGGGTCGGCGAGCTTCTTCAGGGCTCCCCGGGCGAAGAAGGAGCCCGACCCGATGGCGTGGTAGTCCAGCTCCTCGTAGCGGCCCCCGGTCAGGTCGTAGGAGAAGATGCGGCCGCGGGATTGATCGGCGTCGTAGCCGCCCAGCAGCGGCACCGCTGCCAGGCCCTGCATCGCTAGCGGCAGATTGCCGCGCAGCAGAGTGGCCAACCGATTGGCCTTGCCCTCGATCGACAGCGGCGTGCCCTCGATCTTCTCGTAGTGCTCCAGCTCCACCTGCAGCAGACGCACCAGTTCCACTGCGATCCCGGCGGAACCGGCGATGCCGATGCAGGCGGTGTGGTCGGCGGGAAACACCTTCTCGATGTCCCGCTGCGCGATGACGTTGCCCATCGTGGCGCGCCGGTCGCCGGCCATGACGACGCCGCCGTCATACCGCAGCGCCACGATGGTGGTGCCGTGCGGCGCCAGGCTTGCGGACTGGGCACCTGCCTCGGGCGCGGTGCGCCTCGCGGGGAGCAGGTCGGGCGCTGCGGCGCCGAGGAAATCGGCAAAGGACGAACTGCCGACGGTGAGGAAGGCAGGGGGAAGGCCGCCACTGCCGGACCAGGCGGTCACTGGCCGCCCTTCTGCACGAAACCGCGGACGAACTCCTCGGCGTTCTCCTCCAGCACGTCGTCGATTTCGTCGAGCAGCGCGTCAACGTCCTCATCGAGCTGCTCCTTGCGCTGTGCCGCAGCAGCCGATGCGGTGTCCTCAGTCGCCTCCTCCTGCGAGTCTCGCGTTGGGGCGCGGTACTCCTCAGACTCCTGGCCAGGCATCATGCTCTCCCTGTTTCGTGATGAGGCAGACCCTACCCGCATGTCCCCCGACCGGCACCGCCATCCCGCTCGGGTTCGCCGTTGGCGCACCGACGCGACAGTCGACGCCACGCTCGCCGGCTGCGCTAGCGTCGGGCCATGGCAACAGGCAGCGACACCGTCAGCGCAGATCGCCTCGCCGGGCTGCGACGCTACAACATCGTGGTAGGAGTGATCCTGCTCGCCCAGGCGGTGGCGGTGCTCGTGCTCGCCAACGATTTCACCCTGCCCATCACGGCCAGCTACGCGGCAGGGCCGCCCGGGACGCCGGCCGGCGATCCGGTGACACTGCTCGACTCCCCGATCGGGCTCGCGGTCGCAGCCTTCCTCGCATTGTCCGGCCTGGCGCTGCTGATCGTGGCCACCGCATGGATGCGCGGGTACGGCGCCGACCTGGCGCGGACCCGCAACCGGGCCCGCTGGGTGGAGTACGCGCTGACCTCGTCGATGATGATCGTGCTCATCGCCCAACTGGTCGGCATCACCAGCGCCGCGGCGCTGGCCGCGATCTTCGGCGTCAACGCCGGCATGATCTTCTTCGGCTGGCTGCAGGAGGACTACGAGCAGCCCGGCAGCGGCGGGTGGCTGCCATTCCTCTTCGGCTGCATCACCGGCATCGTGCCCTGGATCATCGTCGTCTTCTACGTGGTCGCGCCCGGCTCCGCATCCGACCAGCCGGTGCCCGGCTTCGTGTACGGCATCATCATCTCGTTGTTCCTCTTCTTCAACGTCTTCGCCCTGAACCAGTTCCTGCAGTACCGGCGGGTGGGGCGCTGGTCGGACTACCTCGTGGGCGAGCGGACCTACATCACCTTGAGCCTGGTGGCGAAATCCGCGCTGGCCTGGCAGGTGTTCTCCGGCACGTTGGCCGGCTGACCGCTCATCCGGTCAGCGCATCGACCAGCTCGGTGGCCGTGGCCGACTGCGCCAACAAGGGCCCCACATGGGCTTGCGTGCCGCGCAACGGATCCAGCGTCGGCACCCGCTGCAGGGCATGGCGGCCCGGCAGGTCGAAGACCACCGAGTCCCATCCGGCAGCGGCGATCTCAGCCGAGTAGCGGCGCATGCACTCGCCCCGGAACCATGCTCTGGTATCGCTGGGCGGCGTGTCGACCGCCTGTGCCACCTCGGCCGGATCGGTGAGCCGGCGCAGTCGGCCGCGCCGCTCCAGTTGCAGCCCCACCCCGCGTTCGGGGTCCGCATCGGCGTACTGCAGGTCGATCAGTTGCAGCCGGGAACTGCCCCAATCGAGGCCGTCGCGGCGGCGGTACTGCTGCATGAGGCGGTACTTGGCGACCCAGTCCAACTCCTCGGCCATCGTCATCGGGTCGGACTCCAGCCCCGCGAGGACCCGTTCCCACTCCGACAGGACCTCCTTGGTGGCCTGGTCGGTCGCCGCGTCCGGCAGCCGCGACGCCGCGGCCAGGAACTCCGCCTGCAGCTGCACCGCGGTGAGCCGCCGCCCGTCCCGCAACTCGATGCGGTGCTGCAGTTCCAGGTCGTGGGAGACGGCGTGCATGTCGGCGACCGGCCGGCGCGGCAGCAGCTGCTCGCCCAGCATCCCGCGCTCGACCAGCTCCAGCACCAGCGCCGTGGTGCCCATCTTCAGCAGCGTCGCCGTTTCGGAGATGTTGGCGTCGCCCACGATGACGTGCAGCCGGCGATACTGCTCGGGGTCGGCGTGCGGCTCATCCCGGGTGTTGATGATCGGCCGCTTCACCGTGGTCTCCAGGCCGACCTCGACCTCGAAGAAGTCCGCGCGCGAGGAAATCTGGAACCCGGGCCTGGAGCCGTCCTGACCGATGCCGACCCGCCCGGCGCCGGTGATCACCTGACGCGAGATGAAGAAGGGGGTGAGCCCGGCGACGATGTGCGCCGAACGGCGTCTCTCGGCGCATCAGGTAGTTCTCGTGGCAGCCGTAGGAGGCGCCCTTGTTGTCGCTGTTGTTCTTGTAGACGCGCACCGGGTAGCCGCCGGGCAGCCGAGGCCGCGGCCTGCGCCGCGCGCTGCATCACCACCAGTCCGGCACGGTCCCAGAGCACGGCGTCGCGGGGATTGGTGACCTCGGGACTGGAGTACTCCGGGTGGGCGTGGTCGACGTAGAGCCGGGCGCCGTTGGTGAGGATGACGTTGGCCATCCCGATGTCCTCGTCGGTCAGTTGCGAGGGATCGGCCTCGGCCCGCGTCAGGTCGAAGCCGCGCGCATCGCGCAGCGGGGTCTCATCCTCGTAGCTCCAGCGAGCCGTATGGCGGCGCCGCTCCGTAGACGTCCTGCGCGTAGGCGTTGACCACCTGCGAGGACAGCAGCATGGCGTTGACGTGCGGTTTGCCGGGCACGGCGACGCCGTACTCGGTCTCGATGCCCATGACGCGGTGGACGCTCACCCCCGCAGCCTAACCCTGCCCGTCGGCTACCGGAGGTCCGGAGCCTCGGCCACGGCTCGCATCGGCTCGCTCAGAGGTGGAGGGAATCGACCTCTGAATGGTCGCTTTCCTCCACGTCTGCCTAGAGGTACTGCCCGGTGTTGGCCACCGTGTCGATGGACCGGCCCGGCTCGTCGCCGGACTTGCCCTGGATGAGGGTGCGGATGAAGACGATCCGTTCCCCCTTCTTGCCGGAGATCCGCGCCCAGTCGTCGGGGTTGGTGGTGTTGGGCAGATCCTCGTTCTCGCGGAACTCGTCCACGCAGGCCGACAGCAGGTGCTGCACCCGAATGCCGCCGACTCGCCGGTGGCCAGTTAGTCCTTGATGGCCATCTTCTTGGCCCGCGAGACGACGTTCTCGATCATGGCTCCGGAGTTGAAGTCCTTGAAGTACAGGACCTCCTTGTCGCCATTGGCGTAGGTCACCTCAAGGAAGCGGTTGTCCTCGCTCTCGCTGTACATCCGCTCCACGGTGGCCTGGATCATCGCCTCGCAGGTCCGCGCCGGGTCGCCGCCGTGCTCGCCGAGATCCTCCACGTGCAGCGGCAGTTCGGAGTCAGGTACTTGGCCAGGATGTCGGCCGGCCGCCTGGGCATCGGGGCGCTCGATCTTGATCTTCACATCGAGCCGACCCGGGCGCAGGATGGCCGGGATCGATCATGTCCTCGCGGTTGGAGGCACCGATGACGATGACGTTCTCCAGCCCCTCGACACCGTCGATCTCGCTCAGCAGCTGCGGCACGATGGTGTTCTCGACATCGCTGGACACACCGGAGCCGCGGGTGCGGAACAGCGAGTCCATCTCGTCGAAGAAGACGATGACGGGAAGGCCCTCCGATGCCTTCTCGCGGGCCCGCTGGAAGACCAGCCGGATGTGGCGCTCGGTCTCCCCCACGTACTTGTTCAGCAGCTCCGGGCCCTTGATATTCAGGAAGTACGACCGGGTCTGCGGGCTGCGCCGGTGCGCTCGGCCACCTTCTGCGCCAGCGAGTGCGCCACTGCCTTGGCGATGAGGGTCTTGCCGCACCCGGGCGGACCGTACAGCAGGATGCCCTTCGGCGCCGCCAGCTCATAGCGGCGGAACAGGTCCTGGTGCAGGAAGGGCAGCTCCACGGCGTCGCGGATCTGCTCGATCTGGGAGCCGAGTCCGCCGATGTCCTCGTAGTCGACGTCCGGGACCTCCTCCAGGACCAGTTCCTCGACCTCGGCCTTCGGGATGCGCTCGTAGACGTAGTTGGAGCGGGCATCGAGCAGCAGCGAATCTCCGGCACGCATCCGCTGGCCGCGCAGCGGCTCGGCAATGCGCACCACCCGCTCGTCGTCGTGACCGGTGACGACCAGCGCCCGCTCGCCGTCCTCGAACAATTCCTTCAGCGTGGCGACTTCGCCGATCTCTTCGAATCCATAGGCGGCAACCACGTTGAGGGAGTCGTTGAGTTGCACCTCTTGGCCGGGGCGCAGCGATTCCAGGTCCAGGCCAGGGCTGCCGACGACGCGCATCTTGCGGCCGTTGGCCAGGATGTCCAGCGACCCGTCATCGTTGCTGGCGAGGTAGACGCCGTAGGCCGCCGGCGGTTGCGCGAGCTTATCGACCTCGGCCTTCAGGGTCAGGATCTGGTCGCGGGCCTCGCGCAGCGTGTTCGACAGCCGCCGGTTGTGCGCCAGCGCGGCGTTGAGTTCGGCTCGCAGGTCCGCTGCCTGCCGGTGCATGCCAGCGGCGCCCCCCTCGTCGGCCGCTCCCGCTCTGCCGCGTTCCTCTGCATCCTCGTAGGGCACTGACAACCACCTCCATGAGATAGACGTGACACTACCCGCGCGCCGCCGCCATGCAAGCGTTTGCCTGACGGTTGTCGATACGCATCGCGCCGGATTCCTGACGCTGCGTCACGGTTCGGTCGGATCTGGCACATGCGCGCCTCGCGGTCCGACATAGTCCGGACCGTACGCGCCCTTGGCCGGCCGTCGGCGCAGCACCAGCGCCTCGGTGCCTGGCGCCAACCGGCGGGCGGCCACCAGGAAGCCGGTGTGGCCGATCATGCGGTGATCCGGGCGGACCGCGAGACCCTCCACGTGCCAGGTGCGCACAAGGTGCTCGCTGGATTGCGGCTCGGTATAGCCGCCGTGCTCCCGCAGCGTCTCGACCAGGCGGGCAAGCTGGGTCGTCGTGGCCACGTAGCCCACCAAGACGCCGCCCGGCACCAGGGCAGCGGCGGCCGGCCCGACACACTCCCAGGGGGCCAGCAGATCCAGGATCACCGCGTCGAGGCGCTCCTCATCGGCGAGGCCGTCCACGACCGAACCGACGGTGAGCCGCCAGGCGGGATGGTCCGGGCCGAGCCAGCGCGAGACGTTCTGCTCGGCCACCTGGGCGAAGTCCTGCCGCAGCTCGTAGGACGACACGTAGCCGGCGTCGCCGACGGTCTGCAACAGGGTGATGGTCAGCGCCCCGGACCCGGCCCCGGCCTCGGCCACCCGCGCGCCCGGGAAGAGATCGGCCAGCGAGACGATGGCGGCGGCGTCCTTGGGGTAGACGATCGTGGCGCCGCGCTTCATCGACAGGACGAAGTCGCGCAGCATGGGGCGCAGGCAGAGGTATGGGGTGCCGCCGCTGCTGGCGACGATGATCCCTTCTGGCCGGCCGATGATGTCCTCGTGCGCCACTGAGCCCTTGTGCGTGAAGAACTGCTCCCCCGCCCGAAGCGGGAAGGTGTGGTGGCGCCGTTTCGGGTCGGTGAGCTGCACGAGGTCGCCCTCGGCGAACGGCTGGCCGCGGCGGTTGTGGCGGAGGTTGGGCACAGATGTGGGCACGCCCGAAAGGGTAGCCGCCCCGCTACGTGGCCCCCGGGGCTCGGGGACCCACGATGACGCCGATGGGCTGACGGCTCTCGTCCAGCACCACCACCGGGCGGCCTACCTCCTGCAGCGCCTGCAGTGCCTCCTCTGCCGTGGCTGCGGCCGGCACCCACCCCCACTGCGGCACATGCCTGGTCACTGCGGCGACGGCGGTCCCGGCACGAGCGGCGGCGGGGACGGCGGTCAACGCTTCGGGCAGCACGTAGCCGCGTAGTCCGGTCGCCGGTTCCCCGACCAGCGCGATCAGTCCGGCGCCCTGCTGCCGGCCCGCGATCAGGGCGTCGAGCAGCGCGATCGAGGCCGATTCGGCGACCACGATGGCCGGCACCGCGACATCCATCGCGGTGGCTCCAGCCAGTTCCTCCACGCGATCGGCCTGCTGCAGGGCGCTGCGGGCGCCGACGAAGAGGAAGGCGCCCAACAGCACGCCCACCAGCAGGAAGATCAGGTCGGGGTTGGTGCCGGCGCGATAGGACAGCACGAGCGGGGCCGCCACGATCAGCGCGGCCAGCGCCATCCCGGCGTAGGCGGCGAAGCGCT
Organism: uncultured Actinomycetota bacterium; assembly: GCA_963706835.1. Classification (GTDB taxonomy): domain Bacteria; phylum Actinomycetota; class Actinomycetes; order S36-B12; genus CAVXYG01. Next base: position 158,922 of record CAVPOB010000003.1, read on the forward strand.
GTCCGCGGACCCGGGACCCGCTCAGCGCCCACACGGCAGCGCTCAGCACGCCGCCGCCGTCCAACGGCAGCCCGGGCAGCATGTTGAACACGGCTACCAACGCGTTGGCGATGGCGATGGCGGCCAGGATGTCGGACACCATGCCCCACGTCGTCGGGATCTGCTGCCACGCCAGCCACGCCAGGACGGCGATCAGCAGGGTCGCCCCCGGCCCGGCCGCGGAGACGGCGGCCTCGCGGCTCGGGGTGTTGCGTACGGGTCGGTACTGCGTGTAGCCGCCGAAGGCCCATAGCGTGATGCCGATCACGGGGAAGCCGTACCGACGGGCAACCGCCGCGTGCGCCAGTTCGTGCACCAGGACGCTGGCCAACAGGGCCACGGCGAAGACGATCGCCGAAACCCACTGCTCGGTGAGCGACCCGCCCGCAAAGCTGGGCAACCACAGCCATGCGATGAGGGCGACCCCGAGCAGCGTGTTCAGCGGGATGGCAACGGGGAAACCGGCGAGGGTGAACTGCACACCGGATCTGCCACCGCTCGCCATGAGGGACATGGTATCCAGCGGGCCCTCGGTCGGCCGTGTCGCAGCAGTGGGCTAGCGTCCCGCATATGACCTCGCCGCAAGAACGCCCAGCGCCTCAGACGCCAGAGGTCGACCGGCGATTCTCGTTGTCGCCGTCGCGCGCCAGCGACTTCCAGACCTGCCCCCTGCGCTACCGGTTGCGGCACATCGATCGCATCCCCGAGCCGCCCGGGCCCGAGGCGTACCGAGGCACCCTGGTCCACGCGGTGCTCGAGCGGTTGTTCGACCTCCCTGCCGCTGAACGCACAGCAGATCGGGCCGCCGCCATGCTGGCACCTGAGTGGCAGCGGATGGTGTCGGAGCTGGCGGAGCAGGACCTGCTCCCGTTGCTGTTCGGGCCGGAGGAGAACTGGGCGCGCTGGCAATCCGGGGAACCGCTGGCGCCGCCGGTGGACGGCGCTGAGGAGGCGTTCCTGACCGCCGCCGGCGAACGGTTGGCGCGCTACTTCGACTTGGAGGACCCGGCGCTGCTGGAGCCTGCCGAACGGGAGTTGGAGGTGTCTGCCGTGCCTGGACAGCGGCCTGCAACTGCGCGGCTACATCGACCGCCTGGACCGCGCTCCCGATGGGCGGACCCGGGTCGTGGACTACAAGACCGGCCGCGCGCCCCATGAGGCCTTCGAGCAGCAGGCATTGTTCCAGTTGCGCTGCTACGCCCTTGCGCTGTGGCGCCGCGACGGCCGGGCACCCACCGTGCTGCAACTGCTGTACCTCGGCGACGGGCAGGTCTTGCGCTACGAGCCGGACGAGGCGGACCTGCGCGCGACGGAGCGAAAGCTGGGTGCCCTGTGGCAGGCGATTCTGCGGGCCTACGATTCCGGCGACTGGCGGCCGCGCCCGTCGAAGCTGTGCGACTACTGCTCCTATCAGGCGCTGTGCCCGGCGTTCGGCGGGGTTCTGCCCGAGGCACCTGGCGGGTAGCACCGTTACCGTTGAGCCATGACCGACGTCGTTGCAGCAGCCCGCGCCGAGGCACTCACCAAGGTGTACGGGGCCGGGGATACCCGAGTGGTGGCACTGGACAGTGTCGATGTCGAGATCCCCCGAGGCCGCTACACCGCGGTGATGGGGCCCTCGGGCTCGGGCAAGTCCACCCTCATGCACTGCCTCGCCGGGCTGGACAGCATCACCTCCGGGAAGGTGTACCTCGGCGACACCGAGCTCAGCGCTCTCGGCGACGCGGCGCTGACGAAGGTGCGCCGCGACAAGATCGGGTTCGTCTTCCAGGCCTTCAACCTGGTCCCCACGCTGAATGCCCTGGAGAACATCACGCTGCCGATGGACATCGCTGGCCGACCGGCCGAACAGGAGTGGCTGGACACCGTCATCGACACCGTCGAGCTGCGCGATCGGCTCAAGCACAAGCCGAGCGAGTTGTCCGGCGGCCAGCAGCAGCGCGTCGCGGTGGCCCGGGCACTGGCGGCCCGTCCCGAGGTCATGTTCGCCGACGAGCCGACCGGCAACCTCGACTCGCGATCCGGCGCGGAGGTCCTCGGCTTCTTGCGCAGCAGTGTCGATGACTTCGGTCAGACCATCGTCATGGTGACCCATGACCCGAACGCGGCGTCCTACGCCGATCACGTCCTGTTCCTCGCCGACGGCCGGATCGTCGACCACATGTCGGAGCCGACAGCCGATCGCGTGCTGGCCAGGATGATCGCATTCGAGACCAGCGTCAGCGGCCGAAGTCCGAACGGCCGGGCATGAGCGCGCGGCACGGCGGCAGGCCGGAGCGGCGGGCTGGCCGCAGGCCGCGGCCGGGCATGGCGCGCAGGCCTGAGGCGGGCAAGTCGGCGCGCGACCACCGGCCGCCAACCGGTCAACCGCTGAGCAGTCGCCGTGCCAGTTCCGCCAACGTGAGGCCGTCGAGGCGCTCCACCACGATCCCGCGGGGACCGGGATCCAGTTGTCCGATGTGCTGCACGGCGACCACCGCTGCTCCGCTCTGCCGGGCAGCAGCGACCCCCGTGGGCGAATCCTCCACGACCAGGCAGTCGGCGATGACAACCCCCAGGCGGCGTGCGGCCTCCAGGTAGGGTCCCGGATCCGGCTTGGCCAACTCCACCTCATCGCCAGCGATCGTCACATCGAAGCGATAAGTCGGGTGCGCCGCCAGCACCTTGTCCATGAGGCGGCGGGTGGAGTTGGAGACCAGGGCCAACGGCAGGCTAGCGTCCATCGCCTCGCGCAGCAGCGCATCGGCACCGTCGTGCACCTCGATCGCGCCCGCGTCCAGGTGGCGCTCAAAACAGGCCAGCAGTTCGGCCACGGCGCGTTCCGGCGTCATGGACGACACGCCGTGTGCGGCCAAGCGATCGGTGATGTAGCGACCGACGCGCATCATCGGGCCACCCAGCGCACGGGCCTGGTCCGCCTCGGTCCAGGTCGCCCCGTAGGCAGCCATGACATCGGCTTCGGCCGCGTGCCAGATCGGTTCGGTGTCCACCAGCGACCCGTCCATATCGAAGAGGACGGCGGCGAAGGTCTCCGATCCTGCCGCGCTGATGATCGCCTCCCGGGTGGGCGTCTCGAGCCGAGCACGCTCGCCCGGCTGCGTCCATCAGACTACGGCGCAGCGCGTCCGGCTGCCCGCCACCATCTGACGGGGCTGCAGCCGCAGGCGCCGCGGCGCTCCAACCGCAGCAGCAGGTGCCTCGACCGGGCCTACGATGATGCAGTGATCCCATCGGTACTGATCGACGCTGCCCTGTCGGTCGACATCGCTCAAGCCGGCACGTTCGCGGCCGTCATCGCCGCGAGTGGCCAGCAGCGCCGCGTCGAGGACTTGACGCTGATTGGGGACGCGATGCTGGAAGACCTGCGCTCCGATGAGGGCCGGGTACAGCTTGTCGAGGCGGCATCCGGGACCGTCCGACTCGCGTACCGGGCCGAGGTGGATATCCCGACACCTGCGCCGGCGTCCCTGACCACGATCGAACGGCTGCGCTTCCTCCGACCGAGCCGCTACTGCCCTTCCGACCGGGTCGCCGGCCTGGCAGCGGCCCAGTTCGGGACCCTCGACCCCCGGTCGGCCGCATTCGCCGTGGAATCGTGGATCAACTACACGGTCGCCTACACGCCGGGCGCCACCGACGCCTCCGACGACGCACTCCACCCACTGCTCACGCGGTCCGGCGTCTGCCGGGACTTCGCCCACCTCGGGGTCATGCTGTGCCGGGCGCTGGGCATACCTGCCCGATACACCGCGGTGTATGCCCCAGGGCTGAGCCCGATGGATTTCCACGCCGTGTTCGAGGCAGCCATCGACGGATCCTGGTACGTCTTTGACGGCACTCGCCTCGCGCCGCGCAGCAGCCTGGTGCGTATCGGCACCGGCCGTGATGCTGCCGACGCCGCACTGCTGACGCCACTGACCGCTCAGGTCGCCGGGATGTCGCAGGAGTTGACGGTGACCACGGTCGGCGCACTCCCTAGCGACGATCACACCGAACTGGTGGCGCTGGCCTGACCGGGGTCGAACCTTGCCGCCGTCGCGCGGGGTCCTGCACCCGGAACGGGGGTTTGCACCCGCGGCGGGGGCCGTCGGGGCGGCTGGACGGGCAACTCTGCACCCCGTATGGGGGTTTGCACCCGGCGCGGGGGCTGTCGGGGCCCAGAACCCCGATGTCCACCCCCGAATCGGGTGCAGACCCCCGAATCGGGTGCATTCGGGCTCCCGATGTGGCCCAGTCCACCCCCGAACCGGGTGCAAACCCCCGCAGCGGGTGCAGCGAGGCGAACCACACCGTGCCGGCGGCACAGAGCAGCCCGTCAGTCCGACGCCTCCAGGGCAGCCCGGACGTTGGCCAGCCACCCCTCCAGCTCCGCCTCGTGCTCCTTGACCATCATCTTCTCGATGGAGCCACCTACCGCCGGAACGTTGACGTGCCATTCCGCTTCGGCGGTCAGTGTGGTCCCGCCGTCGGATGAGGCGAACGTGAAGGTCCACGTCGGCTTCTCCCCGACGAGGGAGACCTTGGCCACGATGCGCTCGTTCGGGACCACGTCTGTGTACTCAACCTTCCCCTCCAGATGAATGGCGAGGACGTGGGAATAGATCGTCGCTGACGTGCCGACGCCCTCGGGCCGTACATCAATCTCGCGCACAGCAACCTCGCCGAACTGGCTCCAGAACTTCCCGATGTCCAGGACGAACCCGAACACCTCCTCCACCGGAGCGCCGATCATCACACTTCGCGTCAGAGTAGCCATTCCCGTCACCTCTCTCCCGCTCGGACGTAGTCCAGGCTGCAACGGCTTTCGCGCTCTCGGCAGGGCCGTTTGGCCCCCGTCTGCAACCCGCTGCGGAGCCGAACCATCAATCCGCTCACCAGGTCCATCGGATCCGTCGGCCACGCCAGGGCGCGCACCGCAACTCGGTTCGGCAAGTAGAGCCGTCAGGGATCGCAACGATCGGTGGTGAACGGGATGCCGGAGGGGCCAGTGGCTGCCCAGATCGAGTCGGCGCCGTACCACCGGGCGGCAGCCCACGCCCTCGAGCGGCGCGGACGGCGCCGACGATGGAAGCATCCGATCGTGCGCTCCCGACTCCTCCTCCCATTGGCGGTGCTGCTGCTGACCGGATGCGGACAGCTGGACACCTTGGAGACCTCGCCCCCGGTCACCCCGGCGGAGTGGTGCGAGCAGCGGCCCTGCGTCACGGTGGGCGACGCGGTCCTGAATGAACCGCTCGGATCAGTGCTCGTGTTCGGCCTGGCGCTGCTGTGGATCGGCGTCGGCGGCTACTTCCTCGCCACCCGCCACGGCCAGCGGTCCCGGCTGTGGCTGGGGATTGCACTGGTCCTCGGCGGCCTCGGCGCGGCCCAGGCAGGCATCAGCTACCAGGCCTTCAGCTATGAACTGAAGTGCGCCGGCCGCGAGGTCTGCGTCCTGACCAACGGGTTCGAGGTGGGCTACAGCCTCACCCAGGCGTGGAGCGTGAGCGCGATGGTGGTCGCCGTGGCGTACGCAACCGCACAGCCGCGGCTGCGGCGGGCCATCATCATCTACGCCATGGCAAACGGACTGGTCTACACCGCCGTCCTGGCTGCAGGTGTCCTGTTGCCCAGTGCGCTGCTGCTGTCCTTCACCATGCTGATGCTGTTCGCCGTGCCGGGCATCATCATCACGATGGTGCTCTCCTGGCGCGGCTACCGGCGCACCGGTGAGGCCGCGCACCGCACCATCTTCGTGGCGGCACTACTGCTCATCGCGGTCAACGTCGCCTACTACGCATACTGGGCGGCCGGGATTACCCAGGCTCTGTGGCAGGACGGCGAGGGCTTCTCCTTCTCCGAGAACGACGTGCTGCACGTGGGCTACATCGCCTGGCTGCTGTACGTGGCGTTTGGGCTCGGGCCGCACCTGGCCGACGAAGAGCAGGAGCCGGCTCCCACGGCACGCTGAGGTCCGATCCGGCAGCCCCTGTCCTGGCATCGGTCTACCGTTGATGTGTGCGTGTGGATCCGCGCCGAGCGTTCTACTGGCACGCCTTCTTCCTGGCCTTGACGATGAGCCTCACCGAGGTGAACACGGTGATGCCAGCGCTCGTGCTGGAAGCCGGGGGCACCGTAGTGACCGTCGGCGCACTGACGGCCATCATGATTGGCCTGCCCCTGGTGTCGCAGTTGCTCTTCGCCGGCTTCCTGCACACGCGTCCGCGCAAGAAGCCCTATCTGCTGCTCGGGATCACCCTGCGGGTCCTGGCGCTGGCATTCGGGGCCGCAGCGATCCTCACCGTAGGGGTCAGCCCCCTGATCATCCCCGCCGTCTTCCTGGCAATGACGGTGTTCTCGCTCAGCGGTGCGTTCGCCGGGGTCTCCTACACCGACCTGCTCGGCAGAGTCGTGGCGCCGCAGCAGCGGCGGGTGTTCTTCGTGCGCCGGCAGGTCATTACGACGCTCGGGCTGCTCATCTCGGCGCTGGTGACCCGGTACCTGCTCGGGGCGATATCGTTTCCTGAGGGCTACGCATGGCTCTTCGCCGCCGCCTCGGGGTTCCTGCTCCTGGCGTCGCTGGGGTTCTGGGCGCTCGCCGAGCCTGCGCCGAGGGGTGCGGCAGGTGCCGATTCCGGGGCCGGGGCCGGGCCCGCCGCGAAGGCCGGCATCGCGGCCACGCTGCGCCGCGCGCCGCACCTGGTTGGACGGGACCGGAACCTGCGCTCCCTCATCCTCGTGGTCAACCTGTTCGCCCTCGGCATCACCTCGATCCCCCTGATCACCGCGCTGGCGCTGCGCACCTACGAACCCTCCACCGCGACGGTGGGCACCTTCGTAGTGGTCCAGATCGTCGGGATGCTGCTGGCAGCGCCGGTGTGGAACCGCGTGATCGCCCGCGGCGGCTTCCGACTGCTGATGATGTTGGAAGTCGGACTGCTGACGGTCGTGTTCCCACTGGCCCTGGTGGTCGCGACAGCCGCGCCGCTTCCCGCCTTCGCCGCGCTCTACCTCTTGACCGGGGCGGTGCTGTCCGCGCACAAGATCGGCATCGATGGGGCCCTGGTGCAGATCTCGCCGGACGACCAGCGCGCCCTGTACGCCGGTGTCTTCGGCGCCGCGAACATCGCCACCGCACTACTGCCCCTGCTCAGCGGCCTACTGGTCAGCGTCCTGGGGTTCGGTCCGGTGTTCGTGGCCGCGTCGGTGGCGGCGGCGCTCGCACTGGTGCCGCTGCGCCGCATCGACTGCGGCGACTGGTTCCGCACCTCCTGACTCGCCGGCCAGGTGCGGGGCGGAACCGCCCGGCAGCAATATGCGCGTGGGCCGGAGACGCGCTCATCGCAATCGGGGGTGTGGTGCGCTCCCGTGACTGCGGGTGGAGTGTGCGAGCCAGCCGAGGGCCAGGTCTTGTCTCCGTTCCTCGCGGGTGACCGTCACGTGGGCTGCCTCAGCCCTATGCGCCGGGGGACGCCTGCATCCGGCGGCGGCACCGGTCGGATCGCAGGGCGCGTCTGCACCCGGTTCGGGGGTTTGCACCCGGCGCGGGGGCGATGCGTCCGGTATCCGGCGCAGGACTGCACCCGGTTTGGGGGTTTGCACCCGTCGCGCGGGCGGAACCGGCCAGATCAGGCGCCTTAGCCCCCGCCGCGGGCGCAAACCCCCATTCCGGGTGCACGCAAGCCGCTCCGGAGGCGTTCCGAGCCCCCGTCCCGGGTGCAAACCCCCGCAGCGGGTGCACTGTCGCTGCCCGGGGAGCGCACTCAAGCCCACCACGGGTGCCCACTCCCAGCCACGGCCCGACGCACGACGCCCTGGTCAGCGACGAGTCCGCAAAAGCTCCCTGCAGGGGCTTGCGGAGCATATCGCACATATGTACGATTGGGGTTGTCGGCCAAGAAGCGCCCGAGTTGGGGCGCACGGGGTGAGAGCCCCTCAAACGTGGGCTGCGGTTCGCCGCGGCGGTGGATGTGTGCGGGCCGATGTCCGTCCGTCGCTGAGGGGTGCCCGTGCGCTGTTTTGTCCTATCGTCACTGTCGTCGGCAGCCGCCGCCGTCCAGCAGTTGCCCGTTCCCGCTGGTCTCGGCGCAGATGTTGCCCTGTCCGAGCAGGTAGAGGCACTGGCCGCGACCATCGCATCGCTCGAGACTGAGTTGGCGGTGCGCATGGCCGCGCTGGAGCGGGCCGCTCCGCCGCCGACCGATGTGCGCGGTCAGGCCGCCCGGGCGGGCATCCCGGCACGGCAGGCGGGCCGGCTGCGTCTGCTCGGCACCTTCGCCGCCCGACACCCCGACCTGCAGACCTCGTGGCTGACGGGCGAGATCAGCACCGAGCAGATGGACATCGTCAGGCGTGGCGCTGACAGACTGCACACCCCCTCATTGCGGGAGGAGCTGGTCGGTGCAGTGCTGCCACTGCTCCCGCCGCTGGACCCGGCATCGACTCGGCGCCTCATCACCTACACCATCGACCAGCTGCAGCCGGGCGACCCCGATCAGCAGGAGTTGTCCGACCACGCAGCCCGGCAACTGTCCTGGTCGAAAGTGCCCGGCGGAGGGCTCACCTTCCAGGGCTATCTGCCGGCGGCGGAAGCGGCGGCATTCACCGCAGCCATCGACGCGTTGACCGCGTCGCTGCGCGTCGCCGGGGACGGCCTCACCGGCGGCCAGCGACGCGCCGACGCACTGGCGGCCCTGGTGGACCTGGCCGGAACCGACCTGCCCACCGCCGGTGGCCTGCCCGCCGCCATGACGCTGACCGTGTCCCTGGCCGAGGCCGCCCGGGTCGCCCTACGGGACCCCGCTGAACACGGCACGCATTACCGGGCGCGGCCGCACGGCGGATCGACGGTGGGCAGTGCCCCGGCGGGCGACGCCACCGTGCGGTTCGGGGTGTGCTGTGCCGCGGTAACTCCGGTCCTGCACGAACAGCCGGAAGCGGGCAGCCTGGCCGGTCGCATTGCCCGCACGACGACGCATCCGCTGGCGGTTGGCCGGTCCGTCCGACTGGCAACCCGCGCCCAGCGACAGGCACTGCGACTGCGCGACGGCGGGTGCGCCATCCCCGGCTGCACCATCCCCGCGGCCCACACCGAGCCCCATCACGTGACACCCTGGGCCGTCGGCGGCGCGACGGATGTGTCCAACATGGTCTCGCTGTGCTGGGTTCACCACAGACTCACCGAACTGGGCCGGTTCCGGTTCGTCCGCCGACGTCCCGGCGAGTCTCAGCCACGCGCGGCACTCGCGCATCAACTGTGGTGGATCGTGCCGTCAACCGCCTGAAGCCTCCCGCTCCGCGCGCCCGGACGCGGCGTTCGGGTGGACGCACGCGTGCCCTGATCCCGATCGGTCGCGCCCCCGTGTGCATTTCGCGCTCGGGCGCGGCGTCATGCCTCCCCAGCCCGGTGCGAGCCGGCCCTCACGGCCGTCGGCCGGGTTCGCGGAACTCCGGCTCCACGGTGACCGTCGTGCTGTTGCCGGCCTCGTCGGTGCAGGTCACGGTGAGCGCAAAGGCCGGCGCCTTGATCTTCAGCACGCCGGTGCCCGGGACGGTCTCCACCGTCTGCTGGCCCGGGTTCACCACCAGCTGCACCTCATCGCCGTCGCTGACCGGCACGCCGTTGATGTCGGCGCTGAGCTCACACTCCTCTGTGACGTTGTCCGTGCAGCTGACCTTGACCGTGAACTTGCCCTGTTTGGCACCGGTCTGGATGGGCTCCAGCTCCGCGCTCACCTCCGGCGGCTCCACGTCCGCAGGCGCCTGCACGAAGACCGCCGTGGTGCGGGCCGGCACCGTGAATGTGCCGCTAGCCGCGTCGAAGTCCGCCGAGCGCACCACTGGATCCATCGAATCCGCCAGCACCGGGTGCAGCGCCATCCGCGCATCGACCGCCGAGGGCAGCGTGTAGGTCAGCGGCTCATCGGTGGCGTTGAACAGCACCACCAGGCCGTCGGCGTCCGGATCGAGGTCACCGCCGGGCAGCGGATCGACGACCGGGTCGGCCAGCGTCATCACGATCAGCCCGGGCACCTGGTCCGGCCCGGTGTTGGCGAAGCCGAGCCGCTCGGAGACCTCCTCGGCGGTCTCCAACCGGAACAGCGGCGAGGACTTCCCGCACCTGCAGCATCTCGGCCAGATGGTTCGAAGCGGCACCGATGTCGGAGGATGCCGGTGCCAGGCTCGGGTCCGCCAGCCGCGGCCCGATCAGGTACCAGTTCTCCTCGTTCTTGCCCGCGACCGGCAGCCCGGAGCCCCAGTGGTTCGTCTCGCCGGTGAGGTCGAGCCGGTTGAACCAGTCGCCGGAGTTGTAGCTGTCGCGGTCCATCGACTTGCTCCGCAGCAGCTCTTCTCCGGCGTGGATGAACGGCACGCCCTGCGACAGCACCGTGAAGTCCATCCCCAGGTTCTGCGCCCGCACCCGGTCGGCCATCGAGGCGTCCAGCGGATGCTTGTACTGGCTGATGTCGAACAGCGTCTGGTTGTCGTGCGCGGCGACGTAGATGATGTTCTCCTGCGGGTCGCCGGTGTAGCCGGTGGGCGCACCGTTGTAGTCGACCTCCGATCCCTTCACCGTGGCGCCGGTGCGGTCGGTGAAGGTGTAGTCGGCAAGGTTGCCCGCCAGGCCCACCCGCACCTGATCGCCCGACAGCAGCAGCTCGGCCAGCTGATCGGCCTCGCTCGGCCCCGAACCCGCGGCGACGAGTTCGTTGGGGTCGTACCACAGGCCGTTGATGAGGCCCTGGTTGGTGACCAGGGTGTCCCCGCCGTCGAACGGCCCGCCGCCGCGGACCGCGTCGCGCAGCCGGTCGTTGAACGTGCCGATGCCGGTGCCGGCCATGTTCACCTGGGTCGCCTGCTCGAAGCGGGCGTTGTCGGCCACCTCGCCGAAGTTCCAGCCCTCGCCGTACAGGTAGATGGCCTTGCCGTCCACGCCGTCGGCCTCGAGCGTCAGCTGCGTCGAGGGCTGCCCGCAGGTCCAGCATGTTCTGCTTGGAGTGGTGGCCCATCAGGTCGAAGCGGAACCCGTCGACCTTGTACTCCTTGGCCCAGGTCACCACCGAGTCGATCATGAGCTTGCCCATCATGTCGTGCTCGCTGGCGGTGTTGGAGCAGCAGGTGGAGGTCTCCACCGCGCCGACGTCGTTGAGCCGGTGGTAGTACCCGGGCACCACGCGGTCCAGCACCGACTTGGGGTCCTGGCCGGCGGCGGTGGTGTGGTTGTAGACCACATCCATCACCACGCGCAGGCCGTCCGCGTTCAGGGCGGCCACCATGTCGCGGAACTCCACGATGCGCCCGGTGCCCTCCGGGTCGGTGCTGTAGCTGCCCTCCGGCACCGTGTAGTGCCACGGGTCGTAGCCCCAGTTGAACCCGTCGGCGTCGGCGGTGGCCGAGACCGCCGCCTGCTGCTGGTCCGAATCCGGGGGCAGCGCGGCCAGGTCGGCGTCGTCGGGCTGCTGCCAGGTGCTGCGGTCCTCGTCCACCGTGGCGAAGTCGAACGCCGGCAGCAGGTGGACGTGGGTCAGGCCGGCCTCGGCGAGCGCCTCGAGGTGATCGGTGCCGGCGGTGCCCTCCAGCGCGAACGCCTCGAAGGTGCCGCGCTTGTCCGCCGGGACGGAGGCGTCGCTGGCGGAGAAGTCGCGCACATGCAGCTCGTAGACGGAGATGTCCTCCGGCTTGGCCAGCGGCGGCTTGGCGACGGAGTCCCAGCCGCTCGGCGCCAGCGACGGATCCGCCAGGTCCACGATCTGGCTGCGAGCGCTGTTGGTGGACAGCGACAGCGAGTACGGGTCGGTGACGAGGTTGCGCTCCACCGCGCCGGTGCTCGGCACGTAGACCTCGACGTCGAACAGGTACTGCTTGCCGTTCCAGCCGGCATCGCCGCTGGCCCGCCAGACCCCGGCCTCGGCGGTCATCGCGACCTCGGTGGCGCTGTCGTCGCCGGAGTCGTCGAACAGCTGCAGGGTGACCGACTTCGCGGTCGGGGCCCACAGCGCCACGCTCGGCGCGCCGTCGGACCACGTGACACCGAGCTCGGCGTCGGTGGCGAACAGGTCGTCCAGGACGCCGGGGATCTGCAGGCCGGTGGCATCGACCCGGGCCCCGCCCGACGAGGCGCCCACGGCGACCTGCCCGGTGAGCAGGTCGGGGACCATCGCCGCGTCCTGCGCCGCGATCTTCAGCGCCGGCAGGCCCGCCAAGTGCGGGAACTTCGCCTTCACCGCGTCGCTGGCGGTGCCCGGCGTCAGCACGATGCTGTCGCCGCTGACCCCGGCATCGGTGAGTTCCAGCCCGCCGGTGGGCGCGTAGTGCAGCCGGTACTCCGCAGAGGTGCCGTCGGCCGCCTCCCACAGGATGGTGTCGCGGTCGACCCAGTAGGCGCGCTGCTCGTCCAGGTTGCCCTTGCCGACCGGGTCACCCGCGGGCATCGGCAGCAGGTACGGGTCCTCCGGGTCGGTGCCCTGCAGCTGCCAGACCTCGTAGCCGACCTCCTTGACATTCAACGACTGGTCGGCACCTGGGTCCTTCTCGTCGCCCTTGTGCAGCAGGTAGCCGAACTCCGTCTTCGCCCCGATGAGCTCGATCTCGAACACGGCGCCGAACTCGTCGAACCGCACCGGCTTGCGCGGGGTGGTCCAACCCGGATCCGCGGCATCCGCCCAGGTGTGCAGGCCCCAGAAGTCGTTGTAGTCCTGCGAGGTGTAGTCCCCGTAGTCACCGTCCGGGCGGTGGTAGTGCAGCGTCGCCCAGCCCAGCGCGCCGCCGCGCTCGGCGTACATGGTCTCGTCGCCGGACATGACCCACTTCGAGGCGTCCTGCGCCGGGATGAAGCTCTGGTCGGGACCTGGGTCCTTCTCATCACCCTTGTGGATGATGAAGTTCAGCGGCTGGCTCTCATCCTTCAGCGGGACGTTCCAGTAGGCGCCGAAGTCGTCGGTGCCGTCGGCGGGCCGCGGCGCATCCCACTCGGTGGCCACCCCGTCGGCGATCGCGTCGCCCCACAGGTGCAGGCCCCAGTCGGTGTAGTCGCCGTCGGGGCGCTGGTAGTGGACGGTGGCGTAGCCCTGGGCGGCCGCCTGCGAGGTGTAGATCTCCGGGTCACCGCCCTTCAGCCAGATCTCCGGGGTCTGCGACGGGTCGAAGAACCGGTCGGCGTCGGTGCCGTCCTTGGTGTCGCCGCGGTGCACGATGAAGCCGACGTTGGTGGCGTTGGGCTGCAGCTTCAGCCAGGCGAAGCGGCCGTACTCGTCCTCGCCCAGGAACTGCTTCGGCGAGTCCCACTCGATGGACTCATCGATCCCGTCCCAGGCGTGCAGGCCCCAGTAGTCGTTGAAGTCGGACGAGGAGTTGTCGCCGTAGTCCCCGTCGTCGCGCAGATAGTGCACGACGGCGTAGGGCCGGGTGGTGCTCGGGGCCGGCGGAGCAGCGACGCTCACGGTGACGTCGGCGGCTGCGGTGTTGCCGGCGAGGTCGGTGACGGTGGCCTTGAACGTCACGGGCGTACCGGGCGCGACGCCGGTGACGTCGTGGAACACCTGGTACGGGGCGGAGTCGTCGGTGCCGATAGGCGTGTAGTCGCCGCCGCCCACCTGCACGGCGAAACTGACCTCGGCGTAGGTGGCCGGCGCGACCGTAGCGACCACCTGCGTGCGGCCGGTGACCTCGCCGCCGGCGGGGGCGGACACGTCAATCGTGTGCGGGCCGGTCGCTGCCGGGATCGGCGCGGCGGCGCGGTAGACCGCCGCGGACAGCGGCGGGACGGTGACCGTGACGCCCGCGTCGGCACCACTCGTCGGACCGCCGGCGGCGCTGGGGTAGATCTGCGAGAACGCCGTCGACGGCGAGTCCGTGGCGAAGGTCGCGCTCGCCTCCGACTCGCTAGTATTCACCGCCACGAGGTACTCGACTTGCTCGTCGCGGTCGATCCGGCTGAAGGCGTAGATGCCCGGACCGTCGGTGCTGAAGCGGTGCAGCTGGGCACCGGTGCGCAGCGTCGGGTGCGCCTCGCGCAGCGCCGCCAGGTCGCCGATCGCCGTGTACAGCGGATGCGTGGCGTCGAAGTTGTCATCGGCGGTGGTGGCGTCGGTGCCGATCAGGTCGTCGTCGTTGTAGCTGGGGACCTGGGAGGCGAACATGTCCTGGCGCGCGTCCTTGTCGCCGCCGTCGCCGGTGAAGCCCTGCTCGTCGCCGTAGTAGACGATCGGCACGCCGCGCGTCGTGAAGTTCAGCGCCTGCACCAGCGTGGCGCGGGCGACCCGCTCGGCGTCGCTCGCGCCGGGGTTGGCCAGGTCGATCTCCCGGCCGATGCGGCCGCGGTCGTGGTTGCCGGCGAACTTCACCAGGGAGTAGGCGTTGGAGTCGGCGTCGGTGAACCAGTCGTCGTCGGCGAACAGCTGTCGCAGCCCGTCGGTCGGCCCACCGGCCGCCACCGTCGCCTTCACCGCCTCGTCGAAGCGGAAGTCCAGCGTGGTCGGGAACGGCAGCTCGGTCGAGAAGCGGCTGGCGAAGGCCGGGTCGCCGGAGAACACCTCGCCGAAGACGACGAAGTCAGGATTGCCGGCCGCGGCGGCGTGCGCCTGGATGGCCGGGACGAACGCCTCCCAGAACTCGTCGTTGACGTGCTTGACGGTGTCGACGCGGAAGCCGTCGATGCCGAACTCGTCGATCATCGCCTGGTGCGCGGCCACCATGCCGTCGACGACCGCCGGGTGCTCGGTGAACAGGTCATCGAGGCCGTAGAAGTCGCCGTATGAGGAGTTCTCGCCGGTGAAGGTGGAGTTGCCGCGGTTGTGGTAGAGCGTCGGGTCGTTGAGGAACGCCGGCTGCTTGCGGGTGGCGTCGGCCGGGTCGCCGAAGGTCGGCTCGTACGGGAAGCTCGTGGCCGGGTCGAGATCTGGGAAGGTGTCCCCGCCGGCGTAGTCGCGGTCGTCGAAGACGTTGCCGTCGGCGTCGCGGTAGGGGTAGTCGGCCTTGGAGCGGTAGTCGGTGCCGCCGCCGACGTACTCGATCACGTCGCCGGTGTGGTTGGCGACCATGTCGAAGTAGACCTTCATGCCGCGCGCGTGGGCGTCGTCGATGAGGGCCTGCATCTCGGCGTTGCTGCCCAGATGCGGGTCGATGGTGGTGAGGTCGACCTGCCAGTAGCCGTGGTAGCCGGCCGAGACGTCGTCCGTGCCCACGCCCTGCACCCAGTTGTTCTCGAACGGCGGCGTGATCCACAGCGCCGTGACGCCCATCCCCTGCAGGTAGTCCAGCTTCGACTGCAGCCCGGCCAGATCGCCGCCGTGGTAGAAGCCCTTGTCTTCTGGGTCGAAGCCGTGCTCCAGCCGGTCGCCGGAGGACCCGGCGGTGTCGTTGCAGGGGTCCCCGTTGGCGAACCGGTCGGTCATCACGAAGTAGATGACCTCGTCGCTGCCCGGCTGGCGCACCGGGTCGCGGGGGTCGCCGTCCCCGGGGCCGCTGCCCCCGGTCACCTCGACGGTGGGGATCTTGGTGGCGGCGTCCCAGGCGATCGCCACGGTGGCACCGTCGGCGGGCACGGTGAAGGCGAGGTTGTCCCCGCCCGGCGTGCCGCCGGCGCCGTAGTTCTCGTCCCACGACTCGTTCAGCGCGACCTTGAACTCGTAGTCGCCGGCTGGGATGGCGGTGGTGCTGAAGGTGTAGGTGCCGTCACCATCGGGGTCCTGCAGCCAGGAGCGCAGGCAGTCCGGCTGCCAATCGCCGGAGCAGCCGAGCTCGGACTGGAAACTGCCCGGCGCCGAGGCGATGGCGGAGGTCACGCTGTCGGTGATCCAGTGGGTCTGGTGGTCGTAGAAGAAGCGGACCGATTGTGGGTCGGTCAGGCTCAGCGCGATGTTCGCCCCGTCACGGACGGCGTTGGCGCCGTAGTTCTCCTCCCAGGAGTCGTTCAGGGCGGCCTTGTACTCATAGTCCCCCGCCGGGACGTCGAACACGGCGCGCCAGACGGTGTCGCCCTCGTCGTACACCAGGTGCGTGGCCGCGCACTCCGGCTGCCAGTCGCCGGGGCAGCCGAGCTCGCTCTGCAGGCTGCCGGCGATCGTCACCGACGTCGGATCGGGCGTGTCCGCGGCCCAACTGGACCCGACCGGGCCCACGAGACCGACGGCGACGACGGAGCCGGCGAGCAGCCCCCTGGCCAGCAGTGACGGTTTCCGGCTGCGCTGCACGACTGCTCCCCTCCCACCAGCCCTCGGCCGGGGTGGCGGTTGCAGCGAGGTTACGTCACCGTGACGCAACTGTGAAGGTCGTAGGAGGACTCCCCTGGCTGTGTCGGAGTCGGCACCGGCACACCCGCCTGCCAGTCGGCGGGCGACAGGAACCCCCGGACGGGTCGTTGTGCCCTAGTGCACAACGGAACTCCACGGTGGTATCGCCGCAGGATCTCGAGCACGCCGCTGGTCGAGGAGACGGCATGGAGCGACTGCGATTGCGCGACGGGCGCGACCTCGCCTTCGACGACGTCGGGGACCGCGGAGGATTCCCCGTCGTGTGGCTGCCGGGGCTGGGGGATTCCCGACTTGCCCGGCACCCCGACGACAGCCTCGCCGCCGACCGCGGTCTGCGCCTGATCAGTATCGACCGGCCCGGCTACGGGGGCTCGTCCCCGCAGCCGCACCGCATGACCACCGACACCGCGCACGACGTCGAGCAGCTGGTCGACCATCTGGATCTCACCGCGTTCGCCGTTGCGGGCTGGTCCTTGGGCGGCCTGCACGCACTGGCCGTGGCATATGCGCTCCCGGGCCGGGTCTCCCGTGCGCTGGTCGTCGATTCGCTGGGCCTCGTCGAGGAACCCGGTGGATTGTCCGCACTGCATTGGACCGGCTCCCTGCCGCAGCGGCTTCGTCGTGTCCCGGCGCTGGAGCGGGCCTGGTTCGCCCTGATCACCCGGCAGGTCCAGCACAACGTGGAGGGCTACCTGGACGGTATGGCGAAGGCGTGCTCCGAACCGGACCGCGCGGTCCTCGCCGATCCCGCCTTCCGGTCCATGCTCGCGGTGGAGAAGATCGAGGCGGCCAGGCAGGGGCCCGGCGGCACGCTCACCGACTACAACACGGCCTCACCGCTGGGATTCCACCTCACCGGGGTGACGCAGCACGTCGACGTGTTCCACGGCGCGCAGGACACGATCGTCGCCCCGGCGGCTGGGCGGCGGCTGGCCCGGCGGCTGCCGAACGGGCAGTTCCACAGCATCGATCCCGGCGGGCACCTGTGCTTCCTCACCAGATGGACCGAACTGCTGGACACGCTCGCGGACCCGGCCGGCACCGCCGCTGGGTGAACCGTCCAGCACCGCTGCTGAGTGAACCGTCCGGCACCGCTGCTGGGTGAACCCACGGCAGCTCAGCCCCAACCGCAGCCTCGCCGCAACTCCTCCTGCGCCACCTCGAACTCCTCCTCGGTCAGGCCGCCGAACAGGTCGAGATCCACCACCGGAAACGACGGGCCCGGCGGGGGCTGGTGCGACTCGACAACGAGTTCGTCGGGATCCACGCCTCCAGGATGACCGCTCCGGCCGTCCGCGGCACGACGGCGGTACGCGGCATGCGCTCTTCCAGCACCTCAGGTCGGCCTCAGGACTCCACCAGGGCTGCCACCGGGAGGATCAGCGGCTGACCATGGCTTCGGCCCGCCGATGGGTGGCAGCGAAGCCCTTGACGATGAGCCAGAAGGCGAGGAACACCTCATTGGTGATCATCAGCACCAAAGTCCCGCTGAGCACTTCGTTGCTGACGTCGAACCATCCCAGCACCGTCACCACAGCCAGACAGGCGGTGGCGACCATCCCCCAGACGGCGATGAACCGCGGCACGATCGCGCTGCGGTAGAGCAGGATGTACAACAGCGCAGCGCCGACGACGAACATGATGACGTGGACGGTGCCGTAGACGGCATCCCTGGCCTCGCCGAAGCCGAACAGGGCGAGCAGCCCCGCGAGCACCATCAACGATCCCTCCACCGCCCGGGCCGTCAGGTAGCCCGCGGCCAGGCCCGGTCCCGAAGGCCGAAGCACCGGATACAGCAGCAGTGCGACGGCAATCACCGACACCCCGCTTGCTGCATCGACGAGAAGAACGAACCACCCCGCCTCGTTGAGGACCGCTAGCAGCAGCAAGTAGGCCGTCAGGATGAAGAGGCCGGCCAGTCGCGCCCGGTTGCGATCGGAGAGTCCGTTGAAATCCGGGATGCCCATAGATCGAACCTACGCCGGGAACCGCCGCCGAAGGTCCCGGGCGAGCGCCGGTTCCGTCATCCATCAGCAACCGCCCGGGACCGCGCAAGCACCGGGACCCCGCAGCCCTGCCGGGCTCGGCCGAAGCCGTGCGGCCTGCCGATCACAGGATCAGCCTGCCGCGGCCCCGAGCGCGCGCACCACGCAACTGGCGGGCTCCCGTCCCAGGTGCCCCGCCAGCCACGCCGAGGCGGCAGCGAGCGCGGCCAGGTCCACCCCCGTCTCGATGCCCAGGCCGTCGAGCATCCACACCAGGTCCTCGGTGGCGAGGTTGCCGGTGGCTGAGCGCGCATATGGGCATCCGCCCAGGCCGCCCGCACTCGCATCGACCGTGGTGATGCCGGCCTGCAGCGCGGCGAGCGTGTTCGCCAACGCCTGCCCGTAGGTGTCGTGGAAGTGGACGGCGAGCACCTCCGTCGGCACACCGGCGGCATTGAGTCGCGCGATCAGGTCCACGACCTGGCCGGGCGTGGCGACCCCGATCGTGTCGCCGAGGGAGATGCTGGTGCAGCCGCAGTCGATGAGCCGCCGGCACACGCCCACCACGGCGTCCGGTGCCACGGCGCCCTCCCACGGATCACCGAAACACATCGACACATAGCCCCGGACGGTCATCCCCGACTGGAGCGCGGTAGCGATGGTGGGCTCGAACATCTCCCACTGCGTGTCCAGGGTGCGGTTGAGGTTCTTCGCGGCGAAGGTCTCCGTGGCGGAGGCGAACACGGCGATATCGCGCACCCCAGCATCTGCCGCACGGGCCAGGCCCCGAGGGTTGGGCACCAGCACCGGGTACCGCACGCCGGCCCGCTTCGGCAGGCGCTGCGAGCACGTCGGCGGCGTCGGCCAGCTGCGGCACCCACTCCGGCCGCACCATGCTGGTGGCCTCGATGATGCGCAGCCCGGCGTCGGCGAGCCGCTCGATGAAGGCCAGCTTCACCTCCGGCGGGACGGTGATCGCCTCGTTCTGCAGCCCGTCCCGGGCACCGACCTCCCAGATCGTGACGCGCTCGGGCAGTCCGGGCAGGGGCACCCGCACCGGCAGATCGCGCTGCTCAGTCATCGACGCCCTCCCAGCGCAGGAGGTCCTGATCCAGCGCCACCCGATCCCCGACCGCGACGAGTACCTCGCCGACCACGCCGTCGGTCGCCGCCCGCAGCGTGTGCTCCATCTTCATCGCCTCCACCGTCACCAGCGCATCCCCGACCGCCACCTGATCGCCCTCGGCAACGGCGACCGCGATCACCGTGCCGGGCATCGGGGAGCGCACCGGGGCCAACTCCGCGCCGGATTCGTCAGCACGGTCCGCCGCCAACCGCGACAGTTCCTGCAGCGACCAGGCATGCCCTGCTACTGACAGCCAGACCCGTTCGCCGTCGCGCGCCACCGCCACCCGGTGCCTGGCCGTTGCATCGGCCAGCGCGATCGCGCCATCCTCGCGCGAGGCGCGCACCGAACCCTCCTGCACCCCGTCGATGCGGTAGTCGATGGCACCACCGCCACCGGCCCGCAGTTCCACATCGTGGGTCGCGGCCTCAGAGCGGAACCGCCACCCCGCCCACGCTGGCTCCCCCAGCCGCCACCCGGATCGGACCCGCCACGGATCGACCCACTGCCCGGGCGCCGTCTCGCACAGCCACCGGTCCACGGCCGCGGCAACGAGTGCTACTTCGGGAACCGGTGGCTGCTGCGCCAACTGCGTCTGCTCGTCGATCCAGCGGGTATGGATCTGGTTGGCCTGGACGGCCGGGTCGGCAAGCAGACCGGTCAAGTAGCCGAGGTTGGTCGTGATGCCGAGGATGCTGCTGCGCCGCAGCGCCTGGCCGAGGGCACGGTAGGCGGCGGCACGGTCGGCTCCGTGCGCGATTACTTTGGCCAGCATCGGGTCGTAGTGGGACCCGACGGTATCGCCGGCCCGGACCCCGGCATCGACCCGTACCGTCGGCGGCAGATCGACCTGCAGCAGGGTGCCGCCGGTGGGCAAGAAGCCGTGGGCGGGATCTTCTGCGTAGATCCGGGCCTCGACGGCGACGCCGGTGGTGGCGATCGGCAGGTCCGCCAGCGATGCGCCGTCGGCGACCGCGATCTGCAGCGCCACCAGATCGTGTCCGGTGACCGCCTCGGTGACGGGATGCTCCACCTGCAGTCGGGTGTTCATCTCCAGGAAGTAGTACGCCTGCGGATCGGAACCATCGACGATGAACTCCACCGTCCCGGCGCCGACATAGCCCACGGCTTCGGCCAGGGCGACGGCATCGGCTGCCATGCGCTCGCGCACCGCCGACGGAATCGACGTGGCCGGTGCTTCCTCGACGACCTTCTGATGCCGGCGCTGCAGGCTGCACTCCCGATCGGCGAAGGCGCGCACGGTGCCATGCGTGTCGCCGACGATCTGCACCTCGATATGGCGCGGCGCGGTGACGAACTTCTCCACCATGAGGTCGTCATCGCCGAACGCGGACAGCGCCTCCCGCCGAGCCGCGAGGGTGGCATCGGCGACCTGGGCGGGGTCGGTGACGACCCGCATCCCCTTCCCCCCGCCGCCGGCGGAGGCCTTGAGCAATACCGGGACCCCGATCTCGGCGACGGCCGCGGCGACGGCGGCGTCGGTGAGTCCGGGCTCGGCGCGACCGGGAACGACCGGCACCCCGGCTTTCACCGCGATCGCCTTAGCGCTGATCTTGCTGCCCATCGCCTCGATGACCGTCGCAGACGGTCCGATGAAGCGGATGCCGGCCTCCTCGCAGGCACGCGCCAGTCCGGCGTTCTCCGACAGGAATCCGTAGCCGGGATGGATCGCGTCGGCGCCCGCCGTTCGCGCGGCCGCCACGACTGCCTCGATGTCGAGGTAGGCGCGCGGGTCGGGGCCGAGGCGCAGTGCTTCGTCGGCTGCGGCTACGTGCTGCGCTGCAGCGTCGGCGTCCGGGTACACCGCGATGGAGCGGATGCCGAGGGTGCGACAGGTGCGCGCGATCCGGACCGCGATCTCGCCCCGGTTGGCGATGAGTACCGATGTGATCGTCATGCCAGCCCTCACATCCGGAAGACGCCGTAGGAGACCGGCGGCAATGGGGCTCTGCCCACCGCCGTCAGCGCCAGCCCGAGGGCCGTGCGGGTCTGCAACGGGTCGATGATGCCGTCGTCCCAGAGCCGGGCGGTGGCGTAGTACGGGTTGCCCTTCTCCTCGTACGTCGCCCGGATCGGGGCGCGGAACTGCTCCTCGTCATCGGCGGGCCAGTCCTCGCCGCGGCTCTCGAACTGCTCGCGCCGCACCGACGCCAGCACGCTGGCCGCCTGCTCGCCGCCCATCACCGAGATCCGGGCATTCGGCCACATCCACAGGAACCGCGGGGAGTAGGCCCGCCCGCACATGGAGTAGTTGCCGGCACCGAACGACCCGCCGATCACGACGGTGAGCTTCGGCACCCGGGCGCAGGCCACCGCCATGACCATCTTCGCCCCGTGCTTGGCGATGCCGCCAGCCTCGTAGTCGCGGCCCACCATGAAGCCGGAGATGTTCTGCAGGAAGAGCAGCGGGATGCCGCGCTGATCGCACAGCTCGATGAAGTGCGCCCCCTTCACCGCCGCCTCGCTGAACAGGATGCCGTTGTTGGCCACGATGCCGACGGGATGCCCGTGGATGTGAGCGAAGCCGGTGACCAGAGTGGTGCCGTACTCGGCCTTGAATTCCGCGAACCGGCTGCCGTCCACCAGGCGGGCGATGATCTCCCGCACCTCGTAGGGGGTGCGGGTATCGGCGGGGATGATGCCCTGCAGATCCCGCGGGTCGTGCACCGGCTCCGCTGCGGGGGCGGTCTGCCACTGCAGCGGCGGCGGACTCGGGAAGGTCGCGACGATGTTGCGAACGATCTGCAGCGCGTGCGCATCGTTGTCGGCCAAGTGGTCGGTGACGCCGGAAGTCCGGCTGTGCAGTTCACCCCCGCCGAGCTCCTCGGCGGTGACGATCTCGCCGGTCGCGGCGCGCACCAGCGGCGGCCCGCCCAGGAAGATGGTCCCCTGGTTGCGCACGATGACGGCCTCGTCGCTCATCGCCGGCACGTAGGCGCCGCCCGCTGTGCAGGAGCCCAGCACGGCGGCGACCTGCGGGATGCCCGCCGCGGAGAGTTGCGCCTGGTTGTAGAAGATCCGGCCGAAGTGTTCCTTGTCGGGGAACACGTCGTCCTGCATCGGCAGGAACGCCCCGCCGGAGTCCACCAGCGCCACAGCCGGCAGGCGGTTCTGCAGCGCGACCTCTTGGGCGCGCAGATGCTTCTTCACCGTCATCGGGTAGTACGTGCCGCCCTTGACGGTGGCGTCGTTGGCGATGACCACGCATTCGCGACCGCTGATACGTCCGATGCCGGCGATGATGCCCGCCGCCGGAGCCTGGTCGTCGTACATCCCATTGGCTGCGAGCGGCGCGATCTCCAGGAACGGCGAGCCCGGGTCCAGCAGGTGGTCCACCCGCTGCCGCGGCAGGAGTTTGCCCCTGGCGGTGTGTCTGGCCCGCGCGCTCTCGCGACCTCCGAGTGCCGCCTGCGCCAGTCTCGTCTGCAGCTGCGATGCCAGTGCCCGGTTGTGCTCCGCGTTGGTGAGGAACACCTGGTCGTCGCGCCGCACGGACGTGCCGAGGGTGGGGAACGCCACGAGTCCTCCTCTGCCGGTGCTGCCAGCAACACGGTAGTTGGTCAGGGTTCGCGGCCGGCGCAGGGTGCCCGCGGCGCGGGTGTGGCAGGCAGCGCCCTCGATCCGCCGGGCGCCTCCCGCTCGCGGACGCGGTGCTCCGCTCGGATGCCCACCGACGCCGGAACCCGGACAAAGCACCCATAACCGCCGACGCCGAGGGCCTGACCGCGGGCCATCGCCCGGAACGGCACCCAAGCCGACCCCTTTCGCTGCCATGATCCCTTCGGATCAGGAGGACCAGTATGGGCATCATGCACCTCGCCGCCGCGCCGGCGGCCGAAGGCACGACCGGCGTGCTGCTCGACATGAGCCCCCTTGACTACGCGATCGTGGTCATCTACTTCGCCTTCGTGCTGGCGATCGGCGGCGCGGTACGCAGGTCGGTGAAGTCCAGCGCGGACTTCTTGCAGGCGGGCCGGGCGCTGCCGGCATGGATCGCCGGCATCGCGTTCGTCTCGGCGAACCTCGGCGCCATCGAGATCCTGGGCTTCGCCGCCAACGGAGCCCAGTACGGCTGGGCATCGGTGCACTACTACTGGATCGGCGCCATCCCGGCGATGGTGTTCCTGGGCGTGGTGATGATGCCGTTCTACTACGGCAGCAAGGTCCGCTCGGTCCCGGAGTACCTGAAAGCGCGGTTCAACAACCAGACCCATCTGCTCAACGCTTCCGCCTTCGCGCTGTCGGCGATCCTCATCGCCGGGGTCAACCTGTACAGCCTCGCGATCGTCCTGCGCGCGCTGCTGGGCTGGTCGCTGCTGCAGAGCATCATCGTGGCGGCGGTGTTCGTGCTGGCCTACATCCTCGCCGGCGGCCTCACCGGTGCGGTCTACAACGAAGTGCTGCAGTTCTTCGTGATCATCGCCGGGCTCATCCCGCTGACGGTGGTCGCGATCGCCGCCGCAGGCGGGCCCGACGCCATCATGACCCGGTTGGCCGACTTCCCCGACTACTGGCGACAGCCCTGGTCGGGGACCGGGATCGAACCCGATGGGGTCGCCAACCCGATCGGCGACTGGGTCGGCATCGTGCTGGGCCAGGCGTTCATCCTCAGCTTCGGCTACTGGACGACGAACTTCGCCGAGGTGCAGCGCGCCATGAGCGCCCGCAACCTCAACTCGGCACGGCGGGCCCCGATCATCGGCGCCTTCCCGAAGATCTTCATCCCGTTCATCGTGATCCTGCCCGGCATCTGTGCCGCGCTGCTGGTGCCCAACCTCGGCAACACCGACCTCGACCCGAACCTGACCTACACCAACGCCATCCCGCTGCTGATGGGCCAGTTGCTGCCGTCCGGGGTGCTCGGCGTGGCGGTGACCGGACTCATCGCCGCCTTCATGGCCGGGATGGCCGCCAACGTCTCCTCCTTCAACGCGGTCATGACCTACGACATCTGGCAGGGCTACGTCGCCAAAGACCGCTCCGACGCCTACTACCTGAACTTCGGCCGCGTCGTCACCGTCATCGGGGTCGTCGTCGGCATCGGCACCGCCTTCATCGCCGCGCAGTACAACAACATCAACGAGTACCTGCAGACCCTGTTCTCGTTCTTCCAGGCCCCGGTCTTCGTCACGTTCATCCTCGGCATGTTCTGGCGGCGCACGACACCGTGGGGCGGGTTCTGGGGATTGGTCTGCGGCACCTCCGCAGCTGGCCTGGTGTGGGTGTTCGCCGCCATCAACGAGGAATTCTTCCGCAGTTCGTTCCACCAGGCGATGTGGATGGGGATCGTTGCGGGCGCCGTCGATCTGTGGGTCACGATCGGGGTATCCCGCTTCACCGCCCCCAAACCCGCCGCACAACTGGTCGGGCTGGTCAAGGGCATGGAGATCCGCGACGTCTCCGATACCGAGGAGGTGCCCTGGTTCCGGTCGCCGGGCTTCCTCGGTGCGGCTGCCATCATGCTGGCCATGTCGATGTACTTGCTGTTCGTCTTCTGGTGAGGGGTGCGGGAATGGATCAGAAGCCCAAGCGCGGAGCTTCGCGACTGCTGGACCTGCGTTTCGCCATCGGGCTGCTCTTCTTCATCTTCGGCGTGCTCGTCACTGTTGCCGGGTTCACCGTCGACGATGCGGAGGTCGCCCAGGCCGCCGGCATCAACATCAGCCTCTGGACCGGCCTGGCGATGCTGGTGCTGTCGGCGGTGTTCTTCGGCTGGCTGTTGCGAGCCCCCATCGAGGTGGCCCACTCCCGTGCCGAGGTCGTGGAGCAGCACCTCGATGAGGAGTGGGGGGAACAGGAACGGCCGTCGGGATAGCTGGGGCGGACCACTACTCCGCTCGTCGGGCTCCGGAATCCGGCGTCGGCTCAGGCTAGTCGGCCCCCGAGCCACCACCGGGCTGACCCGCCGACACAGCCTCGGCCTGCGACACCACCCGCAGCGTCCGCACCCCGCCCGGACCCTTCTCCGCGCGCGGCCGCGGTCCACTCATCATTGCCTTGCGCCACATGCCGGGGTGGTGCGTGGCCCGCGGGGCCGTGGCGATGAAGTCGGCCAGGACCTCCGCGAAGCGATCGGGCTCATCCTCGTGCGGCACATGGCCGGAGTCGGGAAAGATCTCCAGCCGCGATCCCGGCAAGACCTCGTGCGCAGCGCGCGCGTGCTTCACCGGCAGCACCAGGTCCCGCTCGCCCCACACCACCATGCTGGGCATGTGCTCTGCCAGGTAGGCCCGGTCCAGGGAGGTGATGACCTGCCCCCGCCAGTCCACGGCCGCTCGCAGCACGTGCAGGAAGGACCATTGGGCCAGCGGATCCGACAGGTCGTCGTACACCTCGGCCAGGGCGTGCAGATCGTGCGTCATCGGCAATCCGGAGGCGCCCAGGCTATTGATGAGCTCCACCAGCGGTCGTCGCAGCGGATCTGTGCCCAGCACCCGCAGCGCCAGCCCGGACCCGGGAAGGGTGAAGAAGCGGATGATCGGGTTCACGCTGCGCCCGAGGCCACCGGCGGCCACCAGCACCAGGCGCTGCGTCATCTGCGGGAACTGGTAGGCGAACTGCATGGCGATGCCGCCGCCGAGGCTGTGGCCCACCACCGTCACACTGCCAATCCCCAAGACGGTGAGGAGATCGCGCATGGCATTGGCGTACCCGGCGATGCTGTAGTCGGCACGGGGCTTGTCGGAGCGGCCGTGGCCCAGCAGGTCCGGAGCGAGCACGGTGTAGTCCAGCGCCAGCCGCTCGATGACCGGCAGCCACGATCGGTGATCCATCCCGATGCCGTGCAGCAGCAGGATCGCCGGTCCGCTCCCAGTCATCACGTAGGCGCGTCGGTGCCCGTGGACGGTGACGTACTGCACGCTCGGTTCCCGCATCACTGACACCGGTCAGCCACATCCCCTCCCCATCGAATGGCAGGCAGCACCTTCTGCCATTCACCGTACGGCCTGCGCATCCCGGCGCTCATCGCCAGGGTGCCAGCCGTCAGCGCTTGTACCGGTTGCGGCCCAGGAAGAAACCCACGGCCAGTCCTGCGGCGAACAGCGTCAGCAGCAGCACCCAGCCCGGGGCCGTGAGCTCCAGCCACAGGAACTGCAGGCTTGCCTCAGCGGTGTTGCTGAAGATGAAGACCACTGCTGCCACCATGATCACGATGGCACCGATCGCCTTCGGGGTGAGATTCATCCCACCGCCGGAGGAGGTTTCCGGGGTCCTCGGCTTCGAAGGTGGATCGCCCATATTTCCTCCTGTAGAACGGCGTTGCTCCGATACTGGCACAGAACAGGCACCGGCGGAGGTCTCGGCGGGCGCAATGGCGGAGGCCCCGGCCGGGCGAACCGGACGGGGCCTCTCGCGGTGGTGCTGCTGCGACTACTTGCCGTTGGCGGACTTCTCCATGGGGTTGCCGTAGGCGAGCGGGAAGCCGGCCAGGCCACCCTCCAGCGGGCCGAAGTCGAACGCATCATCGAGGATCGCGGCCGCGCCCGGCGTGATCTCCAGGGTGACACCGTCGGCGGTCGGGGCACCGATGGCGAACACGTCGGCACGGAAGGCGTCGTTGACGATTGCGCTGACGAAGCCGGTGTCCAGGTCGATGGTGAAGTTGGACAGCGTGGCCGTGGTCGAGCCCTGCGTGAGCGCCAACCCGCCGACGTGCTGAATCTGCGGATCGCCGGTGCGGCCGGTGATCCCGAACGTCGCAACGAGATCGCCATCAGCATCGACGGCGGCTGAGCCCGGACCGGTCGGGGCGATGCCGAAGCCGAGGCTGGTGAGCACACCGGCGACACCGGCCTTCACGGTCACATCGGTCGTGCCCTTGTTGCTCGGGGCGGCGGCGGCGGGGGCAGCGGCTCCAGCGACCAGCAGGGCGGCGGCACCGGCGGCAACCGCGACGCGGGCGTTCTTGCGCATGATTTCTCCTCATGGATGGACAACCTGTGCCCGGATATTCGCATCGGGCCGGTCGCTTGGATGCAGTCGCTGCGATCGAATCTCCAGCACGGTCCTGCGGCGCGTGCCGCCCGCCGACTCGCCTGGCGATTGCGCAACGACCCGACTGGACCGGGGTGGCGAGCAGCCGCGTCGGGCAGGCATCGGTACAACCGTTCGCGGCTTGGTCGGCAACCACATCCTGGTGGTATCTTTCGTCCACACCCTGGATCAGGGTGGTGCTACAGGGCGGGTCATTCGCACCTGGGCAGGGTGCCTAGGGGGCCGTTTTGAGCTCAGATCCAGGTCCAGTCGCCGCGAGGGCGTCGGGTCGGCAGATTGTTGGCGTCGCCATCGGGGTGGTTGCACTGATCGCCTCCTTGGTCGGGCTGCCCAGTTCCGCCAGCGCGGCGTTCGTCCCGGAGTTGGTGGGCGTGCTCGGCGGCCCAGGACATGCCGAGATGTACCCCTCCGGCCTGGAAGTCGCCGACAACGGCGACGTCGTCGTCGCGGACACCGGCAACGACTCGGTCGCTCGATACGCCGCCGACGGCTCCCTGCAGTGGCGCACCTCGAGCGCCGGTGGCAAGTCCCTGGCGAACGCCCGTGATGTCGCGATCGCCGACGACGGGAGCATCTATGTCGCCGATGACGCGAACTCCCGCGTCGTGAAGCTCACCGGAACCGGCGACTACCTCGCGGCCTGGACGGGCACGGCGTCGGACAAGATCGGTTCCCCGATCGGGATCACCTTCAAGAACGGCCTGATCTATGTGGCCGACGGCCTTCGCAAGAAGGTCCGCGTGTTCGACACCACCGGGACACAGGTTGCTGCACTCCCCGGCTCGGGGTCCTGCGCTATGAGCGCCGTCCGCGATGCCGACGCCGACGAGTCGGGCAACGTCTACGTGGCCAACTACACCAGCAACAACATCCTCAAACTGACACCCGGCGGGCAATGCATCAAGACGTGGGGCACCAAGGGCACTGGCAACGGGATGTTCAAGAACCCCTACGGCGTCCGGGTGGCCCACGACCCGGTCTGGGGCGAGTCGGTGTACGTGGCCGACAGCAACAACAACCGGATCCAGGTGTTCGACCTCGACGGCAACTTCCGGACGGCTCTGAGCGGCTCGGGATCGCCGTCGCAGGCCGGGACCTTCACCACGCTGCGCCGAGTGGCGGTCGCAAGCGATGGCGACGTCTGGGGCGCGGACCTGTGGGGCTGGGCCGTCGAACGGTTCGACCGGACGCAGTCGGGCTACGCGCACGCCCAGCAGATCGGCGGGGGACCTTTGCCGTTCGCAGCCGATGCGATCTTCAACGAGCCCCGCCAGGTCGCCTTCTCCGCATCCGGCGCCCTGCACGTGGTCGACACGGTCAATCAGCGGGTTGTCACGATGGACGGCACAGGTGTACCGCTGCGCGCCTGCGGGCAACGCACCCAGCTGACCACCTCCATCAACTGGCCGCGGGGCGTCGCGATTGACCCGGCGACCGGCGACCGCGTCGTCGCCGACACCAAGCAGAGCCGCCTGCAAGTGTGGCCCGACAGCGCCACGTGCAGCCCCCAGGCGCGCTACGGCTCCGCGGGCAGCGGCACGAGCCAGTTCAACTGGCCCCATTCCGTCGCGGTCCGCGCCTCCGACCGAACGCTCTTCGTCGCGGACACCAAGAACGACCGGGTGACGGCCTGGTCGCTGTCGACCAACGGCAGCGGACGCACCGTCGCGACCGCTACCGGAAACGTGTTCACCGCAGGGATGAACGATCCGAAGGGCGTTTCCGTCGGCGCCAACGGCGAAGTCATCGTCGCGGACACGCTGAAGGATCGAATCCTGGTCCTCAACTACGGCGGCGGGTCGTTCAGCCAGATCCGCTCCATCGGGCCCTCGCCGCTCGGGCTGTCCGACCCCGAATCCGCCGTGATGGACGCCGCCGGCCGGCTCTGGATCGCTGACACCGCGAACGACCGGGTTGTGGTCTCCGACCAGAACGGCAACCTCATCTTCGAGTCGGGGACCACCTTGTACGCCGGGAAGCGGCTGTCGAAGCCGGCGTCGCTGACGCTGGGCCCGGACGGCGATGTCTACGTGTCGGACACGGGCAACGATCGGGTGGTGGTGCTGCGCGGCGGCAGCGGCGTGTCGCCGACGTTGCCGCCCAGCTATGTCAGCACCACGCAAGGCCCCGCCATGGCGGACATGTACCCGGTGGATGTGGCTGCGACCAGTTCGGACTACTACGTGATCGACCCGGGGACGTACAGTCTGCTCCGGGTCCGCCGTAGCGACGGCCAGATCGTCGGCAGAGCGGGCGGGCACCAGGGGAACGGACCTGAGCAGTTCGCTGCAGCCCGGGCCTTGAGCCTGGATTCGGCGGGCAACGTGTTTGTCGCCGACACCCCGAACAATCGCATCTCCAAGTGGACCTCCGGCCTCACCTACGTCGACTCGTTCGGTTCGGGCGGTACCGGCCCTGGCCAGTTCCAGCAGGTCTACGGCGTCGCAGCGGGCCCAGGGATCGGCTCCGGAGGCAGCCCGGCAGAGGTCGTCTATGCCGTGGACGGCGGCGGCACCACAGCCACCGGCGGCAACGGCGAGGGCCGGATCCTGAAGTTCACCACATCCGGCAGCTATCTCGGGCAGTTCGCCGAGTCGTACGCCTTCAACCAACCGAGGCAGATCCTGGTCCATCCGGTCACCGACGACGTCTACGTCGTCAACGCCCGCAACCGTCAGGTCCTGGTCTTCGACCAGAGCGGCACCTTCAAGTTCGCCTTCGGATCCGCGGGCACCGGGAACGGCCAGTTCAGCGGGGATCCGCGCGGCGTCGCGATCACGGCTGATGGGAACCAGGCGCTAGTCACGGACTCCAACGGGCTGCGAGTACAGGCCTTCGACGCCCACACGGGTGCCTATCTGTGGAAGATCGACCAATCCACCTACAGCTTCGTGGGTCCCCGGGGCCTGACGGCGACCGCGGACGGCATACTGGCCGTGGCCGACCAGTGGGGCAACGCGATTGTCGAGTTCACCCTCACCCCGACCGGCGCCACATTCGCTGCGAAGCGGTACGGCAGCGCTGCTTCGCCAGACGGCGTCAACGCTCCGCGCGGCATGGACATCGACGAGCAGGGGCGGCTCCTCGTGGTCGATTGGTGGAATCAGCGCATCGTCCGTAGCGCGCTTGACGGTTCTGCCGACTTCACCTGGGGCAGTCGCGGCCCGAGCGATGTGGACGGTGCGCTGAACTACGCCTGGGATGTGGCGGTACAGCCCGGCACGAACCGTGTCTTCGTCGCTAACCGGGAGAGTAACCGCATCTCGGTGTTCACGACCGACGGGCAGTTTGTGACCAACCAACTGCTCAAGGGCACCACCAACGGTCGGGTCGTCTTCCCCCAGGGCGTCGCCTTCGACCCGACCAACGGCACCCTCCTGGTCGCGGACAGCGGCAACCACCGGATCCAACGGTTCGCCGTTGCCGCCGACTCCTCGCTGGTATGGGAAGCGACGTACGGCGGCACCGCCCCCGGTAGCGGGGCGGGCCAATTCAATCTGCCGACAGGGATCGATGTGGCTGCCGATGGAACGGTGTGGGTCGCGGACACCGGGAACAGTCGGGTGCAGCAGTGGAATCCATCGACCGGCGAATGGACGGCATACGACCAGCCCGGCGGGACCACGGCGGACCACCGGCTCTCCCGGCCATGGGGCGTCAGCGTCGCCGCCGATGGCACGATCTGGATCGCCGACAGCGGCAAGCGGCGGATCGTGAAGATCAGCTCCGATGGCCAGACCAGATACTTCGCTGTGAAGGCCGAAGCCCTCGGGGTACCGAACGCGCAAGACGGCACCGTCGGCTTCGACACACCCTTCGCGATCAGGTTCGGTCCCAGTGGCCAGGTGTTCGTCTCCGACCTCTGGAACAACCGGGTGGTGGAACTCGGCTGGTCCTAGGAGGCTGCCCTGCACAAGGTGTCTGTCGAGCAGCGTCGGGCACATCGGCGGCGGGCGGACGCCGGGGCCGTTGAGCGGCGGGTCCGGTGCAGCGGCGGGTCCGGTTCAGCAGCGGGGCGGTTGAGCGGCGGGTCCGGTTCAGCGGCGGGTCCGGTGCAGCGGCGGGTCCGGTGCAGCGGCGGGTCCGGTGCAGCGGCGGGTCCGGTGCAGCGGCGGGGCGGTTGAGCAGCGGGGCGGTTGAGCGGTGGGGCCGGGCGGATGGAGTGTCGGCGCCTGGCCTGGGAGCGGCGACGTGCTCCGCATCGGGGCCGACCGCGACGAGCAGCGTCGCCACAGCGAGCCGGCCGAACCAAGCTCGGCGACCGCAGCACCCGGTCGACGTGGCTGCCGATCAGGTCCAGCGGCTGCTCGACATCGGTCCCCGCCTGCATGGTCAGGTGCCGGCAGCCGAGCCGCTGCGAGCGCCTGGCCAGCGACCCCGGCGGGCTCGCTGGATCTTCGCGTTTCCGCGGGGACAGGGCCGGGCCCGGGCGAGTGGGCGGGCGCCCGTCCCCCGGACATGCGGGGCCTCGGCGCCCCCTGCGGGGCCCGTAGCGCGGCTGTGCACCCGTTGCAGGGGTTTGCACCCGGGACGGGGGCTGGGGAGGCCTCCGGGGCGGCAACTATGCACCCGGTACGGGGGTTTGCACCCGCGGCGGTGGCTCTACGGCCCAATTCGACCGGTTCCGCCCCCGCGCCGGGTGCAGACCCCCAAACCGGGTGCAGTCCTGCCCCGGAACCGGCCGGTTCCGCCCCCGCGCCGGGTGCAAACCCCCGAACCGGGTGCAGACGTCCCCCCGCAGCGGGCCGAGGCCGCTCGCGTTGCTGGATCCGCAGACACCGGGAAGTGAGCGGCACCCAGCGGCCCGCTCGCTGCACCGGTCAGACTCCAGAGCCCACGTCACTGCCAATAGCGATGAGCCTGCAACCCCCGCATCCGGCGCACATCCGCCCGCAGCCTGCCGGCCCTCGCCCGGCCATGGCGCCAAGCGGCACACCCTGACCCAGGAGCGGGACCACGCGCGCCCTCGACCCCGGCCGGCGGTGCGATCCCCCGCTGCGGGCGCGATGCCTGCCAGCCACACCGGCACGGCAGGCCGCGTGCCGCCAGCAGGCATTACCGCTAGCTGTGAGCGCGGGTGCCTGCCCGAGCAGGGACGACGACGATCACGATGCGCTGAAGCGAACGTAGGGCTTGGTCGTATCGGCGTTGCCGGCCTCATCCGCCGCCGCGATTTCCACGTAGTACGAACCGCCGGATGCCGCGCCGGCGAAGTCGAACGTGAACGCGCTCCCCGGCGCCCCGGCACGGGCAAGCGTCACAGGCTCGAACTTCACCCCGCTGCCCCACGTCTGCGAAGCAGCATCCCACCAGAGGCCGGAGTTGCGGTCGCGAACGGCCGCAGCGGCGCTGGCCACAGCCCGGTCGTCGGTCACCCATCCGGTGATCGCGACAGGCCCCGCTGGGACCACGGCATCCATGGCAGGGGACTCGAAGTCGACTCTGGGGGCGGTCGTGTCAGCCGGTGGGGCACCGACCGTGAACCGGACCAGGCCAGCCGTCGTTGTCGTTGCTCCGCTCGTATCCACCGCCCTTGCCTGGACCCCGTAGGCGCCGCCGTACTGCATGCCGACGAAACTCGACCGGAACGTGCCCCCGCCCGGTGCGCCGGCCACACTGGCTCGGTTCCAGATCTTCTGCGAACTCCACAGTGCGAGGTTCGCGTTCCACCACGTCCCGGCAACGGTGTCCTTGATGGCGACCTCGACGTGGGCGACCCGAGCGTCATCTGCGTAGGTGCCGGTCACGAGTACGGGCGAAACCGCCGGCACCGTCGACGCCTTCGTAGGAGACGAGATCGCGATCGAGGGGGCCGCGGCATCTGTCGGCTTCGGATCCCACGAGAAGACCTGGATTCGGTTGTTCCCGGCATCGGCGACGTAGATGTTGCCGGCAGCGTCGTGCGTGATCCCGGATGCGTCAATGAACTGACCCGGTCCGCTGCCGCGGGAACCGAACGTGCCGAGATAACCGCCGGCCGTGGTGAACGCCTGGATCCGGTTCTGGCCGGAGTCGGTCACGTACACCGTGCCGTTCACGATGTCGATGTCCCACGGGTTGGTGAACTGTCCGGGCCCGGTTCCGGCTGAGCCGAAGGAGAACTTGTAGTTGTAGTTGGAGTCGTAGACGTAGACCCGGTCGTTGTGCCACGTGGAGACGTACACCCAGCCGTTGCTCGGGTCGACAGCGATGCCGCTGTTCCTGGTCGAGACCGCCTTCAGTTCGGCCCCGGTCGCCGCGTCGAGAACCTTCCAGTAGCTGCCGTTGTAGTCCGACACGAACGCCTTTCCGCCGTGGAACTCGACGTCCATCACCCAGCGGAAACTCCCGGAGTCGTTGGAGTCCGCACCGCTGCCCACCGTGAACCGGTAGTCGCCGTCCTTGGTGTAGACGCGGATCATGTGATCTCGGGTGTTGGAGACCCAGACGTCGCGATTGGCCGGATTGACTGCGATGCCTCGCGGATAGTTCATGCCGTACGGGGGGCGCGAGTTCCGGAAGCCCCAAACATCAAGGAGCGTGCCGTCCGGTGCGAACTTCTGGAACCGGTTGTTCCAGGAATCCGCCGCCCAGACCGACCCGTCGACAGGATCGACGGCCACGTCACGGACCTGGGAGAACCCGGCCGGCGGCGGCGGTGCGGCCGGGTCGGGGAAGGTTCCGAGCAGGGAACCGTCCGGGGCGAATTTCGAGAACCGGTAGTTGCCGTAGTCGGCGACCCACACGTTGCCCTCGGAGTCCAGCGTGATCTCGCGACCACCGTCGGCGAACTGGCCGGCGCCGAATCCCTCGGTGCCGAAGGACCGCACGGGCGTTCCCGCAAGCGTGAAGACGTCGATCTGTGAGCCGGCAGCGTCAACGACATAGAGCAACCCCGCCTGCCGATCAACGGCGACGCCGCGCAGATCGCCGGTGAACTGTCCGAGTCCTGTCCCTGGGCCGCCGATGTCGCGCACCCAGGCGCCGTTCGGGGCGAAGACATGAACCTCACGGTTGCCCGCGTCCGCGACATACACGTTTCCGGAGGCATCGGTATCCACGCCGTGCAGTTCGTTGCCCATCTGCCCGTTCCCGGTGCCGTAGGAGCCGAAGCTGAGGAGCTTGGTGGCCGTGCCGTTGGTGATCTGGTACTTCAGCATCTGCGGCGTCTTGTCGTTGTGCGCGTCGGCGATCCACAGCGCGCCGGTGGCGCCGATGTGGGCCCAGACCGGGTAGCCGCCCTCGGTGCGGATCTCACCGAGGTAGGCACCGGTCTTGTCATAGCGCCCGAAGTAGCCGCGCGGCTTCCCGTCGGAGAGTTCAGCGACGTAGATGTCGCCGTTGCTGGGGTCCACCGAGATCGTGTAGGGCTGTCCCTTCCGTTGCGAGGCGCTGCGGAAGAAGGAGCCCAGGTAGCGGCCATCGGTGTCGTACCTGCGGACCTGGAAGTTCCAGTAGTCGCCGACGAGGATCTCGTCGGAGACCGGGTTGTACTCAATCCCCCAGGCATAGATGGCGGCTTCGCCGCGACCGCCAATCGCGCTGACGAAGGAGGGGGCCGTCCACTCGGCTGCTCGGGCGGGCGTGGCCTGCCTGGCCGGGCCGAATCCGAGGACGGAGATGACGGTGGCGATGGCCAGCAGGGCGATGAAGAATCTCCGACCACCGGACAGAGTCGTGACCACGGCCATCGCATCTCCTTGACGTTCCACATTTGGGGCCAAACGGGCAAATGACCGTACGGTGGCGAAAGTGTACCTCCCCGCGAACCTTGATCATCTCGGGGTCGGGCGCGCCGTTGGGCTGCCGAGTTGCCGGGCATGCCGACTGGCCAGATCAGACGATGGCCGGACCCGGCTCGCCACCCGGATGACGGCACGACGCGAGCGCCGACGGGACCTCAATGGGTCTCGATCCTGGCGCCGACATTGCCTTGCCCCGCAGCAGGCTGCGGCGGTGGGGCGACTGGGACTCGAACCCAGGCCTGGCGGATTATGAGTCCGCTGCTCTAACCGACTGAGCTACCGCCCCGCTATCGGCAGTCTCGCAGAAGCAACCGCGCCGGCACGAGGCCGGCGCAAGCCGCCCTCGCTAGTCCCGCCTTCGCGCCGCTCGGAGGATCCTCGGTGCCAGAACTGCTGCGACTGCCATGCCCATCATGCTCACCGACACGATCCGGGTCACATCCACGGCAGGGATGTAGCGCACGCGATCGCCCCTGATCACGATGGCACCGAGGGCTCTCGCGTCCACGCCCCAACCGGCGCCCACCCCCGAGTCCGGCCCCTGCCACTCGTCGGAAGGTATTGCCCCCGCGTCCCGGTCCGCCGGGCCGACACCTCGCCCACCGCCGCCCCCGGCCCCGCCGCGCATCCTCCCCAGCGGGATCACCACGACGCCGCCGTGCTCGACCGGCGAACCGAAGATCCAGCTGCTGGCGAAGGCATCGGAGCGGGACGCCAGGCGCAACGCTTCCCGCACAATGCTCCCGCCCGCTATGGCGCCATCGGGGGCTTCGGTCGGCGGGGACGATTCCTGGTCGTGATCGGTCACGGTTCTCCCGAGTCGCGGTCGCGGACGGTCAGCGGCAAGCGGCGAGGCCAGAGCGGCGGGCGTACCTAGACCGCCGGGTGCGGCCCCCGGATCCCCCCAGTGGCCGCACCCGTGATTGGCGCTGCTCCCGCGACTGGACTCGAACCAGTAACCTACCGGTTAACAGCCGGACGCTCTGCCGATTGAGCTACGCGGGAATGCCCCATCAGTGTAGCCAATGCGTCGGACTCCTCGCACCGAAGCCCTTGACGCGCGTCCCGGGCCCGTAGCCCTTGACGCGCGCCTCGCACCGAAGCCCTTGACGCGCGTCACGGGCCCGTAGTTGGGTGAACCCAAAACCGCGAGATGGGGGCATTTTGACAGACGTCACCAATTCTGGCAAGTCTACAGTGGTCATGAGCCGACGCACGTTCGTGAAGGCGCTGGCAGGCGCCGGTGCAGGCTTCGCCCTGTTCGTGCGACTGCCGGGTGGCCAGTACCAGGCACTGGCGCAGATCCCGGGCGGCACCCTGGACCCCACCAATGTCCCCAAGTACCAGACGCCGATGCTCATCCCGCCGGCGATGCCGCGCGCCGGCAAGCTGAAGCGGAGGGGCGAGAAGAACATCGACTACTACGAGATCGCGATGCGGCAGTTCCCGCAGCAGATCCTGCCCGCCGGCCTTCCGGCGACGACCGTGTGGGGGTACGGCCCGGCAACGGTGCAGGGCGGAGGGCAGGCGATCTTCAACGCCCCGTCGCTGACCATCGAGGCCAAGTTCGGCAGGCCGGTGCGCATCAAGTGGATCAACGAACTCGTCGATGCCAACGGCAACTACCTGCCGCACATCCTGCCCGTCGACCAGACGCTGCACTGGGCCAACCCCCCCGGCGGCGTGGGCGGGCGGGACAAGCGGCCCGTCTTCACCACCACCCCGGGCACCTACACCGGACCGGTCCCGATTGTCACGCACGTGCACGGCGCCGTCGGAGTCGGCGACGAGAGCGACGGCTATGCGGAGGCGTGGTACCTGCCGGCCGCCAACGACATCCCTGCCGGCTACGCCAGCGAGGGCACCTGGTACGACTTCTTCGCGGGCAAGGCCGCAGCCAAATTCGGCGACTCGTGGGGGTCCGGTTACGCGACTTTCCAATACCCCAACCCGGACCGAGCTTCAACGAACTGGTACCACGATCACACGCTGGGCATGACGCGGTTGAACGTGTACGCGGGACCTGCGGGCTTCTACATCATCCGGGGCGGGGACTCCGACACCGTGCTCGACGCGCGGACGGCCGCCCCGGCTGTCTTGCCCGGGCCCGCTCCCGCGATCGGCGACCCCGCGGGCCTGACCTACTACGAGTTCCCCATCGTGATCCAGGACCGGTCCTTCAACACCGACGGCTCGCTGTTCTACCCCGACACCCGGGCCTTCTTCGACGGCATCTCCGGGCCGTACATCCCCGACACCGACATCTCGCCGCAGTGGAACCCGGAGTTCTTCGGCAACATGATGATGGTCAACGGCAACACGTGGCCGTTCCAGGCGGTCGAGCAGCGCCGCTACCGGCTGCGCTTCCTCAACGGATGCCAGTCCCGGTTCCTCATCCTCGACTTCACCCAGATTGCCGGGGTCGAGGTATGGCAGATCGGCAACGAGGGCGGCTTCCTGGCCGCACCGGTCAACCTGACGGCGACCAACGGCAACCAACTGCTGATGGGCCTCGCGGAGCGCGCGGACCTGATCGTCGACTTCACCAACGTGCCCGCGGGGAACTACGTGCTCGGCAACGTCGGACCCGACGAGCCGTTCGGCGGTGGCATGCCCGGTGTCGATTTCCCCGTCGCTGATCCCGCGAGCACCGGGCAGGTCATGGAGTTCCGTGTGGGCCCCGCCGTCGCCCCCGACCCGACCACGCCGCCGCAGTTCCTGCAGCCTGCCGGCCCTGGCACCGCTGCCCGCGGCCACCCTCACCCGTCCGCTGGCGCTCATGGAGGAGATGTCGGCGTTCTTCGCAGACGCGCCGGCGGAGACGCTGCTGGGTACCGTCGCCGGAGACCCCAACGTGGCTCCCGGCGTCTTGGTGAAGCGGCTGTGGATGGATCCGGTCACCGAGAACCCCGCCGTCGGGGCCACGGAGATCTGGGAGTTCTACAACACCACCGGTGATGGGCACCCCATGCACATCCACGAAGTCGCGTTCGAGGTCGTCGACCGGCAGGACATCTTCGTCAACGAGTTGACCTCCGAGGTCGAGGTGCGTCCCCGGCTCCGTCCCGATCCCGCCCGAGCCATGGGAGACCGGGGTGAAGGATACGGTCATCGCCTACCCGGGCCAGGTGACGCGGGTGAAGGCGCTGTTCAACACGGCCGGCCAGTACGTGTGGCACTGCCACATCGTGGAGCACGAGGACAACGAGATGATGCGGCCCTTCCGCATCGGACCCGTCCAGCCCGGACAGCCCGGGGCCTGACAGGGCCCTCGCGCAACGGCTCGGCGGTCGGCCGCTTCAAGTTGAGGCCGGCCGCCGGACCCGTTGCCCTTGGGGAAGGATCTGCACCCGGTTCGGGGGTCTGCACCTGCGGCGGGGGTCGAACGGCCGGGATTCGGGCCATGTCTGCACCCGTTCGGGGGTCTGCACCCGCGGCGGGGGTCAGAGCGCCCGGATCCAGGCCTGCGACCCCCGGACCGGGTGCAAACCCCCAAACCGGGTGCAGTCTGCCCGGCCCGAGGCCCCTGCGAGCCCCCGGTCCAGGTGCAAACCCCCACGCCGGGTGCAGACTTGACCGCCTGCGTTGGCCGGCAGACATCCTGAACCACCGCGGAGGCCAGCAACATCCCGGCCCTCCGCAGGCATCAGACCCCGAGCGATCGCCGGAACGCTGCCAGCGCCTGTCTGGCCTCCCCCTGCAACTCGGCGTCGGTGGGATCGACTCCCGCGTCGAACACCACCGTCCAGGTCACCGCGCCGGCGCCGTCTCGTCGTGCCGCCAGCACCGCGCCGGCACCGGAAGCCAGCTCCACCCGCCGGCTGGTCACCACGGACAGTGTCACCCGCTGCCGAACCACGGGCGGCAGCTCGCCGTGCTCGGCCAGTGGCAGCTGCAGCGACCGCGGCGCGCCCGTCCCGGGGTCGCGGTAGCGGACCGTGAAGGAGGGCGGCTCCCAGAAGGCACGGTCGATGCGATGCCAGGGCAGGTCGAGGACCGTCCCGTCCTGACGGACCAACAGCGCAGTCTCCGTGGCGAGCACGGGTAGCCCCGCATGCGTTCGTCCCCAGGCCAGAACCTTGCCATGCTCGCCCGCCATGGCAGCGACATCGTCCGGGATGGCGGAGCGCCGCCAGAACGGGCTCATGGGCTCGCCTCCGAGGTGATGATCGGTTGCAGTTGCTGCCGTAGGGCTGCGATGGCACGGTACTGCTCCTGCAGCCGCCGTCTGACCTGCGCTTCGGCTGCCTGCGGCTGGGAGAGCTGGGCCGACAACCCGTCCAAGCGCCTGGCAGCATCCCGGTCCAGCAGCCGGGCCATCAGCGAGATCGCGTATCGGCCGGCGCCCTCGTCACCATCCGCGGGCCCGGTGATCACTGGCAGCGGCTCCACCGCCAGTGCGCGCAGCAGCACCCGCAGGTCCTCGGGCGCCTCGGCCAGCACGCGCTCGATCCATCGCGCATCCGGTTCGTCGTCGTCGGGCGCACCGGCGACGAGCAGCACCTCGTAGGCCGAGCGATATGCGGGCACATCGAAGGCGCTTGCCTCCAGTGAGCCCAGCCATCCCCCAGCTGCTCCGGGAACGTGCAGCAGGGCCCGCAAGGCATCCCGTTCCAGCCCGGACGGCAGCGCTGCCCCGGCTTCCTGCTTCCTGCCCTGGCGCGGGGCTCGTCCGGACTGCCGCACCGCATCGGAGACGGTCCGCTCCGGCAGACCCAGCCAGCCCGCCGCAATCCTGGCGTACTCCGGACGCAGCGCCCGGTCCCGGATGCCGGCGATGATCGGGACCGCCCTGCGCAGTCCGGCCATCCGCCCCTCCGCAGTGGCCACATCGACCCCTGCCACCGCTGAGCGCAGTGCGAACTCGAACAGTGGCACTCTGCGCGCGACCAGGTCGCGGACCGCCTGATCCCCCCGCTCCTGCCGCAGATCCGCGGGGTCCAGGCCGCTGGGCTCCACCGCCACATACGTCGATGTCAGGAACTGTTGCTCGCTGGCGAAGGCGCGCAATGCCGCATTCTGGCCCGCCTCGTCGCTGTCGAAGGTGAACACGACTTCGCCACGACTGCTGTCGTCATCGAGCAGCAGTCGCCGCAGCACTGCGACGTGCTCTGCGCCGAAGGCTGTCCCGCACGTAGCGACCGCGTTGGTGACCCCCGCGAGGTGTGCGGCCATGACGTCGGTGTACCCCTCCACCACGACGACCTGCTGCGTCTTGGCGATCGAGCGTCGCGCACGGTCGATGCCGTACAGGACCTGGCTCTTCTTGTAGAGCAGCGTCTCGGGGGTGTTCAGGTACTTCGGACTGTCCTCGGCGTCGTCGAGCCGCCGGGCGCCGAACCCGACGATGTCGCCGGAGAGATCCTTGATCGGCCACACGATGCGGCCCCGGAACCGGTCGTACGGGCCGCGGTTGCCCTGGATGACCAGGCCAGCGGCCACCATCGCCTCAGCGTCGATGCCGCCGCGCCGCAGCGCGCCGATCAGGCCGTCCCATCCCTTGGGGGCGAACCCGACCCCGAAGTCGCGGCAGGCATCGGCGTCAAATCCTCGGCTGGCCATCAGGTCGCGCGCCTGCTGCCCGGCCGGGGTCTGCCACTGCTCGGTGAAGAACGCCGCCGCGGCTCGATTGGCCTGCAGCAGTCGGCTGCGCTGACCTGCGGCACCGCTGGGGGGCGCCGTTCCCTCTTCGTAGCGCAGTTGGACACCGGCACGCGCTGCCAACCGCTCCACGGCCTCGGCGAAGGACAGGCCCTGATGCTCCATCAGGAACGCGATGGCATCGCCGCCGGCCTGGCACCCGAAGCAGTGGTAGAGCCCTTTGGAAGGGGTGACATGGAATGACGGGCTGCGCTCGTCGTGGAACGGGCACAGCCCCTTCAGCGATCCACCGCCCGCCGAGCGCAGCGTGACGTGCTCGCCGATGATCTCCTCGATCCGGGTCCGGCCCCGGACCTCGGCGATGTCCTCTTGCCGGATTCGACCGGTCAACCCCCCACCCCCTGTCCGAGAGGCATTATCGGCACAGCCGTTCGTGCCATCGCACGACACTGACATCGGTCAGGCTGGCGATCTGGTCGACCATCACCCGGGTGCGCTCGGCATCGCTGTCGGCGGTTTGCCAGAAGCCGCGCAGCCAGGGATCCAGGTCGGCCCCGTCCCGTTGCAGGATCGCCGCCGCGAGTTCGGCGATCAACTCGTGCTGGCGGCGATAACTGCGCACGGCTTCGGGCCGATGCATGACGAAGTGCGCGGTGACGGCCTTCATCACCGCCACCTCGGCGCGGGTGGCCGTACGGCACGACGAGGTCGGCTGCGTAGCGGGTGAACGGACCCGGCCCGTTGCGCTGCACGGTGGCGGTCTGGGCGGCGCTGCTGAAGCGACCGATCAGCGTCGAGGTGAAGCCCTTCAGGGCAGCCAGATCGCTGTGGCTGCCGTCGAAGCCGTGGGGCCATGCCGGAAGCGCCGTCAGCCGCTGGAAGCCGGCCATCAACTCCTCGATCGACAGGTCGGCCGCGTACAGCCGGCTGGCGGTGCCTGCGACGTCCCACTGCACGTCCGGCGCACTCAGCGCGGCCAGGTCGACGTGCCGCAGGAGCACGGCATCCTCGACGTCGTGCACGGAGTATGCGACATCGTCGGCCCAATCCATGATCTGCGCCTCGAGGCAGCGATGACCGTCCGGGGCCCCGGCCCGCATCCAATCGAAGATCGGGCCGATCATCGTCGTAGACCCCGAACTTGCGAGTGCCGGGTCGGGCGGGCCAGGGGTATTTGGTGGCTGCGTCGAGCGCCGCCCGGGTCAGGTTCAGCCCGACCGATGCGCCGTCGCGGTGCACCTTGGCCTCCAGCCGTGTCAGCACGCGCAAGGACTGTGCGTTCCCCTCGAATCCGCCGCAGCCGGCCGCAACATGGTGCAGGGCGTCCTCGCCGTTGTGGCCGAACGGCGGGTGGCCGATGTCGTGCGCGAGTGCGGCCACTTCGACGAGGTCGGGGTCGGCCCCGAGCGCGGCGCCGATCTCGCGCGACACCTGGGCCACTTCCAGGGTGTGCGTCAGCCGGGTGCGGGGAATGTCGGACTCCCCTGCGACCTGCACCTGCGTCTTGGCCGCCAGGCGGCGCAGGGCCGCGCAGTGCAGAACCCGTGCCCGGTCCCGGGCGAATGGCCCTCGTTGCGCCGTCTTGGCCGCCTCGGGAGCGTAGCGAGCGACATCGGCGGGCCCGTACCCCATGGACGCGCGCGCTAAGCCGGATCGGCCGGCACGGCCAGGAACCAGCGATCCCACAGGTGGAACTTCACCAGCCCGCCGACCTCGTGCATGACCCGAGCCGGAACGAAGGATGATCCATCGGCGAAGGCACGCCCGGACGCGTAGGCGTCAAGCCCCAGGACGGCGGCGATGGCCTTCGATCGGGCCAGGTGCACGCGGTCGCTCACCAGCGTGACCGAACCTGCACCGCGAGCCTGCAATTCCTCGGCCACCATCTCGATCGACTCGATGGTGTCGCTGCCGCCGGGCAGCGCGATGACCCGGTCCGCCGGTACTCCCTGCTCGACCAGGTAGTCCCTTCCAGCCTCCGCCTCGGTCGTGATGTCGCCCTCGATCTTCCCGCCGACGGTGACGATGAGTGGGGCCACGCCCTGGTCCCACAGTTCTGCTGCGTGGTCGAGTCGGTTCTCGAAGACCGGCGAGGGCGTGCCCCAGTACTGCGAGGCCCCCAGGACTGCGATCGCGTCGCTGCGCTCGGTGTCGTAGGCCCGGGCGGTGGAGACCACGTCCACCAGTGCCGCCGCGGGCACGATGACGGCCATGGCCAGGCCGACGAGCAGCAGCCACGCGAGCACGACGGCTGCGCCGCTGCGGCGACGGCGAGGCGTTGCAGTCGCAGGACGTGTCATGGCGGGCGCGCTCACTCCGTAATTGTGACTCATCGGACGCGCAGCACCCAACATTTCCGTCGCAGGCGCAACGCTTGAGGCTACCCTAACCACAACCAGGGGCACCGAAACCCGATCCGCACCGGCCGCGGGTTCGGTCCGCCGGCGGTCCGCCTCAGCGGGTGTCGCTGCCTCCCGCGCCCACGGTCGATCGGGCCGCCTCGAGCCGGCGACCGGCACCCGGAACGGGCTGCAGGAGACGTAGTCCAGGCCTGCCTCGTCGAAGAAGTGGATCGAATCGGGATCCCCGCCGTGCTCGCCGCACACCCCGAGGTGCAGGTCCGGACGCGTCGTCCTGCCTTCCTGCACCGCGATGCGCACCAGCCGCGCCCAACGCCCTCGGTGTCGAGCGTCTCGAACGGGGAGACGCCGAACACGCCCTTCTCGAGGTAGTTGGAGAAGAAGTTGCCCTCGACGTCGTCGCGGCTGAAGCCCCAGGTGGTCTGGGTGAGGTCGTTGGTGCCGAAGGAGAAGAACTCGGCGGCCTCGGCGATCCGGCCG
Source organism: uncultured Actinomycetota bacterium (assembly GCA_963706835.1). Lineage (GTDB taxonomy): Bacteria > Actinomycetota > Actinomycetes > S36-B12 > CAVXYG01. Next base: position 202,482 of record CAVPOB010000003.1, read on the forward strand.
GCCGTCAGCGCCGCGCGGGGCAGCTCGATCATCGTGCCGATCGGGAACTGCAGGTTGCAGCCGTGCGACTGTGCCACGCCCTGCAGCACCTGGGTCGCCTCCTCGACGACCAGTTCCAGCTCCTGCACCGAGCCCACCAGCGGAATCATGATCTCCGCCCGCGGGTCGCCGCCGAGCTTCTGCCGGAAGCACGCCGCCTCGGCGATCGCCCGCACCTGCAGCGCGAACAGTCCCGGCACCACCAGGCCCAGCCGCACCCCGCGCAGGCCGAGCATCGGGTTGGCCTCATGCATGCGGCGCACCGCATGGAGCAGCCGCAGGTCGGCCTCGATCGGCTCACCGCGCTCCTCGGCCAGGGCGACCCGGACCTCCAGCTCGGTCAGGTCCGGCAGGAACTCGTGCAGCGGCGGATCGAGCAGCCGGATCGTCACCGGAAGCCCGTCCATCTTCTCCAGGATCCGGATGAAGTCCTTGCGCTGCAGCGGCAGCAACTGGTCCAGCGCCTCCCAGCGGGCATGCTCGTCCTCGGCCAGGATGAACTGCTCGACGAAGCGCTTGCGCTCACCGAGGAACATGTGCTCGGTGCGGCACAGCCCGATGCCCTCCGCGCCCATCCGGCGGGCGCGCGCGGCGTCCTCGGGGGTGTCGGCGTTGGTGCGCACCCCCATCCGCCGCACCTCGTCGGCGTGGCGCATGATCCGGTCCACCGCGCGCACCAGTTCGGCGATCTCGTTGTCGTCGCCGGCCTCGCGCACCGCGGCCTGAAGTCCCTAGTCGAAGTACGCCACGACGGCCGACGGCTTGACCGGCACCTCGCCGGCGAACACCTCGCCGGAGGATCCGTCGATGCTGATGAGGTCGCCCTCGGAGACCACCCGGCCCGCGGCGTTGGTCATGCTGCGGGCCGCGATGTCGACCTCGAGCTCCTCGGCCCCGCACACCGCGGTCTTGCCCATCCCGCGAGCGACCACGGCGGCGTGGGAGGTCTTGCCGCCGCGGCTGGTCAGGATCCCGGTGGCGGCGATCATGCCGTGAGGTCATCCGGGTTGGTCTCGCGCCGGACCAGGATGACCCGCTCCCCGGCGGCAGCCCATCGCACGGCGGTCTCGGAGTCGAAGACCACCTTGCCCACCGCCGCTCCCGGACTGGCGTTCATGCCCGTCGGCGATCCGCTCGTGCGCGACGTCGATGTCGAACTGCGGGAACATCAGTTTCGCCAACTGGTGCCCGGTGACGCGGCGCAGCGCCTCGTCCATGTCGATGAGGCCCTCGTCGACCAGCTGCACCGCGATCCGGAAGGCGGCGGCGGCGGTGCGCTTGCCGACCCGGGTCTGCAGCATCCACAGCTTGCCGCGCTCGATGGTGAACTCGATGTCGCACAGATCCCGGTAGTGGTGCTCCAGGGTGTCCATGATGGCGACCAGGTGGTCGTAGGAGGCCTCGTCGAGGCGCCGCAGGTCCTCCAGCGACAGCGTGTTGCGGATGCCGGCGACGACGTCCTCACCCTGCGCGTCGGGCAGGTAGTCGCCGTAGGCGCCGGTCGCGCCGGTCGCCGGGTCCCGGGTGAACGCCACACCGGTGCCGGAGCCCTCGCCGACGTTGCCGAACGCCATGGCCTGCACGTTGACGGCGGTGCCGAGGTCGTTGGGGATGCGCTCCTGGCGCCGGTAGAACCGGGCCCGGTCGGTGTTCCAGGAGTCGAACACCGCCAGGATGGCCAGCTGCAGCTGCTCGCGCGGCTCCTGCGGGAACTCGCGGTCGGCCTCGCGCTGCACGATCGCCTTGTAGACCCCGACCAGATGCTGCAGGTGGGCCACGTCGAGGGCGATGTCGGTGGCCACGCGGCCGGCGGCGATCTCCTCCTCCAGCGCCGACTCGAAGGCGTGTCCGTCGATGCCCAGCACGGTCCTGCCGAACATCTGGATCAGCCGCCGGTAGGAGTCCCAGGCGAAGTGCTCGTCGTCGGCCTGCTTCGCCAGGCCCTGCACCGAACTGTCGTTCAGCCCGATGTCGAGGACGGTCTCCATCATGCCCGGCATCGAGAACTTCGCACCCGGAGCGCACACTGACCAGCAACGGATCGGTCGGCGTCGCCGAGGCGTGCGGCCCATCTCCCGCTCGAGCCGGCGCAGGTGGGCATCCACTTGCTCGGCCATCTCGTCCGGCTCGTAGCCCGCGATCGAGGTAGACCTTGCAGGCCTCGGTGGTGATGGTGAAGCCGGGTGGTACCGGCAGCCCGAGCCGGGTCATCTCAGCGAGGTTGGCGCCCTTGCCACCGAGCAGGTCCTTCAGATCCTTGTTGCCCTCGGTGAAGTCGTAGACGTAGTTCGTCTCAGCCATCGCATCGCCGGTCCGGGTGCTGCTGATCCACCGTCATCGCCGCCTCTCGCATTGTTGTGCTCGGCCTCCATCATGCCAACCCGCATGCAGGCCCCGTCGGGACCGAAGTCCCTCGACACGGCGGAGCCGCAGCCGAAGCGTGATCGGCTGCGGCTCGACTGCTGCAGGTGCTAGCGGCGCATCGTTGGGCGCGACAGCCGCATCAGCGCCGTCCCGACGAAGCCGAAGACCAGACCGATGCCCATCGCCATCGCGGAGATGCCGTAGGCGACGACGGAGGTGAACAGCGAGGCGCGCAGGAACGAGGCCGTCATCGCGGTGCTGCCGGGCCGGATCCTCACGGTCCAATTCCGCATAGGTCAGGCCACCAGTGGCCTCCAGGGCGTGCTGGCTGATCACTTCCGCCTGCGAGAACGCCGTCAGCGGTCCATCCACCGGCTCGCCGGCGAACAGGTCGGCATCGTCGGCTACCGTGATGTTCTCCTGGACAACTGGGTGGTCACCGCGATCCAGGTCACCGCGCCGGCGACGACCATCACGATGCCTGCGATCGAGGGTGAGGATTCCTAGGATCTTGACAGTGCCGTTGCCGGAACCAGCTCTGGGTGGTTGGCGTCATTTCGGTCGTCATGGTAAAGCCCTTCCGTCTCGAGTACCAAGGCTTCTTGCGATGATGGCACAGGTCGGACTGCGGCGCACGGACCCGGCCCGCTGTCTGCACGTTCGGGTCAACCGCCCGATGTGGCCACCTCGGCCTCGTTGCTCAGCGAACCGGCCAACGTGGGCGAGTCCAGCCATCCCTGCGGCAGTGCCACCCGCCGCGGCGACCCGGTGCGCCCCCGTGGCCCCTCGGCCGGCTGTCCCGGCCACGGCTGGCCGGGCTCGATCCCGGCGAGGAGTTCGTCGAGCTCGGCCAGTGATGCGACCAGCCCCAGCCCGGCGCGAATCTGGCGCGGGACGCGAAAGCCCTTGAAGTACCAGGCGTGGTGCTTGCGGATCTCGCGGCATCCGCGCTGCTCTCCGAACTCCTCGACCAGCAGCTCGGCATGCCGACGATAGGTGGTGATGACCCCCTCGATCCCGGGGTCCAGCGGCACCGAGGCCCCTGCCAGCGCCGCGGCCAGTTGGCCGAACAGCCAGGGACGACCCAGGCAGCCGCGGCCGACCACGACCCCGTCGCATCCGGTGGCCGCAACCATGGCCACGGCATCGCCGGCGCTGAAGATGTCGCCGTTGCCCAGGACCGGCGTGCCGTACGGCGCCAGGTGCTCCTTGAGACCGGCGATGGCGTCCCAGTCCGCCCGGCCGGCAGTACATCTGTTCCGCAGTGCGGCCGTGCAGCGCCACCCAGGCCACGCCCGCCCGTGCCGCCGACTCGCCCGCCCGCAGGTACGTCAGATGCTCCGCATCGATCCCCTTGCGCATCTTCACCGTCACCGGCACCCGCCCGTCGGCCGCGCGGACGGCAGCCTCGACGATGGAGTCGAACAGATCGGACTTCCACGGCAGTGCGCTACCGCCGCCTTTGCGCGTGACCTTCGGCACCGGGCAGCCGAAGTTCAGATCGACGTGATCGGCGAGGTCCTCCCCGGCCACGATCCGCACCGCCTCGCCCACCACCGCCGGATCGACGCCGTACAGCTGGAGGCTGCGCGGCGCCTCGCTGGCGTGGAAGCGCACCATGTCCAACGTCTCCGGGTCGCGCTGGACCAGACCGCGACTGGTCACCATCTCCGAGACGTACAGCCCGGCCCCGTACTGGCGGCACAGCGCGGCGGAAGGCGCGGTTGGTGATGCCGGCCATCGGCGCGAGGACGACCGGCGGCCGGACCTCCAGGCGACCGGCGCGCAGGGCGGGAAGCAGGTCAGGCACGGTCCCAGTGTGCAGGCAGTCCGGCTCCGCATCGACCGTGCGGCACCGGATCGATACGGTCGCGCCTGCCGCCGGCGATCAGCCCGCGGCGCGAGCGGCAGTCCCGACCAGCGCCGGGGCGACCGGCGGCACCTGTACCAGCGTCTGTCCCCGCACGCCAGAGGTGTCGAAGCCGGCCGCCTCCAGGAGGCTGCGGGTGTCCCGGTCGCAGTGGCAGCCACCGCCCACCAGCGGCCACCACGGGGCGGCCAGCCGCTGCATCCGGCGCATCCAGGTGCCATCGGCGGCCACGACGTGCTCCAGCACCCCGATCACCCCGCCCGGCCGTAGTACCCGGTCAACCTCGGCCAGCACCGCGGCCGGCTCGTCCACGGTGCACATGACGTAGGCCAGCAGCACCGAGTCGATACTGTCGTCGGGCAACGGCAGGTCCTCCCCCACTGCGTCGAGCAGGGCGACCGGCAGGCCGCGCGCCTCGGCACTGGCCACAGCGCCCGCCGCAGCGGCCCGCATCGACGCGCTCGGCTCCACCGCCACGACCTCGCGCACGGCCGGCGGCAGGTGGTGCAGGTCCTCGGCGGGGCCGAGGCCGAGGATGAGCAGTCGACCTGACAGGTCCGCGGCTGCCGTGGACCGCGCCTTGCCCACGTCGCCGGAGTCCTCCAGCGCGGCGATCAGGCGGTAGACCTGCGTGAAGATCGGATGGTTGTGCCCGGACACGGCTCCAGCGTATGCCGAGGCCCATTCACCAGGGCAGCGGCACCTCGCCGCGATCCATGCGCTGCAGCGCCTCATCGAGTCCGAGCTGGTGCAGCGCCCGATCGGCGACCTCGTCCCAGTGGACCGGCACCGCCGCGGTGGGGCGATTTCCGCCGCGGAGGGACCACGGCGCCAACGTGGTCTTCGCCGAGCGGTTCTGGCTCCAGTCGAGGAAGACCCGTCCCACCCGTGCCTGCTTGGCCATCGTCGCGGTCACCAGCCGCGGCGCGGACCGGGCGATGCGCTCGGCGATGCCGCGCACATAGCCGGTCACCTGGTCGGCATCCGCGGGACTCTCGGCCAGGGTTGCGTACAGGTGCAGCCCCTTGCTCCCGGAGAGCACCGCGTGCGCGGCCAGACCATCGGCCGTCAACTGCCCGCGTACCAGCAGCGCGACCTCGCAGCACTCGGCCAGCCCCGCGCCCGGCCCCGGATCCAGGTCGATCACGAGGCGGTCCGGAGGCAGCGGCGCGCCATCGGCCCCCACCCGCCACTGCGGCGTGTGCAGTTCCAGCGCGGCGTGCGACGCCAGCCACACCAGCGCAGCGATGGCATCCTCGGCGAGGACCGGGTAGGTGATCGGGTCCGTGCCGGTCGTTATCGACGCCCGGGCGATCCAGTCGGGCGCCCAGGTCGGCAGGTTCTTCTCGAAGAACGACGGCGCAGCCACGCCGTCGGGCCAGCGCCGTCGGGTGATCGGGCGGGCGGCGGCCAGTTGCAGCAGATGGGGCGCGATCCTGGTGTAGTACTGCAGCACCTGTGCCTTGGTCGTGCCGGTTTCCGGGTACAGGACCTTGTCGAGGTGGCTGACCCGCATGGTCTGGCCCGCCACCGACACCGTCACCGGTTCGCCGCGGTCTGGGCCCCGGTTGCGCGTACCGGTCGGCCGGGCCCCGAGGTCCGCGGCGGACAGATCGGTGCGGAGGCGGTCCACGACCGGCTGGCGGAACCTGCCCGCCCTGGTGAAGCCCAGGTGGGTGATCTCCACCACCGTCTCCGGACGGCACCACGAGAAGCCCGCATCGGTCAGTCGGTCGGCGTCCTCTGCCAGCCCTGCAGCGGCCGGGGCCTCCGAAGACGACAGCAGCGCACCGGCCAGGGCGCGGCCCAGCCTGGCCGACAGGCCCGACCCCGCAGTGCCCCGATAGACCAGCGACCCATCCTCGGCCACCGTCGCGACGGCCAACGATGACAGCTCGCCGCCGGTGCCTGCCCGGGCGCCGAGCACGACGGCATCGGTCGCAGTCCGCAACGACCGCTTCACCCATGCCCCGCTGCGCACTCCGGGCCGATACGGGGCGTCCCACCGCTTGGCGACGACGCCCTCCAGGCCCTGCTCGGCGACGGCCGCCAGCAGCGCCTCGCCGTCGCTGAAGACATCGGGGACGGTGAACGGCCCGGGCGGCAGGGCGAGGTCTTCCAGCGCGGCTCGCCGCTCACGGAAGGGCGCTTCGATCAGCGACTGCCCGTCCAAGGCCAACAGGTCGAAGATGACGAAGGTGGCGGGGCTGTGAGCGGCTAGCGCGCCGGCGCGACCGGGCTGGGCACCCATCCGCTCGGACAGCCTCGCGAAGGACGGCCGGCCGTCCTGCCCGAACGCCACGACCTCACCATCCAGCACGGCTGCTCGGCCCAGCTGGGGCAATGCGGCGAGTTCCGGGAAGGTGTCGGTGACGTCTCGGCCCGACCTGCTGGACAGGTGCAGCGAGCCGTCGCCGGGCAGCTCGGCCAACAGCCGCATCCCATCCCACTTCACCTCGAAGGCCCACGCCGGACCGCGCGGCAACTCCCCGGCGGTGGCGAGCATCGGCTTCACGCCACCATCGTGGCGGCATCCGGGCCGCGACGAGCGGCAGCGACGTCCTCATGCACACAGCACGGCGCGCCCGGACCTGAGGGCCGGGCGCGCCGAAGAGTCGGTCGGTGAGGTGGGTGTCAGTTGCGGGCGAGCGAACGGAACGCGATGCCGTTCAGCACGAAGACGGCTCCGATGCCCATCGCCATCGCGGCGACGCCGTAGGACACCACGGAGGTGAACAGCGACGCCCGCAGGAAGGAGGCGTTCATCGCCACGGCGCGCTTCGGGTCCTCCCGATCCATCTCGGCGTAGGTGAGACCCTCGGTGGCCTCCAGCGCGTGGTCATTGATGATCTGGGCCTGCGAGTATGCCGTCAGCGGGCCGTCCACCGGCTCGCCGGCGAACCACTCGGCGTCCTCGGCAACGGTGATGTTCTCCGCCGCGAGCTGGTTCGAGACCATGAACCAGGTGCCGGCGCCGGTGACGATCAGCAGGATGCCGGCCACGATGGACAGCAGGCCGACCAACTTGGGCCAGCTGCGCGAACCCTTGTCGGACTCGGCGGGGGTGGCCGTACCCTCTTCGATGATGGTGCTCATGGAACGTGCCTTTCCGCACCGTCCGCGGTCTGCGACGGTGCCTGCTTCGGGGGGGTCCGGTGCGGTCCCCCACAGAACGGCAGGGCCCCCGATCGGAGGGTCCCGCCCTGCGGACCGCTCGTGTGCGGTCCGACTGATTCCATGGTAGGACTCGCGCTTCTTCGGCGTGAAATCTCGGCTCATGAGCCCGCTGTGATCCTCCGCACACGCCGATGTCGCGCAACAGGCGCAGAGAATGCCCCCCGGAGTGGCGAGCCCGGGTCGTGCGCGGCCATGCTGGCGATATGCGCGCCATGTGGAGCGGGGCGCTGGCATTCGGGCTGGTGAACGTTCCGGTGAAGATGTACGCCGCGACGGAGGATCACGCCGTGCGGTTCCATCAGGTGCACCTCAAGGACGGCGGGCGCATCCGGATGAAGCGCGTGTGCTCCGAGTGCGGCGAGGAGGTCGCCTACGCCGACATCGGCAAGGGCTACGAGGACGCCTCGGGACAGCGAGTGGTCCTGCGCCCGGCCGACCTGGACGATCTGCCGGCCGGGCCGGCCAAGGAGATCGAGGTGCTGCAGTTCGTGCCCACCGAGCAGGTCGACCCGATCCTGTTCGACAAGTCGTACTACCTCGAACCCGACACCCGCGCCACCAAGCCCTACGTCCTGCTGCGGGAGGCGCTGCAGAGCACCGAGCGCACGGCGATCGTCCGAATCGCGATCCGGCAGCGGACCCAACTGGCAGCGCTGCGCGTCCGCGACGACGTGCTCCTGCTGCAGACCATGCTGTGGCCCGACGAGGTCCGGGAGCCGTCGTTCGCCTTCCGCTCCGAGGATGTGCAGATCCGACCGCAGGAACTGCAGATGGCCCAGTCGCTGATCGGCAATCTGAGTGCCGACTTCGACCCGGCCGAATACAGCGATTCCTACCGCGAGGCGATCCTGGCGCTCATCGAGGCCAAGTTGAGCGGCGGCGAGGGCGTGCCGGTGACCGCGGAGGGCGAGATCGCCGGCGGCTCCGGCGCAGTGGTCGACCTCATGGCCGCGCTGCAGGCCTCGGTGGAGCGCACGGCGAAGTCCGGTGCCGCCCCGGCTGCGCCCGCCAAGCAGTCCGGCAGCCGCGCCGGCGGGGCCCGGAAGCGGGCCGCTGCGCAGCCGGGGACCGGGAAGAAGCGTGCCAGCACCAAGCAGCCCGCCAAGCGCAGCAAGTCCGCCTGAACCAGTGCCGATGCGTGGGCATCCCAGCACGTCGCTCCGGAGGGCGCGGCTGCTGAGCGCGTAGGGAGGGTGCGCTCGATGAGGAACTACGACCGGATCAACGCCTTGCCGCCGGATGGTATCCAGGGCAAGCGCGCGCACATCGTGGGCGGCGGCATCGCGGGCCTGGCGGCCGCCGCGTTCCTCGCCACGGATGCCCATCTGCCCGCAGACCGCATCACCGTGTACGAAGCGCTGCCACGGGTCGGCGGTTCGATGGACGCCGATGCCAGCCACCCCGCGCGGTACACCAGCCGCGGCGAGCGGGAACTCGAGGCGTGGATGGAGTGCCTGTGGTACCTGTGCGGCAAGGTGCCCTCCCTCCAGACACCCGGGCACAGCGTCCTCGACGAGACGCACCGGGCCAACGCGGACGAGCGGATCCAGGCGCGGCTGCGCCTGATGGAGCGGCGCGGCCACCGGCGCGACGTGGCCGGACCGCTGCTCACCCCGGGCGACGTGAAGCGGTTCGTGCGGCTGCTGGCGACCCCGGAGGAGGAACTGCAAGGACTGACGATCGCCGACTACGTCGATCCGGGCTTCTTCGATTCCACCTACTGGCTGTGCGCCAGCTCCATGCTCGCCTTGCGGGAGTACCACAGCCTGATCGAGGCCCGTCGCTACGCCATCCGCTTCCTCATGGACACCCCTGCCATGCCCAGGCTGGGGGCCATCCTGCACACGAAGTACAACGAGTACGACTCCATCATCAAACCGCTGCAGACATGGCTGGCGGGTCTGGGCGTCACCATCCGCACCGACACCTCGGTACGCGACATCGAGGTCGCCATCGATGGCGACGCGATCACGGCGACCGGGCTGTCCTACGACGACGCCGAGGGCCGGCACGACGTGCCGCTCACCGCCGACGACCTGGTGTTCCTCACCAACGGTTCGATGACCCAGAACACCACGATGGGCGATGAGCGCACGGTTGCGAGGCTGAACCGGTCCAGCACCGACCTGGGCGTGTTCGGCATCTGGCAGCGGCTGGCTCGGCAGGACCGCCGCTTCGGCAACCCGGCGGCCTTCGTGTCCGACATCGACAAGTCCAACTGGGTCTCGTTCTTCACCACCTTCACCGGCGACAGCCGCTTCTTCGACTTCATGACCGCCAAGTCCGGCGAACCGCCGGGGACCGGGGGCGCCATCACGATCGTGGACTCCGCGTGGAAGCTCAGCGTCGTGCTGTACGGCCGGTACTTCCCCGACCAGCCCGATGATGTCCAAGTGATGTGGGCCTACGGCCAATGCAGCGAGGTGCCCGGCGACCATGTGCGCAAGCCCATGCTGGAGTGCACCGGCGCCGAGATGCTGGCCGAACTGCTCCACCACTGCGGCGTGCCGCCGCTGCAGGCCGACGACATCGTCGCCCGGGCCCGGGTGAGCACGGCCGCGATGCCGTTCATCACCAGTCAGTTCCTGCCGCGCGCCATCGGCGACCGCCCCACAGTGGTGCCGCCGGGCAGCGTGAACCTGGCCTTCATCGGGCAGTTCGTCGAGGTGCCCGGGGACGCGGTCTTCACCGTGGAGACCTCGGTGCGCAGCGCCATGGCAGCGGTTTGGGAACTCACCGGCCTCGACAAGCCGATGATCCCCATGCATCAGCCGCAGTACGACGTGCGGGTCCTGGTGGCGACGTGCCGCGCAGCATTCGGGATCGAGTCCTTCGACTTGGAGGCGCTGCCGAAGATCCTGCTGGCCAGCCCGACCCTGCCCGAGGTGCTGCGCATGCTGAATCGCGTGCCGGAGCCCGACGTGTGACGGACCGGCCCCACCGACCGGCGCTCAGCAGGTCGGCAGCCTCGTGCTGAGCCATTCGGCGAGCCGATCGGCCGCGATCCGCTCCTGCGTCATGGAGTCGCGGTCCCGCACGGTGACGGCGTGGTCGTTGAGCGAGTCGAAGTCGATCGTCACGCAGTACGGGGTACCGATCTCGTCCTGCCTGCGGTAGCGGCGCCCGATCGCGCCGGCATCGTCGAACTCGATGTTCCAGCGCTTGCGCAGGTCCGCCGCGACGCCCTTGGCCATCGGGGCCAGATCCGCATGCCGGGACAGCGGCAGCACCGCGGCCTTCACCGGCGACAAACGCGGGTCCAGGCGCAGCACGGTGCGCTTGTCCACCCCGCCCTTGGTGTTGGGCGCCTCATCCACGTCGTAGGCGTCCAGCAGGAACGCCAGCACGCACCGCGTCAGACCCGCCGCCGGCTCGATCACGTAGGGGACGAAGCGCTCGCCGGAGGCCTGATCGAAGAAGGACAGATCGACCCCGGAGTGCTGGGCGTGCGTCTTCAGGTCGAAGTCGGTGCGGTTGGCGATCCCCTCCAGCTCGGCCCATGCCGACCCGCCGAAATGGAACCGGTACTCGATATCCACGGTCCGCTTGGAGTAGTGGGACAGCTTCTCCCGCGGGTGCTCGTACAGCCGCAGGTTCTCCGGATCGATGCCCAGGTCCACGTACCAGTCCCAGCGCTGCTTCAGCCAGTACTCGTGCCATTCCTCGTCGGTTCCCGGCACGACGAAGAACTCCATCTCCATCTGCTCGAACTCGCGGGTGCGGAAGATGAAGTTGCCGGGAGTGATCTCGTTGCGGAAGCTCTTGCCGGTCTGCCCGATGCCGAAGGGGACCTTCAGCCGCGAGGTCCCCTGGACGTTGGCGTAGTTGACGAAGATCCCCTGGGCGGTCTCCGGGCGCAGGTAGTGGACGCTGCCCTCGTCCTGGATCGGCCCGATGTGCGTGGACAGCAGGCCGTTGAAGTCGCGCGGCTCGGTGAACTGCCCACGGGTGCCGCAGTCGGGACAGGTGACCTCGGCGAGCCCACCCTCCGGAGCCCGACCCTTGCGCTCCTCGAAGACCTCGATGAGCTGGTCGGCGCGATGCCGGTGGTGGCACTGCTTGCACTCGGTCAGCGGGTCGACGAACGCATCGAGGTGCCCGGACGCCTGCCACACCTGCGGGGCGAGGATGACGGAGGAGTCGATGCCGACCACGTCGTCGCGGCCCCGCACGACCGACTGCCACCACTGCCGGCGCACGTTCTCCTTCAGCTCCACGCCGAGCGGGCCGTAGTCCCACGCCGACCTGGTGCCGCCGTAGATCTCGCTGGACGGGTAGACGAACCCGCGTCGTTTGCTCAGGTTGACGACGGCATCGACGAGGTCGCTCATGGTGCTCCAGTTCGCCGCAGTGGGTCTTGGGACGGGCGGCCGCCCGACCGGGGATCAGCCTAACGGCTCGCGCCGGCTTTCTCCGATCACGCCGGACCACCCGGGCCGGTCGCCCGATCCGGCGCAAGGTCGCTGGTCGCTTCGCTGATGCCGCCGGGCCCGGCCTCCAGCAGCACCTCGAACACGCTGGCCCCATCCAGCGCCGATGCCAGCACCGGGCCGAGCGCGATCTTCGCGGCATACCCGCCCATGCCGCGCCGCATGGATCCGACGTCCCGCCACCGCATCGTGAGCAGCCACTGGGCCGCGTCGTCCGGGCTGCGCGCCAGTTCACCGGAGAGGAACCCGGGCTGCTCGGCCAGCACCGCCAGTGCCTGCGCCGCCTGATCCTGGAACGCATCCGGATCGGACGGCCGGTGCCTGGTCACCACGCGCATGGCCCTACTGTGGCACGGCCGACGCCGATGACTTCGGCCGGACCGTCGCGGGGCGTGCGATCCTGGGGACGCAGGAGGACCACCATGGCGAACAGCAAGCGACGGTCGCAGCAGCGAGCGCACCAATCCGGGAACCCGGCCCGGCGGGCAGATTCGGGCGGTCGCCCGACACGCCCGGCCGCGCCGCCGCCGTCCCCGGCCCGAAGCGCGGCTGAACCGCGCCTCGGCCCCCCTGCTGCTGTCGATGCACAGCCTGCCGCGCTGGGTGGTGCCGGTGGTGATGGGCCTGCTGCTGGCCGGCGGCCTGTTCCTGTCCGACTCGCTGGCCTGGGTCGGCACGATCCTGCTCGCCGTCGTCACCGTGTTCGTCGCCTGGTTGTACGCCCTCTCGTGGCCGGTCCTGACCCCGGGCGGGCGGCTGGCCCGGGGACTGGTGGCCGTGGCGCTGCTCGGCTTCACGGCGCTGAAGGCGACCGGGCGACTCTGACGCCGGCCACCACCCGGGTTGGCACCGTCGTGCCATGATGATGCCGTGCCGCTGTACCGGGATGAAGCCATCGTGCTGCGGTCGCACAAACTCGCCGAGGCCGACCGCATCGTCAGTTTCCTGACCCGGGAGCACGGCCGGGTTCGTGCCGTGGTGCGCGGCGTGCGCCGTACCTCCAGCCGATTCGGCGCACGGGCCGAACCGCTGGGCCACGTGGATGTGCAGTTCCACACCGGCCGCTCCCTGGACACCGTCGACCCAGTTGGAGACCATCCGCGCCCATGGCTCGGTCCTGGCGCGGCACTACCCGAGTTGGACCGCCGGCATCGCGATGGTGGAGACCGCCGAGCGCCTGACGCCACAGGAGCGCGAACCGGCGCCCCAGCAGTTCCTGCTGCTGGTGGCCGGACTGCGCGCGCTGGAGTCGGGGGATCGGCCCGCGGGACTGCTGTTGGACTCCTACCTGCTGCGCAGCATGGCGATCGCCGGCTGGGCGCCGACCTTCGCCGACTGCGCGCGGTGCGGGGCCGCCGGGCCGCACACGGCGTTCCATCCCTCGGCCGGCGGCATGGTCTGCCGGGACTGCCGTCCGTCAGGGGCCGCGGCACCTGCGCAATCGTGCGTGGAACTGCTGGCCAGCCTGCTCACCGGCGACTGGGACATGGCGCTGGCCTCCTCGGACCGCGATCGCCGCACCGCCAGCGGGCTGGTGGCCGCCTACGTGAACTGGCACCTCGAACGGGGGCTGAAGTCGTTGCCGCTGGTCGATCGCACGCCGGGGACGGTGGTGGCACCATGACGGTGCCGCCCGTCCCCCACCCCTCGGGCATCCGACCGCCCCCGGTGCCCGGCGACGCGCTGCCGCGCCACGTCGCGATCGTGATGGACGGCAACGGCCGGTGGGCCAAGGAGCGCGGCCTGCCGCGCACCGCCGGACACGAAGCCGGCGAGGCGGCCCTGTTCGACGTGGTGCACGGGGCGCTGGAGATCGGCGTGCAGTGGCTGTCGGTCTACGCGTTCTCCACCGAGAACTGGAAGCGCTCCCCCGACGAGGTGAAGTTCCTCATGGGCTTCAACCGGAAGGTCGCGCGCACCCGCCGCGACGAGGTCCATGAACTCGGCGTCCGGATGCGCTGGGCCGGCCGTCGGCCGCGCTTGTGGAAGTCGGTCATCGAGGAGATCGAGATCGCCGAGGATCTGACCCGCAACAACACCCGGATGAATCTGGTGCTCTGCATCAACTACGGCGGCCGCGCCGAGATCGCCGACGCCGCCCGGACGATCGCGCAACAGGCCCGGGCTGGCCGCATCGACCCCCGCGACATCGACGAGGACTACTTCGCGCGCTATCTCGACGAGCCGGACATGCCCGACGTCGACCTCTTCCTGCGCAGCAGCGGCGAGCAGCGCACCAGCAACTTCCTGCTGTGGCAGTCGGCGTACGCGGAGCTGGTCTTCATCGACACGCTGTGGCCGGACGTGGACCGCCGCCACCTGTGGTGGGCGATCGAGGAGTACGCCCGCCGCGAGCGGCGCTACGGCGGTGCGGAGCCCAACCCGCTGCCGCGCTGAGCCCTCAGAACCCCAGTTTGCGCATCTGCTTGGTGTCGCGCTGCCACTCCTTGGCGACCTTCACGCGCAGGTCCAGGAAGACCGGTGTGCCCAGGATCCGCTCGATCTGGCTGGCGCGCAGCCGCACCCACCTGCCGCAGGCGCTGCCCGCCGCGGCCGAGCACGATCGGCCGCTGACTGTCGCGCTCCACGTACAGCGAGGCGTAGATGTCCATCAGCGGCTTGTCGGCGGGCCGGTCCTCGCGCGGCAGCATCTCCTCCACCACCACCGCGATCGAGTGCGGCAGTTCGTCGCTGACCTCCTCCAGAATCGCCTCCCGGATGAGCTCGGCGATCAGGATCAGTTCCGGCTCGTCGGTGACCTCGCCCTCCGGGTACAGGGGCGGGCCTGGCGGCAGCTGTTCGATCAGCACGTCGGCGAGCACGTCGAGATTCTCCCCGGAGACCGCCGAGACCGGGACGACCGCGGCCCACTGGCGTCCCGACTCCGCCCCGAACGCATCCAGCTGCGCCAGCCGGTCCGCCAGCGCCGCCCGCGAGACCCGATCGGCCTTGGTCACGATCGCGACCACCGGACCGGCCACGGCGTCGCGCAGCCGGGCGGCGATGAACCGGTCCCCGGGGCCGGTGGCCTCATCGGCGGGCAGCACGAAGCCGACCGCGTCGACATCGGCCAACGTGGTCATGACCAGATCGTTGAGCCGTTGGCCCAGGAGCGTGCGCGGCCGGTGCACGCCGGGGGTGTCCACGATGATCAGTTGGCCCGCAGCGCGGTTGACCACGCCTCGGATGGTGTGCCGTGTCGTCTGCGGCTTGCTGGAGGTGATCGCGACCTTCTGGCCGACCAGGGCGTTCATCAACGTGGACTTGCCGGCGTTCGGCCGCCCCACGAAACTGACCAGGCCGGCGCGGTGCTCGCTCACGCGAGGACCTCGCGGGCCAGCACCCGCTGGTCGGCGGCACAGCGCAGCACGGTCGCTCCCGGCTCGGCGAGATCGCCGAGCAGTGCGAGGTCCTCGGCGGCCAACCCGGCGTCGGCGCCCACGACCACCGCCCCGGTCAGCGATCGTGCGCCGGCCGCGGCCGCGGTGGCGACGGCCAACTGCACCGCGCTCAGCGACAGGTGGGGCAGCACCACGGTGGCGGCGCTGTAGGTGCGGCCCGTCTCATCCACCACCGCGGCACCCTCAGCACGCATCGACTCGTGCCCGAGCCGCTCGTGCCAACGTGAACAGCTTCTGCTGCTCCCCCGACAACCCCGGATCCCCGATGTCAGTCATCGTGCTCCTCCTGCTCGCGACTGCTCCTCCTCCGGCGGCATCACCTGGCGGCACAGGACGGTGCTGATGCGGTGCCGCCGGCCCTCTGCGGACTCCGCGATCAGTTCCCATCCCTGCTCGACGACGCGCGCGCCGGGGATGGGCACCTTGCCCAGCCGTCGGGCCAGCAGGCCGCCCACGGTCTCCACATGCTCGGATTCCTCGGCCAGATCCATCTGCGCGAGCTCGGCCAGATCCTCGATGGGCAGCCGGGCCGAGATCCGCCAGCCGCCACCGGTCAACGGGTCCACCTCCGGCGCCGTGGTGTCGTACTCGTCGGCGATCTCACCGACGATCTCCTCGAGAATGTCTTCGATGCTGACCAGCCCGGCGGTCCCGCCGAACTCGTCGATCACGATCGCGATGTGGACCCGCGCGGCCTGCATCTCCCGCAGCAGGGCGTCGACCCCTTTGGAGTCCGGCACGAAGTACGGCTGCCGCATGACCGACTCGACCATCTTCGGTGGTCTCGGCGGCGTGGTGCTCGAAGACTCGCTTGGTGACGTCCTTCAGGTACACCACCCCGAGCACGTCATCGGCGTTCGCCCCGATCACCGGGATCCGGCTGTAGCCGCTGCGCAAGCCGAGGCTCATGGCCTGCCGCAGCGTCTTGCCCCGCTCGATGAACACCATCTCGGTGCGCGGCACCATCACTTCCCGCACGATCGTGTCGCCGAGTTCGAACACCGAGTGGATCATCTGGCGCTCGTCGTCCTCGATCAGGTCGGCCTCCCCGGCCTGATCGACCAGTTCCCGCAGCTCGGCCTGGCTGGCGAACGGCCCCTCCGGGTAGCCCTTGCCCGGCGTGACGGCGTTGCCGATGAGGATCAGCAGCTTCGTCAACGGCCCCAGCACGACTGCCAGCCCATGCGGCGGGTCGACGGGTGGCCGCTGCGATGCGGTACGGGTGCTGCTCACCGAGCGTCCGCGCCCCGACCCCGACGACGATGAACGTCAGACTCGCCATCACGGCGACCGTGGCCAGCACGGCCAGCTGCACAGCGGCGACATCGCAGCAGCAGCACCAGGGTCAGCGCGGTGGCCAGCACGAGCAGCGCCGTCCTGGTCAGCAGCAGCGCGTTGATCGTGCGGGGGCGATCGGCCAGCAGCCCCATCAACTGCTCGGCGCGACGATCCCCCTCGCGGCGCAACTCCTGCAGCTGCGCGGCGCTCAGCCGGGCGATCGCGGTCTCGGAGCTGACCACGACCGCCGCAAGGAGGAGACACAGCGCGATGCTGAGGAGCAGCCAGACGTCGGCGCCGCTCATCGCGGCAGCGGTCCCGGCCTCGAACTGTTCGACCAGGCTGCGCTGCAGGGCGAACATCCGCGCCTCCTCGGCCGGCTCTGCGTGGTCGTATCCGACCAGGTGCAGCACGCCGTGCGTGAGCAGGATGCGCAACTCGTGCTCGGTGCAGTGCCCGGCGGCGGCGGCCTGCTGCGCGGCCACCGACGGGCACAGCACGATGTCACCGAGCATCCCCTGCACCGGCTGCCCCTGCGGCGTGCCGGGCCGCAACTCGTCCATGGGGAACGACAAGACATCGGTGGGACCCGGCTCATCCATCCACTGCACGTGCAGATCGGCCATCCGGTCGGCATCGACGCAGATGACGGACAACTCGGCGTCGTGGGCGAGGAAGAGGTGATCCATGACGTGGCGCGGCCAGCGCGGACCAGGTCATCGGCATCGACGCGGTCAGCCGACTCGTTGGTGAACTCGATCGTCACCGGCGTGGTCTCCGCCGCTCCGACCCGCCGTGCTGGCTGGCGCCTGCGACGGCCTCGTAGCGGCCGTAGGCCTCCACGATGCGGCCGACGAGCTTGTGCCGGACCACATCCCCGGCGTGCAGCTGGCAGAAGGCGACATCGTCCAGACCCGTCAGGATCTCCCGCACCACGTCGCAGTCCGCTGCGCGTGCCGCCGGGCAGGTCGATCTGGGTCACGTCGCCGGTGACCACCATCGTCGAGCCGAACCCCAGCCGGGTCAGGAACATCTTCATCTGTTCGGCGGAGGTGTTCTGCGCCTCGTCGAGGATGACGAACGCGTCGTTGAGCGTCCGGCCGCGCATGTAGGCCAGCGGGGCGACCTCGATGGTGCCGCTGGTCATCAGACGCGGGATCGACTCGGGGTCGATCATGTCGTGCAGCGCGTCGTAGAGCGGCCGCAGGTAGGGGTCGATCTTCTCGCTCAGCGTGCCCGGCAGGAAGCCCAGGCTCTCGCCCGCCTCCACCGCCGGCCGGGTCAGGATGATGCGGTTGATCTGCTTGCTCTGCAGCGCCTGCACGGCCTTGGCCACGGCCAGGTAGGTCTTGCCCGTACCGGCCGGGCCGATGCCGAAGACGATGGTGTGGGCGTCGATGGCATCCACGTAGCGCTTCTGGTTCAGCGTCTTGGGACGGATCGTGCGGCCGCGGCTGGACAGGATGTTGGCGGTCAGCACGCGAGGACGGGCTGCCCCCCTCGCCGCGCAGCATGGCGATGGACCGCTCCACCGCGTCCGGTGTCAGGGCCTGACCGGTGCGCAGCACGGCCAGCATCTCGGCGACCAGCGAGCTCGATGAGCGCGACGTCCCCGCCCGGGCCCGACAGCCGTGATCTCGTTGCCGCGGCACGAGCACGTCGACGCTCGGGAATGCGGTCTCGATCACGCGCAGCAGGCGCATCCCCGGCTCCGAGCACGGCCACCATGGGCTGTGATGACGGGACCACGATCGTGGTCTGCAACTGATCGGCTTCCCGCGTCTCGGCGGACGCCTGCGGACTGAGTGATGATCCGGACATGGGCGAATCGCGGCGCGACCCGTCAGCCTCCTTTCGCGGATGCCTCATGGTACGCCGACGCGCCGGTCGCTGCCGCATCCGAGCAGATCACGGCGGATCAACCCGGCGGCCACACCATCGGCCGCCCGCCGAGCACGTGCACGTGCGCGTGCCACACGCTCTGCCCGGCCTCCGCCCCGGTGTTGGCCACCATCCGGTAGGCGCCCCCGTAGTGCTCGGCAAGGTCCGCCGCCGCGGCCAGCAGGCGGCCACCCGAGCGCCGGGTCCTGCCGCACCACAGCCGCGACGTCGCGGATAGTGGCGGCGCGGGATGACCAGCAGGTGCAGCGGTGCCTGCGGCGCGATGTCGCGGAAGGCAACGACATCGGCCTCGTCGAGCACGACGTCCGCCTCGATCTCGCCGGCGGCAATCCGGCAGAACAGGCACTCGCTCACTCATCGGCGCCTCCTGACCGGCAGGCTATCGCAGCACGGCCGGGGCGGGCGTCGATGCCGGGGCCGAGGCCTGTCCATCCCCTAGGCTGGCCCTACGGATCGCCGAGGGCGGGGCGGAATCGCGAGGGCGGGGCGGAGGAGCACCGATGCAGAACTGTGCAGAGTGCGGGCATCTCAGCACGACGATGCCAACTTCTGCGACCAGTGCGGCAGCAGGTTGCGCCCGGAGCCCCGCCGCCGCGCGTGGTCGACGCCGACGCGGCCGAGCCGGAGCGCGCATTCGTCGGACAGTGGTGGCTGTGGGCACTGGGCGCGGTCGCGCTCGTCGCGGCGATAGGTGCCGGGGCGGTGCTGGTGTTCAACGACCCGGACGCCGACACGGAGCGCCCCGAACCGACCGCGGATCCTGATCCGACCGCTTCAGCCGCACCGCTGCCGACCGCGCCGCAGCCCGAGGACGTGCTGGCCGCCGAGCGGTACCAGCCGCGTGCGGCTGGCCGTGGCCAAGTGTCCCGGGTGCGAGATCACGGCTGTGCCGGCCGACGGCAGCAACGCCCAGGTGGCCACCGTCGCGGGCTCGCAGGTGGAGTTCGCCCTCCCCACTGCCAGCACCCTGGGCCTGGCGTTCACGGTGGCGCACCCTGACGGGTTCGGCTCGGCCGATGGACCCAACGTGATCGTGCTCGCCCCGGCCGGCGCAGCGCCCGGGCAGCCGGTGACGGTCGCGGAGGTCATCGATGCCGGGCGAGTGGGAGTCTGCTGGGCCGGCACGCTGGCCGCGCAGCGGTCCCTGAAGGTAGCCGTGGAAGTCTTCGCCGATGGCACCGCGCCGGGCGGCCTGCGGGCATGGGCGGACCCCGCTGAGCCGGTCACCGGTGTGAGCACCGCGCCCGCCAACGATGGCACGGTGCAGGCCCCGGCAGTGGCGGCCTGCGCATCCGCCGCGGACTAGGGTCGTCAGCTGGGCCTGCCCCACCGGCCGCTTCGGGCCAACACCAGCGCGCTGCCGGCTGCGGCTGCGGTTCCCGCACGCAGCACGGTGGGCCCGAGCGCCACGGCTGCAGCCCCGGCCCGGCCGAACTCGGCCAGCTCCTCCGGCGCGATGCCACCCTCTGGCCCGACGACCGCGACGATCTCGCCGGTGTTCGGCAGCGCGGCACCGGCCAACGGCCCCGGCGCATCCTCGTGCAGCGCCAGCCCGCAGTCGGCGGCCGCGATCCGCGGAGGCGACGGCGGCGGTGTCGGCCAGCGCAGCCAGGACGGGAAACCGTGCGCGGCGCGACTGCTTGCCGGCCGCCCGGACGGTGCTGGCCAACCGTTCGTGCGCCTTCGCCGCCCGATCCGGCCGCCAGCGAGCCACGCTGCGTTGGGCCGCCCACGGCACGATCTCGTCCACACCGACCTCGGTGAGCATCTCCACGGCGGCGTCCATGCGTTCGCCCTTCAGCAGGGCCAGCACTACCGTCACGCGCGGTGTCGGCGATGGACTCGCACTCCCACGTCGCGATGAGGACGTCGAAGCGGTCCGCGGTCCGGCACAGCGGCCACGGTGCCGCTGGCCCGCATGCCCTTCGCCGTCGACCAGATCGACGGCTTCGCCCGCCCGCAACCGGCGCACAGTGGCACCGTGGCGGCCCTCCGGCCCGTCGACGACGACCACATCGCCGGGCGCGAGCTCCGGCCAACCGCAGCGGTGCTACGACGAAGACCGGTGCGGTCATCGATTGGCGAAGGCGTCTTTGATCCGGCTGAAGAGCCCCGGTGCCGTGGCCACCGGGCTGGCCTCGGGCCGTTCCTCGCCGCGCATGGCAGCCAGCTGGCGCAGCAGCTCCTCCTGCTCCGGCGTCAGCGGGCTGGGCACCTGCACATCGAGATGGACGAACAGGTCGCCGCGGCGGTTGCCGTTGAGGTGCGGCACGCCCCGCGTCCCCGCATCCGGTGGACCGTGCCGGGCTGGGTGCCCGGGCGCA
This sequence comes from uncultured Actinomycetota bacterium, assembly GCA_963706835.1. Lineage (GTDB taxonomy): Bacteria > Actinomycetota > Actinomycetes > S36-B12 > CAVXYG01. Next base: position 223,267 of record CAVPOB010000003.1, read on the forward strand.
CCGGCACCTGCTCGGGGCCGTCCAAGGTGTCCAGCGTCAGTTCCGTGCCGAGGGCAGCGGCGGTCATCGGGATCGGCAGCGTGCAGTGCAGGTCGTCTCCCTCCCGCCGGAACAGCGGATGCGGCTGCTGCACGATCTCGACGTACAGATCGGCGGCTGGTCCGCCGCCCGGCCCGACCTCGCCCTGGCCGCGCAGCTGGATCCGCACCCCGTTGTCGACGCCCGGCGGAATCCGCACCGTGAGCGTGCGCCGGGTCCGGACCCGGCCGTCGCCGGCGCACTCCGGGCACGGGTGGGGGATCGTCGATCCGTGGCCGCGGCAGTTGGGGCAGACCCGGGCCGTGCGGATCTGGCCCAGGAAGGACTGCTGCACCTGGGCGATCTCGCCGCGGCCCCGGCACATGGCACAGGTCTCCGGGCTGGTATTCGGAGCAGTGCCTCGGCCCTCGCAGGACTCGCACACCACGGCGGTATCGACGGTGAGCTCGCGGTCGACGCCGGTGAGCACCTCGGCCAGCGACACTTCGACGCGCAGCAGGGCGTCATTGCCCCGATTGGCGCGGGGACGCGGTCCGCGCGAGCCGGTCTGTCCGCCGAAGAACGCGTCCATCAGATCGCTGAAGTCGAAGCCGCCGAAGCCCTGCGCTCCGGCCGAGGCCCCGCTGCGCGGATCCACGCCCATGTCGTACATGCGCCGCTTCTCGGGATCGCGCAGAATCTCGTAGGCCGCGGTCACCTCCTTGAAGCGCTCCTGCGTCGTCGGGTCCGGGTTGACGTCGGGATGCAGCTCCCGCGCCAACCGGCGGTAGGCGCGCTTGATGTCATCGGCGCTGGCGTCGCGGGGAACACCGAGCACCTGATACAGGTCCGTTGCCACGAGGCTCCTTCGCACTTACTGATCGGCGAGGATCCGGCCGAGGTATCGAGCCACCGCTCGCACCGCCGCCATGTTCCCCGCGTAGTCCATCCGGGTCGGCCCGACCAGTCCGATCCGGCCGATCTCTCCATCATTGATGCGGTAGCCCGTGGTCAGGACTGCGGCATCGGTCATCGACGCCACCGCATTCTCCGCGCCGATGCGCACCGTGATCGCCTGGTCGGAGCCGCGCTCGGAGAGCAGTCGCAGCAGCACGACGTGCTCCTCCAGCGCCTCCAGCACCGGGAACACGTTGGAATGGAAGTCTTCGCCGTACTTCGTCAGGTGGGCGGCGCCGGCCACGATCACCCGCTCCTCGGCCTGGCCCACCAGCGCCTCCAGCATCGCCTCCACGGTAGCGGTGGCGAAGGTCCGGTCCGCCCCCTGCAGGGGCCCCTCGAACCCCGTGAGGCGCTCGGACACCTCGGACAGGGCGCGGCCGTCCAGGCACGCCGCCAGTCGGGCGCGAATCTGGATCATGGTCTCCTCCGCCACCGGGTCCGGCGAGGAGATGAGGCGCTGCTCCACGCGCCCGGTGTTGGTGATGAGGACCAGCATCGCGCGGGTCTGGCTCAACGGCACCAGATCGACGTGCCGCACCGTCGAGCGGTCCAGCCGGGGGTACTGCGCCAGGGCGACCTGATGGGTCAGCTGCGAGAGCAGGCGCACCGTGCGCGCGAGCACGTCATCGAGGTCCACGGCCTGGTCGAGGAAGTTGGCGATCGCGCGACGTTCGGCCGAGGAAAGCGGCCGGACCGTGGCGAGCCGGTCGACGAAGACGCGGTAGCCCTTGTCGGTGGGGACCCGGCCCGCCGAGGTGTGGGGCTGGGCGATGAGGCCCTCTTCCTCCAACTGGGCCATGTCGTTGCGGATCGTTGCCGGCGAGACTCCCAACTGGTGCCGCTCGGCGAGGGTCTTGGAGCCGACGGGCTCGGAGGTGCTGACGAAGTCTTCGACGATCGCGCGCAGCACGGCGAGTCGACGCTCATCCACCATGGCTGCCCTCCCATCGCCGGTCCTGCACCAACCCTGGCACTCCGAATCAATGAGTGCCAGTGTACGGCGGTACGCCCGTTCCGGCGATGCCGTCGCCGGACGCTTCGGTGAGCGCATCGAGGACGAGCCGGTCGGCCAGCAGCCGGCCCCGCCGTGTCAGCCGGAACCTCTCACCGGAGGGTCCGAGCAGATCCGCCATGCCCTCCCGGGCCCAGGCCGCGACACGGTCGCCGCCGCCAGGCACCGCCTCCACCGGCATGCCTTCGGCCAGCCGGATGCCGAGCAGCAGGGCCTCCTCCCGGCGCTGGTCCGCGGCCAGGATCTCCCGGCCCTGCCCCGGGCTGCGGCCCTCTCGCAGCGCGGCGGTCCAGGGTCGGGGGTGCCGCAGGTTCCACCAGCGGACCCCGCCGATGTGCGAATGCGCCCCAGGCCCGACGCCCCACCACGCGCCGCTGCGCCAGTACTGCAGGTTGTGGCGGCATTCGGCGCCGGGCTGGGCCCAGTTCGAGATCTCGTACCAGTGGTAGCCGTGCCCGGCCAGGACCTCGTCGGTGGCGTGATAGCGGTCCGCCGCCTCGTCGGGGTCGACCGGCGCGATCGCTCCGGCCCGCAACTGGGCACCGAGCCGCGTCCCCTCCTCGATCCCGAGGCAGTAGGCCGAGACGTGGTTCGGCCGCAGTGCCAGGGCAGCCGACAGGCTCTGGCGCCACTGCGCAGCACTCTCCCCGGGCGTGCCGTATATCAGGTCCACACTCAGCTGCCCGATGCCGCTGCTGCGGACACGATCGGCAACGGCTGGCAACGCATCGGCCCGATGGGTGCGCTCCAGCACGCGCAGGGTCGCGGGCACCGCGCTCTGCATGCCCAGCGAGATGCGATTGACCCCGGCTGCGGCCCAACCATCGAGCAGGGCGTCGGTCACATCGTCGGGATTGGCCTCCGCCGTCACCTCGACGTCGGCGGTCATGCCGAATTCCGCCCGCATCACCGACAGAACCTCGGCCAAGTCGCTCGGCGGCAGCAGCGACGGCGTGCCGCCGCCGATGAACACCGTCGGCGCCGGCACGTCGAGGTCGGCCAGCACCCGTCGCGCCAATCGGAGCTCCGCCACGGCGGTGGCGGCCCAGGTCGCGGCCCCAGCACCGCCTCGCAGTTCCGGCGCGGTGTAGGTGTTGAAGTCGCAGTAACCGCACCGGGTCCGGCAGTACGGGACATGGAAGTACCAGGACAGCCCACCCTGCCGGGCCAGCTCGGTCAGCGCCGGTGCCGGCAGAGCGCCATCGGCTGGGACCGGATCGCCGTCTGGCGCGGGGGCGGGCACACCGCCATTGAATGCTGTCGACGGGTTTGACGGCAAACACACCGGCGCCCCGCCGGATACCGACGGGGCGCCAATGCTCGGGCTCAGCCTCAGGAGTACATCGACTCCACGAGGGCGGCGTTGTTGCTCTCGACCGCCTTGCGCTTGATCTTCTGGCTCGGGGTCATCTCATCCGGCGTGGTCTCGGGATCGAGGACGTAGGGCAGGACGCGGAACTGCTTGATGGTCTCCCACTTGTTCAACTTGCTGTTCAGCGAGTCGAAGGCGCCCTGGATCGCCGCGATCACCTTGGGATCCTTCGACAGCGTGGGGATGTCGTTCGGAAGGCCGTTCTGCTCGGCGAACGCCTTGGCGGCGTCCGGGTCCAGCGCGACCAACGCCGAGGCGTACTTCCGCTCGTTGGCGATGACCACGCAGGCACCGACCAGCGGGGACTCCACCTTGAACGAGGACTCGATGGCACCGAGCGCGATGTACTTGCCGCCGGACGTCTTCACCAGGTCCTTCTTGCGGTCGGTGATCTTCACCCGGCCCTTCTCGTCGATGATGCCGATGTCGCCGGTGGCGAACCAGCCGTCCCCGGGGGCGAAGGCCTCCGCGTTGTCGTCCGGACGGTTCCGGTAGCCGCGCATGACGCCCGGGCCCTTGATGAGGATCTCGCCGTCGCCGGCGATCTTGATCTCCGTGCCGGGCAGCGGCGCGCCGACCTTGCCGTACGCGATGGCGTCCGGACGCACGACGCAGGTGGCAGCCGAAGTCTCGGTCAGGCCGTAGCCCTCCAGGACCGGTAGTCCGGCGGCGTCGAACCACGCCGCGATGTCGCCGTTGAGCGCGGCGGAGCCGGAGATGAAGAATCGGATGCGGCCACCCATCTTGGCCTTGATCTTGGAGAAGACGAGTTTCTCGGCCAGGTTCAGCTGCATGGCCAGCGCGCCGGTGACGGGCTCGCCGGCATTGCGCTTCTCCGCGGCCTGCCGCCCGATCCGGAACGCCCAGTCGGCGATCTTCGCCTTGGCTCCGCCACCGGCGAACTGCGCATTGACGCCGCCGTAGATCTTCTCGTAGATGCGCGGGACGCCGGCCATGATGGTCGGCTGCACCACGGGCAGGTTGTTGATGATCTCGGGCACCCGCCCATCGACGGCCGTCATGAACCCGACCTGCAACTGCGCGCACGTCAGGACCTTGCCGAAGGAGTGCGCCAGCGGCAGCCAGAGGAACTGCACATCATCGATGGAGATGAGTCCGAGCGCGTCCATCGCCACGCCCTCGTAGGTCCAGTTGCTGTGCGTCAGCTCCACGCCCTTGGGGCGGCCGGTCGTGCCGGAGGTGTAGATCAGGGTCGCCAGCGAGTCCGGGCCAGTCTGGTTCACGTGCTCCTCGATGAGGCCAGGGTTCTCGGCGAGCTTCTCCCGGCCCATGGCCCGCAGTTCGGACCACGACAGGACGAAGTCGCCGTCGCCGTCGCCGTCGATCAGGATCACCTTGCGCACGTCGGGGAGGTTGCCGCGGACCTCTTGAATCTTGGCGAGCTGTCGGGGGTCCTCCGCGACCACGAACACCGAGCCGGAGTCCTGCACGATGTACTCGACATCGTCCTCGGAGGTGGTCGGGTAGATGGTCGTGTTGGCGCCGCCGGCGCACATGATGGCCAGGTCGGCCAGGATCCACTCCAGTCGGGTGCCGCTGGCGATGGCCACGCGATCCTCGGGCTGCAGGCCGAGCGCGATCAGGCCGCCAGCGAGTTCGGAGACCTCGTCCAGGCTGTCCTTCCACGTCATCGAGCGCCAGCCCCCGGAGCCGTCGGGAGCCCGGAATGCCTCGCGGTCGGGGGTCTTCGATACGCGATCCAGGAACAAGCGCCCGACCGATGGAGCCGGGGTCGGGATGGGCGCATTAGCCGAGCCGGTGATGCTACCGGCCGAGGGTGCGGTTGTCATTACTGGTCCTCCTCGGGCGCGGGCTCAGGACCCGCGAGTGGGTGCTCAGCGACACCCTACGCATTCGCCTGCGGCGATGCTGCTCCGTACGGCAAGTTCGGCACGGGTTTTTCGCCCTGATGACGCCGCGTAGGCACGGCGTCGCAGCACGGCGCCGCCGGCGCGACTACCCGCGGGTGCTGCCGCCGTCGGCGTCGGTGGACAGTGCCGCGATGAACGCCTCTTGCGGGACCTCGACGCGGCCCACCATCTTCATGCGGCGCTTGCCCTCCTTCTGCCGCTCCAGCAGCTTGCGCTTGCGGGAGATGTCGCCGCCGTAGCACTTGGCCAGCACGTCCTTGCGCAGGGCGCGGACGGTCTCCCGGGCGATCACCCGCGCCCCGATCGCGGCCTGGATGGGCACTTCGAACTGCTGCCTCGGGATCAGTTGCCGCAGCCGGCCGGCCATCGCCACCCCGTAGGCGTAGGCCTTGTCCCGGTGCACGATGGCGCTGAAGGCGTCCACCGGGTCGCCGTGCAGCAGGATGTCAACCTTCACCAGGTCGGCCACCTGCTCGCCGCGGGCCTCGTAGTCCAGCGACGCGTAGCCTCGGGTGCGCGACTTCAGCGAGTCGAAGAAGTCATAGACGATCTCGGCCAGCGGCAGCGTGTAGCGCAGTTCCACCCGCTCCGCCGACAGGTAGTCCATACCGTCCAGCGCGCCGCGTCGGCTCTGGCACAGCTCCATGATCGTGCCGATGAACTCGCTGGGACTGATGATCGTGGCGCGCACCACCGGCTCGCGGATCTCGGCGATCTTGCCCCCGGGGAACTCGCTCGGGTTGGTCACCGTGAGCTCGGTGCCGTCCTCCATGGTGACGTGGTAGACGACGTTGGGTGCGGTGGAGATCAGGTCCAGGCCGAACTCCCGCTCCAGCCGCTCCCGCACGATCTCCAGGTGCAGCAGGCCCAGGAAGCCGCACCGGAAGCCGAAACCGAGGGCGCCGGAGGTCTCCGGCTCGTAGGACAGCGCCGCGTCGTTGAGCTTCAGCTTGTCCAGCGCCTCCCGCAGATCGGTGTAGTCGGAGCCGTCGATCGGGTACAGCCCGGCGAACACCATGGGCACCGGATCGCGGTAGCCCCCCAGCGGCTGCGCGGCACCGTTGCGCGCTGTGGTGATGGTGTCGCCGACGCGGCTCTGCCGGACGTCCTTGACCCCGGTGATCAGGTAGCCCACCTCGCCCACGCCCAGAGCGTGCTGCAGCGACCGGTTCCGGCGAGATGACACCGACCTCGAGCGTCTCGTGCATGGCGCCGCTGGACATCATCGCGATGCGGTCGCGATGCTGCAGCCGGCCGTCCACGACGCGTACATAGGTGACCACCCCGCGGTAGGAGTCGTAGACGGAGTCGAAGATGAGGGCCCGGGCCGCCGCCTGCGGGTCGCCCTCCGGCGGCGGGATCTCCGCCACGATCCGATCGAGCAGCTCGGCGACGCCGGCGCCGGTCTTGGCCGAGACCCGCGCCACCTCGCTCGGGTCGCATCCGATGATGTGCGCCAGTTCGGCGGCGTACTTGTCCGGCTGAGCGGCCGGCAGGTCGATCTTGTTGAGCACCGGGATGACGGTCAGATCGTTCTCCAGCGCCAGGTAGAGGTTGGCCAGCGTCTGCGCCTCGATCCCCTGCGCCGCATCGACCAGCAGCACCGCGCCCTCGCACGCCGCCAGCGATCGCGACACCTCGTAGGTGAAGTCGACGTGGCCGGGGGTGTCGATGAGGTTCAGCACGTAGTTGCCACCGTCCCCGGCCCGGTAGGGCAGCCGGACCGCCTGGGATTTGATGGTGATGCCGCGCTCCCGCTCGATGTCCATCCGATCGAGGTACTGGGCGCGCGCCTGCCGCTCCGGCAGCACGCCCGTCAGCGAGAGCATCCGGTCGGCGAGCGTGGACTTGCCATGGTCGATGTGGGCGATGACGCAGAAGTTGCGCAGTGCGGTGGGCGCGGTGGCGCCCGGCTGCGGCATGGTCACGGCACTATCGTCGCAGATGCGGTTGTCGATGCTGGGCGCAAGCGCCCGGACGGGATTTCCCGGATGAGCCGCACCCGCGCTACTGTGGTGGACATTGGTCGGCGCACCACCGGTGCCGCGCGCCCGCACGACGACCACCGCAACACCCGACAGGTCCCAAGGGCCACACGATCAGAAGGCAGCACCGTGGCGAATATCAAGTCGCAGATCAAGCGGATCCGCACCAACGAGAAGGCCCGCATGCGCAACAAGTCGGTGCGCTCGTCCATCAAGACGACGATCCGGCGCTTCCACGAGGCCGTCGCGGCCGGCGATGCCGACTCCGCCAAGGAGTACGCCCGCAAGGCCGGGCAGGAGTTGGACAAGGCCGCCAGCAAGGGCGTGCTGCACCCCAATCAGGCCGCCAACCGCAAGTCGGCCATCAGCCAACAGGCTGCTCAGCTGGGCTGACCGGCCACGGTCGCCAGTTCGACGATCAGCCGCTCCACCGCGTACATCTTCTGCTCCGGGTCCAGCGCTCCTGCATCGCCGAGGCCACCCTTAGCGTCGGCATCTGCATCTCCCAGCGCAACTGCGGCGGCCGCCAACTGCCCAGGCCGCCACAGCCGGGCCTGGGCGGCGAGCGTGTCCACCTTCCAGGGCGAGACGCCCAGCGAGGACGCGACCTGCCACGGCGAGCCTGCGGGCTGCTCGGTGACGTAGCGCGCCAGGGACCGCAGCGAGTAGGACAAGGCGGCGACCACGGTCACGCACGCGTTCCCCACGCCATTGCGGTCGGCCAGACCCCGGAACGCCGTCAGGGCCTCGGCCGACTTGCGCATCCAAACCAAGTCGGCGACCTCGAACTGGTTGCCGCCGGCGGTCAACGGGAAGGTGCTGCGCACCAAGGGCACATCGATGCGGCCCTCGGCGGAATCCGACGCCAACTGATCCACTGCCGCCAACAGCGCCGTCAGGTCCTCGCCGATGGCCTCCATGACCGCCCGGGCCGCATCGCTGCCCAACACGCACCCGCGCTCCCGCGCGTGCAGCGTCAGCACGCCGGGCACCGCCCCGGCAGCGATGGGCCGCGTCTGCAGCACGCGGCCACCGGCCCCCTGGGCAGCCGTCACGACCGCCTTGCCGCGCGCGCCACCCCCATGGGACAGCACGATCCGCAGATCCGGGCCGGCCACCCCCAAGGCCTGCTTGGCGGCGGCCTGCACATCGTCGCCGGCCACGTCCAGGTCCTCCAGCAGCAGCCATGTCGCGCCCCCGAAGAGCGCAGGCGCACCGGCGTGCTCAACCGCCTCCGCCGCCCCGGCATCCCGGGCCGACACCCGCACCAGCGTCGCGTCGGCCCGCGCGGCGCCGGCGAGCAGTCGCTCGATGACGAGCCGCCGCAGCGCTTCCTCGCCACCGGTCACGACACAGATCGCGTCATCGGCCTGCTCCGCCTCGGCCAGCAGCGCAGCCACCGCCTTCGCGTCGAGTCGCTGCTGCCGCGCGCCCTTCGACCGGGCCCCGCCCCGCGCATTCGCCATTGCCGCATCATGTCACGGGGTCCGACACGCCAGGACCGGCCGCCGAGTCAGCCCGCCACCGACACCAACTGCAGCTGGCGACCGTTCGGCACCAGCACCAGCGTGCCGTGCCGATCGGTACGGCCGACCGTCTGCCCGGCCGCGGCAGCCAGGGCCAGCGCCTCCGGCGAGGGGTGGCCGAAACGATTCCCCTGCCCCGCAGAGACCAGCCCCAGCGCAGCGCCGGTCCATCGCAGGAACCGCGGATCCTGCGCAGCCGAACCGTGGTGCGGGATGCTCGCCGCGTCGTAGTCGCCGCCCGGATGGGCCGCCATGAGGGCCGCCTGGGCCGGCGGTTCCAGATCGCCGGTGAAGAGCAACCGGAAACCGCCCACCGTGACGGCGACGACGACGGCCGCGTTGTTGCTCACCGATCCGACACCGATGATGCGCTGCGGCCACAGCACCCTCAGCCCTGCCCCGCCGATGGCCATCCGCATGCCCGGTCGCGCCGTCACCAGCGACGCTTCGGAGCTGGCGACAAGGGCGCGCACGTCGTCGGCGTTGCTGGCGGGCTCGCGGACCGGCGAGGCCAGTACCGTCGCCGTGCGGTAGTGGGCCAGCACCGCCGGGGCGGCAGCGACGTGATCGGTGTCGTAGTGGGTGAGCAGCAGCAGCGGCACCTCTGCGACCCCGAGCCGATCCAGGCAGGCAGTCAGCCGCTCGATGTCCGGGCCGGTGTCGATCAGCACCGCGGCAGCAGGCGCCACCCGAACGACGAATGCGTCGCCCTGACCGACATCGCACGCCGCAGCCACCCAGTCCCCCGGGATCGGCGGCGGTCGTGCCGCGCAGAGCGCCAGCGCAAGCATCGCGGCCACCAGTCCGAGCCCGCGCCAGGCACCTAGCCGCAGCACTGCCGCCGAGGCAACTGCCACGGCGGCGGCGACCAGGACGGCGCCGAGGAGCCCCGTGGGCGTGGTGAGGGTGGCCCACGACTGCCCAGCACCCCAGCGCGCTATTGCTGCCAGCATCGCCCCGAACGGTTCGGCCAGCTCCGCAACGATCCGTCCTGCGGGGCCGTGGACCGAACTGATCAGCGTGACGGCCAGCCCGAGGACGGTGATGGGCACCACCAGCGGTGCGGCCGCAAGGTTCGCCGGAACGGCGGCCAGGGGCAGCTGGCCGGTCATGGCGGCCAGCAGCGGGGCCGTCGCGAGCTGGGCGCCCAGGGTCACTGCCAGGCGCCGCCGCCGCGCCGCGCAGAAGCGGCGAGGTCCGCGGCATCCGGCGTTCGATCGCCGGCGCGAGGCCGAGGATCCCGCCGGTGGCCGCCACCGACAGCGCGAACCCCCACGACAGCACCAGCCCCGGCCGCCACAGCGCGAGTACCAGTACCGCGAATCCCAGCAGCGGGTAGCCGCCGCCGCGGCTGCCGCGCAGTACGCCGACCAGGGCCACCACCCCCATCACACCGGCGCGCAGCACGCTGGGTTCCGGGCCCACGAACGCCGCATAAGCGATGACCGCCGAGGCGCCCGCGGCCACCCGCACCTGCAGCGGTCCCCCGGCCACCGCGATCACCCCCACCACCAATCCGGCGACAATGGCGATGTTGCCGCCGCTGACCGCGGTGAGGTGACTGAGCCCGCTGTCCCGCATCGCCGTCGCCAGGTCCGCGCGCTGGCGCGAGTCGTCGCCGATGGCGAGTCCGGCGACCAGCGACGCGGCATCCCCGTCCAGCGCAGCCAGGGCCTCCCACATCGACTCCCGCATCGTGCGCACCGCGCCCGGCCAGCCGGTCGGCGGCTGGCTGCTGGTCACTTCCGTCACGGCGATCGCCAAGCCGGGCTCGCGCAGCGGCCGCTCCGGCAGGAGGCGGCCCACCACGGATACCACGGCACCGCGTTCCGGTCGGGCTTGCCCCAGGGTCTGCGTGTCACCCAGCAGCACCACCGGGGCCACCACGTCTCCCGCTGCGCCCCCCACCGAGACGTGTGACAGGACCGCCGTCGCCCGTACCGACGGCAGGCTCCCGATCTCGCCGGAGTGGCGAGTCGTCGCCGAGGTGATGCGTGCCACCCCGGTCACCTGCTCACCAGCGGCCTCGCGCAGCATGGCAGGCCGGGTCGTGGTCAGGTGCGCCACTACGGCGCTCGCGCCGACGATCACACCGCACATCAGGAGCAGGCTCAACACCCGCAGTCCCGGGATGCGCAGCCCGACCAGGCAGGCAACGCCGGCCAGCCCCGCCAATCCAGCAGCCAGGACTGCGGCCGGGAGCGTCGCAAGGAGCCACCAGGCGAGCGCGCCAGCCGCCCAAGCGCTCAGACCCAGCACCAGCAGCGGTTGCCGCGGCCACCTCATCCTGCTCCGACCCGTACCTGCTCCTGCAGTTCGGCGAACCTGCTCGGACCGATCCCCGGCACTTCCAGCAACTGCTCCACGGTGGCAAAGCCACCCGCCTCTTGCCGATGGGTCAGGATCCGTTCGGCGAGCACCGGTCCCACGCCAGGCAACTGCTGCAACTGCTCCGCAGTGGCGGTATTGAGGTCGAGGGCGGCAGGTTCGGTGGGGGCGGCAGCGGCCGGACCGGTCGACTGCGGCGCCCGCAGGTCCAGCAGTTCGCCGTCAGTGAGGACGCGAGCCAGGTTCACCCCGTCCGCGGGCGACCCGCCTTCGGCCAGTCCGCCGCTGGCGGTGATGGCATCCACGACGCGGGATCCGGACGGCAGCACGACAACACCGGGCGCGCGGACCGGCCCGACGATATGCACGGTGATGGTGTCCGGCCGATCCGGCGGTACTGCCTGCTCCAGTGGCGGTTCCGGTGCCAGCCCGGCGACTGCCGTGCCGCTGTCGAGCTGCTCCACAGCGACCGGCGGTTCGGACGCACCGGACCAGCGCCATGCCGCCAGCAGCCCGGCACCCGCCACGAGGACGGCCAGCGCCACGAGGAGGCGCCGGTGCTCGGTGATCGGTACCAGTGGCATGGGGCGAGGCTAGGCCGGGATCGCGACTCGCCTTCCGGACAGCGTCACGGCTGGGGATATCACCGGGCTTCCCCGGGACGACTAGTCCTGCTTCTGGCTGCTGCCCAGTGCGGCGCGCAGGTTCGACTCATGGCGGATGATGACCACCATCCCCAAGGCGATCGCGAACGCGCGCTCCTCGGCCATGTCGGCCCAGAAGACCCCGACAGCGATCAACGTCGCGGCTCCGACGACCGCGCCGAGTCCGACCTTCCTCGTGATCGCCACCGTGACGCCGAAGGTCGCCAGCATCGGGATCGCCCAGAGGGGCTGCACGCCGAGGACGGCCCCCAGCGTCGTGGCGACGCCCTTGCCGCCCCTGCCCCGCAGGAATGGCGAGAAGATGTGGCCGAGGACCGCGGAGAGTCCGGCAACCCCGGCCGCGGCCGGGCCCCACGCCGAGAACACGACCGCGGGCAGGAATCCCTTGAGGATGTCGATCACGCCGACGGCGCCGCCAGCGCCCTTGCCGAGCGCCCGGGCCGTGTTCGTCGCGCCGGGATTGCCCGAGCCGATGTCGCGCAGGTTCACTCCGCGCGCCGTGGCGATGATCGTGGCCGGGTTGATGGATCCGACCAGGAAGCTGACGGCTGCGGTCAGCATCAACTGCCAGCCCTGCGGATCCTCGGTCACGGCGCCGCCCCGGGCGCGACTGCCACGGCGACCATGCCCGGCCCGGTGTGCACGCCGATGACCGCCCCAACTTCGATCGCCGGGCACGGCGCATCCGGCAGCATGCGGCGCAGGTCTTCCTGCACGACGGCTACTGCAGCCTCGGCCTGCAGGTGGTGCACGGCCAGACGCGGCCGCTGCAACTGCCCTGCCGCCTCCGCCGCCACCTCGGCGAGCCGGTGCAGCGCCTTGCGGGATGTGCGGACCTTCTCCAGCGGCGCGACCGATCCGGCTTCCATGTAGAGCAGCGGCTTCACCCGTAGCGCCTGTCCGAGGTACCGCTGCGCCGCGCCGATGCGGCCGCCGCGCTGCAGGTATTCCAGCGTGTCGACGTAGAAGAGCAGTGAGGACGCCCGCGCGGTCCTCGTGGCCGCGTCCGCTACCTCCTCCAGACTCCCTCCCGACGCGGCAGCGTCGGCGGCATCGAGAGCCCCGTACCCGCCGGCCATGGTGATGGTGCGGGTATCGACCACACGCACCGGGATGGGACTGCCCTGCGCGGCGATGCGGGCCGATTCGGCCGTTCCCGACAGGTCGGCGGACAAGTGCACCGAGACGACGCCGGTGGCGCCATCGGCGGCCGCCTCCCGGTACGCGTCGAGGAACTCCTGCGGAGACGGTCGCGACGTGGTCACCTGGGTCCCGGCCCTGAGGTGCTCGGCGACTTCGGCTGGCGTGATCTGCAACCCCTCGCGCAGGGATGTGCCCGCCACCACGACGTGCACCGGAACCACCCGGATGCCGCGCTCGGCAGCGGCCTCGGCCGGGATCGCCAGGGTGGAATCAACGACGACCGCGATCTGCTCGCTCATGCGCCCACCCTAGGCCGCCAGCGGCCCTTCACGATGCTCAGGCGCTCCGCATGCCGAGGTGATCCACCAGAGCCGTGGCCGAACTTGGACGTGGTGCCGTCGTGATGACCGATGCGTTGGACCATGGGCCGAACCCCGAACCCCGAACCCCGAACGCCGCTCGGGACTCGGGACCGCACGCGCAGGGACTGGATCCGGCCGGGCAGGCCTCAGGCCACGATGTTGACGATCTTCGGCGCCCGAACGATGACCCTTCGGGGATCGCGCCCGGCCAGCGCCGCCACGACCTCCGGGGCCGCCAAGGCCAGCGCCTCCAAATCAGCCTCGACGATGTCGGGGGCAACCTGCAGTTTCGCCTTGATCTTGCCCGATATCTGGACCACACACGTGACCTCGTCGCGCACCAGGAGCGCCGGGTCCACAGCCGGCCATCCTGCCCTGGCGACCGATGGGGCATGCCCCAGGCGATGCCACATGTCTTCGGCCGTATAGGGCGCGCCCAAGACCGACAGCATGACCGCTATCGCCTCCGCTGCCTCCCGCACGGCGGGATCGGCCGAACCTGCACCGCCGTCGATCGCCTTGCGGGCCGCGTTCACCAGTTCCATGACCTTGGCGACCGCGACGTTGAAGCGGAAGGTCTCGATGGCCTGTTCGGCCTCGCTGACCATGCGATGCGTCACCTTGCGCAGCGCCGTGTCACCGGTCGCCGGATCGCTGTCAACGGCGCTGGTCACGTCCGATGCCACCCGCCACGCGCGGGCCAGGAATCGCTTCGATCCGGCGGGCGACACGTCTGCCCAGTCGACGTCGTCCTCCGGCGGCCCGGCGAAGACCATCGTGAGGCGGACCGCGTCGACCCCGTGCTCGGCCAACTCATCCGACAGCCGAACCAGGTTGCCGCGGGACTTGCTCATCGCCGAGCCGTCCATCACCACCATGCCCTGGTTCAACAGCCGCGTGAACGGCTCGGTGAAGCCGACCAGGCCCATGTCGTGCAGCACCTTGGTGAAGAACCGGGAGTAGAGCAGATGCAGGATGGCGTGCGTGACGCCCCCGACGTACTGATCCACCGGCATCCACGTTGCCGCCTGCTCCGCGTCGAAGGGCCCGGTGGCCAGGCCTGGATCCAGGTAGCGCAGGAAGTACCAGGAGGAGTCGACGAAGGTGTCCATAGTGTCCGGGTCCCGCCGCGCCGGGCCGCCGCAGCCCGGGCAGTCCACCGACGCCCATGCGCTGGCCGCACCTAGCGGAGAGGTTCCCTTCGGCTGCAGGTCCAGGCCTTCCGACGGCGGCAGCGTGACCGGCAGCTGGTCGTCGGGCACGGCGACTTCGCCGCACTGCTCGCAGTGGATGATCGGGATCGGTGTCCCCCAGTAGCGCTGCCGCGAGATCAGCCAGTCCCGCAGCCGGTAGTTGACCGCTGCCTCGCCGGTCCCCCGCTCGCGCAGGATGTCGATGATCCGTGCGATGGCCTCGTCCTTGTCGAGTCCGTCCAGCGGACCGGAGTTCACGTGCGGCCCATCATCGGCGGTGGCCACACCGGTCTGTGCCGGGTCCTCCCCCGCTTCGACGACGACCCGCACCGGCAGGTCGAACGCGCGCGCGAAGTCCAAGTCGCGCTGGTCGTGGGCCGGCACCGCCATGATCGCCCCGGTGCCGTAGTCGGCCAGGACGTAGTCGGAGGCGTAGATCGGCAGTCGTTGCCCGTTGACGGGATTGATGGCGTGGCGCTGCAGGAACACGCCTGTCTTGGGGCGCTCGGTGTTCAGCCGGTCGATCTCGCTGATCGCCTTGACCTGCTCGAGGTAGCCGGCGAACTCGGGGATGCCCTCACCGAGCTCGGCAGCCAGATCCGAATCTGCCGCCACGACGAAGAACGTTGCGCCATACAGAGTGTCCGGGCGCGTCGTGTACACGGTGACCGGCTCGTCGCGGCCCTCGATGACGAACTGCACATCGGCGCCGGTGGAGCGGCCGATCCAGTTGCGCTGCATCGCCAAGACCTTCTCCGGCCAGCCATCCTCGAGCTGCTCCATGTCCGCGAGCAGCCGATCGGCGTAGTCGGTGATCTTCAGGTACCACTGCGTGAGCTTCTTCTTGGTGACCGGCGTGTCGGAGCGTTCGCACAGCCCGCCGACGACCTGCTCGTTGGCCAACACGGTCTGGCAGTCCGGGCACCAGTTGACGTTGCTGTCCTTGCGGTAGGCCAGCCCGCGCTCGAACATGCGCAGGAACAGCCACTGGTTCCAGCCGTAGTACTCCGGGTCGCACGTCTGCAAGACCCGGTCCCAGTCGAAGGAGCAGGCATAGCGCTGCATCGATGCCTTCTGCTGCTCGATGTTGGCATAGGTCCACTCCTTGGGATCCACGCCGCGCTTGATCGCCGCGTTCTCTGCCGGCAGCCCGAAGGCGTCCCATCCGATCGGGTGCAGCACGTTGAAGCCCCGCTGCACCCAGTAGCGCGCGACGACGTCGCCGAGTGCGTACGCCTCCGCGTGCCCCATGTGCAGGTCGCCGGAGGGGTAGGGGAACATGTCGAGCACGTACTTCTTGGGACGGCCGTCGTCCGGGTCTCCGGATCGGAACGGCTGCAGCTCCTCCCAGACCGGCAGCCAGCGTTCCTGAATCGCCTCGACGTCGTACGCGCTTCGCTGCGATGTCTGCGTCATGCCCACCATTATCGGGGACGGGCGGACTCCTCTTTCCCCGCGGCTCGGGCAGACGTGGAGGATTTGCACCCCTTAGAGGTCGATCGCCTCCATGCGTAGGGTCCGCTGCAAGTCGACGAAGACCTCATCGGGCTCGTAGCGCAGTTCCCAGTTGGTGACGCGCAGGAATCGCGCGCCGTCGGGGACGATCACCCGACGCTGCCGCCGCACGTCGTTGAGCTGGCCCTCGGGCGTGAAGTGTCCGATCCCATCGACCTCCACCAGGACCGGCACCCCGTCTGCGGCACGGAACTCGGCGTCGATGAACCGGATCGCTCCGTGCGCGTCGCGCCGCACCCGTTGCCGAATCGGCTGCGGCAGACCCCACGCCCGGCAGTGGTTGCGCAGGTCGAGCTCCCCCAGCGTGGTCACGCCGGAGCGGAACTCCTCCACGATGCCGGCCACGATCGCGGCCCTCGGCCGCCTGAGTCGAGCCGCAACCGCCCGCTCCATCGCCTCGGCGGTGACGATGCGCTGCTGGAGCGCGCTGACGGCGATGAACATGGCCTCCCGATCGGTGCGCGCCCAGGACGCCGCATCCACTACTGCCTCGGCAGCGACCACCACGGGCACGACTCCGGGCGCATCCCTCGGATGGGCACGGCGGTGGATGCGCAGCCAGTTCGGCACGGTGCGTCCCGAGTGCACCGACCCCGGAGGCACAACGACGTCCACCCATCCGCCCGGATCCCCAGACCAGCCCTGTTCTGCGAGGGCCGCGAGCCCGGACAGCAGTGCGGTGCGCCCGAGTTCGAGGACCCCAGCGACGCGCAGCTGGGGGTGATTCGGTTCCGATGCGATCGCCAGGAATGTGCGCCCTGTCAGCTGAGCCCAGCTCCCGTCCCGCGCCGCACGGCGCATCGCTCGGGGCGCGAGGCCGATGGACGCGCCCTGCCAGGTGGCGACGACGAGGCGCTGGGAGCGGAGCATGGCCCTGGCATCGGCATGGAGTCGAGGCGGCATCGCGCCAGGCTGCCCCCGCGGTGCCGACCTGCCCCAGGTGCACGCCCCGATCTGTGGGCCGCCGGCTCAGATGTGGAGGGAATCGACCTCCAGGGGGTCGAATTCCTCCATGCGTGAGCGGCTCAGCGCCGCAGCAGCGCCTCGCCCAACGACGCCCCGATCGCCTCGTGCGTCTGCCATCCCCAGTGCATGCCGTCGGGGTTGTTGCGCCCGGCCGCCAGATGCGGTCCCACCAGCGGGTCGAGGTCGATCGCCGCGACGCCGCGCTGCTCGCACCAGCGCCGCCCCTGGGTGACGGCCTGCATGTGGTGCCGCTGCGAGGGATAGATCGCCGCGTCGTAGGGCGAAGGCAGCAGCCGCACAACTGGGACGTCGGGGCGGTACGCCCTGATCCCGTCCACCATCCGGCCCAGGTAGTGCGACGTCGCCTCGATCGACAACTGCGATAGCCGACCGCCGGTGCCGCGGATCATGTGCGGCGCGGCGGTGCGGTACAGCGATCGCACCCGCCGTCGCATATGACCCGGCCGGATGTACGGCATCGACTCGCGCAGCCACGTCGGCACAGCGGCCGGCAACTGGTCCATGTGCCCCAGCGAGAGCACCACGGCGCAGGCGCGCGGCAGGTAGACCCCCCAGGCGACGGGATCCTTGGTCAGCGCCCACCATCCGTCTCGCGCCGTCCAGCCGGGACGGGCCAACAGGTCCACCGACCACCCCAGCCGCGCCGCCGCGCGGTTGGCGAAGAGTCGGTCGTCGGTCGGGGGCACCGCGGCGTTGGGCCCGTGGAAGGCCAGCGAGTCGGCGAACAGCAGCAGGTGGCCCACGTCCGCCATTGTGCCGTGCGCTCCGCGGCTACCCGCAGACGCCGTCTGCCCATCGACACCAGCCCAGCGCAGACCGTCGTTTCTTGACAGAGTCCAGAGTTGGGCGACTAGTGTGTGGGACGTGCCGCACCCCGGGGAGACCGCAGACCTCCTGCGCAGCCACGGGCTGCAGGTGACGGCGCAGCGGTTGGCCGTCATGCGCGCGGTCCACCGAAGGCCCCACGGCACCGCCGATGACGTCGCCGAATCCGTCCGCCGTGAGATCGGCGCCATCTCGCGCCAGGCGGTCTACGACGCGCTCGGCGCATTGGTGGACAAGGGTCTGCTGCGTCGGATTCAACCGGCGGGCTCGCCGGCCCGGTACGAGCAGCGCGTCGGGGACAACCACCACCACCTGGTCTGCCGCTCGTGCGGCAGGATGGTCGACGTCGATTGCACGATGGGCGCCGCGCCCTGCCTCACCGCGGCCGACGGCTCCGGCTTCGCCGTCGAAGAGGCCGAGATCACGTTCTGGGGCCGCTGTCCCAGCTGTCAGCAGGCGAGCACCGCCTAGGATTCGCATCATGAGCGAGGGAGAAGCATGAGCAACGATGAGCACGGCACTACCGTGACCAGCGACGAGCCGTCGGAGGCGAGGTGCCCGGTGATGCACACCGGCCACCAGGCCGCCGGAGGCACGGCGAACCAGCACTGGTGGCCGGACAACCTCAATCTGCGGATCCTGCGGCAGAACGACCCGCGCTCCAATCCGTTGGGCGCCGACTTCGACTACGCCGAGGCCTTCAACAGCCTGGACTTCGAGGCCCTTGCCGCCGACGTCGATGCGCTGATGACCGACTCCCAGGACTGGTGGCCGGCCGACTACGGCCACTACGGCCCGCTCTTCATCCGGATGACCTGGCACGCGGCCGGCACGTACCGCATCGCGGACGGCCGCGGCGGCGGCGGCACCGGTGCTCAGCGGTTCGCTCCCCTCAACAGCTGGCCGGACAACGCCAACCTGGACAAGGCCCGGCGGCTGCTGTGGCCGATCAAGAAGAAGTACGGCAACAAGATCTCCTGGGCCGACCTGCTGATCTTCGCGGGCAACCGCGCCATCGAGACGATGGGCCTGCCGACCTTCGGGTTCGGCGGCGGCCGCCCCGACATCTGGGCCCCTGAGGAGGACGTCTACTGGGGCCCGGAGACCGAGTGGCTCGGCGACGAGCGCTACAGCGGCGACCGGGAATTGGCCAATCCCCTGGGCGCGGTCCAGATGGGGCTGATCTACGTCAACCCCGAGGGCCCCAACGGCAATCCCGACCCGATGGCATCGGCCCGCGACATCCGCGAGACGTTCGCGCGGATGGCGATGAACGACGAGGAGACCGTGGCCCTGGTGGCCGGCGGCCACACCTTCGGCAAGATGCACGGCGCCGCCGACGCCGATCGGTATGTGGGCCCGGAGCCGGAGGGCGCCCCGATCCAGGAGCAGGGCCTGGGCTGGCTCAGCAGTTACGGGTCGGGCTCGGGCAACGACACCATCACCAGCGGCCTGGAGGGCGCCTGGACGAACAATCCGATCCAGTGGGACAACGGCTACTTCGAGAACCTGTTCTCCTACGAGTGGGAGTTGGCGAAGAGCCCCGCGGGCGCCTATCAGTGGAAGCCGAAGAACCCGGAGGCACAGGGCACGGTGCCCTCGGCGGCCGACCCCGAGCTGCGGGAGTCGCCGGTGATGTCCACGGCCGACATGGCGATGATCACCGACCCCATCTACCGGGAGATCTCGCGCCGCTTCTACGAGAACCCCGACCAGCTCGCCGATGCGTTCGCCCGCGCCTGGTTCAAGCTGCTGCACCGCGACATGGGCCCGGTCGCCCGCTACCTGGGGCCGTGGGTGCCGGATGAGCAGCTGGTGTGGCAGGACCCGGTACCGGCGGTCGATCACCCGTTGATCGACGACGCCGATGCCGACTCGCTGAAGGCGTCGATCCTCGAGGCAGGCCTCTCGGTGTCGCAACTGGTGTCCACCGCCTGGGCGTCGGCTTCCACCTACCGCGACACCGACAAGCGCGGTGGCGCGAACGGGGCCCGGATCCGCCTTTCGCCGCAGGCGGAGTGGGACGTCAACGTGACCTCAGGCGTCAGCCGGGTCGTTGCGGCGCTGGCGCAGATCCAGCAGCAGTTCAACGATGCGCAGACCGACGGCAAGCGCGTCTCGCTGGCCGATCTCATCGTCCTGGGCGGCTGCGCTGGTGTGGAGGAGGGCGCCCGGCGGGCCGGCCACGAGGTCCGGGTGCCGTTCACGCCCGGTCGCACCGACGCCTCGCAGGAGCAGACCGATGTCAACTCCTTCGCCCCGCTGGAGCCGGGCGCGGACGGCTTCCGCAACTACGTGCAGAAGGGCAACCGGCTGGCCGCCGAGCACCTGCTGCTCGACAAGGCCTTCATGCTGACGCTGTCTGCCCCGGAGATGACGGCTCTGGTCGGCGGACTGCGCGTCCTGGGAGCAAACGCCGACGACAGCGGCCACGGCGTGTTCACCGACCGTCCCGAGTGCCTGAGCAACGACTTCTTCGTCAACCTGCTGGACATGGGCACGGTCTGGGAGCCGACGTCGGAGACGGCCGAGGAGTTCCGTGGCCGCGACCGCGCCAGCGGCGAGGAGCGGTGGACCGGCACCCGGGTGGACCTGATCTTCGGCGCGAGCTCGGAGCTGCGGGCACTGGCGGAGGTCTACGCCGCCGACGACATGAGCGGCGCGTTCGTCGCCGACTTCGTCGCTGCCTGGGACAAGGTCATGAACCTGGACCGCTTCGACGTGCGGTAGTCCCGCCAGCGAGGCTCGCTCGCCAGCGCTGAACAATGCTGCGGCCCCGTCACACCAGGTGGCGGGGCCGCAGCATTGCGCGCGCCCTGCCGGCCACCGCAGCCAGGGGCTCATCGCAAGCGGGACTGTGTTGGGATCCCGTGTTGGCGGGTGGGGTGAGTTGGCAGCCGGGCGCCTGGGTCACATCCCGGCGCCCAGCCGCTCCTGCGAGGCGCCCCACGGCCCCGCACTGGCGAGGTCTGCACCCGGTTCGGGGGTTTGCACCCGGCGCGGGGGCGGGACGTCCGGTATGCGGGGCATGGCTGCACCCGGTTCGGGGGTTTGCACCCGGCGCGGGGGCGGAATCGACCGAACTGGGCTCCAGAGCCCCCGCCCCGGGTGCAAACCCCCATGCCGGGTGCACGGTTGCCGCTCGGGAGGCGCTTTGAGCCCCCACAGGGGGTGCAAACCCCCGATCCGGGTGCACAGTCGCGGACTCGCGAGGGGGCACCGCGGTCTGGCCATCGCCGACGACGATGCATGACGACTACCGACCCATCACGGGATCGCACCGCCCAGAAGAGCTGTGTTGCACGACCGAAGGGTGGAGCTGAGGGGACTCGAACCCCTGACCCCTTGCATGCCATGCAAGTGCGCTACCAGCTGCGCCACAGCCCCGAAGGTTCTCCTACTATAGCGACGGCGAGCACCCGTTCCTAATCCGTCGGCCCCTCATGCGGCGACGCCAGCGGGATGGTTGGACAGTCCTTCCAGAGCCGCTCCAGCGCATAGTGCACCCGCTCTTCCTGGTGCTGGACATGCACGACGATGTCGATGAAATCCAGCAGTACCCAGCGGCGTTCGCGCTCCCCCTCCCGCCGGACCGGCTTGTACCCGGCCTGGCGCATCAGGCGCTCCACCTCGTCCACGATCGCCGCGATCTGTGGCTCGTTGCCACCCGAACACAGCACGAAGGCATCGGTGATGACCAATGTCTCGCTGACATCGAGCGCCACGATGTCGGTGGCCTTCTTCTCCGCCGCCGCGGCAGCGGCGATCTGCACCATTTCAACGGCGCGTTCGGTAGCGGTCACTGCGGTTCCTCCAGCAGGCAGTCGGGCTCATCGGGCGGGCACGGCTGGTAGTCCTGGCCGAAGACGACGTCGACATCCGCCCACGGGGTCCGCTGCGGGGGCGGCATCGTCGGGGGCTGGCTCGCGCTTGCGGTCGGTGTCGGGCTGCCCGGCGGGGATGACGCAAGGGTGCCGGTGTCGCCGAAGCTTTCCGGATTCGCCAGTCGCAGCGCATCGGCGACGGCACTGGCGTAGGACTCGCCGTCCGGGAAGTAGCCGAGGCCGTTGATCCGCGACACGGTCTGCTCCGAGCGCCAGGGACCGGCCGAGATCGCCACGAAGTCGGCGTCGTTGAGCTCCAGCAGCGCTACCTCCGAGGCCAGGGGCTGCTCGGAAGCGTTCCACACCAGCACCCGGGGCTCCCCGTCCACCTCTGCCACCCGAGGCGCACCGGAGAACATCTCGCGCAGGTCGGGCGTTGCAGCAACGTAGTCGGTGACGCGGAACGCACCGACGGCGGCAGCCGGCCCACCCTCCAGCTCCTGCCGCGTCACCACCGGGTCGGCCTCGGTGGATGGCCGCAGCGGCAGCCCGACCGACTGCGGGGGCTGTGCCAACAGAGCGGTGCGCAGGGCCAACAGCTGCTCGGACACCTCCGTGGTGCCCTGCAAGGGGTCCGAGAGCGCCCCGAGGCTGGTCAGGATCGCCTTGATCGTCTCGGCGTCATCCGGCAGCGCGGTCACCGCCTGCACCAGCACCTCCTGGAACCGCCGCTGCACGCCTGCGATGTCATCTTCCCCCGCGATGACACCGATGGCGTACCAACTGGCGTCCGGGCCGGTCAGCGTCGACGTCCCGGCGGGCAGGGTCAACTGCGACCTCGCCGTTCTCGCCATCGAGGAACACCGTCCGCTGCTGCACCGTCACGGTGACCGGGCCCACCGCGTCCACCAGCCCGGCCAGCGCTTTTCGCTCCATGCGCCAACCGCCGTCGACCCGCACTCCCAGCGTGTTGGCCGTGGCCCGGGCGGTGAGCCGCCGGTTCAGCGAGAGATTGGCGTCCAGCAGCGGCGTGTAGGTCGGACCATCGACGACGAGCATGTCCTGGGGGAGCGAGAGCAGCACTGCTCGGTCGGGCTCGCCGCCGGAAGCGGTCAGCAGACTCGCCGTCCGGTCCCTGCCCAGCGTGACCTGTACCAGGAGGGTGTCCTGCACCACCGCTGTCGGCTCGGACGGGGTCGGCACCGGCTCCTGCGGGGGCGCGGCCTCCTGCTGCCCGAGCACCACCACCAGGACCAGCGCGGCGAGGAAGCCGGTCGCGATCGCCGCGGTTCCCGCCACATGGCTGCGTACCCGGCGATCCGGGTCGGTCCTCACGTGTCCCCACTCCGGTTGCCCCGGTACAGGCCTTCCTTGTGGATGTAGGAAGCCACGCCCGAGGGCACGAGGTACTCGATCGGCCGGCCGGTGCGCACCCGATCGCGGATCTCACTGGCGGAGATGGCCAGAGCGGGAATGGCGACCACGCTGACCGCGCCCTTGGGCAGGCCACCGAGAGCGATGTCGTGATCGGGCCGAGTGACCGCGATCAGCCGGGCCTGCGCCAGGATCTCCGCCGGGTCGCGCCATGTCGGGAAGTCGCGCAGGGCGTCTGCCCCGGTGATGAAGCGCAAGGTCGCCTCGGGCCCGTAGTGGGCGCGCAGGTCGGTCAGGGTGTCGACGGTGTAGGTCGGTCCGGGCCGGTCGATGTCGACGCGGCTGACCGAGAACCGCGCATCGACCGCGGTGCCGATCACGGTCATCAGGTATCGGTGCTCGGCGGGCGTCGGGGCCGGCTTCTGCCACGGGATGCCGGTCGGCACGAAGACGACCTCGTCCAGTCCGCAGCGGTGCGCGACCTCAGAGGCTGCGACCAGGTGGCCGTGATGGATCGGGTCGAAGGTGCCGCCCATCACTCCGATCGCGCGCGCCATGCACGTGGTTCAGCGATCGAGATTCAGCCGTGTCACGACCCACAGCAGCAGCAGGAAGCCCAGCATGGCGCCGACGCCGAACCACCAGGGGCTCACGCTCATCGCCTCCCCGGAGTGTCCGGCGCCCTCTTCCGACGCCAGGACGGTGGCCAGCAGCCGCTGCGTCATGGTGCTCCCTTCCGAGCCCTCGCAATTCGTCGGACCAGCCTAGCGCGCACGGCGCCGGCCGCGGGGGTCAGGTCCGGATGTGTCCCTGGCCGGTCACGATGTAGGTCGTCGTGGTCATCTCCGGCAGCGCCATCGGCCCGCGGGCGTGCAGCTTCTGGGTGGAGATGCCGATCTCGGCACCGAAGCCGAACTCCCCGCCATCGGTGAACCGGGTGGAGGCATTGACCATCACGGCGGCGGAATCGACGCCGTTGACGAAGGCCTCGATCGCCGTGGCGGAATCGCTGACGATGGCCTCGGTGTGGCCACTGCTCCAGCGTCGGATGTGCGCGGTCGCCGTCGCCAGATCCGGCACCACACCGGCCGCGAGGTCCAGCGAGTAGTACTCGGCCGCCCAGTCCTCATCCGTCACCGGCTTGGTGGCCACACCGGTGTCGGCGCAGAGTCCGGCAACTGCCTCGTCGGCATGCAGCATGACGCCGCGCTCGGCCAGCGCCGGCGCGGCCCTGGCGAAGAAGGCCTCGGCGATATCGGCGTGCACCAGCAGCGTCTCGGCGGCGTTGCACACGCTGACGCGCTGCGTCTTGGCGTTCACGACGATCGCCACGGCGGCCTCCAGGTCGGCGTGGGCGTCGACGTAGACGTGACAGTTGCCCACGCCGGTTTCGATGACCGGCACCGTCGAACCGGTGACGACCGCTTCGATGAGTCCGGCGCCGCCGCGCGGAATGATGACATCGACCAGCCCGCGGGCGGTCATCAGCGCCTGCACCGCGTCGTGGCTGCGCCCGGGCACCAGTTGGATGGCGTCGGCCGGCAGCCCCGCCTCCTCCAACGCACGGCGCATCACCTCGACGAGTCGCCGGTTGCTGTCGTAGGCCGACGACGAGCCCCGCAGGAGGACCGCGTTGCCGCTCTTCAGACACAGGGCTGCCGCATCCACGGTCACGTTCGGGCGGGCCTCGTAGATCATGCCCACGACCCCGAGCGGCACCCGGATCTGCCGCACCTGCAGCCCGTTGGGCAGCGTGTACCCGCGGACCACCTCCCCCACCGGATCGGGCAGGGCGGCGACGTCGATCACGGCATCGGCGATGGCGGCGATCCGCTCGGGGGTCAGGGTCAGCCGATCGATGATCGCCGGGGACGTCCCGCGAGTCTGCGGCCCGCTGCACGTCGGCCGCGTTGGCTTGCACGATGGTGTCACTGTCGTCGCGCAGCGCCGCTGCCAGCGCGTGCAGTGCATCGTCCTTGCGCTGCCGGGTGAGTCCGCGCAATGCCGGTGTGACGGCCTTGGCGCGCCGCGCCGTCGGTCATGACCTGCTGCTGTTCGTCCACCCTGGCAGGATACGTGGACCGGTCAGGGCAGCTGCGCCACCGACCCGGGGGCGACCACCGCGCCCCGGGACCGTTCCCGCCACATCGAATGCTGCAGAATCTCCAGTCCCACCAACGACCAGCGCGGCAGCCCGGTGTCGGCCCGGCTGTCCGACCACAGCAGGGCGGCAGCCGCAGCCACCGAGCCCAGTTCCGGGCCCTCGTCCCAGAACTGCAGCTCCGCTCGATCCTCCCGGTAGCGCACGCCGAGGTTCATCGGGTCCATCGCGCACAGCCGGCTGCAGCGCGACCCGAAGCTCCTCCAACGGGGCCGGCCGCCCCTGCAGGGTGAGCGTGACGTGCCACAGGCTCCCGGCGGCCCGACTCATCGCCGACCCTCAGCGCGGGTCCCGAAGCAGCAGCACGAGGTCATCGCGATGCACGACCTCCCGTTCGTACGCCGACCCCAGCTCTCGGGCCAGCTCCCGTGTCGAGCGGCCCAGCAGGCTGGGCAGCTCCGTTGCATCAAAGTTCACCAGGCCGCGCGCGACCGCCGCTCCGGATTCATCCAACAACTCCACCGGATCTCCGGCCGAGAAGTCCCCTTCGACCGAAATGACCCCTGCTGGCAGCAGGGATGCCCGTCGTTGGACGACTGCAGCAACTGCTCCGGGATCCAGGACCAGTTGGCCCTGGGGGGTCGAGGCATGCGCCAGCCAGAGCAGCCTGGTGGGGGCCCGCCGACCGGTGGGGTGGAACACCGTGCCGACATCGCCGCCGGCCAGCGCCGCCTCGGCGTCATCGGCGTGCGCCAGGATCACCGGCACACCGGCGGCGGTGGCGATCCGGGCCGCCTCCAGTTTGGTGGCCATGCCGCCGCTGCCGACAGCGCTTCGCCCCCGGGTCGTCACGCTGCGCAGATCGGCCGCCGTGGCGACATCGGCGATCGGACGGGCGCCGGGGCGCGACGGCGGCTCGGTGAACAGTCCGGGCACATCGGAGAGCAGCACCAGACCCTCGGCGTGCACCAGGTGGGCAACGAGGGCGGCGAGCCGGTCGTTGTCGCCGAACCGGATCTCGTCGGTGGCAACGGTGTCGTTCTCGTTGACCACCGGCACCACACCCAGGGCCAGCAGCCGGAAGAGCGTGCGCTGGGCGTTGCGGTGATGGGCCCGGCGCACCATGTCCTCGGCCGTCAGCAGGACCTGCCCGGTCATCAGGCCGTGGCTGGCGAACGCTGCGGTGTAGCGCGCCATGAGCAGGCCCTGCCCCACGGCGGCTGCGGCCTGCTGGGTGGCCAGGTCGCGCGGCCGCTGGCCCAGGGACAGGGCGTCGATGGCGCAGGCGATCGCCCCGGAGGTGACCAGCACGACGTCGGTGCCGGCTCTGCGCCGATGGGCGAGCACCCCCACCAGCGCGACCAGTCGCCCCTCGTCCAGGCCGCCGTCCGGTCGGGTCAGCGAGGAGGATCCGACCTTGACGACCAGGCGCGCGGCGCCCGCGATGCTGTCGCGCGGGCCGCCGATCATCGCCCGGCCAGCCGCTCGTCAGTGCCGCGCGGCCCCCTGCCGCCCCCGCTGGCGGGGATGGCCGGTTCGAAGTCGAAGACCACCGCGTCGTCGCCGCCGCCGATCACGACTGCGTCCCCCTGCAACGCCCCGAGCCGCAGCAGCTCCTCCTCCACACCGAGCTTGGCCAGCCGGTCGGCCAGGTATCCCACGGCCTCGTCGTTGCTGAAGTCCGTCTGGCGCACCCAACGCTCGGGCTTGTCGCCGGTGACGACGAAGTACTCGCCCTGCTTCGCGACGCGGAAGGGCTGCCCGTCCACCGCGTGCGGCCGCAGCACGATGCGGGTGGGCTCGGCTGCCGGCGACTCGGCCCTGCGCTGCGCCACCAGATCCGCCAGGAAGTGGGTCAATGCGGGCAGTCCCGCATGGGTCACGGCGGACACGCGGAAGACCGGCAGCCCCCGTTCGCGCAGTGCCGGTTCGGCCAGGTCTGCCAGCGCCTGGCCGTCGGGCAGGTCGGTCTTTGCCAGCACCGCGACGCGGGGGCGATCGGCCAGGCCGCCATAGCGCTCGAGTTCGGCCTCGATGGTGTCCAGATCGCTGACCGGATCGCGGTCGGTCTCCAGCGTCGCGCAATCCAAGACGTGCACCAGGACCGAGCAGCGCTCGATGTGCCGCAGGAACTCCAGCCCCAGGCCCTTGCCCTGGCTCGCGCCCGGGATCAGGCCCGGGACATCGGCCATGGTGAAGGAGCGCTGTCCGGCATCTACGACGCCGAGGTGCGGGACCAGCGTGGTGAACGGGTAGTCGGCGATCTTCGGCCTGGCGGCACTCATAGCAGCCACGAGGCTCGACTTCCCGGCACTGGGATAGCCGACCAGCGCTACATCGGCCACGCTCTTCAGTTCCAGGACGACATCGCGATGCTCGCCCGGCTCGCCGAGCAGGGCGAATCCCGGGGCCTTGCGGCGCCGCGACGCCAGCGCGGCATTGCCCAGACCGCCGCGGCCGCCGGCCGCCACCACCGTGGAACTGCCGGCGCCCACCAGGTCGGCCAGCACCGTGCCATCGGCCGTCATCACTACCGTGCCGTCGGGCACCGGAAGGACCAGGTCCCCCCCGCTGGCCCCGGCACGATGGCCACCCTGACCGGGGCGGCCCCGGTCGGCCCGCTGATGGGGGTGGCGGTGAAAGTCGAGCAGCGTGTTGAGCGCAGGATCGACGACCAGTACGACGCTGCCGCCTCGACCGCCGTTGCCCCCGTCGGGGCCCCCGAGGGGCTTGAACTTCTCCCGGTGCACCGAGGCGCAGCCGTTGCCGCCATCCCCGGCGCTGACGTGCACGACGACCCGATCGACGAAGGTGGCCACAAACCCCTACCTATGCCGCAAGCCGCCCGCGCGGGACGGCTTGCTGTGCTGCTGAGCGTCGACCAGCGACGCACACGGTCAGTCGACGGCGACGATGTTGACGACACGGCGGCCGCGGGCCGTCCCGAAGTCAACGGTGCCTGCCGTCAGCGCGAACAATGTGTCGTCGCCGCCCCGGCCGACGTTGGCTCCCGGATGGAAATGGGTGCCCCGCTGCCGCACGATGATCTCACCGGCGCGGACGGTCTGGCCGCCGAACCGCTTCACGCCGAGCCGCTTGCTGTTGCTGTCGCGGCCGTTCTTGGTGCTCGACGCACCCTTCTTATGAGCCATAGCCGATCACACTCCGCTCTCGATCGCGGTCACGCGCACCCGCGTCAGCGGCTGCCGGTGCCCCTGGCGCCTGCGGGACCCCGTCTTGTTCTTGTACTTGAAGATCCGGATCTTCGGACCCTTCATGTGCTCGACCACTTCGGCGCTCACCTCGACGCCGGCAAGTGCGGCAGGATCGCTCGTGACCGCGTGGTCATCGCCAACCAGCAGCAGGGCAGGCAACTGCACGGTGCTGCCGGGGTCACCGGCGACCCGGTCGAGCTCCAGGACATCGCCGACGGCGACCTTCTCCTGGCGACCACCTGCGCGGACAATCGCGTACACGGTCTCTCCTTGAGTTCGTGCGGGCTCACCGCGGTCGTACGCGGGAGGGGGCGGACCAAGCATCACCTACAGCGATAGTCGCGCCAAGGACTAAGAGTACGGAATCGGCAGTGAGCCGGTCAAACGGGGTTGCCAGCAGACCGGTCGGAGTCGCGGTGCTCCGGCGTCGCGGCCTCAGCGTCGGCCGCAGGGGCCGCCTGGCCCGAGTCGGATGCAGGCGCCTGGTCTGCGGAAGGCTCCGGGACGCCATCTGAGGCGGCCTCGGGTGCGACTTCCGGCTCCGGCACGGCGTCAGGAGAGGCCTCCGATGCGACCTCCGGCTCCGGCACGGGCAACGACTCCTCGTGAACGAACTCCTCGGCTGCGGCGCCCGGCACCGCAGCGGTCACAATCGTGCCGGGGTCCCGAGGCGGAGATCCGTCGTCCTGTTCCGACTGCGGTGCTTCGGCGGCTGCAGCCGAAGCGGACGACTGTTCCGCTCCCGACACCGTCGCAGACGCGACCTGGGCCGGCACCGATTCACCTGCAGGCGCCTGGTCCGCAGGTCCGGTCGCCTCCGGCGCCGTAGCAACCGCGGGGACCTCGCCGCCGGACGCAACCGCGGGCGCCTCGCCGCCGGACGCAACCGCGGGACCTCGCCGCCGGACGCAACCGCGGGCGCCTCGCCGCCGGACGCATCCGCGTCGCCCTCAGCCGCGGCCCGGTTCATGGTCTCGATCGGATCGTGCGCGCCGGCGGGCTTCACGGGCTTGCGCCGCCCGTTCGCCGGGGCTCCGTTCAGATCGAAGTGGATCTTGACGCCACGTCCGTTGCACGCATCGCAGGACTCGCTGAACGTCTCCAGCAGCCCGCCGCCGATGCGCTTGCGGGTCATCTGTGCCAGGCCCAGCGAGGTGATCTCCGTGACTTGGTGCTTGGTCCGGTCCCGGCCGAGGCATTCCACCAGGCGCCGCAGCACGAGGTCCCGATTGCTCTCCAGGACCATGTCGATGAAGTCGATGACGATGATTCCGCCGATGTCGCGCAACCGCACCTGTCGGACGATTTCCTCGGCCGCCTCGAGGTTGTTCTGGGTGACGGTCTCCTCCAGATCGCCGCCCTGTCCGGTGAACTTGCCGGTGTTGACATCGATGACCGTCATCGCCTCGGTGTGCTCGATGATGAGCGACCCGCCCGAGGGCAGCCACACCTTCCGGTCCAGCGCCTTGGCCAGTTGCTCGTCGATGCGATGGTGGGCGAAGAGGTCCTCAGTGCCCGTCCACTTGTCCAGCCGCTCAGACAAATCCGGCGCCACCGCGTCCACGTACTCGCGGATCTGCCGCCAGACCCGATCACCGGAGACCTGCAGCCCGCCGAAGTCCTCGTTGAAGAGGTCGCGCACCACGCGGATCGCCAGCTCCGGCTCGGCGTGCAGCAGTTGCGGCGGCGAGGCGGACCGGGCCTTGCGCTGGATCTCCTCCCACGCCTTGGCCAGTCGGGTCACGTCGCGCTGCAACTCTTCCTCGGAGGCGCCCTCGGCCGCGGTGCGGACGATGACGCCGGCGTCGTCGGGCACGATGCGCTTGAGGATGCCGCGCAGCCGGCTGCGCTCGGTGTCCGGCAGTTTCCGGCTGATCCCGGTCATCGAACCGTCCGGCACGAAGACCAGGTAGCGGCCGGGCAGCGAGACCTGGCTGGTGAGGCGGGCCCCCTTGTGGCCGATCGGGTCTTTGGTGACCTGCACCAGCACGGGGTCGCCCGACTTCAGCGCGAACTCGATACGCTTCGGCTGGCCGTCCAGGCCCGCAGCATCCCAGTTCACCTCACCGGCGTAGAGCACCGCATTGCGCCCGCGCCCGATATCGACGAACGCGGCCTCCATGCTGGGCAGGACGTTCTGCACCCTGCCCAGGTACACGTTGCCCACCATGGTGGTCGGCGACCCGGAGTCCTTGGTGACATAGTGCTCGACGAGCACGTCGTCCTCCAGCACGGCGATCTGCGTGATGGCGTCGAGCTGCCGCACCACCATCGTGCGGTCCACCGCCTCGCGACGGGCCAGGAATTCCGCCTCGGAGAGGATGGGCGCCCGACGTCGGCCTGCTTCGCGGCCCTCGCGCCGGCGCTGCTTCTTGGCCTCCAGCCGGGTGGAACCCTTCACCCCGGTGGCCTTCTCCGCCTGCTCCGTCTCCTTGGGGGCACGCACCTTGGTGACCGTGTTCGGGTCGTCGGAGGCGTTCTCGGCATCGGGGCTGGAGCCGCGCTTGCGGCGCCGCCGCTTCTTGGTGCTCGATGTGGGTGCGACAGTACCGTCGCCTGCCCCCGGGGCGGATGGCTGAGCCTCCGCGGCGGGCCCTTCCGCGCTCTCCGCCTTCGACTCGCCCGGCGCCTTCGACTCGCCCGGCGCCTTCGACTGCCCCCGCTGGGCCGATCCGCCCTGCGGCGCCGATTCGCCCTGCGGCGCCGACTCGCCCTGATCCGCCGATTCGCCCTGCCGTCGCTTCGCCGATTCGCCCTGGTTCGCGGGCCCGCCCTGAGCCCCGGAGCGGCTGCGGTTGCGATTGCGGCTGCGGCTGCGGGCCGGCCGCTGCTCATCGGCCGCCTCCGCATCGGGCTGCGAGGCGGGCGGAGTCTGAGTCACCGGCAGCTGGGGGGTCTGGAACACGGCCATGGCTGCGGGCCGGACGGTCTGCGGCACGGCCGGTGCTGCTGGCGGGGAGGGCTGCGCGGGTTCCTCCTCCGCGCCGAGGAAGGGATTGGCCAGCGGCGGGGGCGGACCTGCGGGCCGAGATGCCGACCGCCGCGGGCGCCGTCGGCCAGCCGAGCCCGTGGACTCGCCCTGCTCAGGCCCTGATTCGGCGTCGTTGGATTGCGATGGTGTGGTGTCCTGCTCCTCGAGCATGCGCTCGACTCCTTTTGCGCCTCGGGTGCTTGCACCGCGCAAGGCTGGTTCCGGGCCGAGCGGCCTTGGCGGCAACTCGGCAAAGCCTGTGTTGCGCCCGGTTACGGGCGGGACACTGCCCTCCGGTCCGGATCGAGCGGATCGCCGACGGCGACTCCGTCCTCCGAGAGCGGCCCCTGCGCCAGCCGGCAGATCCTCGGTGCCTGCGACTGCGGCAGCCCTGCCGCCCGCTCCAGAGCGGTGAGTAGGTCCTTCGGTCGTACCGACGGTGTGACGTGTCGAACAACCACCTGCAGTATGGCACAGGGCGACCCGTCCGCCACAGATTGTTCACCGGGCCGTACTTCGATCCGCGCTACGGCGCTGCGGACATCCACACTCGTGCGCCCCCGCTTGGTGACCCGCTCCACCGGCACCGCCGGCATGTCGAGCAGTGCGTTCACCGCCTGCAGCGCCTCGGCGGCCGCGACGTCCGGCAACTCGATCTGCCAGGTACTCCCCTGCAACCGCTCGCCGAAGTCGCCGGTCGCTGCGGGCAGCACCTCGACCACATCGAAGCCGGGCGGCAGACCCGAGGCGAGCGCCTGGTGCAGCAGCCGCGGATCCACCTCGCGGGTCAGGCCGAGCTCCAGGTACTCCGCCTCGCTGGAGACCCCCGTCGGGACGCTGTTGCGGTAGGAGATGCGCGGATGCGGGCTGAAGCCGGCCGAGAACGCGATGGGAATGCCGGCGCGCCGAATCGCACGTTCGAGCGCCCGCTGGAAGTCGCGAGCGCTGGAGAACCGCATCCGCCCCGCCTTGCGGTACTGCACCCGGTAGCGGGCCGCGACCGGCGCTACGTCGCGCTGCGGCGGCTGTCGGCGGCTCATCGGGGGACGCCGGGCATGCCGCTCACCGCGCGTCCAGGGAGGGCATCGGCGGCATCGGCAGCCACGTCTTGTCGGAGGGGCCGATCTGGATCTGGGTGTCCATGACGTCGCACACGCCGCACGCCGAGCAGGGCGCCCACCTGCAGTCCGCCACCTCGGTCTGCGACAGCGCGGCCTGCCAGTCGTCCCACAGCCATTCGCGATCGAGTCCGGAATCGAGGTGGTCCCACGGCAGGACCTCCTCGCCGCCCCGCTCCCGGGTGGTGAACCAGGCCAGATCCACCGGTGCATCCCGCCAGGCCCGCTCGGCGGCATCGACCCAGCGCTGATAGGAGAAGTGCTCGCTCCACCCGTCGAACCGGCCGCCGGCGCGCCAAGCCTCCTCGATCACCGCGCCCACCCGCCGGTCGCCGCGTGCCAACAGGCCTTCGATCGCGCCCGGCTCGCCGTCGTGATAGCGGATACCGATGCTGCGCCCGTACTCGCGGTTGCCGCGGATGGCGGCGCGCAGCTTGGCCAGCCGAGCGTCGGTCGCGGCCGGATCCAGCTGCCCCGCCCACTGGAACGGCGTGTGGGGCTTGGGGACGAAGCCGCCGATGGAGACGGTGCACCGGATGTCGGATCGGCCGGACACCTCGCGACCGGTCCGGATCACCTCGGCCGCCATATCGGCGATCTGCAGCACGTCTTCGTCGGTCTCGGTGGGCAGACCGCACATGAAGTAGAGCTTGACGTGCCGCCAGCCCGCGGCGTAGGCGGCCGCGACGGTGCGGATGAGGTCCTCCTCGCTGACCATCTTGTTGATGACCCGGCGCAGTCGCTCGCTGCCGCCCTCCGGCGCGAAGGTCAGCCCGGAGCGCCGGCCGTTGCGGGTCAGCTCGTTGGCCAGGTCGATGTTGAAGGCATCCACCCGGGTGCTGGGAAGGCTGAGCGACACCTGGGAGTCCTGGTAGCGGTCGGCCAGTTCGTGGGTCAGGGAGGCGATCTCGGAATGGTCCGCGCTGGACAGGCTCAGCAGTCCGACCTCTTCGAACCCGGTCGCCCGCAGGCTGGTATCGACCATGTCGGCCAGGACCGCTGCGGAACGCTCGCGCACCGGCCTGGTGATCATGCCGGCCTGGCAGAACCGGCACCCGCGGGTGCAGCCGCGGAAGATCTCGACACTGGCCCGCTCATGGACGGTCTCGGCCAGCGGCACCAGGGGCGCCTTCGGGTAGGGCCACTCGTCAAGGTCCATGAGGGTGTACTTCTCGACCCGGAACGGGATCCCGGGCCGGTTGGGGCGCACCTCGGCGATCGTGCCGTCCGGCTCGTAGGCGACGTCGTAGAAGGCCGGCACGTAGACCCCGGCCGTGGTGGCGAGTCGGTGCAGCACATCTGCCCGGGACGCATCCTCGGACCGGGCCCGCTCCAGGGCCGCGCTGATGGCGAGCACCGCCTCCTCGCCGTCGCCGAGCACCGCGCCGTCGATGAACTCAGCGATCGGCTCCGGGTTGAACGCCGCATGGCCGCCCACGATGACCAGCGGGTCGTCGGGGCCCCGGTCGGCGGCGCGCAGCGGGATGCCGGCCAGGTCGAGGATGGTGAGCAGGTTCGTGTATCCCAGTTCGGTGGCCAGCGACACCCCGATGATGTCGAAGGCGCGCAACGGCCGGTGGCTGTCCACCGTGAAGGCCGGCACACCGGCTGCCCGCATCCGCTCCTCGAGGTCGGGCCACACGGCGTAGGCCCGCTCCGCCAGCGTCCTGGGCCGCTCGTTGAGCACCTCGTACAGGATCTGCATCCCCTGGTTGGGCGCACCGACCTCGTAGGCGTCCGGGTAGCACAGCGCCCACCGGACGGGGTGCTCGTCCCAGTCCTTGACCACGGCGTTGACCTCGCCGCCGAGGTATTGGATGGGCTTGGCTACTCGGCCGAGCAGCGGCTCCAGCACGGGGAACACCGAGGCGACGGGCACTGCATCCTCCGAGGTCGGCTGCGCGGACGGGCGACCTCCAGGGTACCGACCCTCCGCAGTCGGCCGCGCTGCCTCGCGTCGGCCTCAGCGGTGCAGTGGCGTGCGACCGGTCGCGGGCCACTGGCGCAGGTGGCGCTCGCCGGGTCGCACCAGCACACCCCGGCGCCGTCGCAGGTGCAGTACCTGCAGCACCCCGACGGCCAACCAGGAGGCCATGATCGAGCTGCCCCCGAAGGAGACAAAGGGCAGGGTGACGCCGGTGACCGGGGTGATGCCCAGGTTCATCCCGATGTTCTCGAAGGCCTGGAACCCCAGCCACGCCACGATCCCGACGGCCACCAGACGCCCGAACAGCTCATCGCTCTGCCGGGCGATGGCCAGTCCGCGCCACAGCACGATGCTGAGCAGCCCGATCACGGCAACGGCCCCGATCAGGCCCAGTTCCTCCCCGGCGACGGAGAAGATGAAGTCGCTGTCGTTGACCGGCACGAAGGAGCCCTGGGTCTGCGGCCCGGCGAACAGCCCCTGCCCGAACAGCCCGCCGCCGCTGATCGCCAGGCGCGCCTGCAGGGCGTTGTACCCGGCGGCCAGTGCGTCGGCGTCGGGCCGCAGGAACGTGGTGAGTCGGTCCATCTGGTACTCCTGCAGCAGGCCGAGCTGCACCACGGCGACCGCCCCCGCCACGGTTGCCGCCAGGAGAGCGATGATCCACCGCAGCGGCGCACCGGCGATGACGATCAGTGTGAAGGCGGTCGCCGCCATGACGAGCATGGTGCCGGTGTCGTTCTGCACCAGGACCAGTGCCAGCGGTATGCCGGCGATCAGCAGGGACCGGACCACTGTGCGTCCCTCGGCACCGGCCAGTGCCGCCGCGGAGCCGACTGCGGCCAGCATCAGGATGAGGGCGATCTTCATGAACTCCGAGGGCTGCAGGGTGAAGCCGCCGGGCAACTGCAGCCAGGCCCGCGCACCGGCCAGGGTCAGTCCTAGCGGAGTCAGTGTCAGCAGCAGCAGCCCGAGGCCCGCCAGGTAGGCCCAGGGAGCCACGATCCGCAGCGCGGAGTAGGGGACCCGCGAGACGCCGTACGCCAGCACGAGCACCGATCAACAGGCTGATGGTCTGCCGTTTCGCTGCTGCCGCCGGGTCGATGCCGTCTGCGGCCAGTTCGGGCGCGGTGGCGGACCACACCAGGAGCAGCCCGAGCAGCGACAGCGCAAGCGCTGCTGCGAGCAGCACCGGATCCAGATCATGGAAATGGCGCCAGCGCCGGGCGGCACGCGCCTCCCGTTGGCGATCGGCCACGTCCAGCGCGGTCACCGGACCGGCTCCGTCCCCGCGGATTCGAGGCTCCGCGGCAGTGCCTCCTGCGGCGATCCGCCGCGCAGGACGCTGCGGCCGGGGTCCGCCCTGCCGCCCTCGACACCGAAGATCGCCTCGTAGATGCCGCGCACCGATGGCGCCGCAGTCCCGCCGCCGGTTCCGCCCTGGGTGACCATCAGCACCACGGCGTAGCGGGGTTGGTCCGCCGGGGCGAACGAGGCGAACCAGGCCGTCGCCGGTCGGTCACCGGGAACCTGCGCCGACCCGGTCTTGCCAGCGACCGGCACCTGGCCCAGCGGGAAGCCGTCGAAGGCCGCCGCGGCCGTCCCCCGCTGCGTCACCCCTTGCAGTGCCTCGCGCAGGAAGGCCACGGTGGCTGCGTCGGCCACCGACTCGGCCGCCACCTGCGGCGGCAACTTCGGTCGCTGTGCCATCGGCGGCCACGATGGCCCGGGCGATTTGCGGCCGGTACAGGGTGCCGCCGTTGGCCAGGGCGGCGTAGGCCATGGCGACCTGGAGCGGCGTGACGGTCGTCAGGCCCTGTCCGATGGCGGCGTTGATGGCGTCCCCCTGCCGCCACACGCCCCCGGAGCGGCAGTTCTCGCCGTCCAGCGCGGTGTACGCGTCGGCCAGGTCCGGATCGGTCGCGCGCAGTTGCGGGTACCCCGCTGCGGCCGCCGCGCACCAGGCATCGCGCCGCTGCTCCCATTGGGCCGCCTTGGTGACCCTGCCGGATACCAGTCCCCCGGCCTCCCCCGGCAGGTCGATGCCGGTCGGCGACCCCAGCCCGAAGCCAGCAGCGACGGAGCGGATCGGATCTGCGGCTGTCGGGCCGGCGGACTCCCCGCCGGTATCGGCCCAGATCTGATCGGCGGCGCCATAGAAGACCGTGTTGCAGG
Source organism: uncultured Actinomycetota bacterium (assembly GCA_963706835.1). Classification (GTDB taxonomy): domain Bacteria; phylum Actinomycetota; class Actinomycetes; order S36-B12; genus CAVXYG01. The sequence continues at coordinate 259,752 of CAVPOB010000003.1, forward strand.
ACACCTCCAGCGCGCGCTGCAGCGAGATCGTGCCGTACCCGCGGCTCTCGAAGTTGGCGAAGCTGCGCCCGCCCGCGACGTAGGAACTCGGGCACGGATAGGAGCCCTGCAGGTCGAAGCCGGCGGTCGCCATCGCCGCGACGGTGAAGGGCTTGAACGTCGAGCCCGGCGGGTATCCGCCCTGCACCGGGTTGAACAGCAGTGCGCCCTCCTCCTGCAACGCCCGATACTGCGCGTCACTGATGCCGCCGTCGAACACCGTGGGCTCGTAGTCGGGATAGGAGGCCATGGCCAGCACGCGGCCGTTGGTGACATCCACCACGACCGCGGCCCCGGAATCGGCCGGCACCGCCGCTCCTGCCGGGTCGCGCGCCCGCTCCACAGCGGCGGCCAGCTCCTCCTCGACCACCGCCTGCAGCGCGCCGTCGATGCTGGTCACCACGGTCGCGCCGGGCACCGCCGGCTCCTCGGCCAGCGTGGCCAGGACCTGCCCGGTCGTGTCGACGGTCACCGTGCGGGAGCCCGGCGAGCCGCGCAGCACGCTCTCGTACTGCTCCTCCAGACCGCCGCGGCCGACCAGGTCGCCGGGGCGGTACCGGCCGCCCTCGGCCGCCAACTCCGACTCGTTCACCTCCCCCAGCCGCCCGAGCAGATGAGCCGCGCGCTCGCCGGACCGGCCCGGGTAGGCGCGCACCGTCACGGTGTCCAGGGTCACCCCGGGGTAGTCCTCGGACTGCTCCACCAGCGGCAGGACCTCGGCCAGGTCGACGTCGACGGCGACGGGTATGGGTTCGGCGAGGCCGCCGCTGAAGCACCGGCCGGGATCCGCCTGCACGCTGTCGCACGGCGTCAAGCGGGCGTCGAGATCCTCGAACGTGGTGCCGAGCAGCTCTGCGACGGCCGCCACCACGTCCGCGCCGTCGCCGGGCAGGGCGTAGAGGGCCTCCCGGTCCAGCACCACCCGCGGCACCTGGCGCTGCGCCGCGAGCGGACGGCCCAGCTGATCCACGATCCGGCCCCGTGTGGGCTCCACCACCAGTTGGCGCACCCGGTTGCCCTCGGCCGCCTGCTGCGCCTGCGCCGGTCCGGCCAGCTGCAGTTGTGCGGTGCGGCCGAGCAGCACCGCGACCATTGACGCGACCAGGACGGCGAAGACGGTCAGCCGGATTCCTGACGTCGCCACGACCCGCACCTACCCGCGACCCGGCACTGCGGCGACCGCGGCGCTGACGGCGGGGGTGATCACGGTTGCCAGCAGGGCGCAGTACGCGGCCTGCAGCGCCGCGCCGAAGAGGACCGACACGATGCCCGGCCAACCGTTGCCCCACAGCGCCAGCACGATCGAGGAGACGATGCGCCACGGCCGCGGCCGCGACTGCGGCGATGCCAGCCAGCGACCCTCGCGCCAACCGCTCGCCGGCCGCCCTGGCGCCGACCTGGAACCCGACGATCGCGTACAGCACCGCCGCCAGGCCCACCGGGGCTGCGGCGGGCGGCGCCACCGCGATGAGCAGGCCGGCGGCGAACCCGGCCGCCGCACCCGCGTTCGCGCCGCTGGTGAGGGCAACGCCGATCACGACCAGCAGCACCAGATCCGGTATCGGGCCCGGGACGGGCACCCGGGCCAGCAGCGCGGTCTGCACGACGACGGCCAGGAGCAGCATGCCGGCCACGGCGGCGGCCCGAGGAGCGCTCATCGCACCTCCTCCGACGGCTGCACCATCACCGCCACTGCGGAGAGCTGCGTCAGGTCGGCCGCCGGGGTGAGGGTCACGATCCGCCGGGGTTGCCCAGGATCCCCCGGATCGACCACGGCGCCGACGACCAGGCCCGGCGGGAACGGTCGGCCCTGCGGCGACCCGATCGTGACGACCCGGTCACCGACCGCCACCGGCGCCAGTGGGTCCAGCAGTTCCATCGTCAGGCGATCCGGATCGCCGGTGCCGCGCACGATGCCGGCTTCGCCGGACTCGGCCAGCCGAGCGCCAACCGCGAAGCGGGAGTCGGCCGACAACCGCACGACCGCCGAGGTGGGAGCGGCCGAACTGATCGTGCCCACCACACCGTCCCCGGCCAGCACCGCTTGATCGGCGGCAACGCCATCGCCAGAACCGCGGTCGATGGTCGCAGCGATGCCGCCGCCGCGCGCCTCGAGCGCCACCACGTCGGCCCCCGTCACCTGCAGCTGCGAGCGCCCCACCAGGCCGAACAGTTCCTCCAACTCCTGCAGACGTCGCCGATCGGCGTCCGAGGCCGACAACTCGGCGAGCAGCAACTGCTCCTGCGCCAGCCGATCCGGATCGGTCGGGTCCTGACGCACCATCGCGTCCGCGCCGATCTGCAGCGGGCCGAGCACCAGCGCAGCGGCCTCCCGCGGCGCGTCGTAGGCGCGGCCGTCGGTCTGCACATCGATCAGCAGGAGCGTGAGGCCGACCAGGATGAGGAAGGCCAGCAGCGCCTCCGAGCCCTCCCGCATGCGCGCCCGGGAGCGACGCTGCGCCGCCCGCCGGCGTTGCCGCGCCCGCCTCGCGGGCGGCAGCGGCTGGGCCCGCCGTTCGAGGATCGGCGGCCTCCCGATGGCGGAGTCGTTCCCGGCCGACCCGGCGGCGGCACCCGTCGGAGCCCCCGAAGGTCAAGGTGGCCCCGGGCCGCCGGTCCTTGCTCACGCCGGCCTCCCGGGCCTGGTCAGCAGCACCGATCGCAGCGCCTCCAGGTTCTCCACGCATCTGCCCGCGCCCAGGGCGACGCAGTGGCCCGGCTGCTCGGCGACCCGCACCGGCATCTGCAGGTCATGGCGCATGCGATCGGCCAGCCCGGCCAGTTGCGCACCGCCGCCGGCCAGGACGATCCCAGCGTCGGCGATGTCCCCGGCCAACTCCGGCGGCGTCATGTCCAGCACGGTGTGCACCGCGTCGATGACGGCGGTCACCGGCTCATCGAGCGCGCGTCGGATCTCCGCGGCGCTGACCAGGATGGTGCTGGGCAGGCCCGTCACCATGTCGCGGCCGCGGATCTCGGCGTCCGGCTCGTCCTCCTGCGGGAAGGCCGACCCGAGCGCGATCTTGATGTTCTCCGCAGTCCGTTCGCCGAGCAGCAGCGAGTACTCCTTCTTGACGTGCTGGACGATCGCGTCGTCCATCTCGTCGCCGCCGATGGGGATCGAGTGCGCACTGACGATGCCGCCCAGGGACAGCACAGCCACATCGGTGGTCCCGCCGCCGATGTCGACGATCATGCTGCCGGAGGCGTCGTAGACCGGCAGGTCCGCGCCGATCGCGGCTGCCATCGGCTCTTCGACGATGTAGACGCGCCGGGCGCCGGCCGCGTAGCCGGCCTCCTCGACCGCCCGCAGCTGCACCCCGGTCACCCCGGTGGGGACTGCCACGACCAGGCGCGGCCGCGACCAGAATCCGTGCGGGTGGACGCGCTGGATGAAGGCGCGCAGCATGTCCTCGGCCGCGTCGAAGTCGGCGATCACCCCGTCGTGCAGCGGCCGGATCGCCGCGATCGCGGCGGGCGTTCGACCCAGCATCTGCTTGGCGCCCTCGCCCACCGCCAGCACCGAACCGGTCCGGGTGTCGACGGCCATGACGCTGGGCTCGCTGAGCACCACCCCGCGGCCGCGCATGTAGACCAGCGTGTTCGCAGTGCCCAGATCGACGGCCAGATCGCGGCCCAGCCAGGCGGTCGCTCGCCGTACGTCCACTCGACCTCCCACCCCCGGTGGGCACATCGTATGTCGCCGGGAAGCCGCGACCGACCAGGCTCCGCGCCGCGTGTCAGGCGAGTGCGCCGAAGAACAGCTCGATCTCGCGCGCAGCGGACTCCGGCGAGTCCGATCCGTGGACGATGTTCTCCTGCATGACCGTGGCCAGATCGCCTCGGATCGTGCCCGGGGCGGCGCCGATCGGGTCGGTGGCGCCCATCATCGTGCGCCAGGCAGCGATCACGCCGGGCCCCTCGAGCACGGCGGCGACCAGCGGGCCGGAGGTGATGAAGCCCACCAGGTCGCCGAAGAACGGCCGCTCGCGGTGCTCGGCGTAGTGCTGCTCGGCATGCGCGATCGGTCAGCGTCCGCAGCTCCAGTGCCACGATCCGGTAGCCGCGCCGCTCGGCGCGAGCGAGCACCTCGCCCACCAGGCCCCGTGCCACTCCGTCCGGCTTGACCAGGACCAGCGTGCGTTCCGTCATCGTGTTTCCTCCTGCTCATCAGGGATGTGCGGTACCGGATGCGTCGGCCGAAGACGCCTGGGGCGTGACCGGCAGTACCGCTCGGCGATTCGGCCGGCACTGCGGCGGCGAGGCGCAGAGCGCCGTACCAGAGCGCCGCGAAGATCGCCCCCAGCAGCGCCATGATCGGCACGATCAAGGCGGAGGCCAGCACCAGCGCCTGCAGGACCCACCCGGCGGCCACCCCAGCCGGGCCGATCCACCCGGGCGGCCACGAGAACCGCCGCGAGGGCCAGCCCGAGCCCCGCAGCGATGGCCGGGGCGGGATCGACGCCGGCCACGTTGATCGCCACCGGGATGGCGAGGATGATGACGATCGCCTCGAAGATCAGCACCGAGCCTGCCAACCGGCGCCTCATGGGGCGCCTCGCAGCAATGCGCGGGCTGCTCCCGCGGTCACCACGGAGCCGGTGACCACGATCCCGGCGCTGCCGCGATCGGAGCGCTCGTCGGCCCAGGCCATGGCGTTGTCCAGGGCGCCGACCAGGTCGGCGGCGACCGTCACCCGATGATCTCCGAAGACCTCGCCGGCCACTCGGGCCAAGTCGGCCGCCGGCAGTGCCCGCGGCGAGGCCGACGCGGTGCAGATGACGTGATCGAGCACCGGCTCCAGCGCTGCCAGGATCCCGAAGGCATCCTTGTCGGCCATGACGCCGACGACACCCACCGTCGCGGCGAAGCCGAAGGACTCCGCGAGCGCCTCGGCCAGCGCCGTCGCTCCGGCCGGGTTGTGCGCGGCATCGACCAGCACGGATGGTCCGCTGCGCAGCACTTCGAGCCGACCCGGGGACTGCACGGCTGCGAACGCCTCCCGCACCACCTCATCGGCCAGTGGCTCGCCGGCCCCCGTGAGTGCCTCGACGGCCGCGAGCGCCGCCGCGGCGTTGCCCGCCTGATGAGCGCCGAACAGCGGGAGGAAGACCTCGTCATAGCGGCCCCGCAGGCCCTGCAGGCTGATCGATTGGCCGCCCACGGCGACGGCTCGGCCGATCACGCCGAACTCCAACCCCTCACGGGACACCTGCGCCCCGGTATCGGCACAGCGTTGCAGCACCACTTCGGCCGCCTCCGGTTGCTGGTGCGTGAGCACCGCGATGCTGCCGGGCTTGATGATGCCGGCCTTCTCCGCGGCGATCTCCGCCAGCGTGTCGCCGAGGTACTCGGCGTGGTCGATGGCGATCGGCGTGATCACCGCCACCGCCGCATCGGCGACGTTGGTGGCATCCCAGGATCCGCCCAGGCCGACCTCCAGGACCATGACGTCGACCGGGGCATCGGCGAACGCCGCGAATGCCAGGGCGATGAGCACCTCGAAGAACGTCAGTGGACGCTCCCCCGCAGCGACCAGTTGCTCATCGGCCAGGAGCACCAGGGGCGCCAGGTCGTCGTAGAGCGCGGTGAACTGCTCATCGGACAGCGGCTGGCCGTCGATCTGGATCCGCTCCGCGACCGACTCCAGATGAGGACTGGTGGTCAGTCCGCAGCGCAGGCCGAGCGCGCGCACCAGCGTGTCGATCATCCGGGCCGTCGACGACTTGCCGTTGGTGCCTGCGACGGTGATGACCGGCGCGGCGCGCTGCGGCTGCCCCATCAGGTCCAGCAGCAGCGCGATGCGCTCCAGCGATGGCTCGATGGCGTCCTCGGGAGCCCGCGCGATCAACTCGTCGGTCACCTCGGCGATGCGGGGTCGATCAGTGCTCACAGATCTCCCCGAATCCTTGTGCCGATGCGGTACGGCCACCGCCGCTGCCCATTCTATCCGCGCCGCGCCGGACGTTGACCCTGCGCTCGCCGACGCGACTCGGTAGCGTGGTCGGCGGAAGTCCATTCACTCGACTGCGGAGGCCGGACGATGTCCACCACGCCGACAGCCCCGGCTGCGCCAGCGCCTGCCTGGTACCACGAGGATCCCGACCAGGCGGTCTCGACGCTGGGCAGCGATGCAGCCAACGGGCTGAGTTCCGCCCAGGTGTCGCAACTGACCACGCAGTACGGACCCAACGAGATCGCCTCCGAGCCGCCCCCGTCGGTGTGGGCGGTTGCGGCGGTGCAGTTCAAAGACCTGATGAACCTCATGCTGGTCGCCGTCGTGTTCGTCAGTTTCGCCATCCAGGAGTGGGGCACCGGCCTGCTGGTCGCGCTGCTGGTCGTCCTGAACGTGGTGCTCGGCACCCAGCAGGAGATGAAGGCCCGGGCCAGTGTCGATGCACTGGCCAAGATGCAGACCCCGCAGGCCAAAGTGCAGCGGGACGGCACGCTCGTGCTGGTGCCGGCCACCAGCCTGGTGCCGGGCGATATCGTCTCGGTCGAGGCGGGCGATCTGGTCCCCGCCGATGGCCGTCTGCTGCGCTCGGCGACGCTGGAGACGCAGGAGGCTGCCCTCACCGGCGAGAGCGCGCCGATCTCGAAGGACGCCGGCACCCTGCCGGAGACGGATGTTGCGCTCGGCGATCGCACCAACATGCTCTTCCAGAACACTTCCGTCACCCGCGGTACCGGCACGATGGTGGTCACCGAGACCGGCATGCGGACCCAGATGGGCCAGATCGCCTCGATGCTGTCGGCGGTAGCCCCCAGCAAATCGCCGCTGCAGCGCGAGCTCGACACCCTCACCAAGGTGCTCGGCCTCATCGCGTGGGGCGCGGTCGCGGTCATCGTGATCATCGGGCTGGTGCGCGGTCAGGATTGGAGCCAGGTCCTCCTGCTCGGTGTCGCAATGGCGATCTCGGCCATCCCGACCGGCCTGCCGACGTTCGTGCAGGCGATGCTCGCCTACGGCGCGAACCAGCTGGCGGCGGCCAAGGCCGTGGTGAAGAACCTGACCGACGTGGAGACCTTGGGCGCCACCAGCGCCATCAACTCCGACAAGACCGGCACGCTGACGATGAACCAGATGATGGTGTCCACGCTGTACTACCGGGGGCGCTGGTTCACCGTCGAGGGCAACGGCTACGCCAAGGTCGGCAACATCCGCCACGTCGCCGGCGAGGATGTGCCCGACTTCACCAGGCTCGCCTACGGACTGGCGCTGGACTCCGACGCCACGGTGTCCGATGCCGGCGACGTCGTCGGCGACCCCACCGAGGCGGCGCTGGTCGTCCTGGCCGCCAAGATCGGCGTCGATGCCGAGGAGACGCGCCGGGCCTACCCGCGGGTCGCCGAGGTGCCGTTCGACTCCGCGTACAAGTTCATGGCGACGTTCCACAACCTGCCGATGGAGGGCGAGCAGCACTTCGTCGAACTCGTGAAGGGTGGACCGGACGTCGTCCTGGCCCGGTGCTCGAGCATGTGGCGCCCCGACGGCTCCACGGTGCCGCTGGACGAGGTCCGCGACACGGTCTGGGAGGCCAACGAGCGCATGTCCAAGAAGGGCCTGCGGGTCCTCGCGTTCGCGGTCCGCGTGCTCGAGGACGACCAGGCCGAGGCGGTCACGGCCGACCCGATGTCGTACGTGGAGGACCTGGTCTTCGTCGGCATGGTCGGCATCATCGACCCGCTGCGCCCGGAGGCGAAGAAGGCCGTCGAAGAGGCGCATACGGCCGGCATCGAGGTGCGGATGATCACCGGCGACCATGCCATCACCGCTGCCGCCATCGGCAACGATCTCGGCCTCGGCGGTGGCGCTCTCAGCGGCAAGGACCTCGTGGCCATGAGCGACGAGGAGTTGAAGGCGGCGCTGCCGGACGTCCATGTCTTCGGACGCGTCACGCCGCAGGACAAGCTTCGCCTGGCCAAGCTCATGCAGGAGAACGGCGACATCGTGGCGATGACCGGCGACGCCGTCAATGACGCCGCGGCACTGAAGCAGGCCGACATCGGCGTGGCCATGGGCAGCGGCAGCGAGGTCACCAAGCAGGCCGGCAAGATGATCCTCACCGACGACAACTTCGGGACGCTGGTGACAGCGGTGCGCCTGGGCCGCAGCATCTACGACAAGATCACTTCCTACGTCCGCTACCAGATGAGCCAGTTGCTCTCCCTGGTGCTGCTGTTCCTCGCGGCGTCCATCTTCAACATCAACGAAGGTGTGGCCCTGACGCCGATCATGGTGCTGTTCCTGAACTTCTTCATCGCCAGCTTCCCGGTGATCGCCATCATGCGGGACGCGCCGAACCCGGAGATCATGCGGAAGCCGCCGCGGGATCCGAAGCAGACCATCAGCAACCCCGAGGCCGTGTCCAAGTGGGTCATCTACGGCGTGACCTTGTTCCTGGCCACTCTCGCGGCGATGGCGATCGGCGGCTTCGGCGAGATGAGCCCCGACGAGGCGAGTGCACCGATGACCATGGGCTTTACCGTGATTGCGCTGGGCACGGTGTTCTCCGGAGTCGTGATGCGGCGCAGCCCCGAGTCCGGACTAACCCCGCCGATCGCCGGTGCGCTGAAGATCCTGGCCATTCCGCTGGTTCTGATCGTCGCCTGTGTCGAGATCGGGTTCTTCCAGGAGTTCCTGCCGACCGTGTCGCTCACCGGCCAGGAGTGGGTCGTCTGCATCGGCCTGGCGCTGACCCTGCCCGTGGTGGTCGAACTGCACAAGGCGTTCCTGCGCAGCCGGGGCGGTCGGCCGCTGATCACGTTCGACGCAGAGGAGGCGGTCTCGCCGGAGCGGGCGTGGGTCCACCCCCACAGCTGATTCGGCGTCTCGTCGCACGGCCCCCGGAACCGCTGCGGCGGGACGGGGGTCGTGCACGTGGCCCTACCATGGATCGTTATGAGCGACTCCGCTGCGAGGACACCGCAGATCCCCGACAAGCCCAGCGTCGACGGCATCGAGGACAAGTGGGTGCAGCGCTGGGAGAGCGAGCGGATCTACATCTTCGACCGCACCAAGCCGCGGGCCGAGATCTACGCCATCGACACCCCTCCCCCGACGGTCAGCGGCTCGCTGCATGTCGGGCACGTCTTCTCCTACACCCATACCGACTGCATCGCCCGCTACCAGCGGATGCGCGGCCGAGAGGTCTTCTACCCGATGGGGTGGGACGACAACGGGCTGCCGACCGAGCGCCGGGTGCAGAACTACTTCGGCGTGCGGTGCGATCCTTCGCTGCCGTACCAGGCCGACTACGCGCCGCCGGCCGAGCCCGATGCCAAGCGCCAGGTGCCGATCTCACGAGGCAACTTCATCGACCTGTGCGAGCAGCTGACCGCCGAGGACGAGGAAGCATTCGAGGCGCTGTGGCGGCGGCTGGGCCTGTCGGTCGATTGGACCCAGACCTACCAGACCATCGACCACAACGCCCGCGCCACTTCCCAGGCCGCGTTCCTGCGCAATCTCGCCCGGGGCGAGGCGTACCAGCAAGAGGCGCCCACGTTGTGGGATGTGACCTTCCAGACCGCGGTCGCGCAGGCCGAGTTGGAGGACCGCGAGCGGGACGGCAACTTCTACCGGGTGTCCTTCCACGGCGCCGAGCCGGTGTTCATCGAGACCACCCGGCCGGAACTGATCCCGGCCTGTGTCGCCCTGGTGGCCCACCCGGACGACGAGCGGTACCAACCGCTGTTCGGCACCACGGTGACCACGCCGGTGTTCGGCGTCGAGGTGCCGGTCCTGCCCCACCGGCTGGCCGACCCGGAGAAGGGCTCCGGCATCGCCATGATCTGTACCTTCGGCGATGTCACCGACGTGGTGTGGTGGCGGGAACTGGACCTGCCGACCCGCGCCATCATCGGCTGGGATGGCCGGGTGCACCGCGAGGTGCCGGACTGGCTCAGCAGCGAGCCGGCGCGCTCGGCCTACGAGCAGCTGGCGGGGGCGACGGCCTTCACCGCCAAGCAGCGGATGGTCGACCTGCTGCGGGAGTCCGGCGATCTGCACGGCGACCCCCGGCCGACCAAGCAGCAGGTGAAGTTCTTCGAGAAGGGCGACAAGCCGCTGGAGATCGTCAGCACCCGGCAGTGGTACCTGCGCAACGGCGGCCGGGACGCCGAGCTGCGCACCGCCCTGCTGGCGCGCGGCGATGAGCTGCACTGGCACCCCGAGCACATGAAGGTCCGCTACCGCAACTGGGTGGAGGGGCTCAACGGGGACTGGCTGATCTCCCGGCAGCGCTTCTTCGGCGTCCCGGTCCCCATCTGGTACCGGCTGGACGACAACGGCGAACCGGTCTACGACGAACCGCTGCTGCCGGCGGAGGCCGACCTGCCGGTGGATCCGTCCAGCGACGCTCCGACCGGCTTCGACTGAGGAGCAGCGCGGCAAGCCCGGCGGCTTCATGGGCGATCCGGATGTCATGGACACCTGGGCGACCTCGTCGCTGACACCGCAGATCGCCGGGGGCTGGCTCACCGACCCCGACCTGTGGGCCCGGGTGTCGCCGATGGACCTGCGGCCGCAGGCGCACGAGATCATCCGCACGTGGTTGTTCTCCACCGTCGTGCGCTCCCACCTGGAGGACGACCGGCTGCCCTGGTCCGATGCCGCCATCAGCGGCTGGATCCTCGACCCGGACCGCAAGAAGATGTCGAAGTCGAAGGGCAACGTCGTCACGCCGCTCGGCCTGCTCGACAAGCACGGCTCCGACGCGGTGCGCTACTGGGCGGCCTCCGGACGGCCCGGCACCGACACCGCCTTCGATGAGGGGCAGATGAAGATCGGCCGCCGGCTGGCCATCAAGATCCTCAACGCATCGCGCTTCGTGCTGCTGTCCGGCGGCGACCCGGCGGCCGGCGAGGTCACCGAGCCGCTCGACCGCGCGCTGCTGGCCAGCCTGGCCGAGGTGGTGCAGAGCGCGACCACGGCCATGGAGGACTACAACTACACCCGTGCCCTGGAGGTCACCGAGACCTTCTTCTGGTCCTTCTGCGACGACTATCTGGAGTTGGTGAAGGAGCGGGCGCGGGGCGAGCACGGCGAGGATGCCGCAGCCTCCGCGCGAGCCACCCTGGGCGCCGCGCTGACCGTGCTGCTGCGGCTGTTCGCGCCGTTCCTGCCGTTCGTCACCGAAGAGGTGTGGTCGTGGTGGCGGGACGGATCGGTGCACCGTCAAGCGTGGCCGAGCCTCGATGACCTCCCGGCCGGGGGCGATGCGGAGCTGCTGGCGACCGTCGCGATCGTGCTGTCGGGACTGCGCAAGGCCAAGAGCGAGGCCAAGGTGAGCATGCGCACCGAAGTCAGCCGCGCCGTGGTGTCCGCGCCCGACCTGACGCTGCAGGACCTGCGCGCGGCCGGGGCTGACCTGCGCGCGGCCGGGCGGGTCCGCGAACTGGTGCTGCTGCCCGGCGACGCGCTGGAACTGGACGCGGTCGAACTGGTCACCGCCGACTGAGGTCCGCCACCGGTCCTGCCAGCCATTGGCTGGCCTCGCGGCCGCCGCGCAGTCGCACGATGGGCAGCTCGGGTCGGCGCCGCACCAGCGCCTCCACCCGAGCGGCGGTGGTGGGATGGGTGCGCCAGCTCCACCGGACGATGTGGTCGGGATCGACAAGGACCCGGTGCAGGCCCGGTTCCCGGTTGCCGTGCCAGAGCTGTTCGCGAAGGAGCGCCCGCCGGATCGACCGCCGCAGCACCCTTGCCATGACGAGGGTGCGCGGTAGATCCAGCCAGACCACGAGATCTGCGCGGTCGGCGAGGAGATCGCGCACCGCCGGGTACTGCCATTCGGTGATCCACTCCGGCTGGGCCGTCAAGGCCTGCACGTCGTCGGAGAAACTGGGCCTGGGCTGCCAGTCGGGCCCGTGGAACAGCGCGTCGATCTCGTAGTGCCGGATGCCGAGCACGCTCGCCAGGCGGCGGGCCAGCGTCGTCTTGCCCGACCCCGAGGTCCCGGCGATCAGGATCCGCCGGGCATCCGCGGGCAACGGATCACTTGGCCCGATCAGCATCCGCGACCCACCCGCACCGGGCGGGAACCGGCCTCGATCAACGCTGCCCTAGCGCGTCAGGCCGACCGCTCGGAATCGTTCTGCTCGCTGCTCCCGCTGCGCCGCCGCCGCGGTTTGATCTCGCGGGGGATGATCGTGGGCTCCCCACCACTGATCGCCTCCGAGCTGACCACGACCTTTGCGATGTCCTTCCGGCTGGGCAATTCGTACATGATGCCCAGCAGCGCCTCTTCCAGGATCGCCCGCAGGCCGCGCGCTCCGGTGCCGCGAGCGATCGCCCGGTCGGCCACCGCCGCCAGCGCCGCGGGCTCGAACTCCAACTCCACCCCGTCCAGTTCGAACAAGCGCACATACTGCCGTACGAGGGCGTTCTTCGGCTCCGTCAGCACCGACACCAGGGCGTCACGATCCAACGGCTCTACCGCAGTGATGACGGGCAGTCGGCCGATGAACTCCGGGATCAGCCCGAACTTCAGCAGATCCTCCGGCATCACCTGACCGAACAGGTCGCCCTCGGCCTGCTCGTGGCCGGAGTTGTCGTCCACCACGTCGTGGGTGAAGCCGAGTCTGGTCCGGCCGACCCGCTGCTCGATGACGTGCTCGAGGCCAGCGAACGCCCCGCCGACGATGAAGAGCACATTCGTCGTGTCGATCTGCAGGAAATCCTGGTGCGGATGCTTGCGCCCGCCTTGCGGCGGCACTGCAGCCTGGGTGCCCTCCAGGATCTTCAGCAGCGCCTGCTGCACGCCCTCGCCGGAGACATCGCGCGTGATGGAGGGGTTCTCGGCCTTGCGCGCGATCTTGTCGATCTCGTCGATGTAGATGATGCCGGCTTCGGCCTTCTTGATGTCGAAGTCCGCCGCCTGGATGAGCTTCAGCAGGATGTTCTCGACGTCCTCGCCGACGTAGCCCGCCTCGGTCAGCGCCGTGGCATCGGCGATGGCGAAGGGGACGTTCAGCATGCGGGCCAGCGTCTGCGCCAACAGCGTCTTGCCCGAGCCCGTGGGCCCGAGCAGCAGGATGTTCGACTTCGCCAGCTCCACCGACTCGTCGCGCATCCGCTCCGAAGCGGAGCCGTGCTGCATCCGCTTGTAGTGGTTGTAGACCGCGACGCTGAGGGTCTTCTTCGCCAGCTGCTGGCCGATCACGTAGCGATCGAGGAACTCGTAGATCTCCTTGGGCTTGGGCAGCTCTTCGAAGTGCGCGGAGGCGCCGTCGGACAGCTCCTCCTCGATGATCTCGTTGCACAGGTCGATGCACTCGTCGCAGATGTACACGCCCGGCCCGGCGATGAGCTTCTTCACCTGCTTCTGGCTCTTGCCGCAGAACGAGCACTTCAGCAGGTCGCCGTTGTCCGCACGTGCCATGCGCACCTCCCCAAGTGCCTGCCCGGGTGCGCCCTCCTGCGGACGGCCTCACCTGATTGCTGCATTGATGCCCAACAACTTAGACCGTACCGCCGCTCGCCCGGAGATCGCCCCCCGGCCTTCTGCGTGTTGCGGGATCACGGCGAAGGGGACCCCTTGCGCGACTCGATGACGCGGTCGATGATCCCGTAGTCCGCGGCAGCGGCAGCTGTGAGGATCTTGTCGCGCTCGATGTCCTGGCGGACCTGCTCCACCGTGCGGCTGCTGTGCCGGGCCAGGATCTCCTCCATCTCGGCGCGCATCCGCAGGATCTCGTTGGCCTGGATCTCGATGTCCGAGCCCTGGCCCTGCCCCTCGGAGTACGGCTGGTGGATGAGGATCCGCGCATGCGGCAGCGCGAACCGCTTGCCCTTCGTGCCCGCGGCGAGGATCACCGCGGCCGCCGAGGCGGCCTGGCCCAGGCACACCGTCTGGATCTGCGGCTTGATGAACTGCATCGTGTCGTAGATGGCCGTCATGGCGGTGTACGAGCCGCCGGGCGAGTTGACGTAGATCGAGATGTCCCGCTCGCCGTCCAGGGACTCCAGCGTCAACAACTGCGCCATGACGTCATCGGCCGAAGCGTCGTCGATCTGGACGCCGAGGAAGATGATCCGCTCCTCGAACAGTTTGTTGTACGGGTTGAACTCCCGGAAGCCCTGAGCGGTGCGCTCCACGAAGGAGGGCAGGATGTAGCGGGCGCTGGGACCGGCGGTGCGAGTGGCTGCCCGCAGCACCTGATCCGGCGTTGGCACGTTCGTCATCGTCGGTTCCTCCTAGCGCCGGTCGCTGTCGGTGCCGCCGCTGCCCGCCACGTCGCGGGCGCTGCGGACCACCTGGTCGACGAAGCCGTAGTCCTTGGCATCGGCGGCGGTGAACCACCGGTCCCGATCAGAATCGGCCTCGATCTGCTCGATGGGCTGGCCGGTGTGCTGGGCGATCAACTCGGCCATCTTCTTCTTCGTGTAGAGCATCTGCTCGGCCTGGATCCTGATGTCGGAGGCCGTGCCACCGATCCCGCCGGACGGTTGGTGCATCATGATCCGCGCGTGCGGCAGGGCGTAGCGCTTGCCCGGCTCGCCGGCGCACAGCAGGAACTGCCCCATCGAAGCGGCCAGCCCCATCGCCACCGTGGCAACGTCGTTCTTGACGTACTGCATGGTGTCGTAGATCGCCATGCCCGCGGAGACCGATCCGCCGGGGCTGTTGATGTAGAGGAAGATGTCCGACTCGGGATCCTCAGCGGACAGCAGCAGCATCTGCGCACAGATCGCATTGGCCATGCTGTCCTCCACCACCGACCCCAGGAAGATGATCCGCTCCCGCAGCAGGCGCTGGAAGACCGAGTCGTCGAATCCAGGGACACCTCCCCCGGGCTGTGGGCCTCTGCCCCAAACGTCGAACCCGTCCGGCACGGGCGCGTGGACTCCCGACACTTCTGCCTCCTAGCAGTCGCCGTCCTTGGCTGTTGGACCGGCCTCGTGGGCCGACTGCTCGACCCTAACCCGCAGGACCGATCCTCCCCTCCCCGGGGACCGCGGGTTTCGCGTTGGGGGGAATCAGCGCTCGTCGTCGGCGGCCTCGTCCGCAACTGCCGCGGCCTCTGCCTCTGCCTCTGCCTCTACGTCTGCCTCTGCCTCTGCCGCGGCCTCTGCCTCGTACCGCGGCCGCGGCACCGGCCGCCTCGTCCGCAGCGGCCAAGGCCTCGTCGAGATCCTCATCCTCATCGACCTCGGCGTCCAACTCCTCGATCAGCGGCTCGCCCGACAGCAGACGGGCGATCTCGTCGAGGTCGATGGGGTTGCCCTCGCCATCGGTGATCGAGGCCGCCTCGACGACCAGCGACAGAGCCTTGGCCCGGCGCACCTCGGCAACTGCGCCCTGGACCTGGCCGGCGTCCACGAGGGCCTTGGCGAACTGGTCCGGGCCCATGCCGTAGCGCTGCGCCTGCGCGATCAGCCACTGGCTGAGCTCTGCCTCTTCCACCCGGACATCGCGCTCCTCGGCAAGCTTGTCGAGGATCAGATTGGCCTTCAGCGAATTCCGCAACTCGGTCTCGGTCTCGGACCGATGGTCGTCGTCGCCGTGGCCGTCGGAGAAGTGCTCGGCGAGCTGCTCCTCGATGATCCCCTCCGGCAGGTCCATCTCGATGCTGGCCAGGTAGGCGTCGCGCACCTTCGTGCGGGCGTCGGCACCGAGCTCGAACAACTTGGCCCGGCGCAGCCGCTCGCGGAGGTCCTCCTGCAGCTCCTCGATGGTGTCAAACTCCGAGGCGAGCAGGGCGAAGTCGTCGTCGGCTTCCGGCAGCTCTCGCTCCCGCACGGCTTTCACGGTCACTGCAACAGTCAGCGGCTTGCCCGCATACTCCCCCTCCGCGGGGATGTGCTCGAAGGTGCGGACCTCGTCGGCCTGCGCGCCGGTGACCGCCTCGTCGAAGCCCTCCACCGCGCCGCCCGAGCCGACCTCGTAGGACATGTCCGCCGCCGCGTAGGCCGCCACCGGTTCGCCGTCGGCATCTGCGGCGGCAACATCCACCAGGATCACGTCGCCCTCTGCCGCGCCGCGCTCCACGTCGGTGAAGCTGGCGAACCGCTTGCGCAGCCCGAGCAACTCTTCGGCGACGGCGTCATCGTCGATCGTCACCGCATCGACCTGCACCTCGATGGTGCCCGGGTCAGTCAGCTCGAATTCGGGCCGCACGTCGACTTCGGCGACGAACTCCAGCAGGTCGCCGTCCTCGAGTTTGGTCACCTCGACCTTCGGCTGCCCCAGCGGAATGATCTCCTGCTCCTCGATGACCTTGTCGTAGGTCCGCGGGATCACGGCGTTGGCCACCTCGGACAGCACGGTCCCGCGGCCGAAACGCTGATCGATGATCCGCGACGGAACCTTGCCCTTGCGAAAACCCGGAACATTGACCTGCGACGCGATCGAGCGATAGGCGTTCCGCAGATCCTCGGCCAGTTCATCGAATGGGATCTCCACCACGATCTTGACGCGCGTGGTGGACAGGTTCTCGACGTCGGTCTTCACGGCCGGGGACTCCTTGGTCGTCGCTTCTCGATCGGGGCGCCGATCAACTGGTCGGGGCGGGGAGACTCGAACTCCCGATCTCCTGCACCCAAAGCAGGCGCGCTAGCCACTACGCTACGCCCCGCGCAGAGCGCTCCTAGTCTACGCAGGCCGACGCCGCAGAACCGAACCGGCGGGGCCGTGTGGCTACTCGCCGGCGAGCCTCATGAACCTCGCGATGCCATTCTGATCCCCGCGCGCCCGCCGGACCATGCCATTTGCGATGAGGCTTCCCGGCACATCCGGGCGGCTCACCCGACCGCCGGATAGTGCCCTACACTCATTGCGTCAGTATCGCGGGTGTAGCTCAATGGCAGAGCCCCAGCCTTCCAAGCTGGTCATGCGGGTTCGATTCCCGTCACCCGCTCTCGGAACCTTCGCAGGTGGCCCGGCATTGCGCCCCTGTGATCGGTCCCGGTCAAGCCTCATTCGGACCCGCGTGACCGAATGCGACCGATCGCGGGCACACCTGCATCTGCCGCGTCAGGGCAGCTCGGGGTCCGGATGGTCCGCCAGATACCGCTGGGCCTCCCCCGGGTC
Organism: uncultured Actinomycetota bacterium; assembly: GCA_963706835.1. Classification (GTDB taxonomy): domain Bacteria; phylum Actinomycetota; class Actinomycetes; order S36-B12; genus CAVXYG01. Next base: position 276,824 of record CAVPOB010000003.1, read on the forward strand.
GACCAGCGCCTCGTCCAGGAGCCACTCGACCGCCCGGCGCCGGGCCCGCACGTCACGAAACCCCTGATACGCCGACACCAGTTCCGGGTACTCCTCGAACAGCTCATCCCGGAACCGGCGGAATGCACCCCGCCCGCGGATGGCCCGCGCCAACCGGCGCGCCGCCTGCTCGTCGCTGATCCGCTCAGCGAAGTCAGCCATGTCCCGGTGCCAGACGGGCGAGGGCAGAGGGTGGATGGGGACCAGATCGGTCTGCTCGAGATCTTCGTCCGCGAGATCCTGCCCGACCAGACCGCTGTCCAAGGTCCAGATGTGCAACTCCCCCGTGGCCGGGTCCAGCAGCCACTGGTGCCCGTCGTGGGTCTGGTCAGCCAGCGCCTGCGCGATCTCGTCGAGGTCCACTTGGTCCAGTCTCAGCACACCGTGAGGCTAGTCGACCAGCCACGGTCCGAGAAGACTCATCGCCGGGACGCGGACTGAAACCGGCCCTGTCGCCGTCGAGGGTGGAGCGCTTCGGGCGGTGGCCGGTGTCCCTGCGGATGTCAGCGCCTCGTGCGGGGCTGACAGGCGCCCCGCGTTCGTGCGACTGTGCACCCGTTACGGGGGTTTGCACCCGGGGCGGTGGCGGCGAGCGCCTTCGGGACGGCAACTCTGCACCCGCCGTGGGGGTTTGCACCCGGGGCGGTGGCTTTCGGCCCAGATCCGGCCGGTTCCGCCCCCGCTGCGGGTGCAAACCCCCGAACCGGGTGCAGCCCCGCCCCGCATACCGGACGTTCCGCCCCCGCGACGGGTGCAAACCCCCGCAGCGGGTGCAGTCATGCCCCGGTTTCAGACGCACCCCGGCCCGCACCGCCGAGGCCGCCCACGCAGCTGGACCCGCCGGACACCGGAAACGCCAACCAGGCGCCAGGCGTCGCGCTCACTCCACCCGCTGCCGAGGATCTGGTCGAGGTTGGCCCGGTATGCCCCGAACACCTCGACCACAGTTTCCTGGCACTGGGGTGTCAGACCAGCGGCGCACGCGGCCAGCACCGGCCCGAACACGTCGTTGCCGCCGATGGTCAACGTGGTCACCTCGACATCGTTGGTAGGCCGGCGATCGCCGTTGCCTCCCGCAGGAGTTCCACCGCCAGGTCCAGCTGTCCGCCGTCCTCGACGAGGTCGGCCGCGGTGGCACCGCCCCGGGAGATGTTGCGCAGTTGGAGCTTGTCGCACTTGGCCGGCGCCTGCTGGGGTCGAGCACGACGTCAGGCCGGCGAGTAGCTGGTTCGAGACTTCGCCGGAGTACGCCGCCAACGGTCACCCCGGGCGCTGCGTTGGTGAGGCTTCGCGGCACATGTGAGGCGCAGGGGCCGCGGTTGGAGCGCGACTACCCGAGCAGGGACTATGGGAGCGTGTCGATGCAGCACAACGCCCGCAACCCGCTGCATGACCTGCTCGGCGGGCGGCGCGGCGCTGTGGAGTCTGCGCTGCCCAGCGTCGTCTTCGTCACGGCCTACTTGCTGTCGGGCAGCGACCTCACAGCAGGCCTCGCCGCCGCCTTGGCAACGGCCGCCGTCCTGGCAGCCCTGCGCATCGCCCGCCGGGAGAAGCCGGTCCGAGTGGTGGGTGGCTTGGTCGCCGTCGCAGTGGCGGCGCTGGTGGCGGCCCGCACCGGCAATGCGGCGGACTACTTCCTGCCGAGCCTGCTGGCCAACGTGGCCTCGGCGCTCATCTGGGCCTTCAGCATTCTGGCGGGCTGGCCGCTCCTGGGCGTGATCCTGGGATTCGCGCTGGGACAGAAGACCGGCTGGCGCGCGGACCCCGACCTCGTGCGGGCCTACGGGCTGGCCTCCTGGATCTGGGCGGCGTCGTTCGTGGTGCGAGCGGGCATCAACGCTCCGCTCTACCTCACCGACAACCTGGTCGGCCTGGGGATCGCGCGCGTGCTGCTGGGCTGGCCCATGGTGCTGGCCGTCATCGCCGCATCATGGTGGACCATTCGTCGCGCGCTACCCGCGGACCACCCGGGGATCATGCACCCGCGGGCGCCCCGCCCGTGACCGCCTGTCCCCCCTCCAGGTCGGTCAACTGCTGGATGCGCCGGATGTGACGCTCCCCGCCGCTGAACGGCGTGGCCAAGAACGCCTCCACGATGGCCACCGCGGTGTCCTCGTCATGCATGCGCGCGCCAAGGCCCATCACGTTGGCGTCGTTGTGCTCACGCGCCAGTTGGGCGGTCTCGACGCTCCAGGCCAGAGCAGCCCGAACCCCGGGGACCTTGTTGGCGGCGATCTGCTCCCCGTTGCCGGACCCGCCGATCACGACCCCGAGGCTGCCCTGCTCCGCCGCGACCGCCCGCCCCGCCGCGTAGCAGAACGCCGGGTAGTCGTCGTCGGGGTCGTACACCAACGCCCCATGGTCGATGACGTCGTGCCCCTGCGCCGCCAGATGCCCCCGCAGGACCTCCTTCAACTCGAAGCCGGCGTGGTCGCACCCCAGATGAATCCGCATGGCCCCTGATTGTGCCAGTGGCCCGGGCCGTCTCAGACGTCGCTGTCGACCCAGTCCAACGTGCGTCGCACCGCTTGCTTCCACCGACTGAACAACTGCTGCCGTCGGTCGTCGGACATCGACGGCTCCCACCGCTTGTCCTCGGCCCAGTTGGCCCGGATGTCCTCGAACCCGCGCCAGAAGCCCACCGCCAGCCCCGCGGCGTAGGCGGCACCCAGCGCGGTCGTCTCCGGCACCTTCGGCCGGATCACCGGCACACCGAGGATGTCGGCCTGGAACTGCATCAGGGTCTCGTTGGCCACCATGCCGCCGTCCACCTTGAGGGTGGTCAGCGCCACACCCGAATCAGCCTCCATCGCCTCGATGACCTCGCGGCTCTGGTACGCGGCCGACTCCAGCGCGGCCCGAGCCAGGTGGCCCCGGTTGACGAACCGGGAGAGGCCGACGATGGCGCCGCGAGCATCGGAGCGCCAGTAGGGGGCGAAGAGCCCGGAGAAGGCGGGCACGAAGTAGCAGTCGCCGTTGTCCGGCACCGAGCGCGCCAGTTCCTCCACCTCGGCCGCCGATTCGATGAGCTGGAGGTTGTCGCGCAGCCACTGCACGAGGCTGCCGGTCACGGCGATCGATCCCTCCAGCGCGAAAACCGGGTCCTGCTGCCCGATCTTGTACAGCACGGTGGTGATGAGGCCGTTCTCGGAGAGCACCTTCGACGTTCCGGTGTTGAGCAGGACGAAGTTGCCGGTGCCGTAGGTGTTCTTCGTCATCCCCGGGTCGAGGCAGGCCTGGCCGAACGTGGCGGCCTGCTGATCGCCGAGAATCCCGGCGATGGGAACCCCGGCCATGACCCGGGGCGAACGGACCTCCCCGTACACCTCCGACGAGCTGCGGATCTCCGGCAGCATGCCCATCGGCACGCGGAGGATCTCGCACATCTGCGGGTCCCACTGCTGCGTGTCGAGGTCCATCAGCAGGGTGCGGGATGCGTTCGTGGGATCGGTGGCGTGCACCCCGTTGTTCGGGCCGCCGGTCAGGCACCACAGCAGCCAGGTGTCGATCGTGCCGAACATGAGGTCGCCGGCCTCGGCGCGTGCGCGCGCACCTGGGACGTTGTCCAGGATCCAGCGGACCTTCGGTCCGGCGAAGTAGGTGGCCAGCGGGAGCCCGGTCTTGGCCGCGAACCGACGGGGATCACCATCGGCGAGCAGGTCGCAGATCTCCTTGGTCCGCGTGTCCTGCCAGACAACGGCGTTGTACACCGGGTTGCCGGACACCTTGTCCCACACCACGGTCGTCTCCCGCTGCTGGGTGATGCCGACCGCCCCGATGTCCGACAGGCTCAGATCGGACTTCGCCAGGGTCGCGCCCATCACCTCGCGGGTGTTGTTCCAGATCTCCGCGGGATCGTGCTCCACCCAGCCGGGTGCCGGGAAGATCTGTCGATGCTCCTTCTGCTCCGAGGCGATCGGCAGCCCCTCGTGGTTGAAGATGATCGCCCGCGTTGACGTCGTCCCCTGATCGACTGCCATCACTGCCTCTGCCATGGCTCCTCCGCCTTCTCGGCCAGCACGTTCGTCAGGACTGCAACCTATCCGCAGATGAGCGCCTACCGCGCGGTCAGGATCGACCGGCGATCTGCAAAGATGCACGGGACGGAGGTGCCATGTCGGGCAACATCACACGCGCGGAAGCGCAGCAGCGCAGCCAGTTGGTGCAGGTCTCCCACTACGAGATCGACCTGGACCTGACGACCGGGCCGGAGCGGTTCGCCAGCACCACGAGGATCGCCTTCACCTGTCGTGAGCCGGGCGCCGGCACCTGGCTGGACCTCATCGCCCCGAGCGTGCGCCGGATTCAGCTCAACGGAGACGTGTTGGACCCGGCGCAGGTGTTCGACGGTGAGCGCATCGCCCTGCCCGAGCTCGCGGCAGACAACGAGGTGATCATCGAGGCGGAGTGCGCCTATATGAACACCGGCGAGGGGCTGCACCGCTTCACCGACCCGGTCGACGACGAGGTCTATCTCTACACCCAGTTCGAGACCGCGGACTCCCGGCGCATGTACGCCAGCTTCGAACAGCCGGACCTGAAGGCCAGGTTCGCACTGACCGTGACCGCTCCGGCCCATTGGCACGTGGTCTCCAATACCGCACCCGGCGATCCGCAGCGGATCTCCGACACCGTCGCCCGGTGGGAGTTCCCCCCCACCGAGATCATGTCCAGCTACATCACCGCACTGGTGGCAGGGCCCTATCACCGCGTGACGGATACCTACACCGGCCAGTTCGGCACCATCCCGCTGGGCATCTACTGCCGGACCTCCATGGCGCAGCACCTGGACGAGGCGGCCATCTTCACCCTCACCAAGCAGGGGTTCGCCTTCTTCGAGCACGCCTTCGGCCGCAGCTACCCGTTCGGCAAGTACGACCAGCTCTTCGTCCCGGAGTTCAACGCCGGGGCGATGGAGAACGCCGGCTGCGTGACCTTCCGGGAGGACTACGTATTCCGCTCCCGCGTCACGCGGGCCGCCTACGAAGCCCGCGCCAACACGATCCTGCACGAGATGGCGCACATGTGGTTCGGCGATCTCGTGACGATGCGCTGGTGGGACGACCTCTGGCTGAACGAATCGTTCGCGGAGTGGGCGTCGCATCACGCCTCGGTGCGGGCGACCGAGTTCACCGATGCCTGGACCTCCTTCGCCAACGGCCGCAAGGCGTGGGCCTACCGGCAGGACCAACTGCCCTCGACCCACCCCATCGCCGCGGACATGGTCGACCTGGACGCGGTGCAGAGCAACTTCGACGGCATCACCTACGCCAAGGGCGCCTCGGCGCTGAAACAACTCGTGGCCTGGGTGGGCGAGGATGAGTTCCTGAGCGGCCTGCGCGGCTATTTCGATGAGTTCGCCTGGGGCAACACGACGCTGGACGACCTGTTCGGCCATCTGGAGCGAGCCAGCGGCAGGGACCTGTCGAACTGGGCCCAGCAGTGGCTGCAGACGTCGGGGGTGAACCTGCTGCGACTGGACATCGCCTGCGACGACGACGGCACGATGACAGAGGTCGCGGTCGTCCAGGAGCCGCCTTCGACCCCCGCGGGCCTGCCGCCGGTGCTGCGCGACCACCGGATGCGCATCGGCCTGTTCGACCATGTCGGCGAGGCCTTCGCCCGGGTGGGCACGGTGGAGTTGGACGTGACCGGCGCCCGCACGGTAGTGGCGGAACTGGCCGGCCGGCCGCGACCGGACCTGCTGCTGCTCAACGACGGGGACCTGACCTACGGCAAGATCCGGCTGGACGACCGCAGCATCGCCAGCGCGATCGCGGGGCTGGCCGATCTCGACGATTCGCTGGCGCGCTCCCTGATCTGGGGAGCGGCATGGGACATGACCCGCGACGCCGAGATGACCACGGGGACCTTCATCGATCTCATCATTGCCGGGCTGCCGGGCGAGGATGAGATCTCGGTTGTGCAGAACGTGCTGCGCCAGGCTGCCACCGCAATCAGCGCCTACGCCGCACCCGGGCACCGAGATGACTACCAGCTGCGGTTGGCGGTGGCGACGCACGGGTGGCTGCACGAGGCGGCTCCGGGCAGTGACCGCCAGTTGGCGATGGTGCGGGCACACGCCGGACTGGCAACTCGGGCCGACCACCTCGATTTCCTTGCCGGCCTGCTCGACGGCAACGTCGCCGTCCCGGGGCTGCGCATCGATACCGATCTGCGCTGGACGCTGCTGGCACGACTGGCGGCCATGGGTCGCGCCGACCAGGATGCCATCGACGCCGAACTGCGCCGCGATGAGACGGCGGCCGGGCACCGGCAGCATGCGGTCGCGCTGGCCGCGCGGCCCCTGGCGTCGGCCAAGCAGGATGCCTGGGAGGCCTGCGTGGAGCGGGACGAGTTGCCCAACGCGATGCTGGACGCCACCATGGCCGGCTTCGTGCAGCCGGAGCAGCAAGAGCTCATGCGGCCCTACCGCGACCGGTACTTCGCCGCACTGCCCGAGATCTGGCGTACCAGAACCTTCGATACCGCCTCCTCACTCACGCTCATGCTGTTCCCCTACCACCTGGTGGAGGCGGACACGCTTGAGGCGGCCGACGCCTATGTGCGCGCCGGCGGGCACCCCGGCTCGTTGCGGCTGGTGAGCGAGGGCCGCGATACTGTCGCCCGATCGTTGCGCGCGCGGGCCGCGGACGCGTAGCGGCGCCCTACCCCGCGCAGGCCCACGCTCAGGGTTGCCGTACCCTCGCGGCATGGTCGATGCGTCAGCACCCAACCCCGAAGAGCAGCGCACCAGCGAGGCTGCCGAGACCGAGCCGGCCGCGGCGGAGGTTGCGGCCGCGGCGGAGGTTGCGGCCGCGGCGGAGGTTGCGGCCGCGGCGGAGGTTGCGGCCGCGGCGGAGGTTGCGGCCGCGGCGGAGGTTGCGGCCGCGGCGGAGGTTGCGGCCGGCGAGGTTGCGGCGGCGGGGCAGCGGGCGCGGCGGAGGTTGCGGCCGACCAGCAGTCCGGCCCGGCGCGGCGCGCGCCGAGGCGGCGTTCGCCGAGCCGGCCAGCCACGCCGGAGGCTGACCCGGGCGGGGTGTCGGATGCAGCCGCCGCTGAAGCCGGGGCCGGCGCTCAGAGCGGTGCGAGGGCCCGGCGCAACGTCAAGCCGAGAGATCGGGCAAGGCCCAAGAGCGAGGAACAAGGGGCCGCCAAACCCCGAGCGAAGCAGGCCGCCAAACCCCGAGCGAAGCAGGCCACCAAGCCGCGGGCGAAGCAGGCCACCGGCCCCCGGACACAGGCAGGAGCCGACGCGGTGTCGCAGCAGGCCGCCAAGCCCGATACAGCGGAAGCCACCAAGCCCCAGGCGCAGGAAGCCGCGGAGCCCGAGGCGCAGTCGACGGGCAGGCGGCGATCCGCCCGGCCCGCCGTCAAACGGGCGGGCGGCGCCCGCGCCGGCACCTCCACCAGCACTCGGGCCAGCGCGAAATCGACGCTGCCGCGGGTCCTCCCGCCCAAACCCCGCCTGCCGCGCTCCGGCAAGACCGTGCTGGACGGGCTGGGCGTCCCCGTCTTCGGGGCTCGCCACGGCGCCGTGGAGCGGGTGGACTGGTCCGCACTCTCAGCAGAGCACCGGCGCCACCCGGTCGTGGCGTTCCTGCGGCACCGCCGCTGGGTCTTCGCCACCGCTACTACTGATCGGCACCTCATCTCGCTGGCGATCGTCGACGGCGGCATCACGGCCACGGCGTTCTGCATGGTGACGGATCTGGTCTCCGGCGAGACGCTGGTGGACTCTTCGCGACCGGGCGCGGGGCCCTTGGCCCATGTGGGCGACCAGCCGCTGGAGGGTTTGCAGGCGAGCTACCGGTTGCCTGGCACCGACTACCGCATCAGCACCGAGCCGGGCAGCCGCGAGGTGCGAATCCGAGTACGGCTGCGCAAGACCTCCGAGTCCCTGCCCGGCCTGCGCTGGGTGCCGGGCATCCGGAACGTGCCGGTGGCGCGCGACCTGCCGACCGCGTCGGCGCGGCCCTGGGTGGACGTGGACCTGACGCTGGAGCCGACCGTGGCACCGCCGTTGACGGCGATCAGCCGTGTCGACGCCCACGGCGGCCTGGTGACCAGCACGATGAAGACCGCCGCGATGAACGCCTGGGGCACCGTCACGGTCCACGGCGAGGACCCGGAGGCTGCGCCTCGGCAGGTGTTGCTGGACGGCGGGACCGGTGGCCTGGATTACACCAACGGCTTCCTCCCCCGCCACACCCGGTGGCGTTGGGCCTACGCCACGGGTCGGCTCGCCGACGGTCGACTGTTCGGCCTCAACCTGGTCAGCGAGTTCTCCGGGATCGGGGACGAAGCGGTGGAGAACGCCGTCTGGCTGGACGGCGCACTGATCCCGATGGATCCGAAGGTGCGCGTGCTCTTCAGCCGGAGGGACCTGCATGCGCCGTGGACGGTGCGCACGCTGGACGGGTCGATCCACTTGTCGTTCGCGCCCCTGGCGGTCCACGACGAGGCCCTCAACCTCGGCCTGCTGCACAGCAAGTTCGTGCAGCCGACTGGTCACTACACCGGCCACATCACCGTGGACGGCGAGCAGATCTACATCGACCGCATGCCCGGCGTCATCGAGGACCAGGACATCCGCTGGTAGTGGCAGCCGCACGCCGTGGCCTGCGGGGCGCCTCGGAGCTCGGGCAGTGGTGCGGTGCGCTGAAGCAACGGATCCGGCGGAGCCGGTTCAGCGACGGTTGCGGATGATGGTGAACGGGTGCGTGCTGCCGACTGGCGCGGGGCGGATATCCCACAGTCCGTGCTCGACCTGTCGATGGTGCGCCCAGCAGAGGCTGATGAGGTTGGACAGGTCGGTGGCTCCCCCCAGGGTCCATGGCGTGATGTGGTGCGGCTGGGTGTAGCCGGAACGGATGCGGCAGCCAGGGATCGCGCATCCGCCGTCACGCACCTGCAGCGCGCGCCGCTGAGCGGGCGTTGCCAGGCGGACGCTGCGACCCACGGCCAGCGGCTGGACGGGCGTGCGGGTGATCCGTGCGGCGAGACTGCCGGGTCGCGGCGTCGGGCCGTGGTGGTGCACCGGGGTGATGGCGGCGCAGCACAGCGCGAACCGTGTTGCAGCGTCGCCGACCGGGGCCGGTGTGTGGCTGGCGGCAGTGCGGTCGCCGCCAGGCCGCGGGGTGCTGTCGGCGGGGTCGGTGGCGGTGATGCGGTCGGCCTCGGTGGCGGAGACGGTCAGCGTGACCGCGACCGGTAGCCCACCACCGGTAGGCAGTCCGTGGGCGGCAGCCCGAGCCACGAGCTCGGCCAGCGCATCGGCGCGACGCTGCGGCATGCTCAGCCCGTCATCCTCGGCCCTGAGGTCGTCGACCAGGGCAGCGATGGCCGCCAGGAAGGCACCGGCCTCCGCGGCGGGCAAGTACCCGGCCAAGTCCACGCCGCCGCCGACACCTGTGAAGGAGAGCCGCCGCTCGGCATAGTCGTCACGCTCGCGCCGTTTGGCGTCGGGCGGGTCAGCGGTGTCCACGGCGCCCTCGACTGCGGCGCGGGTCTCCTCCGGCGTCATCCCGGCCAGCGCCGGTGCCAGCGCGTCGATCACGCCAGCCGCCTGTTCGGTCGTCAAGCGGCGGGTGCCGCGCGCGACGATGACGACCTGCTCGGCGGTCAGCCGGCCCAGGAGCCACTCCTGGTGCAGGGTCGGATGGGCTTGCGCAAACTGCGCGGCTCGGCGCCACAGCCGAGCGGTCCGCGGCGGTATCCCGGCCTCGGTACAGGCACTGATCGGGTCGGCGGTGGCATCGGATGCCTGCCAGGCCGCCATGCGACGAGCAAGCTCGATCTGCAGCCCGGCCACGCTTTGGGCCAACTCGGCGACATCCTCCCCGAGCGGGTGATCCAGGGTCTGGCCACGCAGCCGCTCCAGCGCATCGGACAACGCCGCGACTGGCGTCGACAGCGATGGCGCAACGACCGACATGCGAGCCCCCGGTTCCCCCGGGCAGCCGCACCTGGGCCTCGCATCGCAGTGTCGAGGGGCGGGTCTCCTGCCGCCCTGGGCTGCCACGACTAATAGTACATATGTTCGATGCGTTGCACAAGTGGGCGACGAGACTCACGAAGAGTGCCCGCGAAACACGCTCGGTGCCTCACGCAGGAGTGCCCGCGAAACCGTGACGGTGGGGCAAGGGAACCGAGTTGTCGATGGCGTCTCGGGCGGAGATCACGACGAAGTACGCGAAGGCCTGGCCGCGACGGCCGCCCCGCCCGGCGCTACGCCCGGCCCGCGGCCCCGCTGGAGCGCCTCCTCGCCGCCATCGCCCGGCAGATCGCTGACACCCCAGCCCTCCTGCCCCGGCTCGCCCGGCGGGACACCGAGCAGCGCTGCCTGACCGGCCTGCCCACCGAGCTGCCCGACGTCCGCTCAGGCATCCGCACCAAGGCCCCTTGCCCCCTGGTTCGCGACTCGTCTCTGATCGGGAGTGTGGTGGGCTTGCCGGTTCGGCGGATGGCGCGAGCCGGCCTGATGGACTCGGCTCGCGTCCCCGGTTTCCGGCGGGTCCGGCTGCGGGGCGGCCTCGGCCGGCTGCGACAGGGGGCGTCGGCACTCGGCGCAGGAGCGTGGCGTCTGGCGTGCCGGGCTGGGCTGGGCTGCACCCGGTTCGGGGGTTTGCACCCGCCGCGGGGGCGGAACGTCCGGTATGCGGGGCAGGGCTGCACCCGGTTCGGGGGTTTGCACCCGAAGTGGGGGCGGAACCGGCCGGATCGGCCCCAGGGCCACCGCCCCGGGTGCAAACCCCCACGCCGGGTGCACAGTTCCCGCCCAGCAGGCGCGCAGAGCCACCGCCCACGGGTGCAAACCCCCGCCACGGGTGCACAGAAGCAGCCCCGGAGGCGCTGCGAGCCCCCGCACGGAGCACCGACAGCCGCGGGAACCGCAGTTCCGCCGCGCCCACAAGGGCCGCGCGGCCCCGCATCCCCGGGAACGTCGCCGAGCCCCGGCCACCGCCCGAGGCAGAAGACCCTCGAACGCGAAGAGCCGGTTTCGCGGGAACTCCTCCATGAGGCACTACTGCGGCCGGGAGAAAGAAGACTCGGCGCAGCCTGCCTATGCCCTGGACGCCCGACAACGGGAACGGCGACGGCACGGCTCACGACATCAGCGGCGTCGGCCGCATCGCGAAGGGCACCGGACCGTTCCAACCAACGCCAAGCCCGACCCAAGCCCGACCCCAAGCCCGACCCAAAGCCCGACCTCAAGCCCGACACCAAGCCCGGCCTCTCGGCCAGGCCCAGTGATCCGCCGTCCGGACCAGGTGCGCGCCACCTCGCCCGAAGGATCAACAGCCAGGCAAAAGGAGGAGCGAATGCGCTACCGCAGCGTGATCGCGTCCACGAGCTGCTGCACCAGCGGGACGCTGGGGAGATCCTCCAGCAGGACCGCCTTGCCGTCGGCATCGCACAGCGGCACCCGCCAGTTCGGGTACTCCTTGTCCGTGCCGGGCTGGTTCTGGGCGCGCCGGTCCCCCACCGCATCCGGCAGCGACAGCCCCAGCATCACCGCCGGGGAGACGCCCAGGTAGCGGTGCAGGGCGATCAGCAGACCGTGCTCGGAGTCGTCGTCGGCGGCCAGCATGCCGTACTCGCGCAGCCGGTCGCGCCACATGCCCAACTCGTCCTGCAGCGCTGCCCGCTCCTCGTCCTCCGAGCGCGTCAGCAGGCCGAGCTCGCCGCGGATGCGCACATGCTCCCCGGCGAGGTAGCCCGAGGTGGGCGGCAGATCGTGGACGGTGACGCTGGCCAGGACGTGCTGGCGCCATTCATGGGGCCGGCGAATGTCGCCGTTGGGGTGCCGCTCGAACCACAGGATCGAGGTGCCCATCACCCCGCGCTGCAACAGGTAGTCCTGGATCCAGTCCTCAACCGTGCCGAGATCCTCACCGACCACGAACGCACCGGCTCGCTGCGCCTCGAGCACCAGGATCCCGACGAGTGCCTCATGATCGAAGCGCACGTAGGTGCCGTGGAAGGGCTTCATCCCCTCCGGGACCCACCACAGCCGGAACAACCCCAGCACGTGGTCCACCCGGATGCCCCCGGCATGCCGCAGGATCGTGCGCAGCATGTCGCGGTACGGCAGGAACCCCGCCTCGGCCAGGGCATCCGGCCGCCACGGCGGCTGCGACCAGTCCTGCCCCATTTGGTTGTACATGTCGGGCGGCGCACCAACGGTGACACCCTGTGCCATCACCGACTGCAGCGCCCAGGAGTCGGCGCCAGCGCCGTGCACACCGACCGCCAGGTCGTGCACCAGTCCGGCGCGCATTCCGGCGCGCGCGGATGCCGCCTGCGCGCCATCGAGCTGCTCATCGACCAGCCACTGCTGCCACATGTAGAAGCCGACGCGATCATCGTGCGCGTCGCGGAACTGTGTCACGGCCGCGGAACCCGGATCCCGGTATTCCTCGGGCCACTCGTGCCAGTCGTCGCCGAACTCCTCGCTCAGCACGCACCACACGCCCCAGTCCACGAGGCCGGGGCCCTCCAACCGGCAGTACGCATCCAGGCTGGCTTGGCGGCCGGGGCTGCGCGGCACCTGGTAGAGGATCTCCAGCGCCCGCAGTTTCGCCGCCCAGACGATGTCCCGGTCGAGCAGTTCGGCCGAGGTGTTCATGGGTCGCAGCGGCGTGGCTAGCCCATCGATCGCGGCTCGCGCGTCCTCATCGATGTAGTCGTACTCCGGGACGGCCTCGATGCGCAGATACAGCGGGTTGGCGAAGCGCTTGGTCACCGGTAGGTACGGCGAGGGCTCCATGGGCGGCACCGGCGACGCGGCGTGCAGCGGATTCACCAGCACGTGGTCCGCGCCGAGGCCGGCGCTCCAGGTGGCGAGGTCCTGCAGGTCGATGATGTCGCCGATGCCCCACGAGCGCCGCGACCGCATGGAGTAGACCTGGGTCATGAAGCCCCAGAAGCGGCCACCGTGCAGGGTGGGGGCGTCCAGGCTGGCCGGGGTGACCACCAGTGGGCACTCGGCCCCCAGGTCGCCGGATTCTGCGCGCAGCGTGTGCCAGCCGAGCGGCAGGTCCCCTGGGATGGAGATGGTCGCTTCCCCGACCAGTTCCCCATCCAGCATCTGGGGTGCGACGTAGCGGTCTACCTGGTGGATGTCGTGGCGACTGCCACCCTCCTCCAGATCGATCCAGACCCGCACGCCCTCGCCGTGGGGGACGTGCACCCAGCAGTCGCGCCACTGCCCGGCCACGGTGACGAATACCGGCGGCAGCATTTGGCGCCAGTGCTTCAATCGGTTCTCCTGCAGTGCAGCCGCGACGTCCGCCTCGGTGTCGGACTGCACGCCGAGCGCCGTCAGCACCGCGCGGACGGTGTCGGCGGACACCTTGACCAGTTCCCCGGATTGGTCCCAGTACTGCGTCGCGACGCCGAACGCCTCGGCCAGTTCTGCCAGTTCGCTCGAGACCTCTGGTCCCATCACCTTCACCACAGTGCATGCCTCCGCTGCTGCCACGGCCGCGCCTGCTCGAGTTGGGCGGCTATCGAAATCATGGTGGATTCATCCCAGGGACGCCCGATGACTTGCACACCTACCGGCAATCCGTCCGCGGTCCAGTGCAGTGGGACGCTCATCGCGGGCTGTCCGGAGATGTTGTACGGGCTGGTGAACGGGGTGAATGCCTTCTGGGCGGCGAAGTCCGCCGCCGGGTCGTCGTCGTTGCGCAGCCCGCCAACCAGCGCCGGCAACTTCGCCAGGGTCGGCGACAGGACGGCGTCCAGGTGAGCGGTCTGCTGGATGGCGGCCCGGCTGAGGCCGCGCATGCGCGTGACGGCAAACGCCACGTCCCGGCCGCTGACGCGGGCGCCCCACTCCCGCAGCCATCGGGTCAGGGGCATCAGCTCGTGCTCGCGCTCCGGATCGACCGGGGCGAGCAGCGACAGGACGCTCCACACCGCTTCGAACTCCGGCACCACGTCCGGCGTGAATGGCCGGTCCACCTCGATGATCTCGTGGCCGAGCTCGGCAAGCACCGCGCTGGCCTCCTCATACGCCGCGATCACGGCCTCATCGAGATCGGTCTGGGCGATGACGGGATCGCGGTACCGGCCGATGCGCAATCGCCCGGGCGGCGCGCTGACCGCGTCCAGGAACGTGCCGGCGCGCTGCGGGCAGCGGGCCTGGAACGGGTCGTCGATGGCGCTGCCGGCGAGCACGTCGAGCATGGCGGCGGCATCCGCCACGGTGCGCGCCAGGGGGCCCTGCACGGCGAGATCACCCACCGAGTCGCCGAACGGTCCGTTGCTCACCCGGCCGCGGGACGGCTTGATCCCGACCAGGCCGGTGGCGCTGGCGGGAATCCGGATCGAGCCGCCGCCGTCGGAGCCGAGCGCCAGCGAGGCAAGCCCGGTAGCCACCGCGGCCGCAGCCCCGCCACTGCTGCCGCCGGCGGAGCGGGTGAGGTCCCACGGCGTGCGGGCGGGCGGTGCGATCCGGTTCTCGGTGTAGCAGGGTGAGCCGAACTCCGGGGTGTTGGTGGTGCCGGTGCAGACCAGGCCGCCGGCGCGCAACCGCGCCACGACGTTGTCATCGACCTCCGGCACGACGTCCAGCACCCGAGACCCGAAGCGAATCCGTACCCCCGCCATGGCGTTCAAGTCCTTGATCGGCGCAACCACCCCGTGCAGGGGGCCCAGCGGCTCTCCGCGGCGCACTGCCCGGTCGGCCGCGCGCGCCTGCTCCAGCGCCAGATCGGCGGTGATGCTGATGAACGCGCCGACCGTGTCCCCCAGCGCTTCGCTGCGCGCCAGATAGTGCTCGGCCAGTTCGACCGAGCTGATCTCGCCACTGCGGATCGCCGCGGCCTGCTGCAGCGCCGTCAGATCGTGCAGAGCCGTCACGGGGCGGGATCCCCCGGGGGCTGCTGCGGGGTCGGCGCCGCCTCGGGCCGTTCGGCCTTGCCGCCCGTCTTGCCGGACTGCACCTTGCGCCGGCGCCGACGGCGCAGTCCGGAGGCCCCCAGCGCGAGGACCGCCCCGAGGATCAGAGTGGCCAGCAGCACCAGGAACAGCGGCACCTCCAGGGAGGCGAACACGAAGTCGACCTCCACCGACTGGGAGTTGCGCAACAAGAAGATGGTGAGGATGACCGCCAGGGTCACGTAGCCAGCAGTCTTCAGCGTGCGGCCGATGTCGCCGCCCGACGCGGTTGGCGTCGGGTGGCCGGACTTGTCCCGCGACTGGTTCGACACGGCCCCAGGCTATCGCCAATCAACGCCTGCATTCGCGAAGCGCTGGTGCCTCGGCGAGACTGATGCCATGGCATCTGCCCAGCGGTCCGATCTGCCCTCTCCCAGCGACGGCGTTGGCGCCGGCCTCGGCGGTGTCCTGCCGCGACTGCCCGAGGGCCGCGGCAGGCGATGCCTGGTCACCGGTGCCACCGGCTACATCGGGGGACGGCTGGTGCCCGAACTGCTGGACGCGGGGTTCCGGGTCCGGGTGCTCGCGCGACACCCTGAGCGGCTGCGCGACCGGTCCTGGTTCGACCGCGTCGAAGTCGCGGAGGGAGACGCCGAGGATGCTGAAGCGGTGCGGTCGGCCCTGGCCGATGTCGACATCGCCTACTACCTGCTGCACTCGTTGAACACCGGCCCCGACTTCGAAGCGACCGAGCGCCGCATCGCCGAAGTGTTCGCCGACGCAGCCAGGACCCAGGGCGTGCAGCGGATCATCTACCTCGGCGGCATGATGCCGCCGCTGCCGGCCCATCGGCTCTCGCCGCATCTGCGCAGCCGGGCCGAGGTCGGCCAGATCCTGCGGGACTCCGGCGCCCCCACCGCCGAGCTGCGCGCGGCCGTCATCCTGGGCTCCGGGTCGGCCAGTTTCGAGATGATGCGCAACCTCACCGAGCGGCTCCCGGTGATGGTGACGCCCCGCTGGGTGAACACCCGCACCCAGCCGATCGCTGTCCGAGACGTGCTGCATTACCTGGTCTTCGCCACCGATCTGCCGCCGGAAGTCAACCGGTCCTTCGACATCGGCGGCCCGGACGTCATGACCTACCGCTCGATGATGGACGGCTACGCGAAGGTGGCGGGCCTGCCCAAGCGGCGCATCTACCCCATCAACGTCCTCACCCCGGGCCTCAGCAGCCACTGGGTGGGCCTGGTCACCCCGGTGCCGAACTCGATCGCGCGGCCGCTGGTGGATTCGCTCGCCTACGAGGTGGTCTGCCGCGATCACGACATCGCCGACTACATCGAGGATCCGGTGGACGGCCTGCTCGACTTCCCCACGGCGGTCTCCTACGCACTGGCGAAGATCCGAGACGCCGACGTCCCCACCCGGTGGTCGAGCGCCTCGGTCGCCGGCGCTCCGAGCGATCCGCTGCCCAGCGATCCGTCCTGGTCCGGCGGCACGCTGTACTCCGATGTCCGCGAGATCGTCGCGCATGCACCGGTGCAGCTGTCATGGCGGGTCATTGAGGGGATCGGCGGCGAGCACGGCTGGTACTCCGGCATGTGGATGTGGCGCATCCGCGGTGTCATGGATCGAGCGGTGGGCGGCGTGGGGCTGCGCCGCGGCCGGCGCGACCCGCATCTGTTGCGGGTGGGCGACGCCCTGGACTTCTGGCGCGTGGAGGAGCGCCTGCCGCCGCATCTGCTGCGCCTGCGCGCGGAGATGAAACTGCCCGGCCGGGCGTGGCTGGAGTTCACGCTGGAGGAGGTTCCCGAGGGGACACTGCTGAAGCAGCGGGCGCTGTTCCACCCCAAGGGGCTGTTCGGCCACGCCTACTGGTGGTCGGTGTATCCGTTCCACGCCTTCGTCTTCCCGCCGATGATCCGAGGCCTGGCGGCACACGCCGAGCAGTTGGCCGCGACCGGGCCGCTGCCGGAGGAGGCGCTGGCGGGATAGCCGCGGGCATCCGCGGTCGCGTCGCCGGGCTGGTGGGATAGCCCTGGGCATCCGCAGTAGCGTCGCCGCACTGGCGGGGTAGCCGCGGGCATCCGCGGGATCATCGCCGCTGCCTGCGACAATCGAGCCATGCCGACCACGCCCTACCAGGACTTCGGCGGTGAGGATTTCTTCACCGCGCTCGTGGCCGATTTCTACCGCGGCGTCGCCGAGGACCCGGTGCTGCGGCCGATGTATCCGGAAGCGGACCTCGGCCCGGCCGAACGGCGGCTGCGACTGTTCCTCATGCAGTACTGGGGCGGGCCGGGCACCTACAGCGAAGAGCGGGGCCATCCCCGGCTGCGGATGCGGCACGCCCCGTTCCCCGTCGATGAGGATGCCCGCGACCGATGGCTGGCCCACATGCGCCAGGCACTGGACGCCCGGCAACTCCCGGCCGATCTCGACGACCAGATGTGGCGGTACCTGGAGTCCGCGGCGCACGCGATGGTCAATGTCGCGCCACCGGGGTGGCTCGGCAGGACGTGATTCACGACACACTGCACATGAGTTGCAATACATGAAGTGCAGTGCAGTATTCTGGCTTCATGCTTCTGCGCCTACCTGTCGCTCTTGCCGCGGTCCTGCTCGTCGTCGGCGTCGGCTCGCTCACCTCGGCCGCGTTCCTGCAGCCCTGGAGGTGGACCTGGCTCCAGGCCGACCTGCTGGGCACCTCCGCCACCATCGGGCTGTCCTTCGACGCGGTGTCGGCGATCCTGCTGACCTTCATCGCCGGACTCGCCCTCATCACGGCGGAGTACGCCCGCCGCAATCTGCGCGGCCAAGCGCGGCTGCCCAGGTTCGCGGCGCTGCACAGCACCGCAACCGCGTCGCTGGCGCTGCTGGTGACCGGTGCCAGCCTGCCGCTGGTGGCACTGGGATGGACGATCAGCGGGCTGGCCATCGCGGCGCTCGTCGGGCACCGGGGCACTGCCTCGGCCCAGCGGGCAGCCGGCTACGTGCGGCGCAACCTGCTGCGCTCCGACGCGCTGCTGTGGACGGCGCTGGCTGTCGCGGCCGTGACGCTGCCCAGCCTCGACCGTGCCGACCTTGCCGACTCGGTGGCATCGGCACCGGCCGGCGGGGTCACGCTGCTCGCGCTGCTGCTGGTGGGCGCCGCCGTCATCCGCTCGGCGCTGTTCCCCGCGCACCGGTGGCTGTTCGAAACCGCTGAGGCGCCTAGTCCGGTCTCCGCCCTGCTGCACGCCGGTGTGGTCAACGCCGTGGGCCTCATCGGGGCGCTGGCCTGGCCGATCTTCGCCGCCTCGGCGTTGGCGCGCGCCAGCCTCATTCTGGTCGGCGCCGCGACCGCGGTCGGACTCACCATCGCCGGCCGGTACCGGGCGGACCTGAAGGGCCGGCTCGCCGCCTCGACCAGCGCCCAGATGGGCTACCTGGCCATCCAGGTCGGCATCGGGCTGCCCGCAGCCGGCCTGCTGCACGTCATCGGGCACGGCAGCTACAAGGCGTACCTGTTCCTCCGGGCCGGGGGCGCCATCACCCGGTCGCGGGAGGCGATGGACGTCTCCGCCGCTCCCGCCCGCCCGTGGAAGCTGGCGGTCGCCGCCGCCACGGCTGGCGCCGGCACCGCGCTCGGTCTGAGCGTGTGGTCGGACGTGCCGCTGGCAGACCTGCTGCCGGTGGCGGCGGCCGCCACAGCAACCGTCGTCGCGGCCATCGCAGTCCTTCGCCCCGGCCAGCTCGCCGGCATCGTGTCGCGGTCGGCAGTGGTGATCGCCCTGGTCGGCCTGGCTGCGCTGCAGGCCGCCTACTTGGCGGTGCTCGATGTCTGGCAGACCGGCCTGCCGGGACTGGCGGGAGCGGCCGAGGTCTGGTCGAACATCGCGCTGGCGGCATGGTTCGGCCTGCTGGGCCTCGCCGTGCTGGTCGCCATCGGGATGCCGCGCCTGCTCGACCAGGGGCGTCTGCCGCGGGTGCGCGCCCGCATCGGCGCGGCGTCGCTGCGTCCCGGGGACACCGTCCCGGCCCGCTGGCTGTCCGATCGCCCGTCGTTGCCGGACGGCGAACCGGCCGGCATGGCCGACGCCGCCGTCGCCGTCGCCCTGCCGGTGGTGGGTCCCGGATGGCCGCTGCACAGCGTGGTCGCCGCGAATCCCCTGGCCGGCCTGCAGGACCTCCATGTGCGCGACGCGGGCCGGATCGCGGCGCAGACCTGGGGTGCCCGCACCATGCCGGACCGGCAGCACTTCCGGCAGGCGCTGGCGGCGGGCCGGATCACCGAGGCGGACCTGCGTGCCGCCGCCGCAGCGGTCGGCGGGGTGGCGGGCGAGTACGAGGCGGACCTGGTCGTCGATGCGCTGCTCGCCGTCGATGAGGCGGGGCAGGCACCAGCGCTGCTGCGCTCCGCCGTGGCCGGGCAGTTGCGGCACCTCCCCCAGGACGCACTGGGGTCGCTCAACGCTGCCGCGGCGGGCGCCGCCACGGTTCGGACCCTGACCGAGCGCTGGGACGCCGGCAGCCACCTCAACGGCACCAGTCTCACCGAGATCGCCGACGGTCATGCCGCCACCTGGCTGCTGGACCTGCTCGTCGGCGACACCGGGGCCGAGGCGCCCGGGCAGTTGTGGCGCGCGTGGGCGGCCCGCGTCTCTACCCCCGGCATGGATGGCCGCCTCGGCGTGCCCGGGTTCGGATCGGCCGTGCAGGCACTGCCGGCAGCACCGGTTGCCGCCTTGTCGGTGCTGCTGAGCGATGTTCCGGCAACCGAGCACATCGGCTACCTGGGACGGCTCCTGGCCCGCAACCCCGGGTGGTCCTCGCATCTGGCCTGGCGCGCGGAGTCCGGGGGTGCGGATCTGCGGCCGGACCTGCTGGCGATCCGCGCGGCCTACGACGTCCTCCTGGCGCGCGCGGTCGCCGGGCCCCAGGCGCCTCAGCCGGACGCCCCGACCGCCGCGGCCTCCCAGTCCGTCATCTCGGCCACCGCATCGGTGCTGCACCGGATGGGTCGGGATCGCGACGAGGTGCTGGCCATGGCGCCCGGCGAGCTCCACGGCGTCGCCCGCCTCGCCTGCGCGACAGCCGGGCCCGCCGGCGATGCCATCTGGCAGGCCGCCTACGAGCAGCGCTACCGCAACCGGCTCCTGGACCGCATCCAGACCCGGACCGCGGCCGGCCCGGAGCACACGGTCTCCCCGCAGGTGCATGTGGCCATGTGCATCGATGTGCGCTCGGAGCGGCTGCGCCGGCACCTGGAGGCCGATCCGGCCGTGGCCACCTACGGCTTCGCCGGATTCTTCGGTCTGCCGCTGCGGCATCGACCCAGCGCCGGCGCCGCCTCGGATCAGTGCCCGGTGCTGATCGCTCCCAGCGCCGAGCTGTCCGAGCGCCTGCACGACCTGCCGGGACGCCACGCGACCGCCCGACTGCTGGGCGCCGGTGCGCTGTCCGCGACCAGCGCCACCGGCACCCCGTTCGCGGTGGCCGAGGCCGCGGCGCCGGTGACCGTTCCGCTGGCCGCGGCCCAGACGCTGGCGCCGCGGACCTGGCGGCGCGTGCGGGACTGGTGGCGGGGCCCGGCCACGACCGGGCTGCGGGGCGAGCTGGCCATCGACGCGGCGATGGACCTCGGGCAGCAGATCGACGCGGCCCACGGCTTCCTGCATGCCATCGGACAGCACGAGATGCACGGCTCGCTGCTGGTCGTGGCCGGTCACGGGTCGACCATGGAGAACAACGCCTTCGCCGCCGCGTACCAGTGCGGCGCGTGCGGGGGCAACAGCGGCGCCATCAACGCCCGCGTCATGGCCGAGCTGCTCAACCGGCCGCAGGTGCGGGCCGGCCTGGCCGAGCGCGGCGTGATCCTCGCGACGCAGTTGATGGCCGTGCCCGCGGTGCACCAGACCACCACGGATGCGCTGGTCATCGACGAGGCGGACGTGCCGCCCGGTGCGGCCGCGGCGGTGGCTGCCTTCGGATCGGTCGCCGCGGCGGCGCAAGAGGCCGCAGCGAGCGAACGGGTCGCCACGCTGCCCGGGGGTCGCGCCGACGCCGCCCTGGCGGACGTGGCGCGGCGCGCCTCGGACTGGGCGGAGGCGACGCCGGAATGGGGCCTGGCCGGCAACGCGCTCTTCGTGGCCGGGCCGCGCTGGATGACGCGCGGGCTGAACCTGCGGGGCAGGGCGTTCCTGCACTCCTACGACCCCGAACTCGATGGCGACGGCTCGGTGCTGGCGACGATCCTGACCGCCCCGATGGTGGTCGCCCACTGGATCAACAGCCAGTACTACGCCAGCACCGTGGACCCGGAGCGCTTCGGGGCCGGGGACAAGACCACGCACAACGCGGTCTCGGACTTCGCGGTGCTGTCCGGCGCCCACGGCGACCTGCGGGTCGGCCTGCCGTGGCAGGGGCTGCTCGACACCGATCCGGCCGCTGGACCGGCCACGATCGGGCACGAGCCAATGCGCCTGCAGGCGGTCATCTACGCCTCCTCCGAGGCGGTGCAGCAGGTGCTGCTGGCGCATCCGGAGGTCGCGCGCCTGGTGACCGGCGAATGGCTGTCGCTGGCCGTCATCGAACCGGTCGGCGCGCGAGTGCTGCGGCTGGCGCCGGACCTGACCTGGCAGGAGTGGGACAGCGACCCGCTGGGCATTGCCGCGGCGGACCTGGCGCCAGCCCCGGTCGCCGTCCTGCGTCGCGACAGCAGTGCGACGGGCGGCAGAATGCCGGCATGACCCGAATCACCCGGATCAAGCGGCCGGCCCCGACCGCAGAGCTCTATGCGAGGGCTGCGGCGGGGTCGGTCCTGCCGGGGTCGGTGTGGGGCGGTGGCTCGGAGATCCCCGACGAGGTGCTCGAGCAGGTCGTCGTCCCGGACCGCGCCGAACTGGCCGACTACAACACCGTCTGCGGATTCCGGACCACCGACTACCTTCCCGTCACCTACCCGCATGTCCTGGGGTTTCCGATGGCGCTGCAGCTGATGACGAGTCGGTCCTTCCCGCTGCCGGCGCTTGGAATGGTCCACGTCAGCAACACCATCACGGTCCACCGCGAGGTGCCCGCCGATGAGGCGCTCACGATCCGCGTGTATGCCCGCGGGCCGTTCCCGCACCGCCGCGGCGCCGAAGTCGACCTGGTGACCGAGGCTCGGCACGGCGATGAGGTGCTGTGGGAGGAAGCCAGCACCTATCTCAGCCGGGGTTCGACCATCGCCGAAGGCCGCGACGAGACGCAACGGCCACCGCTGTCCTTCCCGGTGCCCACGGCCGAGGCCTATGCGCGCGAGGCGCGGATCGCCGGGGACATCGGCCGCCGCTACGGATCGGTCTCCGGCGATCGCAATCCGATCCACCTGCATGCGCTGACCGCCCGCGCGTTCGGCTTCAAGCGGGCCATCGCCCACGGGATGTGGACCTTGGCGAACTCCCTGGCCGTGGCGGGGCTGCCGTACCCGCCGCCGTACCGGGTCACGGCGGGCTTCCGCAAGCCGGTGTTCCTGCCGGCCACCGTCCGCCTGCTCACCGCCAGCGACCAGGGTCGGCTCCTGGTGTGGCTGACCGGTCCGACTGCCGAGACGGTGCACCTCGCGGCGGTCGTGGAGCAGCTGGACTCCTAGGCCGCGAGATAGGCCCGGAGCCGGGCACGCATCTCGGCCGGCAACGCAACCGAGGTCCCGGCGGCCGGGTCGATCGCGACGACCACGGTGCGGGCGGCGGCCACGATCTGCCCATCGGGATCGACGATGACGTTGCCGAGCGTGAAGGATGACCTGCCGATCCGTTCCACCCAGATGCGGACGGTGACCGGTTGCATCGAGTACTGCAGGGGGCGCAGGTAGTCGATCTCGTGCCGAGCGGCGAGGAAGCCGACGCTGTAGTCCCCGCGGGGGCGCAGTTCGTGGAAGAACTGCACCCGGGCTTCTTCGAGCAACTGCAGGAACGTGACGTTGTTGATGTGGCCGAGGCTGTCCATGTCGCCCCAGCGCAGGCCGATGCTCGCCGTGTGCGTATAGGCCGGAACGACCGGCTCGCGGCTGCTCATCCGCGCGTGAGCTTGCGGTAGGTGGCGCGATGGGGCCGCGCGGCCTCCACGCCGAGCCGCTCGACCTTGTTCTTCTCGTAGGAGTCGAAGTTGCCCTCGAACCAGAACCACTGCGAGTCGCCCTCATAGGCGAGGATGTGCGTGGCCACGCGGTCCAGGAACCACCGGTCGTGGGACGTGATCACGGCGCAGCCGGGGAAATCGAGCAGCGCGTTCTCCAGGCTGCCCAGGGTCTCCACATCGAGGTCGTTGGTCGGCTCGTCCAGCAGCAGCAGATTGCCGCCCATCTTCAACGTGAGGGCCAGGTTCAGCCGGTTGCGCTCGCCGCCGGACAGCACCTTCGCCGGCTTCTGCTGGTCGGGGCCCTTGAACCCGAAGGCGCCGATGTAGGCGCGCGACGGCATCTCCACCTTGCCCACCTTGATCCAGTCCAGGCCGTCGGAGACGATCTCCCACACGCTCTTGGTCGGATCCAGGCCGGCGCGGGACTGGTCCACATACGACAGCACCACCGTCTCCCCCACCTTGATATCGCCGGAGGTCGGCAGTTCCGCCTTGTCGTCGCTGCCGCCGGCAGCCGCGGCCACGATCATCCGGAACAGCGTCGTCTTGCCCACCCCGTTCGGGCCGATAACGCCGACGATGCCGTTGCGCGGCAGGGTGAAGGACAGGTCATCGATGAGGATCCGGTCGTCGAACGCCTTCGTCAGGTGGGTGGCATCGACGACCAGGTTGCCCAGGCGGGGGCCGGGCGGGATCTGGATCTCCTCAAAGTCCAGCTTGCGGGTCTTCTCCGCCTCGCGCGCCATCTCGTCGTAGCGGTCCAGGCGGGCGCGGCTCTTGGTCTGGCGGGCCTTGGCGTTGGACCGCACCCACTGCAACTCGTCCGCGAGCCGCCTCTTCATCTTGGCGTCCTTGGCGCCCTCCACCTTCAGCCGTGCCTGCTTCTTCTCCAGGTAGGTGGAGTAGTTGCCCTCGTAGGGGTAGGCGCGGCCGCGGTCGAGCTCAAGGATCCATTCGGCCACGTTGTCCAGGAAGTACCGGTCGTGGGTGATCCCCACGACGGTGCCCGGGTACTTCTCCAGGTGCTGCTCCAGCCACAGCACGCTCTCGGCGTCCAGATGGTTCGTGGGCTCGTCGAGCAGCAGCAGGTCCGGCTGCTGCAGCAGCAGCTTGCACAGCGCGACCCGGCGGCGCTCGCCGCCCGACAGGACCGTCACGTCGGCGTCGGAGGGCGGGCAGCGCAGGGCGTCCATGGCCTGCTCGAGTTGGGAGTCCAGATCCCAGGCGTTCTTGTGGTCGATCTCCTCCTGCAGCACGCCCATCTCGGCCATGAGCGCGTCGAAGTCGGCGTCCGGCTCGGCCATGAGCGCGGAGATCTCGTTGAACCGGTCCACCTTGGCCTTGATCCCGGCCACGCCCTCCTCGACGTTCTCCAGGACGGTCTTGTCGGGATCGAGCTCCGGCTCCTGCAGCAGGATGCCGACCGTGGCGCCCGGGGCGAGGGTGGCATCGCCGTTGGAGGGGTGGTCGAGGCCCGCCATGAGCTTCAGCAGACTCGACTTGCCCGCCCCGTTGGGGCCGACGACGCCGATCTTCGCCCCGGGCAGGAACGCCAGGGTCACGTCATCGAGGACGACCTTGTCGCCGTGGGCTTTCCGGGCTTTGCGCAACGTGTAGATGTATTCGGCCACGAGTCCCAAGGGTACCCGTGCTGGGAGGACCGCCACGCGCGACGATCAACGGCCCGTGGTTCAAGCCGCGACACCGGGGGTTCCGCTCTCGGCCTGCGGCAGCATGCCGTCCGGATGCGAACCGGCCGCGGGGAGCCGGGCCAGGTCCAGGCCCAGCGCAGTCGCCTCGAGTTCGTTCGCCGAGCGCCTCGATGGCCCCGATGGGCTGTCGACGACGTAGGTGCGGGTGCGCAGCCGGCCCTGCACGATCACCGGCGAGCCCTTGGCGAGCGTCGCCGCCGCGTTGCGGGCCGCGCCCTGCCAGCACCGCACGTCCAGGAACAGGCTGTCGCCCTTCACCAGCGCGCCGGCCTGCCGGTCGTAGCGACGGGACGTGCTGGCAACGCGGAACGTCGTGTACGGCACACCGTTGCGCGTCTGCGAACTTCTCGGGTCGGCGACCACGTTGCCGACCACGGTGACCACAACCTCATGCATGAGGACCTCCTCGTCAGGTGGCCCCACCATGCCCGCCGCCCGCGCGGCCAGACCCGGACCCGACGCCGGACTGTGGATGCAGCGTCTTCACCACAGGCCGGGAAACCGCCGCGGCTTGCGCAGGAACTCCCGCACAGCGGTGCGGCCTTGGTCGGCGATATGCGGACCATGGGTGAAGGCCGCGGTTGCGTACTCGACCTCCGCCAGGCGGTGCGCGGTCTGCTCCGTCATCGGCGCGCTGGTGCAGAAAGTGAGCACCGGCCAGCTGCGGCGCGACCACATGTTCCAGATCGCATCACCGGTAATGAGCGTGCCGGTCTCGGGGTGCAGCAGCGACACGTGCCCGGGCGAATGGCCCGGGGTGTGCAGCACCCGCAGCCCGCCGGCGATGGGCAGCACCTCCCCATCGCTCAGCGTCCGCTCGACCGGGGCCGGGTCGCTGGCGGGGGTGCGCTTGAGCAGGCGGCCCAGAAGGGTCGAAGGGTCCAGCGGCGTACCCGCTCCGGTGCGCACGAACTCGGCGTCGTCCTCGTGGACCGTCGTACCGCGCCCGACAGCGGAGGCCATCTCACGGGCGCCGCCGGCGTGGTCGGAGTGCGCGTGGGTCAGCACGATGGTGGTCACGTCCTGCACCGAAGCTCCGATCTCCTCGATCGCGGCGATGATCCGCTTCGGCGCTCCCTTGACGCCGGTGTCGACCAGCGCCAGCGAGTCGTCGTCGTTGCGGAGCAGATAGGAGTTCACCAGGTCCATGGGCGCGGTCGGGACGCGCCAGATGCCCGGCGCGACGGGAATGGCTGCGGGCATGGACTCAGGCTACGCCGCCGCCTCCGGCTGTTGATGCGTCCCGCAGCAGGGCCCGGACTGGTCGCGGGCGATAGTGCTGCGGCACCGATGACGATGCCGCCCCGGGGGAAGGAGTCGACCAGCCTGGCGCTGAGGAGTGGCCGCTGGGTCAGCGCCCTGGCATCGGTAGGCCAGCCCCATCATCCCGCGCGCGGGCCCTCGGCAGCAGGAGACGCCTCGGCACCACCACGGCGATGGCGATTCGGACCGCGTCCGCCGCACTGGCCCTGCAGCGCGCGCGTCGCATTCCCGCGCGGCCCTGCGCATCTTGAGGTATGGATGGCCACCGCCACCTCCGAGCCGCGCCGTCGTCAGCGTTCGCGCTCAACAACTGCGGCATACTCGCCCGCTGGTGGCAGCATCGCCGCCTCGGCCCGGGCGCCCTCCTTCTCAGCCACTGCCGAGAGGTGGTCTGGCACACTGACACTGGTGCGGCCGGGCCGCTGGGACTCGCCCCGGAGGGCCAAGACCACGCCGCGTGTCGCCACCCTGCGCCCGTAGCTCAACGGATAGAGCAACCGGTTTCTACCCGGTCGGTTGGGGGTTCGAATCCCTCCGGGCGCGCCATTTCCGTTGCGGGGCATAGGCGCTCGATCACGCCCACCATCGGGTCCATAAACGAACAAGATCAACAAGCCGATCTGCAGCGGCACGTGAAATGTCGAGGCCAAGTTCTGCGCAGCGTGTAGGCGCCGCTCGCCCAGATCACTTCGCTGAGGGGCGATCTGGGCGGCTCATGCGTCGATTCTCGCCGGCAAGCCTCATGCATCTCGAATCGCCTCCACCTCCATGCGGGAGTTTCGAGGGCGTCCCGATCTCTGTGAGACTTCGCGGCGTCGAGGCTCCGTTGGCCACGACGTCAGGAGGCAGCGGCATCCGGATCTCCTCGGAAGCGACAGGACGGGCTGGGGCAGGGCAATCGCGCAGATGCAACGCGGGGCTGAGTTCGCCAGGGATGGATGACGTGGGCGGGGTCGGGCTCGTCGGCCGGGTTCGCCACGCCGTAGTCGCCGAATGGGGCATCTCGATCGGCGACGAATGCGCCGACCCCCTCGTCGGCAGCGCCCTCGATGAAGCGAAGGACCTCGGGGGTATTGCGCATCAGGCCGTCAAGGATCGGCCCGAGCGTCTGCGTGCTGGCAAGGCCCATGTTCTCGTAGGCCTGGTTGACGATCAGCTTCCTGGCGGCCAGTTGGGAACCAGGAAGTGCGGCCAGTTGCTCGGCGCGGTTGCTCACGGTGGACTCGGAGTCGTCGAAGGGCACGGCCTCGTGGATCAGCCCGATGCCGGCGCGCCGGGTCGGATGCCCGGCCGCTGGAGCGCCTCGCAGCATTGGCCCGAGCGCCTGTCCACGGCGCGGTTGAGCGGCCCACCGGTCAGCTGATCGTCGCCGATGTCGATCTGCTCGCCGGCGAGGCCGATACCGCCCGGCTGCCACGCGACCATGAGGCCGTCGCCTGCACCGTGCTGCAGCAGGCCGTCGATGCCGGGCAGCTGCGGACCATCGACTCGTTCGTGGCCTCGACCGTGCTCTTCGGCGCGCTCAATACGATCCCCCGTGCGTACAACCCCGATGGATCCCGCACTCTGACCAGATCATCGACACCGCACTCGACCTCACCCTGCACTCCTGAGACCCGAGATAGGCGCCGCCCTGCGCGCCGCACATCCTGCCGGTCCGGTGAGGGATGGAGGATTTCGACCACCGAGAGGTCGAAATCCTCCACGTCTTGCGGATTCGCATCGCGATCTCGCCGCGCTCCACGGTCAACAACCCGCGAACGGTCCCTGCGACACCGCGTCCACGGTGGTGGGCACCGGCGGAGCGGTAGCCCGGAAGAAGGCCGCCCGCACGAAGCGCGACGGCGGGGAGTAGTCCCCGGGCAGACCCAGCGCCCCGGTGCCGCCACCGAACGAAGCGAAGGTCAGATCACCCACCGTGTGCTCGGCAACCGTGCCCGGGAGGATGTTGACATAGGTGTTCAGGTTGGTGAACTGCCACGGGAAGTCCGGCGGGTTGGTGATCATCCCGACGTGGTTGTCGTAGACGTGCACCACGCCGCCGTCGGTGATCTCGATGACGATGCTGCCGCCGGCCGCGTCGGTGACCCGCCAGTGAGCGGTCGGAGAGGGCTCGCCGTGCTCGTCGATGAACACCGGGACCACGGTGACCTGCGTCAGGGCGGCCCGGACCTCCTCGACGGTCGCGAACCGGCTGAGCATCCAGCGAACCAGGTCCATGTCGATGAGGTTGTCCGCGACGTCGTCCGGGTCGAACGGCGCCAGCGAGCCGTAGCCCTTGAAGTAGAACAGCCCGGCATTCAGGCCAGCCTCGTTCATGCCCTCGACGATGAAGTGGTCCTGGCTGACCGCGATGCCCACAAATCCGTGCGTGCTGGTCCAACTCACTCCGGACTTGCCCATCGGCAGCGACGAGGTGTAGCGGTGCCCGCGCGGGGACACGATCAGCTTGCTGGCACGGTCGAAGTGGGCCCACTCGATGGTGCGGGCGATCACGTGGTCACCGGCGGTGGTGGCCAGCGCGATGCCGGTGCACCCGGCGGGCGCGGGCGCAGATGCCATCGGTCCTCCCCTGATGAATGTGGTGAGTGCACTGTGCGATGCCGGGCGGGCCCCGCGAGGCGGTTGCCACCACGAGCTCGGCTGTCTCCTCTGGACCGCTACCTGCGAATCGGACGTCCGCCAGCTGCACGAAACGGCTTCCCCGCCGAGACTGATGGGGCTCGGCGTCGCGCAAGGCCGGACGCCGAGCTGGTCGGATCACGGGCTGGCGGTGCCGGAAACGCCATGGCGCCTGCTGGCCGGCGCCCACCTTCTGGACAGAGGCGCCTGCCCGCCCGAAGCGAGTGACGCCGGCAGCCTGATCGGGACGCGGACGATCCGTGGGGTCTCGATCAGGCCCGTTCGCCGTCGACAGGGACGCCCCCGGCTCGGGGTTCCTCACAGATGCTGGCGGAAGAAGGCGACCGTCGTGGCCATCGAGTCGGCCCAGGCGGCGGAGAATGCGTGGCCTTCGCCGGGGTAGCACCCGTAGGTCACGTCCGCGTCGGCCCGCTGCCGCGCGGCCACGGTGGCGTCGGCCCATTCCACGGGACAGGTGGTGTCGGCGGTGCCATAGTGCACGAGCACCGGGACCTCGACCCGGTCGGCGAAGGTGCGAGGTGACAAGTCGGCCCAGAACTGCGGGTTGGCCTTCGGGCTGCCGTAGGCGGTCTCGAGCTGTGCCGCGAGTTCGGGGCGCTGGCCCCGGATCCACTTGCGGTGGTTGTCGACGGTGTTGGAAGCTCGCTTCAGTCAACTTCTATACCCCCTAGGGTATTTCCTCACTGGTCGCCCCGGCGCGGCAATCTGGCCGAGCCAGAGCGGGAACCACACCCTTGATCGGGTTGGTCGGCACTGCCTACGACGTCGCGCTCATGGAGTGCGCGATGGGCATCTGCACCACCGAGCGCATCCGCGCCGCAGTGCTCCGCCCCTGCCCCCTACCGGACTATCAGCGACGTCGAGCACGCCGACTCCGGCCCACCGGTACGCCAGCGCCGCTGGCAACAGCAGTCCGGGCTGCACCACCCCGACCGAGGACAAGGTCGCGGACTGCGCGACCCTGAACCGCGAGCCGTGACCCAGGTGGGAGCGGCAACGAACCGCAAGGCTTCACCCATACGCGCCAAGGCCGCCGGGCACACCTGGCGGGACGGTGATGCGGCCGGCCTAGAACGCAATCGCACCGGTCACGGTCGTCGTCGCGGAACGCCACCCTCGTCGGTGCCGCCTGAGCGGTCTGTCATCCAGGGGGCCTACGACGGGGTGCAGCCGCACGTTCGGCGGGCGATCACTGCTCCTTCACGATCGCGTACCAGACGCGGTCGGCGACCCGCTCGATGCGCTCCCCCACCTGCAGGCAGTCCTCCAAGTGCTCGCGCTCCAGGAGCACCGCGTGCAGATTGTCGCCGTCCGGCAGCTCGCGGATGGCCTGCGTGTACCGCTTCTCGATGTGCCGGACGTTCTTGATCGCCGCATCGGCCTCATCGGTGGCGGTCTGCGGGTCTTTCGGCAGGGCGGCGAGGGCGTTGGCGAGGTGGTGCACACCGAGCATCGCTTCGCGCGCCATCGCGGAGGTCGCACCATTGGGCGCCACGCCCATCAGTTCGGCGTCGCGCACGACGTTCTTCGCCTTGTTGAGCACCGCGTCGAGGCGCTCCGACAGCGTGAAGAGGTCCTCTGCATCCACCGGCGTGGTGAAGGCGATGCGCAGTTGCTGCGCGAGTTCCCGTCGCACCTCGTCCGCGGCATGCTCGGCCTGTCGCAGCACGTTCCCCTGCTCCGGGTCGCCCTCGGCCCATGCCACGAATGCCGCAATCCCCTCCACGGTGATCTCGGTCTGCCGGTGCAGCGTTCCCAGCACGTCGGGCGTGTGTGGGAGGAACCAGTGCCGCGTCACCGCAGACCACCTCCGACAGCACTCAGCAGCGCGGCCAGCAGGGCGCAGGCCGGCATTGTGACGACCCAAGCCAACCCCATGTCGCGCACGATCCGCCACCCGACATGCCGGACCCGCCGCGCGGCCCCAACGCCCACCACCGATGACGACACCACATGGGTCGTGCTCGCAGGCGCTCCCAGCACCGACGCGGCCCCGATCACCAGGGCGCTCGAACCCGAACCGAGCATGCCGTCGAGGGGCCGCAGCCGGTAGATGCTGCGCCCGATCGTGTGCACGATCCGCCACCCGCCCAGGGCGGTGCCCGCGGTCAGCGCGGCGCCGCAGGACACTTTCACCCACAGCGGTACCTCGAAGGCTGGGATCGCGCCTCCGGCGACCAGTGCCAGGGTGATGACCCCCATGGTCTTCTGCGCGTCATTGGCGCCGTGCGTGAAGGCCAGTCCCGCCGAGGTGACCCACTCCCCCCTCAGGACCGGGCCGCGCAGGCGCTTGGTCGCCCGCCGGGTGCCGTGCCCGGCAAGGCGCGACGCCACCCACGCAACGGAGAAGCCGAGCAACGGCGAGACCGCCAGTCCCACCAGCGCCCCCGCGACCCCGTCCGGACGCAGCCCCTCGAATCCGCCCCAGTTGACGCTCGACGGCCCGGCGACGACGAGCCCGGCTCCGACCAGTCCACCGATGAGGGCGTGCGATGACGAGGAGGGCAGCCCCCGGTACCAGGTGAGCATGTTCCAGATCAGACCGGCGAGCAGTGCGCTGAGGAGTACAAGGAGCGTCTGCGACTGCTCCAGGCGGACGATCCCGCCGATGGTCTCGGCCACGGCGGTCGCCATCAGGATCGGGCCCAGCATCGTGAACACGGTGGCCATCGCGATGGCCGGACCGGGGCGTGCGGCCCGAGTGGCGACCAGTGTCGCTATCGAGTTCGAGGAGTCGTGGAAGCCGTTGCTGGCGTCGAACGCCAGGCCGAACACCACGACGCTGACCAGGAGGACTTCCACTCGCCGGTTCTACCACTGACGCTGATGAGGCGGACGCCAACGGGTCCTCGGGTCTCTCGGGCCAGCAGTTGGATACCGCTTCGACCGGCTGGGCATCCGCACCAGGACAGGCGGGTTCACCGCGCCGCAGTCCCCTGGGCTTGCCGACCGGCCCACGACGCAGCATCCGCTCGTCGCTCCCGATCGCCAACGGCTCGCAGGCTCAACTGCCGCTCGGCACTGGCGGACGGGGCTCCTCTCAGCGCCGTGGATGCCAGAAGGCGCTCGCCCAGTACCCCGGTGCAGGCCCACTCGTTCCTCGGACCCCGGGCGCGACGCATGACGGTCTGCGCCCCGGTGCGATCAGCGGTCTCCTACGAGCCCCTCCTCGACGGCCCGGACGGATCACGCGTCCGGGCGCGAGGCCGTGCGACGCTTCCCGACCAGGAACAGGAACATTCCACCTCGCAGCAGGAGCAAACCGACGAGGGTGGCCTGGCCGACATGCGCTCCGGTGTCCGCCAGCGGCTTCGTCGGCAGGTCGACCGTCACCGAGGCGCTGGTGTCGACCTGGCTCCCGTTGGGGGCCGTGCCCGTCGCGGTGGCCGTGTTCGGCACCTTGTCATTGGTGATGTCCTGCTCGGTGAGGACGTAGTCGCCGGTGCAGGTGAAGCTGTCGCCCGGTGCCATCGTCGCCGCGGAGCAGCTCAGCGCCGGGAGCCTCGGGTCGATGACCACGACATCGGTCAGCGTCACGTTGCCCGTGTTCGTGACCGTGAAGGTGTAGGTGATGGTCTCCCCGGCGCTGGCCAGGCCGTCGCCGTCGGCGTCGTTGAACGTGCCGATCTTGGTCAGCGTGATCGCCTGCGCCGGGACCGCGGGCACCGTCACCTCGTTCGACGGCTCCTCGACCAGCGGCGGCTCTCCGCCATCCGGCGGCACCGGCCCAGTCCCCGTGCCCGTGGCCACGTTGACCACGCTGCCCGCGTCGAGGTCGGCCTGGATCACCGTGCGCTGCGCGATCGAGCGGTTCCACCGCACGCTGGCCGACGGCTGGGCCTACGCCCGCTTCTCCGCATCAACCCAGCAGCGCGACGCCGCCCTGCCCGGCTGGCTGCACTACTACAATCAGCATCGCGCCCACAGCGCGATCGGAGGCAGGCCCCCATCACCAGGGTGAGCAACGTCCCTGGACATCTCAGCTAGCCGTGGTGGCGACCAGCGGATCTAGGCCGACCATCGGCGGGCCGTCACCGATGCTCCGAGCAGCGGCGGTGCCGTCGGTGCCGTTCCGGCGAGGGACCGGAATCAGCAGCTCCGGCGTCCGGGGAGCGGGGCGCCCCGCCAGTAGAGTCTGAGGCGAGCGAGAGGCCAAGGGGCGACGATGGTGGAGCACGTGGATGCCGCGGCGAAGCAGCGGGGCGAGACGGATCGGATCAAGGCCTTCACCGATGCGGTGATCGCCATCATCATGACCATCCTGGTGCTGGAGATCGGGGTCCCGCCGGATCTCAGCGACGAGCGCCTCATCGACGCCCTCGACGAGACGTGGCCAGAGCTCATTGCGTGGATCATCAGTTTCTTGATCGTGGGCATGTACTGGGTCTGGCACCGGGATCTGTTCAACCAGGTGCGCCTGGTCGATTCGGGCGTGGTGTGGCTGAACCTGCTGTTCCTGGTGCCGCTGGCTCTGGTGCCGTTCGCCGCATCGGTGCTGGGCGAGTATCCGGACGATGCGATCGGCCTGCGCATCTACGGCGCGATCCTCATCGCGACGGCGGTGATGCGCGGGGTGCTGTACGCCTACGTGGTGCGTCGCCGGGGGTTGCTGTTCGATCCGCCCACGCCGCGGCGGCGCCGGATCGGCGGGCTGCTGGCCATCGCTCCGATCGCGGTGTACCTCGTCGCCATGCTGGTCGCCG
Source organism: uncultured Actinomycetota bacterium (assembly GCA_963706835.1). GTDB lineage: Bacteria > Actinomycetota > Actinomycetes > S36-B12 > CAVXYG01. Next base: position 310,176 of record CAVPOB010000003.1, read on the forward strand.
GCGCCAGCCCCCGGCTGAGCCTGGTGCTCTACCTGGTGGTGCCCGGCGTGTACCTGCTGCTGATCGCGGCGCTGCGGCGGCATCCCAGTACGCGTGAAGAGGCCCAGGACTTCGGCTGAGTCGTCGTGGCGACGGGTGCAGGTCGTCCGGGGCGGTACGTGGGCCGGCAACGCTGCACCGCCGTGTCGGGTAGCTTGCGCGGAAGTGCTCCCGGGGGGACTTCCGACCCCATTGGTCGACAGATCGCGCGACCAGCGTCGCGACCGGGAAAGGGAGGTGCCATGAACGGTGCAGTCATCTACATGTGGGAAGGAGTGGTGCCCGGCCGGGAGGCGGCCGCTCGCGACCTGATGATCGAGACCAGCGCGTTCTTCGAGGCCGCGAAGGAGGCGGGGCGCATCACGGACTACGCGTGGTACTCCAGCAGCATGCTCGGCATGAACCAACTGGTGCTGCGGGGCGCCTAGCGGCGGGGTGCCGCGCCACCGCTCACGGCAACTCCGGCGGGGAGATGCAGCGGCTCGGCATCGCGCAGGCCCAGTTCCACGCCCCGGACCTGCTGATCCTGGACGAGCCGGCCGCGGCACTGGACCCCCTGGGCCGCCGCGACGTGCTGGCCATTCTGGAGCGCTTCCGCGCGACCTCCACGGTGTTCTACTTCACCCACATCCTCGACGACGTGCAGCGGGTCAGCGACATGGTCTGCATCCTCAAGGCAGGCCGCATCCTGCGGCAGGGGCCCCTGGCGCAGGTGCTGGGCACCGACCAGGGATCGGTGTTCACCGCGGTGATCGAGGGGGACGTCGAGCGAGCCCGGACGACGCTGCTGGAGCAGGCGTGGGGGAACGACGTGGCGGTCGACGGCGGTGCGGCGTCGGCGAACCTGCGGATCACGGTCAACGATCCGGCGGCGGCGGAGGCCCGGCTGCAGCCGGTGCTGCTGGCCGATGACGAGCTAGTCATCAGGGCGTTCCGCCGACCGTCCCCCACGCTGGAGGACGTCTTCATCGATCTCGTCGAGGAGGACCGCGATGAGTGGCGCCGAGATCGCCGAGCTGCAGCCGCTCCAGGAGCGAGGCTGGCGGGCGGGTATGTCGCCGCTGATGCGCGCCGGGTACGCCGCGTGGTGGAAGACCAACGACTGGTGGATCCAGGCGCTGCTGTGGACGGCTGTCATCAACGGGTCGGTCGCGGTGGCGATCTGGGGCGATGCGCCAGATGACCTGGACGTGTTCACCCTGTACGGGGTGATGACGATGTTCGCCGCGATCGCGGTGACGATCATCATGCAGGAAGCGATCGTGGAGGAGAAGCGCAGCGGGACGGCTGCGTGGGTGCTGTCCAAACCGGCGTCGCGGGACGCGTTCGTGCTGGCCAAGCTGGTCCCGAACGCGGTCGGCATCGTCGTGACGATGATCGTGGTCCCGTCCACGGTGCTGCCGGTCCAGCTGGTGCTGGCCGATATCGAGGTCTCGGTGCCGCGGTTCGCTCTGGGCGCGGCGGTGGCGGCGCTGAACCTGCTGTTCTACCTGACCCTGACACTCATGCTCGGCACGCTGTTCGACTCCGCGGGGCCGGTGATCGCGATCCCGCTGGCGTTCGCGTTCGGGCAGCAGCCGACCAGCGGGATCCCCGGCCTGGGCGAGGTCTTGCCGTGGGCGCTCCTGGTGGCCCCGGAGGGCTGGTGTGCTGGCTGTGTTCTGTCGGCCCATGGATCTCGATGCAGGCATCGCCCGCAACAGCCGGTCGCCGCAGGGTCTGCGCGTCGCCCGAGGGAATGCGCCTGCGCGGCGTGTCGCGATCGCAACTGACGACGCTGCCGAGCGCGCGGGCTGCTCCTGTCAACGAGGCGCGGACCGGCGGGCGGAGATGTCGCGCCGCCAAGGACTGATCTGCAGAGCGCCCCAGACGATTCCGAAGCCCCAGTAGGCGAAAGTCAGACCATCCCAGATGCCAAGGTCAGCTCCTCGCTGATCGGCACTCGAGGCGCTACGACCACGAAGTCGACGATGGTGAGCACGCCCCACAGCACCGCCCCCCACACCCATCGACGGGTGCGCAGGACAACAGCGGACACTACGGGCATCAACCACGACAGCAGCCCCAGGGACAGCACGGGGATGCCCACCCACAGAGCACTCCAGAGCAGGACCGGCGATTCCGGCGTCTTGTCGGGACCCGCCAACCACTGGCCGGCAGGTCGCGCCGAATCGTCCGTACGGCACCGGACCATGACGCCGGGGCGATCGACATCAAGTGCGTGATCGACAAGCCCGCGGCCGCAGAAGGGGCAGGCTCGCAGCCGGAAGGCAACGAACGCCTCGCCGGCCGCGCGGGCGTCGAACGGCGTCAACTCCAACCCCCAGCCCAGGTCAGCGACAGCGGACGCCATGCCGTAGTAGGTCGCGTACTCGTCGGGCGACAGTTCCCCCACCGCGGTGCGGACCACTGGCAACAGTTCCTCGTAGCCGGCCATGAGCCCTCCCAGCCCAATGGAATTCTCTCCGCACTCCCGGCTCGCCGCGTAGGGCCGAACGTCACAACAACCGGTCCGCGTCCACCGCTCGGTCAACGGCGGGTTGTGCCCCTCGGGCCATCTCCCGGCTGAACCTTCCGCCGGGACCGCTGCTTCAATCGCCCGCTGTCGCGGCCTGGC
>CAVPOB010000004.1:0-10615 GCA_963706835.1 uncultured Actinomycetota bacterium
GCGCTAACTCTGGGAGGCGGCGCGACCGCGTCTCGCGGCCGCCGTTCGATGGTGGTCCTCAGCCGGCCTTGAGGTTCACCGGCTTGCCGGCCGCAACCCGCAGAAGATGCTTGAGTCCCACGTTGCGCGCCACGCGGCGCTCCAGTCGTTGTTCGCTGTCGCGCGGGACCCGGATGCGCAACCGCCCTGGGTGGATCCGGAACTCCAGCGGAGTGGGCAGATCCAGCGCCTCCCCGTCCACGCCGCAGAAAGCATGGCCGGACCGCGACGCCACGACGAAGCGGTCGGTCTCGAACTGATGGATGTGAGGGTCGCGGGCGCCCAGGCCCAGACTCTCCCGCGCCATCATGGCGGCGGCTTCAGCCCCGGTGCGGGCATTGACGGCAAAGACCCCGAGCTTGCCCGTGCTCAGACTGCGCCGCTGCGAGACGTCCAACTTGGGCCCGAGCACGTACGGGTTGTTGGACACCAGGATCAGGAAGGCGCCGTCCACCTCCGCCCCGTCGGGGGTGGCGAACTGCAGGTCGAACGGCGCCTCCTGCTTGCCGAGCAACTCCGGCAGCAGGGTCTTGCTCGTCTCGACCTTGGCGTCGCGGTAGCCCTCCTCCTGCACGATCCTGGCGTACACGCCCAGCGACACGTTGTTCACGAAGAGCCGGTCGCCGACGGTGGCGTGATCGATCCGCCGCTCGATGGCGTCGGTGAAGGCGATGAGTCCCGCGCCCGGGTCTGATCGATCCAGTCCCAGGTCCAGGGCGAAGTGGTTGCGGGTTCCCGCGCTGATGCACACGAACGGCAGGTCGCTGTCCGCCGCCACCGAGGCGACCAGGGCTTGGGATCCGTCCCCCCCGGCCATGCCCAGGCAGTCGGCCCCGCGGGCGACGGCGTCACGAGCCAGCTGCTCCAGGTCATCGCCCTCGTTCAGCAGGATGACCTCGACCCCTTGCTGTCGGGCCCTGGCCACGATGTCGAATTGCTCGACTTTGCCACCACCGGACTTCGGGTTCGCGATCAGGACCGGATGCGCCGGACGGGCCGCGTCGGTCCCGTCGGCCTCGTGCAGGCCTCGAACCAGGGCGAGCCGCGCCTGCCCCACAGCCACGGCGAACAGTGCGAGGATCGCCACGATCACGACGAAGCGCAGCTCGGTGCCCGTGACCACCCCGATGACGGCCACGACCAGGGCGACCAGCCCCAGGGCTGCCACGACCGCCCCGATCGCGCGCCGCGGCATCTGTTCGGTGACGACCCACCAACCTCCGCCACCAGCCATGGCGAGTCCACCGATCCCCAGCGCCAGCATGCCGGGGTTCTCCAACAGCACCGCGATGATCAACAGCACCAGCAGCACGCCGGCGCCCAGGGCCACGATCGCCTGGACGCGATTCTTCATGGACGGGATGCTGCTCATGGTGTCCGATCTGATCGATGGGCTCATGATCCGAGAGGATGCCAGCCGCTGCCAGTATCGCGCCGACAACTGTCCACCGCGGATTCGACTGTCGGGAAGAACCGGTCGTCGGGCAGGGCGTGTTCCATGCCGAACTGCCGCAGTTTGGCTCGGACCGGATCCTTCATCTCGGCGAAGACCAGCCGGCAGCCTTCGGCCTGCAAGTCGAGGGCCAGATCGTCGAGCATGTCGCAGGCGGTGGTGTCGACGTCCGTCATCGGCTCTGCGGCGACGATGATCCAGAACGGCGCCTGGACCCCCTTGGCGAGTCTGCGGACCTCGTCCCGGAAGGTCGAGGCGTTGGCGAAGATCAAAGGAGCATCGAACCGGAAGATCACAGCGCTGCTGAGCAGGTCCGCATCGGGGTACCTTGCGGTGTCGTGATAGCCGTCCAGGTCGGCGACCCGGCCCAGCGTGGCATGGTGCGGTCGCCAGACCCGGCGGAAGACATTGGCCACCGACAGGCTGATCGCCACGACGATCCCCGGCAGCACGCCCAGCAGGACGACGCCCAGGAACGCCACCGTCGACAGCACGAAGTCGCTGCGGCGCTGCCGGTACAGCCGCCGGGTCGCGGGGATGTCGGCCAACGAGATCGCGGCGCTGATGACGACCGCACCCAGGACCGGCTGAGGCAGGTCGGCGAACAGCCCGGGCAGCGCCAGCAGCATGGCTGCGATGACTCCGGCCCCGACGAGCCCGGTCAACTGGGACCTTCCCCCGGCCTGCTCGGCGACCGCGGTCCGCGAACCGCTGGTGCTCACCGGGAATCCTTGGAAGAAGCCGGCGGCGACGTTGGCCGCACCGATCCCGATCATCTCCTTGTCGCCGTCGACTTCTTCGCCCTGCCGCTCCGCGAACGAGGTGGCAGTGGAGATGGTGTCGGTCAGCGCGACCAGGGCAATGCCCAGCGCGCCGGCGAACAGCAGCGAAATGTCGGTCCACTGCACTAGCGGGAGCGTGAACGCGGGCAACCCCTGCGGGAGAGTCCCGACCAGCTTCACACCCAGGTCGCCCAGACCGAAGACGATCGTGGCGATCATGGCCAGGATGACGGCCACCAGGACCGCAGGGATCTTGGGCATCAGGCGGTTGAGCACCAGGATGAGGATCAGGGAACCGATCCCGATCAGCGCGGCCGCCGGGACAACCTCACCCGATGACAGTCCAGAGACGAAGCCGCCGAGTTCCCCGATGAATCCGTCAGCATCAACGGAGAAACCCATCAGTTTCGGCAACTGGCCCACGATGATCGTCAGGGCCAGCCCGTTCATGTACCCCAGGATCGTGGGCTTGGAGAGCAGGTCTGCGACGAAACCGAGCCGCAGCGCGCCGGCGGCGATCATGATCGCGCCGGTCATGAGGGCCAGCATCGATGCCAGCGCGATCGCGCGCGCAGGGTCACCGCCTGATCCGGCGAGCGGAATGATCACCGCGGCGATCATGGGCCCCAGGGACGAATCGGGGCCGAGGACCAGGACCCGGGAGGGGCCGAAGATCGCGTAACCCACCAGGCAAAGGATCGAGGTGTACAGACCGGTGACTGCCGGGAGTCCGGCAAGTTCCGCATACGCCATTCCTTGGGGGACGAGCAGCGCCGACAGCACCAGGCCGGCGACGATGTCCTTGCCCAGCCACCGCTTCTCATACCCGGAGAACTGGGCGATACCCGGCGCAAAGGTCCTTACCGCCATGCTCTTCTCCTCCGTGAGGCACGACTCGCGCACCGCCGGGACGAATCCAGACCCGGCGTCAGGGTCGCAAGCCAAGCCGCCGACAGTTCCAGCCTCGACGGGGTCAACCGGGCGCTCGACGCCGGGCAGCACGGACGCTGACCGGGCCGGACGGCCACGGTCACAGCCCCGACTTCGCGGTGACCCGTCCGGTACCGGCTGCGTCCTGCAGTGCGGCGTAGTCCTTCTCGTTCTGGTCGGCGTATGCCGCGGCGAAGTCGGCGACGGCGTGGTCGAAGACGTCCGAGTTGCCGAGGTAGGCGGCGATGGCGATCCGATCACCTGAGCGCGCATGGGCCTTGGCCAGAGTCCAAGCACACAGCCGGGCATACGTCGACAAGGCGGCGGGGGGCATGGCGTCGACTTCCGCCGAGCCCTTCCAGTCCCTCAGCTGGCGCAGGTAGAAGTCGCGCTCGACCCCGTCGAGCCCCTTGATCCGATGCCACCCCAGGAAGATGTCGCTGGAGGACTGCATGAGGCGCTGCCCGGCGACCACCCGCTGGCCGGCGTTGGCGTACTCGCTGACACCCGTGTACGCCTCCAGAACGGACGACTGAGCCTCCTTGACCTGCAGGAAGAGCGGGTCGCCGCCGTCGCGGCCGACGAACAGAGCCATCCAGGCCCTGGTCCCCACGCTTCCCACGCCGACCACCTTGCGGGCCGCGTCGACGAACTCGAACTCCTCCAGCAGGTGTCGCCGATCGGTCTGCAGGGTGTCGCGGTAGCCTCGCACGATGGCCCGCATCTCCTCGTCCAGATCGCGCCCGTCATAGCCGCTTTCGGCGGCGAGTTCGTCCAGCCGCACGATCAGCGGCGGTTGGCTGACGATCCGGCGCCGGCCGTCGATGATCGCGGTGAACTTCTCCAGCGCCTGCATCGAGTCGCGGGTGCGGGCCTTGGCCGCGGACTTCTTGGTCCGCTTCGCAGCCCAGGTGTCCTTTCTGCCCCTGAGGATGCGCATCATGTTGTCGAGGTCTGCGTGGGCGTACCAGAGGTCCAGGTTGCGCATGGCGGCGAACTGGGCCATCGCCGTTCGATAGCGGTTGGCCCCGGCCAGCAGGACCCCGCGGCGTTCGGCGGCCGAATACCCGTTGGATCTGCCGGCGACCTCCAGGCTGGCCAGGAGTCGCTTGACGTCCCACTCCCATGGCCCTGGCGTCGTCTCATCGAAGTCGTTGATGTCGAAGACAAGCTCCCGCTCCGGCGATGCGAACACCCCGAAGTTGGACAGGTGGGCATCCCCGCACGCCTGCACGCGCAGCCCGGATGTCGGTGTCGCGGCCAGGTCCGAGGCCATGATCAGCGCGGCGCCGCGGTAGAACGTGAAGGGCGACACCAGCATGCGGCCGTACCTGATCGGCACCAGTTCCGGCACCCGGGTCGCGGCTTGGGCTTCCAGCAGGGCGACCGGGTCGGGGCGGTTCTGTGCAGGAGCGAACACGGCCTGGCTGGAGCGAGGGACCTGGGCACGCGCCGCCTTCCCGACCGCTGCTCGTTCTGCGGGTGTGAGGTGCAGCGCCTTGCTCTGCCGGGTGTAGCGGGTTTGGGTTTCGGGGTTCGTCGCCATGTCGGCCATACCTCCAGCGTCGTTGTTCGGCTCATAGGGTTCCGGTGCTGCACGCCCTGGACTTCTCGCCGCGGTGGCAGTCTCGGCGGGCATCGGTACGGCGCCCCGCAGGGTGATCCCGGCCGTCGACCGCTCACGCGGCGCGGAAGGCCGCACGCCGGCGAACCCCGCGCAGACCATCCCATGCAACGACACCAGCCCACCGATCCGCAGCGCCATCAGATCGCGTCCCGGACCTCGTGCGGCGCCCGGCCGCGGGCGACTGCCCAGGCCCCGCCGCGGCATCCGCCCAGGGATCGATCCGCCCATCGTTGGGCTCCTCACCGGACAGTCCGCCGTGTCGCGGACTGTCCGCATCTTCGGAAAGGGTCGCCGGGCCGGCTGATCAGGAGCCTGGGTGCCGTTCAAGGGCATCGTCGTCACCCGATCCCGACCTCGGCGCGGCGGAGTGGGCTAGCGTTTCGGCTGCAGTCTCGCCGGGGTCCGGCTTCCTCGTGGGCGCCTGATGCGGAAGCTCGCGCGTGAATGCCAAGGAGAACAGGGCCAAGAAGGCCGCCGCCAGGAGTCCGGCCTTGAGGGCCTGCAGTTGTGCCGACTTGTAGTCGTCCACGATCTCCTGCGTCGTGGCCTCGTCCAGCCCAGCCCCCTGCGCGGCGGCTGCTATCTGGTCGGCGGACACGAAGTCGATTCCGGTGCCAGCGGCCACACCGACCTGCTCGGAGACTGCGCTGCTGATCTGCTCGTTGTCGGAGATGTTGGAGACGAACGTGGTGGTGAGCCCGGACAGCACGATCGCCCCGAGCAGGGCGACACCCAGCGACGAACCGAGCTGTTGGCCGGTGAACTGCAGCCCGCCCGCCTCCCCCCGGCCTGAAGCGTCGACCGAGGACTGCACGACGTTGCCGAGCTGGGAGACGATCAGTCCCATACCCACGCCGAGTACGGCCATGGACCACAGGAAGCTCGAGTTGTCCAGAGCAGGCTCGATGGTTGCGGTCAGCATGACCGCCGCGATCACGGTGATGGACAGGCCTGCCCGCACGATCGACCGAATCGGGTAGCGGCCGGACAGCCGCGACCCTGCCGCAGAGGCCACGAACATGGTGATGGACACCGGCAGCATCTTCAGGCCGGTCTCCAAGGCATCGAGCCCGATCACCAACTGCAGGTACAGCGGGATCGTGAAGAAGACGCCCATCAGGATCAGGTTCTGGCTGAACAGGCCCACCAGACCGGAGCGCAGCGGGGGGATCTTCAGCAGCGCCAGGTGTACCAGCGGGTCGCGGCCGGCGCTTTCCCGACGCCTCTGCCACGCCTGGAACATCCACAGCAGGCCAGCCCCGGCGCCGATGACGAAGAACGTCAGGGAGAACCCGAACGGCGTCACCGGGGAGGCATCCTTCGGCGCGACCCAGCCCCAAGCGCTTGACTGCAGCACCCCGAGGACCACTAGGCCCAGGCCGGTGGCGGACAGGATGGTGCCCACGAAGTCCAGCTTCGGGGCCGATCCAGTGCGGACGGCGTCGGCCACTCGCGGGGTCATGACCAGGATCAGCGCCACCAACACCACCTCGCCGACGAAGATGATCCGCCAGGAGTACTCCGTGGTCGCCCAGCCGCCCAGGATCGGTCCCACCGCAATCCCCGCCCCGGCCACCCCGCCGATGACGGCATACGCCACCTTGCGCGAGCCGCCCTCGAAGTTGCCCGCGATCAGTGCCACCATCGCCGGCAGCACGAGTGCGGCGCCAAGCCCCTCAAGAACCGACCAGCCGAACGTCAGAATGACCACCGTGGGCGCCACCGCGGTGATCGCCGAACCGCAGGCGTAGATGGCCAAGCCGATGACGAACGCTCTGCGCCGGCCGATGATGTCGCCAACCTTGCCGCCGGTCAGCATGAACATCGCCATGACCAGGCAGTACAGCGTGATCACCGCCTGGATCGTGGTCACCGTCGTATCGAAGTCCGCCACGAGCGCGCTGATCGAGACGTTCATCGCCGACTGGTCCAAGACCATGACGAATTGGGCCATGGCCAGGGCCACGAGCGGCCACCAGTTCGTCCTGGTCGTATCGCCGGCGTGTGTCGCCGGGGCTGCTGCACTGGCCATCACGTTTGCTCTCCAACTCGGCGCAGACCATCTGATGGACTTCCCATCGGCCGGCCGCCCCCACGTGGGCCGGGCTGCTCGATGAGGACCGGGTCAGCCGGCCGGCCGGCGACCCTCTCCTCGAACGCTGGACTCACCATGTGCACAACCCCCTGTGGAAGGCTTCATCTGCACCATGGCAGGACGACGGCGCACGTGCCTCACCCGCAACGGGTAGTTGGCGGAGAGGGCTTGTTGGGAGCGCCGCGCCAGGTCCGCACGCACGGGCAGGGATCTGTTCTGGCGAGTCGCCCCGGTGGTGGATCGGTCAGCGACGGGTCCACCACCGAGCGGCCCGGCTCGCGCGCGACCGCGGAAGCGGATGCACCGGTAACCGCATCCACTTCCGCGTCACAGCACGGCTCGGCGTCTCAGACGACGGCAGTCGCAGGCGTTCCGCACCTGCTCCGGCTCAGGAAGTCGTGCACTCCAGACCGTTGCGCATCTCGGTGACCGCGGTGTCGAGTGCGGCGCTGGACGCCTGCACCTCGTCGACTGCGGCGGCAATCGTGTCGCTGCCGGATGCGCCCGTGATGGCTGCGCTGATGTCGTCCACCGCAGCTTCGATCGCTGCCGTGTCGGCGTCGGCCACCTCGGCCGCGCTCATCTTCAGATCGTCGATCGCCGAGGCCAGCGAGGCCTGCGCGGCCTTCGCGTCATCGACAGTCGAACTGGCGTTCAACGCCGCGACTTCGTCCGCGGCGGTCTCGACGGCGGCCAGGCTCTCGCACGCCGCCGCCTCGGCGTCGGACTGGGATTCGCTGCTCGAACAGCCCGCCAAAGCGCCCGCCAGAGCCAAGCCGACTGCCACAAGGGAGAGCCCTCGGGACCTGCTGATCGTTGTCATAACCACTCCTTTTGGTTGGGTGTTGCACGAGTACGAACCGACGCATCGCAGACCGCTGCCGCCCGGTCGGGCAGTGCCGTCGGGCAGGCGGGAAGCCGCATGCTGGCGCAGGTCGCGCCGGCAACTGCCCGGCTCATGTCCCCGAGCCAGTCGCGTGCTCGACCTCTGCGCCCGAGGACACGATCCGGTCGAGGGTCTGATCCATCAGGTTCTGGTCGCTGAAGGCGACCCGGGTCGACAACGCGACGATCTGCGCCTGGTCCTCCAGCATCGAGGCGGCCAGGTCTCCAATCGACCCCGCCAGGAGGACTTCGACCTGGATGGGCCGAGCATCGGCACTGGTGGACGAAAGCCGTCGGAACTCCACCAGGTTCAGCCCGAGATCCTCCAGGCGCCGAAGGAGCCCGTTCAATGCGGCCTGGTCGCGCACGGCCAGCCTCAGCAATGTGTCAATCCTGCAGCTTCCCGAATCCCTCATCGCCGCATCGACACTGTGCGCCGGCAGCCGGCCCTGGACCTGGATGACAAACCGCTGCTCGGTCACATCGACCTCCGCTCGAGTACGACTCCCAGCCTGCCGGTCGGATGGTTGGCGGGCATCACCCGTTACGGGTTGTTCTCGGCGTCCACGTCAGTCGCGTCTGCGGATACGATCGCCGCGTGGAGGTGGAACTGGAGCAGCGTGCAACGGGTCTGCCCCCGATGTCCCACGTCGCTGCATCCGTCCCGCACGCACTGGGTTTCGAGGTGTCGCGACCCGTCCTGTACTCCCGTCTCGATGCCGCGGCACGGCATCGCTTGACCGTTGTCGCGGCCGGCCCGGGCTGGGGGAAGACCACCACGGCGGCCGGGTGGGTACGGCGACGACGCGAGCAGTCGCAGGAGAGCATCGCCTGGCTCAGCCTCGCGCCGGGCGACGACCGGCCGGCCGCGTTCTGGGCGGCCACCCTGCGGACTGTCGCAGCCAGTGGGGCCATCCCGCCGGATCACCAGTTGTCCAAGGTCACCTTGGCGGCGGGCGTCAACGACGACGTCCTGCTGGGCGTTGTCCGCGGTTTGCAGGAGCTTCCGCAGCCCCTGCTGCTCGTGCTGGACGACTTCCATGAGATCAGGAACCCGGACATCCTCGGCGCCCTGACGGAGCTGATCGCCAACGGCACGTCGGTGCGACTGATGGTGCTGACCAGATCCGACCCGCCCTTGCCCCTGCACCGGCTTCGGCTCGGCGGTGACCTGGCCGAAATCAGCGCCCGGGATCTCGCGTTCGACGCCGATGCCGTGGCCCAGTTGGCGTGCGAGACCGAAGCCCTGGACCTGACGCCGGGCCAGATCCAGTTGCTCCTGGAACGCACCGAGGGCTGGCCGGCAGGTGTCCGCCTGGCCACCCTGTACCTGGCTCGCGAGCCGAGCGATCGCGACCTCGTCGGCTTCGGCGGCACCGAGGCGTCGGTGACCGAACTCCTCATGACTGAAGTGCTGGACAGACACGACGAGGACACCAGGGACTTCCTGCTGCGCACCAGTGTCGTCGACCGGATCACCGGCGACTTGGCCGACGCCATCGTCGGGGACGGCAACGGGCAGCTTCGCCTGGAGATGCTGCAGCGAGCCAACCACTTCGTCTCGTGCCTCGACGCCTGCCGCACCTACCGGTACCACCCGTTGCTGCGGGAGCTGCTGCTGCACAGCCTTCGCCGCGACGACCCCCAGGGCTACCGTGACGCACACCGAGCAGCCGCCGGCTGGCTGATCGAACACGCTGAACCGGTGCGGGCGCTGCATCACCTGGCTGCGGCCGAGGACTGGGCCGCGGTCGCCGAAACCTTCCTCGATGCCTCAGCCTCTGTGGTCGGTTTCGACCGTTTCGAGATTCGTGAGCAGTTGCTGGCGATCCCCTACGACGCCCTGCCTGCTTCCGCGCCGCTGCAACTGTGCATGGCCGGGGTGGCCCAGATCTCCGGCCAGTACGAAGCCGTCGACGCCCACATCGCGCAGGCCCGGCGCCTGCTGCAGGGGTCCGAGGGACTGCCGCCGTTGCACGCAGCGTTCCTGGAGAACCTGGCCGGCGCAACCGCCCGTGCGCTCGGTGACCTGAGCGCAGTCGTGCGGTGTTCGCAGGCCGCGCTGCATCACGTGGCCCGTGCCTCGCCAGGGCGGGCGGCGGAGGGCCACGGCACCATTGCCCTCACGCAGCACGCGGTCGGTTTGCTGTGGACTGGGAGGACTGCCGAGGCTCGCGCCGAGTTCGTCGCCAGCGCAAGCCAGGATCGGCCGGGCGATGTCGAACTGACCGTGCTCAGCGCCCGCGCGAACCTCGCTCTCTGCGATCTCATCAACGGGCAGGTGGACCGGGCCGAGTCCGCCGCCAACGCCCTCCTCCAGCAGGCAGCCGTCAAGGGCTGGAGTTCCTTGCTCCAGCTGCGTCCCGCCTACCTCGTCGTGGCGAACAGCACCCTGCTGCGCGGCGATGTCGTCGAGGCCGACCGCGCGGTGTCCGCAGGCCTGGCGGCGCAAGGCGGCGGCGTGGAGTTGTGGCCCACCGTGGCGCTGCGCCTGACGCAGGCAGCCATCGCGGTGTCGCGGCACAGACCGCGGGCAGCGGTGGCGGCCTTGGCCAGCGCGCGGTCCACCATGGGCGACTGGCCGGTACCGCAATCCCTGGCTGCGCTCATGTCTCGGACCACGGCAGACATCGCGCTGCTGACCGGGGATCCATCCGCCGCAGCTGCGCAGGGCCGGGAGCAGCCCATTCGATCATCCTCCTGGTGGTCGAGCCAGGCGCGACTGCAGTTGGCACGCGCCGACCTCGCCGCGGCGCGCTCGGCCGCGGAGTCGGTCGCACGTCCGCCTGAGTCGGACCGCCTGG
>CAVPOB010000005.1:0-223736 GCA_963706835.1 uncultured Actinomycetota bacterium
CTGGCTCTGGCCCTCCTCGGGCTGCGAGACCGGCTGCTGGCAGCCCTGACCGGAACAAAGCGCTGCAGAGCCAAGGGCCCCGAATAGCGCGAATCGCTCTCCACGGACATGGGGTCCGTGGAGAGGTCTGCACAGCGACCTGCCGTCAGGGATACGCGGATGCACGAGGGCACCCCACTGCCTACTGGATCCGACGAGCCAGCGAACTGGAGTAGTCGAGCATGACCCGGTCGTACTCGGCCAGGAGGGCCTCACTGCGACTGCTGTAGAGCGCAAACGCCTCATCATCGGTGTACGGCTCCGCCCGCGCAGCGAACAACCGCTGCTCCCGGGCCAGCCCCCGACGCAACCTGTCCTGAGCGGCGGCAGCGGGCGTGGCCCTACTGAAGATGCGCTCTACACCCGCAGCCACGACCACGACGAAGCCGAGCGTGGGCGCTACCCAACTCGGGGCTGTCACAGCGTCACTCAACGAAACACCGGCACCGGCCACGATGACGATGATCCACAACACCTGAATACCGCCGGTGCGCAGCAGAGCCGCGACACGGCCAGTCCGGATACGCGACCTCAAATCTGCAACATAGCGCTGCTGCGCGTCGGTCAGCTCCGGGTCTCCCACGCTCTCGTGGTTCGATTCCATGCCCGTCACGCTAGCCAACGCAGCACGCGCATCCCGCGTCCTGACCGCGAGGACGAGATGCGTCTGCATCCTTCAGGGCAACTTGCCCCCCGCACCGCCGCCAGTCGGGCGTGTGGGTGAGATGCCAACTCAGCGTGATCCTCTCCGCCGGACGCCGCCCCAGCCGTGCTGATCGGCTGAACGCGGCCGCCATCGGGTTGGGCGTCGCTGGGATGGCGGGCTCTTGGACTTGGCTTGCCACCAGTGGACTCCGAACGTCCGACGACGACCATCGGGTGGACTTCGAGAAGACCTTCCCGCTCGCTCACGCCTACCTCGCGGTTGTCGCGGCTGCCGCAGCACGGCATATGTGGCGTGGGATGCCCCCCGCTGTCGGCCTGGGAATCGGGGGAGGCCGATGAATCCCCAGATCGTCACGGCCGAGACAACGCCGGCAGACGGGAGGGCATTCCGCCGCCCTCCATCGATGCTGGGTCACGAAAGCGTTGACCTTCGGTGCTCCCGGCTACGCCCCCCTGAGAAGCCAAGTCACTGGTGGTCCGCATCGGTTGCGCCACGGATTGCTCAGGCGTGCTCATCCGGCGCGTGCTCATCCGGCTGGACCGACCACTCCGGCGGCTCGTCGGCACCTGACTCCTCGTCTCGCTTGGCGTCGGCGGCGGTCGCCTGCAAGGCACCGGCGGAGTGGTGCACTGGTGCGTACACGGCGTACAGGCGGATCGCCTCGTCGCCGATGTTGGTGACGTTGTGCCAGGTGCCAGCGGGGACCAGTACTGCCCAGCCGTCCTCGACTTCCTGGTCGAAGTCGAGTTGGGTCTCGGTGGGGCCCATCTGTACGCGGCCACGCCCGCCGTCGAGGCGGAGGAACTGGTCGGTCTGGGGGTGCGCCTCGAGTCCGATGTCTTCGCCGGGCGGGATCGACATGAGCGTGAGCTGGAGGTATTGGCCCGACCAGGCAACCGCTCGGTAGTTGTTGTTCTCGAGCGTTGCCTTTTCCAAGTCGAAGCTCTGGGGCTGAGGTCCGATGTCCTTGATCGTCATAGTGATCTCCTGATCGATGGCGGTGCTCCGGGGCGCATTCCACGCTAGGGCACGGATGCCTGCAGGGCCCGCCGGGCCCCGCCCTGGCTCACGCCCGCATCAAGTCCGCGCACCATCGCTCCCTGCCCGGACCAGATCCCTGGACCAGATCCCGGACCAGATCCGTGGCCGCTTCGTGGTCGAGGCTCGGGATCGCGACCTCGAACCGGATCACCGCAGTCGTCCGTGCCCGGTGCAGACCAAATCCGGTAAGGCTGCCCGCAAGCTCTCCCGTGAAGCCATCGATCGCTTCGGCCGCGACCGATCGGGCTTGACCTGGCAGGCCGCAAACCGGGTGCGGCTGCCCCACTTCGCCGCGTAGCGCTTGGGTGGGTCGGCGGGGTCAGGCGCTGTGCATGGGCCCACGACCACGCCGGGGACCGACCTGTGGCAGCGCACCTGCTACGGCTTCCGAAACGACAACGCCCCCGCGCTGCTCCTGCCTGCTGCCAGCAACACGACGATGACGGTCCGGGTCAGATCCCAGTACCGGCGGCGCTACGACCAGGCCGGTGTGCTGGTGCAGCCGCCTCGAGCAGGCCGGGGGCGTCAGATGGCGTCGGTGGCATCTTGGCGTTTCAGCCATCTCACGATCTGTTGGGTTGTCTCTTCGGGCTTCTCTTGCTGGATCCAGTGGCCGCAGTCCAGGCTGACCTCTTCTGCGTTGGGCACGAACTTGGTCAGGTTTGGCGATCTCGGGATCGTGTCGCGGTCGCCGTAGATCATGAGTGCGGGCTGTTCGATGATTGGGTCGACGTCGGCCAAGAGATACCAGTTGCGGTCGATGTTTCTGTACCAGTTGATGCTGGGGGTGAACCCGGTTGATTCGAAGGCGGATACGTAGACGTCCAGTTCGCTGTCGCTCATCAGGGGGTCGCCGAGGGGGGTTTCTGCCAGGGCGAGGTTGATCAGCCCCATGCCAGGCTGCGGCGTTCTGGGGGGCTGGTTCTGGCGGAACAGGTTGCGAAGGAACTGGTACGTGTTGTCGTCGAACACGGCGTCCGCGACGCCGGGCTGGCGATTGAAATGGACGTAGTAGTTGTCGCTGCCCAGGATGCCTTCCAGGAGTTCGATCCAGGGGATGTCTCCGCGTTCTTGGTAGGGCAGGCTCAGGTTGATCACCCGCTTCACTCGGCCTGGGTGCAGCAGGGTCAGCCCCCATACGACCATGGCGCCCCAGTCGTGCCCGACGAAGGTGGCGTCGTCGTAGCCGAAGTGGTCGAGGAGCGCGACGAGGTCACCGGACAGGTTCTCGATGTCATAGGCGGTGACATCGTCCGGACGGGAGGAGTTCCCGTAGCCGCGCTGGTTGGGGACGATGACGTGGTAGCCGGCGGCGGCCAGCGCCGGCATCTGGTGGCGCCAGGAGAATGCGTGCTCTGGCCAGCCGTGGCACAGCACGATCGGGTTCCCTTCGTGGTGTCGGCCTGCTTCGAACACTTCGAGGTCCACGCCGTTGACCCGAATGAGTGTGGGCTCGGGGAAGTCGACGGACCGCTGCATGGGGTTGCCTCCTGGCTCGCGGCTGAGTTGTCCACCCAGCCTGGTGGATCAGACAGTACGAAGCAGTTCCAGTCAGTTCCTGGCCGCTACGCCAAGGAAATCATGGAGATGGCTGGCACCGGACCACGGATGCTCGACCTGTTGGCGTCGTCGAGGCCCCCCTCCACGCCGTCCAGGAGGTGCTCGGGCTGTGGGGAACAGCCGCCACCGAAGGGCCCGGCACAACACGCATAGAGATGGATGTCAACGCCCTGAGCCGGCCCGTCATGTTTCTTGCCGCCCTCAACGCAGGGGTCCACCACGCAGAACTCCCTGCACTCCGAGCGGCGTCAGGCGGGGCGCACGGCGGGCATGGCGCTGGACCCGTCCGGGTCGTTGACTACTCCGAGGACCTGGTGGAGGTTGATTCCGGCGTCGGCGAAGCCGACGGCGGAGGCGGCCATGTACAGCCGCCAGGTCCGTGCCCGTTCCGCTCCGACCAACGCAACGGCGTCGTCCCAGTTGTCTTCGAGGTTGGCGACCCAGTGCCGCAGGGTCTGGTGATAGTGCTCGCGCAGCGATTGGACGTCGCGGACTTCGAAGCCGGCGTCCTGCATCGCGTGGACGGTGTCTCCCAGGTCGATCAGTTCCCCGTCAGGGAACACGTACCGGTACATGAAGCCGTTCTTGGGCAAGCGTGATCCGCCGACTGAGGAGATGGCATGGTTGAGCACTCGCCCGTGCGGGGCGAGGCTTTCCCGAAGCAGCGTGAAGTACCGGGTCAGGTTCGCCCGGCCAACATGCTCGGACATGCCGATCGAGGAGATCGCATCGAAGCGTTCCCCCTTGATGTCCCTGTAGTCCTGGAGCCTGATCTCGACCCGGTCAGCCTGCCCGGCCGCCGCAACCCGTTCCCGGGCGCGTTGGGCCTGCTCCTTGCTGATCGTGATGCCGACGACGTGGGCTCCATGTTCGGCGGCGGCGTGGATGGCCATGGAGCCCCATCCGCAGCCGACGTCGAGCAGGCGCATGCCCGGGCGGTCACCAAGCCCGAGTTTCGCGCAGATCAACTCGTGCTTGGCTCCCTGGGCGTCGGTGAGGTCTATGCCCGGCGGTGCGAAGTACGCGCAGGAGTAGGTCATGGACGGGCCCAGGACCATGGCGTAGAAGTCGTTGGAGACGTCGTAGTGGTGGCTGATCGCGGCCGCATCCCGCCACGGGGTGTGCATCCCCAGATACGCCGGCCGGAACTCGATGTCAGGGACTGCCGGGCGCCCCCGTGACAGACCCAGCGGGCGCAGCGCCCTGATGACGCCCGGCAGGACGCGGGACAGATGCCGCTCCTGGGGGCTGGAGCTGCGCAACTGCTCCACGACGGCGATGGTGTCGCCGGTGACGTCGATGTCACCGGACACGTATGCCCGGGCCAGGCCGAGCCCGCGCGGTGCCCACGCGATGTGCTGGATCGCCCGAGGGGACCGCAGGTTCAGGGTGCCGACCGGGGTCCCACGCGTGATGGTGCTGCCGTCCCAGAACGCGATTTCGACGCTGGCGTCGGACGCCACCAGCGCATCAAACAGAGGCCGCACCCCCTCAGCCACCGAAGTGGTCCCCTGGTGCTGTTCGATGCCCAGTTCCTGACTCATATAGCGACCCCCATTCATATGTGATGCGTCGTCAACGGTGCCCTCCGCCGCGGCGATGCACGGCCGGGCCCAGGCCCAGACTCCGCTCAGGACGAGGCTATCCGAGTGCCCCTGCGCCAACCCGCCGCGTACCGTGCCCCCGGTCTCCGGAGCGGCCGGGGAACCTCGTGCTGGGCCTCGAAGACCTCAGCTGCGACGCCCTGTCCGCGGACGCGCTCGAGGCGCTCCCCGCCGCATACGCGGCCGCGGCTTGTCTCGCGCGGGACGTCGGCTTCAGCGGCAGGAGGACGCCCTCGTCGTCGTCGAACAGTTGGGCAACGAGGCCTCTCCTTTGGTCGAGGGTCGCCGGATGTGGCCGAACCATCGCGCTCGCGATGATGAGCGCGATGGTTCGGCCCGACCTATCCAGGCCCGGTGCGACTGCAGGGCAGCGACCGGGCGGGTCTGCGTTCGCTGCACAGCAACCAGGGGCGGCTCCCAGCCTGGTCGGCCGCGAGCCCCCGGCGCACGGGGCGCTCGCCCGCCGCGTCGGCACGGTATCGTCGCGCCTGTCGGCCGGAACCACTGCTGGCCGTTGGCCAACCGGAAGGAAACCGACGCCGCCGTGCAGCCGTACAAGATCGCCACCTGGCAGGACGTCCCCGACCGCGAACCGGTGGGCGTGCTGGTGTCCAACGTGGACCTGGTCATCATCCGGTTCGACGACAACCACTCGGTGCTGTACGGCCGCTGCCTGCACCGCGGCGCGCACCTGTCGGACGGCCATATCGATGGCGACAACCTGATCTGCGGGCTGCACGGCTGGGACTACGTGTTCCACACCGGTGTCTCCAGCTACGACAACGCCGAGCGGCTGGCGAAGTTCTCCTCCTGGCTCGACGACGGCGACCTCATGGTCGACCTCGACGAGATCCTGGCCTGGGAGAAGGAGCATCCCCAGCCCTATGACCGCGGGGCGTACCAGGGAGCGTTCCAGGATCCGCACGGCACACCGTTGGAGCCCTATGTCTCGCTGATCCGGCAGCTGGGCAGCGAGGGCCTGGAGTCGCTCGGCCGTCATGGCCCGACGAAGGCGATGGGCGTTCCCCGGGACCAGTTGCCGAGCTGGGACGACATCCAGTTCGTCACCGCCCAACTGGCCCGGCGCCCGCTGCTGGATGAGACCGACGTCGCCACCGATGTGGTGATCGGCCCCAATGCCGCCAAGCCGCTGCAGCTGGATATCCCAATCTTCGTGTCCGACATGAGCTACGGGGCGCTGTCTGAGGAGGCGAAGGTCGCCTTGGCGCGCGGGGCGGAGATGGCCGGCACCGGGATCTGCTCCGGGGAGGGCGGGATGCTGCCGGAGGAGCACGCCGAGAACTCCCGGTACTTCTACGAGTTGGCGTCGGGCCGCTTCGGCTGGGACCTCGAGAAGACCCGCGACGTGCGGGCGTTCCACTTCAAGTTCGGCCAGGGTGCCAAGACCGGCACCGGTGGGCACCTGCCGGCCCACAAGGTGACCAGCAAGATCGCCGAAGTGCGTGGCCTGACCGAAGGTGAGGCGGCCATCTCTCCTGCCACATTCCCCGATCTGACCCACGAGGACCAGTTCCGCGCGCTCGCCGACCAGGTGCGGGCCGTCTCCGGCGGCATCCCGATCGGCGCCAAACTGTCGGCCCAGCACATCGAGGACGACATCGACGCGGCCCTGCGGATCGGCGTGGACTACATCATCCTCGACGGCCGCGGCGGGGGCACCGGTGCTGCACCCGCGCTGTTCCGGGACAACATCTCGGTGCCCACCATTCCTGCGCTGGCGCGGGCCCGGCACCACCTCGACACTCGGGGCCGGGGCGACGTCACCCTCGTGATCACCGGGGGCCTGCGCACGCATGCCGACTTCGCTAAGGCGCTCGCGCTGGGCGCCGACGCGATCGCCGTGTCCAACGCTGCGCTGCAGGCCATCGGCTGCCTCGGGATGCGGGCCTGCAACACCGACAACTGCCCGGTCGGCATCGCCACGCAGCGCGAGCATCTGCGCGCCCGTCTGATCGTGGACCAGGCGGCGCCCCGCCTCGCGCGATTCCTCGGCGCCACGGTCGAACTCATGGGCGTGCTGGCCCGGGCGTGCGGCCATGACCGGTTGAGCGACTTCTCCGTGGAGGACCTCACCACGTTTGATCGCGAGATGGCCCACCTCGCTGGCATCCGCTACGGCGGCGTGCAGGTGTGACCGGTCGCTGATGCGTGCGTGGTGGCGGAACCCGCCGGCCGCCCACGGTGCCGACGCGGGGATCGTGGAACGTCGAAGAGGCGCGATACTGGAGATGTGGTGAGTTCGGCAGTGGCCTCAGCGCTCGGAGTGGAAACGCAGTGTGCGGCGGTACCGCCGTGCCGAACCGTGCTGTGCGGCACCGCGCCGCTAGCGCTTCAGGGGTGGTGTCCGTGATGAATCGTCGCATCGTCGCCGGCGTGGCGATCGGTGCGCTGGTGCTCGGATCGCTCGGTGGCCTGGCTGCCGCAGGTCTGTCGGGTGGAGCAACACCGAGCAACGTGGCAGCGGGGGAGTCCGGCGAGGCTCCGGATGCGTGGCTGTTCGAGGCCCGCGCGGTCTACGACGCGATCGCCCCGGTGACCGAACAGGCCGGGCAGGCGGTCACGGCGGGCGACGACGCCGCCTACGCTGCCGCGAACGGTGAGATCGCCCAACTGCTCGACGGCATGCCCACCCACCCGAATGATGAGGTGAACGCCCTCTACGCGGCGATCGCCCAGGCGCACCGCGACATCGAGGCTGCGGCCGACATCGACGGTGACGCGACCGTGGCCGCCCAGGACCGGGCGATCGTGTTGTTGGAGCGGGTGCACCAGATCGTGCCGCCGTTCTAGGGGGAGCGGCTCCTAGGCCGGACCCGTTGGCGGCTGGGTATCGTGATGCGGTGCTCGCACTCGCGCTTCGGCGGCTCCAGTGTGCTCTGCCCCGACCCTTCGTCTACCCGCCAGACCGTTCGTCGCGAGGGTGGACGTGGCCCGTTGGTGGTGCCAAGCCAACGGGCCACCACGACATCTTCGAGGAGTGTCTTGGTCGGCCACTGGCACCCGATGGCTGCCGCATCTGCCCGGCGACCCCGCGTGGCACATCCCGTCGGCGGGGGCCGTCGGTGCCAGAGGGTCGCTCGGTCGGGATGGCTCAGCACTGCCGAAACGTCGTACTGCCGTGCTGTGGGCGGGGCAGCGGAGGCTGTGATTCGCCCTATGGCTGCTTGTGTGTGGAGGAGCATGCATTTGGCCGGTCCGCGCAACGGACCATTGGAGCCTCCGATAGGGAGCCGAGTGATCCGACGCATCCCTGCTACCGCGCCGCCAGCACTCGCACCGCGAATCTCGCGGACGGCCCGGGGGTCGGTGCGGTCTTGGTAGGCAGCCGGTAGCCGGGGTGCGGCAGGGCCAGTGTCCGCGTGTGGAACAGCGTCGCGATCGTCAGGGCCATCTGGACCTCGGCGAGGGTCTTGCCCAGGCAGAGGTGCGGGCCACGGCCGAAGGGCGAGTAGGCGCCCTCAGCGAGGTGCTCCGCGCGCGGTTTCGCGTAGCGGTCGATGTCGAAGCGCTCCGGCTCCGGATAGAACTCGGCCATGAAGTGGGGGACGCTGGTGGCCACGTACACCGGTTCGTCGGCGGCGATGCGGTGGCCTTCGAACGTGAAGTCTCGAGTTGCGGTGCGCATCTGAGCCACCGCGATCGGGTAGAGCCGCATCGCCTCCTGGATCGCTCCGTTGATAGCCGGCGCGGCCTTGGTCAGGGACCGTTCGTCGATCCCTTGGGCGAAGACGGCATCGGACTCCGCGACAACACGACGCGCAACGTCGGGGTGTTGTAGCAACGCGTACACCGTGGCGGCAAGGGTGTTGGCCACGGTGTCCAGTCCCGCGATATAGGGGCCGGTGAGCGAGAGCACTAGGTCGCTGTCGGGGATCAGGTCGGGGCGCTGCGCGTTGGCCGTCATGATGTCGTCGATCAACGAACTGCCGCTTGCGGGCGAATCGCCCGATCGCCAATCGCGGGCCATCCCCGCGCCGAGCTCGGCGACCCGTCGCTTGGCCCGCACGTAGCGGGGGTCGTGCAAGAGGATCCTGGGCCGCTGCTTGGTGACCAGCACGTTCAAGATCGTCGCGATGACCCGACGGATGTCGGCGACGTACTCCGTGGGAGCGGCACCGGTCAGCAGGTCGCCGAGCTGCTCGACGACGAGCATCTGCAAGGCCGGTAGGACGCGGACTCTGGTTCCCGGGCGCCAGTCGCGCTCCAGGGCATGCGTGGTGACGGCGACAACCTCGTCGTAGCGCCCATCGATCGCGGCCCGGGAATAGCCGCGACGCATGATCTTGCGCAGTTCCCGATGGGTGGCACCGTCCTCCCCGCCGATGGTTCTGGTGGCGCCGTACTCCTGGACAAGCCCCTCCCAGAACTCCTTGGACCGCAGGCACTCCCGGCCCTCCGCGCTGCCCAGGAACAGGGCCGCCTCGGGGCCTGCGAGCACCGTCTGCTCCCGGCCGAACACGCGTACCCGGAAGGCCGGTCCGTACTTGCGGTAGCAGCGCACGAAGAAGCGGGCGGGGTCGCGGGCCATCTCGACGGTGTTGCCGATCAGCGGCGGGGCCTCGACGAGCGGGGGTCGCGTTGTCGTGTCGTGTGTTGCCGGTCCAGTGGTCACGGTGCCTCCATCCGCAACCCTATGCGGCGGGGAAACGCCGACAAGGGCCCATGGCCCTGTCAGCCATGACGGTGGGTTCGGCTCGTCCGCGAATCCTGGCGTGGCGGCCCGTCAGGGTGTCTGGCGGTGCACTGCTGAGGTGATGAACGCCACGCGGAGCCGATGACCTTCGCCACCGGCGCGCGACGCCTGCCGTGCCCAGGGTGGAGGGGGAGGTTCGGGGCCAATCGAACCGATGGCGTCCTAGCGGGAGGGAGTGCAGCATGTTCCGCACGGTCGTTACAGGGATGGTCGCGGCCACTGTCGGGATCATGGGCATCGGCGGGTGTGCCGACCCCCGCCCCGCCGACCCTGCGGCGACCACGCCCAGCCCCAGTGCGTCGTCGTCACCGACTGATGGCCCGGTCAGCACGACGACAGCTGCGCAGGAGGCGATCGGTGCCTTCGTGTCCGCGGCGCAGATCCTGGACGCCGACATCGCGCAGACCGGTCTCCTGCTCAATGGCCTGTTCGTGACCGACGGTGTGCGCTACGTCGATTCGGTGACGGTGGCGGCGATGGCGACCCTGGAGCGAGTCAAGGACGCCGCCACACTCATCCCCGCGGGGCTTGCCGATGAGGTGAGGGTGGCGGCGCTGCAGGTGTAATACGACCTGCTCCACCGGGCCTACACGCTCAGTTACGTCCCAGGGTTCATCTACAGCGGCTTGACTGCACTCGAGCACCCCTCACAGGTGTTGGCGCCAGCGCAGGATGAGCAGGAGTTGGCCGACTTGGCGCGCTCGCTCCTGGCTCTCGGCGGCATGTCGAAGGCGCGCTTCGCCGACGACCTCGCTGCGCTGCAGGATCTGGCCGCTGGATCCGGGCAACCCGCGACGCCGGTCCCGCCGCCATCGCCGGTGGCCGGTCTGCTCGCGTTCGAGATCGCGAGCCTGGAGATCGGCATCCAAGGCTGCAATCCGCCGCCCTACGCCCCGATCCCGGTCACCTCGATGGACGCGGAATGGCGTTCGGTCGAGATCGGTCCGATCGAGGTGGGCAGCACAGCGGTTCAGGCGTACTTCGACCCGCTGGACGGTTGGCAGATCAGGTTTCCGTACTGCTGAGCCTCGGGCGGCCCTCCGACAGCATCGCCGGGGTCGTGGTGTCGCTTCGTGGAGCGCGTCTAGGCTCGTCGTATGAGCGAAGCGCTCGAACGTGGCGGACCCGGGGGCACGGTCGCCTTCCGCATCATGACGGTGTGTCTGGGCAACATCTGTCGTTCGCCGATCGCAGAGTCGGTGCTGCGGGCGAAAGTCGCCGAGTCGGGGCTGGCGGAGCAGGTGTCGGTGGAGTCCTCGGGCACTGCCGGCTGGCACTCCGGCAGCGACGCGGACCCGCGGGCCCGCGCGACGCTGGAGCAGCACGGGTATCCGCTGCGGCACAGCGCCCGGCAGTTCCGGCGCTCCTGGTTCGAGGCGATGGACCTGATCCTGGCGATGGATCGGTCCAACTACGACGACCTGACCGAGATGGCGGCCCGTGCCGGGGTCCGCGCCAGCCACGTGCGGCTGCTGCGCTCCTTCGACCCCGCCGCACCCGAGGATGAGGTGCCGGATCCGTACTATGGCGGTCCGGAGGGTTTCGTCGCTGTGCTGCGCATGGTGGAGGCCGCCTCGGACGGCGTGGTCGCGCACGTTCGGGAACAGTTGCGCACCCGGCCATGAGGGACCGGATCGCCCAGGCAGCCGGTGTCCCCCGGGAACGCATCATGGCCTTGCGGCCTATGGGGGGCGGCAGCATCTGCGACGCCTACCGCGTCGACTTGGACGACGGGTCCCGCCTGTTCGCCAAGATCGCCCCGAACGGCGACACCGACATGCTGCTCGCCGAGGTTGCCGGGCTGCGCTGGATGGCTGAGGCATCCGCGCCGGTGCCAGCCGTACTCGGCATCGACCATGATGTGCTCATCCTGAGCTACCACGGGCAGGGTGCCCCGAGTTCCGCCTCCGCTCGGCGCTTGGGGCGGCATCTGGCGATCCTGCACGCCGCCGGCGCGGACGCCTTCGGCAGTCCGCCGCCGGGGGCGCCATCGGTGGGGCGCATCGGGTCGGCGCCGCTGCCCTACGGCCACCACGACGATTGGGCGGCGTTCTACGCCGAGCGGCGTCTCCTGCCCCATCTCCGTGCCGCGGCAGCTCGTGGGCATCTCGGCGAGGCCGATGCGGAGTCGCTGCGCCGCTTGTGCGATGTGCTGCCTCTGTTGGCCGGGCCGGAGGTTCCCATGGCGCGGCTGCACGGCGACCTGTGGTCCGGGAATGTGCTGTGGACGGCCGACGGGGCGCCGATGCTCATCGACCCGGCGGCCCACGGCGGCCACCCCGAGACCGACCTGGCGATGCTGGCGCTGTTCGGCGCCCCGCATCTGGAGCACATCATCACCGGGTACGAGACCGTTGCCCGCCTGCCCGACGGATGGCGCGACCGCGTGGGCCTGCACCAGCTCCATCCGCTGCTCGTGCACGCGGAGTTGTTCGGCGGGGGCTATGGTCCCCGGGCCGGCGCCATCGCGCGCCACTGCCTTGCGATGGCTTGATCGCTTCGCTGGAGCGCGAGGGCGGGCGGGACGGCTGCGCTGCGAAGAGGACCGTGCGCGGGCGTGCCCGGGCAGTCGGCGCCGGGTTCCGTGCCGATTGGCTGCCCCTGGCGATGTCGCGGCGCTGATGCTGGACGCACCTGGCCCGTGCGGCCGACAAGTCTGCACCCGCGGTGGGGGTTTGCACCCGCGGTGGGGGCTGAAGAGGCGGCTGGTGGCGCAGGTGTGCACCCGGTATGGGGGTTTGCACCCGGCGCGGGGGCTCCGGGCTCGAAATTCGGCCGTTCTCCCCCCGCTACGGGTGCAAAGCCCCGCTACGGGTGCAGTGACGCCCTCCGAAAGGGACGATTCACCCCCGCTACGGGTGCAGACCCCCACCGCGGGTGCAGAGTCCCCGTTGCGGCTACCGGCAGATCCTCGCCAGCGCTGCTGAGACGCCCTATGACGCCATCAGCTCCGTCCTGCCCGTCAAAGCGGCGATGCGTGCAGACCTCAGCGCCACACCGAGTTCGGCCCAGCCCCTGCGACCATCAGCGCCGCAGCCGACAACGACTGCGTGCCAGCGCACCGGCTGCCGACCCAACGCCCCTCGAGGGCCCCTCAACGCGCCGGCCGGATCATGCGCCAGGTGCTGGCGCCGATCGCATCATCATCCGCGCGTGTGGAGCCGGCCACCTCGAACCCCATCTTGGCGTAGAGCCGGACATTCGCCTCGGAGTTCGTCAGCAGGTACGTCGGGACCCTGTCGCGGTCGGCGCGGTCCAGGCCGTACAGCGCCAGGGCAGCCCCGAGCCCGAACTGCTGGTACGCCGGCTCCACACCGAGCATGACGAGGAACCAGTGCGCCCGGGGGAGCAGCGCCTGCCGCTGCCGCTCCTCGCGTGAGAACCAGCCGAGACTGCGCCGGGCATCGGCGCCCATGGCGCGCAGCATTGCCGCGGTGTCCGAGGCGGCGCGCAGGCCCAGCCACCACGGGAACCTGTGGCCGGGCGGCTGCCAGATACCCACCCCGCGCCGGGATCGCGTCGTCTCCACGATCGCCCCACCGGCCACGTGGGAGCGCACCGTCCATCGGCAGGACGCGGTCACCTGGCGAGGCCTCCGCAACGGGTCCGGAAACAGGGCCAGGAACAGGGCATCGTCGGCGAAGGCGCTTGCCAGCACAGCAGCCGCCCGATCGACGACTGCGGGGGTGACCCGCTCGATGCCCACGGCCATGCCCCCATGCTGGAACAGCACCAGCGGCGCTGGGAACGGCCAGGCGTCCGAGGTTTGGCGCTCGGGTCAGGCGCGAGCAAAGCTCAGCGCACCCACGCATCGCCCGGACCGCGGACGGCGCTACAACTCGCGGCGTGCGGCCCCGGCAGCGCCCAGCCACACCAGCCCGGCAGATGCGATCACCGTGACGATGGAAGCGCCGACGTAATCGCTGGCCGACGCGCCGGCCGCCAGCTCCGCCAATGCGCCGGCCAGGGAGCTGGGCGCCCATCGCCCAATCGCGTCGGCCACCCCGAGCAACGGCATCACCAGCAGGATCACCACCGACACCAGCACCGTGCCCAGGACGTTCTTGGCCCACCCGGCGACTGCCGCTACCAGGGCCACTACGAAGACCAGGAACAGCATGCCGAAGCCGATCCCGGCCAGGACCGGGCCGGCCGGCAACGGGCCGATGAGCGCCCACGTCTCATACCACGCCGCCAGGGAGCCCAGCACGAAGGCCACTATCGCGGCAATGGCGACCACCACCAGCCGCGGCGCGATGATGGCAGCGACGCGGGGCACTCTGGTGCGCAGGAAGACGCCCATCTCGGGGATCGCGTCGAAGGCCAGCGATCCCGCGGCGACGACGACGGCCACGAGCGTGCCGATCTGGGAGGCGTTGGACACGTACTGCGCCATCCCATCGGCCGGCACCGGGTCCGGCAGCACAATCGTTGCGCCTTCGAGATCCCCGCCGGCGAGGTCGAGGATGTCCGAGAGGTACCGAGCCGTCAGGGGGCCGATCAGCCCGAAGAAGATGTAGACCCCGAGCAGGGCCACGATGCGGCGGGTCCGGACCAGCCGGAGCACCTCCAAGCGCCACAGCGTCATCGCGTGAGCTCCAGGAATGCCCGTTCCAGGGTGACCTCTTCGGGGTGGAACGAGATCACCGGCACCCCGGCAGCCGCCAGTTCGCCGGGGAGCAGCGTCTCGGCCGCTTCCAGCGAGGTGACGGAGACTGCGATGCTGCCCTCCGCGAGTCGCTCAACGTCGCGCACCCATTCGAGGTGCTCCAGCGCCGCGCCAACGCGATCGGCGCCGGCGCGCAGCCGCACGTGGAAACGCGGGATCGCCCGACCCACGAGCAGCGATTCGAGCGGGCCCTGGAACAACAGCCGTCCGTCGTCGAGGATGCCGACGGTGTCGCACACCTCCTGCACGTCGCCGAGGATGTGGCTGGAGAACAGGACGGTCGCCGAGCCCCGCAGCCGCGAGATCAGGTCGAGCACCTCGCGCCGGCCCTGCGGATCGAGGGCCGAGGCAGGCTCATCCAGCAGGACCAGCCGAGGCCGTCCG
The DNA here is from genome assembly GCA_963706835.1 of uncultured Actinomycetota bacterium. Classification (GTDB taxonomy): domain Bacteria; phylum Actinomycetota; class Actinomycetes; order S36-B12; genus CAVXYG01. Next base: position 14,679 of record CAVPOB010000005.1, read on the forward strand.
ACGATGGTGCAGGCCACGCCGAGGCGCTGCAGCATGCCGCGCGAATACCCGCCGACACGGCGCTGCCCGGCATCGGCAAGACCGGCGCTGGCCAACACCTCCTCGACGCGCCCGCTGCCAGCACCCGGGTCGGTGAGGTGCAGCGCCAGCGACACCACCTCGATGCCGGTGAGCCACGGATCGAACCGCGGGGTGTCGGGCAGGACCGCCACCTCGCGGCGGCCCACGGCCAGGGTGACGGTGCCGGATGTCGCACGACGCAGCGCGGCCAGGATCCCGAGCAGTGTGGTCTTGCCGGCGCCGTTGGGGCCGACGAGTCCGTACACCGACCCCTCGGGGACCACCAGGTCCACACCATCGAGGGCCCGTCGGTCGCCGTACTGCTTCGTGAGGCCAGCCGTCGTGATCATCGAGTGCTCGCCGGTTCCCGCCCGATGAGCAGGTACACGATGCCGCCGAGCGGGATCGAGATCACGCAGATGATCGCCCACGCCCACTTTGGGAGGTAGCGCGCGTCGTGATGGGCGATGTCGTACAGACAGAAGCCGACGAATGCGACACCGGCGAGGATCAGTGGCGCCACGGCGGCCCAGTTGACCTCCATGTGCCGACCGTAGCAGCGGGGCCACGGGACCTGACTGATGGCGGAGGGGCTCGTGTGCAGTCGGACAAGCGAGGCGGGTGAGGAGGCCGCTGTCCGGTATCGAACGCGGCCTGCGTGAGACCCGATGGGCCGCATCTGCAGTCTGCGGCCCGGCTCCTGCTGGCACTGCTGCGCACGGGAGTGCGGACCGATCCGATCGCATATCTGTTGCTGGCCCTCGCCGCCGCCCAATACATTGACGGCCATCCGGAGGCCGTGCCCTGTGGACGACCAGCGATAGGAGGCCGTCGTGCCCGAACCCACACGCGCCCAAGGCGGGCTCGTCGATCTGCAGGGGCGGCGGTTCTACCGAATCTCCAACTACGACGCCATGCCCCCGTTCTTCATGACGATCGCCAGTTCGAGCGATGTCTGGATGTTCATCTCCAGTACCGGCGGTCTCACGGCGGGGCGGGTCGATCCCGGTCGAGCCCTGTTCCCGTACTACACCGATGACAAGGTGACCGAGAGCGCCGGCCGCACTGGCGGGCTGACGGTGCTGCGCGTGCACCACGGGGACCGCACGACGATCTGGGAGCCGTTCCGCGAGCAGCGACCCGGAGACCCGCCGGCGCAGCGTTCCCTGTACAAGGACGCGCTCGGCACGACGTTGGTCATGGAGGAGACGCGAGACGACCTGGGCCTGCGGCTGCGCATCTCATGGCAGACCAGCGCCCGCTTCGGCGTGGTGCGAGGCTGCGAACTGGAGTCGCTGGGGGAGGAGCCGGTCGATGTGGAGGTGCTCGACGGTTTCGTGAACCTGCTGCCCGCCGGGGTGAGCGATGCCGTGCAGAACCGGCTGAGCACGCTGCTGAATGCCTACAAGCGAGCAGAGCTCGATCCGGAAACCGGACTCGGTCTGTTCGCGCTCAGTTCCACGCTGACCGACCTCGCCGAGCCGAGCGAATCCCTTGCGGCCAATGTGGCCTGGCAGGTGGGGTTGCCGGACGCCATGCACCTGCTGTGCACGCGCCAAGTGGCCGACTTCGTCGCCGGTCGCACGCCGAGTGCCGAGTCCGATGTGCGCGGTGAGCGCGGCGCGTACCTGGTGATGAGCCGGTTCAGCCTGGCACCGGGCCAGCCGCACCGGTGGAGCATCGTGGGCGATGTCGACCAGGACGCCGCCGACGTCGTCGCGCTGCGGGAGCGTCTCGCGGATCCGGGCCGGATCGCCGAGGAGCTGACCGACGACGTTCGCGCCACACGCGAAGGACTCGAGGCCATCATCGCGGCGACGGACGGGATGCAGCTCACCGGGGATGAGTTGGCCACCATGCATCACCGGGCCAACGTGCTGTTCAACGACATGCGCGGCGGCATCCCCGCCGACGGCTATCTCCTGGAAGCCAGCGACATCCGCGCGTTCGTCGCGCTGCGGAGCAAGAAGACGGCCGCGCGGTGCGCCCAGGTGCTGGCCGAACTGCCGGAGCGGCTGACGATCGAGGAGTTGCAGCGCGTCGCCGAGGCCAGCGGTGACGCCGATCTGTGGCGGGTGGCGATGGAGTACCTGCCGCTGACCTTCAGTCGACGACACGGCGATCCCAGCCGTCCGTGGAACAGGTTCTCCATCGTGCTACGCGATGAGCACGGTCACCGGCGGCTCGACTACCAGGGCAACTGGCGCGACATCTTCCAGAACTGGGAGGCGCTGGCCTGGTCCTACCCCGAGTTCGTCGAGTCGATGACGACGGTGTTCCTCGACGCCACCACGGCCGACGGCTACAACCCGTACCGCATCTCGCGTTCCGGCGTGGACTGGGAGGTCCCGGAGCCGGACGACCCGTGGTCGAACATCGGGTACTGGAGCGACCACCAGATCATCTACCTGCTGAAACTCCTGGAGACCTCCCACCGGTTCCACCCGGGTCGTCTCGACGCCCTGCTCAACCGGCGGGTCTTCACCCACGCCGACGTGCCCTACCGGATCGACACCTACGAGGAGACGTTGCGCGATCCGTACGACACGATCACCTTCGACGCCGGCCATGACGCCGCCATCGCGCGCCGGGTCGTCGACGAGGGCGCGGACGGCCGGCTCCTCCACGACTCCGCCGGCGACCTGGTGCGCGTGACGCTGGCCGAGAAACTGCTCCTGCTGGCACTGGCCAAGCTGGTGAACCTCGTGCCGGACGGCGGCATCTGGATGAACACGCAGCGGCCGGAGTGGAACGACGCGAACAATGCGCTCGTGGGTCGCGGCCTGTCGGTCGTGACACTGGCGTACCTGCGCCGCTACCTGGTCTTCGTCCGAGAACTGCTGTCGGCCGATGTCGAGCTCTCCGTGGAGCTTGCCGACCTCGCCGCAGACGTGAGCGGTGTGCTGGCCGGCTACGCCGACCGCCTCGACGGCGGGTTCAGCGACCGGGATCGACGCGCCCTGATGGACGAGCTGGGCGGCGCCGGCACCCGGTTCCGCGAGCGCATCTACGCCGGGCTCGATCAGAGCCGCCGAGAAGTGTCGGCGCAGCAGGTGGCCGAGCTGCTCGACCTCGCGCAGCGCTACGTCGAGGCCAGCCTCGAGCGCAACTGGCGCAGCGATGGGCTCGTGCACTCCTACAACGTGATGGATATCGGCCGCGACACCGCATCGGTGCGCAGGCTGGCGCCCATGCTGGAGGGGCAGGTGGCGGCGCTGTCCTCGGGATTGCTGAGCCCGCAGCGGTCGGTGGAACTGCTCGCCGCACTGCGATCGAGCGCGCTGTACCGGGCCGACCAGCACAGCTACATCCTCTACCCGGACAAGGATCTGCCCGGCTTCCTGCAGCGCAACCGCTTCAGCCAGGAGCGGGGCAGCAGGTGCCCGCTGGTCGGCGCCCTGGTCGCGGCCGGCAACCGGAGCCTGGTGATCCAGGATGTGCACGGCGACCTGCACTTCGCCGCGCACATCCGCAACGCCGGCACGGTGTCCGGCGAACTCGACCGACTGAGCGAGGACCCGCAATGGAGCCCTCTGGTGGCCGCGGACCGCGACTGCGTCCTGCAGCTCTTCGAGGAGGTGTTCCAGCACGCCGAGTTCACCGGCCGCTCCGGGACCTTCTTCGCCTACGAGGGCCTCGGGAGCATCTACTGGCACATGGTGTCGAAACTGCTCCTGGCGGTGCAGGAAACCCTCGACCGGGCCGTCGTCGAGGCAGCCGATGACGCCACGGTGCGCGCGCTGGCGGCCCGCTATGAGGAGGTCCGCGCCGGGCTCGGCTACTGCAAGTCGCCCGAGGAGTACGGGGCGTTCCCGGTCGACCCGTATTCGCACACCCCGGCCGGGCACGGGGCTCGCCAGCCCGGTATGACCGGTCAGGTCAAGGAGGAGGTGCTCACGCGCCTCGGCGAGCTGGGCATCCACGTGGAGCACGGCCGGATCGTGGTGCGGCCCACGCTGCTGCGCCCCGACGAGCTGCGTGGGGCGGGCGAGTTCGACTATATCGATGTCGCGGGTCAGGCTCGGACCATCGCTTTGCCGGACGATTCCCTCGCGCTGACGTTCTGCCAGGTGCCCATCATCATCAGCCGCGGCAATCGCCTCGAGGTGCTGGCACACCTGGAGGACGGTCGGACCCAACCAGGAGAAGGCGGGGCGCTCGACGCGGCGATCAGCGCGAGCGTGTTCCGGCGCGACGGCCGGGTCCGCTCGCTGCACGTGCGCGTCCCCGCCGATCTCAGTGCGCTATGAACGCTGCGACCGGGCTCCTGCCCTGCGTCGAGACCGGAGCACCTCCGCATCGAGAGGACTGGCGACGCGGATGTGACGAGATGTCACGTTTTCGTAACGCTGAGCAAAGCCACGGCAGTGAGAACTAGGCTGCGTTCTTGTCAGGACCCAAGAGGAGGCACTGTGAGAAAGCATCGCCGAACCCTAGCGCTGATTGCGGGGTCAGCGTCCCTAGCGCTCATGTTGGGGGCGTGTGGCTCCGATGACGACTCTGGTGGATCCGGCGACGGCGTCGCGCCGCTCGCGGATGGTCCGGGCGACGAAGAAGTGACGATCACCGTCGCCACCTTCAACCAGTTCGGGTACACCGACGAGATGTTCCAGGAGTACATGGACGAGTACCCGAACGTCACGATCGTGCAGAGCCGGGCTGCCACCGACGGTGAGGCCCGGGAGAACTTCTTCACGAAGCTTGGCTCCTCCGGGCTCGCCGACATCGAGGCGGTCGAAGTGAGTTGGTGGGCCGAGGCGATGCAGTTCTCCGATCTGCTGGCCGACCTGTCCGACCCCGATGTCGATGGCCGCTGGCTGGACTGGAAGTCGGAGGTCGCCACGGATCCGGACGGCCGCCTCGTCGGCTACGGCACCGATATCGGCCCGCAGGGCATCTGCTTCCGCAGCGACCTTGTCGAAGCGGCCGGGCTGGCCAGCAACCGGGAGGAGTTCGCCGAACTGCTCGAGGGTGACTGGGACAAGTACTACGAGGTCGGCCAGCAATACACGGAGGCGACCGGCGATGCCTGGTTCGATTCGGCGGGTGCGACCTACCAGGGGCAACTGGAGCAGGTGGCAGCGCCCTATGAGGACCCGGAGACCGGCGAGATCACAGCCGCCGACGACCCGTCGTTGAAGGCCATCTTTGACAGCGTGCTGGAGGCCAGCGCCGTCATGTCGGCTGGACTGACGCAGTGGAGCGACGACTGGTACGCCGGCCAGGCCCAGGGCACCTTCGCCACGATGCTCTGCCCCGCCTGGATGCTGGGCGTTGTCGAGGGCGCGGCCTCCGAGGTTGAGGGCTGGGACTTCGCCGACGTGTTCCCGGGTGGCGGCGCCAACTGGGGCGGGTCGTACCTGGTGGTGCCGACGCAGGGCGCCAACCAGCGCGCCGCCAAGCATGTGGCGGCGTGGCTGACGGCTCCGGAGCAGCAGGTCAAGGCGTTCCAGAACGCCAGCACCTACCCGAGCCAGGTCGAGGCCATCGAGGACCCGGTCGTGATTTCCCAGACGAACGAGTTCTTCAACAACGCGCCGACCGGGGAGATCTTCGCCAACCGCGCCGAAGCGGTCACCGTGACGCCGTACAAGGGTCCGAACTTCTTCGCCGTGGACACCGCCATGAAGAACGCCCTGACCCGCGTCGAGGATGAGATCCAGACCCCTGAGGAGAGCTGGAACCAGTTCGTCAACGACGTCAACGCGCTGGGCTAACTGCTAGACCACCGACCCGGCCGGTCGATCCGATTCGGCCGGCCGGGTCGGTGTCTGGCGGGCCATGGTCCTGCGGCGTAGGTCCCTGGCCGACTGCCCGCATGGTCCGCACCGACATCCCAATCCCAAGACCACACTCGGGCTCGGTGTCCGAGCGCCGCTCCTGAGCAGCATCGCGAACGGCAGTGCCAGCCCAACTCCGACGAAACCGCCAGCAGCGAGTCGAACAGAGGACCCCGACATGAGCCAAGTGGGTACTGCGCCACAGTCGGACGCAGAGGCGCCCGAGCAGGAACCGTTCAAGTTCAAGCTGAACCGGTGGGACGTCAAGTATTCGCCGTACCTCTACATCGCTCCGTTCTTCATCGTCTGGGCGATCGTCGGGCTCTTCCCGCTGCTGTACAACGCCTTCATCTCCTTCCAGGACTGGGACCAGGTCCGCAATACCGGTGAGTTCGTCGGGTGGGACCAATACGCCTGGGTCCTGCAGCAGCGCGACTTCTGGGTATCGCTGCGCAACACCTTCAGCATCTGGTTGCTGAGCTCGGTTCCGCAGGTCATCGCAGCGCTCTTCATCGCGGCGGTCCTGGACCAGAACCTCCGCGCCAGGACCTTCTGGCGCATGGGCGTCCTCCTGCCCTACGTGATGGCGCCAGTGGCCGTGGCGCTGATCTTCAACAGCCTCTACGCCGACGACTTCGGCCTGGTGAACAACATCCTGGCGAATTTCGGCATCGCGCCTATCGGCTGGCACGTTGATGTGCTCGCCTCGCACTTCGCGATCGCAACCATGGTGGACTTCCGATGGACCGGCTACAACACGCTGATCCTGCTCGCCGCGATGCAGGCGATACCCAAGGACTACTACGAGGCCGCAGCCATCGACGGCGCCGGCCAGGTGCGGCGCTTCTTCTCCATCACGATCCCGCAGCTGCGCCCGACGCTGATCTTCGTCATCATTACCTCCACCATCGGCGGCCTACAGATCTTCGACGAGCCCCGGATGTATGACCAGAACGGGACTGGTGGCCCGAACCAGCAGTGGCTCACCGTCACGATGTATCTGTACAACCTCGGCTGGGGACAGTTCGACTTCGGCAAGGCTGCGGCCGTGGCGTGGATCCTGTTCCTCATCATCGTGACCTTCAGCATCATCAACCTCTTCATCACCTCGCGAATATCCACCGGCGATGCGCCGAAGAAGGCGAAGAAGGGCAAGAAGAAGGGCCTGGAGGCCGAGGATGACGTGGCCGTTCCCGGCGCGGGCGCCGCACTGCCGGCACACGGTGATTTCTCCGACCGCCGGATCAAGTTCGATCGGAAGGCATAGCGATGAAGACGAAGAAGAACCGCTACACCTCCGACTCCGGCCCGAGCATGGCGACCTACATCGTGCTGGGGATCATCTTGGTCCTGTCGGTGTTCCCGTTCTACTGGTCGTTCCTGATCGGCAGCGGTGACGCCTCGACCTACTACGACACCCAGATCAACTGGCTGCCGCAGGGGAACTTCCTGGACAACGCCTCCTCGGTCGTCAACGATGCGGCTGTCGGCTTCTGGGGGGCGCTCTACAACAGCGTCGTGGTGGCGGCCATCACGGCCGTATCCGTCGTCATCTTTTCCACTCTCGCCGGCTTCGCCTTCTCCAAGCTGACCTTCAAGGGTTCGGCGTTTCTGCTGGCGTTCGTCATCGGAACGATGGCCGTGCCGGTGCAGTTGGGCGTCGTCCCGCTGTACCTGGTGATGGTGCAACTGCAGTGGGTGGACACCCTGCAAGCGCTCATCCTGCCCGGCATGGTCACAGCATTCGGCGTGTTCTGGATGACGCAGTACCTGCGGCAGGCGCTGCCCTATGAACTCATCGAGGCGGCTCGAGTGGACGGTGCCAGCATGTTCCGCACGTTCTGGTCGGTGGCACTGCCCGCGGCCCGGCCGGCGGCCTTCATGCTGTTCCTCTTCACCTTCATCACATCCTGGACCACGTTCCTGTGGCCCTTCATCGTGGCGAAGAACGAGCCCACGCTGCCGGTGGCCCTGTCGCTGCTGCAGTCCAACTACTTCGTGGACTACTCCATCGTCCTGGCAGGTGCGCTGCTGTCCACGATCCCCTTGGTCATCCTGTTCATCTTCACCGGCCGGCAACTGGTCTCCGGCATCATGGCTGGCGCGGTGAAGGGCTGATCATGAGGCAGGTTCGCGGGGCTCGGCGGTCACGCACGTGACCGGCGGCGCGCGCTTCCCCGACGATTTCCTGTTCGGCGCGGCGACGGCGGCCTACCAGATCGAGGGCGCCGCGGCGGAGGACGGGCGCAGCGACTGCATCTGGGACGTGTTCGCCCGAGTGCCGGGGGCGGTGCTCAACGCCGACGACGGCTCGGTGGCGTGCGACCACTACCACCGCTACCGCGACGATGTGGCGCTGATGCGGCGGCTCGGCCTGCAGACCTACCGCTTCTCGACCTCCTGGGCCCGCGTCCGCCCGGACGGCGGTCGGCCGAATCCGGCCGGGCTGGACTTCTACTCCCGCCTGGTGGACGAGCTGCTGGAGGCCGGCATCATTCCGTGGCCGACCCTGTACCACTGGGACCTGCCGCAGGCGCTGCAGGACCGCGGCGGCTGGGTGAGCCGGGACACGACCGACCGGTTCGTCGAGTACGCGCAGACCATGCACGACGCGCTCGGCGACCGGGTTCGGCACTTCACGACGCTGAACGAGCCGTGGTGCTCGGCCTTCAAGGGCTACACCGCCGGCGACCACGCCCCCGGCCACCAGAGCCGCGCCGAGGGCCTGGCGGCCGCGCACCATCTGCTGCTCGCCCATGGCAAGGCGGTGGCCGAGCTGCGCCGGCGGCGACCCGGCGCTGAGCGCTGGGCATCACGCTCAACCAGACCGTCCCCGACCCGCTGAACCCGGATGACCCCGGTGATCGGGATGCGGCACGTCGCATCGATGCGCAGTTCAACCGGATCTTCCTCGATCCGATCTTCCGCGCCGAGTACCCGGCCGATCTCCTGGCAGACGTCGCCGGTCTGGGTCTCGACGACGTCGTGCAGGACGGCGATCTGGCGGTCATCGCGACCCCGATCGACTTCCTGGGCGTGAACTACTACCAGGGCGAGGCCTGCAGCTACACCGCACCGGCCGCGCCGCTGCAGGGGGAGGCCCCGGTGGCGCGCCCCGGGCAGTCGCCGTATCCGGCGGCCGACGGCGTGCACAGCCACCCGCGAGGCCTGCCGATCACCGACATGAACTGGGAGATCCAGCCCGAGGGCCTGCATCGGTTGCTGGTGCGGCTGTCGCGGGACTACACCGCTCCGGCAGGGGTGCCGATGTATGTCACCGAGAACGGCGCGGCCTTCGACGACGTGCCGGTGGGGGAGCCCGGCTCCCGGGAGGTGCACGACGCCCGGCGGGTCGCCTTCCTGCGCGACCACCTGCAGGCGGTGCAGGATGCGATCGCCGACGGCGTGGATGTGCGCGGCTACTTCTCCTGGTCCCTCATGGACAACTTCGAGTGGGCCTGGGGGTATGCGAAGCGGTTCGGACTCATCTATGTGGACTATCCGACTCAGGAAAGGATCATCAAGGACAGCGGCGTCGAGTACGCCGACATCATCGCAAGCCGATCCCTGGCCGGCACCGGCTCGGGTTCGGGGTAGCGCCATGCTGCATCGGCGGGGAGAACCCGCCCGATCGGTAGGCGCGACCGCCTCTCGCACCAAGGTGCGGCGGGCGTCGACCAGGCGCCGGGGTGGAGTTCGCTCAGCCCCGGGGCACCAGACCCTTCACAAAGGAACGTCCGGCACGTACCTGCCGGTTTAGGGAGAACAGACAATGGCCACTGTGACATTTCGCGATGCCAGCCGCACGTACCCCGGCGCCACCGAGCCGGCCGTGGATCGCCTCAATCTCGAAATCGGCGACGGGGAGTTCCTCGTCCTGGTCGGACCGTCCGGCTGCGGCAAGTCCACGAGCCTGCGGATGCTCGCGGGCCTGGAGGATGTGACCGAGGGGTCGATCAGCATCGGCGCTCGGGATGTGACCAACGTGCCTCCCAAGAACCGTGACATCGCGATGGTCTTCCAGAACTACGCGCTGTACCCGCACATGACGGTGGCCGAGAACATGGCGTTCGCGCTGAAGATCTCCGGCGTGTCCAAGGATGAGATCAATCGCCGGGTGAACGAGGCCGCGAACCTTCTCGACCTCAGCGCGTACTTGGAGCGCAAGCCGAAGGCCCTGTCCGGCGGGCAGCGCCAGCGCGTCGCGATGGGTCGTGCCATCGTCCGCGAGCCGCAGGTGTTCCTGATGGACGAACCGTTGTCCAACCTCGACGCCAAGCTCCGGGTCTCGACCCGCACCCAGATCGCCTCGCTGCAGCGCCGCCTCGGCGTCACCACGGTCTACGTCACGCACGACCAGGTCGAGGCCATGACAATGGGGGATCGCGTCGCGGTCATGAATCTGGGCCTCCTGCAGCAGGCCGACACGCCCATGAATCTGTACAACACCCCGGCCAACGCCTTCGTGGCGGGGTTCATCGGATCCCCGGCGATGAACTTGTTCCTTTGGGATGTCGCCGACGGAACGGCCCGGCTCGGCAACGCCCATATCGAACTGCCGCGGACGATCGCCGACCAGGTGCGTGGCGAGCAGCACGTCATCATCGGATTCCGCCCGGAGAGCATCGAGGTCGTCAGCAAGACCGACCCGGGTGCAAGCCCGCTGTGGGTCAACGTCGTGGAGGAGCTCGGGTCGGACGCATTCGTCTACGGCACCTTCGGCCAGGAGCACGTGGTTGGCGAGATGCTCGACGACAGCATCACCGCGCGCATCGACCCCACGCTGGGGATCAAGGCCGGCGATGAGGTGCCGATCAAGGTGCCGGTCGAGAAGCTGCACTTCTTCCACCCGGAGACGCAGTTGCGGATGGAGCAGTAGCAGGACGGCAGTGGGATCCGCTGCGGCCCGTCCATCAGGCGGGTCGCGCGCGGGTCCCGGGTCGGGGAGGAGCGCTGAGCATCCCAGCGCTGCGCGCTGCGATCGCGCAATCGCTGCGGGAATCACCGGCGTGCTTGGGTGGCAGCGCGCGGCAACGGCGGGATGCTGAAGGCCGGTGCTGAGCATCGCGCGGGCGAGCTGGTGCTGGCATCAGCGTCCAGGCCGCCACCCGAAGGAGGAGGGTCCAATGTCGTCGCTGCTGCTGTCCCGCCGTGACCTGGACTTCCTGCTGTTCGAGTGGCTCGACGTCGAGGCCCTGCTCGCCGCGGAAGCCTTCGCGGACCACGACCGCGGCACCGTCAGCGCGATCCTGGACCTCGCCGAGCAGGTGGCCACGGAGGCGTTCGCGCCCCACAACGCGCGCAATGATGCGGAGGAGCCGACGTTCGACGGGACCACGGCGCGCGTCCATGACGAGGTCGGGCCGGCGTTGGCGGCGTACTACGAGGCCGGGTTCGGCGGGATGACGATCCCGGCTGACGTCGGCGGCGCCGGTCTGCCCAACGTGGTTGCCCTTGCCGCCGGACTGTGGTTCTCGGCGGCCAACGTGGCCACCAGCGGCTTCCCCTTTCTCACCGGCGCCAACGCGCACCTGCTGCTCGCGCACGCATCCAGCGAGCAGGTGCAGCGCTGGGTGCCGCCTATGGTCGAAGGGCGCTACTTCGGGACGATGTGCCTCAGCGAGCCGCAGGCTGGCTCCTCGTTGGCGGACATCACCACCCGGGCCGAGCGCTGCGCCGACGGCACGTATCGGCTGCGCGGCAGCAAGATGTGGATCAGCGGCGGCGATCACGAACTGGGCGAGAACATCATCCATCTCGTCCTCGCGCGGGTGCCCGGGTCACCGCCGGGCGTGAAGGGGATCTCGCTGTTCATCGTCCCGAAGCTCCTCCAGGACGGGACCCGCAACAACGTGGTGCTCGCCGGCCTCAACCACAAGATGGGCCAGCGCGGTCTGCCCAATACCGTGCTGAACTTCGGCGAGCAGCAGGGCAGCGTCGGCTACTTGGTCGGCGAGGAGAACGCCGGCCTGGCGTACATGTTCCACATGATGAACGAGGCGCGGATCGGGGTGGGCAGCGGCGCGGTGGCTCTGGGGTACACCGGCTATCTGCACGCTCTGGAGTACGCCCGCATGCGGCAGCAGGGCCGGCCGATCGGGGCGAAGGATCCGACCGCGCCGATGGTCCCGATCATCGAGCACGCCGACGTCCGCCGGATGCTGCTGGCATCGAAGGCGTACGTGGAGGGCGGGCTGGCGCTGGTCCTGTACTGCGCGCGACTCGTCGATGAGGAACGGTCCGGCATCGACCGGGATGCCGCGCACCTGCTGTTGGAGATCCTCACCCCGATCGCGAAGAGCTGGCCGTCGCAGTGGTGCCTGGCCGCCAATGACCACGCGATCCAGATCCACGGCGGCTACGGCTACACCCGCGACTACCCGGTGGAACAGTTCTGGCGCGACAACCGGCTCAACCCGATCCACGAGGGCACCAACGGGATCCAGGCGCTCGATCTGCTGGGCCGCAAAGTCACGATGCAGCGCGGCGCGGCGCTACGGCTGCTGGCAGAACGGATGCAGGCTACGATCGCAGCAGCAGCGACCATGGGCGCAGCCCCGGCCGCGCATGCCGAGGCGCTCGGTAGTCAGTTGGCGCGCCTGCTCGAAGTCACGGGGATCCTGTGGTCGGACCGGGACCCCGTCGTCGCGCTGGCGGACGCCTCGACCTACCTGGACGCCCTGGGGCATGTCGTTGTGGCATGGCTGTGGCTCGGTGTGGAGATGACAGCCTCGGGACCGGGAGCCTTCTACGCGGGCAAACGCCTGGCCGCCGAGTACTTCTTCAGCCGGGAGTTGCCCAAGGTGTCCGCGCAACTGGATCTGCTGGCGGCCAGGGATCGGCTGTTCATCGACTTGGACCCCGGTGTGCTGTAGATCGCGGGCAGTTCTCGCTCCCGCGCCCAGCGACTGCCGGGCCGAGACTCCCACCCCCTGATCCGACGGTCATGGCCTGCACCTGACGAGACAGACCTACTCGGTCGCCGAGCGTGCGAGATCGAGGATTCGGCCTTCGTCGTGGGCCAATCCGCACCTCACGAGGCCGGCGACCAGTTGTGCCATTGCCGGTGGATCGTCCACCAGGGCGGCAAGCCTCTCAGCCGAGCTCGGCAGGCTCAGTTTCTTCGCCGTGGCTAGCGCCCGGTCATCGGCGAACGGGAACAGTTCGAGCCAGACGGCCTGCGCTTCGCGGGCGAAGATCGATGCCCCGACGGGTCCGATGCCGTGGAAGTCCTGCAGCAGCGCCCGCTCGCGCGCTGGGTCGTACTCGGCCCGACCTCGCAAGCCGTCGAGATTCCCACCGTCCACCGTGAGAATGCGCTCCGCGGCTGCGCCGAGCATCCTGGCGGTCTTCTCGTCATAGCGGGCATACCCTGCCCGGTTGAGAGTGGCCGTGCGATCCTCCCAACTGCTTGCCGCCATCGCAGCGGCCGTGGTCCACCCGGCGTCGGCGAGCGCGACCGCCGCTCGCACCGCCACCTCGGCGCGGATCCGTGCGCTGAGCAGCAGCGACAGGCAGAGCAGCCGGAACACGCCGGACCCGGCAGCGTCGTCGGCCGCGGCCAGTTCGTTGTGGGCTTCGGCCGCATACGTCCGGCCGTGCTCCCGCAACAGGACCGCAGCGACTGTGCGGCTTCCCGCGCTCATGACCACACCCTGGCGACCGCTCGGGCCCGTGGCAAGCTCCGCCATACCCGGCATTCGGTGGCCACCGACCGGCATCGAGCCCGCCACCAGCCAGCCAGGCCGATCGGTCTGCGCGCGGAGCCTTCCGCTGGGGAGCGCCGGATCCTCGGGTCATCGGCCTGCGGCACCCGGCATGCACGGCGTGGAGCTGAACGCCGGCAAGGTCGTCGAGCCCGGACCGGCGGTGGCGACCTCCGATTGTCGGCGGCGGGACGTTGGACCCGTGAGGTCCGGTCGGGTGGCGGGGCAGGGTGGGAACAACGGGACAGGGGGACGAGATGCGATTCGGTTCGACCGGCGCGGCAGCGGTGATGGCGGGTCTGGCTCTTGCCTTCAGCGGGTGCGGGTCGTCCGGGCCGGGGCCTGCTCAAGGCCCGTCCCCGGTGAGCCCCTCGACGGAGCCGGGGACCAGCGGCTACGAGATCGTCACGGTCGAGCAGCAGGTGCCGCATGAGTGGGCGCCCGAGGCTGGGCCCAGGCCGGAGGTCTCGGCCGACCTGGTAGCCAGGATGAACGAGCTGGGCGTGCAACTGTGGCACCACCAGCGCAACGAGGATCCCGAGGGCGACGTGTGGGTCTCGCCGGTCAGCGTCTACCAGGCCCTGAGCCTGGTGCTGCCGGGCGCGGGGCCGGATGCCGTCGGGGAACTGCTGTCCGCGATGGGGCTCGCCGCCGGGGAGATCGGGCGCAACACCGGGCAGTTGGCCGACTGGATCACGGCGAGCCGGCGCAGCGAGTACCAGATGGCGCTGTTCAACGCTGCCTTCGTCGCGCAGCAGTACGGGGGGTTCGCGCCGGCGTACCTCGATGGCATCGAACCGATCCGCGACGAGTTGGGCGGCTTCGATGCGCTCGATCCACAGGGCACCGCCGACCTGATCAACGGTCGGGTGGATGAGCACACCCGCGGGATGATCGATGAGATCGTCGGGCCGGGCGACATCAGCGCCGACCTCGTCGCGATCCTGTTGAACACGACCTACTTCAAGGGGGCATGGGAGGAGCCATTCGACGCGCTGCTGACCGGTGTCCGTCCGTTCACTCTGCTCGACGGCTCGGTTGTCGAGGCTCCCCGCATGATGGGCTGGAGACCACTGCAGCTCACCCCCGGCGAGGGATACACGGCGGCCGCACTGCCCTACGTGGGCGGGGCCACGGCGGTGTTCGTACTGCCCGACGAGGGCCGCTTCGAGGAAGTCGTCGCAGCGCTGACGGCCGCCGATTTTGACCGATTCGCCGCTTCGCCTGCGGTCGGGACGGGGGAGTTCGCACTGCCGAAGTTCACCAGCGACTCCGGAATCCAGGAACTCATCCCGGCACTGCGATCGGCGGGTGTCGAGGGGCTCTTCACCCTTACTCCAGACTGGCCGATGTTCGGCAACAGCGACAGCCACGCCATCGATTTCGTGAAGCACCGCGTGGTCGTCGCCGTCACCGAACTAGGGACCGAGGCTGCTGCCGCCACCGCCGCGGGTGGGATCGGTGGCATCGGGCCGGTACGATCCTTCGTCCTGAACCGGCCATTCGTCATGGCGATCCTCGACGCCGACGATGCGGTCCTGTTCCTCGGACAGATCACCGACCCGCGGTAGCGCTCACCGTGCGCAGTGGTGTGGCAGGAGAGGCGGCGCGCAAGCTGTGCGCAGATCGTGATCCCTGGGCGCGTGACCAAGCGGGCCGCACCGCTCGACCAGGTCGAGCGCCCGTCGCCGAGGTCGCTCCACCCGGAGCGCCCTCGGCCTGTCTCCACGGGGACCTGTGGTCGGGGAACGTGGTGTCCGCCACCGATGGCGCCGCGCTACTGATCGACCCCACGGCCCACGGCGGGCATCGGGAGACCGACCTCGCAATGCTGGCGCTGTTCGGCGCCCCGCATCTGGACGAGATCATCGCCCCGCCGCCAGATGATCCGGTAGACCCGTGG
Organism: uncultured Actinomycetota bacterium; assembly: GCA_963706835.1. GTDB lineage: Bacteria > Actinomycetota > Actinomycetes > S36-B12 > CAVXYG01. The sequence goes on from CAVPOB010000005.1 coordinate 30,128, forward strand.
ACCCGTAGACCGTGTTCGGAGTTCGCCGGCGCAGGTCAGTCCCGCGGCGGCCTGCCATGGTCGGAGTACACCCACTCGCGGTAGAGGTAGAACCGGACGAATCCGACGCCGATGGTGAGCAGGAACTTCACCACGTTCCACAGGACGACGCTGCTGGTCAGGCCGGTCACCATCGCCACACCGATGGCGATGATGATGACGCTACCCACCTGCACAGCGGCGAACTTGGCCGCCGAATGGTGCGGCAGGCGGACCTCCCGGTGCCGGAACGTCCAGCGCAGGTTGGCTCCGAAGACCAGGCCGCTCGAAGCGAGCAGTGCGATCAGGTTCGCGGCGTTGGGCTGGGTTCCGATTGCCACCAGGGTGTTGAACGCCGCGAAGTCCAGCAGGAATCCGACGGTGCCGACGCCGAGCATGCGCGAGTAGTCCACGATCGCCGGGTGCCAGCGGCCCCGCGGCCGTGCCTGGGATTGCGAACTCGCCATACCTGAAGTGCAGCACGGGCCGCCCACTGCAGGTGGCCCGCCACGGCCCGTGTGACGGACTTCGCGCTCACGTCCGGCAACTGTGGGCGGGACCACCGAACACCCCTGCTTCGCGGTCCTACGGTGGCAGGACTTCGAGGCGGCAAGGATGGGCAGAGTCATGAGGAGGTTCGGGCCATTGGCTGCGGCAGCGGCGCTCCTGGTGCTGTCTGCCTGCTCGACGGGATCAGTGATCCAGGCGCCGGACCCGGGACCGGGCGCGCCGGTCGATGCTCCCACCATCTACGACGAATCGATCTTCCCCGCCATGCTGCGGCGCCTCGACTCGGGGGCAGTGGATCCCGTCGTGGCGCAGACCTTCCCGCTGGCCGACATCGCCAGGGCCCAGGAGGTCTTCGGGGAGAATCGGCATGTGGGCAAGATCGTGCTGACCGTCGCGCAGTAGGTCCGCACTCGGAGCCAGCCGCCCGCTGCCGCCGCCTGGTGGGGCAGGGGGCTGCGGCCGACGGGTTGAATGCGCCTCCGGTGGCGCGACTGTGCACCCGGTATGGGGGTTTGCACCCGGAACGGGGGCTGAGGGCGCCCCCGGTGGCGCGACTGTGCACCCGGTGTGGGGGTTTGCACCCGGAACGGGGGCGCTGGGCCCCGATCGGAGCGGTTCCGCCCCCGCGCCGGGTGCAAACCCCCGAACCGGGTGCAGACCTGCCCGGAATCCGACCGATTCCGCCCCCGTACCGGGTGCATACCCCCGCAGCGGGTGCAGACGTCCCCGGTGCTGGGACCGAGGGCGGCCCGGCGGTACGACTGGGCACCGGGGATTCAACCCGGGCCCCCGGGTGCCCGGGGACCGAGGGCGGCCCGCCCGCTCCTCCCACCGACACGGGAGGCAGCCGCTCTCCCGATTGCGATAAGCCAGAACCCGCTCCGGAGGTCACGGCAACTCCCTGCGCGGGGCACACCGGGGGCCGCAGGGTCGCAGCGCTTCGCCGAGGCGCATAGTTGATGCGTCGTTCGGGAGACAACGCTGACCGCTATCGCTAGCGTGCGTGATGGGGATGTGTCTCGAGGAGGCCGCAGTGGAGACTACAGACAAGCCCGTGAAGAGGCGGCGGCAGCCGCGCCCGCCGTCGCTAATCGACGCCCTGATCCCGCTCGGCTTCCTGATCGTGATGCTGGCGTGCGCGATCTACTTGTACGGCGGCGACTCCATCGCCGGACCGGTCCAGGTCACGATGTTCCTCTCGGCCGTCGTGGCCGCCTTTGTCGGGTTCAAGAACGGCAACGCGGTCACCGACATGACCAAGGCGGGTGTGGACAGCGTCGCCTCGGCCATGGGTGCGATCTTCATCCTGCTGGCGGTGGGATCCCTGATCGGGACGTGGAACATGTCGGGCACCATCGCGACGATGGCCGACTTCGGCATCCGTGTGCTGAGCCCGACCTTCTTCTACATCACCGCGGCGTTCGTCTGTGCCCTCATCTCCGTCGGCATCGGCAGTGCCTGGACGGTCATGGGCACGATGGGTGTGGCACTGGTCGCCATCGCCGATGGCCTCGGGATGAGCGCGTCGGTCGCCGCGGGCGCAGTGATCTCCGGCGCCTACTTCGGCGACAAACTCTCGCCGCTGTCCGAGACCACGAACCTTGCCGCAGCGGTCGCCGGCACCAAGCTGTACCGGCACATCCGGGGCATGCTCGTGACCACCATCCCGTCGATGCTCATCGCCTTGGGCATCTTCCTGTTCCTGGGCTTCCGCGCCGATCCCGAAGGCGGGTTGGACACCGAGCAGGCTACCGACGCCATCGAGGGCGCCTTCAGCATCGGTTTCATCATGCTGCTACCGCTGGTCGTCGTGGTCTATCTCGCGGTGCGCAAATACCCCCCGACCGTGGCCGTGCTGGCCGGCGCATTGAGCGGCGGCCTGATCGCCGTGCTCTTCCAACCGGATGTGGTCCGGGGCTTCGTCGATGACGACACACTGGCAACGCCGTGGGTGATGCTCAAGGGCGTCTGGGACGCCATGGCCACCGGCTTCGTGGCTGACACCGGCATTCCGCAGCTGGATGAGTTGGTCTCCGGCGGTGGCATGTCGAGCATGTTGGAGACGGTCTGGCTCATCATGACCGCGCTGGCGTTCGGCGGCGTCATGAACCACTGCGGCTTCCTGTCCAAACTCATCGAGCCGCTGCGCCGCCGCGCCAAGAAGGACAAGGGCCTGATGATGGCGACGGGCGTCACCGCCATCGGCATCAACGCATTGGCCGCCGACCAGTACCTCGCCATCGTGCTCACCGGCAACGTGTACAAGACCGAGTTCGAGTCCCGCAATATCGCTCCCCGCAGTCTGTCGCGCCAGATCGAGGACACCGCCACCGTCACCTCGCCGCTCATCCCCTGGAACAGTTGCGGCGCCTACGCGGCAGGTGTCCTGGGCGTCACGACGTTCGCCTATCTGCCGTTCGCCTTCTTCAACTGGATCAACCCGCTGCTGTCGTTCGCCTATGCGGCGCTCGGGCTGCAGATCAAGTACCGCGACCCCGAGGAAGTGTTCACACCATCGCCGCAGAAGGCTGAGTTCTATGGCGCGGGCGGCATGGCGGGCGACGCGCTGCCGGACCCGGGCCTGCACGAGCGTCCGCCGAGCGCGCAGTGGTGATGCCCCCGCGCTGAGCCGAACGCACTCGCCCGCCGTCGCGGGGGCCGCGGTGGGGCAGGATGTGCCCATGGTGAGTGAGGAGACCCCGACACGTCTGGGCCTGGTGAGCAGCCTGCGGGCTTCCAGTACCGGGTTGGGCAACTGGCACCTGATGGTCCGCACTGCCATCGCAACGACCCTGGCCGTCGTCTTCGGCGAGGCGGTGTCGCCGAGCGAGACACCGGTCATGGCTGCGCTGACCGCGATGCTGGTGGTGCAGAGCTCGGCCTTCGCGACGGTGGGCATGACGATCCAGCGGATCGTCGGAACGACGCTGGGGGTGCTGGCGGCCAGCCTGTACGTCAACCTGCTCGGTGGTGCGCTCGTGGTCTACGCCGTGGGGATCTTCCTGGCCCTGGCGCTGGCGAAAGTGATGCCGCTGGCCGAATCTGCGCGGAGCCAGGTGACGATCTCGATGCTGGTCGTCCTCACCATGGGGCCGGGGGAGTGGGCCAATGATGTGGGCCGGGTGATCGACACGATGGTCGGCGGGTTCATCGCCATGGCCGTCGTGCTGGTGTATCCGCCCAAGCCGAACCTGCGCCCCGCACGGGCGGCATTCGCCGACTGGTACGAGGCGGTGGGCGAGCAGTTGGAGGAGATGGCCCGAGAGATCGGCGTGCGCACCGTTCCCCGTGGCGAGCGGCACGATTTCGTCGCGAACAGTTTCCAGCTGCGCGAAATGGACCTCGGCACGCGGGCGGCGTTCACCGAGGCCGTGGAGTCGGTGCAGTTCAACCCACGGGCGCGCCAGCACGTGTCGGAGCAACTGGATCTGCTGGAACGGGATCTGCGGTGGATCACCTCGGTGACCGTGCAGGTGCGCGCGCTGTCGGGCGAGGTCGACCGCGTCTACGACAGGGCAGGGGGACTGCCGCCCGCACTTGCCCCGGAACAGCTGTCGCAGATCCTGCGCGCGGTGGCCCGGTTGCTGCGCGCAGAGGTGCATCCCGGTGCCGAGCGTTCCGCGATCGACCGGCGCGCCCGCCGGGTGCAGAGCCTGATCGGCGAGGCCACCGGCTTCGTGATGTTCGGCCGTGCGGACGTGAGCGAGGTGCTGCAGTCGCTGACGCTGCTGGGCCGGATCGACTCCCTGGCGCGCACCATCCACGGCGGTCCGGCTCGCCTGGCCGTGCTGGCGTGGGAGGAGATGGGCGCCGAGGAGGCCCGCCGGCCGGTGCCGGCGCCCACCGGCATGGTTGCCGCCGCGCCCGAAGACGACCCGACGATGACGATCGCGCTGCCGCAGCTGCGGCACACCCCTCCCGATAGCGGTCAAATCGGCGGTCCGCCGAGAGGCTAGGCTCGCCGAGAGAGTTGCGGCACGGGCGCACGGGCGCACGGGCGCCGGGCCGGGAGGGTGAGGCGATGAGCGAGGAAGGCCTGCGGGCAGCGCAGCGGAAGATGAGCGCCGCTGGGGTGGAGCAGACCGCCATCGACGTGTTCTCCCACTACTACGCACAACTCGAATCGGGCGCGACGGGGATGATCGGCGAGGACGACATCCTGCCCCTGGACGATCCGCCGGCACTGGCCGAGCTCGCGGTCTCCTCGGAGCAGGCACGCGACGCCCTGTCCAAGACGGCGATCGTGAAGCTCAACGGCGGACTGGGCACCTCAATGGGGATGGATCGGGCAAAGTCGCTGCTCCCCGTGCGGGGCAGCCGAACCTTCCTCGATCTTGTCGTGGCGCAAGTGCAGGCCGCCCGCGCTGAGTATGGCGCCGCGCTGCCCCTGGTCTTCATGGACTCCTTCCGGACCCGCACCGATACGTTGGCTGCGCTGGACCGCTACCCCGATCTCGAGGTGGCCGGGCTGCCGCGGGACTTCCTGCAGAATCAGGAGCCCAAGCTCCGCACCGACACTCTCATGCCGGTGGAGTGGCCCAGCGACCCGACGCTGGAATGGTGTCCGCCCGGCCACGGCGACATCTACACCGCACTGCTCGGCACCGGTGTGCTGGAGGCGCTGCTCGAGCAGGGGTATCGCTACGCCGCCATCTCGAACTCCGACAACCTCGGGGCGGCGCCGAATGCGACCCTGGCAGGCTGGTTCGCATCATCCGGCGCCCCGTATGCGGCTGAGGTCTGCCAGCGCACGCCAGCCGACCTGAAGGGCGGAGTGCTCGCTGTCCGCCGCGCGGACGGACGGCTGATCCTGCGGGAATCCGCGCAGACGCGGCCGGAGGACATGGCGGCCTTCCTCGATCCGCAGCGGCACCGCTACTTCCACACGAACAACCTGTGGTTCGACCTGGGAGCCCTGCATACCGCCCTCGTGGAGCGCCGGTCGGTGCTGGGCCTTCCGCTGATCCGCAATGTGAAGACGGTGGACCCGTCGGACAAGGCGTCGCCGGAGGTGTTCCAGATCGAAACAGCGATGGGGGCTGCGATCGAGGTCTTCGAGGGCGCCACGGCAGTCGTCGTGGGACGGGACCGGTTCGTGCCGGTGAAGACGACCAACGACTTGCTGCTGGTGCGCTCCGACCTCTACGAAGTCGACGACTTGGGTCGACTGCGGCTCGCCGTGGCTGAGGCACCATTGATCGATCTCGACCCGGCGTACTACCGCACCGTCGCCGATTTCGACGCCCGATTCCCGGCCGGGCCCCCGTCCCTGCGGGAGGCGGCGAGCCTGACGGTGCGCGGCGACTGGCACTTCGGCGCCGATGTCGTAGCGCGGGGCCGAGTCGTCCTGGACGCCACCGATGGCCCTGCCCGAGTCGCCGATGGGACCGTGCTGAGCGGGTGAGCGTGGCTGATCAGCCGGGCGTGTCGGGCGTCGCCGGCGCAGCAGCGGCGTTGCGCTGAGCCTGTCTGGCCACAGTGGCGCCGCTGACCAGTGCTCGCCGCCACGGCATGACGCCATCAATCTCGACCTGGAGGCTGAAGCTCAGCAGCGTCCGGATCAGGACGATGATGCCGAGCGTCAGAGCGTTCTCCAGCGTCGGCGCCACAGCGACGGTTCGGATGAGATCGCCCGCCACCAGGACTTCCAGGCCGAGCAGGATGGCTCCCCCGAACGCCTCGCGCATGGTGCGGTAGGCCGACTTGCCGTCCCTGGTGCGGCGGTAGGTGTGCCAGGCCAGCGCCGTGGCCCAGATCAGTCCGAGCAGCAGTATGGCTGCAGCGAGGCCCTCGAAGATCCGGGCCACGGTCTCCATGATCTCGGCGAATGCGTCGGTCTGGGCCTCCATGCCGTCTTCCTACCACGGCGCATTGCCGCCAGGACCGTCCATCGGTTGGGCCAGCCGTCCGACTACGGTGGCCGGGCGGGCGACACGGGAAGTGTGCTGCAGGAGCCGGCGGCCGTTGCTTCTTCCGGTGCTGGGCCAGATCCCGTTGCGGCGCGGCGTCGACGCCTCGACGGAGGTGGACGAGGCAGATGGCCCACCATGCCAAGGCAGCCGGTGGGAAGCTCGGGCTCTACCCGGAGGGGACGCGCCCACCGGATCCGCGGCTGCTGCACAAGCTGCACAAGCGCATCCTGATCCCGCTACTGCGGGACAACCCCGACGTTCCCGCGCACGCCGTCACCATCCGGCACAGCGATCGCGACCGGTTGGGTCGCCGCATCGTGGAGGTCCGGTTCTCCGAACGGTTGGAACTGGACCCGGCAGTGGTGCGGCCCGACGATGTCGTGGCGCAGATTCGCGACCGGTTGCTGCAACTCGGCGGACAGACCTCTGTCGATCGATACGCTGGGCAGGTGAACGCTGAGCGACCTGCAGCACGTCAGGTGCGCCCATTCATGAGCGGGCGTGTCGTGCCCTGCCCTGGGTGCCAGCGAAAGAATCGGGTACCGGTGGCCGGCCGGGGGTCCGTGCGGTGCGCGCACTGCGGCACGGCCTTGCCGTGGATCGTCGACGCCGGTGATGCCGAACTCGCCGCGGCGCTGGACAACTCCCAGTTGGTGCTCATCGACCTTTGGGCGCCGTGGTGCGCCCCGTGCCGCATGGTGGCGCCCGTGCTGGAGCGGCTGGCGCTGCGGTACGCCGGGCGGGTGAAGGTCGTGAAGGTGAACGTCGACGACAACCCCGCGACGGCGGCGCGCTATGACGCCAGGAGCATCCCGACGCTGGTCCTGGTGCGCGATGGCCAACCCGTCGGCCGGCTCGTGGGCGCACAGCCCGAACCGGTACTGACGCGCGAGATCGAGCGGGCCTTGGCGGGTGGTTGACGCATCCTGGCCACCCGGCTGAGGGCGTTCCAGGTAGATTCGCCGCATGATTCCGCCCTGGCGCATCGCCGTCCTGGCCCTGTTCGCAGCTGCACCGCTCGCGATTGCGGGCTGCGGCCAGGACGGCGGCGAACTGCCCGGTGTCATCGAGTCGGCCATCGATGCTCGGCAGACCGCCAGCCCGGATCAGCCAGCCACGGACGCTCCCGAGGCGCCGCCGGACACAGCCACCCCCACGCCGGAGCAGACTCCGGAGCCGACTCCGGAGCCGACAACGCCCGAAGCGGTCGAGACTGCCGACCCGGAGCCCGCCCCGTCGGCGGATGATGGCGAGTCGGCCCCGCCGTCATGGGCATGGCTGCTGGCTGTTGCCGTGACCGTGGCGCTGGTTCTCGGCAGCGTCGCAGCGGTGCGGCGCGGCCGCGGCGGAACCGACCACGACACTGCGGCGCAGGCTGATGGCGAGTTGGAGTGGGCGCGCAGCAATGCCACCGATGCGCTGATCCAATGGCGGGCCGGTCAACTGCGCCTGCCAGCAGATCAGCGCGACGTCGACTCCGCGCAAGCACGCACCTGGTCCTTGCTCGACCAGCGCCTCACCGGTGCCGGCAACGACCTGCTCACGCTGCAGTCTGGTGCCGGCGACCAGCGGGTACGGCAGGCAGCCGGCATGCTGCAGCAGGCGACGGACAGCTACCGCAACTCGTTGGGGGCGATGGCCGCCAGCATCGCAACCGGTGACGCCGGCAGGATGAGCCAAGCGGCGCAAGCACTGCAGGTGGATACCGCGCTGTTCGATCAAGCGCGGCAACGCTTCCGGCAGGCCGCACAGCTGCACTAGTGGCCTGGCTCCCCGCCGGTGGGCGCTGCTTCGGGGGGATGCTGCCGCAATCTCGGCGTCGCTGGCGGCGCACCCCGATAGGAATGGGGCTTCCCGCCAGTTCGCGTGTCGAGTGGCACGGACCGGCCGTCGCCGAAGGCCTAGGCTCGGGCAATGACCACGCCGAGCCTTGCCGCAGTCATCGCAGCGCTGCAACGCCGCTTCCCGCCCGCACTGGCCGAGGATTGGGACCGCGTGGGCCTCGTGTGCGGGGATCCGGAGGCGCCGGTGCGTCGCGTCCGCTTCGCCGTTGACCCGACGATCGCGGTGGCGCAGGAAGCCGTCGCAACGGACAGCCAACTGCTGGTCACCCACCATCCACTGCTGCTGCGCGGCGTGCACTCCGTAGCGGCCAGCACGGGCAAGGGCCGAGTGGTCCACCACCTGATCAGCGGCGGATGCGGGTTGTTCACGATGCATACCAACGCGGACTCGGCCACCGGTGGGACCAACGACACCCTCGCGAAGTTGCTGGGGCTCAGCGATGTGGAGGTGCTGGAGCCGGTGCTGGGGGAGCCGATCGACAAGTTGGCGGTGTTCGTCCCCCCGGAGCACCGCACCGCAGTGATGCGTGCCCTCTTCGATGGCGGCGCCGGCGAGATCGGCGAGTACGACCAATGCGCATACCGGACCGAGGGCACCGGCCAGTTCCGACCATCCGGGGCGGCTCACCCCTTCATCGGCGAGCGGGATGCCGTCAGCGAGGTGGACGAGACGCGCATCGAAGTCGTGCTGCCACGGCGCCGGCGGCATGCCGTGGTCGCGGCGCTGCGCCGGGCGCACCCCTATGAGGAGCCTGCGTTCGACGTCTGGGAGACGGTGACGCCCGCGGCCGTGGGCATCGGCCGCGTGGGCGTGCTGCCGGAACCGCTGGCGCTGCGCGACTTCGCGGGGGCAGTCGATGCCATCCTTCCCGCGACCGCGACTGGGATCCGTGTGGCGGGGGACCCGCGGCGTATGGTGCGCACTGTGGCGATCTGCTCCGGTGCGGGGGATTCCCTGCTGACCGCTGCCCGGGCTTCGGGTGCCGATGTCTACCTGACGGCTGACCTGCGCCACCACCCGGCGGAGGAGCACCTCGCCGAGGGCGGCTGCGCCTTGGTGGATGTGTCGCACTGGGCCAGCGAGTGGCCCTGGCTGGCGGGGGCGGCCCGCACCGTTGTTGCCGATCTTGGGGCGGCTGGCTATACCGTGGAGGCGTCCGTGAGCAGTCGCTCGACCGATCCGTGGTCGTTCCGCGTGGGGGGCACCGTTGAAAACTGAGCCGCAAGCACTGCTGGCCCTGTTGGAGTTGCAGCGCACCGACCTTGCCGTGGCGCGCCTGGCGGCCCGCCGCGAGGCGCTGCCCGAGGTCAGCCGGGCCAAGGAGTTGGCCGCAGCCGCCACGGCGGCCCGGGATCGTGCCGTGATGCGGCGCACCGAGGCGAGCGACCTGCAACGCGAGGTCCGCAAGGTCGAGGACGAGGTGCAGCGCGTGCGCAGCCGGGCCGAACGGGATGCCGAGATGCTGACGAGTGGGTCGACGGTGTCGGCGCGCCAGCTGACCGATCTGCAGCACGAGATCGCCAGCCTGCAGCGGCGGCAGTCCGATCTGGAGGATGCCGAACTGGCACTCATGGAGCGTGCCGAAGAGGCCGAGGCATCCCAGCGGTCCGCCGAGGCGGAGCGCGACGAGTTGCAGGCCAGCGCCGCGGCGGCCGCCGACGAGGCCCGTGCCGCACTGGCTGCCTTGAAGCAGGAGTACGACCAGGCGCAGGGAGCAGCGGGAGCAACTGGCCGGCACCATCCCTGCGGACGTGCTTGCCCTGTATGACCGGGTCCGCGCCAATCAGGGCGGTATCGGCGCGGCTGAGTTCGTCCGCAACGAGTGCGGGGGCTGTCGGCTGCAGATGATCCCGGCAGACGTGGCCGCGGTCAAGGCGGCGCCCCTCGACGAGGTGCTCCGCTGCGAGGAGTGCGGCCGCATCCTGGTGCGCACCGAGCAACTGGCCCCGTGACCGAGTGGACCGATGTCCTGCCGCACCGGCTGATCCTGGTGCGGCACGGTCAGACCGCGCACACCGCCGCCTTCCGGGTTTCTGGGGCGGGCTTCCGGCCGGAACCCGCCCTCGACCCGGACGGAGTGCGGCAGGCGCAACAGATCGGCCAGCACCTCGCGCGGCAGGCAGCCCCGATCGATGAGGTACTCGTCTCGCCCCTGCTGCGGGCCCGTCAGACGGCCGGCGCAATCCTGGGGGAGTTGGGCGGCGGCGACATGGCGCTGGCCGAAGAGTGGGCGGAGGCGCACTTCGGGGCATGGGAGGGGCTGTCGGTGCCGGAGGTGGTGCAGCGGTTTCCGGGAGCCTGGGAGTCGATGCTCGACGACCCCGATCTCGCGCCGCCGGGCGGCGAATCCCTGAACCAGGTGCGGCGGCGGGTCCTGTCCTCCTGGGACCGGAGTGCGCAGCCGGGAAAGACGACGTTGGTCGTGACGCATCTGACGCCGATCCGCGTCGTCATCAGCCACGCACTGAGCATTCCGCAACCGGCGTTCGGCAGGGTCGTGGCGCTGCCTGGCTCGGTGACCATCGTGGATCGCTGGCCCGATGGTGGCGCGGCCGTGCTCGCGGTGGGGGAGCGTCCCGACGGTGTGGGGCCACTGCGGTCCTGATGCTCTACCGCGACAAGGTTGCGACAGCGCCGTACCATGCCAGGGTGATCGCGATGCATCGGAGGTCTGCCTGATGGTAGCCGTGCCCCAGTTGGGCGTCCTGATCATGGACGACGGCCGGCAGTTCGGTGACAACGCCACTTCGCGGATTCCCGCCGCCCGGCCGACATCGGTGCGACTGGCGCTGCAGGGAGCTCCGGATCGGCCCGGCTTGCGCACTGTTGGCAAGGTCCCGCCGGAGCGATTCACCCTGCGCACCGCGGTCAAGGCGGCGGCTGCGGAGGGGATCTTCTGGATCGCCGCGCCTCGCACCGTGGAGGACCCGCTGTCGGTGTTCATCGACGCGGCTCGCGGCGCGGCCCGCGCTATCGACGAGGAGCACCTCGGGTTCGCGGTGATGCTGATGGATCCCGATGTCGAGGTGCGCAGACTCGCCGTGGCGGCGGACATCAGCGATCCGGTGACCACCGGTGTGGCCGCTTGGGCGGCAGTCGGGCTTGCCGTCATGGTGCACGCTGATCTCGACGTCCTGGTGCTCGGGGCGCCGGAGGATACTGAGCCGCGCGACTGGCGCGAGGCGATGCAGATGTTCAAGATCCGCAGCAGCGGTGAGGAGTTGGTCATCGACGCCTTGGAGCGGGCCGACGAGCACGGCGTCCGGATGCGCTGGCGTGGCCTGGGCAGCCCGACCGACAAGCCGGGAGCGCTCCTGCGGGCCGTCGTCCAGGGCGAGTACGACATGGTCGTCGATGACCTGCCGCCGATCGACGTTGGTCCCCGTCCGGGTCGGCGCCGGCGGGTGCAGGCGGCTCTGTCGCAAGCGGGCAGCAACGCGACCGCTTACCGGCTGGTCCGCGACGCGCCCTGTGGCGTGGTCATCGTGCTCGACGCTGCGCGGATGGGCATGGCGTCGCCGCAGGCGGTTCGGGCGGGGGCGGCGGCCGTGGCCCTGGGCGTGGTCGGTGCGGGCACCGTGGCGGTAGCCGGATCGGCCTCGGCCGAGACTGCAGCCGGACACCGCGGCAGCAATGCCCGCCGCCGCCGCCGCACCGGTCGAGGCCGCTGTCGCTGAGGCCCAGCCTGCCCCTGCGCTGGACTACTCGACGATGACCGAGGCCGACCTGGCCGCCATGAGCCAGCAGCGCGACAGTACGTTGGAGTTGCGGAACCGTACGGCGGCTCAGCTCGGGGTGGAAAAGGAACGCGATGCCGACTAGACCGCCGAACTCGCCTCGGTGCAGCAGCAGTTGGCGAAAGCCGAGCCCGCGCTGCAACAGGCCGAGGACAAGGCGGACGAGACCCAGAAGAAAGCGACCTACGCCTCGATCATGTCTTCCGGTCCCCTGGCAGTGCTCCCGGGCGGCCCCACCGTCGAGGAGGCCGCGGCGGCGCAGCAGGCGGCGCCAGGACGCCCAGGCCGAGCTGGACGAACTGGAGGCGACCTACTCCGCCCTCGACGAACGCGAAGACGAACTGATCCAGCACGTTGCGATGCGCTGGAGACCCAGATCGCAGCAGCGCGAGGCGGACCTTGCCGCGCTGGAGCAGGAGGCAGCCACCCTGTCCCAGCAGACCGCCGACCTGAAGTACGCGCTCAACCCGGTGGTCGTCCCGACGCAAGCGGGCTGGTCGATCAGTTCCGGCTTCGGTGCCGGCGGCGGGTACTGGAGCAGCGGATCCCACACCGGCCTCGACTTCGCGCAGCCGCAAGGTGCGGACGTGTACTCCGCGAAGAACGGCACTGTGGTGGAAGCCGGCTGGGGGGGTGCCTACGGCAACAACGTCGTCGTCCAGCACTCCGACGGCACGCAGACCCGGTACGCCCACCTCTCTGCCGTCCACGTCAGCGTCGGTCAGTCGGTCACCGCGGGCCAGCACATCGGCGATGTGGGTTCGACCGGCAACTCCACCGGGCCGCACCTGCATTTCGAGGTGATGGACAGCCAGGGCAACTTCATGGATCCGGCCGTGTGGCTGGGGCTGTAGCGGGGTAAGGGAGACGGCAATGGGACAGCAGGGACCGGCGGCGCAGTGGCCGCACGATGTGCGCACCCTGGCGGTGGACGTCGGCGGCTCGGGCGTCAAGGCTTCGGTGCTCGATGCCACCGGGGCGATGACCACCGAACGCGTGCGCGTCCCCACCCCATACCCGTGCCCGCCGGCGAAACTGGTGGAGACGGTCCTGCACGTCACAGCGGATCTGCCGGAAGCCCACCGGGTATCGGTGGGCTTCCCCGGGCTCGTGCGCGATGGCGTTGTGCGCAACGTCCCCTCGTTGTCCCGCACGGAGTACGGGGGCGAGATCAACCCGAAGATGCAGGCGAAATGGCTGGGGTTCGACCTCGGCCACGCCCTCGGCGACGCCTTCGACCTGCCCACGGTCGTCGTCAATGATGCCGACATGCAGGGGTGTGCCGTGGTGCGCGGCACCGGGTTCGAGTTCGTGATGACGCTGGGCACCGGGTGCGGCACGGCGCTGTTCTCCAACGGGCGGTTGCTGACCCACCTGGAACTCGGGCACGCACCGTTGCGCAAGGGCGACACCGTCGAGCAGCAGATCGGGAACGTGGCGCGCAAGAGTGTGGGCAACAGGGCATGGTCCAAGCGGGTGAAGCAAGGCCATCGCGGCGTACGACAAGTACCTGTTCTTCGATCACCTGTACCTCGGCGGTGGCAACGCCAAGCATCTCAACCCCGCCGACCTGCCCAACAACGCCGAGATCGTGCCGAATTCGGCCGGCATCACCGGAGGCGTTCGGGTGTGGGACCTGACCGGACCGAACGCCTGACATCCGGAGGCGGACTTCGAGTCGCTGCTCACCCGGATTCGACAGTGCCATATCTGTGCGGATCACCTTCCGCTGGGGCCGCGCCCGGTGCTGCAGGCGGCGACGTCGGCCCGGCTGCTCATCGCCGGCCAGGCGCCGGGACGCAGGGTGCATGCCACGGGCGTGCCGTTCAACGATCCCAGTGGCGACCGATTGCGGGAATGGCTGGCCCTGGACCGCGCCACGTTCTACGACCCGAGCCTGGTTGCGCTGATCCCCATGGGCTTGTGCTACCCGGGGACCACGGCGGCCGGTGATGCGCCGCCCCGCCCCGAGTGCGCCCCTGCTTGGCGCGGCGAACTGCTGATGCATCTGCGCCACGTGCGCCTCACGGTGGCGGCCGGTCGCTACGCGCACGCCTACCATCTGCAACGGCGGGGATCGGTCACCGAGGTCGTACGCGCCTGGCGCCAGACCGGCGACGTCATCCCCATTCCGCATCCCTCGCCCCGCAACACCGGATGGCTGCGCCGCAATCCCTGGTTCGAGGCCGAGGTCGTGCCCGACCTGCGGGCCCGGGTGCGGGCGCTCCTGGCCGAGTAGTCGATCAGGCGCTGCGCACGACCATACCCAGGACGGCTGCGACGCCGAGGACCGAGCGCGGGTCGTACGCTACCCGCCACAGCCCACCATGGTTGGCAGCGTCGGCGAAGAGATCCATCTGGTTGGACACGGGATTGCCCGGGTTGGTCAGGCTCGCACCGTCGCGCAGGTCGCGCACCAGCAGTGCCGCCATCGCCGTGTTGCAGGTGTCCGGCTCGAACACTTCGATTCCGAAGGTGTCCGCGCCGGCGTAGGCCGCAGCCAGCGCCTTGTTCTTCACCACCGACACCGTTCTGGTCGCCGGGGCGACATTCAGCGAGACGCGGATGCCCGCGTTGCGCGCGACCACGGCGCGGAAACGCTGCAGCCGCTTGGCCAGCAGGTAGTTGGGGCCCTGCTGGGGCACGATGCAGTCCGCGATCCCGACCTCTTCGCCGGCCTCGTTGCGTGACGTGGACTGGTAGTTGGGTTGGAACAGCCCCGCCAGTCGCAGCGGTCGGCGGGTGGCCCGCGCAAGCTTGTTCTCCCGCCACCGCTGCCGGGATTCGGCCAGGGCGGCCGGCGGCACCGCGAAGGCGTCCGTGGGCGTGGCCAGGTAGGCGAGGACGACGTCATCGCGCTCCCTGGTGACGTCGGCGGCAATCGCGTCGCAGGCCATGGACAGCCGCACGTGCAGTGCCCCATCGGCGTAGCCGTAGTTCCCCAGCACGAACGGCTCATCGATGAGGTCCAGCCAGCGGCGGATCTGCGGGGCCTGCGTGATGATGTTGGCGCCGGCGACCTCGGCCAGGCCATCGAAGTCGTCCGGCTCCGGCAGCGCGACGCCAGCCGGTACCGGGACGTGCAGGGTGCCCGGGGAGTCCAGGGCCGCGTGGATGAGCCGCTTCCACACTGACGGGCGCGGCAGATCGACGGCCCAGACATCGGCGCCCCACTGCAGCAGTTGGACCAGCGGCCCGAGTTCCGCGCCGGCCCCGAGCAGCACGATATGCACACCCCGCAGGTCCAGCCAGTCCGGGTTCGACACCACATTGCCCATCGCGGCCTCGAAGCTCGGCTCGGCGATCCCGGACTCGGTCCAGCGCGACAACTGGGCCCGGATGTCCGAACCCGCCAGGCGACGGCGCCGGTAGGGCAGCACGAGATCGGCTTGCGTCCACTCCCGCTGCCCGGAGACTTCGACCTCGGCCAGCGCCGGGCCTCCCCGCTCCGCGACGGCCTCAGCGAGGTTGCGCTCGGTCCCGTCCACTCCGTAGACGAACGCCTCGTGCAGGATCCGCAGGCCGTTGGACGCGATGTGGACGGCGTTCGCCGCCGACTGCGCGGCTACCCCGACCACGTCCCGGCACGGGCCGAGGTAGTCCTCGCGCCAGTTGCCGGTGGCCTCGATGCGGGCGGCCAGTTCGGCATCGAGATCTCGCACGCAGCCGGCGAAGACCCGCCTGCCCAGCCACGTGCTGCTGCGAGTGCCGTCGTGCAGCGGGAACTCCGCACCCTCCGGCGGCGCCGGGGCCTCTCCCCGCTGCTTCGACCGTCCCATCGCGCACCCTCCTGAAGTCGGCACTGCCTGTGTGCACGCTAGTGCGCGGAGGGCGCCGATGGCGCCTCGGGGAAAGGTGGCGAGTCGGTCTGTAAGCCGGGTTCTGTGCCGGCATCGCTGCCGGCGGCGACCATCCATCTGCGGCCGCCGTTGCCGACGGCCTGGTGCGGCCTACCCGCGGACTCGGGCGGGCAGCCCTCCATCGTCCGCGCAGGCGCCTTGCGGTGCCCTCTTGGCCTTGCTCCGGGTGGGGTTTGCCGAGCCGATCGGGTCACCCCGACCGCTGGTGGTCTCTTACACCGCCGTTTCACCCTTGCCGACCCTCGCGGATCGGCGGTCTGCTCTCTGTGGCACTATCCCGCGGGTCACCCCGGGTGGGCGTTACCCACCACCCTGCCCTGTGGAGCCCGGACTTTCCTCAGCACCCACCGGGGTGCCGCGGCCGCCCGACCGACTCGCCGTCTTCCACCCTAGGCCAGGGATGGAGGAATGCGACCACTGCGGGGTGGGAATCCTCTACGCCTCAGTCAGGATCTGCGCGCCGGTCGGGGGTGACGAGCAGGGTGTGCTCGAATTGGGCGGTCCAGGAGCGGTCTCTGGTCACGACCGTCCAGCCGTCGTCCCACATGTCGTAGTCATAGGTGCCCAGCGTGAGCATCGGCTCGATGGTGAAGGTCATCCCCACCTCGATCGGCGTGGTCAGCGATGGGTCGTCGTAGTGCGGCACGATCAGGCCGGTGTGGAACGCCGTGCCAATGCCGTGGCCGGTGAAGTCGCGGACGACGCCGTAGTCGAACCGCTTGGCGTAGGACTCGATGACGCGGCCGATCACCGACAGCGGCCGCCCAGGCCGGACCGCTTTGATCGCCCGCATCGTCGCCTCGCGGGTGCGCTCGACCAGGTCCCGCGCCGCCGGCGCGACATCGCCGACGAGGAATGTGGCGTTGGTGTCCCCGTGGACACCGCCGATGTAGGCAGTGATGTCGATGTTGCAGATGTCGCCGTCGAGCAGCACGGTGGAGTCCGGGATGCCGTGGCAGATGACCTCGTTCAGCGAGGTGCACAGCGACTTCGGGAAGCCGCGGTAGCCCAGCGTGGATGGATAGGCCCCGTGGTCGAGGAGGAACTCGTGGCCGATCCGGTCGAGGTCGTCAGTGGTCACGCCCGGCTCGATGGCAGATCCGACCGTCTGCAGCGCCTGGGCGGCGATTCGGCCCGCGACGCGCATCCGTTCGATCGTCTCGGCGTCCTTGACCTCCGGACCGGTGTACGGCGTCGGCGCGGGCCGGTCGACATACTCCGGCCGTGCGATGGCGGCGGGTACCGGGCGGCGGGGGGAGATCCGGCCGGGGCGCAGCGGCTTGCGGGCCTGCGATGGTGGGCATGCCGCGATTGTAGGCTGAGTGCGTCGAGGACCACCCGAGGCGTGGAGGCAGCGATGACGTACTGGTGGTGCCTGAAGCATCAGCAAGTCGAGGGCGAGCGGGGCTGCGCCCACGCCACCCGTCTCGGGCCCCTACGAGACGGCGTCGCAGGCTGCGGCCGCGCTGGACACCGCGCATCGACGCACCGAGGAGTGGGACGAGCAGGACGAGCAGTACCGCCGGGGATCATCCGGTGACTGACCCGGAGGGGACTGCTGTCGCCGGCGCCTTGCAGGGGCTGCGCGTAGTGGAACTGCCGGCGATCGGGCCGGTGCCGTTCGCCGCGACCATGCTGGCCGACCACGGGGCGGAAGTGGTGCGGATCACGGGGCCCCGGCCCGACTTCTCCGCCGCGGACCCGCAGCGGGCAACGCACCTTCGCGGACGCCCGGCGCTGCCGCTGAACCTGCGCGACCCGGCCGACCGATCGCGGCTGCTGGCCATTGTGGAGCGGGCCGACGTGCTGCTCGACGGGTTCCGGCCGGGGGTCCTGGAGCGGCTCGATCTGGCGCCGGAACTGCTGCAGGAGCGCAACGCTCGGCTGGTCATCGGGCGCATGACCGGTTGGGGGCAGAGCGGGCCACTGGCACCGCGCGCCGGTCACGACATCACCTACATCGCCGTTGCCGGGGCGCTGCGCCATGTCGCACGGGCAGGTGAGCGCCCCGTGCCGCCGCTGAACCTGGTCGGCGACTACGGCGGTGGCGCGATGTACCTGCTGTTCGGCGTGCTGGCCGCGCTGTGGGAGGCCCAGCGCTCGGGGCGGGGGCAGGTCGTCGATGCGGCGATGGTGGACGGCGTAGGGTCCCTCATGGGGCTGATCTACTCCCTGGCCGGGCAGGGGCTGTGGCAGGGCGGTCCCGGCGAGAATCTGCTCGACACCGGTGCCCCCTTCTACGACGTCTACCGCTGCGCCGACGACGGCTACGTCGCGGTTGGTTGCCTGGAGCCGCAGTTCTACGACGAGTTCCTCGCCGGGCTCGGGCTCGCCGCGGAGGATCTGCCGGCGCAGTACGACCGCGCGGGGTGGCCGCACCTGCGGGAGGTGTTCACCGCCGCGATCGCCGCGCACCCGCGGGCGCACTGGGAGTCGGCCTTCGCCGACACCGACGCCTGCGTCGCGCCGGTGCTGAGCATGGCCGAGGCGCCGCAGCATCCCCACCTGCAGGCCCGCCGATCCTTCACCTACGACGCCGGCGTACCAGCCCCGGCGGCAGCACCGCGGCTGTCGCGCACCCCCGGTCGAGCGGGGCCGGTGGACAGCGGCGCCGCTGCTGACCGCCTACGGACATGGGGGGTCGCGGAGGCCGGCACCTGAGGCGCCGCCGCGGCTTGGCACACTGTTCGCCATGGCCGATACCCCCGCGAAGACCGTCCGCGACCCACACGACCTGCCCGATGTCTCGGGCCTCACCGTCGGTGTCATCGGCGGCACCGGGGACCAGGGCCGCGGCCTGGCCTACCGGTGGGCGCAGGCGGGGCTGTCGGTCATCATCGGTTCCCGCGATCCTGATCGGGCGGCAGCGGCGGCTGCGGAGCTCGGGCTCGGGGTGCGTGGGCTCGGCAACGCCGAGTGCGCAGTCGCTGCCGATGTGGTGCTGATCGCCGTGCCGTGGGCCGGCCACGACGCGACCGTTGCGGCCCTTGCCGAGGAACTCGCGGGCAAGATCGTCATCGACTGCGTCAACCCCCTCGGCTTCGACAAGCAGGGGGCCTACGTGCTGGAGGTTGCGGAGGGATCGGCGTGCCAGCGGGCCGCGGCGCTGCTGCCGGACAGCATCGTGGTCGGCGCCTTCCACAACGTCAGCGCCGTGCAGCTGGCCGATGCCGGTACGGCCGAGGTGGCTGGCGACGTGCTGGTGCTGGGGGACCGCCGCGAGGCGACCGACTTGGTCCAAGCCCTAGCCGGGGCCATCCCCGGGATGCGGGGGATCTACGCCGGTCGGCTGCGGAACGCCCGGCAGGTTGAGGGATTGACCGCGAACCTGATCTCCATCAACCGGCGCTACAAGGCCCATGCCAGCCTGCGCGTGACCGATGTCTAGGGTTTAGTGGTAGAGGTGGTCCTCATCGGGGTAGGCGCCGTTGGCCACGTCATCGCCCCACCTGCGCACCGCGTCGTGCATCGTCCGGTACATGTCGTGGTACCGCCGCACGAACTTCGCGCCGCGGTCCGGCGATAGGCCCATCAGGTCCTGCCAGACCAGCACTTGGGCGTCGCAGGCCGCACCAGCGCCGATACCGATGACGGGGATGTCCAGCGATGCCGTGACCTCGGCTGCCAGCTCGGCCGGCACCACCTCCAGCACCAGCGCGAAGCAGCCGGCGTCCTGCAGCAGCTTCGCCTCCTGCAGCAGCCGCGCGCCCGCTTCGCCGCGTCCCTGTACCCGGTATCCGCCGAGCGTGTGCACCGATTGGGGGGTCAGGCCCAGATGGCCCATCACCGGGATTCCGGAGTCGACGAGCAGTTCGATCTGGTCGATGACGCGCTGCCCGCCTTCGAGCTTCACGGCGTGAGCGCCCGCCTCCTTCAGGAAGCGCGCCGCGCTGTTGAGCGCCTGGGCCGCACTCGCCTGGTAGGAGCCGAACGGCATGTCGGCAACGACCATCGCGGTGCGCGAACCCCGCACCACGCCCGACACCAGCGGCAGCAGCTCGTCCACGGTCACCGGAACTGTTGTGTCGTGGCCGTAGACCACCATCGCCGCTGAGTCGCCGACCAGCAGGACCGGTACCCCCGCGTCGTCGAACACTCGGGCCGTCATCGCGTCGTAGCTGGTGAGCATGGGCCACCGCTCGCCGCGCGCCTTGGCCGCCTGCAGATCGTTCACGGTGACCCGGCGGGTACGGCCCGACGCGTACAGTGCGTTCGCCATAGTGCCTCCTCAGCCTCCGGTCCGCCTGACGCGGTGCCGGTGCAGTGCCTCCATGGTGCCATTGCCGCGGCGTGGTCGGCAGATGGCGCGGGGCGCAGCAGGCTGCGCGGATCGTTTCCAGGGCAAGGCAGCCCCGGGGCCACTAGCGTGATCGCAACAGTGAGAGGCGGTGCCCATGAACGCCCTAATCGACGCCCTGAACAGCCTCCTCTGGGGCAGCGAAGACTTCCCCTTGATCTTCCAGGCCGGCATCCTCGGCCTGTTGCTGGTCGGGGCGGGGGTGTACTTCACGATCCGGCTGCGCGGCATCCAAGTCCGCCGCTTCGGCACCTTCGTCCGAGTCTTCGCGCGGGGTTTCAAGGCCGACCACTCCGATGGCATCTCGCCGTTCGCGGCCTTCGCGACATCGCTGGCCGCGCGCGTCGGCGCCGGCAACATCGCTGGCGTCGCCATCGCCATCACCCTGGGCGGTCCGGGCGCCGTGTTCTGGATGTGGATGATCGCGATGCTCGGGATGGCCACGGCGATGATCGAGGCGACCCTGGCGCAGGTCTACAAGCGCCACGACGAGGAGGAGACCCGGCACGTCTTCCGGGGCGGCCCCGCCTACTACATGGAGCGCGGGCTCAACGCGAGGTGGATGGGCGTCGTCTTCTCGGTCTTCCTCATCGTGGCGTTCCCCTTGGTCTTCAACGCGCTGCAGGCCAACACCGTCGCCGTTGCCACGGACAACGCATTCGGGATTCGCCCGGGATTGATGGGCTTCCTGATGGCCGGACTGGCGGCCGTCATCATCTTCGGCGGCGTGAAGCGCATCACGAGGTTTGCCGAGCTGGTGGTGCCGTTCATGGCGCTGAGCTACTTGGCGATCGGGTTGGCCGTGGTGGCCACCAACCTCACCGAGGTGCCGTCGGTCCTGGCCGACATCGTGCTCAGCGCGTTCGGCCTGCAGGAGGCCACGGCCGGCTTCGCCGGGTACGCCGTGGCGCAGGCCCTGGTGCAAGGAGTCAAGCGCGGACTGTTCTCCAATGAGGCGGGGCTGGGGTCGGCTCCCAACGCCGCCGCCACGGCCGACACCAAGCACCCCGCCAACCAGGGCTTCATCCAAGCGCTCGGTGTCTTCGTCGACACCATGGTGGTGTCCTCAGTCACCGCCTTCATCGTCCTGCTGGGCGGTGTGTGGCAGCCCGGCGGGGACTACTCCGACATCGGCGGCGCGACGCTGACCCAGGACTCGCTCGCGGCAGTCGTCGGGGAGTGGGGCTCGCAGTTCGTGGCGATCGCGCTGGTGTTCTTCGCGTTCAGTTCGATCATCGCGAACTACTACTACGGCGAGACCACGCTGCTGTTCCTCAAGGGGGACCATCGGGTCCTGATCCCGCTGAAGATCATCGTGATCGGGATGGTCGTCTTCGGGTCCATGGCCGACGTGCCCACCATCTGGAACATGGCCGACACAGCACTGGGCCTCATGGCGTTGGTGAACCTCACGGCGATCATCGTGCTGGTGAAGTTCGCAGCACCGGTGATCCGCGACTTCGAACGCCAGCTGCGCGAGGGCGTCGACGATCCCGTGTTCAGCATGCACCGCTTCCCAGAGCTCGAAGGGCACGTGGAGCCCTCGGTGTGGGGAACGGCGCGGGAGCGGGACGAGCCGATCGGTCCGCCGACCGGATAGCCCTGCTCGCACGGCACATCTGTGGTCGGAGCCTGCGGAGCGGCAGGTCGGCATCCCGCTCGAATTGCGGCGCAAGGGCTGCGGCGGATTCGTCTGCTCCGCACCCGGTGCTCGGTCCGGTCGGGGCGGTGCCGGGCCGGTGCCGGGCGTCCGGGGGCCCAGGTCTGCACCCGGGCAGGGTTGGCACCCAGAACGGGGTTGGCACCCAGAACGGGGGCTCCCGGTGGCGCAATCCAGCCGTCTGGCCACCGCGCCAGGTGCAGACCCCCGCGGCGGGTGCACACTCGGCTCGTGATTCGCCTGTGGGACCCCCATGGCGGGTGCAGACGCCGGCTCCGCAAGCCGATCCGCCCGGAGAACGGGCGCCGAACCCGCGCCATCTCGACCGACCGGCGCGCCGGGCACACAGCGCGCCGAAGTATCTGCAGCCCACATTTCTGCGATAGGGCGCATCAGCACCTTCTGGGGAATAAGGTGCATGCATGTCCGTATCAGATTCATTGAGTGTCACTGTCAACGCCCCCGCGGCGGACGTCATCGCCTTCCTGCGAGACATCGCAAACCAGAGCAGCTGGTTCCCGGGCAACCTCGAGTCAGAGGTGTTGGAGACCAACGACGACGGCACGGTCGCCAGAGCGCGGCTGACCAACGACGTCAAGGTCGCCAAGGACACCTTCGAGGTCGTCTACCACCACTCGACCGACGGCTACTCCTGGAAGCTGGCCGAGGCCACCAAGATCCAGAAGGACAACTCCGGATCGTGGAAGGTCGTCGATAAGGGCGGCAAGAGCGAAGCAACGATGACGCTGAGCATCGATACCACGCTGCCGCTGCCCGGCTTCGTGCAGAAGAAGACGCTCAAGGACACCCTGAAGAACACCACCAAGGCGCTCCAGGACAAGTTCTAGGCAACGACCAACCATGGGCCCCGTCGGCTTGGCCGGCGGGGCCCCCGTCATGCCTGCAGGTGCTCGCGCCACCGGTTGGTGATCGGCTGCCTGCGGTCACGTCCGAATGCCCGGGCGGAGATCTTGGTGCCGGGCGGGTACTGCCGGCGCTTGTACTCCGCGAGGTCGGTCAGGCGCAGGACGTGCTCGACGGTCGCTGCGTCGAAGCCGTCCTCGACCAACTCCTCGGCCGAACGGTCCTGCTCCACGTAGTCGTCGAGGATGTCATCGAGCAGCGCGTAGTCCGGCAGGGAGTCGCTGTCGCGCTGGTCCGGTCGCAGTTCGGCGCTGGGGGGTTTGGTGATGGACCGTTCCGGGACCGGCGGGACCTCGCCGTTGCGGGCGGCCTCGGCGTTCCGCCAGCGGCACAGGCGCCATACGGCCGTCTTCGGCACGTCCTTGATCGGGGCGAAGCCGCCGACGGCATCGCCGTAGATCGTGGAGTATCCGACGGCGATCTCGGTCTTGTTGCCGGTCGCCAGTACCAGGTGTCCCTCCTGGTTGGAGATGCCCATCAGGACGACGCCGCGGATACGTGCCTGCAGGTTCTCTTCCGCGAGACCGGTGAGCCCGATGCTGGCCTGGAAGGCGTCGAACATGGGACCGATGGGCACACTGCGCAGCCGAAGTCCGGTGCGCTCGGCAAGGTCGGCCGCATCCTCGATGGAGTGCTCGGAGGAGTAGCGACTCGGCATCGAGACGCCGTGCACCCGTTCGGCCCCCAGGGCGTCGACGGCCAGCGCCGCGACGAGGGCGGAGTCGATGCCGCCGGACAGTCCCAGCACCACCGAGCCGAACCCGTTCTTGCGCACGTAGTCGCGCAGGCCGATGACCAGCGCGCGGTAGGCCGCCTCATCGTCGCCGACCGGGACTGCCACGGGTGCAGGAGCCCGCTGCGGCCGCGGACCTGGCCGGGAGCCGAGGTCCACGATGGCGGTGCCATCGGGCAGTGCGCTGCGCGCCGGTTCAGCCGCCGCGAGGTCCAGGTCGGCTATCAGGAGGTCCTCCTGGAAACTCGGTGATCGGGCGAGCAACTCGCCGTCATCGGCCACGATGAGCGAGTCGCCGTCGAAGACCAACTCGTCCTGGCCGCCCACCATGTTCACGTACGCCAGGGCGCAGCCCGCTTCGATCGCACGGCGCCGGCACAGCGCCAGACGGGTGTCCTCCTTGTCCACCTCGAACGGGGACCCGTTGAGCACCAGCAACAGGCCCGCTCCGTCGCGCCGCACTCGTGCCACCGGCCCGCCGTCCTGCCACAGGTCCTCACAGATCGCGATCGCCACATCGACGCCGCAGACCCGCACGACGCAGGATTCCTCGCCCGGCACGAAGTAGCGGTTCTCGTCGAAGACTCCGTAGTTCGGCAGGTGATGCTTGGCGTAGCGCGCCGCCACCTTGCCGGCATGCAGAACGGCCGCCGCGTTCAGTGGTTCGTTGCGGGGAATCCCGAGGCCGGTGCGCGGGTGCTGGCGCACATTGAGGCGGCCCAGCACGACCGGCAGGTCGCCGAGGCCCGCGGCTGCGAGGTCTGCGGCGACGGCCAGTGTTGCCGCTGTCGAGGCTTGCTGGAACGACGGCCGCAGGGCCAGGTCCTCCACCGGGTACCCGGTCAGCATCATCTCCGGAAAGGCGACCAGGTCGGCGCCTGCCGCCGCGGCCCGGGCAGCGGTGCGCAGGACGATTTCTGCGTTGCCGGCAAGGTCCCCGACCGTGGGGTTCATCTGAGCGAGCGCGATCCGCAGCATAGGCACCACACCAGGCTATTGGCCCAGGCCCGCACCCGGGACCTAGGACCCTGGCCGTGCCGAGTCGGGTGTCGCACCCTGAATCGCGGAGGTGCGAGGTGGCGACCACTGCAGGCCGGTCCCGGGCTGATCGGATGTGGGAGGCCGCCGCGGCCGAGTTGGCCGCACAGGGTCTGATCCCCGACCGCGCGGTGACCGAGTTGTCCCAGGCGCACCAGCGGATGCTCATCGCCGAGCAGCGGCGCTCGCGCCGTTCCGCCCTGATCGAACTCGCCGGCTACAGCGGGGCAGCACTGGCCGTGGTGGGCACCGCGGCGATCTCCAGCCAGGTGTGGCAGGACGTCGGGTCCGCGGCCCAGGTCTTCGTGCTCGGCCTGCTCGGCAGCGCGCTGCTGACGGCAGGCGCGATGATCGTCAGGTCCACGCCAGCCGATGGAGCAGCGCTGCGCACGGCTGAGCAGGCGCCCCGCCGACGCCTGGTCGGGGTCCTCGGTATCGGCGGGGCGGGGCTGTTGACCGCGTCGGTCGCCGTCGGGATCGATGCCGGGCTCTCGGCGCCCGATCGCGACCGGTGGATGTGGTTGGCGGCGGCCACCGGGTTGGCCATAGCGGTGGCGGTGCGCGGCCCCGCCCCGGGAGTGGTGCCCACCCTGGCCGTCGGGGCATACCTGCCGGCGACCGTGCTGCTGCTCCTCAACGGCCTGGGTTGGCTGGAGCCGGTCTGGGCGGGCCCGCTGGCTGTGCTGCTCATCGCCGTGGCCGCGGCCCTGGTGCTGGTGCGCCTGCTGACCCCGCCGATCCTCGTCGAGGCGGTCGCCATCGTCGCGTGGCTGGCCACGGCCGCCTCCATGGTGGGCATGGGCCGAGACAGCGGGCTGCCGGACGGTGAAGCGACGGCCGCGCTGTGGCTCGGCCGGGTCGGGCTGGCGGCCCTCATCGCGGCCGGTGCCCTCATCTTCGCGCGCGGCGGGTCCTGGCCATGGGCGGTCGGCGTGGCCGGGGGATCGGCCGCGTTGATCGGGCTCACCTTCGCCGAGGCGCTCGGCGGTGCGGTCGCGATGACGATTGCCGGAGTCGTACTGATCGTGATGAGCGTGCTGCTGCTGCGTGCACAACGCCGCGACCCCGCCTGATGGGCGCTCGGCAGCCGACCCATGGCCCGGATCGAGGCGACTCGCGAGCCGGGTGACGCGCACGAGCCGGTGTAGGGGCAGTATTGGGTGCATGGACAAGCAGACGGAGTACGTGCTGCGCACGATCGAGGAGCGCGACATCCGGTTCGTGCGGCTGTGGTTCACCGACGTCCTGGGTCGGCTGAAGTCCGTGGCGGTGGCTCCGGCGGAACTCGAAGGGGCCTTCGCCGAGGGCATCGGGTTCGACGGATCGGCCATTGAAGGCTTCGCGAGGGTGTCGGAGTCCGACATGATCGTGCGGCCGGACCCGTCAACGTTCCAGGTGCTGCCCTGGCGAGGCGAGGCGCAAGGGACCGGACGCATGTTCTCCGACATCCTCCTGCCCGACGGCACCCCCTCCTACGCCGATCCTCGCTTCGTCCTGAAGCGCACCCTGCAGCGCGCGTCAGATCTCGGCTTCACGTTCTACACCCATCCCGAGGTGGAGTTCTTCCTGTTGGAGGAGCCGCACCAGCCCGGCGGGCAACCGGTCCCCATCGACCAGTACGGATACTTCGACCACGCACCGCACGGGGTCGGCCACGATTTCCGCAGGGCGGCGATCAGCACTTTGGAGTCGATGGGCATCTCGGTGGAGTTCAGCCACCACGAGGGCGGGCCCGGCCAGCAGGAGATCGACCTGCGCTACGCCGACGCGCTGAGCACGGCCGACAACATCATGACGTTTCGGGTGGTGATGGCCGAGACCGCCGCCGATCAGGGTGTCGTGGCGACGTTCATGCCGAAACCGTTCCGCGACTACCCCGGGTCCGGTATGCACACCCACGTGTCCCTGTTCGAGGGCGATCGCAATGCCTTCTACGAGGCGGGTGCGGAGTACCAACTGTCGAAGGTCGCGCGCTGCTTCATCGCGGGGCTGCTGCGGCACGCACCGGAGATCACCGCCATCACCAATCAGTGGGTCAACTCCTACAAGCGGCTGATGGGCGGGGGAGAGGCCCCGGCATGGGTGTGCTGGGGCCACCGCAACCGGTCCGCCCTCATCCGGGTGCCGATGTACAAGCCGCACAAGGGCAACTCCACACGGATCGAGTTCCGCTCCCTGGACTCCGCAGCGAACCCCTACCTGGCCTTCGCGATCATCCTGGCCGCGGGTCTGAAGGGGATCGAGGAGGGCTACGAGCTGCCGCCAGGTTCGGAGGACGACGTCTGGGCGCTGACGGAGAACGAGCGGCGCGCCATGGGCATGCAGCCGCTGCCCGGCAGCCTCGGCCAGGCGGTACAGGCGATGCATCACAGCGAACTGGTCGCCGAGACGCTCGGAGAGCAGCTGTTCGAGTTCTTCCTGGCCAACAAGCGCGCCGAATGGGACGAGTACCGGCGCCAGGTCACCCAATTCGAGCTGGATCGCTACCTGCCCATCATGTAGCGGCCAGCGGCGCCGCCGCCGCGCATTCCGAAGTGCCATCAGCCGCGCCATCGCCGCGGTGCCGGTGGGTCGGCGCGACGGGCACTGACCATACGCTGGAGATCATGAACACCGACGCTGCTCGGCTCGCCAGACTGGGCTTCCACGACGCGGCCCGCTCGGCGGCGGCGGTTGCGAGGATCCCCGGGCTGCGCGCGGAGTCGGTGGTCGTCTCGGCGGCCGGTGACAGCGCCGATCCCGACCAGGCCCTGCTGCTGCTGGAACGCATCTGCGAGGCCGCCGGTGCGCAGGGCGGTGCTGCGCTCCTGGCGGGCCTGTCCGACGACGCCGTGCTGCGGACCAGGCTGATGGCGGTGCTGGGTACGTCGGTGGCGCTCGGCGAGCACCTGGTCCGTCATCACCAGGATTGGCAGTTGCTCGTCGGCGACGTCGGCGACCCGGTCGGCGATGCTGCGCAGAAGATGGTCGCAGCCGTGGGAGCCGCACCGGACGCTGCCCCGACCACACCGTTGAACTGGGGCGAGGCACTGCTGGCGCTGCGCGTCGCCTACCGCCGCCGGCTGCTGGTCCTGGCCGCCCTTGACCTGACCGGTGCCATGGGGTTCGAGGCTGTCTCAGCGGCGCTGTCGCGTTTGGCCGACGCGGTCCTGGAGGCTGGCCTGGCGATCGCCCGCTCGCGGGAGCCCGACGCAGGCGACTGCCGGTTGGCCGTCATCGCTATGGGCAAGACCGGGGGCAACGAGCTGAACTACATCTCCGACGTCGACGTCATCTTCGTCGCCGAGCCTGCCGAGGGGCAGACCGAGGCCGACGCGCTGAAGGTTGCCACGCGCCTGGCCACAGGTCTGATGCACGCAACGAACGCCGCGACCGCTGAGGGAACGATCTGGGAGGTCGATCCCAACCTGCGGCCCGAGGGTCGCAACGGCGCATTGGTGAGGACCGTCAACAGCCATGTCGAGTACTACAAGCGATGGGCCTCCACATGGGAGTTTCAGGCGCTGCTGAAGGCGCGGTTCGCGGCCGGTGATGCCGAGATCGGCCGCCGCTACGTCGAAGCTGTCCAGCCGATGGTCTGGTCGGCCGCCGGCAGGCCAAACTTCGTGGAGGATGTCCAGGCGATGCGGCGCCGCGTCGAGCAGCAGGCCTCGGGCAAGCAGCGCGACCGGCAGTTGAAGCTGGGAGCCGGGGGGTTGCGCGACGTTGAGTTCAGCGTGCAGCTGCTGCAACTGGTGCACGGCCGCAGTGACGTGCTGGTGCGGCAGGCCAACACGCTGCAGGCGCTGGAGTCCCTGAGCAATTGGGGGTACGTGGGGCGCAAGGACGCCTCGGAGCTCTCCTCCGACTACCGCTTCTTGCGCACCATGGAGCATCGCCTGCAGCTGTTCCGGCTGCGGCGCACCCACGTGGTGCCCAATGATGAGGCAAGCCTGCGACGGCTGGGCCGGGCCATGGGCTTCATGACCGACCCGGTCGCCGAGATCACTGCGCAGTGGCGGGCGCACGCCACCAGGGCAAGACGCTTGCACGAGAAGCTGTTCTACCGGCCGCTGCTCAACGCGGTCGCCAGGCTGGACGCCGATGGCGCACGGCTCTCGACCGCTGCTGCGGAGGAACGGCTGCGGGCGCTGGGCTTCCGGGATCCGGAGGGCTCGCTGCGGCACCTTGCATCGCTGACCTCGGGGGTCTCCCGTCGTGCGCTCGTGCAGCGCACGCTGCTGCCGGTGATGCTTGGCTGGTTCGCCAGCGCGCCCAATCCCGATGCCGGTCTGCTGGGCTTCCGCCAGGTGAGCGACCGGCTGGGTGCAACCCCGTGGTACCTGCGTTTGCTGCGCGACGAATCGGCTGCGGCGGAACGACTGGCGCTAGTCCTGGGGACCAGCCGCTACAGTACCGATCTCCTGCTGCGCGCCCCGCATGGCGTGCAGATGTTCGCCAGCACCGAGGATCTGCAGCCACGCGCTCTGGCGTCCCTGGAGACCGAGGCGCTCGCCGCTGCCGGCCGGTACGACGAACCCGAGGCAGCAGCAGCGGCCCAGCGGGCGCTGCGCCGGCGGGAGTTGCTGCGACTGTCGGTGGGGGACGTGGTCCTGCACACCGACATCGAGGCGGTCTGCACCGGGCTCAGCGACATCGCCATGGCGGTCATCAGCGGCACACTGCAGGCCGCCGTGCAGCAGGTGGCGCGTCAGACCGGGCACAAGTCGCGGGCTCGGTTCAGCATCATCGGCATGGGCCGCTTCGGCGGTCGTGAACTCGGCTACGGCAGCGACGCCGACGTGTTGTATGTCTACGAGCCGGTCGCTGGCGCCGCTGACGCCGACGCGCATGCCGACGCCAAGGCGATCGCCAACGAGTTGCGCCGTCTGTCGAGCCTGCCGTCCGCAGACCCGCCACTGCAGATCGACGCCGACCTGCGCCCGGAGGGCCGCAACGGCCCGCTCGTGCGGTCGCTGGCCAGTTACACGGCCTACTATCAGCGCTGGTCCGCACCGTGGGAGGCGCAGGCGCTGCTGCGCGCACACTTCATCGCCGGGGACAGCGAACTGGGGGAGCGGTTCCTGGCGATGGTGGATCCGATGCGCTATCCGCCGGGCGGTGTCGAGCCGCAAGCGCTACGGGAGATGCGGCGGCTGAAGGCCCGCATGGAGGCCGAGCGGCTGCCGAAGGGAGCCGACCCGACCCTGCACACCAAACTGGGCCGAGGTGGCCTGTCGGATGTGGAATGGACCGTGCAACTGCTGCAGATGCAGCACGGCGCTGCGGTGCGCAGCGTCCAGGGGACCAGCACCCTGCCCGCGCTGCGAGCGCTGGAGGCGGCGGGCCTGATCGGGGAGCGCGATGCCCACCGGCTCGCGTCGGCATGGACACTGGCCACCGAGGTGCGCAACGCCACGGTCCTGGTCGCGGGCCGGCAGTCCGATACCGTTCCCAGCGACCTGCAGGAACTGGCGGCGGTCGCGCGTGTGGTGAACCGACCCGTGGATGAGGCGCCGTCCTATCTCCTGGAGGAGTATCGCAGGGTCACGCGTCGGGCACGGCGGGTCGTGGAGCGGATCTTCTTCGGTGTTGAGGACTAGGACGTGCGCGCCATTACCGCATGTCGTCCGGCAGCAGATGCTGGTACTGCGGGTGGCGGTCGAGCCAGCCTGCCACGAACCAGCACGTCGGGTGCACGACCGCGCCGGCGGCGTCTGCGCGTTCGATGACATCGCGTACCAGCGCGCTTCCGACGCCGTGCCCTTCGTACTGCCGATCCACCACCGTGGTGTAGAGGGTCCACACAGCCGACCCGTCGGACTGTGCAATCCGGAACCCGAGCCGACCGGCCGGGTTGCCGTCGACCGTGGCGCGCGAGGCCCCGGCTTCAGTATCGGTAGCAACTTCGATCATCACGTTGGTGGCAACATCGCACGGGGCGCTGAGATTCCGCGCAGCGGGTCCCAACGCCCGGTCGAGTGGGTCTGCGGTTTAGGAGGGGCCCGAGGGATACCTGCGACCCATGCCACCCCTGTGGTGTCGGCCCTGAGTGTCGGATGCCGACGGCGCGGCAGCTGCGGGGAGGCGGTCGTACTGCGGTGAGGCTGCACCCAGGAACGACCAGGTCGCAGATCGCGACAAGGCTGTCGTCGGGGTGGGTATGCACCCGGATCGGGGGATTGCACCCGGTCGGGGGGCTGTCTGGGCTCAGAATGCCGCCGTCCACCCCCGTTGCAGGTGCTTACCCCCGTACCGGGTGCAGAGATCGTCCGAATTCCGGTGTTTCACCCCCAATACCGGGTGCAGACCCCCATCCCGGGTGCAGAGCCAGCGGACCTCGAGGAAAGTCCGCGCTGAAGGTCGCACGAGGACCAGAAGGCCGCCTCGATCCCGCTGCTGAGCACCCCGAACGACCCGGCGCGGCGCATCGCCCGGGCCGCCAGGCCAGCACGGAGCGGCCAGCACGGATCCGGCGGCCACCACGAAGCCTTCGGCCACCACGAAGCCTTCGGCCACCACGAAGCCGGCGGCCACCACGAAGCCGTCGGCCACCACGAAGCCTTCGGCCACCCGAATGGCGCCGGCACCCAGCGACCCTAGCCGCCCCGGCCAGCCCGAAGCCCCCGGCCAGCCCGAAGCAGCCCAGCCACCCCGAAGCCGAAGCCAAGCGCCGAAGGCCGGGGGTTCGGCAAGAGTGAAGGCCCGGCCGAGATGGGCCGGGCCTTCACGGTGCGAGGCGACTACCGGTCGCCCCCCAAGCGACCGGTCCGCTGAGTGGAACGCACCCCGCGGTCTTGGCGGTGGCTGATGGCCGCCGACGGTCGATCAGATGTCGAAGTACATCTCGAACTCGTGGGGATGCGGGCGCAGCCGGATCGGGGCGACCTCATTGGCCCGCTTGTAGTCGATCCACGTCTCGATGAGGTCGTCGGTGAACACGCCTCCCTCGGTGAGGAAGTCGTGGTCGGCCTCCAGCGCTTCGAGCACGCCCTCCAGCGATGCCGGCACCTGCGGAATGTCGGCGGCCTCGTCCGGCGGCAACTCGTAGAGGTCCTTGTCGACCGGAGCAAGCGGCTCGATCTTGTTCTTGACCCCGTCCAGGCCGGCCATCATCATCGCCGAGAAAGCCAGGTACGGGTTGCTCGAGGGGTCGGGCACGCGGAACTCGATGCGCTTGGCCTTGGCGTTGCCGCCGGTGATCGGGATCCGGATGCAGGCCGAGCGGTTGCGCTGGCTGTAGACCAGGTTCACGGGGGCCTCGAAGCCGGGCACCAGGCGGTGGTAGGAGTTCATCGTCGGGTTGGTGAACGCCAGCACGGCCGGGGCGTGGGCGAGCAGGCCGCCGATGTACCAGCGCGCCGTGTCGGACAGGCCGGCGTAGCCGAGCTCGTCGTAGAACAGCGGCGAGCCGTCCTTCCACAGCGACTGATGGCTGTGCATGCCGGAACCGTTGTCGCCGAAGAGCGGCTTGGGCATGAACGTCACGGTCTTGCCCGCGGCCCAGGCGGTGTT
Source organism: uncultured Actinomycetota bacterium (assembly GCA_963706835.1). Taxonomy (GTDB): domain Bacteria; phylum Actinomycetota; class Actinomycetes; order S36-B12; genus CAVXYG01. The sequence goes on from CAVPOB010000005.1 coordinate 62,156, forward strand.
CTTGATGATGTACTTGAACCGCATCACGTCATCGGCGGCGTGCAGCAGAGTGTTGAACTTGTAGTTGATCTCTGCCTGGCCGGCGGTGCCCACCTCGTGGTGGGAGCGCTCGACGGTGAACCCGCCACCCACGAGCTGGCGCACCATCTCGTCGCGCAGGTCGGCGTAGTGGTCCACCGGGGGCACGGGGAAGTAGCCGCCCTTGTAGCGGGTCTTGTAGCCGCGGTTGCCGCCCTCTTCCTCGCGGCCGGTGTTCCAGGCGCCCTCGATGGAGTCGATGAAGTAGTAGCCGGCGTTCTGCTTGGTCTCGAAGCGCACGTCGTCGAAGATGTAGAACTCGGCCTCTGCGCCGAAGTAGGCGGTGTCGGCGATGCCGGTCGACTTCAGGTACGCCTCGGCCTTGGCTGCGATCTGGCGCGGGTCGCGGGAGTACGGCTCATCGGTGAACGGGTCGCGGATCGCGAAGTTCATCACCAGCGTCTTCTGCGTCCGGAACGGGTCGATGAAGGCGGTCTGCACGTCAGGCGTCAGCTTCATGTCGGACTCGTGGATCGCCTGGAAGCCGCGGATCGACGAACCGTCGAACATCTGGCCGTCGGTGAACAGCGACTCGTCCACGCTCTCCACGGGGATATTGAAGTGCTGCATCACCCCGGGCAGGTCGCAGAAGCGGACATCGACCATCTTGACGTCGTTGTCCTTGATGTACTTCAGCACCTCGTCTGAATTCTTGAACATTCACCCTCCATAGGTCTGGCCGTCAAGCGGCCGGTCGCCTCGCGTGCGGCGCTAGTCAGACACTAGTCCGCGATCTGCGCCGGCTTTGACGGTAGGTCGCGGCGATTACCCCGTGGTGACTCGGGTGTTTCGCCCGTGTTACGCGGCTGCACCGCGCCGCAGTGACGGCGCGACGAGTGCCCGTGACGTACCGTTGTGCCATGGCCAGCACCGCCCAGCCACCAGGCCGCACGATGGTGGAACTGCCGCCATCGGGACCCGGCTCGGCCGGTGGCATCGGACGGCGGATCGGGGCGCTGTTCATCGATTGGTTCGCCTGCCTGGCAATCGTTTTCGCGGTGACCGGCGGGTTGCGCGCCGAGGAGGTGGACCGCAGCCTGCTGACGCTGGCGATCTTCTTCGTCGAGGTCACCCTGCTGACCTGGCTGCAGGGGGCATCCTTCGGGCAACGGCTGGTGGGACTCGTCGTCGCACCAGTGGGCCGACCGCGCGTGGGGCTGCCGGCGGCCGCTGGCCGCACCTTCCTGCTGTGCCTGGTGATCCCGGCGCTGGTGATGCAGCCGAACGGTCGCGGACTGCACGACTTGGCCGCCGGCACGGTGGTCGTGCGGCGCTAGGCCGGCAGGTGTTCCCCGCAGATGCGCCAGGTCCAGTGGCAGGACCGGCGGTGATGCGCACCGAGGCCGGCGTCGTCGTGCAGTGTGCGGCCGGCCGCCTCTCCCTGCGATTCCCACGCTCCGGACAAGTCTCGGTCGGCTTGGACGATGCCCTGAACGCACCGTCGGCGGCGGTTGTCGCAGGGGGATCGGCTTGCGAGGTGGAGGTCCGGCCCGACGGGGACGGCTGGCGGTTGCTCGGGCCGGGAATCGGTGTCGCGGTGGCCGCCGACGGCGTGCTGACCTACTACGATCCCGCGGGCGGGATCGTGCGCAGCGACGAACTGTCCACCGGCACAGCGGGGGAATGGCGGCTGGTGAGCCGCCACCGCGACGGCGCCTCACTGCACAGTCTGGGCGGTCGCTCGATGTGGCGGCTGGACGGCCACAGCCTGCGCTGCTGGAACACCGACCCCGGTGGCGCCTGGCTGCCGGACGATGACCCGCTCTCCGTCGCCACTGCCGGCTATGTCGCTGTCGACGATGACGGCGCTGTGCACTGCTTCATCGACAACCCGTACGACGCGACGATCACCGTGACCGGCGTGCAGGCGGTCGCCGAGTTCAGCGGCGGTCCGATCCGATGGCACGTGAGCATCGGTTCGCTGGCCGAATGCGTCGAGTCGTTCACCGCGCTGACCGGGCGTCCGGCAGTGCCGCCGCGCTGGGCGCTGGGCCATCATCAGGCCCGCTGGGGCTACGACTCCAGCGAGGCGGTGCGCGCGGTCGCCAGCGGCTTCCGGCAGCACCGCCTGCCGCTGTCGGCGCTGCACCTCGACATCGACCACATGGACCGGTTCCGCGACTTCACCGTGGGCGAGTCCTTCAGCGATCTGGCGGCACTGACGGCGGAACTGCAGGCGGTCGGCATCCGAACGGTCGTCATCGTGGATGCCGGCATCGCCCGCAGCGACGATTATCCGCAATACGCGGACGGACTGCGGCAGGGCCGGTTCTGCCTGCTGCCGGACGGCGAGGTGTTCTCCGGCGTGGTCTGGCCCGGCCCCACCGTGTTCCCGGACTTCACCGATCCGGCGGTGCGCTCCTGGTGGGGCCGGCAGTTCCGCTTCTACACCGACCTCGGCGTGGCGGGCTTCTGGCACGACATGAACGAACCGGTGTGCTTCGCCGAAGAGGGCGGCGAGACCACCTTCCCGCCGACCGTCCAGCACGACCTCGACGGCCGACCGGGTGATCATCGCGCCGCTCACAACCTGTACGGCATGCAGATGTGCCGCGCCACCTACGAGGGGCTGCTGGACCTGCAGCCGGACCGGCGGCCGTTCCTGTTCTCCCGGTCCGGCTGGGCTGGCATGCAGCGCTACGGCGGTCACTGGTCCGGGGACATCGGCACCGACTGGTCGGGCCTCACGGGCACCCTGCACCAGGCGTTCGGCTTCGGCATGTCGGGAGTGGGCTACTACGGCCCGGATATCGGCGGCTTCACCGGCAACCCGTCGCCGGAGCTGTTCACCCGGTGGTTCCAGCTGGCGTCGTTCCTGCCATTCTTCCGGACGCACTGCGCGTTCACGGCATCCCGCAGAGAGCCCTGGGAGTGGGGCAGCGACATCATGGAACTGCTGCGGGCCGCGCTCCAGCGGCGCTATCGGCTGCTGCCGTACTGGTATTCGCTGGCGCTGCAGGCGGCGCGCGATGGTGCCCCCTATATCCGGCCGTTGGCGTGGGACGAGCCGAGCCTGCGGGAGGTGGACGACGCCTTCCTGCTGGGACCCGATGTGCTCGTGGCACCGGTCCTGACGCCGGGCGCGGCCCACCGCACCGTGGTGCTCCCCACGGGGGCCTGGTTCCATGCCGAGACCGGAGCCCGAGTCGAGGGGACGGTGGAGGTCCCCGTTGGGCCAGGCGACACACCGTGGTTCCTGCGGGCCGGAGCGGTGCTGCCCACCGAAGAGGAGGGACGCCTTGTCCTGCTGGCCGCCCCGCCCGTCGGCGAGCGTCCCGCTGCCGGCGGCATGCTGCTCAGCGACGCCGGAGATGGGTGGGAGCAGCCACACGAGGAGCGTTACCGCAGCGCACCGACCGACGAGGGTCTGCTCGTGCAGCGCGAGATCCTCCACGCTGCCCCCGGCGGCTACGGCAGTGCCACGGTGCGCAGCGTGGACGGCAGACCGGCTCGACTGGCCTGAGGGTGCAGGCGCCCGCTGCGGGCGGGCGGGTGCGGGCAGCGTGCGATGTCTGCCCGCGACTCACATCGGGCGCTGGCCCTTTCGCGCCGCCTTGGCGCTGCGGGGCATCGGACCCTTCGGCATCCCGGCTACCGGCTGGCTCTTCAGCGCGTCGAGCCGCCGCCGCACCGCCGTCACCTCGCCGGGCGTGAGGGTCTTGGGCATCTTGGACAGCGTCTTCTGCAGCTTGGCGACCGGCACCTGCCCGTCTCCGGTTCCGGTCTGGATGGTGTGGATCGGGATGTCCGGGACGTACCGGGCGGTGCGCTTCGCCTCACTGGTCAACAGGTGCTGCACGCGCGACGGCGGGCCCTCGGAGATGAGGACGACGCCGGGCCGGCCGACAGCGCGGTGCACGAGGTCCTGATTCTTGGTCACGGACACGCCGGGCGTCACCGACCAGTTGCCGCGCATCGCCTGGGCAACAGCGGCGGCACCGCCCGGCTGGTCCTCCACCTGCGCGTATGCGGCCCGCATGGCGACGCGGGAGAAGTACCAGGTGGTGGGGAGCGTGGCCAGGGGCAGCCCGATGAGGATGAAGGTGATCGGGTTGTTGAGCAGGATTCCGATCACCACGAAGACGGTGAAGACGCTGAGGAAGATGCCCAGCAGGATCCAGCCCAGGGCTGGCTTGATCTGCTTGGCCAGGCGGTAGTTGTCCCGCATCTGGCGCAGATACTTCCAGCGGTCCCGCTTCGGTTTTGTCGCGTCAGCCATGCAGTTCAGGGTAGGCCAACGAGGCCGTCGGGAACGAAAGGATCATGCTCGGCTGCGATGCGCGACCGCTTCGCGGTACAGCCGGCCGGCACGGTAGGAGGATCGCACGAGCGGCCCCGACAGCACGCCGGAGAAGCCCATCTGCGAGGCTCGCTGCTGCCACATCTCGAACTCCGAGGGGTCCACCCAGCGGTCGATCGGATGATGCCGTGCCGACGGGCGCAGGTACTGAGTGATGGTCAGCAGCTCGCAACCCGCGGCCACGAGGTCGGCCAGCGCCTGTTCGACCTCGTCATCATGTTCGCCCAGGCCGAGGATGAGGTTGGACTTGGTCACCAGTCCCGCCTCGCGGGCTGCCGTGATGACGTCCAGGGAGCGCCGGTACTCGAAGGCCGGCCGAATGGTGCGGAAGATCCGCGGCACGGTCTCGACGTTGTGCGCCAGCACTTCCGGTGCGGCGGCGAAGACCTCGGCAAGCAGGTCGGCCTTGCCGCTGAAGTCGGGGATGAGCAGTTCGACGCCGACGCCCGGCGCGGCCCGGTGGATCTCGCGGACCGTCTCGGCGTACAGCCACGCACCCTCATCGGCCAAGTCGTCCCGGGCGACGCCGGTCACGGTGGCGTACCGCAGGCCCATCGCCACCACGCTGTCGGCCACTCGGCGCGGTTCATCGCGGTCCAACGGGGCGGGGCGCCCGGTATCGATCTGGCAGAAGTCGCACCGCCGGGTGCACTGCTCGCCGCCGATGAGGAAGGTGGCCTCCCGGTCCTCCCAGCACTCGTAGATGTTCGGGCAGCCCGCCTCCTGGCACACCGTGTGCAGGCCCTGCTGCGCAACGAGGCCGTGGATGTCGTTGTAGTTCGGCCCGGTCTTCAACCGAGTCTTGATCCACGGCGGCTTCGCCTCGATGGGCACCGAGGCGTTGCGCGCCTCGATCCGCAGCATGCGGCGCCCCGGTGGCGGGCCGGCGGGGTTGGTCTGGCCGGGATCCGTCGTCAGCACGACTCCACCCTAGGCGCTCCAGGGATCCGCCGCCGCTCCGGCACCGATCATGCCTGCTGCTCCAGCGCGGACTGCGTCGCGGACGTGGACGGGGGCACGGGCTGGCGATTGCGCCACTGCCGGTGGGCCAGCAGCCCGCCGCCGGCAACCGCAGCCACCGCGGCGACGGCGAACATCCAACTCGACCAGCCGGCGCTGAACGCCTGCGAGATGGCCGTGCCCTGCAAGGTCTGCTCCATCCCCGCCGGGCGCGGGTCGGCCAGCGTCCGCCACAGTCCCAGGGCCAGACAGCCAACGGCCGCCGCGAACAGGCCGGATGCGGCCGCGACCATCCTGGGCCGCCACACCAGGATCAGGACCGCCAGCGCCGCGACGGCGCCCAGGGCGAACCACCAGCGGTTGGCCGCCAGCTCGCCCAGCGACTGCAGATCCGATTCGACGTCGTAGCCGGCGTCGATCTGCTGGGTGACCTGCTCATCGCCGAGGACCCCGGCGGCGAGGGTGCCGAGCGGACCGGTGAGCAGCGCGCCGGCGAGGTCGGAGGCATCCACGGTGAGGATCGTGCCATCGACCGCCACGATGGACCCGGTGTCGCCGCGGGCGATGGCGGCCAGATCCCGATGCAGCTGGGCGTGCCAGTCGGCCCAGGCCTTGATGAAGGCGCCGCTGGTCAGCCGCTGCTCGATCGAGTTGGTGGCCAGGCTCACCGCGGTATCGGCGAGGAAGCTCTCATCGGGGCCCGAGACGGAGAAGAAGTCGTAGATCTGCTCCTGGGTGGCCGCCAGCACCGTCTCGCCGAACTCCCGGTAGATCCCGTCGTCGATGTAGCGCTGGCGCATCTGATCGGCGAAGCCCTCGCTGTCGTTCAGGGCCCGCTCGGCCCACAGCCCGCTCACTGCCAGGGGGGCGGTGACCAGCAGCGCGATCAGCAGCAGCGCCCGCACCAGGATCACCGGTAGGCCGCCAGTTCGGTGCGCAGGTGCCGGGACAGGGGTTCTGCGGCCTCGGTGACCGAGACGGGTCGGCCCAGTTCGGCCGTCAGGGTGGTGACGCCGGCATCGCGAATCCCGCAGGGCACGATCCGATCGTAGGCGGACAGGGCGTTGCTGCAGTTCAGGGCCAGCCCGTGCATCGTCGTGCCCCGGGCCACCCGCACCCCGATGGCCGCGATCTTGCGCTCGCCGGCGACCCATACGCCGGTTCGGCCCTCGACCCGACCGGTGGCCAGCCCGAGATCCGCGCAGGTGTCGATGATGGCCTGCTCCAGTCGGCAGACGAAGCGGCGCACATCGAGCGGTTCGCCGAGTCGCACGATCGGGTAGGCCACCAACTGCCCCGGACCGTGCCAGGTGATCCGGCCGCCGCGGTCCACCTGCACGACCGGTGACCCGTCGAATGGCAGGTCGCCCGGCCGGGTGCTGCGCCCGGCGGTGAAGACCGATTCATGCTCCAGCATCAGGACCGTATTGCCCGACTGACCGGCGCACACGGCCTCGTGCAGTTCCCGTTGCCGGTCCCAGGCCTCCTGGTAGGGGATCAAGCGCTGCCCGAGGTCCCAGGGGAGCACGGTCGGGCTCGCCGACGGGGACGCGGAGATCATCGCACCACTGTAGTCCCGCCTGTGGACAACCGCCGGGACCCGCAGTGGCCCGCGGCAGGATGGGCTCATGGGGGATCGTGGTGTCGACGAGATCATCGAACAGTGGCGCTCGAGCGCCCGCGGTGAGGCCGACCCGCCGGGGGATCGGCAGGACTCGTTCCTGCGCAGGGCCATCGCCGGTATCGGGGTGCCGCGCGCGGTGCTCGCGTTGCTCGTGGCCGCAGCCTTCGCCGTGATCGCAGTGCCGGTGCTCTTCGACGACTCCGGTGTCGATCCCATCCCCCCGCCCGACAGCGGTGCCGCGGGGGGTGCGCCGGCTCCGACCCTCCCGGCGGATGGGGCGGCCTCCGTGGCGGAGGGCTTCGACGACGGCCGGTCGGTGGCCAGCGAGACGGTCGATGACTGGTTCGCGCTGCTGACCGAGGTGGATGCGGCACGTGCGGCGGCCTACTCCACCGCGGATGTCGAACCGCTGCGCAGCGCATTCGCATCCGGCGAACCGGCCGCGAACCGGGAGGAGGGCATCGTGGCGGCGCTGGCCGATCAAGGGGTCGTCGCCCAAGGGTGGCGCACCGACATCCTCGCGGTGAGCCCGGTGGAGCAGGACGACGCCGGGGCCGTCCTGAGGGTGCGCGACCGTCGCGGCGCCTATCGCCTCGTCGACGGGCAGGGGACCGGCACCAGCGTCGCCGCGGGTGATCCGAGCACCTGGCTGGTGACGCTGCGCCAAGAAGGATCGCGCTGGATGGTCGTGGAGGTGCTGCCCGACGTCACCACCCCGACCGGGCAGCCCTGATGGCATCGGCGATGGTCGTGTCCTGCCATGGGAAGCCTGACTCGAGCAGTCGCGCGGGCAGCACCTTGGCGCTGCCCAGGACCTCGCTGGAGAACTCGCCCAGCACGGCCCGCAGGGCAAACGCCGGCACGGGCAGGATGGTCGGCCGTCGCAGCACCTCGCCCATGGCTTCGGTGACCGCGGCGTTCGTGACGGGATTCGGGGCGGTCAGGTTCACCGGTCCGGCCAGCGAGCCGTCGATGAGGAACCGAAGCGCGGCCACCGTGTCGCGCAGCGAGATCCAGGACCAGTACTGCTGGCCGCTGCCCAACCGACCGCCGACGCCGGCGCGGAACAGCGGCATCATCCGCTGCCACGCGCCGCCCCGACTGCTCACGACCAGTCCCGTCCTCGGGTGCGCGACTCGGATGCCGGCCTGCCGCGCCGGGTCTGCGGCCGCCTCCCACTCCCGCACGACATCGGCCAGGAAGCCCGTGCCGGAGGGGGAGGACTCGTCGACATCCGTCGCGCCGGTGTCGCCGTAGTAGCCGATGGCGGACGCCGACACCATGACCTGCACCGGATCGGCCATCCCGGCCACGGCGCGGGCGATCGTGGTGGTCCCGAGCACCCGCGACTCGCGGATCGTGCGCTTGTACGACTCCGTCCAGCGGTGATCGCCGACACCGGCGCCCGCCAGATGCACCACTGCCGTGACGCCGTCCAGCGCCGCCGGGTCCAAGGGGGTCCCCGGGTTCCAGGAAATTTCGTGCGGGCCGGCCGGCTGTCTGCGCACGAGATGGCGCACCTCGATGCGGTCGCGCCGCAGTGCCTCGGACAGCGCGGATCCGATGAGGCCGGACGCACCGGTGATGGCCACAACCGGGGAGTTCGTCATGGTGCCAGTCTCCCGCGCGACGGGCGCGCGGGCATCCGATGGCGAGCGGCGTGTCGATGAGGCCTGCGGCCGTACCTTCCGGCGAGCACGGACAGGCTACGACGACTCCAGTCGGGCCGGATAGTCGCCGTACTCGCTGGCCTTCCCCGGCGGTGCCAGCCAGTCGACGTAGTTCAGTGGCAGATGGTCATCCAGCGAGTACGGGATCGGGATTCGGCGCAGCAGGGGGAATCTGTTGAACACGAACTGCACCGGCGCCAGCGCGATGGAGATCAACAGGTTCTGGCGCTGATCCCGGTCCACCCGCTCATACCCGCCGTCGGCGGCCACCTCGTACTGCGGCCCGAAATGCGCGTAGTCGCCGGTGCCGCGCGGAGGCAGGCCGGGGACCACATCGTCGCGATAGATGAAGCGCAGGAACCGCAGTTCCCGACCCGTCACCTCCATGGTGTTCGCCAGCGACTTGGGGCCCACCATGGGCTGGCCGTACCCGTAGCAGGAGCGCAACACCTGGCCTAGTTCGCCGTAGGCCGGATCCTCCAACAGCAGCAGCGCCTGGATCGCCGCCATCGCGGCGCCCAGGCTATGGCCGGTGAGGTGCAGGGCGGTCATGGCGGAATCGACGGGCTCGCCGTCCAGGATCGACCGGCCCTCGCGAGCGCGGTGCAGGGCGGCGATGAGCGGGGAGCGGATGGAGCGGACGTTGCGGTAGAAGCCGGGGTGGACCGAATAGTCCTGGCCGCCGACCTCGATGGTGACCGGGCCGTTGTGCAGGTCGGCGTCGGTCATCCAGTTGGCGACGTTGAACGGTTCGGTGCCGCGGTAGGCCAGGATGACCACGGACCCGTCCTGGCTCTGGATGAGGAACCCGCTGGCGACGACGAACGCGGCGTCGATGCGCTCAGCCACCATCAGGACCCGACTGCCGGGCAGTCCCAGTCGCGCCATCATCCGGGCCAGAGTGTTGGGCTCGTCGCCGAAGCCCACCACGGACGCATAGGCGTAGGCGGCGCACACCGACAATGCATGGGCCACCACCGGGTCGGCCTCACCGTCGCCGCCCGGATCGTGCGACTGGAGCCGGGACAGCAGATCGGGGTGCAGGGGGAACTGGCCCTTGGCCCGGCTGGCGGTGGCCGGCTTCAGGGGCCGCAACTCCTCCAGCGACGGACCGATAGCGTGAGCGATGATACATGTGACCCTCCCGGCCTCCACTCTATGGCGAGGAGCGGCACATCCGCGGGAAGGATCAGCGATGCCAGACAGGCCGCCGGTGCCGCGCAGCCGCGACGACGACTACACCGAGGGTATGGCCGCAACCCGTCGCGAGTTCGTGCAGGAGCAGACCGGAACGAGGCTGCACCACGCGGGACACTACTCGCTGGATCCGGCGACCCTGCCGGGCAATATCGAGAACTTCCTCGGTGTTGCTCAGGTGCCCGTCGGGCTGGCCGGGCCGCTGCTCATCGATGGCGAGCATGCCAGCGGCGACTTCTACATCCCGATGGCGACCACCGAGGGAACGCTGGTGGCCTCCTACAACCGCGGCATGCGGCTGCTCTCGGCTGCTGGCGGCGTTCGGACCACGCTCGTCGATGACCGGATGCAGCGCGCCCCGGTGTTCGTCCTCGCCGATGCCCGCGCCGGCCGAGCCTTCGGGGAGTGGATCGAGGCGCACATGGCGCAGATCCGCGCCGCTGCCGAAGCCTCGACCAGCCACGGCCGACTCCTCGACATCGAGCAGTACGCGGTGGGTCCGCTGCGCTACCTGCGGTGCAACTTCGCCACCGGCGACGCCGCGGGGCAGAACATGGTCGGCCGGGCCACGCTGGCGGCCTGCGCATGGATCAAGGAGCATCATCCCGATCACCCGTCCTTCGTCCTGTCCGGAGCGATCGACACCGACAAGAAGCACTCCGCGATGAATCTGTTGCGGGGGCGCGGCAAGCGAGTGGTCGCCGAGGCGACGATCCCGGCGGCTGTGCTCGCCGAGCAGATGCGGGTCACGCCGCAGCAGCTCTTCCGGGTGCGCCAGTACACGCAGGCGGGGGCTTACATGGCGGGGGCCGCCAACAACGGCGCCCATGCCGCCAACGGGTTGGCCGCGCTGTTCATCGCGACCGGGCAGGACGTGGCCAACATCGCCGAGTCTCACGCCGGAATCTCCTACAGCCAGTTGCTCGACAACGGCGACTACTACTGGTCGATCACGCTGCCGGCGCTGATCGTGGCGACGGTGGGCGGCGGCACCGGGTTGGCCACCCAGCAGGAGTACCTCGCGATGCTGGGCTGCGCCGGACCGGGCCGTGCCGCCCGATTCGCCGAGATCTGCGCTGCCACCGTGCTGGCCGGTGAGGTCTCGCTGGCCAGTGCCATCCTGGCGGGCGAATGGGTGGCCGCTCATGAACAGTACGGCCGCAACCGCGGGTGATGGGGGACGCGGCGCGCCGCGATCAGTCCAGCATGCCCAGGAGTCCGGTGCGAACGGCTGTCCAGACGTCTGGGGTGCGTGCGACTAGCAGCGGACGACGGGCCTCGTCCAGCACCGTGAATGCGGTGCCGTCGAGATAGGCGGCGCGCCCGCCCGCCTCGGCCAGCGCGAGCGTACCGGCGGCGTGGTCCCAGGGCATGCTGCCGGTGAAGAAGACGAAGTCCACGCTCCCGTCGAGCACCTCGGGGTATTCCGCCCCCGCGCATCCGAGGGTGGGCCGCAGGTCTGCGGCACCGGCAGCTGCGCGGCGCTCGATGTCCGCCACCGCGGCCGCCGGCAGGGCGTGCAACGGCACGATCCCACGGGGCCTCCCCGCCGGTCCCACGGCCGGCCCGACCGGCCGGTCGTCGATACGGGCGCCGTCGCCGATCGCGGCCACCACCATCCGGTTCTGGAGCGGGAGATGGATCCAGCCATGGGTCGTGACGCCGTTCTCCACCAGTGCCACCAGCAGGCCGAACGGCTCGCGGCCGGCGGCGAAGTTGGCCGTCCCGTCCACCGGGTCGATCACCCAGACCGGTTCGGCCCGGTGGAACCGGTCCAGAATCGCGGGGTCCGCGTGGACGGCCTCCTCGCCGACCACCGTCGAGGTGGGCAGCAGATCGGTCAGCGCGGCGCTGAGCGCCGCTTCGGCCTGCAGATCAGCCTCGGTCACCCAATCGCCGGGCCGCTTCTGGAACACCGGCGTCTGCGGGGAGCGGAAGCGCGGCAGCACGATCTCACTCGCGGTGCGGCGCAGCAGTCGGCCGACCTCTTCCTGCAACTGCCCCATCGGCTACAAGCCCAAGTCGGACTCGAAGGCCGCACCCTCCAGTCGCTGCTTGACGAAGCTCAGGTACCGAGCCGCGTCCGCGCCGTCCACGAGTCGATGGTCGTAGGTCAGCGCCAGGTAGACCATGCTGCGGGTTGCGATCGCTTCTCCGCTGGCGGCGTCCGGCACCACGACGGGCCGCTTGACCACGGCGCCCACGCCCAGGATCGCCACCTGGGGCTGGTTGATGATCGGCGTGTCGAACAGAGCCCCGCGGCTGCCGGTGTTGGTGAGGGTGAACGTCCCGCCGGACAGTTCGTCGGGCGTCACCTTGTTCGTCCTGGTCCGCTCAGCGAGGTCGGCGATGCGCTTGGCGAGGCCACCGATCGTGAGATCGCCGGCATCGCGGATGACCGGCACCAGCAGGCCCCGCTCGGTATCGACGGCCACGCCGAGATGCTCTGCCCCGTGGTAGGTGACGGTCCCGGCGCTGACATCGATGGACGCGTTGACCACGGGGTAGGCCCGCAGGCCCTCGATGGCGGCCTTGGCGAAGAACGGCAGGAAGGACAGCTTGACGCCCTCGCGTGCCAGGAATGGGCCCTTCGCGCGATTGCGCAGGTTCGCGATCCCGGTGACGTCGGCCTCCACCACCGTGGTCAGCTGGGCCGAGACGTGCAGCGACTCCACCATCCGCTCGGCGATGACCTTGCGCAACCTGCTCAACTTCTCGGTCTTGCCGCGCAGTTGACTCTCGGGCGCCGACTTGGGGGCGGCCGGTGCGGCGGCTGCCGGTGCGGCGGCGGCCGGGGCTGGGGCCGAGGGCGCGGCTTGCGGCGCGGCCTTCTTCGCCGCTGCCGCCTCCACGTCCTGACGCCTGATGCGGCCCCCCACGCCGGTCCCTTGCACTGCGGCCAGGTCCACACCCAGCTCGATCGCCATCTTGCGGACCAGTGGGGTCACATAGGCGTCGCGAACAGCGGCTGGCGGCGCAGCCGCAGGTGCCTTCGCCGGCGCCGGGGCGGGCGCGGCAGCGGGAGGCGGGGCAGCCGGAGCCGAGGCCGGAGCCGGCTCGGCGGCGGGGGCTGCCGGCTGCTCGGGCTGCGCGGCTTGGGGCGCGGCGCCCGGGGCGCCGATCAGTGCCAGGCGCGCGCCGACCTCCGCAGTCTCGTCCTCGCCGACCGTGATCTCCAGCAGCACCCCGGAGGCGGGGGAGGGGATCTCGGTGTCGACTTTGTCGGTGGAGACCTCCAGCAGCGGCTCGTCCACCTCCACGGTCTCGCCGACGGACTTCATCCAACGCGTGATGGTGCCCTCCGTGACGCTCTCCCCGAGGGCCGGCAGCAGCACTGGGGTCGTGCTGCCGTCTGCTGCTGCCGCGGGCGCCTGGGCGCTCTGCGCCTGGGGCGCTGCCGAGGTCGCTGGAGCGGCAGGGGCAGGGGCAGGTGTCTCGGCGGCCGGGGCGGGGGCTTCGGCCGCCGGGGACGCCGGGGCCGGTGCGGCTTGCGCCGGGGCCTCGCCGGGCTCCCCGATCAGAGCCAGGGCCCCGCCCACCTCGACGACGTCGTCCTCCCCGGCGATGATCTGCAGCAGGACGCCGGATGCGGGGGAGGGGATCTCGGTGTCCACCTTGTCGGTGGAGACCTCCAGCAGCGGTTCATCCGCACTGACCGCATCGCCGACGCTCTTCAACCACCGGGTGACGGTGCCCTCGGTGACGCTCTCGCCGAGTTGGGGCATATTGACGGGGACCGACATCTGTCGTGGCTCCTTCGTCGGGGCGCCGGCGGCGCCGGTGCGGTCTGTGGTCAGTCTGACGCCTCAGGCGTGGGCATGCAGCGGTTTGCCGGCCAGTGCCAGGTGGGCCTCGCCCAGCGCCTCGTTCTGGGTGGGGTGGGCGTGGATCAGTTGCGCCACCTCGGCGGGCAGCGCCTCCCAGTTGTAGATCAGCGCGGCCTCACCGATCTGCTCGCCCATCCGCGCGCCGATCATGTGCACACCGACGACGGGGCCATCGGTCACGCTGACCAGTTTGACGAAGCCAGTCGTCGCCAGGATCTGGCTCTTGCCGTTGCCGCCGAGGTTGTACTCGACCGACTTTACGTTCGACTCGCCGTACCGTTCCTTCGCCTGCTCCTCGGTCAGTCCGATGGAGCCGATCTCCGGCTCGCAGTAGGTCACGCGCGGGATCCCCATCTCGTCGATCGGCGCCGGGTCGAGCCCGGCGATCTCCTCGGCGACGAAGATGCCCTGCTGGAAACCGCGATGGGCCAGTTGCAGGCCCGGGCACGATGTCGCCCACCGCGAAGACGTTCTGCAGGTTGGTGCGCAGATGGTCGTCGGCCAGGACCCAGCCGCGCTCCATGGCGATGCCCTGCTCCTCGAAGCCCATGCCGGTGGCATTGGGCCCGCGGCCGACGGCCACCAGCAGCAGATCGGCAGACAGCGCACTGCCATCCTCCATGCTGATGGTGACCCCGTTCTCGTTCTGCTCCGCGGAGGCGAACCGGACCCCGGTCTTGAAAGCGATCTTGCGGCGCCGGAATGCCCGCTCCAGCGCCTTGGAGACCGCTGCGTCCTCGGCGGGGACCAGGCGGGGCAGTGCCTCGACGATCGTCACATCGGTACCGAACGAGCGCCAGACCGAGGCGAACTCGACCCCGATCACGCCGCCACCCAGGACGATCACCGATTGCGGGATCCAGTCCAGTTGCAGCGCCTGATCGCTGGTCATGATCCGGCCACCGATGTCCAGGCCGGGCAGGCTGCGGGCGTAGGAGCCCGTTGCCAGCACGATGTTGCGTCCGACGTACTCGCGCCCATCGACGGTGACCGTGGTGGGCCCGGTGAGCCGGCCCTCGCCCTCGACGTAGTCCAGCCCGCGGCTCTTCACGAGTCCCTGCAGGCCCTTGTAGAGGCGACCGACGACCCCGTCCTTGTACTTGTTCACCGCCGGCAGGTCGATGCCGCTCAGCGTCGCCGTCACGCCGAACTGGCTGGACTCGCGAACGGCGTCAGCGGTCTCGGCGGCGTGCAGCAGGGCCTTGGTCGGGATGCAGCCGCGGTGCAGGCAGGTGCCGCCGAGCTTGTCCTTCTCGATCAGCGCCACCTTCAGGCCCAGCTGACTGGCGCGCAGCGCGCAGGCGTATCCGCCGCTTCCGCCGCCGAGAATGACAACGTCGTACGGTTCTTCCACGATGACTCCCGTTCGCTCAGCGTCCCGGCCGGACGTCGATCAACGTCTCCCTCATCCAACCACCAGTTGCCGCTGTTCGCGGCCTCACACCTGCAGCGACCCGTCGGCCATTGCTCGCGCAACGGCGACCAGGGTGCGCACGCCGAACCCGGTGCCGCCCTTGGGCGTGTAGCCGCTGGGACTGGCGGTGTTGAAGGCGGGCCCGGCGATGTCGATATGGCTCCACGGCACCTCGTCGGGGACGAATTCCTGCAGGAAGAGCCCGGCGGTCAGCATGCCGCCGTTGCTGCGGTCACCGATGTTGGCGATGTCCGCCACCGGGGAGTCCAGCGAGGGCCGCAGCTCCGGAGGCAGCGGCATCGGCCACAGCGCCTCGCCCGCCTGCCGCCCCACCGCGCAGATGCCGTCCCGCAGCGCGGCATGGTTGCCCATCACACCGGCCGTCGTCATGCCGAGCGCGACCATCTGGGCGCCGGTCAAGGTGGCGATGTCGAGCAGGGCGTCCGGCTGTTCCCGGGCGGCGCGCACCAGGGCGTCGCCCATCACCAGGCGGCCCTCGGCGTCGGTGTTCAGCACCTCGACTGTGGTGCCGCCGTACATGGTGATGACATCCCCGGGGCGCTGCGCGGTGCCGCCGGGCATGTTCTCTGCCACGGCAAGCCAGCCGGTCACCGCGATCGGCAGTGCCTCGGCGGCGATGGCGAGCACGGCCGAGGCAACCGCCGCCGCCCCGGACATGTCGCACTTCATCGTCTCCATGGACTTCGGCGGCTTCAGCGACAGCCCGCCGGAGTCGAAGGTGATCCCCTTGCCCACGAGTGCGAGGTGCTGCACAGCCCCCTCCGGCGCGTAGGACATGCGAATGAGGCGGGGCTCGTCGGAGGAGCCCTGGCCGACGCCGAGGATCCCGCCGGATGCCTCGCTGCGGAGCTGGTCGGCGTCGATGACGCGGACCGTGACATCGGTGCCCTGTGCTGCCGAGAGGACGCGTTCGGTGAAGGCCGAGGGCCGCAGCGCGCCGGGCGGGGTGTTGACCAGGTCGCGGCAGAGGTTCACCGCCGCCGCCCGCTCAGTGGCATCGGCCACGGCGGCGTCGGCATCCGGCATCCCGGTGGCCAGCACCGTGACTGCCGCCGTCTTGGTCGGCTTGGCCGTCGTGGTGCGGAACGCATCGAAGGAGTACCCGCCCAGCAGCGCGCCCTCCAGCACCGCGACCGCCGTCTCGGCGTCGGGCGCCGGCAGGGCAAGCGCCAGCGACGCGAACGAGCGGCCCGCCCGGGCCGCGGCACCGGCAGCACGCCGCATGACCTCGCTGCCGGCCAGATCCGGCCTGGGGCTGCCGAGTCCCACGCCGATGACCACTCCGGCCGGTAGCGGGGCCGGACTGGGCACCACCGTCGTGTCGCCGAGGCCGGTCCCCGCGCCGACCACGGTGAACAGGTGCTCCAGGTCTCGCCGGACCTCTTCGGGCAGCGCGTCCGGTTCCGCCTGCACCCGGATCCGGTCGTCCTGCTTGTGCAGCGCAACCACAGCGGCTTCCGTCTCGATCTGCGTCAGGGACGACTCGGTGATTGCGCAGTGGACCACGGGTTCCTCCAGGGTGATCGGCGTCGCTGTCCCGCCGGGCCCGACGATACCCGCAGGGCGGCAACCGCGCCGCGTCAGCGCCCGTTCGGGGCGAGCGCCCGAGCGAGGTTCCGGCTGGCGGCGACGACCGCGGCAGCATGGAGGTCGCCGGGCGATTCGCCGAACCGCTCGAGGGGCCCGGAGACGCTGATCGCCGCCACGACCGCACCCGAGCCGTCGCGCACCGGCGCCGACACCGAGGCGACGCCTGCCTCCCGCTCCGCGACACTGGCCGCCCAGCCGCGCTGCCGCACGCCGGCGAGCGCAGCGGCGTCGAAGGTCGCGTGCGCCACCAATGGGGCGCTGCGCTCCGGCGGCTCCCAGGCGAGCAGGACTTGGGCTGCCGAGCCAGCGGTCATGGGTAGCCGAGCCCCGGTGGGCACGCTGTCCCGCAGTCCGCTGGGCCGATCGGCGGTGGCGATGCACAGTCGTGCGCGGCCCTGCCGCCGGTACACCTGGCAGCTCTCGCCGGTGGCATCGCGCAGCGCGCGCAGCACCGGGGTCGCGGCTTGGGCGATGGGGTCGCTGGGTGCTCCGGCCGCCAGAACCGGGATCGCGGGCCCGATGGCGAAGCGCCCGCCGGCGTCGCGCTGCAGCAGCCCGTGGCCCTCGAGTGCGACGGCCAGCCGGTGGGCGGTGGGCCGACTGATCCCGGTGCGCTCCACCAGCTCGCCCAGGGTCAGCGGCTCGGCCGCAGCGGCAGTCAGGATCGCCACCACTTTGTCGAGCACCATGACTCCGCTACTATGTTCCATAGATTGATATTTGCATCTCACATAGTGAGATTGCCAGTCGAGGAGGAGCCCGGATGGCGAAGACGCTGGCGGAGAAGGTCTGGGATGCGCACGTCGTGCGCCGGGCCGAGGGTGAGCCCGACCTGCTGTACATCGATCTGCATCTGATCCACGAGGTGACCAGTCCGCAGGCGATGAGCGGGCTGCGGGCGGCCGGGCGCGACGTGCGCCGGCCGGACTTGACGGTCGCCACGGAGGACCACAACATTCCGACTCTGGACATCGACCGGCCGATCGCCGACCCGGTGTCGCGCGCCCAGGTCGAGGCGCTGCGGACCAACTGCGAAGAGTTCGGCATCCGCATCTTCCCGATGGGGACGCAGAACAACGGCATCGTGCACGTCGTCGGGCCGCAGATGGGCCTTACCCAGCCCGGTCTGACGATCGTGTGCGGCGATTCGCACACCTCCACCCACGGAGCATTCGGCGCCCTGGCATTCGGCATCGGCACCAGCGAGGTCGAGCATGTGCTGGCCACGCAGACCCTGCGACTGAAGCCGTTCAAGACGATGGCCGTCACGGTGAACGGGCAACTGCCCGAGGGCGTGTCGAGCAAGGACATCATCCTGGCCCTGATTGCCGAGATCGGCACCGGCGGCGGCCAGGGCTATGTCTTGGAATACCGGGGCGAGGCGATCGAATCGCTGTCCATGGAAGCCCGGATGACCATCTGCAACATGAGCATCGAGGCCGGCGCCAGGGCTGGGATGATCGCGCCGGACCAGACGACCTACGACTACCTGCAGGGCCGCGAGCATGCGCCGCGGGGACAGCAGTGGGAGGAAGCCGTCGAATACTGGAACTCGCTGCGGACCGACGACGACGCGGTGTTCGACGCGGAAGTCATCATCGATGCGACAACGCTGACCCCCTACGTCACTTGGGGCACGAACCCCGGCCAGGGGCTGCCGCTGGGCGCCTCCGTGCCCGATCCCTCCGACTTCGACGACCCGGTCGAGCGGGCGGCAGCGGAACGGGCACTGGAGTACATGGGCCTGGCCCCCGGCACGAAGCTGACCGACATCGCGGTGGACACCGTGTTCCTCGGCTCCTGCACCAACGGCCGCATCGAGGATCTCCGCCGCGCCGCTGAGGTCCTGCAGGGGCGCAAGGTCGCCGACGGTGTGCGCATGATCGTCGTCCCGGGCAGCATCATGGTCCGACTGCAGGCCGAGGCGGAGGGCCTGGACCGGGTCTTCATCGATGCCGGAGCCGAATGGCGCCACGCCGGCTGTTCGATGTGCCTGGCAATGAACCCGGACAAACTGCAGCCGCAGGAGCGGGCCGCGTCGACATCGAACCGCAACTTCGAAGGACGACAGGGCGCCGGAGGCAGAACGCACCTGGTCTCGCCGGTCGTCGCGGCCGCAACCGCAGTGACCGGCACCTTGACCAACCCGACGGACCTTCCGGTCCCGGCCTGAGGAGGCAGTGATGGATCCCATTACCCAGCACACCGGTGTTGGTGCCCCGCTGCGCCGCAGCAACGTCGATACCGACCAGATCATCCCGGCGGAGTACCTCAAGCGGATCACGCGGCACGGCTTCGAGGACGCACTGTTCGCCGCCTGGCGCAACGACCCGTCCTTCGTGCTGAACCAGCCCGCCTATGCGGGGGCCAGCATCCTGGTTGCCGGTCCCGAGTTCGGCACCGGCTCATCACGCGAGCACGCGGTCTGGGCGTTGCACGACTACGGGTTTCGCGTGGTGCTGTCCTCGCGCTTCGCCGACATCTTCCGGGGCAATTGCGGCAAGGCAGGTGTGCTGGCGGCGGTCGTGCCACAGGAGGTCATCGAGCAGTTGTGGCGGTTGCTGGAAACATCCCCGGGCACCTCGATCACGGTCGACCTGCAGGACCGGACGGTCCGGTGCGGCGACGTTGCCGCTGAGTTCTCGGTTGATGACTTCGATCGGTACCGACTGCTGAACGGCCTTGACGACATCGGGATCACCGAGCAGCACCTGGCCGATATCGCCGCCTATGAAGCGCGACGACCCGATTTCCTCCCCACCACGACGCCGCAGTCCTGACATCGCCGAAATGCAGGGCCCTGCAACGGTTCTGACGGTGCGTCGCGATACCTTGAGCGTGATCGGCGCGCCCGGTGCCGGCAGCAATCGGAGGCAGCGGTGAATAAGCAGGACCTCGTGGAGGCGCTCTCGGAACGGCTGGAGAAGAGCCAGAAGGAGGCGTCGGAGACGATCGACGCTCTGGTGGACGAGATCAAGAAGGCACTCGCCAAGGGTGAGGCGATTCGGATCAGCGGTTTCGGGGCTTTCGAGCAGAGCATGCGCAAGGCCCGTCTCGGCCGCAATCCGCGCACCGGGGAACCGGTGCGTATCAGCGCCACGCGCGTCGTGCGGTTCCGGCCGGCAGCCGATTTCAAGGCCATTGTTGCGGGCACCCGCAAAGCCGTCGCGAACGCGGTACCGGGCGGGGACAGCGGCTCTTCGGATGCTTCCGAAGAGCAGAAGGCCGCGCCGGTGAAGAAGGCCGCCGCCAAGAAGACCACGGCGCGCAAGACCACCGCGAAGAAGACGGCGGCGAAGAAGGCTGCACCGGCGAGCGCGGCGGCGAAGAAGACGGCGGCGAAGAAGGCTGCACCGGCGAGCGCGGCGAGAAGAGCCGCGGCGAAGAAGACCGCGGCGAAGAAGGCTGCACCGGCGAGCGCGGCGGCGAAGAAGACCGCGGCCAAGAAGACCGCGGCGAAGAAGACCGCAAGCAACACCGGTGAGGCCGAAGCCACCCCGTCCAGCAGTTGATGCCGAGCGCGATCAGTCCACGTGGCGGTCCAACCACTCCGTCGTCAGCCTTCCGACACCGAGGCGGTGGACAGCGGTGAGGTCCGCGGGCGTATCGACATCCGCAGCCATGGTTCGCCAGCCAGGTCCGCGCAACTCAGCGGCGCCGCTGGCCAGGTGCGCCTCCCGCGATTGGTGTCCGTAGCGCGGATTCAGCGGCAGGCCGGGTGGGGCGGCTAGGCAGGTCGTGCCGACGCCGGCCCGGTCGCAGATGAATGCGCGCCGCGGTCTCTGCGGACAGGGCCCGGGCGACCTGTGCGAAGTCGCTGGAGCGCACTGCAGGGCAGTCAGCCGGCATCACGATCAACGCACGATCGGGCTGCTCGCCCCGCAACACTGCCGCGGCACGGCGCAGCGCAGCGTTGAGGCCCCGATCGGGCGTATCGGCAATCACGCGCGCGCCGAGAGCAGCCACCGCAGCAGCCACTCGATCATCGTTGGTGATGACGGCGACACCAGTGATCGGTTCTGCGGCCGAAGCGGCCGCGACGACATCGACCGCCATCGCAAGGGCCAGTTGCTCTGTGGCGCCACCAAAGGTGTTGCGCAGCCGTGACTTGGCGATGCCCAGGTCCTTGACGGGCACGGCGACGATGAACTCCACGCGTGGGACCAACCCCGTCCATCCAGACCCGACAGCGGCGCGGCGGTGCGCCCGACCGACGATATCTCGCGCCGGACCGATAGTGTGCACGGGATCGTGCGACGCAGTCTCCGGGAAGGATGTCCATGGTGCGGCTGCTGCCACCTACACCGGAGGGCCAGTCACCGTTGTCCTGGTACGGGTTCGCCGCCTCGATTCTGTGGCCGCCCATGCAGATCGTCACCAAGCGCGACTGGCGCGGCGGCGATCGGCTCGGCGAGCGCGGCGATGGACGGATCCTGGCGGCCAACCACATCTCCTGGTTCGATCCGATCGTGCTGGCGCACTTCATCAACGACAACGGCCGCAGCGTCCGGATCCTCGCGAAGTCCTCACTGTTCGAACTGCCCCTCGGCGGTCGGGTGCTGAAGGGCACCGGACAGATCCCCGTGGAGCGGCAGACCGGAGATGCCGCGGCAGCGGTCGACTCGGCCGTCGCGGCGGTCGAGGCCGGCGAGTGCATCCTGATGTACCCGGAGGGAACGATCACCCGCGATCCGGACCTGTGGCCGATGACGGGCAAGACCGGCGCCGCGAGGATCGCGCTGCGGTCTCGCGTGCCGGTGATCCCGGTGGCGCAGTGGGGCGCGCAGGATGTGATGGGCCCGTACCAGCTGGAGGCTCGCGTCCTGCCGCGCAAGACCATGCATGTTTGCGCCGGGCCCCCGGTGGACCTCGCTGACCTCTACGACG
Organism: uncultured Actinomycetota bacterium; assembly: GCA_963706835.1. Classification (GTDB taxonomy): domain Bacteria; phylum Actinomycetota; class Actinomycetes; order S36-B12; genus CAVXYG01. The sequence continues at coordinate 83,724 of CAVPOB010000005.1, forward strand.
AGGAACCGACGACGGAGGTGCTCACGGTAGCCACCAACCGGATCATGGACGCGATCACTGCGGAACTGGCGCAGCTGCGCGGTGAGGCACCGCCCGCGGAGCGCTGGTCGATGAAGGCGGAGGCTCGGCAGCCGCGCGGTCCGACCGAACGGCCCCGGGCGGACGAGCACTGAGCAGACAACGTGCTGCACCCCGCGTCAGCGGCCGGGCTGTGGCAGCATCCTGTACGACCAACGCGACGAAGGAGCGGCAGTGGGCAAGGTAGCAGTGATGGGTGGCGGTTCCTTCGGGACCGCGATCGGTTCCGTCATGGCCGATGCCGGCCAGGATGTCCTGATCTGGACGATCGAGCCGGAAGTGGTCGAAGAGATCAACACCCAGCACACCAATGAGAAGTACCACCCAGGGGTGTCCCTGCCGGAGTCGGTTCGAGCGACCGGCGACGAGTCCGAGGCGATCCGCGGCGCCGACATCATCGTGCTGGCGATTCCCGCCCAGCTTGTGGGTGAGAACCTGCGCCGGTGGCAGCCGATGTTCAGCGGCTCCCCGCTCGTCGTGAGCGTCATGAAGGGCATCGAGCTGGGATCGCGCCGCCGGATGAGCCAGGTGGTCGAGCAGGACGGCGGCATCCGCGCGGATCGCATCGCCGTCATCTCCGGCCCGAACCTGGCGCGCGAACTCATCCAACGCCAGCCGGCCGCCACCACGGTCGCCAGCGTCGATGAGTCCGCAGCGCGACAACTGCAGGATGCGCTGACGACCGACTACTTCCGGCCCTACTTCACCACCGACGTCGTCGGGGCGGAGATCGGCGGCTCGGTGAAGAACGTCATCGCGCTGGCCAACGGCATGGCGGTCGGCCTCGGATACGGCGACAACGCCCAGGCTTCGTTGATCACCCGCGGTCTGGCCGAGATGTCGCGGCTGGGGGCGGCACTGGGCGCCAACCCGCTCACCTTCCTCGGGCTGGCCGGTATGGGCGACCTGATCGCCACCTGCACCTCGCCGCTGTCCCGCAACCGCACCTTCGGGGAGAACCTGGGCAAGGGGCTCACCGTCGATGAGACGGTCGCCGTCACCAAACAGACCGCTGAGGGCGTCAAGAGTTGCAAGCCGATCCTTGAGCTGGCGCAGTCGGTGGGCGTAGAGATGCCGATCACTGAGCAGGTCGTCAAGGTGGTGTCCGAGGGCATGTCGCCGCAGGAGATGCTGGGCGCGCTGATGACACGCAGCACCAAGCCCGAGCAGGGCATGGGGGGCTGAGCCTGCGGTTCGGCTGGGTCGGGCGGCTCCGTCCCGGTTGGCCGTGCCGTAGTACGCAGAACGCGGCCGGCGCGACCCGAAGGGCAGTCCGTCGGTTGGTGGCGTCGCCCGCTGCTGGGATCGGGCCCGGGTTTGCCCTGACCTCGCCTGAGGCGTGCCTCATCGATCCAGGATCGGAGCTCGATCGAACGGGCGGCCCAGGGTGGAGCGGTGCGTGTGGCCTGCGATCCGTGGCGGTGCGGGGGACCCGTCGCTGGACGGTCCCCCCGAGCGCGGCTGCTGCAGGGCTGCGCGCCTGCCCTTGGGAGCACCGGCACTGTGACCCGGGCGGATTGTGCTCGAACCGCCCGGGTCAGACCGCTCCCAACCGCACCATCGGGCGCTAGGGTCGGGCCGTGGCTACAGAGCGAACCCGGGTGCTGCTCCTCTTCGGCGGACGCAGCAGCGAACACGGGGTGTCGTGCACCAGCGCCGGCAACGTCCTGCGCGCACTGGACCGCAGCCGGTTCGACGTGGTGCCGGTAGGCATCGCCCGCGACGGCACCTGGGTGCGGCAGCCCGATGATCCTGACGCGCTGCGCATCGTCGACGGCCAGTTGCCCTCCGTGTCCGACACCGGTCGCCAGGTGGTCGCCCCGACCTGGGCGGGCGCACCGTTCCTGGAGTCCGACGATGACGGGTCGTGGCGGCCCATGGAGCACATCGACGTCGTGTTCCCGCTGCTGCACGGTCCGTGGGGGGAGGACGGGACGCTGCAGGGATTGCTGGAGATTGCGGGCATCCCTTACGTGGGGTCCGGCGTGCTGGCCTCCGCGGCAGGCATGGACAAGGCGACGACAAAGACCATGCTCGCCGCGGCTGGGCTGCCGGTCGGCCGCTGGGAGTACTTCCACGCGCAGGACTGGGCCGCCGAACCGGAGGCGATCTCCGAGCGGATTCGGGCGTTGGGCGAACCGGTCTTCGTCAAGCCGTGCCGGGCCGGTTCCAGCGTCGGTGTCAGCAAGGTCGACCGCATGTCGGACCTGCCGGCGGCAGTTGGCCTCGCCCTGCGGGAGGACCCCAGGATCATCGTGGAGGCGGGGGTCCAGCATGCGCGGGAGATCGAGTGCGGCGTCCTCGTCGATGCCACCGGGGTCCCACGGGTGAGTTCGTTCGGCGAGATCCGGGTGCGGGCCGAGCACGCGTTCTACACCTTCGAGGCGAAGTACCTCGACGACTCGGTGGATCTCATCGTTCCAGCGGACATCGCGCCGGAGGTCATTGCGCGGCTGCGGGAGATGGCCGTGGCCGGCTTTCGCGCGCTCGGCTGCGAGGGACTGGCCCGAGTCGATTTCTTCCTCGGCCCAGCCGACGAGCCGATCATCAATGAGATCAACACCATGCCCGGATTCACGGCCGCCTCCATGTATCCGCGGATGTGGGACGATGCCGGGCTCACCTACCCGGCCCTGATCAGCGCGCTCATCGACGATGCCCTGCGCCGGGGCACAGGGCTGCGCTAGCCGCCCGGGCCCGCCACGGTGCCGTCGGCGACTGCCGCGGAGAGCTCGGCAAGGATCGCGGCCGTGGGTGCGTAGCGATCCGGCACGGTGACGATGACACCGGGTTCCCGGTTCGCCGTGCGGTACTGCTCGCCCTCGGTCAGGCTCCGCACCACCCATGTGACCCCGTCCACGTCCAACAGTTGGTCCGTCGGACCGGGGCCGGGCACACCGCTGCCGCAGCGCAGCACGACGGCGGGGGACGCCCAGGCCGCAGTCGAATCCGGGTCCGGGGCCACTGGCCACGCGCGCCCGGCCGACAGCTCGCCGGGGAGAGCGGCCACGACATCGGCACAGGCCGCGGCCACCGACGCAGAGGCCATGGGCAGGGGTTCCACCGCAACCGTCCTGCCGCAGCCCGACAGCGCCAGCGCCGCACTGGCCGAGGCGGCGATCAGAGGCAGGGCAGCGGTCACCGTTCCAGAGTAGGAGCCGACGGCGCCCCCGTCGCCGAGCACCTGCAGCCCCGGCGCTACCGTGACCGGGACGATGGAGGTCAGATGGGTGCAACCACGGCGCGCACGGTCGCCGATCTCGGCGAGTTCGGCTTGATCGAGGCGATCCGCAGCCAGCAGCCCACCGGTCCCGGGGTCATCCTCGGCGCCGGTGATGATGCCGCGGTGGTCGCCGCCCCCGATGGCCGGGTCGTGATCAGCACCGATGTCCTGGTGGAAGGCGTCCACTTCAAGGGGGAGTGGGCCCCGCCGGAGGACATCGGCCGACGCGCCGCGGCCGCAACACTGGCCGATATCGCCGCGATGGGAGCGACGGCAACCGGACTGGTCGTGAGCCTCACCGGCCCACCGGCGATGTCGGCGAACTGGGCGCTGAGCATGGCCCGCGGCCTGGCCGAGGAAGCCGCCCTGGTAGGGGCCAGCGTGGTCGGTGGCGACCTGTCCGCCGGTCGCCAGGTGTGCATCGCCGTCACCGGGATCGGTGATCTCGGGGGAGTGGACCCGGTCACCCGTACGGGAGCACGGCCTGGCGATGTCGTGGCGCTGGCCGGCCGCCAGGGCTGGGCGGCGGCCGGGTTGGCCGTGCTGTCCCGGGGCTTCCGGTCACCGAGGGTGCTGGTCGAGGCCTACCGCCGCCCGCAGCCGCCCTACGCGAGTGGGCCTGTTGCCGCGCGGGCCGGGGCCACCGCGATGATCGACATCAGCGACGGCTTGGTGGCCGATGCCGGCCACATCGCCGAAGCCTCGTCGGTGAGCATCGATCTCGATCCCGCATCCTTGCCTGTGGCTGAGGAGCTGACCGCTGCTGCGGCGGCGTTCAATGCCGATCCGCTGGTGTGGGTGCTCAGCGGCGGCGACGACCACGCGCTCCTGGCGACATTCCCGGCCGGTGCAGTGCCCGAGGGGTTCCGGCCGCTGGGACGGGTGCTGGCGCAGGATCGGGCAGCGGTCCTGCTGGCTGGGCAGCCCTGGGCGGAGGAGGACGGCTTCGAGCACTTCCGCTGAGTGGCGCACGCCGCGGCGCCGCTACGCCGGCGTGCGGTGAGAGCGTGTCGCTATCGCCGCGGTGGGCGGGGCGCGATGATCAGGAGCGGGCGACCTTGCCGGACTTCAGGCACGAGGTACACACGTTCATGCGCTTGCTGGTGCCGCCCTTGACCGTCTTGACCCGCTGCACGTTGGGGTTCCAACGGCGCTTGGTCCGACGGTGGGAGTGGGAGATGTTGTTGCCAAACCCCGGACCCTTGCCGCACACGTCGCACGTTGCCGCCATTGTCACTCCTGCAGATCAGAACGTTGGGTGCTCAGATGCCCGCTCATCGCAGGGCTCTCCTGGGCCGATCATTCCCGCGCCGTCGCTTCGACGCGGCACTGGGCCAGGGTACCGCACGGCGGGAGGCATGCACAAAATGGCCGCAGTGCCGCATGGACCCCGGGTGCGTCGCGCGAGGCACCGCTGAGTTGCCGCATAGCGATCCTCGCCGAGGGTCCGCGCGCTAATGTTCGGTCATGGCGGAACAGCACATCTCGGTCCAGGACGCATTGTGGCTGAACATGGACCGGCCCAACAATCTGATGATCATCGACAGCGTGCTCTGGTTCGACGAGTCGCCGGACTGGGATGCGATCCGCGCGGTGATCGAGGAGCGCATGATCAAGCAGTTCCCGGTGTTCTCCTCCAAGCCGGTCAAGCGCAAGGACGGGATGTTCTGGGTCACCGACCCGAAGTTCGACATCGAACGACACCTCGTCCGCGCCAAACTGCCGAACCCGGTCAGCATCGACGGGGCGCAGGAGTACGTCAACCAGCAGCGCAGCAAGCCGCTGCCCAAGACGCGCCCCATGTGGGTCTTCCACTTCATCGACAACGTCGTGGGCCGGGACGGCCGCACCGGAGCGATGGTGATGGCGCGGTTCCACCACTCCATCGCCGATGGCGTGCGCTTGGTGCAGGTCGTCCTGGGCCTGTGCGACCCGATCGAGGGCGACGTGGGCGTGTCGGCTGCTGTGGGTGCCGGCAGGTTGCTGGACGCCGGTGCCGAGTCGGCCCCCAGCAGCCGTCTGGGCAGGGTGCGGGAGGCGGCCCTGGAGGCCAGCGGCAAGGCTCAGGCGGCGGGGGCCGATGCCCTGCAACAGGCCAAGTCCACCCTGGATGTCGCCAAGCAGGCCAGTGCGTCGGCTGCGGCCTCGGCCGCGGAGAAGGTCCGCGAGGCTGCGTCCGACCCGGCCGCGGCGGCGAAGGCCATCCCGGCAGCACTGGCAGGACTGCCCGGACAGCTGTCGGGCGCAGCGGACGCTGCCCGGGGCATGGGCGACAGCATGCTCAACGACACCCTGGACGTCATCGGCGACCCGCGGCAGTTGGCCGACGCCTTCGCCACGATGTCACCGATCCCGGAGGAAGCCACCAATACTGCCGCCTCGGTGGCGAAGCTGGCACTGGCGGGGACGAGCGTGGACACGGTGTGGAGCGGCACGCCCGGGGTGGCCAAGCAGGTCCACTGGGTCAACGCCTTCTCGCTCGACAGGGTCAAGCAGGTTGGGAAGAAGACCGGCACCACGGTCAACGATGTGCTGCTCACCGTGGTCGCCGGTATGCTGCATCGCTACCTCGCCGCCCACGGGGAGTCGGTCGACGAGGTGATGTGGATGATGCCGGTGAGCCTGAAGCCGTTCGATCCCGGCATGCCGGAGGAGCTCGGCAACCACTTCGCGCTCATCGCCGTCAAGATGCCCATGAACATCTCCGATCCCAAGGAGCGGCTGCTCGAGATGAGCCGCCGCGTCAACAAGATCAAGCACTCGCATGAGGCCGTGGTCACCTTCGGAGTCCAGCGCGTCGTGGCCACATCGCCAGAGCGCATGAGCGTGTTCCTGACGAACTTCTTCGCCAACAAGGCCGTCGGGGTGCTCACCAACGTGCCCGGACCGCGCAGCCAGATCGCATTGGCGGGCACCCCGGTCTCGGGCGTCCTGGGCTGGGCGCCGACATCGGGCGATCAGCCGATGTCGATCACGATCTTCAGCTACAACGGTCGCGTCCACGTGGGTTTCGGCTGTCGATGAGCACCTCGTGCCCGACGGCGATCGGCTCTCGGAGTTCTTCGTCGAAGAGGCCCTGGCGCTGTGGGAGTCGGTCATCGGCGAACTCCCGGAGCGGGAGGACATCGCGATCCTGCCCTGACCATCGGGGTCGGAAACCGATTCTGGCATCCCTCTATTACGATCGCTATTCGGCGGGGCGATCGGGCCCGCCCTCCTCGGCGCCCCAGTGCGCCGATGGCGACGCTGAAGGAGATGCGATGAATCTTGCGGAGAACCTGATCCGCACGACTGCTGTTCGGCCCGACCGTGCGGCCGTGAAACTGGACGACATCGAGGTCAGCTATGCGGCCCTGCAGTCGGGCGCTTCGCGGGTGGCCGGGTGGCTGCGCTCACTGGGGGTGGAGCCCGGCGACCGGGTCGCCCTCAACATGCCCAATCTTCCCCAGTTCCCGGTGATCTACTACGGGATCCTCTGGGCCGGCGCGGTCGTCGTGCCGATGAATCCGCTGTTCAAGGATCGCGAGGTCGCCTACGCCCTGACCGACTCCGGGGCCAAGGCCGTCTTCGTGTGGGAGGGCATGGCGCAGGAGGCCCAGGCTGCGGCTGATGAGGTCGGCATCCCGTGCATCCAGGTCGGTGCCTCGTTCACCGGACAACTCGCAGAGCACGAGCCCATCGATCTGGTGGGCTGCGACGAGCAGGACACCGCGGTGATCCTGTACACCTCCGGGACCACCGGCAGCCCGAAGGGCGCGGAGCTGTCGCACCGCAACATCGGCCGCAACGTGGAGATCTCGGTCGACCTGGTGGATCTGGGCAACGACGATGTGGTCTTCGGCGGCCTGCCGCTGTTTCACTCCTTCGGCCAGGTGGTCGGGATGAATGCCGCGATCAGGGCCGGGGCGACGCTGACCCTACTGCCGCGGTTCGAGCCGGTGCAGGCGCTGCAGGTGCTGCAGCGCGACCGCGTCACGGTGATGGAAGGCGTGCCGACGATGTACGTGGCACTGCTGCAGGTGCCGGACGCTGCACAGTACGACACCTCGGCGCTGCGGGCGGCGGTGTCGGGCGGAGCATCCCTGCCGGTCGAAGTGCTGCGCGGCTTCGAGGCCACCTACGGATGCATCCTGCTGGAGGGCTACGGCCTGTCCGAGACCAGCCCGGTCGCCTCGTTCAACCACCGCGACCGGGAGCGCAAGCCGGGGTCGATCGGCACGCCGGTGGAGGGCGTGCGATTCCGGCTGGTGGACGCACAGTGGCGGGACGTGCCGGAGGGCGAGGTGGGGGAGATCGCCATCAAGGGGCACAACGTCATGAAGGGCTACCTGAACAAGCCCGAGGCCACCGCATCGGTGATGCACGACGGCTGGTTCCGCACCGGGGACTTGGCCAAGCGCGATGCCGAGGGCTACTACTACATCGTCGACCGCGCCAAGGACATGATCATCCGTGGCGGGTACAACGTCTACCCGCGCGAGATCGAGGAGGTCATCTACGAGCACCCCGCGGTCGCCACGGCCGCCGTGGTCGGGGTGCCGGACGCCGTCCACGGCGAGGAGATCGCCGCCGCCGTCACGCTGAAGTCGGGCGCCAGCGCCTCGGAGAAGGAGATCCGGGCCTTCGTCAAGGAGCGGGTAGCGGCCTACAAGTATCCGCGCATCGTCTGGATCACCGAAGCGCTGCCCACCGGGCCGACCGGGAAGATCCTGAAACGGGAGATCACAATCCCGACCGCCAACCGCTCAGGCGTCCCGCAGGGGGCGTGACCGGCGCTCCCCGCGGTCGCTGCGCGCCATCCCCGCCAATCGGGCGATCGTGGCACTACGGTGGGACGCAGGCATGCGGGAGGTGACATGGCGACGGCGGAGCAGGCGGCGGACCTCGTCCTGACCTGGGCCCGCCACGCGCTGGCGCGTCTCGGTGAGGCGCGGGAGGAGATCGACCGCCTCAACGTCTTTCCGGTGCCGGACGGGGACACCGGAACGAACATGTACCTGACGATGGAGTCCGCCGTGCTGGCCGTGGAGGCGATGTCCAGCGAGCGTCCCGATGGCGCGCTCGGCGAGCGCTGGCAGGATGCCGATCCGGCCGCGCTGCGCTTCCTGGCGATCGTCCAGACGCTCGCCCGAGGTGCCCTGATGGGCGCCCGCGGCAACTCCGGCGTCATTCTGTCGCAGGTGCTGCGGGGCATGCTGCACGGCGAAGTGCGCCTCGACGATTCCGCCGACTCCATCGCCGGGGGGCATTTGGCGGCCACCGCCCTGCAGGCCTCGGCCAAGCTCGCCTACCAGTCGGTTGGACGACCGGTCGAGGGGACGATGCTGACGGTGGTGCGGATGGCTGCCGAAGCGGCCGTGAGCGCGGCCGAGGCGGGCAACGCGCTGCCGGACGTCATCGTGCGGGCGGCGGATGCGGCACGCACGGCGCTGGCCGAGACACCGAAGCAGTTGCCCGCACTGGCCGCCGCCGGCGTGGTCGACAGCGGCGGGGCCGGGATCGTGGTCATCATCGACGCCATGGCCGAGGTGGTCACCGGAACCACACGGCCAGTGCGCCCCACCCCAAAGCCCGATCTCTCTGCTCCGGAAGCCCGCCACGAACCACATGCCAGCTACGACGGCCCCGCCTACGAAGTCATGTACCTGCTCGACTCGGCGCAGGAGGATGGCGTCGCGCAACTGCGGGAGGAACTGGGGGTGCTGGGCGACTCGCTGGTCGTCGTCGGCGGTGACGGGCTCTGGAACGTGCATGTGCACGTCGATGATGCCGGTGCGGCCGTGGAGCGAGCCCTCGCGATCGGCCGGCCGCACCGGATCCGCATCCAGTGGTTGCGCGAGGCGTTCCCCGAGGCACCTGCCGCGCGGGGCGGCCGTGCCATCGTCGCTGTGTCGCACGGCGACGGCGTGGCCGCTCTGCTGCGGGGCGCCGGGGCAGTCCCAGTGCCGGCGCGCCCCCGAATCAGCCCGAGCACCGGCGAACTGCTGGCGGCGATCGAGGCTTCGGGCGCCTCGGAGGTGGTCCTGCTGCCAGGGGGCAAGGACATCCGCCCGGCAGCGGAGGCTGCCGCCTCGCGAGCACGTGAGATCGGTGTCCGGGTGGCCGTCATCCCCACCAGGGCCATCGTGCAGTCGCTGGCCGCGGTCGCCGTGCATGAGCCGAACCGCGGCTTCGACGATGACGTCGCCTCGATGAGTCGTGCTGCCGGCGCGACGCGCTACGGCGGCGTCACCGTCGCCAGTAAGCGGGCCATGACCTCTGCCGGGGTGTGTGAGCCCGGCGACGTTCTGGGACTAGTGTCGGGGGACATCGTCAAGATCGGAACCGACGAGCTCGAAGTGGCGCTGGCCGTGGTCGGTGAGCTCGTCCGGGGCGACAGCGAACTGGTCACGCTGCTGACCGGCGCCGATTCCTCCGCAGAGGACGCTGCGGCGATCGCGGCGGCGGTCGAGGACGCCCACCCGGGGTTGGACGTCGTCGCCGAGGCGGGGGGGCAGCCGCTGTGGCCGGTCATCATCGGCGTGGAGTGAACGGAGGGTGCCGGTGACCCAGCTGTCCGACCCGCTGCGCTCGTTGGTCGGGGGTCGCACGGCCGACGCTCTGCACAAGGCGTTCGGCATGGCGACCGTGGGGGACCTGCTGCGGCACTACCCCCGGCGCTATGCGCGGCGCGGGGAACTGACCGACCTGGGGGCGCTTGCCGAGGGTGAGCAGGTCACGGTTTCGGCGGAGGTGTCTCGGGTCGTCAACCGCCCGATGAGGGGGCGCAAGGGGAGTCTGCTGGAGGTCGAGGTGACCGACGGCACAGGTCGGCTCACCCTGACCTTCTTCAACCAGTCCTGGCGCCAGAAGGAACTGCGCGCGGGCCGGGTCGGGCTGTTCGCGGGCAAGGTCGGCAGCTACCGCGGGCACCGGCAGTTGGCGCATCCCGACTACGTCCTCTTCGCCGATGGCGGTGAGGCCGCCGAGGCAGCCGACGCCGAGGAGTTCCTGCGGGATCTGGTCGCGGTATACCCGGCCACGTCGAAGGTGCCGTCATGGACGATCGGACGATGTGTGCGGCTGGCCCTGGCCCAACTGGATCCGGCTGCAGTGCCGGACCCCGTGCCCGCTGAGGTCCGCGACGACAACGACCTGCTGCCGCTGGGCCGCGCGCTGCAGCTGATCCACCTGCCCGACAGCGAGGCGCAGATCGCCGCGGCGCGGCAGCGGCTCACCTTCGATGAGGCATGGGTGGTGCAGGTCGTGCTGGCCCAGCGCCGCCATGCCCTGGCGGGGCTGGCCGCCAAGCCGCGGCCGGCCGCTCCAGGAGGGTTGGTGGACGCGCTGCACGAGCAACTGCCCTATGCGCTCACCGGCGGTCAGCGTGAAGTGATGGTGCAGATCGATGCCGACCTCGCGGCGCCGGCGCCGATGCACCGCTTGCTCCAGGGCGAGGTCGGGTCCGGCAAGACTGTGGTCGCCCTGCACGCCATGCTGCGTGTTGTCGATGCCGGGGGCCAGGCCGTCCTGCTGGCTCCCACCGAAGTCCTTGCCGAGCAGCACCTGCGCTCGATCACGGGGCTCCTCGGGCCGCTGGCGGAATCCGGGATGCTGGGCGGGAACGAGCGGGGGACTCGGGTGGACCTGTTGACGGGCTCAGCAACCGCCGCGCGGCGGCGCAAGGTCCTCGCCGGGGCGGCCGGCGGCGAGACGGGGATCCTGATCGGCACCCACGCCCTGCTCAGCGACCCGGTGCAATTCGCCGAGCTCGGCCTGGTCGTGGTCGACGAGCAGCACCGGTTCGGCGTGGAGCAGCGCGCGGCCCTGTCGGAGAAGGCCCGACCGGGCGAGCGCCCCCACGTGCTGGTGATGACTGCGACCCCCATCCCGCGCACCGTCGCGATGACGGTCTTCGGCGATCTCACGGTGTCGACGCTGCGCGAGTTGCCCGCCGGGCGCGCCCCCATCACCACGCATGTGGTGCCCGCGGACCGGCCCGCCTACGTGCGCCGGATGTGGGGACGGATCGCCGAGGAGGCGGCCAACGGCCGGCAGGCCTACGTCGTCTGCCCGCGCGTCGACGACACCGAGCCGGACCCCGAGGCGGGCAACGGCTGGGCGGCCGTGCACTCGGTGGCGGACACCGTCGAGGAGCTGGCCGCGGGGCCCCTGGCCGGCCTGCGCGTGGCCGCGCTCCACGGCCGGATGACGGCTGAGGAGAAGGAGTCGGTCATGTCCCGATTCGCCGGGCACGGCGGGGAAGCGATCGACGTCCTGGTCGCCACGACCGTGATCGAGGTCGGCGTGGATGTCCCCAACGCCACGGTCATGGCGGTGCTGGACGCCGACCGCTTCGGGGTCTCGCAGCTGCACCAGTTGCGCGGCCGCGTGGGCCGCGGCGGGCACCCCGGCCTGTGCCTGCTCCACACCGCCCTGCCCGCGGAGGCACCGGGCCGAGAGCGGCTGCACGCGGTGTCGCAGACGCTGGACGGGTTCGCCCTGGCCGAGATCGATCTGCTGCAGCGCCGCGAGGGCGATGTGCTCGGAGCGGCCCAGTCCGGTCGGCGGAGCAGCCTGCGACTGCTGTCGGTCGCGCGGGACGGCGAGGTGATCGCGGCCGCGCGGGCCGGCGCTGGCCGAGTGGTGAGCGACGATCCGCGACTCGACCGGCACCCGCCACTGGCCGAGCAGGTCGCGCAGTGGGCCGCTGACGACCTGCTCGGGTACGTGGACAAGGGATGACGCGCATCATCGCCGGCGAGTGGGCAGGGCGCCGCCTCGCCGTTCCCAGCGGCGCCCGCCCGACCACCGATCGGGTCCGCGAGGCTCTGTTCAGCAGCCTGGAGCACCGTTTGCCGGGACTGCTCGAACGACGGGTGCTGGACGTCTTCGCCGGATCCGGTGCGCTCGGCCTGGAAGCGCTGAGCCGGGGCGCCGCCCATGTCACGGCGGTGGAGCGCGACCGATCGGCCCTGGCCGTGCTGCGCAGGAACGCCGCGGCGCTAGGCGCTGGCGCCGCCCTGACCGTGGTCGCAGCCGATGCCTGGCAGTGCGCGCCCGTTGGTCCGGCGTTCGATCTCGCGTTGCTCGACCCGCCCTACGAGGTGCCGGCGCAGCGACTGGCGGACCTCCTCGATCGACTCGCTCGCACGGGTGTACTGCTTCCCGGAGCCACCGTCGTGGTGGAGCGGCCCAGCCGCGACGATGCCGTCCCGCTGCCCGATGCCTGGCAGCGCGATCGCCGCAACTACGGCGGGACGGCCATCTGGTACGGTCGCGCCGAGGACCGTTCGCAGTCGCAGCTGGAGGAGGGCTGACATGGTCAAGGCCTGCTGCCCGGGCTCCTTCGATCCCGTCACCAACGGCCACATCGACGTCTTCACCAGGGCGGCTGCGCTGTTCCCCGATGTCACCGTCGCCGTGCTCATCAACAAGAAGAAGGCGAGCCTCTTCGCCGTCGAGGAGCGCATGGAGATGCTGCGGGAGGTGTGCGCACCCCACCCGAACATCACCATCGATGCGTTCCACGGCTTGCTCGTGGACTACTGCCGGGAGCGCGAGATCGCCGTCGTGGTGAAGGGCCTGCGCGCGGTCACCGATTTCGACTACGAACTGCAGATGGCCCAGATGAACCACCGGCTCAGCGGGGTGGAGACGTTCTTCCTGGCCACGAATCCGGAGTACGGCTACCTGTCGAGCAGCCTCGTCAAAGAGGTCGCCACGTACGGTGGCGACGTCAGCGGCCTCGTGCCGGACCCCGTGCTGGAGCGGGTGCGGGAGAAGATCGCGGCCCGCGGCACCTGAGGCGCGGCACGCCGGGGGTGGGTGTTGCGCAAGTCGCCGGGGCGGGATGCACAATGAGGCAGCACGCCAACCGGGAGGACTCGATGGACATCCACGACACCCTGCAGGAAGCGGTCACGATCCTCGACGCGGGGCGGCCGCGGGCCTTCGGGGCCGGGGTCGTCGTGGACCGCGAGCGACTGCTGCAACTGTTGCAGCATGCCCGAGAGGTGCTGCCCGAAGAGATCCTCGCGGGCGCGTCCATCCTCGCGCAGCGAACCCAGATCATGACCGCCGCGCAGGAGGAGGCCGAGCAGATCCGCGCCGACGCCCGGGCCCAGGCCGAGCAGATCCGTGCCGACGCGCTGACCGACGCCGAGGAACTGCGCACGGCAGCGCAGACGGAGGTCGGCAACATGCGGGCCAGGGCGGAGCAGGACCGGGAAATGCTCATCGCCGAGCACGATGTCGTGCTGGAGGCGCAGCGGCGGGCCGAGGACACCGTGGACCAGGCGCAGCACCAGTCGGCAGCGATGCGCGCCGAGGTCGACGCCTACGTGGACGCCAAGCTCGCCGCGTTCGCCTCGACGCTGGCGCGCACCCTGGACACGGTCGAGGCGGGTCGGCGCAAGGTGCGGGCCAGCGCCGAGGCGGTGGCGGACGAGGCGGTCGTCCTGCCCTGAGCCGCTGCATTTGGGGGAATCCCGCCCAGCCGCCTAATGTAGGAGGTCGAAACCGTCGCTGGCGACGGTGCAGCGCACTCACCCACCCACGACCTTCGGACCTCAGCAACCATGAACACCACCCTGGACCCGGCGGCGCCCTTCGTGCTGGACACCAAGCCCCTGGGGCGACGTGCCGGCGCGATGGTGACGGTGCAGCGCGAAGCGCCGGCCCCGGCTGGCTGGGAAGTCTCGAGCTGCCATGTCGATGCCGGTAGCCCCGTCGCGCTGGCGCTGCGGCTGGAGTCCGTGGTGGAGGGTGTGCTGGTCAGCGGGACCGCCACGGTGCGGACCAGCGGGGAGTGTTCGCGCTGCTTGGATCCGGTCGCCGGCCAGATGACGGTCGCGCTGCAGCAGCTGTTCGAGTACCCGGAGTCGGAGCAGGCGTTCGGCGACGACTCCGAGCCGCTGCCGCACATGGTGGGCGAGCTGCTCGATCTTGAACCCACGCTGCGGGACAGCGTTGTCCTAGACTTGCCGCAAGTTCCATTGTGCGGGCCGCAGTGCCCGGGGCTGTGTCCCGTGTGCGGTGCCCGGTTGGCCGACGACCCCGGGCACGGTCACGACGAGACGGACGCGCGGTGGGCGGCGCTGCAGGACTGGTTGGCGTCGGCAGAGGACTCAACCGCCCCGAACGAGGGCGGATCGGACTTGGCAGAGAAGGGCAACTGAAATGGCTGTACCCAAGCGCAAGATGTCGCGATCCAACACCCGTCACCGCCGGTCGCAGTGGAAGGCGGCGCCGATCGCGCTGGCCACCTGCGACCGCTGCGGCTCGCGCGAAGCTGCCGCACACCGTGTGCGCGACCTGCGGGACCTACGACAAGCGCCAGGTCCTCGACGTCTGAGGTGCTGCCGAGTCGCGACGTGGTTCAGGAAGCACGAGCCCAGCCGTCGGCGTTCGAGGCGCTGCTCGGGGTTGCCATCCCGGAGGAGCTGCTCGAACTCGCACTGACCCATCGCTCCTACGCCAACGAGCAGGGCGGTCTGCCCAACAACGAGCGCCTGGAGTTCCTGGGCGATGCTGTGCTGGAGATGGTGGTGACCGACGCCCTCTATCGGCGCTACCCGGAGCGTTCCGAGGGTGAGTTGGCGAAGATCCGGTCGTCGGTGGTGAACTCCCGTGTCTGCGCCCGCGCGGCCCGCGAACTCGGCCTCGGCCCGCACCTGCGCCTGGGTCGCGGCGAAGTCGCCACCGGCGGGCACGACAAGACCTCGATCCTCGCCGATGCGTTGGAGGCGATCCTGGGGGCCGTCTACCTGGGCTGCGGCATGACGGCGGCGGAGCACGTGGTCGACCGGCTGTTCGGGCAGCGCCTGTTGGAGGCCGCCGAACTCGGCGCCGGGCTTGACTGGAAGACGTCGCTGCAGGAGTTGATGGCCCAGTTGCAGCTCGGCGCCCCGGAGTACGTGCTGCAGGCCGAAGGTCCCGACCACGACCGTCGGTTCTCTGCCACGGTGCGCACTGCCGCTCGGCGATTTCGGGCGCGGCGCCGGCCGCACCAAGAAGGAGGCCGAGATGGAGGCGGCGCAGACCGCCTACCAAGAGATCCGCGCCCACCGCGGGGCCGGTGGTGCCTGAACTGCCGGAAGTGGAGACGGTGCGGCGCGGGCTGGAGCCCATCGTCGTGGGCCGGCGCATCGATGCCGTGGCGGTCCTGCACCCCCGCAGCGTGCGACGGCAGGCGGAGGGGCCGCAGTGGTTCCAGGATGCGCTGTCCGGTGCCGTCGTGACCGGGGTCGGGCGTCGCGGGAAGTATTTGTGGTGGCGGCTGCGCGGGGGCGTGCGACCGTTCTTGACGGCACACCTGGGCATGAGCGGCCAGTTCCGCGTCGAATCGGCGACCTCAGCAGGGCCCCACGAGCGGGTTCGATTCGCTCTCGGCGACGGGGCAGGTCTGTCGTTCATCGACCAGCGCACCTTCGGATGGCTGATTGTGGACGGTGAGGTCGCAGGCGCTCCGGCCGCGGTGGCGCACATCGCGGCCGACCCGTTCGACCCCGCGTTCGACCTGCCCAGTGCTGCGCGACGGTTGCGAGCCCGCCGCACCGGCGTCAAGCGCGCCCTCCTCGATCAGACCGTCGTCTCCGGGATCGGCAACATCTATGCCGACGAAACCCTGTGGCGGGTCCGGATGCACCCTTCGCGCGCTGCGGACAGTCTCCAGCACAAGGAGGCCGTGACACTGCTGGGGACAGCTCGGGACGTGATGGCCGAGGCGCTCCTGGCGGGGGGCACGAGCTTCGATCCGCTGTACGTCAACGTCAACGGCGAGAGCGGGTGGTTCGCCAGGGACCTCGCGGTCTACGGCCGCCAGGGCGAGCCGTGTCGGCGCTGTGGCCGACCGATCGTGCGCGAGGCGTTCACGAACCGATCCAGCCATCGCTGCCCCCAGTGCCAGCGGGTGCCCCGCCGCCGCCGCTGACCCGTTGAGTCCCTTGACCGGCGTTTCCCGCCCTGTCAGGCTGGGAATATCAGGGTGGGCGCGGTATGTCCGCAGCCGGAACCACAACCCAAGCGAACGTTGGGAAGGCACCACGATGGCCAAGGCGCTGTATGGATATCTGGCAAGCACCGATCACCAGGTGCGCTGGGAGAACGAGCGGCTGCGCGCACGCGTGGCCGAATTGCAGGCCGAGGTTGAGCGGCTCACCATCGAACTGGCGGCCGTGGGCGACCCCACGATGGTGAGTGTGGCCGACGAACTCGCCCTCGACGGCGAGGCATCGCTGACCTTGCGTCCCGCCCTTGCCTGAACGACCCCGCGACTGAGACGCGGGTCACTCCGCTGAGCGCCCGTCGCAGCGGGTTATGGTTGCTGCGCGCCAGGCAACCCGCCGCCGGTCGAGGAGTTCGCCTGTGTATTTGAAGTCCCTCACCCTGAAGGGGTTCAAGTCCTTCGCCTCGGCGACCACCCTGGAATTCGAGCCCGGGGTGACTGCGGTCGTCGGCCCGAACGGTTCGGGCAAGTCCAACGTCGTGGATGCGCTGGCCTGGGTCATGGGCGAGCAGGGCGCCAAGGCGCTGCGCGGCGGCAAGATGGAAGACGTCATCTTCGCCGGCACCGCTGGCCGGCCGCCGCTGGGGCGAGCCGAGGTCAGCCTCACCATCGACAACACCGACGGCGCGCTGCCGATCGACTACACCGAGGTGACGATCTCGCGCATCATGTTCCGATCCGGGGGTTCGGAGTACGCCATCAATGGCAGCGCATGCCGCCTGCTCGACGTGCAGGAATTGCTGTCCGATTCCGGTATCGGCCGCGAGATGCACGTCATCGTCGGACAAGGGCAGCTCGACACGATCCTGCACGCCACCGCCGAGGACCGACGCGGCTTCGTCGAGGAGGCCGCAGGCGTGCTGAAGCACCGCAAGCGCAAGGAGAAGGCGCTGCGCAAACTCGATGGGCTGTCGGAGAAGCTGTCCCGGCTGCAGGACCTGGCCACCGAACTGCGGCGCCAGCTGAAGCCGCTGGGCCGGCAGGCCGAGGTGGCCCGGCGGGCGGCGGTGATCCAGGCCGATGTCCGCGACGCCCGGTTGCGTCTGCTGGCTGACGACTACGTGACCGCCGTGACCGCGCTGGAGCGTGAGGTGGCCGACGAGGAGGCGCTGCTGCACAAGCGCGGCGAACGCGAGGCGGCCCTGTTGGCGCTGCGCGCGCAGGAGGCCGACCTGCAAGCGGCCGCCGAGACCGCTGAGCCGCAGTTGGAACTGGCCGAGGATCTCTGGCACCGCCTCACCCGGGTCTCGGAGCGGCTGCGCGGACTGGCGGCCCTGGCAGCGGAGCGTCGGCAGTCGTATGCCTCGGCGGCGACTGAGTCACCCGGTCGCGACCCGGAGCATCTGCGGCGCGAGGCGGCTCAGGTGCAGCAGCAGCAGGCGGCGCTGAGCGCGCGGATCCGCGAGCAGACCGATCAAGCGGCCGCGGTGCAGGCCGCCCGCGTGGCCGTTGAGTCGGAACTCGTGGCGGTGCAGCAGCAAGCCAAGCGCGACCGTGAGGCTGCGGAACGGGCGCGGGCGGCGGCGAGCAGGACCGATGCCCGCCGCAGTGCCGCTGCAGCCGCGGTCGAGGCGCGCTCGGCGGAGTTGGAGCGAGCCGCGAGGCCGTGGAAACAGCGGCCGCGGCGCTGGCCGAGGTCGACGCCGAGGAGGAGCCGCAGGTCGCCGCTGACGACGGGCAGAGCCTGCCCGCCCTGCAGAGCGCCTACGACCAGGCGCGGCAACGGCGATCCGCCGCGACCGCCGATCTCGGCCCGCTGCGCAGTCGGTTGCAGCAGGCTCAGCGCGATCACGCCGGTGCCGTTGCCCGTGCCGAGACGCTGGCCGGGGCTCTTGCGGCCGCTGACGAGAACTCCGGAACCGCGTTCCTGGCATCGGCGCTACCGGGGGCGCTGGGCAATATGGCCGACCGCGTCGCCGTGGCTGGCGAATACGAACCAGTGGTGCTCGCCTGCCTGGGCGCGCTGTCAGAGGGTCTGGTGGTGGCCGACGCGGCAACCGCCGCCAATGGGTTGGCCATGCTGCGGCAACGCGGAGTGGATCGCGCGGAATTCGTCGTTGCCGCGCAGTCCGCGCCGGACGCAGTGCGCACCCCCGATCGGCCGCCCACTGCCAGGCGGCCGTGGGACTCGATGGGCCGGACGCCGCTGCGGTCGCGCATCTGCTGGCGCATTTCGTCCTCGTGGCCGATCTCGATGAAGCTGTGGCGCTGGTGACCGGCCCGGGCGACTGGGTTGCGGTAACGCCCCAGGGCGACGTGCTGGCCCGGCACTGGGCCAGGGGCGGGGTCCGGGACGGATCCACGCGCTGGGACATGCGTCATGCGCTGCAGGCCGCCCAAGATGCTGAGGCGGTGGCAGCCGACGCCGTGCAGCACTGCGAAGCTGCGCTGCGCACCGGCCAGGCCGATGAGCAGGCGGCGGCCGAGGCAGAAGAGGCCGCCCGCAACCGATGGCAGGACGAGCGCACGCGCCAGGCCGCCACCAGCGAGCGCCACTCCCAATGGCTGCGCCGGCAACGGGCGGCCCACGAGGGTCGGGAGCAGGCTCTGCGTCGGCTGGCGAAGCTGGAGGCGGCCCTGGTCAACGATGAGGAGGCTCTTCAGACTGCCGGACGGGCCCACGCAGCGGCCCAGGCGGATCTGGCAGCCGTGCCTGAGCCGGATGCCAGCGCCGAGCCGGGCCTGATCGAACGCCTGGGGGAGCTGCGCAGCTCCGAGACCGAGGCCCGACTGGCGGTGCGCTCGCTGGAGGAGCGCGCAGCGGCGTTGGCGCAACGGTCGCAGTCGATGCTGCGCAGCGCCGATGAGGAGGAGCGGTCCCGGGAGCGGCTGCGGCGCCAGCAGGAGCAGCGTCGGCGCCGCGCCGAGGTCGCCGCCGCCGTGGCCGAGATTGCCGCAGCCGCGCAGCGGACTGCGGAGGAGGATCTCGCCGAGGTGGCGGCACGACGGCTCGCCCTTCGGAAGGAGTCCGCCGAGCGGCAGACCCGCCTGACGGGACTGCGCACGGAGATCCGCGATCTTGAGGCCGAAGTGGCGCGCCTGACCGACTCGGTGCACCGCGACGAGGTTGCCCGTGCCGAGCAGCGGCTGCGCATCGAGCAGATCGCCGAGAAGGCATTGGGTGATCACGGCATCAGCGCCGATGTGCTCATCGCCGAGTACGGCCCGCAGGTGCCGGTTCCCGCCAGCCCGGTGCCACCTGGTGATGCCGAGGACGGCAGCGACACCGACGGGGAGCCCTACCCGTATGTCCGAGTGGAGCAGGAGCGGCGGCTTCGCGCAGCCGAACGCTCACTGGCGCTGCTGGGGACCGTGAACCCGTTGGCGCTGGAGGAGTTCGCGGCCGCCGAGGAGCGCTACACCTACCTCAACGAGCAGATCGAGGACATGAGGCGGACCAGCGCGGACCTGCAGGGCATCGTCAAGGATGTCGATGCCCGGGTCGAGCAGGTCTTCGCCGAGGCGTTCGCCGATACCGCCATGCATTTCGAGCGGGTCTTCGCGCGGTTGTTCCCCGGCGGGGAGGGGCGACTGGTGCTCACCGACCCCAAGAATCTGCTCACCACCGGAGTGGAGGTGGAGGCGCGACCGCCGGGCAAGAAGATCAAGCGGCTGTCGCTGCTGTCCGGCGGGGAGCGGTCGTTGACCGCGGTGGCCTTCCTGATCGCCCTGTTCAAGGCGCGGCCCAGTCCGTTCTACGTGCTCGACGAGGTGGAGGCCGCCCTCGACGACACCAACCTCGGCCGGCTCATCGACGTCATCGAGGAGTTGCGCAGCAGCAGCCAACTGATCATCATCACGCACCAGAAGCGCACGATGGAGGCTGCGGACGCGCTGTACGGCGTGACGATGCAGGCCAACGGCGTCACCCAGGTGATCTCCCAGCGCCTGCCCGAGCGCGGGCGCGCCGAACCGGCGGCGGACGGCCTCATCGACCTCACCGAAGCGGCTGCCCCGGGCGGCGCCTGACGCACGGAGCCGCTGCGCCTCAGCCGCCGGACGCGTGATGCGGCGCCAACAGGTGCTGCAGGTCCGCCTCCGCGCTCGGAGCAGAGACCAACAGCAATTCGTCGCCGGCTTCCAACGGATCATCCGGTGACGGCGCGATCACGCGGGGGCCGCGCACGATGGCCACCAGCGCCGTGTCCGCGGGCCACACCACGTCGCCGACGCGCCCGCCCACCACGGCCGAGTCCGCGGGAAGGGTCAGCTCCACGAGTTCGGCCTCGCCCTTGCGGAACGTGAACAGGCGCACCAGGTCGCCGACCGTCACCGCTTCCTCGACGAGGGCCGACAGCATGCGGGGTGTCGAGACGGCCACGTCTACGCCCCAGGACTCGTCGAACATCCACTCGTTCTTGGGATGGTTGACCCGGGCCACGACGCGGGGGACGCCGTACTCGGTCTTGGCCAACAGGGACACCACCAGGTTCGCCTTGTCGTCGCCGGTTGCGGCCACGACCACTTGACATTGCGACAGTTGCGCCTCGTCCAGGGCGGAGATCTCGCAGGCGTCCGCCAGGAGCATCTCCGCCCCTTCGACCTGGTTGTCCCGAGCGATCGACGGGTCCTCGTCGATCAAGAGGACGTCGTGGCCGTTGGCGACGAGCTCCCGGGCGATGGAACGGCCTACCTTGCCCGCTCCGGCGATGGCGACCCTCACTTCTTCTCCTCCCGCACTGCAGGCGGCTCGCTCAGCTGCCGGTACACGGCGTCGCGATCCTCCACGCGCACGATGACGTGGAGCAGGTCGCCCTCCTGCAGCACCGTGTCCGGCTCGGGCAGCAGCCCCTCCCCGTATCTGGTGAGGAAGGCGATCCTGGTACCCGTACGGGCGCCGATGTCGCGGATCCGGGTCCCGATCCAGGCCGGGTGGACACTGCATTGCGCCAGCGCCACGGTCCCGCTGGGGTCGCGCCACTCCTCCGACAGATCCTCGGGCAGCAGTCGGCGCAGCATCTGGCCGGTCGACCAGGCGACCGTGGCGACGGTCGGAATGCCCAGCCGTTCGTAGATCTCGGCGCGCTTGGGGTCGTAGATGCGGGCCACGACCTTGCCCACGCCGAAGTTCTCGCGCGCGACCCGGGCAGCCAGGATATTGGAGTTGTCCCCGCTGGAGACCGCGGCGAATGCGTGGGCCCGTTCGATGCCAGCTTTGCCCAGCGTGTCGCGATCGAAACCGACCCCCGTCACGGTGGCCCCGGCGAACGCCGGTCCGAGTCGTCGGAACGCCTCGATGTCGTGGTCGATGACCGCCACGGAATGCCCGAGCCGGTCCAGTTCCTGGGCCAGAGACGAGCCGACCCGACCGCACCCCATGATCACGATGTGCACTGGACCTCCCGTGGGCGGGCTCTATGGGAACGGTAACGCAGTCGGCGCAGCGTCACCCCGCGGATCTGGACAAGCGCACCGGCTGCGCGGCCTTCCCCCTACCATCCAAGTGTGGCGTATGGAGCGCGGGTCAAGCGCCTGATGCTGGGCCGGGCGCTGCCGACCGAACAGCAGGGGGAGGAATCCAGTCGGCTCCGCACGCTCACCGCGGTGGGCAGTGATGTGCTGTCGAGCAATGTGTACGCCACCCAGGAGATCCTCATCATCCTCGCGCTGGGCGGGTTCGGCCTGTACGTCTACGGCCCCGCCGTGGCCGCATGCGTGGCGTTGGTGTTCATCATCGTGGTGGCGGCCTACCGGTACACCGTGCGGGAGTACCCGGGCGGTGGCGCCGACTACGACGTGGCGCTGCACACCCTCGGCCCAACACCGGCCGTCGTCGTGGCGGCAGCGCTGCTCATCGACTTCGCCCTCACACTGGCCGTCAGCACCACCGCCCTGCTGGACACCGTGGTCTCGGTCGCGCCCGGCCTTTTCGAAGGGCGCACCCTGCTGGCGGTGGCCGTCATCGCGGCACTGACGCTGCTGAGTTTGCGGGGCGGCCGTGTGACGTCGGCAGTCCTGCGGGCAGGCACGTGGGGCTTCATCGTGGTGATCCTGTTCACCGCCGGCGCCGCGCTGGCCCGAGTCGCCTTCGGCGAGACGCCGCGCGCGGCCAGTGCCGACTATGAGACCGCGGCGGGGGCCGAGGCGGTGGCCGGCCTGGCCCTGCTGCTGGTGCTGGCCCGGGCGTTCTCCTCCGGATCCACGGCGGTCACCGGCGTGGAGGCCGTGGGGACCAGTGCGCCCTCGCTGCAGCGGCCGCGAGGCGAACGGGCCGCCGCGGCACTGGTCCTGATCGGCTCGGTTTCGATGCTGCTGTTCGCCAGCATCACCTGGCTGGCACTCCTCACCGGGGTCCGCATCACGGCCGACAACCGCGACCTGATCGGCCCCGGCCAAGGGGAGCCGCAGCAGACCGTCGTGGTGCAAGTGGTGGACGCGGTCTTCGGCACGCCGCTGCTGGTGCTGCCCGCCGTGGTGGCAACCGTGCTCATCCTCGCCGCGGCCGGCATGAGCGCCTTGCGCAGCTTCTCGGTGTTCACCTCGATCCTGGCCCGCGACGGCTTCCTGCCCCGCCAACTGCAATCGCGCGGGGATCGCCTCGTCTACAGCAACGGCATCGTCCTGCTGGGCGTCGCCGCTGGCGCATTGGTATCCGCCTTCGGGGCCCGACTGACCGATCTCATCCAGTTGTACGTCGTCGGGGTGTTCCTGGCACTGGCGCTGGGCCAATGGGGGATGAGCCGACACTGGCGCACAGCGATGGACCGGCGGATCCCGCCCCATGAGCGTCGCCGGGCGCAGCGGGCACGAACCGTCGCCGTGGCCGGCGCGGGGGTCGCCGGCGCGGTGCTGGTCGTCGTCGTGGTCAGCAAGTTCACCACCGGGGCCTGGGTGGTGGTGCTGTTGGTGCCGCTGCTGGCCACCGCGATGCGAGCCATCAGACGGCACTACGACACGGTGGCCTACGAGACGGCGGCGGAGGAGCGGGAGGTCACCGGGGTCGTCCACGAGGTCGCGGCGCTGATCCTGGTGGCGAGCATCCACAAGCCGACGCTGCGCGCACTGGCCTACGCTCGGGCGACCCGGCCGGTCGCGCTGAACGCGCTGACGGTGTCGGTGGAGGGGGCCGAGGCGGCACGATTGGCACGCCAGTGGGAGGAGCTGGCGATTCCCGTGCCCCTGGTCGTCCTGGAATCGCCCTACCGCGAGATCAACAACCCGATCGTGCAGTACGTCCAGATGCTGCAACGGGAACACCCGGATCGGCTGCTGACGGTCTACGTCC
This sequence comes from uncultured Actinomycetota bacterium, assembly GCA_963706835.1. Lineage (GTDB taxonomy): Bacteria > Actinomycetota > Actinomycetes > S36-B12 > CAVXYG01. The sequence continues at coordinate 107,238 of CAVPOB010000005.1, forward strand.
CGGAGTACGTCGTCGATCACTGGTGGGAGCGGCTGCTGCACAACCGGTCCGCCGCCCGGCTGACGCGGCGGCTCACGGCACTGCCGAACGTGGTCGTCATCACGGTGCCCTGGCAGCGGGCTGCGGAGGAGTCGGTGGCTGGCCCGGCCAGCAGCGGGGGGGTGACGGGCATGACCACGACTGTGCCGAAGCTGGACCTGGATCGGCGGCGTCGGTGATCGCGGTGGGGGATCGCGTGCCGGTGCGCGCCAGGGCGGTCGCTCACGGCGGGGCCATGCTGGCCGAGCTCGTGGGGGCCACCCAGCCTGCAACCGTGTTCCTGCGGCATGCACTGCCGGGCGAGGCCGGGCTGGCAGAGGTGACGGCGCTGCGGCGCGGCGGTCGGCTCGTCTTCGCCGACCTGGTCGTGGTGGAGGAGCCCAGCCCGGACCGCGTGGCAGCGCCGTGCCGCTATGCCGGGCCCGGCGGCTGCGGGGGATGCGACTTCCAGCATGTCGCGCTGCCCGCACAGCGCCGGTTGAAGGCGGACGTCGTGCGCGACTGCCTGCGCCGGATCGGCGGGTTCGACGTCGACGCACTCCCGTGGGACGGGCAGGTGCACGCCGTGCCCGGAGATGCCGATGGGCTGCGGTGGCGCACCAGGAGCAGGTTCGCGGTGCGCCACGCGGGGCTGGCGATGCTGGGCTACCGCAGCGCGAGCCCGGTAGCGATCCAGGACTGCCTCATCGCCGATGCCGAGGTCGTCGCCGCCGCGGCGCGCGCCGCTGCATCGCCGGGCAGCGGTGATGAGATTGTGTCGGTGCGCGACGGCAGCGGATCCGCAATCGCCGGGCCAGCCGCGGCCATGGGGCGGCGCACTGTCGTGGAGCAGGTCGGCCGACACCGGTTCGAGGTGGCCGGTGACGGGTTCTGGCAGGTCCACCCCGGCGCGCCGCGGGCCCTACTCGACGCCGTCGCCGGAGCGCTCGCAGCGGCACCCCGCGGCACCCTCCTGGACCTCTACGGGGGCGTCGGGCTGTTCGCGGGCAGCCTGGACGGCTACCACGCGGTGCACCTGGTCGAAGGCGACGCGACTGCGGCCGAACTGGCGCAGCGCAACCTGCAGCACCTGGCGCAGGCCCGCGTGCACCGCAGCGACGTGCTGCGATGGCTGCGCCGCTACCGGGGCACGGCCGACGCCATCGTGCTCGACCCCCCTCGAGCCGGCGCCGGCCGCGCGGTGCTGGAGGAGGTGCACCGCCTGCGGCCCGGGGCGCTGGCCTACGTCGCCTGCGACCCGGCCGCCCTCGCCCGGGACCTGCGCACGCTGGTGGATCTCGGCTGGACGGTCGGTGCGGTGCACGCCCTGGACCTGTTCCCGATGACCCACCACATCGAGGCCGTTGCCGCGGTGCGTCCGGCGCCGCAATGACCGGCCGCCGGGCATCCGGGCCGTGATGACCGGCCGCCGTGAGCCACGCGCCCGCGTTGCCTAGGATGGGAGCACATCCACGTCGAGGAGTCGCATGCCCAGCCTGAACTCGTTCGCCGCGCAGGACACGCTGCAGATCGGCGAAGCCTCCTACGAGATCTTCCGGATCGCTGCCGTTCCGGGCTCGCAGCGCCTGCCGTTCACCCACAAGGTCCTGCTGGAGAACCTGCTGCGCACCGAGGACGGTGCCAACGTCACCGCCGACCAGATCCGGGCCCTCGGGGCCTGGGATCCGCGGGCCGAGCCGTCCGAGGAGATCCAGTTCACCCCCGCGCGGGTCATCATGCAGGACTTCACCGGGGTCCCGTGCGTGGTGGACCTCGCGACGATGCGCGAGGCCGTGCGCGACCTCGGCGGGGATCCGGACCGGATCAACCCGCTGGCCCCGGCCGAGCTGGTCATCGACCATTCGGTGATCGCCGACTACTTCGGCACGAACACCGCCTTCGAGCGCAATGTCGAGCGGGAGTACGAGCGCAACCGGGAGCGCTACCAGTTCCTGCGCTGGGGGCAGACCGCCTTCGACGAGTTCAAGGTGGTGCCGCCCGGCACCGGCATCGTCCACCAGGTCAATATCGAGCACCTGGCGCGGGTGGTCATGGTGCGCAACGGCCAGGCCTACCCGGACACCTGCGTCGGCACGGACAGCCACACCACGATGGTCAACGGCATCGGCGTGCTCGGCTGGGGCGTCGGCGGCATCGAGGCCGAGGCGGCGATGCTGGGGCAGCCGGTCAGCATGCTGATCCCGCGCGTGGTGGGCTTCAAGCTGTCCGGCGCGCTGCCGGAGGGGGCCACGGCCACCGACCTGGTCCTCACGATCACCGAGATGCTGCGCGACCACGGGGTCGTCGGCAAGTTCGTCGAGTTCTACGGGGCGGGCGTGGCCGCGGTGCCGCTGGCCAATCGCGCCACCATCGGCAACATGAGCCCGGAGTACGGCTCGACGGCCGCAGTCTTCCCGATCGATGACGAGACGCTGTCCTACCTGCGCCTGACCGGTCGATCCGAGGCGCAGGTGGCCGTTGTCGAGCAGTACGCCAAGGCCCAGGGGCTGTGGCACGACGCTGAGCACGAGCCGGTGTACTCGGAGTACCTGGAGCTCGATCTGGGGACCGTGCAGCCGTCGCTGGCAGGGCCCAAGCGGCCGCAGGACCGCGTGCTGGTGGCTGAGGCTCAGCAACGGTTCGCGACTGCTCTGCCGACCTACAGCGACGAGCCGGGCCGGACCATCACGTTCGACCTCGACGGCGAGCCGATCACCATCGGTCACGGTGCGGTGGTCATCGCCGCCATCACCTCCTGCACGAACACCTCCAACCCGGCGGTCATGATCGGCGCGGCCCTGCTGGCCAAGAATGCCGTGGACCGCGGGCTGAGCCGCAAGCCGTGGGTGAAGACGACGCTGGCTCCCGGCTCGCAGGTGGTCACCGACTACTACGACAAGGCCGGGCTCACCCCCTACTTGGACAAGTTGGGATTCGACCTGGTCGGCTACGGCTGCACCACGTGCATCGGCAACTCCGGTCCGCTGCCCGAGGAGGTCAGTGCTGCGGTCAACGAGGCCGACCTGGCCGTGGTGTCGGTGCTCAGCGGCAACCGCAACTTCGAGGGCCGGATCAATCCGGACGTGAAGATGAACTACTTGGCCAGCCCGCCACTGGTGGTCGCCTACGCGATCGCCGGCACCATGGACATCGATCTGTTCCGCGATCCGCTCGGCACCGGCTCCGATGGCCAACCGGTCTACCTGCGCGACATCTGGCCGAGCCCGGCTGAGGTGGAGGAGACGATCGCCGGCGCGATCGATCCGCAGATGTTCACCCGCCGCTACGCCGATGTGTTCGCCGGCGATGAGCGCTGGCAGCAACTGCCCACGCCGTCGGGGAGCACGTTCGCCTGGGATGCCGAGTCCACCTACGTCCGCAAGCCCCCCTATTTCGAAGGGATGGCGCCGCAGCCGACCCCGGTCACCGACATCGCCGGCGCCCGAGTGCTGGCCAAACTCGGCGACTCGGTCACCACCGACCACATCTCGCCGGCAGGCGCGATCAAGCCGGACACTCCGGCCGGTCAGTACCTGCTCTCGCACGGCGTGCAGCGGCGCGACTTCAACTCCTACGGCTCGCGGCGGGGCAACCACGAGGTGATGATCCGCGGCACGTTCGCCAACATCCGGCTGCGCAACCAGCTGCTCGACGGCGTCGAGGGCGGCTACACCCGCGACTTCACCGCGGCCGGCGCCCCGCAGGCCTTCATCTACGACGCGGCCCAGCACTACGCGGCCGCCGGGACGCCGCTGGTGGTGCTGGCGGGCAAGGAGTACGGGTCCGGATCCTCCCGCGACTGGGCCGCGAAGGGCACTGCGCTGCTGGGTGTGCGCGCCGTGATCGCGGAGTCCTACGAGCGCATCCACCGCTCCAATCTCATCGGCATGGGGGTGCTGCCGCTGCAGTTCCCGGCCGGGCAGAGCGCGCTGCGGCTGGGCCTCAGCGGCCAGGAGACGTTCGACATCGCCGGGGTTACGGCGCTGAACGACGGCGGCGTACCGCAGACGGTGCGGGTGACGGCGACGGCCCCGGATGGATCCGTCAGCACCTTCGACGCCGTGGTGCGCATCGACACGCCCGGCGAGGCCGACTACTACCGTCACGGCGGCATCCTGCAGTTCGTGCTGCGCTCGCTGCTGCAGCGGGACTGATCGCGGCGACGATGCCGTCGTCCGTGGCGCCGCCGGGTTGGCCGTCGGACCTGCCGCCGCCCGGTACCGACGCCTTCGACGCGCGGGTGAGCGGGTGGTTGCTGGACCGCTGCCCCCCGGAGGTGCGCGGGTCCCTGGCCATGCGGCGCTACCCGCTGGCGCTGGCGCACGTGGCGCTGCGGCACATGGAGGCGACCGTCGCCGGGCAGCGCGAGGCCTACCGGTCGGCGCGACGGGAGTTGATCGAGGCCCTGCCGCCGGAAGCGCTCGCCGGCGTCCTGGCCGATCTGGAGGCCATCGGTCACACCACGGTCGGGCAGTTGCGGGAGGTCCGGCTCGTCGCCGAAGCCCTGCAGGGAACCGTCTGGCGGGAGAAACTGTAGGTGTGGCGGCTCTGCGGTCGGGATGCTGCTTCGTAGAATCGACGCAAGGCTCGGTCTGCGTGGACCGTGCCGCGAGACGGAAGGGACGCCGATGAGCCTGCTGGAGTCCCTGCACACTCCGGCCCAGTTGCGGCAGATGTCGGATCGGCAGCTGCGCGAACTGGCCCGTGAGATTCGGGCCTTCCTCGTGGCCAAGGTCTCGGCGACGGGCGGGCACCTGGGCCCGAACCTCGGCGTGGTGGAACTGACGCTAGCCCTGCACCGGGTGTTCGAATCGCCGCGGGACGTGCTGCTCTGGGATACCGGCCACCAGGCCTACGTGCACAAGATCGTGACCGGGCGCGGGGACCGCTTCGATACGCTGCGCCAGCGTGGCGGACTGTCCGGGTACCCGAGCCGGGCCGAGAGCCCGCACGACATCATCGAGAACAGTCACGCGTCCACTGCGCTGTCCTATGCCGACGGGTACGCCAAGGCGTTTGAGCTCAACGGCGAGTCGGATCGCCGCGTCGTGGCGATCGTGGGCGACGGCTCCCTCACCGGGGGCATGGCATGGGAGGCGCTGAACAACATCGCCGACTCCAACCGGCCCGTCATCATCGTGGTCAACGACAACGGCCGCTCCTACAGCCCGACCATCGGGGGTGTGGCCAATCATCTGACCACACTGCGCACCAGCGGTGGGTATGAGACCTTCCTGCGCGCCGTGCGCCGAGTGCTGGCCGGCACGCCGGTCGTCGGCGGCCCGGTTTTCGACACGCTGCACGGCTTCAAGCGCGGGCTGAAGGACATCGTCGCGCCGCAGGGCATGTTCGAGGACCTGGGGCTGAAGTACCTCGGCCCCGTCGACGGCCACGATCGGGTGGCGCTGGAGCATGTCCTGCAGCGGGCGGCCGACTTCCCCGGACCGGTCATCGTGCACGCGATCACCGAGAAGGGGCACGGATACGGGCCGGCCGAGCGCGACGAGGCGGACCGCTTCCACGGTGTCGGCGTCATCGATCCGCGGACCGGCCGGGCCAAGGGGCCCAGCGCACCGAGTTGGACGTCGGTCTTCTCCGAGGAGATGGTCGCCATCGGCGCTGAGCGGCCGGAGGTCGTCGCCATCACCGCGGCGATGCTGGGACCGGTCGGTCTGGGGGCCGTTCGCCGAGGCCTACCCCGACCGCTGCTTCGATGTCGGCATCGCCGAGCAGCACGCCGCGACGTCGGCCACCGCGATGGCGCTGGCCGGGCTGCACCCGGTGGTCGCCCTGTATTCGACGTTCCTCAACCGGGCCTTCGATCAGGTGCTGCTCGACGCGGCACTGCACCGCGCCCCGGTCACCTTCGTCCTGGACCGTGCCGGCATCACCGGCGACGACGGCGCCAGCCACAACGGCATGTGGGACCTGTCGATCCTGCAGGTCGTGCCGGGGCTGCGGCTAGGGGCTCCCCGGGACGCGGTGCGGCTGCGCGAGATGCTGCGCGAGGCGGTCGCCGACAGCAGCGGGCCGAGCGTGCTGCGGTTTCCGAAGGGCGCAGTGATCGAGGAACTGCCCGCGGTCGGACAGGCCGCGGGCCTGGATGTGCTGGCCTCGTTCGGGGACGTGCCCGATGTGCTGATCGTCGCGGTGGGCGCGATGGGGCAGGTCGGCGTCGAGACGGCCGCCCGACTGCGCGACCAGGGGATCGGCGTGCGGGTCGTGGATCCGGGATGGCTGTCCCCGCCGCCGAACGGGCTGATCGCACTGGCCGCCGACAGCGACTTGGTCGCCGTGATCGAGGACAGCGGTCGCGTGGGCGGCTTCGGCAGCCGGCTGGCCCAGGAACTCGCCGAGGCGGGATTGGACCGCTCGGTGCGCACCTTCGCCATCCCGCAGCAGTTCCTCGAGCAGGCGTCACGGGCGGCGCTGCTGGAGGAGTTCGGCCTCACGCCGGCGGCGATCGCAGCAGCACTGGTGACCCAGGTGTCGCGGCGCGGGGCGAACCTGTCGGTGGCTGTCGAAGAGGTCGAGGCCCAGTAAGCACTGACCGGCGCCCCCGCAGCCGCGTAGGCTCGTCGCAAGTGTGGTGGGGAGGTGGGGATGGTGCTGCCCTCAGCGATCTCGGCGTTCACCGATGCCCCCGTCCCGATGGCCGTGGTGTCCCTGGCGCACGGCCAAGTCTCGGAGGTGCTGCTCGTCAACCGGGCGATGGCTGATCTGGTGAATATGGCGCCGGCGGAAGCGGCCGGCCTGCTGCTGGCGGACCTGGTGCACCCCGATGACCGGATGCTGCTGGAGCTGCCGGCGGCGACGCTCGCCGACCCGCTGGAGCACATGACCGCGCGAGTGGTCCGCAACGGTTGGGGCGTGGTGTGGGCGGCGCTGTCGGTCTCCGTGCAGCGCGGGGCGGACGGCGCGCCCGCGACGGCGATCGTCGCCCTCCAGGACATCTCCGCCTGGCGCCGGATCGAAGAGGAACTGGCACATCGGGCAACCCACGACGCGCTGACCGGACTGGCCAACCGGTCGCTGCTGCTGGATCAACTCGACCGAGCCGTGGCGCGACTGGGTCGTCGAGGCGGCACGGTGGCGGCACTGTTCTGCGACCTCGATGGGTTCAAGTCCCTCAACGACACCTTCGGCCACCGCATCGGCGATGCGGTGCTGCAGGAGGCCGCCGGGCGCATCCTCAACGCGGTCCGGCGCGAGGACCTCGTCGTACGAATGGGTGGCGACGAGTTCGTCATCGTCTGCGAATCCAGCGATCGCTCGGAGGCCGGACGCGTGGCGGAGCGGGTGCGCGCGGCACTGGATGCCCCGCTGCGGGTCCAGCAGCGCGACTTCACCGTGACGGCGTCGATCGGAGTGGCCCAGGTCAGCGACGGCAGCGCCAACCCGGAAGACCTCGTGCGGCGCGCCGACCTGGCGATGTACCGCGCCAAGCAGATGGGGCGCAACAGGGTGGTGTTCTTCGCGCCGGACATGGAGGATCAGGCCCGCAGCCGAGTCGAAGTGGTCGAGCAGGTGCGCTCAGCGCTGGCCGCCGACGGTGTCGCCATCGAGGTCCAGCCGATCATCGCTCTGGCCAGTGGGGATTGGGTCGGAAGCGAGGCGCTGGCGCGCATCGAGCGACCTGGCCTGGCGCCCCTGCACCCCGACGATCTGTCCCCGATCGGCGCCAAATCCGGGCTCCTGGAGCAACTGGACGCCCGCGTGCGGATTCGAGCGCTGTCCTGGCTCGCCGACAAGATCGCCGCCGGATCGGCGGCACCGGCGTGGGTGTCCATCAACGTCACCGCGCACGAGTTGGCCACGATCCGGTTCGCCAGCGCGGTGGAGCATGATCTGGCTGCGGCTGGACTGAGCCCGGAGCATCTGATGCTTCAGGTGTCGGAATCGGCCATGGTGGACGTCGCTGGCCCGACCCAGGTCACGCTGCGCCGACTGCGGGGCCTCGGCTGCCGGGTGGCCATCGGCGACTTCGGATCGGGCTATTCCAGCCTGATGTCGCTGCGCGACCTTCCGTCCGACATGGTGAAGATCGATCGCTCCTTCGTGGTGGGCCTCGGCCACGACGATCACGATGAGACCATCGTGTCGGCGATGATCTCGGTCAGCCAGCGGCTCGGTCGGCAGGTGGTCGCCGAAGGGGTCGAGCACCCCCTGCAGGCCGAGATCCTGCAGCAGATGGGATGCGACTACGGTCAGGGCTACCTGTTCGGGCCCCCGACCCCGGCCGTCACTGCGGCACCCCAGCCCTGCGGCTGAGTCCACTCGGACACGCCTCGGGCCCCGAAGCGCGAAGCTGCGGGGCCCGAGGCGTCCTTGGATCGACTAGGCGGGCAGGCTCGCCACGCCGGCCGGGAGGAACCGCTGCCCGGTGACGGACTGCGACACCCCGCTGCGGTCCAGGTACGGCGTGATGCCGCCGAGGTGGAACGGCCAGCCGGCACCCAGCAGCATGCACAGGTCGATGTCCTGCGCCTGCGCCACCACGCCCTCGTCCAGCATCAGGCGGGTCTCCTCGGCCAGTGCCGACAGTGCACGGTTGCGCACGTCCTCCTCGGTGAGCTCGGCATCGCCCTGCTCGAACAGCGCCAGCACCTCCGGATCGATCTCCTGGCCGTTCTCGCCCCAGGTCCAGATGGCTGTCTTGCCGGCCTCGACCAGGCGCCGCAGGTTGTCCGAGACGTAGAACCGGTCCGGGTAGGCCTCGTGCATGGTTTCCGAGACGTGGAACGCGACCGCCGGGCCGACCAGTTGCAGCAGCACGAACGGCGACATCGGCAGCCCCAGCGGATCCAGCGCCCGGTCGGCGACCGCGAAGTCGGCGCCCTCATCGACCGCCTTGGTGACCTCGCCCAGGAAGCGGGTGAGCAGCCGGTTCACGACGAACGCCGGGGCGTCCTTGACCAGCACGCTCGACTTCTTCAACTGCTTGCCGACGGCGAAAGCGGTCGCCAGCGCGGCATCGTCGGTGTCCTGGCCGCGCACGATCTCCAGCAGCGGCATCATGGCCACCGGGTTGAAGAAGTGGAAGCCCACGACCCGCTCGGGATGCTGCAGCTGCGAGGCCATCTCGGTGACCGACAGCGAGGAGGTGTTCGTCGCCAGGATGCAGTCGGGCCGCACGACGGCCTCCACCTCGGCGAAGACCTGCTGCTTGACCTTCATGTCTTCGAAGACGGCCTCGATGACGAAGTCGGCGTCGGCCATGCCCTGCTTGCTCACGGTCCCGGTGACCAGCGCCTTGAAGCGATTGGCCTTGTCGGCGTTGATCCGGCCCTTGGCCTTGAGCTTGTCGATCTCGCCGTGGACGTAGCCCACACCCTTGTCGACGCGCGCCTGGTCGATATCGGTCATGACCACGGGCACCTGCAGCCGCTGCACGAACAGCATGCACAGCTGCGACGCCATGAGTCCGGCACCCACGATGCCGACCTTGTTGACCGGCCGGGCCAAGGACTTGTCGGGGACGCCGACCGGTCGCTTCGCCCGCTTCTGCACCAGGTCGAAGGAGTACAGCCCGGCGCGCAGTTCCTCGGTCATCGCCAGATCGGCCAGCGCCTCATCCTCAGCCGCGAAACCCTCGGCCCGGCTGACGCTCTTCGCCGCGGCGATGAGGTCGAGTGCCGCGTAGGGAGCAGGCGCGGCACCCTTGATCTTGGCGTCCACCCCGGCACGGACCTTGGCAACCGCCTGGTCCCAGGCCTCGCCGCGGTCCAGCTCCGGCCGGGCCACGGCGACGTCGCCGCGGAGCACCTGCGCGGCCCACAGCAGGGACTGCTCGAGGTAGTCGGCCGGCTCGAACATCGCATCGGCGATGCCCAGGTCCAGCACCTGCTTCGGCTTGAGCTGCTTGTTCTGCGCCATCGGGTTGTCCACGATGACCGTGCATGCCTTCTGCGGCCCGATGAGGTTCGGCAACAGCCAGGCGCCGCCCCACCCGGGCAGCAGGCCCAGGAAGACCTCGGGCAGCGAGAACGCCGCGGCGCCCGAGGAGATGGTGCGGTAGGTGCAGTGCAGGGCAACCTCGACGCCGCCGCCCATGGCCGCCCCGTTCACGAACGCGAACGTGGGAACCTTCGCGCTGGCAAGCCGGTCGAACACCCGGTGGCCGAGCTGTCCGATCGCCACGGCCTGGCTGCGGTCGGTCATGTAGGGAACGCTGGTCAGGTCGAAGCCCACCGCGAAGATGAACGGCTTGCCCGTGACGCAGATGGCCGCCAGTCCCGGAACAGCTTCCGCCTCATCGATCGCACGCTCCAGCGCGCGCAGTCCGCCGGGGCCGAAGGTGTTCGGCTTGGTGTGGTCAAACCCGTTGTCCAGCGTGATGAGCGCCGCCTTGCCGGCGCCCAGCGGCAGATCCAGCACGGTGAGGCGGGACTGCGTCACCACCTCGTCGGGCAGCTGCAGCGCGTCGTCCTCCGCCAGGTCGGCGTCGCTGGTCGGGTACTCCTTGGCAATGCTGTCAACCATCGGTGTCAGTCCTTCTTCCCGTCGAAGTTGGGGTTCTCCCAGATGACCGTTCCGCCCATGCCGAGGCCGATGCACATCGTCGTCAGCCCGTAGCGGACCTCCGGGTGCTCCTCGAAGTCGGAGGCCAGGTAGGTCATGAGGCGGATGCCGGAAGAGGCCAGCGGGTGGCCGACGGCGATGGCGCCGCCCATCGGGTTCACGCGCGGATCGTCGTCGGCAATCCCGAAGTGATCCAGCATCGCCAGCACCTGGATCGCGAACGCCTCGTTGATCTCGAACAGGCCGATGTCGCCGATGCTCAGCCCGGCCTTGGCCAGGGCCTTCTCCGTGGCGGGAACCGGTCCGACGCCCATTACCTCGGGGGCAACCCCGGCGAAGGCGAAGGAGACCATTCGCATCTTCTTGGTCAGGCCGAGCTCGTCGGCCACCTCCTCGGCGGCCAGCAGAGCGCCCGTGGCACCGTCGTTGAGGCCGGCGGCGTTGCCCGCCGTTACCCGGCCATGCGGCCGGAACGGGGTCTTCAGCCCGGCGAGGCTGTCCATCGTCGTGCCCGGGCGGGGCGGCTCGTCCTGCGTGGCAAGCCCGTAGCCGCCCTCGGCGTTGCGGGTGGCCACCGGCACCAGGTTCGGCTGAATCTTGCCCTCGGCATAGGCCTTGGCGGTCTTCGCCTGGCTGTTCAGCGCATAGGCGTCGGCCCGCTCCTTGGTGAGGTGCGGGAAGCGGTCGTGCAGGTTCTCGGCCGTCTTGCCCATCAGCAGGGCCTCGGGATCGACGATCTTCTCGGCGAGGAAGCGCGGGTTCGGGTCGACGCCCTCGCCCATCGGATGCCGGCCCATGTGCTCCACACCGCCAGCGAGGGCGACGTCGTACAGCCCGGCCATGATGGGGGCGGACAGCGACGTGACGGAGGTCATCGCACCGGCGCACATCCGGTCGATGCTGTAGCCGGGGACCGTGTTCGGAATGCCCGACAGCAGCGCGGCCGAGCGCCCGATGGTCAGGCCCTGGTCGCCGATCTGGGTGGTGGCCGCAACGGCGACATCGTCGATGCGATCTGCGGGCAGGTTCGGATTGCGTCGCAGCAGTTCACGGAACACCTTGACGACCAGGTCGTCGGCGCGGGTGTCGGCGTAGATGCCTTTCTTGCCGGCCTTGCCGAACGGGGTGCGTGCCCCGTCGACGAAGACGACGTTGCGGATTTCTCGGGCCACGGATTGCTCCCAGCGATTGCGTGTGGGCCGCCGGCGGGGACACCGACGACCGTCGGCACGACACCGACACCCCGATGTTACTCGCCAGTAAGAAGATGCCCAACAACGGGCTGTCAGGCGCTCAGCGCGGCGGCCAGCCTGTCCGCCAGCAGCCCGACCTGCCAGGGGCGGGCGCCGAGGTCGGCCATGGCCGCCGCGACGCCGCTGTCCGTGAGGGGCACCGGCGGATCCCAGGAGATGCGGCGCACCACGTCCGGTGCGACGAGGACTTCGGCGGGAAGGTTCTCAGCCTCGGCGACCTTCAGCACTTCGGCGCGCGCGGCAGCGAATCGAGCGGCCGCTTCGGGGTGCTTGCCTGACCAGGATCGCGGCGGGGGAGGCCCTTGCTGCGGCCCACGCAGCGCCGGCAGTCCGGTGTCGGGCAGCTCCACTGCGGCGATCACGGCCTGCCACCAGAGGCCCAGTCTGCGCTGCTGCCGTTTGAACCCCGGCAGGGCGAGCAGTGCGCGGCGGCTCCCCGGCGCGGCCTCCGCGGCCGCCACGAGCGCGGTGTCGGGCAGCACCCTTCCGGGCGCCAGGTCCAGGTCGCGGGCGAGGCGGTCGCGTGCCAGCCACAGGGCGCGCAGGATGGCCAGGCTGCGCCGGTCGCGCAGGCGATGACTGCCCGAGGTGCGCCGCCACGGATCCGGGTGGACGTGCGGCTGCCACTGCACCAGGGCGGCGAACTCCTCCACCGCCCACTCCCACTTGCCGGCCTCGCGCAGTTGCTGCTCCAGGACGTCGCGCAACTGCAGCAGCAGCTCTACGTCCAGCGCCGCGTAGCGCAAATAGTCCGGCGGCAGCGGTCGGATTGACCAGTCGGCGGCCCCGTGCCCTTTGGCCAGGTGCCAGCCCAGCAGCGACTCGGTCAGGCTCGCCAGCCCCACTCGCGGCAGGTTCAGCAGCCGCGCGGCCAACTCGGTGTCGAACAACTGCTGCGGGCGCAGCCCGACGTCGGCCAGGCACGCCAGGTCCTGGGTGGCCGCGTGCAGCACCCACTCGGTCTGCGTGATGGCGGAGGCGAACAGCGACAGGTCGGGCAGTGCCTCCGGATCGATCAGCGCGATGCCGCTGCCCGCCCGCTTTGCCTGCACGAGGAAGGCCCGCTGCCCGTAGCGATGCCCGGATGCGCGCTCCGCGTCGAGCGCGACTGGTCCGCTGCCGCCGCGAAAGGCCCGGGCGACCTCCGCCAGCGACTCCTGCGAATCGCAGACCTCGGGCACACCGTCGGCGGGTTCGCGCAGCGTGGGGGCCTGCGGGACCGCCTCGTGCTGGGCGTCGGGACTGAGCGATTCGGACATCGCCATTACGGTACTGCCCACAGCGCGCTGGAGGGACGGTTCGCTCAGTGCAGCAGGCCGGCCCGCATGCCGCGCGCCACCATCTCCGCCCGGTCCCCGGTGCCGGCCTTGCGGCCGATCCGGGCCAGGTGGGACTTCACGGTGAGACCGCTGAGGCCGAGCAGTTCGCCGACCTCGTTGTTCGTATGGCCGTCGGCCACAGCCTGCAGGACCTGGACCTCACGGGCCGACAGGTCGGCGAGGTCCGGCGTCACCGCGGGGCTGTCCGATGTCGCATGGGTCGGCGGATCGCCGAGCTCCGGGCGACGGATGTAGCAGCGCACCTTCACGGCGATGGCGGTTCTGATGGCCTCGGCGTCATTGTCCCCGCAGACGATGATCAATCGCCGCCAGCCGCGCTGGCGCAGTTGCGCGATGAGTTGCAGCACCGGGACGCGGCGGGGCGACGAGCAGATCACGCCCACCCCTGACTCGGCGGGAATCGGGATCGCGCGAAGCAAGTCGGCCGGGCTGCTCGCGTAGCGCACATCCAGTGCTCCCACGGCCCGCAGCGCAGCATCCACGTGCACGGCAACGGTGGAATCCGGCCTGGCCAGGACGATGACGGAGAAGGGATGGCTGGCCTGCGGCCCGATCCGCTGGAGAGGCGGCGCGATCGCCCGCTGCGTCGCAGTGCGAGGGGAGGGCGCGCGGATGGGCCGCGCGGTGCCGATCACCATCGGGCACCTCCTCCGCCTGCATCCGACTCCCTCAGGTTGCTCCCCGAGCGGCGCTATTGCATGGCGGTGAGGCAGTTCGTTGGCCCGTCAGCCGCGCGGCCGCAGCTGCGCAACCCCCTCGGCATAGGGCTCCAGACCAGTCATCAACTCCATGAGGTCCATCCAAGCGGCGACATGCTCGCGGATGATGCGCGGGACCGAGTGCTCGTCCATCTGCGGGTGCGGCGCGTCCACCACCGGGGTCCACGATGCCCGGATTTCCAGTTCACCGGTGGCCGGGCGGTCGGCCAGCACCCCGAACGACTGCGAGGCGGTCCGCGTCACCGTTCCGCCGAAGGCGGCCACCGCGAGATCACGGGCGCCTAGCGCCTCCTCGACCCAGGTCCAGCCGATCTCGACCAGCAGCGGGTCGCCGACCATCTCCTGATCGAGTTCCGCGCTGGCGAACAGCGCCACTCGCCAGGTCCCGCGCCAGGTCTCCTGTCCGGCGGGATCGTGCAGAATGAGGAGCTTGCCGTCGCCGCACTCGTGATCGCCGACCGCGACGGACGCGGTGAGCGTGAGGCCGTATGGGGCCAACTTGGTGCGGCCGGGCCCGGCGTGCACCTCGACCTCCGGCCGGATCGGCAATGCCATCACTTCCTCGGCGACGGCGTCAAAGTGCGCCGCGGCCGGCTGCCGATTGGTCATCACGCCACGAGCCTATGCACGGACCCGGCCAATGCCTGTCAGACTCGCGGGGCGGAGGAGGCAGTCGGGGGGTGCGACCATGGTGCTCGGAGGTGCCATGTCAGCAACGAAGCCGTCGGCGGCATTGCCCGACAACCATCCACTGGCCGGGGCCATGGCGGATGCAGCATTGATCCGTGCGGCGCGCCGTCAGCCTGGTCGGCGCCCGGTGTGGTTCATGCGGCAGGCCGGGCGCTCGCTGCCGGAGTACCGCCGGATCAGGCAGGGCGTGGCCATGCTCGACGCCTGCTTCCAGCCGGACCTCATCGCCGAGATCACGATGCAACCGGTGCGGCGGCACAACGTGGATGCCGCGATCCTCTTCAGCGACATCGTGGTCCCGCTGCGGGCCGCCGGGGTGGACCTGGACATCGTGGCCGGAGTCGGCCCTGTCGTGGCGCGTCCGGTGCGCACGCGCGCCGACGTGGAACGCATCGCGCCGTTGGCGCCGGACTCGGTCGCGGCGGTCGCGGCCGGCGCGGCCGCGGTGGTGGCCGAGTCTGCGGTGCCGCTCATCGGCTTCGCCGGTGCCCCGTTCACGCTGGCCTCCTACCTCATCGAGGGCGGCCCGAGCCGCACCTACGCGCGCACGAAGGCGCTGATGCACGCCGACCCCGACCTCTGGGACGACCTCGCCGGGCGTCTGGCCGACATCGCTTCGACCTTCCTGCGGGTGCAGGTGATGGCGGGGGCGAGTGCGGTGCAGCTGTTCGATTCGTGGGCCGGGGCCCTGTCGCTGGCCGACTACCGCCGCTTCGTCCTGCCGCACAGCGCCGCGGTGTTCGCGTCCATCGCAGACCTCGGCGTGCCGCGGATCCACTTCGGCGTCGGCACGGGGGAGTTGCTGGCGGCCATGGGCGAGCCGCAGGTGGAGGTGGTCGGCGTGGACTTCCGGACCAGCCTGCCGGACGCCGCACAGCGGATCGGTACTGACCGGGCGCTGCAGGGCAATCTCGACCCCGCCCTGCTTGGCGCCGGCAATGAGGTACTGCGCCGAGAGGTCGACCGCATCCTGCAGGAGGGCGACGGGCTGCCCGGCCACATCTTCAACCTCGGGCACGGCGTGCCTCCGGACACCGATCCGGATGTGTTGACCAGGATCGTCGATTGGGTGCACGAGTTGCGGCCGTAGCCGCAACTGTGCGTCACGAAGCGGGGAGTCTCCGGCCCGGCTCTGCTGAACGCACACGAAAACCACCGGTCTGGGGTCCGTTTGGCCGACCGTTTCGGCGGTTTGCGTTACCGCTCGGCAGCGACCTCCTCGGACTGGTCGGCACCATGACGCTCCGTAGCCGGATCTGGGGAGGTGCCCTCCGGTGAGCGGCGAGCGCGGCGACGCCACAGCCAGCCTGTCGGCAGCGCCAGGAGCCCGGCCAGCAAGAGGAACGGCAGCGCCCAGCCCAGCGCGGTGAGGACGCCTGCGCCGAACGACACCAGTGCGTCCGCGCCGGCCCGCAGCCCGCCCCAGAACCCGGCCGGTTGCGACCCCGGTGCCGCGTCGGCGGTGAGGGTCGTGGTCACGGTGGCCATCGCCACCTGATCTGCCAGGGTCGCCTGCTGTGCCAGCAGCGACTCCAACTCCGCCTGGCGAGTGGCGATCTGCGACTCCAGCGCGACGATGTCGGTCAGCGTCTCGGCCCGGGCCATCAGGGCGTTCAACCGGTCCAGGCTGGCGCGGGCCGCTTCCGTGCGGGCATCGACATCGGCGATGCGGGCGCCGACATCGACCGCGCTG
The DNA here is from genome assembly GCA_963706835.1 of uncultured Actinomycetota bacterium. Taxonomy (GTDB): domain Bacteria; phylum Actinomycetota; class Actinomycetes; order S36-B12; genus CAVXYG01. Next base: position 123,472 of record CAVPOB010000005.1, read on the forward strand.
CGGTTGCGCCACGACTCCGTGCCCAGGCCCGAGGCGAAGCCCAGCAGGCCATCGACCGCACCAAGTGGGGCACGGTAGGTGATCGTGCTGTGGGCGCCGCCGCACTGCTCGCGACGCCAGGGTATCGAGGAGTGGCTCGGGGCATGCGTCGCCGGAGTGTGGTGGTTTCGGCGCTGACGTACCCCCCGGCGGCGGTGATCTCGGCAAGCAGCAGGCGCGCGGCCGCGGAGACGTCGTCCACGACAACCTCCTGCGTCGCGGTCACGACCAGCCGTTGCGCGTCCGGCAGGACACGGGCATCTGGTGCCGCTGCATCTGCATCGGCTTGCACCGGTATGCCGAACTCGGGCTCGGCCGGCCCCGCGCGATCCGCCGTCTCGGGGGTGCCGGACCACATCAGCGCTGCAGCGGCCGCGCCGGCTACGAGCAAGGCGAGGGCCGCCAGGAATGCGATGCGCCTGCGCGTTTGGGTTCCCATGCCGTTGGGACGCTGCGGGCCGGTTGCCGGTTCCGCTGCGAGGGAACGGGTCACCAGCATGATCCCCATGCCGGAGTCCTGCCGCCGCCGTGGCAGGGTATTGCTATGACGAGCCAGCAGATCGCCCGTGCCGGCCGCAGCCCGGACGCGCCGGTTGATGATGCCAGCACCGCCGGGGCGCATGTGGTCGTGGTCGGTGGCGGTATCGCAGGATTGGCGGCCGCGCACCGGTTGCGGTCTGAGGGTGGGGACGGGATCCGCGTCACGCTGGTGGAGGCTTCCTCTCAGGTGGGCGGCAAGTTGCGGGTCAGCCCGATCGCCGGGGTACCGCTGGACGAGGGTGCGGAGGCCATGCAGGCCACCCGGCCGGAGGCCATCGGCCTGGCGCGCAGCGTCGGCCTTGTCGACGACATCGAGTATCCGGCGGCAACGGGCGCCGGGCTGTGGATACGCGGGGCGATTCGCCGGATGCCGCCGAGCATCATGGGCGTACCGACGGACCTGCGGGCCCTGGCAGCCAGTGGAATCCTGTCCCCGGCGAGCGTGCTGCGCCTGCCGCTGGAACCCGCCGAAACGCGCTGACTGCCTTCGAGGACGATGTCTCCGTCGGGGCGTACGTCGAGGCGCGCCTCGGCCGCGAGGTGGTGGATACGCTGGTCGAGCCGCTGCTCGGCGGCGTGTACGCCGGCCGGGCGGATGCCCTCAGTTTGCGCGCGACAGTGCCGAGCCTGTACCGCGAAGTGCAGCAGGAGCGCAGCGTGCTGCGAGCGGCCGGGCGCGTGGCCCGCGCCGGCTCGCGCGAGTCCGGTGCACGTCGGGGACCTGTGTTCGCCGGGATCCGCGGCGGGGTGGGGCGACTGCCCGCTGGCCGTGGCCGCAGACCTTGCCGAGATGGGCGTCGAGGTTCGTACCGACGCGCCGGTGCGATCGCTGCACCGCGACGGCGACGGCTGGCGGGTCGTGGTCGGCCCGGTGGCCGCGCAGCAGGTGCTCTCCTGCGACGCCGTCGTCTTGGCGGTTCCGGCCTTCAACGCCACCGGACTGTTGTCGCACATCGTGCCCTCGGTCACGGCGGACCTCGGTCTCATCAAGCACGCCGGGATGGTCGTGGTCGCGATGGCGTACCGCACCGCAGATGTGCCGGGGCCGTTGCAGGGCACCGGCTTCCTGGTTCCGCCGTCCGAGCATCGCTCCGTCAAGGGCGTCACCTACAGCTCGGCGAAGTGGTCCTGGGTGGCCACGATGGCACGCAGCCGGGCCAGCGATGGCCTCACCATCATCAGAGCCTCGTTGGGCCGGTTGGGGGAGGAGTCGCTGCTGGAGCGCGATGACGAGGACCTGGTGGCACTGGCCGATCGCGACGTGGCCGAGGCCCTGCGGCATCGCCCGGCCGCCCGTCGCCTCGCGCGTGACGCGCTGGCCGCACGCCCTGCCGCAGTACAGCGTGGGCCATAACGACCGAATCGATCGCGTCCGGTCACGCGTCGCCGGCGTGCCCGGCCTGGAACTCGCGGGCGCGGCCTTCGACGGGGTCGGGGTGGCTGCGGTCATCGGATCCGGCCGCTCGGCGGCGGCCAGCGTCATGCAGCATCTCGCCCAGCGCGCACAATTGACGCATGGCTGACCTTCATCAGAGCGGCAAGCGACCCGGACAGGGCAAGGCGGCGCGCGACCTCAACCAGCTGACCCGGTACACGATGTTCTCGGTGTTCGCCGTGGGGGAGCGGCTGCCCTTGGATCGTTCGGGGATCATCGAGGAGATCGGCGCTCTCGCGGAGCAGTGGGCCGCCAAGGACGTCGTCGTGCGCGGCTGGTACGACATCGCCGGCATGCGCGCCGACGCCGACGTGCTGCTGTGGACGCACGGGCCCTCCGCGGATGCCTTGCAGGCCGCCTACCACGATGTCCGGCGCAGCCTGCTGGGACGACATCTGAAGCCGGTGTGGTCCAACGTCGGCCTGCATCAGCCCGCGGAGTTCAACAAGTCGCACGTGCCGGCGTTCCTCGCCGGCGAGCGGGCGCGGGGCTATCTGTGCCTGTACCCCTTCGTGCGGTCCTACGAGTGGTACTTGCTGCCCGACGATGAGCGCCGGGCGCTGCTGGTGGAGCACGGCATGATGGGCCGCGACTACCCGGACGTCCGCGCCAATACGGTGTCGGCCTTCGCCCTGGGCGACTACGAATGGCTCCTGGCCTTCGAAGCCGACGACCTGCACCGCATCGTCGAACTCATGCGCCATCTGCGGGCCTCGGGGGCGCGGCGCCACGTTCGCGAGGAAGTCCCCTTCTTCACCGGACCGCGACGGCCGACCGCCGAACTCATCGCCGACCTGCCATAACCGGTGGGCACTCCTCCTGGCGCTGGCTTCCAGCGCGATGTGGGGCACCGCCGACTTCCTTGCCGGCGAACTCTCCCGCCGTCGGGCCGCGCTCGCAGTCGCCGGCGCCTCGCAGTTGGTGGGATTGGCCTTCATGCTGCTGGTGCTGCTGCTGTCCGGCGAGTACGCGGCGGGCGTGCCGCTCGGGGACTACCTGGGGTGGGCGGTCCTGGCCAGCATCTCCGGCCTCGGCGGACTGGTCGCCTTCTACACCGCGCTGGCATCCGGCCGGATGGGCGTAGTGTCTCCGATCGCGTCGCTGGGCGTGCTGGTCCCACTCGGGGTGGGCCTGCTGCGCGGCGAGTCACCCACCGGAGCGCAGACATTGGGGATTCTCGTCGCCGTGGTAGGTGTCGTGCTGGCCAGTGGTCCGGAGGTCAGCGGTCGGGTGGGGGTGCGGCCGGTACTGCTGGGGCTGCTCGCTGCGCTGATGTTCGGCCTGTTCGCGGTCTTCCTGGCCTACGGCAGTCAGGAGTCGGCCGTGCTGACGCTCACGGCGCAGCGCGCGACATCGGCGATCATCATCGTGGTGGCAGCCGTCATCGCAGGCAGTGCCGGCGGGTTGCGGCGCAGCGACGTGCCTCGGCTTGCGGTCATCGGCGTGTTCGACGTGGGGGCCAATCTCGCCTTCGGCATCGCCACGACGATGGGCCTGCTCGCCGTCGTTGCCGTCCTGGGGTCCATCTACCCGGTCGTGACCGTCATCCTGGCGTGGGCCGTGCTGCGCGAGCGCCTGTTGCCGGTGCAGTACGTCGGCGTCACCGCCACGCTGCTGGGAGTGGCCGTCATCGCCGCGGGGGGATGAGGATCACTCGCTGTCCGGCTCCAGCCGCAGCGAGACGGAGTTGATGCAGTAGCGCAGGTCGGTCGGCGTGCCGTAGCCCTCACCGGCGAAGACGTGGCCCAGATGCGACCCGCAGGTGGCGCAGCGGACCTCGGTGCGCACCATGCCGAGGCTGCGGTCCTCGATCTCCACGACGGCCTCGCCGGCCAGCGGCGTGAAGAACGAGGGCCAGCCGCAGTGGGAGTCGAACTTCGTGTCGCTGCGGAACAGTTCCGCGCCGCAGGCGCGACAGGAATAGACGCCGGTGGTCTTGGTGTCGGTGTATTCGCCGGTGAACGCCGGTTCGGTGCCGGCTCGGCGCAGGACGTGGAACTCCGCTGGGTCCAGCAGCGACTGCCACTCCTGATCGGTCTTGGCGACCGGGTACGGCGTGCCATCGGGTCGGGTCTCGGGCAGGGCGCTCATGATCTTCAGGCTAGGCCCGCACAGCAGAGTGCGCAGTTCCGCGGGGGCCCTGACCGCTGATCGGAGCGCAGTGGCGATGATGGCAGCATGGCCGCCAGCCCGAGCGATCCCGCGCAGCAGTTCGCCTGGTGCGGCGGCTACCGCATCGCGTACTCCATCGAGGGTCGGCAGGGGCCGTGGGTGGTGCTGATCCCGGGCCTGCCGGGCACTTCTCGGGACTTCCGATGGTTGGCGCCGCAACTGTCGCCGTGGTGCCGCGTCATCCGGTTCGATCCGCCCGGCTACGGCGCGTCGCGGCGGCCAGCGTTCGCGGGTATGGCGGCGCTCGCCAAGGCGCGGGTGGTGACGCAGCTGCTGGACACCCTCGGCATCGATCGGGCCGTGGCGCTGGGGCACTCGTTCGGCTCCGTTGTGGCCGTCGAGGCCAGTCGACTGCAGCCAGCGCGCTTCCCGGCGCTGGTGCTCCTGGCGCCGCCCGGCGTGCGCGCCCACTTCCCGGTGCCGCTGGCTCGTACGGCTGGCTTGGCGCTGCGGTCGGAGCGAGGAAGAGGCGTGCTGCGTACCCCGCAGCGCCTGGCCTACCGCGCCGCGGGGTTCCCCTCGTTCCTCAGCGACGATGAACTGGCCATGACCACAGTCGACTCCGGTGTCGCGGACTTCCGCTCCTACCGGGGTGCGTTGCGGGCTGTGCGGCAACCCACGATGATCGCCTACGCCCTTGACGACCGGCAGGTGCCGCCGCGCAACAGTGCCGGCCTGCACGGCCTGGCGCCCCCGGGCCCTCGGGTGGCGTTCGCCTCGGGGGGCCACAACATCCAGAAGACGCGCGCCGACGAGCTGGGGGTCATGATCCGGTCCTTCATCGGATGATGGCCGCGGGAGTTGGCGGTGCCCAGCAGCGCGTTCTTCGCCCCCGGCCCATCCTCGACGGACCAACCGGACACGCAGCGGCAACCGCAGGAGGGTGCCGGTGCCGGTAGCTACCGGTCTGCGACCGCTCACACCTCGGCGGTGCGCCGCCATTGCGTGCTCGGCGCCGATACCGTCGAGGGGTGGCCAAGGGCGAGTACGGCGACCCGATCGAACTGCCGGTGGGCGGGCGAACCGTCCGCGTGAGCAATCCGCGCCGGCCGTACTTCCCAGAGGTCGGCGTGTCGAAGTTCGACGTCGTGCAGTACTACGCCGCGGTGGCGCCGGCGATGCTCACCGCATTATGGCACCGGCCGACGACGCTGGAGCGTTGGCCGACGGGCGTCCTCCCGGGGGTGACCCTGACGCAGCGCAACGGCACCCAGGGAGCGGCGTTCTATCAGAAGCGCATCCCACGAGGTGCGCCCGAGTACGTGGAGACCGCGCACATCACATTCCCGTCCGGACGCACCGCCGATGAGGTGTGCCCGACGGAGGAGGCCGTGATCGTGTGGGCCGCCAACCTCGGGACGATCACCTTCCATCCGTGGCCGGTCCGGCGTGAGGATGTCGATGCCCCCGACGAGCTGCGCTTGGACTTCGATCCGCAGCCCGGCGCCGACTTCGACGATGCGGTGACGGTGGCGCTCGCGGCGCGGGAGCTGCTCGACGAACTGGGATGGGTGGCCTACCCGAAGACCTCAGGGGGTCGCGGAGTGCACGTCTATGTGCGCATCGAACCCCGCTGGACCTTTACGGACGTTCGGCATGCGGCGATCGCCATCGGCCGCGAGCTGGAGCGGCGCCTGCCGGACCTGGTGACGGTGAAGTGGTGGAAGGAGGAGCGGCCCCCGGGCAGCGTCTTCGTGGACTACAACCAGAACAGCCGCGACCGCACCATCGCCTCGGCCTGGTCGGTGCGGGCTCGGCCGGGGGCGCTGGTCTCCACTCCGGTGACCTGGCAGGAGTTGCCACAAGTGCAGCCCGCGGACTTCACGGTACGAACGGTGCCCGCGCGCTACGCCGAGGTCGGTGATCCGCACGAAGCCATCGATGACGTGGCGCACGACCTGTCGCCGGTGCTGGAGTGGTTCGAGCGCGACGAGCAGGACCATGGGCTCGGCGACCTGCCCTACCCGCCGGACTACCCGAAGATGCCCGGGGAGCCGAAACGCGTGCAGCCGAGCCGAGACCGCGATCGCTGACGGCCGGGCCGCGGGTGGTGCCCGGTCGGTTCACGCGTTCCCAGACCACGATCGCTGACCGCCGGGCCGCGGGTGGTGCCGGGTCAGTTCACGCGTTCCCAGACCACGACGGTGTTGCCGTCCTGCTCGATCAGGTGGGCCATCCGGTAGCCGTTGTCGGCCCGGTCGTTGGCCACCTTCTCGAAGCGGCCCATATTGACCGATCCTTCGTTGACCTCGATCTGATACTTCGGGCCGCCCGACTTGCCCCCTGTGAATCCGCCGATACCGAACATTGCTCGTCCTTCCCTCGAGAACCCGGTCTGACCCTACGCCCGCGGTAGTGACGATGAGTCGGCACGCGCGGGCGGGCAATGGGGCTCATCGCGATCCGGGGTGTTCTGCTGTCGGCCGGTGGCTGGGGTGGGCGCCCTAATGCGCTTCCTGCGGGTGTCGGCGCCCACTGCGGGGGGCTGAGGGCGCCCCCGGTTGAGCGACTCTGCACCCGTTGCGGGGGTTTGCACCCGGGGCGGGGGCTCTGCGGCGCTCCGGAGCGGCAACTGTGCACCCGGCATGGGGGTATGCACCCGGGACGGGGGCTATGCGGCCCCGATCCGGCCGGTTCCGCCCCCGCGGCGGGTGCAAACCCCCGAACCGGGTGCAGATACGCCCCCGATCCGGCCGGTACAGCCCCCGCGGCGGGTGCAAACCCCCGAACCGGGTGCAGATAAGCCCCCCGATCGCACCGAACGCCAACGCACCAGAACCGGGTGCAGACGTCCCCCCGCGCAGAGGGCTCGGGCCGCCCGCGCAGCTGGACCCGCAGGGCGCGGTCGGCGGCCGGGGCCCCGGTGGCGCACGCATTCCACCCGCAGCCACCGGAGCGCACCACGCTGCCGATTGCGATGAGCTGCCTTCAGCAGGCGTCGCAGCGGGCGCGGCTGCCACGAAGATGCCGTCAGGAGCGCTGTTGCCGAGTTCGCACGGCTGCCGGATGAGGCCGTCCGGTGTTCCCACCCGCAGTCTGGTGCGCGCGGCCCACGATCGGCAGCCTCAGGTGCGCGCGGCGGATCCGACCACGGCGAGGATGCGCTCGCCGTACCGATCGGCCTTGGCTGCGCCGATACCGGGCACTTCGAGCAACTGATCCAGTGAGCCGGGGCGGCGGGCAGCGATCTCCCGCAGCGTCGCATCGTGGAGCACCACGTAGGCGGGGACACCCTGCTCTTCCGCCATCGTCCGCCGCTCTGCCCGCAACTGCTCGAACAGGGATGTCGCCGCGTCGTCAAGCGCGACAACCTCGCGCGCCTCGCGCGGCGCGGTTCGCTCCCGCCGCGCCCTCGGTGCCATGCGCCGCAACTCCAACCGGTGCTGTCCGCGCAGCACTGCGTCCGCCTGCTCGGTGACGCGGAGCCCGCCGTGCGCGTCCGGCGCCAGGAGACCCTGGGCCACCAGTTGACGCGCGATGCTGCGCCAGGTGCGCTCATCGATGTCGGTTCCGACACCGAACGTCGGCAGTGCGTCATGGTGCAGCGCGGCCATGCGCTCGGTCTGTCGGCCCTGCAGCAGGTCGATGATGTGCCCGGCGCCAAACCGCTGCCCGGTACGGATCACGCCCGACAGGAACTTCTGCGCGGGGACCGTCGCGTCCCACAACTGCGGCGGCGCCAGACAGGTGTCGCAGTTGCCGCACGGCGCGGCCTGTTCCCCGAAGTACTCCAGCAGGACCACACGGCGGCAGGAAGGCGTCTCGCAGTACCCGAGGAGCGCATCGAGCTTCGCCGACTCCACCCGGCGAACCTCCGGCGGGGCCTGTGATGCGTCGATCCACGATCGCTGCGTGATCACGTCGGCCAGGCCGTAGGCCATCCACGCCTCCGCCGGCTCACCATCCCTGCCGGCGCGGCCGGTCTCCTGGTAGTAGGCCTCGATGCTCTTGGGCAGGTCCAGGTGCGCGACGAACCGGACGTCGGGTTTGTCGATGCCCATGCCGAAGGCGATCGTTGCCACCACCACGACCCCGTCCTCGCGCTGGAAGCGGTCCTGCACCGCACGCCGGGCCGTCGCGTCCATGCCAGCGTGGTAAGCCAGCGCGGTGAGGCCCTGGTCGGCCAGCCAGCTCGCGGTCTGCTCCACCTTCTTCCGGGAGGCGCAGTAGACGATGCCCGAGGCCCCGGTGAAGCCTTGCAGGAACGTTCCCAGCTGGCGCCGGGCGTCGTCCTTCTCCACCACCGTGTAGCGGATGTTGGGGCGGTCGAAACTCGACACGAACTCCTGTGCGTCGCCGAGCGCGAGCCGCTCCCGCATTTCCTGCCGCGTAGCCGCGTCGGCGGTGGCCGTCAGCGCGATGCGGGGCACGTCGGGGAACTGCTCGGCCAGGACCGCAAGGCCCAAGTACTCCGGCCGGAAGTCATGGCCCCATTGGGAGACGCAGTGCGCCTCGTCGATGGCGAACAGGGCCAGGCCGTGGCTGTCGTGCAGACGATGCAGGGACTCCAGGAATCCGGCGGAGAGCAGTCGCTCCGGCGCCACGTAGACCAGGTCGATCTCGCCGGCGCGCAGGTTCCGCTGCACCTCGGCAGCAGCCGCGGCGTCCAGGCTGGAGTTGAGGTAGGCGGCACGAACGCCGAGGAGTCGCAGTGCCTCGACCTGATCGTGCATGAGCGCGATGAGCGGCGAGACGACGACTCCGGTCCCGGAGCGGACCAGGGCCGGGATCTGGTAGCACAGCGACTTGCCGCCCCCGGTCGGCATCAGGACCAGCGCGTCGCTGCCAGCGACGAGCCGGTCGATAATGCTGGCCTGCTGGCCGCGGAACTGGTCGTACCCGAAGACGTCGCGGAGCACCTGCTCCGGATGACGCGTGGCGGTCGGCGCAGGGTGCATGCAGCGATTGTGCCCCGCCGGGGCGACAGCGGTGATGACCGGCACGGTCCCGTGGGGATAGCCGCCGGCTGCTGTAGTCCAGCGACGGCCCGCACGGGGTCGCCGGAAATGGACGGCGGCCGCACTGAATGCTCTGCGAGGCGCTGCGTCAGTGCTCGGTCGCCCCGTTGGGCGGGCTCTACGCGGCGGGATCGGTCGCGGTCGGCATCGAAGTCGGCCGCCAGGTGCGCCGGCGTCCGACCGCCCAGGACGACACCGCCCAGCATCATGCTGACGGCCTCCTCGTCGTGGCCCAGCGAGCAGCGGTTGGCGGTCCAGGAGCGGCAGCCGCACCCGATGCGGATCAGCCCAACACCTCGGCCAGGTCGAACCGGACGGGGCGGTCGAGTTGCGTGTAGGTGCACGATGCCGGGGCGCGGTCGGGCCGCCAGCGCTTGAAGGACGCCACATGCCGGAACCGGTCGCCCTCCATGTGGTCGTAGCCGACCTCGGCGACCAGGTCTGCGCGCAGCGGGATCCACGACAGGTCCTTGCCGCCGCTCCAGCGGGATGGGGCGCCGGGCACCCGGGCTGACGGGGTGTCTGACGTGGCCAGCCACGAGTGCCACGGATGCCGGCTCGGGTCCGGGTCGGCGTAGGGGGCCAACTCATGGACCAGGTCCGCGCGCCGTCGGGCGCTGAACGATGAGGCAACGCCGACATGGTGCAGCGCCGCGCCTTCGTCATACAGCCCCAGCAGCAGCGACCCCACGACGGGTTGCCCGTCCGGACCCGGCGTCTTGTACGGCCGCCATCCGGCGACCACGACGTCGGCGGTGCGGGCATGCTTCACCTTCAGCAGGGTCCGCTTGCCCGGTTCGTAGGGCGCTGCCAGCGGCCGCGCGATCACTCCGTCGAGACCCGCCCCCTCGAAGACGTCGAACCAGTGCTGCGCCAGTGCGCGATCGCGAGTGGCAGGTGAACAGTGGAACGGCGGATGCCAATCAGCGCTGAGCGCCTCCAGGGCACGGCGCCGGTCGCTGTTCGGGGCGGTGCGCAGGTCCTCCCCGCGCACCGCCAGCACGTCGAAGGCGACCAACGAAGCCGGATACTGCTGCGCCAGTTCGGCGATCTTCCAGCCGCCGGCCTCACTGCGCGGGCGCAGCCGAAGTCCGAGCTCCTCGAACCACAGCCGGCCATCGTGGGCGCTGACCAGTTCGCCGTCCACGACCGTGCCGGGGTCCAACTGCTGGCGGGCCTGTTCAACGACCTCGGGGAACGCGTAGGCAAGGTCTCCCGCTCGTCGCGGCTGCAGCACCACCCGGTCGCCCTCATCGCGGTAGACCAGGATCCGGAAGCCGTCCCATTTGGGTTCGAACAGCAACCCCCCGGGAACCGAGTCCGGGTCCGGCACGGTGTTGCCGATCGGTTTGGCCAGCATCGGCGGAACGCCCGGCTCGAACGGCAACCGGTTCACCGGTCCGCCCTGCGGTAGCGCAGGAAGACGAAGTCGTCATCGCGGAGCGCGCCGACGAGGTGGAATCCGCTCGGTGCCTCCGGACCCACCACAGGCCGCTTGGCGTCGCCGCCGAGAAGGGTGGGGGAGATGGTGATGCAGAACTCGTCGATCAGGTCGGCGGCGAGCAGCGCGCCGTTGAGGTGCGGCCCGCCCTCGCACTGGATTCGCTGCAGCCCCCGGAGACGGAGTTTCGCCCTGGCCTCGGCGAGATCGACACCCCCGTCCCCGTTGGGGCACTCGATCGTGTCGGCGACGCCGGACAGCGATCCATTGTCCTCGGCGCACACCACGATGGGCCGGATCGGCGCCTCGGTGAACATCGCCAGGCCTGGATCCAGCGTCGGGGTGCGCGTGACGACGACCAGGACGGGGTGCTCGGCCATGCCGGCCTCGCGGCGATGCGGTTGCAGCGACTCCCTGGCGCGAATCGGGTCGTAGCCCTCGGCGCGCACCGTCCCGGCGGCGACCATGACCGCGTCGGCGACCCCCCGCAAGATGCCCAGCACGCGCCGGTCGGCGACCCCGGAGAGGCTGCCGGAGAGTCCTTCGGAGCCGATCGCGCCGCCATCGGCGCTCATCACCATGTTGGTCCGGACGCCCTCCTGGAAGGCGTACCACTGCGCGAGTTGCTGGTCCGAGGTGTCACCACCGGCTTCCTGAAGCAGTTGCATCTGCCGATCCTGTCAGGCACTGCCCGGTCCGGCAGCCCGATACCCTGGAGCGGTGCAGCGACTTGCCGACCGGAGCCCAACCGCGTCGCCGCAGGAGTTGCTCGCCGGCTTTGTGCCGCCGCCCCGGTTCGCCGACGTCCGATTCGCGACCTATCTGCCCAGTCCGGAACACCCCACCCAGGCGGCGGCCGTCGCGGGCCTGGAGGCGTTCGCGGCACGCCTGCGCCGGCCGGAGCCCCGGCGCCGCAGGTTCCGTCGGGGAGCGCCGCCGGAGGCGAGGCCGGGCATCTACATGGACGGCGGCTTCGGCGTCGGCAAGACGCACCTGCTTGCCTCGCTGGCCCACGCCGCCCCGGGCCCCGTCGCCTTCGGCACGTTCGTGGAGTACACGCATCTGGTGGGGGCGCTCGGGTTCTCCCGCACGGTGGAGGCGCTGGCTGCCTACCGGCTGGTCTGCATCGACGAGTTCGAATTGGACGACCCGGGCGACACGGTCCTGATGTCCACGCTGCTGGGTCGACTGGTCGAGCAGGGAGTTCGACTGGCCGCCACGTCGAACACGCTGCCGGACCGATTGGGCGAGGGGCGCTTCGCGGCGGAGGACTTCCTGCGGGAGATCCAGGGACTGTCCGCGCACTTCGACGTCTACCGCATCGACGGCCCGGACTACCGTCATCGCGGCCTCCCGGGGCCCCCTCCACCGAGCTCGGCTGCGGCGGCCGCGACCCCGACCGACGATGCCGCAACGGTGGACCGGTTCGACGACCTGTTGGCGCATCTGGCGCGGGTGCACCCGTCCAGGTACGGACAACTGATCGAGGGTGTCTCCGCGGTGCACCTGCTGGACGTGCACCCGGTGTCCGACCAGGCCGCAGCGCTTCGCCTGGTGGTGTTGGCCGACCGGCTGTACGACCGCGACGTCCCCGTGGTCGCCAGCGGCACGCCGCTGAACGAGGTCTTCACGCCGGAACTGCTGGCCGGCGGCTATCGGAAGAAGTACTTCCGCGCCACGTCCCGCCTCATCGCGCTGGCTCGCGAGGCCGCCGGACTGGCCCGGCACGGGGAGGGCTGAGCGGCTCAGTCCTGTTCGGGGCTGCGCAGCAGCGCCGCGGTCCGTTCTTGGAACTGTGTCGTGTCCAGCCGGCCCCCCGCGTGATCCATGACCGCCGCCACGAGTTCGTCGCGCGGCCCGCGCGGGGCACCGCGGACCTCATCGGGGTCGGTGATCCGGCCATAGACCGGCCGCAGCAGCAGGTAGGCGATGATCGCCGGCCACAACAGCGTGACCGCAACCGCCCACAGCACCTTCTGACCGCCGCTGAGGTCGCCCCGAACCGCCAGGTCGAACAGCGTGGCGATCCACACCAGGGCAAGTGGGACGGTGATGAAGATCAGTTCCACCAGCGCCCCCAGATCACCTCTGCCAGCGCGTTGCGCTGCTGCTGGAGTTCGGCGACTTTCGCGGCGTCGGGTAGCCGGGTGGCTCGACGCCGCCGCCAGGCCAGCGACAGCCGCTCTGCCACGAACACGGTGGTCACCAGGAAGAATGGGGTCAGCAGGAGGGCCAGGCTCGCGCCGTCCGGTCCCGCTCGGCTGGAGGCCTGCCACACCAACCAGGCCCACTCGGCGCCGAACGCCAGTGTGGCCACGGCAGGGGTGAGCGTGGCCCGCACCGCCGGCGCGGCCGGCAGCAGCCGAACGGCTTGCACCAGCAGCCACGGAAGCAGGCCGATCAGGGCACCCACCAACGCGTAGGGCAGCAGCAGCAGGCTCAGCAGGACATCGCGGAAGCCGGACTGTGCCTGGGCGGCGGCCCCCGCCTTGCCGTGCCGCGCAAGCCCGACATCGGTCGCCCCGCTCTCGGCCAGCGCCTGCCGGTACGACGTGGCGCGCGCTAGCACCTCACCATCGCTGTCGGCTTCTCGCAGTTGCTCGGCCAACAGCGACACGTTGCCGTAGCGCAATGGCATCAACCGGTTGTCCACGTCGTGCAGCGGGATCTCGGCGGCCGAGGCGTAGGCGTGGGCGGAGGGCCAATCGGGGTAGTCCGGTGCTGCGTGCCGCAGCCGCGCGGTGATCTCGTCGGTGAGAGCGGACACCGCATCCCGATCATCGGCACCGCCGTGCGCGCCGTGCGCGGCCGTCCACTCGTCCAGCGACAGCGGCGCGCCGACGTGCACGAGCACTCGGCTGCGGAAGATCGCCTTGGCCTCGTAGTGCACGCCGACCGGGATGATCCGGATCCCGCTGACGCCCGAGGCCTGGGCGCCCAGGGCGATCCGGGCCGCGCCGGTCTTGACCGGTGCGATGTGCGGCACGTCCTGCGTGACGCCTTCGGGGAAGATGAGGATGAGTTCGTCCTGCGCGAGCGCGTCGTAGCAGGAGGCGAACATGTCGTCGTTGCTGCCGGCACCCTTGTCCGCCCGACGGTGCACGGGGATGCCGCCCGCCGCGCTGGCGATTTGGCCGACCACGGGAATCTTGAAGATGACGTCGCGCGCCACGACTCGCGGCATCCGCGGCATGACGTCGACGAGGAGGATGCCGTCGGCGAGACCGCCGAAGTGATTGGCAACGGCGATGGCCGGGCCGCCGGTCGCGCCGATCGATGGGTCCGCATAGACGTCGATCTCCCGGTACACCAAGTTGCCCATCACCCGCGCCAACCGGCGGATCACCACGCCTCGGCTTGTCATGCGGACCGCCCCTCCTGAGACTCCGGCAAGGCTACCGGCTGGGGCTGCAGCGGCGGACGGAACAACAATGCCGCCACGAGGACGAATCCCACGCTGGTCAGCACGTGCCAGCCGCCGTGGGGCTGCAGGGGGCTGTCCGGGTCGCACACCGGTGAGCCGGTGCGTCCCCCCAGGAACGAGAGGCCGGCCAAGCCGCCGATCACGGCCAGCGAGATCACCCTGCGCCGCGTGGCACCGGGAAAGATCTGCCGTCCCCCGCGCCACCGCGCGCCGATAATCACGGCGATCAGGACCAGCAGCGCCGCGATCGGCGCGTCGTGGAAAATCTTCGCGCCTGCAGTCTGCGGGCCGTGGAAGATGACGCTGCCCACTCCGATCACTGCGAGTAGCAGGGCGTAGAGCCCGCCTGCGCCACGCCGTTGCTGCGGCGTGAGCATGGCCAGCACGATGGCGCCGGCCGCCACATAGCTGAGGCTGGACAGCGCGTTGACGGGCTGGGCCAGCAGCCCGGGCTCGATCGCCTCGCAGTCGCTCTCCCCGATGGCGTCGATGCGAAGCACGCGCCCAGTCTACGCATCGGCGGTGCTTGCGAGAGGTGTCCAAATCGCGCTGTGATGCAGCCCCAGCCGGGCGTGACACCGCTCGCCGACGATCGGTATGTCGGGTGGCACGGCGGCCGAACTCCTGTCGCGACGCGGCTCGATGATGCCGATCAGACTCCTCACTTGGCCTCCCGTTGGCCATGACGGTTCCGGGTGCATGTGGATGCGCGGCGCCCGCAGAGCTCGCACGGGGCTCAGCCAGCCCCTCCATCGGGCTTCCGACCTGCCCAGGCGCAGCGCTCAACGATCCGTGGACGCCTGGGCAACGATGTGCAGCAGCAGCCCCACGCCCCACGGCACGGTGATCCAGTACGCGTAGTCGATACCGCCCCCGATGGCGAGGTCTTGCATCCATACGAAACTGTTGACGATCAGGAACACCGACGCATGCGCGATGACGTCGTGCCAGCCGGTGGCCGATTGCTCTGCGGGTTTGGGCAGCCGCCGGGAGCGTGCGACCAGCACCAGGCCGCCCGCGAGCAGCACGCCACCTGCCAGCAGCAGCCCATAGCCCCAGGTCGCCCCGATCTCTTCGATCTCCCACGAGACGGTGCCCCCCACGCCGATGGATGCATCGTCGGGTCCGAGGAGGATGAACACGCCGAGCAAGGCGGTGATCGCCCCGACGATGATCAGGACTCTTCGAGTGACCCGGTAGTCGGCTGCGGTCGGCTCGGGTGCTGTCGCCGATGACAGGTCGTTCATGGTCGAGGCACACCTCCTCGGTCGTCCATCCACGCCTATCGCGGCCGGGTCACGCAGTGCCAGGGACTGAGGTCCCACACGGCGGTGTCATCTCGGTGCCACAGCCATGAGGCGTCGCGGCGCAGCACCCACCAGGGCCGGCTCGTCCGGCTGGAGCGAGCCGGGGCAATGGGGGTTGCGGCAGCTGGGGTCTGGATTCTTGTCGGTGCACCCCCGTCGGAGTGGATCGACGCGCTGTTCGCCGCAGTGGAAGGCCAGCAGCGCGCCACCCGCACGGAACCGGGCTCGGCCGCCATGCCGGATCGTCGCATCGCTACGCTCCGTCCATGGAGGCAATCACCCCGTCCCGGAGGGTGGCCGCCATCCTTACCCTCCCGCTCCTAGCGTTGGCGGTGCTCTTCGTCGTCTTCGCGGTCTACCGCAATGCTGTGTCCCTGGTGCTGGCACTGATCGGGCTCGGGATCGGAGTCGGGGCAGCGTGGTGGGCGGTGACAGAGTACGGGCTGCGGCGGTGGCTGGGCGTCTTCGGCAGCCTGGCAGGGTTCATCATGCTGGCCGTCGCCCTCGGCACGACGATCACCCAGCCGGAGCACTGGATGGCGCGGCTCGTCGCCATTCTGGGGATCCTCGCAGCGACCCTGGCCCTGGCCCGGTACAGCCTCCTTCGTCCGGTTCCGAAGGCACCCGACGGCAGGATCCAAGTCGGTCGGCAGCCGAGTCGACCGGTGCTGCTGTGCAACCCGTGGTCCGGCGGGGGGAAGGTCGACAAGTTCGGGCTCGCCGATGCAGCGGCCCGGCTCGGTGTCGAGGTGGTCATGCTCGACCACGGCTTGGATCTGGAACAGCTCACGCGGCAGGCGGTCGCCGGCGGCGCCGATTGCCTCGGAATGGCCGGCGGCGACGGGTCGCAGGCGCTGGTGGCGTCGGTGGCCATCGAGCACGACCTCCCCTTCATCTGTGTTCCTGCGGGTACGCGCAACCATTTCGCGCACGACCTCGGGCTCGACCGGGACGACCCCCGGCCAGCCTTGGCGGCGTTCCGGGATGCGGTCGAGCGGCGGGTCGACTACGCCACCGTCAACGACCGACTGTTCGTCAACAACGTCTCGCTCGGCGTCTACGCCGAGATCGTGCAGTCCGACGACTACCGCGATGCCAAGGTCGAGGTCGTCGAGCAGCATGTGCGCCGTGCGCTCGGCCGGCGGGGGGAGACCTTCGATCTGCAGTACACCTCGCCCGCGGCCCGCGAGGTCGACGGCGCCTTCCTCATCATGGTGTCGAACAACCCGTATGTGCTCGAGGTCAATCCGGACGCCGCTCAGCGACGCCAACTCGATACGGGTCGGCTCGGGGTGTTCGCGGTGTCCACCCGCACCGGGGGTCAGGCGGCCGCCCTGGTCACACTGTCGGCGCTGGGGCTGCGCAACATCAGCCGCTTCTGGTACGAGTTCACGGCGACCGACTTCGAAGTCCGGTCCCGCTCCGGATCAGCGTACTTGGGTGTGGATGGCGAGGCGCTGCAGTTCCCCACGCCCCTGCGCTTCACGATCCACCCCGGCGGACTGCGCATGTACGTCCCGGAAGGCAACCTCGAAGCGGCCGAGCGTCGGCGCGCCCGAGCGTTCGGCGCTGCCGACCTGTTCCGCGTCGCCGCGGGGATCGAGCCGTATCAGGCCCATCAGCGTCGGAACCGCGTCAGCTAGCGGCTGCTGGTCTGGCTGGTCCCGACGAGCCGGACCGCGCCTCGAAGCGCCGCAACACGCGCCGGGCGCCGCCTGCCACCGACTTGCCGAGCAGCCAGCCGACCGCGACATCGCCCGGGTAGTGCACGCCGGTGTAGACCCGCGAGAACCCCACGGCAGCGGCGGTGGCGTTGAGCGGCAGCCAGAGAGCCGGAATCTCGCGCCCCACGACTCCGGAGAACGCCGCAGCCGAGGCGGTATGGCCGGAAGGGAACGAGGACGAGGTCGGCTGCCTCAGCCGCCGAGCGATGGGAACCTCGATGGTAGGTCGCACCCGCCGGGTCAGGCCCTTCCCAGCGATGTTGGCCACGGCAGAGGTCACCGCCACGGCACCCAGGCCGGTCACGGCGACGCGCCGCCCGCGCGGGCCGCCCACGGCAGCGATCACTGCGGCGGTCCCGATCCAGAGGACGGAGTAGGAGGCGACCAAGGACAGCCTCGGCAGCAACCGGTCCAGCGCGGGGGAGTGCACTTCGGCGACGCGGCGGAAGATCGCCTCATCGGCGGCGTGTCCGCGTGGCCAACGCGAAACATGAGCGGCCGGCGCTTCCGCCCCGTGGCCGGTATCCGCATCGGGAGTGGCCTGCTCAGCGCGCACGATCCGAGACTAGCGTAGCGGGAGCAGGTTGGCGGAGCGCGTACGTCGTCGTTGCGGGGGTTCCATGGCTGGGCGTCTGAGCGGACGGTCGCGGTGCCACGCGCGGTCTGCGTACTGCATGTGTGGGCGATACAGGGATCGAACCTGTGACCTCTTCCGTGTCAAGGAAGCGCGCTAGCCACTGCGCCAATCGCCCGGTGTGGAGGTGGCGACGGGATTTGAACCCGTGTAAACGGATTTGCAGTCCGTTGCCTCGCCTCTCGGCCACGCCACCGGAGACCGTCCCGCTCCCGGGAGCAGTACCCAGGTGTACGAGGCCGTTCGAGCGGACGACGGGATTCGAACCCGCGACCCTCACCTTGGCAAGGTGATGCTCTACCAACTGAGCCACGTCCGCGTTGATGCTCTATCGCATCGGGGACAACCATAGCCGAACCTGGCCCGCTGCCACAAAGCCGGGTACCCCCGATCATCGTGGCGGCGGAATCGGCATGATCGCGAGTGTGACCGCGATGCAGCTCCCATCGGGCCAGCGTTACTGCGCCCGGTTCTCCGGCCTGGTCGCCGAGGACATGATGGACTGCACCGACGATCCGTCCGCGCTGGATTCCGAGGGGCGTTGGGCGGTGGTCGCGACATACGAGGGTCGCATCACCGCGGCGCGATTTCGGACCTGGCGCCCGGGGCCGCCGTCCGCCGTGGCTGGTCCCTGGCGCGGCCCGCGCGCCGACGCTTGGCGTCTCGTCGCTGGAGCGGCAGGCCTACGAGACCGCAGTGGAGTCGGTGAAGGACCGGATCGGCCGCGGCGACATCTACCAGGCCAACGTGTGCCGCATCCTCACGTGCGACCTGCCGGACGTTGGCCAAGCAGACCTCGGTGGCCTGCATGCCCTGCTGGCAGCCCGCAACCCGGCGCCCTACGAAGGCTTCCTGCGCCTGCCGGGGCTGCAACTGGCGACCGCGTCTCCGGAGCTGTTCCTGCAGCGACGCGGTGATCGGGTGCGCACCGGACCGATCAAGGGCACCGGGCGACGACCAGCCGATCTGCTGGCGAAGGACGAGGCTGAGAACGTCATGATCGTCGATCTCATGCGCAATGACCTGTCCCGCATCTGCCGAACCGGATCGGTGCACGTGCCGCGACTGCTGGCGCAGGAGCAGCACCCAGGACTGGTCCACCTGGTCTCCGAGATCGCCGGATCCCTTCGCAGCGGCATCGGCTGGCCTGAGGTGCTGCGCGCGGTGATGCCGCCGGGTTCCGTCAGTGGCGCCCCCAAGGCCAGTGCAGTGCAGATCCTGCGGTCGATCGAGCCGGTGCCCCGTGGGCCGTACTGCGGTGCGGTCGGCTGGGTGGACGCCGATACCAGGGCCGCCCAGCTGGCAGTCGGCATCCGTACGTTCTGGTCGGGGGAGGACGGGGTGCTGCGATTCGGAACCGGGGCCGGCATTACGTGGGGGAGCCACCCAGCCCGCGAATGGCAGGAGACGGAGCTGAAGGCCGCGCATCTGCTCGACGTGGCGGCCGGTTCCTTCCCCGGCTGACACGCCCCCGCATTCCTGGCCTCCTGGCCATCGCGGCACCCTAGCGTTGAGCCATGCGCGTGTGGATGAACGGACGAGTGATACCGGTCGATCAGGCCAAGGTGTCGGTGTTCGATCACGGGCTCACCGTTGGGGACGGGGTCTTCGAAACGTTGCGCCTCCTGCGGGGCGAGCCCTTCGCGCCCACCCGGCATATCGCCCGGCTGCAACACTCGGCTCGCAGCCTCGGTCTGCCGGTGCCCGATGCGGACCTGGTCGCCGCCGCCATGGCTGACGCGGTGGCCGCGAATCGATCCGAGCTGGATGATCATGCACGGCTGCGCGTGACCTATACCTCGGGCCCGGGGCCGCTGGGCAGCGAGCGGGGAGAAGGCCCCGTGACGCTGATCGCCGCAGCGGCTCCGGGCAGCCCATGGCCCGCCACCACCAGCGTCGTGCTCGCCCCGTGGCGACGCAATGAGCACAGCCCGTTGGCAGGGGTGAAGTCGACGTCGTACGCAGAGAACGCCGTCGCCCTGTCCTACGCGAGGGCGGCGGGTGCATCGGAAGCGCTGCTGCTCAATACTGCAGGAAAGGTGTGCGAGGGGACCGGATCCAACGTCTTCGTCATCATCGACGGCCATCCGATCACCCCGCCGTTGGAGAGTGGGTGCCTGGCGGGCATCACGCGCGGCCTGGTGGTGGAGTGGTTCGGCGCCCAGGAGCGCGACCTCGACCCCGGTGACCTCGAGCGCGTTGAGGAGGTCTTCCTGACCTCCTCAACGCGGAACGTCCACCCGGTTGACCGAGTGGACGTTCGCGTGGTGCGCGGTGTGGCCCACAGCGCTGTGCTCGCGGGGCAATTCCTCCAACGGGCGCTGGATGAGCCGGATCCCTAGTTCTCGGGGAGGTCGGTGCGGCGCTCTGTCGAACTGTCGCCCAGCAGAGCCGACAGCGCCTCGTCGAAGCTCAGGTACTGCCACTCGAAGCCGGGCGGCAGCAGCGCGATGGTCTGATCGGCGAACTGCTTGGCCTGGTCGAGCGGGCCCTCCAGGACTGCGCGTCCGCTGGGCGAGGACAGCTCGAAGCGGATAATCGACCGCGACGTGCGATGCATGGGCTCGATGCGGATATCGCCATCGCCCGAGCGGCCGTGCAGCCCGGCGAGCAGCAGTTCCCGGCTGAAGACCCAGGTGACGCTGCCTTCGGCGGAGTGGAATGTGGCGCTGACGGCGAACGGATCCGTCACCGTGTAGTGCAGCGTGCATGGCATCGCCACCGAACCGGCAGGCTCGATGAGAATCCTCATGTCGATGACCCGGGTGACGTGGTCAGCGTTGGGCGTAGTGGTCGCCATCAACTCTCCTTCCCTCGCCCCTGTCTTGCCCTGCTGACACCACTTCAAACACCCGCGTACCGTTGAATGTGTGGACGCGACCCGGGCCTTCTCTGCTGCCAGCGGGCAGCACGAGGGCGCGCCGACTCCCTCGGGCCGATCGAATCCGGGCCAAACTGGTGATCACGGCTCCCCCATTGCGCCGCAACCCCGCGGGCAGGATCGCGACCACACCTCCCATGATGACCCAGCACAGCGCTCGAATCCGACCAACCCCCTCGCGGCGCAGCGCCGGTTCACCCGTGCGGAGGAACGGGGCCGCGGCGCCAGCGGCGCAGACCCGGGCGCGAGGCGGGGACGGGACTCCGGTCCTCGACTGGAACGATTCGGGGAGCGGACCGAGGACTTCGTGGATTCGGTGGAGTCCGGAATCGGCAGGGCCGTTCCGCAGCGGTTCCACGCCCGTCGGGACCCGCGGCAGAACACGGTGATCAACGTCACCTGGCGAGCGCTGGTGCTGCTGGTGGGGTTGACGCTGATCTGCGTTGGCGTGGCCCTCCTGGTGCTGCCTGGGCCCGGCTGGGGCTCCATCCTCTTGGGTCTGGCGATCCTTGCCACGGAGTACACCTGGGCCAACCGACTCCTGGCACCGGTACGCCGTCGAGTGCGTGCGGAGGCGGCGCGCATGCGCCGGTTCTCTCGGCGCCAGCGGATCGCCATGACGTCGGCAACGGTGGCCGCCTCCGTTGGGGCCGCGGCCTTCGGAGTGTGGTACCTCACGCAGTACGGGTGGACGGTGCCCTGGTAGGCGCCCGGCCGGCGTCCGGGCGCGGTCGCTATGCGCTATCCTGGAGCAGCCCGATCGGGCGATTAGCTCAGTGGTTAGAGCGCTCGCCTCACACGCGAGAGGTCACTGGTTCGAATCCAGTATCGCCCACGCCCGAAATCTCTTGTGCTGCAAGGGATTTCACTCGACTCACCGAGCCGCCTTGGCGATAGGCCACGCCACGCATCCATGGGGCGGCATGCTCGGACCATGCGTCTCGGACTGGTCCTGATCCCCACTGACCCCTGGCCGCGCACGCTCGGGCGGGCCCAGCAGTTGGAGTCCATGGGCTTCGACCACTTGTGGACCTATGACCACCTCTCATGGCAGCGCTATCGGGATCAGCCCTGGCATGCCGCCATCCCGTGGCTCGCCGGTCTGGCCGTTTCGACCCGGCGCGTCCGGTTGGGCACGCTGGTGGCGTCGCCGAACTTCCGGCACCCGGTCACCCTTGCCAAGGAGTCCATGACCCTGGACCACCTCAGCGAGGGCCGGCTGACGTTGGGCATCGGGGCGGGCGGCACCGGATTCGACGCCACCGTCCTCGGCCAGCCCGTGCTGCGACCTGCCGAGCGGACCGACCGGCTCGCGGACTTCCTGGAGGTGGTCGACGGTCTGCTGCGCAATGACGCGTACTCCTCGGCGAATGGCCGCTACCCGGTCGATGATGCGCGGATGCTGCCGGGCTGTGTGCAACGGCCGCGCATCCCGCTGGCAGTCGCGGCTGGGGGGCCGCGGACGATCGGCCTCGCCGCGCGGTTCGGGGACGCCTGGATCACGTACGGGGACCCGGCGGACCCTGCGCCCGACCCCACGCAGCCTTGCCACGGCCGTCGCACACCAGATCGGCGAGCTCGAGCAGCAGTGCCGTGCCGTCGGCCGGGACCCGTCGGCACTGGACCGGATCCTGCTGGTGAGCAATCGGGCGGATCGGCCCCTGCGCAGCCTGTCGGCATTCCGCGACTTCGTGGCACGGTACGAGGCGATGGGGATCACCGACATCGTCCTGCATGATCCGCGGCCCGACGACCCGTACTGGAACGATGACCCCGAGGTGCTGGCCGCGGTGGCCGATGCGTTCTGCCCGGCCACGGATCGGCCTGCCTGAGGCAGCCGCGAACGCGACGGCAGTAGCATCGAACCACAGCCGTCCAGCCGGGAGCAGCAGCGTGTCCAAGATCATCATCAGTCGCGAGGGCGTCGAGGAAACCCGCGAGATCGCTGACGGCACGACCGCCCTGGATCTCTTCGGCGACGATCGGGGCATCGTCGTCGCTCTCATCAACGGGGAATTGCGCGATCTGGCGACGTCGCTGGCCGAGGGCGACCTCGTCGAGCCGGTGCCGATCGATTCGCAGGAGGGACTGTTCGTCCTGCGGCATTCGGCGGCGCACGTCATGGCGCAGGCGGTCCAGGAGTTGCATCCGGGAACCATGCTGGGCATCGGGCCGCCCATCAAGGACGGGTTCTACTACGACTTCGACGCGCCAGCGCCGTTCACTGCGGAAGACCTGAAGGCGGTCGAGAAGAAGATGGTCGCCATCATCAAGTCCGGGCAGTCCTTCCGGCGCAGAGTGGTGACGGAGGACGAGGCGCGCGGCGAACTGGCCGACGAGCGGTACAAACTGCGACTGATCGGCAGTGAGGGGGGCGCCGACGTGATGGAGGTCGGCGGCGCAGAGCTGACGATCTACGACAACCTGTCGCGCACCGGCGACGTCGTGTGGAACGACCTGTGCCGCGGTCCGCACGTTCCGCACACCCGGTACATCCCCGCCAACGCCGTCAAAGTCATGCGCTCCAGCGCCGCCTACTGGCTGGGCGACCAGTCGCAGGAGGACTTGCAGCGCATCTACGGCACCGCGTGGGCCAGCAAGGCGGATCTGCAGGGGCACCTCGATTTCCTCGCCGAGGCGCAGCGCCGGGACCATCGCCGGATCGGGGCCGAGCTCGACCTGTTCTCCTTCCCGGAGGAGATCGGATCGGGGCTGGCGGTCTTCCACCCCAAGGGCGGCGTGCTGCGACGGGTGATGGAGGACTACTCCCGGGTTCGGCACGAGGCCTCCGGCTACGAGTTCGTCTACACCCCGCACATCACCAAAGGCGCCCTGTTCGAGACCTCCGGGCACCTGGAGTGGTACGCCGACGGCATGTTCCCGAGGATGCACCTCGATGAGGAGCGAGCCGCCGACGGACATGTGAAGCGGCAGGGGCAGGACTACTACCTCAAGCCGATGAACTGCCCGTTCCACAACCTCATCTACCGCAGCCGCGGTCGCTCCTACCGCGAACTGCCGTTGCGATTGTTCGAGTTCGGCAGCGTCTACCGCTACGAGAAGTCCGGGGTGATCCAGGGCCTGACACGGGTGCGCGGGATGACGCAGGACGACGCCCACATCTACTGCACTCGCGAGCAGATGCATGAGGAGTTGAAGTCCCTGCTCGGCTTCGTGCTGGACCTGCTGCGCGACTACGGCATGGATGACTTCTACCTCGAGCTGTCCACCCGCGACCCGGACAAGTTCGTCGGCGACCCGGCCGAATGGGAGGAGGCCACCGAGGCGTTGGCGCAGGCGGCTCGCGACTCGGGCCTGGAGTTGGTGCCGGACCCGGCGGGCGCCGCCTTCTACGGTCCGAAGATCTCGGTGCAGGCCAAGGACGCCATCGGACGGACCTGGCAGATGTCGACGATCCAGCTGGACTTCCAGCTGCCGCAGCGCTTCGAGTTGGAATACCAGGCGCCCGACGGGACTCGGCAGCGGCCGATCATGATCCATCGCGCGTTGTTCGGTTCGATCGAGCGGTTCATCGGTGTCCTGACCGAGCACTACGCCGGGGCGTTCCCGCCGTGGCTTGCGCCAGTGCAGGTCGTGGGGATCCCGATCACGGATGCCCATGTGCCGTACTTGCAGGAGGTCGCCGCGCGCCTGCGGGCCGAGGGGGTGCGGGTCGAGGTGGACGCCTCGGATGATCGGATGCAGAAGAAGATCCGGACCGCGCAGAAGCAGAAGATTCCGTACATGCTGCTCGCCGGCGACGACGACGTCAGCGCCGGGGCGGTGTCGTTCCGCTACCGCAGCGGGGAGCAGAAGAACGGCGTCCCGATCGAGGAGGCCGTCGCGGAGATCGTCTCGGCGGTGCGGGGGCGGATCCTCATCGACTGAGCGGCGCCGCGGTGCGGCTCAGCGGTGCTTTCCGCGCCGCGACCAGTCACGGGGATGCCGTGCTCCTGGACCCTTCGGCGGGCCGCGTTGTCAAGATCGCCGCAGCACCTTCGGCGACCCGGGTCCCCCGCGTTGTCCGCAACGGCGAGGTTGGCGGCGCTGGGCCGTTCGGCACTGCACCACAGCGCGAGTCCGCGCCTAGCGTCGGGCAGGAGGAGGTTGCGATGCACATCACTCCCGATCGCCGGCTGCGGACCAAGGTGTGGCTGACGTTGCTCATCATCACCGGGCTCGCCCTGGCGGCCGCCGGGATCGCGCAAGCCGCAGTGCTGCTGTGGGCCGACCCTGCCGACGCCGGACGGGTCGGCGCCATACTCTGGAGCTCGGTCGCTACTGCGCTGGTCGTGATGTGGGTCGTCGCGGTCCCCGTCACTGTCTTGTGGATCCGCAACCTCTCCTACGAAGTGACCGACGACGCCGTCCTGGTGAACAAGGGCATTCTCACCAAGACCCGCCAGAACATCCCGCTGCGCATGGTCACCGACTTCCGGCTCCAGCGATCCCTGCTCGACCGCTGGTTCGGCATCGGCACGATCCTGGTGCAAACCGCCGGGCAGTCGGCCAACACCACCGGGTACGAGGGCCGGCTCAGCGGACTGGCGCACTGGGCCGATCTGCATGCCGAACTGACCGGTCTCGTGCGCGGCATCGACGCCGGGTCCCAACCATCCGCCGACGACCCTTCGGCGCTGCTGCTTGCCGAGGTGCAGCAGATCCGCCGACTGCTGCAGGAGCAAGCCGCGCAGCGGTAGCGGCAGGCCGATGCCAGCCGGTCACTGCTCAGGCCGCTCGGCCAGGAACTGGCCCACGACCTCGGCGAAGCGTTCCGGTTCCTCGAGGAAGGGGGCATGCCCGCTGCGCTCGAAGACGACCAGGCGGCTGTTGGGGATGCCGGCGACCAGTTCCGCCGAGCACGGCAGGGGTGTCTGCGGGTCGTGACGCCCGACCAGCACCAGGGCCGGCACGGCCACCTCGGACAGGCGGGCGGCGTACTCGACCCGGCGGACGTGGCGCAGCCATGCCGACCTCGGCGGAGCGGGACGGCGCCAGTCACCGGGCGCGATGGGCACCCTGGTCGCCAGCCGCTGATCGACGAAACTGGCCCCCTCCACCAGGTTGTCCAGTCGCTTGTGCACCGCGAGACTCCCGGATCCGGTCATCAGGCGCGCGCCGAGCCACATGGCCAACCACCACTGCCGGTCGCGCCACGGGCTCCAGTTGTGCGGGATGCTCCAGCGGCGGACGGCGGCGAAACCCGAGCACGAACCGACCAGGACCAGGCGCCGCACCAGGTCGGGCCGCTCGATCGCCAGCGCCAGCGCGCACAGCGAGCCCATGCTGTGGCCGGCGACATCGACAGGCGGCGCGGCTCCGGCCACGCGCAGCGACTCCTCGGCGCAGGCGAGCATCTCGGCGAGGTCGCCGATCATGGGTCGCTGCGAGCGGTAGGCACCGGGCGGGTCGAAGGTGATCACGCCCCGCCCACGAGATACGAAGACCTCGGCGAGCCGATCTTCGCTCATGGGTCGTCGGGTCGAGGCGTGCGGATAGGGCATCACGAGCAGCGGCTCACCGGACCCGACGCGCGAGATGGCGAGCCCGTTGTGCACCGTGACGGTTGCACCGCTCATACCGACATCGTGGTCGCCGACGTGGCATTCGGGACAGGTCCTTCGGTCGCCCGCCGACAGAGGTCCGACTTCGATAGGGTGCGCGGACCGGGTCGATCGGGAGGTGCCATCATGCTTGAGGTCGCAGAACTGGGCAACGAGCTCAGCAAGGAGGACTTCAAGCAGATCGAGCCGCAGCTTCGGGTCGATCTCGTCAACGCGCAATACGATCTGCGCTCGGCCGACTTTTCCGTCATCGTCCTCATCGCCGGCGATGATCGGCTCGCCGGCAACGCCGTGGTGAACCGCATCAACGAGTGGATGGATGCCCGCTATATCCAGACCCACGTCATGGGCGCCTTCACCGAGGAAGAGGCCATGCGCCCGCGCTACTGGCGGCTGTGGCGGAATATGGCCCCGAAAGGACGCATCGCGCTGCTGGCCGGCGGGGTCATGCGACTGCTGAACGAGAATATGGCTGGCGAACTGCCCGACGAGCAGTTCGCCCTCGCAGTGCGGCACCTCGAGCATCTGCAAGACGCTCTCGTGGCGGACGGCGCGCTCGTGATCAAGGTCTTCCTCCATACGCCGCCGAAGGTGCAGCGCAAGCGGATCAAGCAGGCCAAGTCCGACAAGGCGCGCGGCTGGCGGGTGGACCAGCGCGACTGGGCGATGCTGGACCTGCTGGAGGAGAGCGGCCGGAAGTTGGAGCGGATGCTGCGGGCGACATCCTCGCCCGGGGCGCCTTGGACCGTGGTCGAGGCCACCGATGCCCGCTATCGGGACGTCACGGTGGCCCGGACCATCCTGAACGCGATCACCGCGCGGCTCGCCGAAACGCCTTCGCCGGGACCCTCGGTCAGCCCGAAGCTGTTCTCACCGGGCGCCAACCAGTCCACCGCGCTGGACAGCGTGGACCTGTCGCGCACGACAGATCGCGCCACCTACAAGAAGGAGTTGAACAAGCTGCAGCGCGAGCTGCACGGTCTGGCGCTGAAGGCCCGCGACGTCGGCATGACCTCCGTGCTGGCCTTCGAGGGCTGGGATGCGGCGGGCAAGGGCGGCGCAATCCGACGGCTGACACAAGCGATGGAGGCCGGCGACTACCGGGTCATTCCAGTGGCGGCACCGACCGAGGAGGAGCGCAAGTACCACTACCTGTGGCGGTTCTGGCGGGATCTGCCGCGAGCCGGTCAGGCCGTCATCTTCGACCGGACCTGGTACGGGCGGGTCCTCGTGGAGCGCATCGAGGGATTCGCCACGCCGCCGAGTGGCAGCGCGCCTACGACGAGATCAACGATTTCGAGGAGCAGCTCGTCGAGCGCGGCTACTACGTCGCCAAGTTCTGGCTGCACATCTCTCCGGAGGAGCAGTTGGCCAGGTTCCAGGCGCGCGAGGAGACTCCGGAGAAGCAGCACAAGATCACCGAAGAGGACTACCGCAACCGCGAGAAGTGGGACGACTACGCCCAGGCGGTCGATCAGATGGTCCTGCGGACGTCCTCGACGGAGGCGCCGTGGCACATCATCGCGGCCAACGACAAACTGACGGCCCGGCTCGAGGTCCTTCGACGCGTCACCGAGGGCATGGAGGCCGCCCTGGAACGACGTTCCTGACCTGCGCCGAGTTCCACACGCTCAGGTCCGGAACAGCCGCAGCAACTCGCCCACGGCGTGGTGCGCCTCGATGGGGTGGCGCAACGGCAGTTCGGGGTGGACCGTGTAGGTGTTGCGTCGGCCGAAGCGCTCCTTGGAGACGTAGCCGTCATGTTCGAGGTCGCGCAGAATCGACTGCGCTGCCCGCTCGGTGATGCCCACGCTGGCGGCGATGTCGCGCACGCGCGAGCGGGGGTTGTTGCTGATCCAGACGAGCACGTGAGCATGATTGGTGAGGAAGGTCCAGCGGTTGCGGGACACCTCCTCGCCGGTGCCCTCGCCGGTGGCCTCGCCATTGCCTGCCGTCACGGTAGCGACGATAGCGGATTCCTGAATGGACCCGTCCCATTCCGGCGTCGCCCGACCGCGTCGGGGTACCTTAGCGGCTGTGGTCAGCGATGAGCGGGAGGCAGGGACAGGCGTGGGCAGCCGCGATCCCGCCCGTGAGGCCGCCATGGACGACGGCCTCGATCGGCGGTGGACGCCGCATCGGATGGCCTACATCAAGGGCGAGAA
The DNA here is from genome assembly GCA_963706835.1 of uncultured Actinomycetota bacterium. Taxonomy (GTDB): domain Bacteria; phylum Actinomycetota; class Actinomycetes; order S36-B12; genus CAVXYG01. The sequence continues at coordinate 151,756 of CAVPOB010000005.1, forward strand.
CAAGCCCGATCACACCGAGGCCGGCGACGACTGCCCGTTCTGCCGCATCCCGGGACTGCCCGATGCCGACGGGCCTGGTGGTGGCACGGGGATCTCTGGTCTACGCCGTGCTGAACCTGTACCCGTACAACTCCGGCCACCTGTTGATCTGCCCGTACCGCCATGTGGCCGAGTACGCGGACCTCGAGCAGGACGAAGTGTTGCAGGTGGGCGTGTTCACGCAGCGGGCTGTTCGCGCCTTGCGCAGAGCCTTCGCGCCCCACGGCTTCAACATCGGCATGAACCAGGGCGCTGTCGGGGGAGCGGGGATCGCCGGCCACCTCCATCAGCACGTCGTGCCGCGGTGGGGCGGCGACGCCAACTTCATGCCCGTGATCGCACGGACGAAGACGCTGCCGGCAACACTGCCGGACACCCGCGACGCGATCGCCAGCGCCTGGGCGCAGGACCGGTGACGGTGCGTCGGGAGCGGGCCGGCGCCGGGCGCGACCGCTGAGCGGCAGCCGGGCCTCTGAACGCCTGATTCACGGCGGCGGCGATCATGCTGATGCTGACGGCCGGCGGTCAGGAGGACGCAGCCAACGCGGCTCATCGCAATCGGGGTGTGGTGGGCTCCGGTGTCGGCGGGTGCAGCGAGCGGCCGCCTTGGTGCCTTGGTCGCGTCCCGAGTGCCCGGCGGGTCCAGCGGTGTGGGCGGCCTCAGCCCGCTGCGCCGGGGGATCAGTCGTCGACGCGGCGCGGGGGCGAGCGTCTGGTGCGCGGGGTGGGCTGCACCCGGTTCGGGGGTTTGCACCCGCTCGCGGGGGCGGAACGGCCGGTTTCCGGGGCAGGTCTGCACCCGGTTCGGGGGTTTGCACCCGGCGCGGGGGCGGAGCCGGTCGGATCGGGGCCCAGCGCCCCCGTCCCGGGTGCAAACCCCCGCAACCGGGTGCACAGTTGCCGCCCCGGAGGCGCTGTGAGCCCCCGCGCCGGGTGCAAACCCCCACAACGGGTGCAGAGCGCCCTGCCGGGGGCTGCGCTTAGCCCCGCGCGGGGCGCCGACACCCGCAGGAAGCGCAGTTCCATCTCCGTCCCGAGGGAGCAGCGGAACATCCCATCGCCGCGGAACGGCGCCCGCCCCAGCCAACGCCCGAAGCAGTCCACCCTGAGCGGCGATGAACCGCCAACGCCTCCCTGCAACGGATCAGCGCCACCGTGGTCGGCGTGCTGCTGCTGCCGGCCACCGCTGTGGCGGTGCAGCTGTCTGGCTCGGTGTCCCCGACCGTCGTGGAGCAGGAACAGGCACCGTTGCATCGGCCGCCTGGAGCCGTCGATGCGCGGCAGCCGCCGGAACGCGTCGCCGCTACTCCTTGTTCCGGTGCTTGGCCGCGATCTGCTGCGGCATGGGCTCGTAGCCGCTGAAGTCCCGGGTGAACGTGGCCGTCCCGTGGGTCAGCGAGCGCAGCTCGATGGCATAGCGGGACAGTTCCAGTTGCGGGACATCGGCCTGGATCGAGGTGTGGCCGGCGGTGACCGACTCGGTGCCCACCAGGCGGCCGCGGCGACCGGACAGGTCACTCATGACAGCGCCCACGTACTCATCGGTGACGACGATCGCCACCCGGTCGATCGGCTCAAGCAGCGACAGCGTGGCGTTGCTGGCCGCATCCCGCAGCGCGAGCCCGCCAGCCTGCTGGAAGGCCATATCGGAGGAGTCGACCGAGTGCGCCTTGCCATCGACCAGCGTGACCCGGATATCCACCACCGGGTAGCCGGAATCCAGACCCTTCTCCAGTTGGTGCAGCAGCCCCTTCTCCACCGAGGGGATGAACTGCCGCGGCACCGCGCCACCGACGACCTTGTCCACGAACTCGAAGCCCGATCCGGCCGGAAGAGGATCGACCTGCACCTCGCAGATCGCGAACTGGCCGTGGCCGCCGGACTGCTTGACGAGGCGGCCCCGCCCGGCGGCACCGGTCGTGAACGTCTCCCGCAGCGCGATCCGCACGGGTTCGGCGTCGACGTTGACCCCGTACCTGTTGCGGAGCCGCTCCATGACGACGTCGGCGTGCGTTTCCCCCATGCACCACAGGACCACCTGCCCGGTTTCTGCGTTCTTCTCCAGGCGCAGCGTGGGGTCCTCGGCTGCGAGCCGGGCCAGGCCCTCCGACATCTTGTCCTCGTCGCTCTTGGCATGCGCCACCACCGCGACCGGCAGCAGCGGGTCCGGCATGGCCCATGGCTCCATGAGCAGCGGAGCGGCCTTGTCGCTGAGCGTGTCGCCGGTCTCGGCATGGATCAGCTTCGCCACCGCGACGACATCCCCGGCGATCGCCGCCGGCAACGGCTGCATCGTCTTGCCCAGGGCTGACGAGACGGCGCCGCAGCGCTCGTCGAGATCATGGTCGGAGTGGCCGCGATCGGTGAGGAAATGGCCGGAGACGTGCAACACCGTGTCCGGACGGAGCGTGCCGCTGAACACCCGCACCAGCGAGATGCGGCCGACATAGGGATCCGAGACCGTTTTCACCACCTCGGCGGCAAGACGCCCGTCGGCGTCGCAGGTGATCGGATCCACCGGCGATTCGTCGATACCGGTCACCGTGGGGAGGGCATGCTCCAGCGGGGAGGGGAAGCCGTCGCTGATGAGCGCCAGGACCTCCCGCGTGCCGTAGCCCTGCGGCAGTGCCGCGGCGGGCAGCACCGGGTAGAACGTGCCCCGTGCCACGGCCGTCTCCATGTCGTCGATCAGGGTTGCGACATCGATCTGCTCGCCGGACATGAAGCGCTCCAGCAGCGTCTCGTCCTCGCTCTCGGTGATCACACCCTCGATGAGCGCGTTGCGGGCGTCCTCGATGAGCGGCAGGTGCTCCGCCTCCGGCTCGCGGGTGGTGTAGCGGTCGCCGCTGTAGTCGTGCACGGTCTGCGTCAGCAGGTCCATGGTGCCCGCGGGGTTGCCCTCGTCGTCGGCCATCGGCAGGTACACCGGGAGCACGCCGTCGCCGAAGACCCGCTGGCAGATGGCGACCAGCTCGTCGTAGTCGGAGCGTTCCTTGTCCAGGTTGGTGACGACCACGGCGCGTGGCATGCCGACGGCGGCGCACTCCTCCCACAGCAAGCGCGTGTTCTCATCCACTCCATCGGAGGCCGAGATCACGAACAGCGCAGCGTCAGCCGCTCGCAGGCCGGCGCGCAGTTCGCCGACGAAGTCGCTGTAGCCGGGGGTGTCGAGCACATTGATCTTGATGTCGCCATGTCGAAAGGACGCCAGCGACAGGGAAACGGAACGGCCGAGCCGCTTCTCGGAGTCCTCGAAATCGCTGACCGTGGTGCCAGCCGTGACATCGCCCGGGCGATCGACAGCGCCCGCCGCGACCAGGAGCGACTCCAGCAGCGTCGTCTTCCCCGAGCCGGCCGGGCCCACGAGCACCACATTGCGAATAGCCTGCGGATCCTCCACGAACGCGCCGGTCCCACTTCGATCGGGCATGCTGCCGTCGCCTCCCTCTTCAGCGTGTCCCCGGGCGCTGTCGCGCCCTACTGGCTCTGAGGTTACGCCCACGACTGGACGTCGCGTGGCGGGCATGGCGGACCGGCCTGACTCTGCTGCCCCTGGGGCACGCCGGGCCGATGACACGCCAACCGGTGCGCCCCCTCGCTACGATCGCGGCGTGGTGATCTTCCCGGGCGAGGTCGGCTGGTGCTGAACAACGACGCAGCGCGCAGGGCGATCGCCGGCATCGTCGAACCGCCGGCGCGCCTGCTGTTGCGCATCGGCGTGACCCCCGACATGGTGACCGTCGTCGGCGCCCTCGGCTCGTCGCTGACCGCACTCATCCTGGTGCCGCGAGGCGAGTTCCTGTGGGCGGTGGCGATCCTTGCGGTGCTGACGGTTTCGGACCTGCTGGACGGCACGATGGCTCGCCTGCGAGGCACTGCCGGGCCGTGGGGGAACTTCCTGGACTCCACGCTGGACCGGGTCACCGACGCGGCGCTGTTCTCCTCGCTGCTGTGGTGGGCGGTCCGCAACGATGACGAGATCAGCGCCTGGGCCGCTGCGGTCTGTGTCGCCGCCGGCATCGCCATCTCCTACAGCAAAGCGCGGGCCGAGAGCGTCGGAGCGACCGCCAACGTCGGCATCATGGAGCGCGCGGAGCGGCTGATCGTCGCGGCGGTTGCCGGCCTGTTGACCGGATTCGGTGTCGATTGGGCGATGCCGGTGCTGCTTTCGCTGCTGGCGGTACTCAGCGTCGTGACCGTCATTCAGCGCTTCGTGACGGTCCACCGGCAACTGGTGCCGGCACCTCTGCCCGGGCCAGACGGGTCCGGGCAGGACGGGCAGACCTGACGTGGGTATCGGCCATCAACTGTCCGACTTCGCCTACGCCACCGGGTGGGCTGCGGTGCGACGGATGCCGGAGTCGGCCGCCTATGGGCTCTTCGACCGGATCGCCGACCGGGTCTGGGCGCGCCGCGACAAGCAGATTCTGCAGTTCGAGAAGAACCTGCGCAGGGTGATGCCCGAGGCCGACGAGGAGGCGATCCGGGCCGCATCGAAGGCGGGGATGCGCTCCTACTTCACCTACTGGTGTGACGCCTTCCGCATGCCCGATTGGCCCAAGGAGCGCATCCTCGGCCTCGACCCGATCGGTGAGCACTACATCCAGGCGGCTCTCGCCGACGGCAAGGGCCTGGTGATCGTGTCGCCGCACGCGGGCAACTACGACCATGGCGCGGCGTTCCTGGCACAGAAGTACGGCTCCATGACGACGGTGATGGAGCGGTTGAAACCGGAGAGCCTGTTCGAACGGTTCGTGGAGTTCCGCCAGAGCCTCGGCATGGAGGTGCGGGGGACCGGAGAGCCGAACGTGGTCGACCTGCTGGTCGATCGGGTCTCGACCAACCGCATCGTCTGCCTCGTCGGCGACCGCGACCTCTCCCGGCGCGGCGTGCCAGTGACCTTCTTCGGCGAGGCGACCAAGATGCCGCCGGGCCCTGCGCTCACCGCACTGCGCACCGGGGCGCCGCTGATGGCGGTGTCCTTCTGGTACGACGGCAGACGGTCGCGGTGCGAGGTGTTCCCGCCGGTGGACTTCCCGCGCGACGCCCCGCAGGAGGAGGCCATCGCCATCGCGACACAGGCGATCGCCGATGACCTCGCACTCGGGATCGGCCGCCACCCGGTCGACTGGCACATGCTGCAGCGACTCTGGCTGGCCGACCTCGACCCGAACCGTGCCCCGGCACAGGGATGAGCGGCATGCGCATTGGACTCGTCTGCCCCTACGCCTGGGATGTGCCCGGCGGCGTCCAGGTCCATGTCCGCGACCTCGCCGAGGAGTTCTTCCGGCTGGGGCATTGGGTGACGGTGCTGGCGCCGGCGGAGGACGACAGCGCATTGCCGGACTACGTCGTCTCGGCGGGCAAGCCCATCGCGGTGCCGTACAACGGCTCGGTAGCGAAGATCAACTTCGGCGTCGGCGCACTGAACAAGGCCCGCGACTGGATACGCGCCAGTGATCTGGACGTCATGCACGTGCACGAACCGATGAGCCCGGGCGTGTCACTGCTGGCCATCTGGGCGGCGCAGGGGCCCATCGTGGCCACCTGGCACTCCTCCATCGACCGTTCCCGGGCACTGTCGGCCGGGTACTTCATCGCCCAGACCGTCATGGAGAAGATCAGCGGCCGGATCGCCGTCAGCGAGTACGCCCGGGGCACCCTCGTCGATCACCTCGGCGGCGATGCGGTCCTCATCCCCAACGGGGTCAACTGCCACAAGTACCAGTACTCCGACCCGTTGCCGGGTTGGCCCGGCGACGGCGGCGCGCTGATGTTCCTCGGTCGCATCGATGAGCCGCGCAAGGGCCTGCCGGTGCTGCTGCGCGCGCTGCCCGCCATCGTCGAGCGCAACCCCGGACTGCGGGTCGTGGTGGTCGGTCCCGGCGATGTCGAAAGTGTTCGCAAAGGACTGTCCCCCGACCTTCGGGAGCGGATCACCTTCCTGGGCCTGGCCCCGGAGGAGGAGAAGATCGCCGCGTACCACTCGGTGGACCTCTATGTTGCGCCGAACACCGGCGGCGAGAGCTTCGGCATCGTGCTGCTGGAGGCAATGGCGAGCCGCACCTGCGTGCTGGCCAGCGACCTCGATGCCTTCCAGCGCGTCTTGGACGGGGGCCTGGCCGGCGATCTGTTCCGCAACGGGGATTCCGCCGATCTCGCGGTGCGGGCGAACGCGCTCCTCGCCGATGACCGGCGGCGCCGCGCCCTGGCGGACGCGGGCTACGACCGGGCCTGGCTCTTCGACTGGGGCAGGGTCGCGGCCGAGGTGCTCGATGTGTACGCGTCGGTGACGTCGACGGGGGAGAAGGTCACCAACGACCTGCGAGGGCAGTTCGTCGGGCGCTGGGCACCCCGTCGGGGGGAGCAGGGCTGATGTCGTGGTCGTGGCTGGTCGTGGCGGTGGTCGTGGTCGCCCTGGGATTGTGGTACCTCAGCACCACGGCGGGCCGGCTCGACCGCTTGAACAAGCGGGTCGAGAGCGCCCAACACTCGCTGGAGACGCAACTGCTGCGACGCGCGTCGCTGGCCACCGAACTGGCTGCCAGTGGCCTGCTGGATCCGGCGGCGTCCGCAGTGCTCGCCGACGCTGCCCACGCAGTCCGGGTAGCGCCGCAGGACTTGTCGGAGCAGCGTGCTGCCGCGGAGAGCGACCTGACCGCAGTTCTGGCCGCGCTCTTCGCCAATCCGGAGGACGTCGCTGCGATGCGACAGCTCCCCGGCGGCGACGAGGTGGCCGACGAGCTCGACATGGCGACCCGGCGCGTAGCGATGAGTCGCCGATTTCTCAACGACGGGGTCCGTGCCAATCGCGACGTGCGCGCCCAGAAAGTTGTGCGGTGGTTCCCGCTCGCCGGCAGCAGTGTCGCGCCGGAGTCGTTCGAGTTCGACGACCAGCCGCCGATCGGCTTTGGGGTGCGCTGACCGGGCCCAAGAGGTGTGACGTGGGGGCGGGTGGACCTGTGGGCAGGACGCCGGCGTCTGTGGCTCGCGCCGTGCGGTCCGGTTGTGGAGCGGTGCGCGGCGGTGGGTGCACGGGCGGTGGGTGTCGCGGCTGGGTCTGCACCGCGGTGGGGGTGCACCCGCGCTGGGTGCTGCGGCGGTCGCGGCGCTGGGTCGAGCATCTCTGCACCCGCGGTGGCCCGCGGTGAGCCTACCGGAGTGGGTCTGCACCCGCGATGGGGGTTTGCACCCGCGGCGGGGGCGAATCAGCGTGGAATCCCGCGTAATCTGCACCCGGAATGGGGGTTTGCACCCCTTGCGGGGGCGGTGGGCTGCCGATTGGGGCCTGTCAGCCCCCGCAAGGGGTGCAAACCCCCGAACCGGGTGCACTGCCGGCTCGCGCACCGGCCCGTCAGCCCCCGCAAGGGGTGCAAACCCCCGAACCGGGTGCACTGTCAGCTCCCGCATCGGCCCGCCAGCCCCCGCGGCGGGTGGAAACCCGAAGCGCCTGCAGAGTCCGACCCCGCACCGGCCCGCCAGCCCCCGCGTCAGCCGCAACCACAGAACGCGACACAAGGTCCGACCCCGCACCGGCCCGCCCGGCCACCGGCCCGCCCGGCCACCCGGCCCGCCCGGCCTTCCGGCCCCAGACCCGACCACCAGCGAACCGCCCCACCAGCGAATCGCCCTGGCAACGAACCGCCCGGGTCGGGTAGGGCCACGGTCTGCGAACCCACTGAACCGGCGCCGCGCCACTGACGACGTTGCCGGTTTCCCCCCTCGGCGTGCGCCGACCTACCATGAACGCATGTCCAGCACCCGGCAGATGCCGTCGGGGATGAAGGTAAGGATCGAGCGATGAGCGAGAGCGCGGGGACCACCGGGACCGACCGGGTCAAGCGCGGCATGGCAGAGATGCTCAAGGGTGGCGTCATCATGGACGTGGTCACCGCCGAGCAGGCCAAGATCGCCGAGGATGCCGGTGCCGTCGCGGTCATGGCGCTGGAGCGGGTGCCGGCGGATATCAGGGCCCAGGGCGGCGTGGCGCGCATGAGCGATCCGGACCTCATCGACGGGATCATCAGCGCCGTTTCCATCCCGGTGATGGCCAAGGCCCGCATTGGGCACTTCGTCGAAGCCCAGGTGCTGCAGTCGCTCGGAGTCGACTACATCGACGAGTCCGAGGTCCTCACCCCGGCCGACTACAGCCACCACATCGACAAGTGGCAGTTCACCGTGCCCTTCGTGTGCGGTGCCACCAACCTCGGTGAGGCGCTGCGCCGGATCACCGAGGGCGCGGCGATGATCCGTTCCAAGGGCGAGGCGGGCACCGGCGATGTCTCCAACGCCACCACGCATATGCGATCGATCCGCGACGAGATTCGCCGGCTCGCCACGCTGCCGGAGGACGAGTTGTACGTCGCCGCCAAGGAACTGCAGGCGCCCTACGGGCTGGTCCGCGAGGTCGCTGAGGCGGGTCGACTGCCAGTGGTGCTCTTCACTGCGGGCGGCATCGCCACCCCGGCCGACGCCGCCATGATGATGCAGCTCGGCGCCGATGGGGTCTTCGTGGGATCGGGCATCTTCAAGTCCGGCAATCCGGAGCAGCGCGCCCACGCGATCGTTCAGGCGACCACGCACTACGACGACCCGGACGTCCTGGCGAAGGTCTCCCGCGGCCTCGGCGAGGCCATGGTCGGCATCAACGTCGAGCAGCTCCCCGTGGACCACCGGCTGGCCGAGCGCGGCTGGTGACCGCAGCGCCGACCATCGGCGTCCTCGCCCTTCAGGGGGACGTGAGCAACCACGAGCGGCTGCTGCAACAATGCGGGGCGCGCACCAGGCGCGTGCGACTGCCCGAACAACTGGACGGGATCGACGCTCTGGTGATCCCGGGCGGCGAGTCGACCGCGATGTGGCGGTTGGCGGAGGACTTCGACCTCCTGGAGCCGGTAGGGGACCTCATACGCGACGGCCTGCCGACATTCGGAGCCTGCGCCGGGATGATCATGCTGGCCGACCGCATCCTGGACGGGCGGCCGGATCAGCGCACCTTCGGCGGGCTGCACGTCGTCGTGCGCCGCAACGCATTCGGTCGCCAGGTGCAGTCGTTCGAGGCTGATCTGCAGATGCCGGTCCTGGGGCGCGATCCGTTCCGGGCAGTCTTCATCCGCGCGCCCTGGGTGGAGCAGGTGGGCGCCGGGGCGACGGTGCTGGCCACCTTCGGTGAGGCCGCCGGTGCGGCGCATCCGGTGGCGGTCCAGCAGGGAGCGATCCTGGCCACGTCGTTCCATCCGGAGCTGACCGACGATACGAGGCTGCACCGCTACTTCCTCGATCATGCCGTGCTCGGGCAGGCCTGACGGCGGGCCGATGCGCGGCGGTCGGCCCGCCTTCGTTAGCCTCAACATGCGCCTCGTACACCCCATTGCCAGGAGGTACCCGATGTCGGGCCATTCCAAGTGGGCCACCACGAAACACAAGAAGGCCGTCATCGATGCTCGCCGGGGCAAGCTGTTCGCGAAGTTGATCAAGAACATCGAAGTGGCCGCTCGCCAGGGCGGCCCGGACCCCGCGGCCAATCCCACCCTCTACGACGCCATCCAGAAGGCGAAGAAGAGTTCGGTCCCCAACGACAACATCGACCGAGCCGTGAAGCGCGGGTCCGGGGCTGAGGCCGGCGGCGCGCAGTACGAAACGATCACGTACGAGGGGTACGGCCCCAACGGCGTTGCGCTGCTGATCGAGTGCCTCACCGACAACCGCAACCGGGCAGCATCTGAGGTGCGGGTCGCCATCACCCGCAACGGCGGCACGATGGCCGATCCCGGCTCGGTGTCCTACTTGTTCAACCGCAAGGGTGTCATCATCGTCAGCAAGGACGACGGCGAGGAGGAGGCGGTGCTGGAGGCCGTCCTCGACGCGGGTGCCGAAGAGGTCAACGACCTCGGCGAATCACTGGAAGTGGTGTGCGAGGCCGGCGATGTCGTTACCGTGCGCACCGCACTGCAGGAGGCGGGCATCGACTACGAGAGCGCCGAGGCGACGTTCGTGCCATCGGTCACCGTAGAGCTCGACGCCGATGGGGCTGCGAAGATCTTCCGGTTGGTGGAAGCCCTGGAGGACTCCGACGAGGTGCAGAACGTCTTCGCGAACTACGACGTCCCTGACGATGTCCTCGCCGCGCTGAACTGAGCGATAACGTCGCTTCTGGCGCCAGCGGTAGGTAGGTTCGTCACTGACGCAGGTCGAAGGGGCAGACCGTGAGTGATTTGCAGGACGCCATCCGCGAGGTCAACGAGATGCGGGCCGTCGGCGAACAGATGACCGGATTCGATGCGGCCACGTGGCGCACGGCGCTGGGCGATCGGACCATGCGCTCGCCGGTCATGGCGCTGGTGCTGTTGGATGCCGTGCCCGATTGGGAACGACTCCGCAAGCGATTCGATCGGCTCACCCGGGTGATACCCGTGCTGCGGCAGCGGCCCTTGTCCGGGGTGCTGGGCGTGTCGACCCCCCGGCTCGGCGTGGATCCGGACTTCGATCTCGACGTGCATCTGCACCGCATGTCGCTGCCGGAGAACACCGGCTGGGACCAGGTGCTGCTGGAAGCGCGAAGGATGAGCCTGACCGACTTCGACCTGGATCGGCCGTTGTGGGAGGCCAGCCTCATCGAAGGGCTGGAGGGCGGACGCGCGGCCCTGCTGGTGAAGCTGCACCACGCCATCGCCGACGGCCAGGCTGCGGTCATGATCGGCGCCAACCTCTTCGAGTTCACTCCGGATGGCACGCCGAACGAGCCGCCCGCACCACCGGCCCCGGTCGTCTCCAACGTCACCCACCGCGAGGTGAGTCGAGCGAACATCACCGACAACGTTCGGCGCGGTCTGGACCTGGCGGCATCAGGGGCCAAACTCCTGGCCGGGCTGGCAGCAGGATCGGTCAAAGACCCCATGGGCACCTGGGGAGACGCCGCCGAGATGGTCGGGTCGGTGGGGCGCTTCACCGCCGTCCCGGAGTCGGTGATGTCGCCGATCATGGGGCAGCGCGGCACGACCTACCACTTCGCGGTCTTCGACATGCCGTTCCCCGAGATGAAGGCCGCGGCGAAGCGGCGCAAGGCGTCGGTGAACGACATCTTCCTGGGCAGCGTGGCGACCGGGATGGCGCGCTATCACGACCGCTACGGCAAGCCCGCCGACGAACTGCGCTTCAACATCCCCATCAGTCTGCGCTCGGCATCGAAGGACGGATCGGCGGCCAACGCTGTCACCATTGCCCGGTTCCCCCTGCGGGTGAACAACGCCACCATCGACGAGCGGCTAGCGGTGGCACACGAGCAGGTCCGGCGCTGGCGCGAGGAGCCGGCCCTGACGTTGGCGAACCCGTTGGCGGACGCTTCTTGGCTGGTGCCCGTTCCGGTCCTGGCCAGTGCCGCGAGGAAGAGCGACGTCACGACCTCCAACGTCCCCGGGTCCGCCGATTCCGCTCTACATCGCCGGCGCGCGGGCCGTCGGTGTCTGGCCGCTGGTCGCCACGATCGGGGCTGCGGTCAACATCACCATGATCACCTACGACGGCACGGCGTTCGTCGGGTTGTCCGCCGATGATCGGGCGGTTCCGGATCTGGAGATCCTGGTGGCCGACCTGCGTGCGGGCTTCGCTGAGGTGCTGCAGGAGAAGATCGGTCCGGCCGACCCGGTGGCCTCCGCGCCGTCCGGCGACGCGGACTCCCACGCAGCCGTGGTGCGCAGGGAGGAAGCCGCGCCGACGGCGAGGAGATCCGGTGCGAAGCGGGCCACCGTCAAGAGGGCGGCAGCCACGAAGACCGCGGCCAAGAAGACCACGGCCACGAAGGCGGCGGGAGTCCGGGCCACGACCCGGCGCGCCGCGGGGGCCGCGAAGAAGGCCACATCGGCGGCCAAGAACACCACCCGCGCGGCTGCGGAGAAGTCGCAGCCGGAGGACTGACCCCGGTCCCTGCGGCCGACCAGCGCCGCGGAGCCGTGTCGTGGTTCTGCAGCACCGGTTCGCGCTCCGCCCCTGTCGGGCGGGGCAGCCGGACTCGTGGCGGATCCGTGCCCTCTTCGGGCTGGTCGGCCCTTCTCGGTGCGGAGCCTGAGGGCCTACCCTCCAGACATGGTCCGGCAGCGGCCGCGCGTGGTGATGCGTCGGCCCGAGGCTGCATTCGTGGCCGTCGCCTATGCCTGGTCGTGGGCGTGGTGGGTTCCGATGGCGGCGCTGGACGTGACGACGCGGGCCGGTCAGGCGTGGCCGAGTCACCTGCCGGGCCTGCTCGGACCGGCGATCGCGGCCCTAGTCGTCACTGCGGCGGTGTCGGGGCCCGCTGGGCTCGCTGGTCTCGGGCGCCGGATGATACGGGTGCGAGTCGGTTGGTATTGGTACGCGGTGCTGGCTGCCACGGCAGGGATCGGGGCGGTCGCGGTACTGCTCCCGGGCATCTTCGGTCAGGGCTGGCCCACGGGTGCTGAGCTGTCCACCTACTCCGGTGCGGCCACGCTGCCCTGGCTCGTCCTGGTCGGGCTGGTCCTCGTCGTCAACGGCTTCGGCGAGGAGACCGGCTGGCGAGGCTTCCTGGTCCAACGATTGGCTCCGGGTCGCAGTCTGCTGCGCACGTCGCTGCTGGTCTCCGCAGTGTGGGTGCCGTGGCACCTGCCGCTGTTCTGGGTGTCGGAGTCCTACCGTTCGTTCGGGCCGATGGGCACCTTCGGGTGGGTGGTGTCGATCGTCGCCGGCTCGGTGGTGCTGACCTGGATGTACCTCGGCTCGGGTGGCAGCATCTGGGTCGTTGCGCTGTGGCACACAACGTACAACATGGTGACTGGCACCCCTGCCGGCGCCGACCTGGCTGCTCCCGCACTGAGCGCGGCCGTCATCGCTACTGCCATCGTTCTGGTGCGCCATAGCCGGATCCAGTCCGCTGATCCTCGCCAGCGCGACGTCAGCGTCAGATCCGAAGGCCGCCGATGATCTCGGTGCGGGAGTGTGTCGGGGTCCTCGTGGCGCTCATGCTGGGCCCTGGTGGCCCAGTGGGCGCAGGCTCGAGGAATCACCGAGCCGATGGTGTTCGGTGTGCTGCTGGCCGGCAGCGCTGCCCTCGACCGGCAGCCGGGGCAGGTGCGCACGCTGGCCGAGCCGACATTCGTGCTCGTCCCGCTCCAGGACTCCAGCACCGTTGGTCTCACGCCCTTGCGCCGAGACCCGTCCGTGGCCCCTCGCCTTCTGTTGATCGTTCCCCTTGGCGCCCTGCTCGCGGGCGCGGCGACAGCCCAGGATCGGACTGGCCGGGGCGGTCCTTCTCGCAGCCACGCTCACGCCGGCGGAGCTTGGCTCGCAGCAGCGGCGATGCCCACCCCGTCCGCGCCGGCGCCGGTCCGCCGGGCGCCCAACGCCGACAGCGGACTGAACGATCGGCTGGCCACACCGGTCGTCGCCGCGGTGGCCGTCCTGCTCGGGGGAGACCAACCCGTCCGCGACTGATCCGGCGTTCCTGGACAGTCGGGCGATCCCGGTTCTCGTGGGCATCGGCGCCGGGCCCGGTGTCGGAGTGTCGCCGCCGGTGCGTCTGCTCGGCGCGCTAGGCTCCGTACATCTGTTCGGCGCGGGAGGTTCTGGATGCGGGTCCTGGCGGTCGACCCCGGCCTGACCCGTTGCGGCGTTGCGATCGTGGATGGCGGCCCGGGCCGGGCGCTGACGATGCACCACTGCGGTGTGCTGCGCACCGAAGCGAGCCTGCCGATTGCCCGGCGGTTGCACCAGCTCGACATGGGGCTGCGCCAGTTGATCGCTGAGCACGGGCCAGAAGCCGTGGTCGTGGAGCGGGTCTTTCTGCAACGCAACGTCCGCACCGCCATCGCCACCAGCCAAGCCGCTGCAGTGGCCCTGCTCGCCGGTGCTGCGGCGGGTCTGGACACCGCCGAGCACACACCGACCGAGGTGAAGGCCGCCGTGACCGGGTCGGGCCAGGCGGGCAAACAACAAGTCGCCACGATGGTGACGAGGCTGCTGCGCCTCTCGTCGCCGCCGAGCCCCGTGGACACGACTGACGCCTTGGCGCTGGCGATCTGTCACCTCTGGCAGGTGCCCATGCAGCAGCGCATCGCGGTTCAGGGGGCCATCGGGTGATCACGTACGTGCGCGGGACTGTGCAGGCCATGACGCCGACGGCAGTGGTGCTCGACGTCGGTGGCGTCGGCATGGAACTGGTAGCCACCGCACGGTGCAGGGCGGGCCTGCAGCCCGGCGTAGCCGCAACAGTGCCGGCCAGCCTGGTGGTCCGGGAGGACAGTTGGACCATGTTCGGCTTCTCCGACCACGACGAGCGCTCGTGCTTCCAGGCGCTGCAGACGGCGAAGGGCGTCGGCCCCAGGGTTGCGATCAATGTCTTGTCGGCCCTGACCCCGGATCAGCTCCGCAAGGCAGTGGCCGCTGGTGATGCGGGCGCGCTCACGGTGGCGCCGGGCATCGGGGCGAAGGGCGCGGCCCGCCTCGTGATCGACCTGCGCGACCGCCTCGGCCCCGCAACGGGCAGCGACGGGTCGCCCGCTCTTGGGGCGGCTGTGCCCACCGGCTGGCAGGGCGCGGTGCAACAGGCGCTGGCCGGCTTGGGGTGGACGACCGCAGACGCCGCGGCCGCCGTCGCGCGCATCGAGCCCGCGGCGGAGCCGGGCGCTGAGGGGTGCGGCGCGGACGGGCAACCGAATGTGGCGGCGCTGCTCAAACTCGCGCTACGCGCATTGGACCGGACGGCGGGTGCCGGATGACGGCGGCGAACGAGACCGACGATCGTCTGGTCGAGGCGCACGAGCAGCGAGACGATCGGGGAGTGGAGGGCGCACTGCGCCCCGCCACCCTGCAGGACTTCATCGGCCAGTCCCGCGTCAAGGAGCAGCTCGGGCTCCTGCTGACCGCCGCCCGTCGACGCGGCAACGCGGCCGATCATGTCCTCCTGTCGGGCCCGCCGGGGCTGGGCAAGACGACGCTGGCCGCCATCATCGCCCGGGAGCTGCAGGTGCCGCTGCGGATCACCTCGGGCCCGACGATCCAGCACGCCGGCGACCTTGCTGCGATCCTGACCTCGCTGCAACCCAATGAGGTGCTGTTCATCGACGAACTGCACCGCACGACGCGCGCCGCCGAGGAGATGCTCTACATGGCCATGGAGGACTTCCGCGTCGATGTCATGGTGGGCAAAGGCCCTGGCGCCACGTCGATCCCGTTGGAACTGCACCCCTTCACCATGGTCGGCGCCACCACCCGCGCGGGCCTGCTGCCGGGTCCGCTGCGCGATCGGTTCGGCTTCACGGCACACATGGAGTTCTACGACGAGGCCCAACTGGCGCACGATCGCCCGGCGCTCGGCGACGCTGCTGCAAGTGCCCGCCGCGGCCGAGGGCATCGATGAGATTGCGAGCCGGTCCCGCGGCACGCCGCGGATCGCCAATCGACTGCTGCGACGCGTCCGCGACTACGCCGCCGTGCACGGGGACGGCCGCATCACGCTTACCATCGCGCGGGACGCGTTGGATCTGTTCGAGGTCGATCATCGCGGGCTGGACCGGCTCGACCGGGCCGTCCTGGACGCGCTGGTGCGCCGATTCGGCGGGGGTCCGGTCGGACTGTCGACGCTGGCGGTCGCGGTCGGCGAGGAGACCGAAACCGTGGAGACCGTGGCGGAGCCGTTCCTGGTGCGGCAGGGCCTGATCGCTCGAACCCCTCGCGGCCGCATCGCGATGCCGGCCGCCTACGCCCATCTCGACGAGCCGATCCCGGACCAGGACCGCGGCGACCAGCCGCGCCTGCCGCTGTCCTCCTAGCGCGCCTGCCAGCACCCGGCGGGGGCTGGGGTAGCCTGATGTGTCGATCCAGGACTGCATGTTGAGGGGCGGGAGGGCGCGTGGCGGCTCCATCGGGGTATCGGCCGGTTCGGGTCCTGGTGGTCCTCTTGCTGGCGGTGGCAGCACTGACGGCCTGGGCCTTCTGGCCCGGTCAGTCCAACACGCCGCGGCTCGGGCTGGACCTGCAGGGCGGCACGCAGGTGATTCTGGCGCCCACTCCCATCGAGGAGGGGGCCAGCATCAGCGAGGAGCAGTTGCAGCAGACGGTGGAGATCATCCGGCAGCGCGTCAACGGCCTCGGTGTGGCGGAGTCGGAGGTCGCCGTGCAGGGCAGCGGCAACGACGCGGTCATTGTGGTGACCGTCCCCGGCGTGACCCAGGACCGCATCGTCGATCTCGTCGGACAGACCGCGCTGCTGAACTTCCGGCCGGTGGAGACGATTCTCGACCCGGGCCCCGCCGACGCCGAGGGCAATCCGCTCCCGCCGGACGCCGCCGATGACGCCGCCGCAGACAGCGACGAACCCGTCGACGGGGACGCAGCGGCCGAGGACGAGGCAGCAGCGGACGCCACGGACGAGGAGTCGCCGTCGGCCGAAGGCGCACAGATCGTGCAAGCGCCCCAGTTGGACGAGCAGTTCACCACCGAGCTGCTGGCGCTGGACTGCACCGATCCGGTGAACCGGTCCGGCGGTTCGCCCGACAACCCGACCGAGTACCTCGGCACCTGCGACCAGACGGCCTGGCCAAGTACGTCCTGCAGCCGGCGTTCATCCGCGGCACCAACATCGACGACGCCACAGGCGCAGCTGCCGCAGCAGGGCGTCGGCAGCTGGGTCGTCACCCTGGACTTCGATACCGAGGGCGCCACTCAGCTGGCCGACGTCTCCACCGAGCTGTCGCCAGCAGCCTCGCCGCAGAACCAGTTCGCCATCGTGCTGGACGGCGTCGTGGTGAGCGCACCCAGTTTCCGCGAGCCGATCCTTGGGGGCACGGCGCAGATCGAGGGCAACTTCACCGCGGAGTACGGCGCAGAACCTGGCCAACGTGCTGAAGTTCGGTGCGCTGCCGCTGAACCTGGACGTGCAGGCCGTGGAGAGCGTCTCGCCGACCCTCGGCACCGACCAACTCCGGGCCGGCATCCTGGCCGGGTTCGTCGGCCTCATCCTCGTCGCCCTCTACATGCTCGTGTACTACCGGGCGCTGGGCGTCGTGGCGTTCCTCAGCCTGGTCATCGCCGGCCTCATCACCTACTCGGCCTTCGTCGTCCTCGGCCGGACCGTCGACTTCACGCTGACGCTGGCCGGTGTCGCCGGCGCCATCGTCGCGATCGGCATCACGGCGGACTCCTTCGTGGTCTACTTCGAACGGTTGCGCGACGAGGTGCGCGACGGCAAGTCCCTGCGGCAGGCCGCCGACGCTGGCTGGGTGCGGGCCCGGCGGACCCTGCTGGCCGCCGACTTCGTGTCGCTGCTGGCCGCCGTCGTGCTCTACTGGCTGTCGGTGGGCAACGTGCGCGGCTTCGCCTTCGCACTGGGACTGACCACCGTCGTCGACGTCATCGTGGCCTTCTTCTTCACCCGGCCGGTCGTGGCCATCATGTGCCGCTCCCGCTGGATGGCGCGCGGCGGGACCCTGACCGGCGTGTCGCCCGAGCGGCTCGGCGTCGACGTCGCTGGAGGGCAACCGTCGCGAGAAGGGGGTGCCGCGGCGCACCCGTGGCCCAGCAATGGCCGGCACTACCGGCAACCGGGAGGAGTGAACCCATGGCGAAGCGCAACTGGGGCCACGGGCTGTACTCCGGCGAGGTCTCCTACGACTTCGTCGGCCGTCGCCGCACCTGGTACATCATCTCGGGCCTGCTCCTGCTGGTCGTCCTGGCGAGCCTGCTGCTGCGCGGGCTGAATCTGGGCATCGAGTTCAGCGGGCGGCTCGGAGTTCCAGTTCCCGGCGACCGAGTGCACGGTCGAGGACACCCGCGACATCATGTCGGCCGAGGTCGATGGCCAGGCCATCGTCACCGTGGTCGGCAGCGATCAGATCCGGGTGCAGACCGTCCCGCTCACCCCGGCGGAGTCCGATGAGGTTACGGCGGTGCTGGCCGCCGAGTGCGACGTCGTCCAGGAAGACATCCGGATCCAGCTGGTCGGCCCCACCTGGGGCGACGACATCAGCCAGCAAGGCGCTGCAGGGGCTGGTCGTCTTCCTGGTCCTGGTGTCGATCTTCCTGGCGGTCTACTTCGAGTGGCGGATGGCCAGTCGCCGCGCTGGCCGCGCTGGCCCATGACCTGCTCATCACCATCGGCGTGTACTCGATCCTCGGCTTCGAGGTGACGCCGGCGACGGTGATCGGTGTGCTGACGATCCTCGGCTACTCGCTGTACGACACGGTCGTCGTCTTCGACAAGGTGAAGGAGAACACGCGCGGCATCGCCTCGCAGTCCCGGGTCACCTACAGCCAGGCGGCCAACCTGGCGGTCAACCAGACCTTGGTGCGCTCCATCAACACCTCGATCGTCGCGCTGCTGCCGGTGGCGGGCATCCTCTTCGTCGGAGCCGGCGTTCTCGGTGCCGGCACCTTGAAGGACCTCGCACTGGCGCTGTTCGTCGGGATCGCGGCCGGTACCTACTCGTCGATCTTCGTGGCGACGCCGCTGCTGGCGCAGTTGAAGGAGCGCGACCCGGAGATGCAGGCGGTGGCTCGCCGGGTGGCCGCCCGCGGCGGGGGCAAGACCACGACAGCGGAGGCCGAGCAGGTGCAGGCCATGGCGGGCACCGAGGTGACCGCCGAGGATCTGCCGACGCGCACCGTCGTCAGTACCGGCGACCGGGTGCAGCCGCGCCGCACGTCGCGCGCCAAACGTCGCTCCAACTGATCGCGGAGGCACGGTGGCCCGCCCTCGCCTACGCTGGGAGCACGACAAGACGGCCATTCGGAGGTGCCGTGGCCAATGACGCCCAACCCGGTGCGCGCTCGGGCATGCCCTCGGCCGCGCCGGTGCAGGCTGCCACCGAGCAGGTAGGCCGCCTGCGGGGACGGCTGGCGCGGATCACCACCGGCAGTCGGGCCTCCTACCCCGAGCTCGAGCCGTTGTTCCGGACGCTGCGGCACTACCACCCGCGAGCCGATACCGCGATCATCACGCGCGCCTATGAGACCGCGCGCCTGCTGCACGCCGACCAGCGCAGGCGCTCCGGCGAGCCCTACATCACCCACCCGCTGGCAGTGGCGACCATCCTGGCCGACCTCGGGATGACGTCGGTGACGCTGGCCGCGGCGCTGCTGCACGACACGGTGGAGGACACCGCCTACAGCCTGGACCAGCTGCGCGGCGACTTCGGCGACGAGATTGGCCGGGCTGGTCGACGGGGTCACGAAGCTGGACAAGGTGCGCTACGGCGACTCCAGCGCCGCCGAGACGGTGCGCAAGATGATCGTCGCCATGGCGCGCGACATCCGCGTCCTGGTGATCAAGCTGGCCGACCGCCTGCACAACATGCGCACGATTCGGTGGCTGCCGGAGCACAAGCAGCAACAGAAGGCGCGCGAGACGCTGGAGATCTACGCTCCGCTGGCCCACCGACTCGGGATGAACACGCTGAAGTGGGAGTTGGAGGATCTGTCGTTCGCCACGCTGCAGCCGAAGGTCTACGAGGAGATCGTACGGCTGGTGGGCCAGCACGCGCCGGCGCGCGACGACTACCTCAGCCTGGTGATGGAGGAGATCAACGCCGAGCTGGCCGCGTACAAGTTCAAGGCCGTCGTCACCGGACGGCCGAAGCACTACTTCTCGATCTACCAGAAGATGGTGGTGCGCGGCCGAGACTTCAACGACATCTACGACCTGGTCGGGGTCCGGATCATCGTCGACAGCATCCGGGAGTGCTACGAGGTACTCGGCGTCCTGCACGCCAAGTGGAACCCGGTGCCGGGCCGGTTCAAGGACTTCATCGCGGTGCCGAAGTACAACATGTACCAGTCGCTGCACACCACCGTGGTCGGGCCGCAGGGCAAGCCGGTGGAGATGCAGATCCGGACCATGGCCATGCACCGGGCCGCCGAGTACGGCGTCGCCGCCCACTGGCGCTACAAGCAGTCCGACGTCGGCGGCAAGTCCGGCCCGGAGGATCTGGCCTGGGTCCGGCAGTTGCTGGACTGGCAGCGCGAGACCGAGGATCCCGAGGAGTTCCTGGATTCGCTGCGCTACTCGCTGCGCTCGGCGGACGTGTTCGTGTTCACGCCCAAAGGCGACATCATGTCGCTGCCGGCTGGAGCAACGCCGGTGGACTTCGCCTACGCCGTGCACACCGAGGTCGGCCACCGGTGCGTCGGCGCCCGGGTCAACGGCCGACTGGTGCCGCTGGAGTCGACGCTGAGCAACGGCGACACCGTGGAGATCTTCACCTCGAAGTCCGAGAACGCGGGGCCGAGCCGGGACTGGCTGGGCGTTCGTGCGCACGCCGCGGGCCAGGAACAAGATCAAGGCGTGGTTCTCCAAGGAGCGAGCGCGAGGAGTCGGTGGAGTTGGGCCGCAACCGCATCGCCCGGGCCATGCGCAAGCAGGGGCTGCCGCTGCAGCGGCTGCTGACCAACGCGGCGCGTGGAGGCGGTGGCCAAGGACCTGCATCATGCCGACATCGCGGCGCTGTTCGCCGCGGTCGGCCAGGATCAGATCTCCGCCGACGCGGTGGTCAACCGGCTCATCGTCACGGCCGGCGGACCGCAGGCGATCGCGGAGGAGGCGGAGGAGGAGCCGCTGCCGCAGCGGGCGCAGCCGCGCACCAGCCCGCGGGGCGATCCGGGCATCGATGTGGCAGGGCTGCCCGACGTGTGGGTGAAGCTGGCCCGCTGCTGCACGCCGGTGCCCGGCGACGCGATCGTGGGCTTCATCACTCGCGGCTCAGGGGTCTCGGTGCACCGCTCCGATTGCGTCAACGTGGCCAGCCTGTCGAAGGAGCCGGAGCGGCTGGTGGAGGTCTCGTGGGCGCCGACACAGGGGTCGGTCTTCCTGGTGAACGTCCAGGTGGAGGCGCTCGACCGCGCGGGCCTGCTCTCCGACGTGACGCGGGCGCTGTCCGACCAGCACGTGAACATCCTGTCGGCCTCGGTCTCGACGTCGAAGGACCGCACCGCCCTGTCGCGATTCACCTTCGAGATGGCCGACCCGATGCATCTGGGCTCCGTCCTGCGCGCGGTGCGCGGGGTCGAGGGTGTCTACGACGTCTACCGGGTCTGAGGCGGCGCCAGCGGACTGCGACCGCTGCAGCGGGGCGGCAGCGGCTACGCCTGGTACTCGGCCAATACGCGTTCGGCAGCAGCGAGCAGGGCCTTGGTGGATTCCAGGGACGACTCCACGGCCGCCGCCTTCTTCGCGTTGCCGGCCGCCCGGGCCTTCGCCAGATCCGCCTCGAGTTTGCCGACCGAGGACAGGAAACCGGCCACGGTCTGCTCGGCCCGCTCCCGCATCGCGGGATCGGTGCGCTGCCACTCGTGCCGCTCGGCCCGGGCGATCGCGTCTTCCACCTTGCGAAGGCGCGATTCGAGGCTTGGCATCGCAGACCGCGGTACGTGGCCGATGGCTTCCCATTCCGCGACGGATGCCAGCGCATGGTCTGGCGGGCGCTGCTGGCATCCCGCACCGGCAGCAGTGCCTCGGCCGTTCCAGCAGCGACTCCTTGGCCGCCTGGTTGCGCTCCTGATCGGCGTCGCGCGCGGAGTTCTCAGCGTTGCGGGCGGAGAAGAACACTTCCCGCGCTGCGTGGAACTGCGCCCACAGCGCGTCCTCCTGCTGCCGCGAGGCGCGTGGCGCATCCTTCCAGCGCTCCAGCAGGTCGCGGTAGGCGCGCGTGGTCTCAGCCCAGTCCTTGGGACTTGGACAGCTCCTCCGCCTCGGCGATCAGGGCGTGCTTGACCTGCACCGCCTCCGCCCGGGTGGCGTCGAGCTGGGCGAAGTGCGCGCGCCGCGCCTTGTCGAAGGTGCTGCGCGCCGTGCTGAACCGGCCCCACAGTGCCTCCTCGGCCTTCTTGTCGAACCGGGGCAGCGACTTCCACTGCTCCAGCAGCTCCTTGAACCGCTCGCCGGTCGCCTTCCACTGGGTGGAGTCGGCCAGCTGCTCGGCTTCTTCGGCGATGACCCTGCGGGTGTCCAGCGCCTCGGCTCGGGCACGAGCCTTCTCCGCCTGACTGGTCAGCCGCCGCTCGCCGGCAGCGGTGTGCAGCGTATCCAGCAGTTGGGACAGGGCGCCGATGTCGCCGACGAACGCAGGAGTGGCCAGCGACTCCCGGATCCGTCCGACCACGGCATCCACCTGGTCCGGGGTCGCCCTGCCTTGCTGCAACCGATCCGCCGTCAACCGGACCTCTGCGACGACATCGGCGAACTTGCGCTCGAAGAAGGCCATCGCGGCCGGGGCGTCGCCCGCGGCGAACTGCCCGACGACAGCGTCGCCGCCTTGCGGCAATCTGACGTGGACGGTCCCGTCCTCGTCGACCCAGCCCCATGGGTGCTCTTCGGTCATGGCGTCCCCTCCTTCGGCCGCACCGCTCAGGCTACTGGTTCGGCCGAGGCTTGTTGGATCATCACCGATTGCAGCGGAGCACCGTCGGTGCTGCCGTCGGTGGTTCCGGCTGCCGCGATCTCGGCCACGATGTCCAGGCCGGACTTCACGGTGCCCCAGATCGTGTAGGACGACGGCAGCGACGTGTCGCGATAGACGATGAAGAACTGCGATCCGGCCGTGTTCGGACCGGAGTTGGCCATCGCGACGGTCCCGGCGGGGTAGTTGAGCAGTTCATCCGCCGGCAGGTTCTCGTCGGGAAGCGTGAAGCCCGGCCCGCCGGTGCCGGTGGCGGTCGGGTCGCCGCACTGCAGCACGTAGATGCCCTCGGTGGTCACGCGATGGCACAGGGTGTTGTCGAAGTACTCGTCGTTGGCCAGGAATGCCATGGCGTTCACGGTCTCCGGCGCGGCGGCAGCGTCAGCGGCGATCACGATCCCGCCGCAGTTGGTGCTCAACGGGAACGTGGCTGCAGCGGCCCCGCCCAATCCGCCGTCGCCCGGCTCGGCGTAACTCTTCGGCTCGTCCTGCATCTCGCCCGCAGGGGTGCAGTACTCCACGGGCTCGCCCACGCCCTCCGCGGCGTCCGCGGGGTCCGGGGCGTCCGCGATCGGGTCCTCGTCCCCGCTGCGCCAGGAGGCCACGGCAAACCCGGCCGTGCCCAGCACGAGCGCTGCGACGACGGCGAGTACGCCGATGCGCTGGCGGCGCCGCTTCTGGGCTGCCGCGGCGGCCTGGCGCGCCGTCCTGCGTTCCTGCTTGGCGCGGGCCAGTTCCTTGGCCCGCTTCTGTGAGGTCGACACCCACTTCCCCCTCTCGGGTCAATGGTCCGCATTGTAGGCACGGATCGGTACGGCCCGGTCGCCGCGGCGTAGGGCGTGGCGGCGTTGGGCGCGCCGGTGGCGGCGACCGATACCCTCGTCGTGGCCGAGTGCGCAGACCATATCCCGACAGGAAGGACCGCCCATGCTGGTGGTGGGGTTCCCCGCAGGACCGTTCGGGACGAACTGCTTCCTGGCGGCCGACGGCGCGGGCAGCGAGTGCGTGGTGATCGATCCCGGGATGGACGCGCTGCCCGGGATCGAGGAGGCGGTCCGCGAGCACCGGTTGCGGCCGGCCGCGGTCCTGCTGACGCACGGGCATCTCGACCACACCTGGTCGGTGTATCCGGTGTGCAGCGGATACGGCATACCCGGCTACATCCACCCGCAGGACGCGGGGCAGCTGCAGCGATCCGCTGAGCGGCGTCTCGGCGCAGATGGCCATGGCGCTGCAGCACATGACCGGCGACCGGATGCCCCGCATCGAGCCTGACGAGGTCCGGCCGCTGGCCGATGGCGAGGTGCTGGAACTGGTGGGCATCGAGCTGCAGGTCCGCCATGGCCCCGGCCACACGCCCGGGCTCGGTCTCCTTCCACGGCCGCACCGAGCAGGCCCCGCTGATGTTCTCCGGAGATCTGCTGTTCGAAGGCTCCATCGGGCGCACGGACCTGCCGGGCGGCGACCATGCCGCCATGCTGCGCTCGCTGGCAGACGTGGTGCTGCCGCTGGCCGACGACACTGTGGTGCTGCCCGGGCACGGCGGGCAGACCACCATCGGGCGCGAGCGGGCCACCAACCCCTACCTGCAGCACCTGGCACCCGCCGCATCGAGGAAGGGGCTGTGACCCGCTTCAGCGCGCCCAAGGGCGTGCCCGACTACGTGCCGCCCGACTCCGGCGACTTCCTCGCCGTGCGCGAGGCGCTCGCGCTGCCCGCCCGCACTGCCGGGTACGGCTACATCGAGTTGCCCGTCTTCGAGGATCTCGGCGCTGTTCGTGCGCGGCGTCGGGGAGTCCACCGACGTGGTGAGCAAGGAGATGTACACCTTCGAGGACCGCGGCGGGCGCACGATGGGACTGCGCCCGGAGGGCACCGCCGGGGTGATGCGGGCGGTCATCGAGCACAGCCTGGACCGCGGCCAGCTGCCGGTGAAGCTGTGGTACGCCGGGCCGTTCTTCCGTGCCGAGCGCCCCCAGCACGGCCGCTACCGGCAGTTGCAGCAGGTCGGCGTGGAGGCCATCGGCTCCGACGACCCGGCGCTGGACGCCGAGGTCATCGCGATGGCCGACGAGGCGTTCCGCAGCCTGGGCCTGACCGACTACACGCTGCTGCTGACCTCGCTGGGCTGTGCCGCCTGCCGCCCGGCGTACCGGGCCGCGCTGCAGGCGTTCCTGGCCGATCTCGACCTCGACGAGGCCACCCGGGAGCGCGCCGCGGTGAATCCGCTGCGGGTGCTGGACGACAAGCGGGAGTCGGTGCAGCGCCAACTGCTCGATGCGCCGCTCATGCCGCAGTTCTGGTGCGAGCAGTGCACCGAGCACTACGACCAGACCCGGCAGTTCCTGCGCGAGGCGCAGGTGGCATGGACCGAGGCGCCGCGGCTGGTCCGGGGCCTGGACTACTACACCCGCACCACCTTCGAGTTCAGTCACGCCCGGCTCGGCGCGCAGTCCGGCATCGGCGGCGGTGGTCGCTACGACGGCCTGATGGCTGCTCTGGGCGGGCAGGAACTGTCCGGCATCGGCTTCGGCATCGGGACCGACCGAACGCTGCTGGCATGTCGGGCCGAGGGCCTCGACGTCGGACCCGCGGCGCGCTGCGAGGTCTTCCTGGTGCCTCTGGGGGAGCCGGCGCGCAGGTTCTGTGCCGGGCTGGCGCCCGAACTGCGGCGCGCGGGCGTTCGCAACGACATGGCCTTCGGCGGCCGGGCGCTGAAGGGCGCCATGAAGGCCGCCGATCGCAGCGGCGCGCGGGTCGCGGTCATCGTGGGGGATAGCGAACTGGCCGCCGATGAGGTGGTCCTGAAGGATCTGAGCAGCGGACGGCAATGGACCGCGCCGGCCCGGGAGGCGACCGAGGCCGTGCGGGCGTTCATCGAGCAGGAGG
Source organism: uncultured Actinomycetota bacterium (assembly GCA_963706835.1). Taxonomy (GTDB): domain Bacteria; phylum Actinomycetota; class Actinomycetes; order S36-B12; genus CAVXYG01. Next base: position 177,081 of record CAVPOB010000005.1, read on the forward strand.
ACGAACCATCGTGATGCGGACCCACCGGGCAGGAACACTGCGGCTGGAGCATGCCGGCACTACGGTCACGCTGGCGGGCTGGATCGCCCGGCGCCGCGATCACGGCGGGGTCGCGTTCCTGGACCTGCGCGATGCTTCCGGGCGTGTGCCAGGTCGTCGTGCACGACCCTGAGGTCGCCCACCCGTTGCGCAACGAGTTCTGCCTGCGCATCACCGGGGAGGTGGCCGTCCGGCCGGAGGGCAACGAGAACCCGGAACTGGCCACCGGGGCGATCGAGGTGATGGCGCAGCGAGGTGGAGGTGCTGAGCACGGCCAGCGCCACTGCCGTTCCCCATCGACGAGCACGTCGAGGTCGGCGACGAGGCGCGGCTGCGGTGGCGCTACCTGGACCTGCGGCGCCCGGGTCCGGCGCGGGCGATGCGACTGCGCAGCGAGGCCAACCGGATCGCCCGCAACGTGTTGGCCGAGCGCGAGTTCCTGGAGATCGAGACCCCGACGCTGACCCGGTCCACCCCGGAGGGGGCGCGCGACTTCCTGGTGCCGGTGCGGCTGCAGCCGGGCCACTGGTACGCGCTGCCGCAGTCGCCGCAGCTGTTCAAGCAGTTGCTCATGGTGGCCGGGATGGAGCGCTACTACCAGATCGCCCGCTGCTACCGGGATGAGGACTTCCGGGCCGACCGGCAGCCGGAGTTCACCCAGCTCGACATCGAGATGAGCTTCGTCGACCAGGAGGACGTCATCGACGTCGGCGAGGCCGTCGTCCGATCGCTGTGGGAAGAGTTGGCCGGCCACACCATCGGCGACATCCCGCGGCTGACCTATGCCGAGGCGATGCGGCGCTTCGGCACCGACAAGCCGGACCTGCGCTTCGGCCTGGAACTGGTCGACCTGACCGAGTTCTTCGCCGAGACTCCGTTCCGGGTGTTCCAGGCCGAGCACGTCGGCGCCGTGGTGATGCCCGGCGGCGGGTCCCAGCCGCGGCGCACCTTCGACGCCTGGCAGGAGTGGGCCAAGCAGCGCGGGGCCAAGGGGCTGGCCTACGTCACGGTGGGCGAGGACGGCACGCTGGGCGGTCCGGTGGCGAAGAACATCTCCGAGGCCGAGCGGGATGGGCTCGTCGCCGCGACTGGCGCGGCCAACGGCGACTGCATCTTCTTCGCCGCTGGGCGCCGGGCGGAGGCGCTGGCGCTGCTGGGGGCGGCCCGAGTCGAGATCGCCGACCGGCTCGACCTGATCGATCCGAGGCAATGGTCCTTCGTCTGGGTCGTGGACGCGCCCATGTTCGAGCGGGTGCAGGACGAGCGGGGGGAATGGATCTGGACGGCGGTGCACCACCCCTTCACGGCGCCGAACGCCGATTGGGCGCAGCGCTTCACCGACGACCCCGGAGCCGCGCTGGCATCGGCCTACGACATGGTCTGCAACGGCAACGAGATCGGCGGCGGATCGATCCGTATCCATCGCAGCCAGATGCAGCAGGAGGTCTTCGGCATCCTCGGCCTGACGCAGCAGGAGGCGCAGGAGAAGTTCGGCTTCCTGCTGGACGCCTTCAACTTCGGGCCACCGCCGCACGGCGGGATCGCCTTCGGCTGGGACCGCATCGTGATGCTGCTGACCGGCAGTACGAGCCTGCGCGAGGTGATCGCGTTCCCCAAGACCGGCGGCGGCTCCGATCCGCTGACCGGTGCGCCGACCCCGATCACCCCCGCTCAGCGCAAGGAGGCGGGCATCGACGCGGTGCCCGACGATGCCGATCACGCCCCTGTGCCCAACCGTCCGGGCCACGAGGTCCTGGCCGATACCAAGCGGAACTGAGGCCGCGTTGCCGCCTGCGCTGCCGTACGCCGCGCTGCTTGAGGCCAGGCCCGGCGATCCGTTCCTGACGTGGGAGGTCGTGCCGGACGGCGTGGAGTACGCGGCGGGCATCGGGGGTTCGGTCGTGCTCGTTGCTCCCAGCGCCTACCACGGCAAGCGCTGGTTGACCGGCCTCGGCGCGGCGCCCGAGGTGGCCGTGCTCACCGAAGCCGCACTGGCCGCCCCGACCGGCAACGTGGTCGCGGGGTTGAGCCTGCCGGAGGACGTCTTGGCGGGGTTGCCGGCACGGCTGCGGCCCCAGCGGGTCGAGCGCTGGGCGTGGTGGTGGGCCGAGCGGCCCCATGCGTCGATGGCAGACCCCTCTGTGATGCCGCTGGCTGCCCACGATGACCGGCTCACGCCGCTGCTGCGGCAGTCGTCCTCGGTCTACCTGCGCCCCGGGGACGCCCGCGTGGAGGTTTGGTACGGACTGGTGGAGCACGGCGCGCTGCTGGGCTGCCTGGCCGTGGAGCGGCATCACCCGGCGGTGCCGCACCTGGCGAGCGTCGTCGTCGACGGCGCAGCCCGGGGCCGCGGTGTGGGCACTCGGTTGTGCGGCACCGTGGTCAATCGCCTGCTCGCCTCCGGCGCCCCAGTGGTGAGCCTGGCGATGATGCAGGACAACGAAGCGGCAGCAGCCCTGTACCGCCGCCTGGGGTTCCAGCGCGCCGCCGACTTCACCTCCGGCACCATCCCCGGCCGGCGCGGGTCGCCTCCCGTGGCGGGCTGGCAGCCCGGCGGTGCTCGGACGTGAGCCTGTTCGCCCCCGAGAGCTCCGCTGCGCCGCTGGCGGTGCGGATGCGGCCGCGCACCCTGGCGGAGGTCGTCGGGCAGGACCATCTCCTCGGACCGACCGGCGCGCTGCGGGGCCTGCTGTCCGGCGGCGGATCGGAGGCGGGCCGCATCTCCGTGGTCCTGTGGGGGCCGCCCGGCACTGGGAAGACCACGCTGGCGCTGCTGATGTCGGAAGCCACCGACCGCGAGTTCACGCAACTGTCCGCGGTCACCGCCGGCGTGAAGGATGTCCGCACGGCGATCGAGGCCGCCAAGCGGACCCGGGAGTTGTCCGGCCGCGGGACCGTGCTGTTCCTCGACGAGGTGCACCGGTTCAGCAAGGCCCAGCAGGACGCGCTGCTGCCCGCGGTGGAGAACGGCTGGATCACGCTGGTGGCAGCCACGACCGAGAACCCGTCCTTCAGCGTCATCGCCCCGCTGCTGTCGCGGTCCCTGGTGCTGCCGCTGCAGCCGCTCGGGCCGGACCAGATCGGCGCCTGCCTGGACCGGGCGTGCCAGGAGGAGCGCGGACTCGGCGGTGCGCGCACCTTGGCGCCCGCTGCCCGCGAGGCGCTGATCCGGCTCGCGGGCGGTGACGCGCGGCGTGCGCTGACCATGCTGGGCGCCGCTGCCGATCAGACCGGCGGGTCGGCGCAGATCACGGCAGACCACGTGGCCGCGGCAGTCCAGCACGCAGCGACCCGGTACGACCGGGCGGGGGATCAGCATTACGACGTCACCAGCGCGCTCATCAAGAGCGTGCGCGGATCCGATGTCGACGCGGCACTGCACTACCTCGCGCGCATGGTGGAGGCGGGCGAGGATCCCCGATTCATTGCGCGGCGGTTGGTCATCCTGGCCAGCGAGGATATCGGGATGGCCGATCACACCGCCCTGCAGACGGCGGTGGCGGCGCTGCACGCCGTGGCCCAGATCGGTCTGCCCGAGGCCCGACTGACGCTGGCGCACGCGGTGGTGCACCTGAGCCTGGCGCCGAAGTCCAACGCGGTGATCGCTGCCTACGAACGGGCCGCAGCCGATGTGCGGGGCGGCCGGGGCGGCGCGGTGCCGCCGCACCTGCGCGATGCCCACTACCCGGGGGCTGCGCAGTACGGGCACGGGACCGGCTACCGCTACGCCCACGACGAGGCGACCGGCGTGGCGGCCCAGGAGTACCTGCCCGAGGAACTGGCTGCGGCACGGTACTACCGGCCGACCAGCCATGGGGCGGAGTCGCGCTGGGCCGAGGTGTGGACGCGCGTCCGGGGGCTGCTGGGCCGCTCCGACTAGGGCCGCCTCGCGACTGAGCGTGTAGTCGGCTCCGGAGTGTGCGGGTGGAGCGAGGCGGGCCGCCGGGGGCGGGTCGCTTCCCGGTGTTCGGCGGATCAGCAGCGTGAGCGACCTCATCCCGCTGCGGCGGGGACTGGCGTGAGCGACCTCATCCCGCTGCGGCGGGGACTGGTCTGCACCCGGTTCGGGGGTTTGCACCCGCCGCGGGGGCGGAGTGTCCGGTATGCGGGGCAGGTGTGCACCCGGTTCGGGGGTTTGCACCCGCAGCGGGGGCGGAACCGGCCGAATCTGGGGCGCTGAGCCCCCGTCCCGGGTGCAGACCCCCATCCCGGGTGCACAGTTGCGGCCCCAGAAGCCCGCTGAGCCCCCGTCCCGGGTGCAAACCCCCATCCCGGGTGCACAGTTGCCGCCCCAGAAGCCCGCTGAGCCCCCGTCCCGGGTGCAAACCCCCATCCCGGGTGCACAGTTGCCGCCCCAGAAGCCCGCTCAGCCCCCGTCCCGGCCAGGTGCAACCCCCGTGCCGGGTGCACAGCCGCGCGATGGGAGCCCCGCACGGGGCGCTGACACGCGCGCCCGAGCGCAGCTCTGTCCCGCCCAGCGGAGCCGCGACGCCCACATGCCTGCGGAACGGCACCTACCCCGAGGCACCGCCGAAGCAGTACACCCTGGATGGTGATGAGCCCGACTAGGGCCGCCGACCCGCCGCGCCAGTCATTCGTCGGCGCGGCGGCGATGCTCGGATAGGGTCGGTCCGTTGGGGGCGCAACCGCGAGGGGGTCGACAGATGGCGCGACTGGTCTGGGTCGGAGTCGGGGCCGTCGGCGGGATCTATGCCTACCGCAAGGGTGAACAGGCCATGTCGACCGTTCGGGAGCAGGGCCTGGTCGGGACGCTGCAAGTGGTGACGGCGACCACCGTCAATGCGGTGGTCGCCCTGCGCAGTCAGCCGGAGCCGCCGGGTGTGATCGTGACCGCCGAACCTGCGGCGGGAGTGCGGATGGGCCGGTTCCGGATCACCAGGGAGTCTACGGCTGCACCGGCGCACCGGTCGGCGATCATGGACACTGGTGTCATCGACATCACCGATTCGACCCGCCGCCCAATGGCGGAGGGGCGCCGGGCGCGCGCGGCCCGAGAACGAAAGGCCAACTGAACGCCATGGATTCCGCCGAGATCCGCAGTCGGTTCCTCCGATTCTTCGCCGACCGCGGGCACCAAGTCGTGCCGTCGGCGTCGCTGATTCTGGACGACCCGACGCTGTTGTTCGTCAATGCGGGCATGGTCCCGTTCAAGCCGTACTTCCTCGGTGAGGCGCCCCCTCCGCACGCCACGGCCACGAGCGTGCAGAAGTGCGTGCGCACTCTCGACATCGAGGAGGTCGGCAAGACCACCCGCCACGCGTCCTTCTTCCAGATGGCCGGCAACTTCTCCTTCGGCGACTACTTCAAAGAAGGCGCCATCCCGCATGCGTGGGAACTGCTGACGGCATCCACCCATGACGGCGGGTACGGCTTCGATCCTGACCGGTTGTGGGTCACCGTCTACCACGACGACGACGAGGCCGCGGACCTGTGGCACCGGGTGGTGGGCCTGCCGACCGAGCGGATCCAGCGCCGCGGCATGGTCGACAACTTCTGGTCGATGGGCGTGCCCGGACCGTGCGGGCCCTGCTCGGAGATCTACTACGACCGGGGGCCTGCGTACGGCCGAGAAGGTGGGCCGGTTGCCGATGAGGATCGCTACCTCGAAGTCTGGAACTTGGTCTTCATGCAGTATGAGCGGGGCGAGGGCCCTGCGAAGGAGGGCTACCCGCTCCTGGGCGAACTGCCGAAGAAGAACATCGACACCGGCATGGGCCTGGAGCGGATGGCGGCACTGCTGCAGGATGTCGACAACATCTACGAGATCGACACCACGAAGCTGATCCTGGATCGGGCCTGCGAGATCACGGGCCGCCGGTACGGCGCCGAGCACCGCGACGACGTGGCCCTGCGCGTGATCGCCGACCACACCCGCACCTGCGCGTTCCTCATCGGCGACGGTGTGATCCCGGGCAACGAGGGCCGCGGCTACGTACTGCGCCGGCTGATGCGCCGCGTGATCCGCAACATGCGGCTGCTCGGCGCGCACGAGCCTGCGATGGATGCGCTCATCGAATCCACCATCGAGGCCATGGGTCCGCAGTACCCGGAGCTGCAGCGCGACGCCGGACGCATCAGCTCCACCGCGACCAATGAGGAGTCCGCCTTCCTGCAGACGCTGCGGACCGGGACGCAGATCTTCGACGTGGCGGTGGCGGATGTGCGCCGCACCGGCGGCCGGGAACTGCCAGGCGACAAGGCCTTCCAGCTGCATGACACCTACGGTTTCCCGATCGACCTGACGCTGGAGATGGCGGCCGAACAGGGCCTGCAGGTCGACGAGCCCGGCTTCCGGCGCCTGATGAAGGAGCAGCGGGAGCGCGCCAAGGCCGACGCCCGCGCCCGCAAGGCCGGGGTCACCGCGTTGACGGCGTACCGGGAGGTGCTCGACCGCAGCGGCCTCACCGAGTTCACCGGGTACTCCGAGGTCAGCACCGAATCCGTGGTCACCGGCGTCCTGCGCGATGGTGGGCTCGTTCCGGCCGCCGAGGTGGGCGAGGAGATCGAACTCATCTTGGACCGCACCCCGTTCTACGCTGAGGGTGGCGGCCAGCTCGGCGACCACGGCACCATCCGCCTCGCCGATGGTGGCGTGGCCGAGGTCTACGACGTGCAGTCCCCGGTGCCGGGACTCTACGTGCATCGCGCCACCGTGACGGACGGCGTCGTCACGGCAGGGGGCACCGCGCTGGGCCAGGTCGACGTCGCCCGCCGGCAGGCCATCAGCCGGGCGCACACCGCCACGCACATGATTCATCGCGCCTTCCGCCAGATGCTGGGGGAGACCGCGACCCAGATGGGATCGGAGAACGCTCCCGGCCGGCTGCGCTTCGACTTCCCCAGCAACGGGCCGGTGCCCACGACGGTGCTCAACGACGCCGAGCAACTGGTGAACGAGGTGCTGGCCGAAGACCTCGCCGTGCACGCCCGCGTCATGAAGCAGGACGAGGCCATCGCCATGGGCGCCATGGCGCTGTTCGGGGAGAAGTACGGCGAGAACGTGCGCGTGGTGTCGGTCGGGGACTGGGCGCACGAGCTGTGCGGCGGTACCCACGCGTCCCACTCCGCCCAGTTGGGTCTGGTGAAGTTCCTTTCCGAGAGCAGCATCGGGGCCGGGATCCGCCGGGTGGAGGCCCTTGTCGGCACCGATGCCTACCGGTTCCTGGCGCGGGAGCATCTGCTGGTGCAGCAGTTGACGCAGCTGACGAAGGCCCGGCCCGAGGAGTTGCCGGACCGCATCGAGCAGGTCCTGGTGCGGTTGAAGAATGCTGAGCGAGAGCTGCAGCAGATGAGGGCGTCGCAGCTGATGGCCCGGGTGGACGACATCATCGGCACCGGCATCGATATCGGCCCGTTCCGCCTGTGGAGCTTCGCCGCACCTGAGGGGGTGGGCGCCAGCGACCTGCGCGACCTGGTGAACCGGGCGCGCAGTGCGACCAATCCGAACCTGGCCGTCTGCGTGCTCGGCACTGCGGTTCACGACGGCAGGGTGTCGATCGTGGCGGCTGCCAATGACAACGCCGTCGCGGCGGGCGTCACGGCGCGCGACCTGGTGCAGGCCGCAGCCCCTGCCGTCGATGGGCGCGGCGGAGGCAAGGACCAGCTCGCGCAGGGCGGCGGATCCAAGCCGGAGGGGGTCGCACAGGCGCAGCAGGCGGTGGCCGACCTGCTGCGCTCGCGCGTGTCATGAGCGATGCGCAGCCGGTGCGGCCCGGCGTGCGGATCGGGCTCGACGTCGGATCCGTGCGGATCGGCGTGGCGCGCAGCGACGCCGCCGGCCTGCTCGCGGTACCGGTCGAGACGATCGACCGCCGCACCGGCGAAGAGGCGGTCGTGCGCAGGGTGGCGGACCTGGTCGCCGAGTACGACGCCATCGAAGTGCTCGTCGGCCATCCGGTCTCGCTCTCCGGCCGAGCCGGCGCCGCCGCTGCACTGGCGGTGGATTTCGCGCAAGCGTTGGCCGATGCGCTGCCTGCTGTCGCCGTCCGGCTGATCGACGAGCGACTCACGACCGTCACCGCACAACGCAACCTGCACGCCGCTGGCCGGACACACCGGAACTCGCGATCAGTCATTGACCAAGAAGCTGCTGTCATAGTGGTGCAACAGGCCCTGGACGGCGAACGAGCCGTCGGCAAACCGCCGGGCGAATCGTTGCGGAGGCGTGAGGCATGAGCCATATCGGCATCTCGATGCAGGATCAGCAGCCGACGCCGCCCCCGCGCGGCTCGCCCAGGCGCGGCAAGGGGCTTCCGGCCGCGATCCTGTCGCTGGTGCTGCTCGGTGTGGTCGCGGCCGGGGCGTTCCTCGTGGTGCGCTCGGTCTGGGGCCAGTTCGGTCCCGGCACGGCCGAAGACTACCCGGGCCCCGGAAGCGGCAGCGTCGTGATCGTGGTCGAACAGGGCAATACCGTCACCGACATTGCCAACACGCTCACCGAGGCTGATGTTGTCGCCAGTCCGGAGGCCTTCATCCGGGCGACGCAGGGCGATCCGCGCGCCAACAGCATCGCCCCCGGCGCCTACGAGATGCAGCTGCAGATGGCGGCGGTAGATGCGTTCGAACGCATCCTCGACCCCGCGGCGCGCTACGAGTCCAACGTCGTCCTGCCGGAGGGGCTGCGCATCGATCAGACCGTGGAACGGACCGTCGAGACGACGCAGATCCCGCAGGATGCGCTGTGGGCCGTGCTGCGCGATCCGGCCCAAGGCCTGGTGCTGCCGGATTGGGCGCCCAATGAGGGCGAACTGCGGGCGGAGGGGTTCCTGTTCCCAGCGACGTACGGCATCGCCAAGGACGCCGAGGCGCTGCAAGTCCTGCAGGCCTACGTCGATCGGTTCAACGAGAGCGCGGACGCCCTCGGTCTGGCCAATGCAGACCAAGCCGTCGGGTACTCGCCCTACGAGGTCCTGACGATCGCCTCCCTGGTGCAGTCGGAGGGAAGGCCCGAGGACTTCGCCAAGGTGGCCCGGGTCATCTACAACCGACTCGACCCCGACACCTGGGGCGACACGTTCGGCTACCTGCAGTTGGACGCGACCATCAACTACGCCAACGCCGAGTCGCGGCTCAACATCAGCAGTGATCAACTGCGCGAGGACGGCCCCTACAACACCTACACCCGGCAGGGATTGCCACCCACCCCGATCAACTCGCCCGGTGACGCCGCGATCGCAGCCGCGCTGGCGCCCGACGACGGCGACTGGCTGTACTACGTCACGGTCGACCCCTCCACCGGGGAGACGAAGTTCACCGACAGCTACGACGAGTTCCTCGGGTACAAGGAGGAGTTCCAGCAGTGGTGCGCGGACAACCCGGGGCAGTGCTGAACAAGCAGGCAGCGGTCCTGGGCAGCCCCATCCGGCACTCCCTGTCGCCGGTGCTGCATCGGGCTGCGTACCGGGCACTCGGGCTGCCCTGGTCGTACCGGGCCATCGAGGTGGATGTGCCGGCGCTGCGCGGGTTCCTCGAGGGCCTGGATGACTCGTGGGCAGGGCTCTCGCTGACGATGCCGTTGAAGGAGGCGGTGCTGCCCCTGCTCGACGATGTCGCGGCGCTGGCGCTGGCGACGCGGTCCGTCAATACCGTCGTGCTCGGCCGCGACGCACGGGTCGGCCACAACACCGATGTCGCCGGAATCGTCGCGGCGGTCGAGGGGCAGGTCGGGGCCGACGGGCCCGAGTCGGTGACCGTCCTCGGATCGGGAGCCACCGCGCGCTCGGCCGCAGCCGCAGCCGTGCAGCTCGGGGCACGGCATGCGGTGATCGTTGCCCGGCGGCAGCAAGCCGCGGCGGATGTCGCCGCAACGGCAACCGCCTTGGGGATGCCGGAAACCCGAACGCGCGAGTGGGACGCGCCCGGCGATGCCTTGAACGCCGATCTGGTGATCTCCACGGTCCCCGGCGATGCCGCCCGGACGATGGTGCCGTTGCTGCCGGAGCAACCGCGGGTGCTGCTCGATGTCACCTACCACCCCTGGCCGACCGCGCTGGCGGGGGCGTGGACCAGGGCGGGGGGCGTGGCCGTGTCGGGCGCGCAGATGCTGCTGTGGCAGGCGGTGGCCCAAGTGGAACTGATGACCGGACTGCAAGCGCCGGTGAACGATATGGCGGATGCGTTGCAGGCCGCGTTGGCGGGTTGAACCCTGGGGGTGCGGCAGCGCGGGCTGGGCCGCACGCCATGGGGTCACGACGATGGTGCTGCGTGCTGCGTGCTGCGTGCTGCGGCTGCGCGGGCTGCGTGGGCTGCGAGCTGCGTGCTGCCGCGGCAGGCTGCGTGCTGCAGCGGCACTGGCGATGTGCACGGCTGGTGCGCGGGTCGGTGCTTCGCGAGGTCCACGGGGCTGGCGTCGATGCGTGCGTTCCGTGCACGGCATTCGGGTGGACGACCCTGCGCGTTCGCCTCCGGGGCATGTCTGCACCCACAGCCGTGGTGTGCACACCCACCCGCACCCGCCGCGGGGGCGGATCAGGCGGATTCCGGGGCCTGCGTGCACCCGTTTCGGGGGTTTGCACCCGCCGCGGGGGCGGATCAGGCGGATTCCGGGGCCTGCGTGCACCCGTTTCGGGGGTTTGCACCCGCCGCGGGGGCGGAGGAGGCGAATTTCGGGCCAGGAGCCCCCGCCGCGGGTGCAAACCCCCACTGCGGGTGCAGACTTGCCGCCCAGAGACACCTCAGAGCCACCGATCCGGGTGCAAACCCCCGCCGCGGGTGCAGACGTGCCACCCCGACACCGGTGCAAACCCCCGCCGCGGGTGCAGACGTGCCACCCCGACACCGGTGGACAGCCCCCGCCGCGGGTGCAGATCTGCCCACCAGTGGGCCGGCCGGCGGGCAGCGCCGCACTGGCGGCAGACAGTCGGAGCCAACCCCACGCCCCCCGGCGCCGGCCGCCCGGGCGGTCCTCTACCTCGCCCACAGGTGCAGCGGCCGACCGCTCAACCCTGGGACACTGGCGGAGTGGATGCCCTGCTGGCTGTGACCTTCGCCCTGCTGGGCCTCGTGATCGGCGGCTTTCTGACGACGCTGATTGCACGCGTGCCGGGGGGCGAGCCGATCCGAGGCCCAGGCCCTACCTGCCGCACCTGCCATGCGCCGATCGCGGCCCGCGACCAGATCCCGGTCCTGTCCTGGCTGGTCCTGCATGGGCGCTGCCGTACTTGCGGGGCCGCCATCCCGGCGCGGTATCCGATGGTCGAGGCCGCCACCGGGCTGCTGTTTCTGTTGAGCTACCTGTGGCTGGGAGCATCGTGGGAGCTGCCAGCAGCGCTCTACCTCGCCGCGCTCGCAGTCGTCGCCACCACCATCGACCTGGAGCATCATCGGCTGCCGGATGCCCTCACGCTGCCGTCGTACCCGATCATGCTCGCGCTGCTCCTGCTGGCCACGGCCGGTCCTGGCGCGCTCAGCGACCTGGGACGGGCCGTGCTGGGCGGTGCCACGATGTTCGCCGGCTACCTGGTGCTCGCCCTGATCAATCCGTCCGGCCTGGGCGGCGGCGACGTGAAGCTCGCCGGGGTCCTCGGCATGGTGCTGGGGTGGGTCGGATGGTGGCCGGTCGCGGTCGGGGCATTCGCTGGCTTCTTCATCGGCGCCGTGGTGGGCCTGCTGCTGCTCGTCATCGGCAAGGCCGGGCGCAAGAGTCATGTTCCCTTCGGCCCCGCCATGTTCGCCGGCACCTACGTGGGGCTGCTGTTCGGGCAGGACTTCGGCCAGTGGTACGTGGGGTAGCGCGGGGCCGGCACGATCGCCGGGCCGTGGGAGAATCGAGATCATGCTGCGCTGGTTGACCGCCGGAGAATCGCACGGCCCCATGCTCACCGCGATCGTGGAGGGGCTGCCGGCGGATGTCGCCGTCACCTCCGAGACGGTCTCGGCTGAACTCGCACGGCGCCGGCTCGGCGTGGGGCGCGGGGCACGGATGAAGTTCGAGGCCGACGCGGTGCGCCTGACGGGGGGTGTGCGCCACGGCCGGACGATGGGCGGGCCCGTCAGCATCGAGGTCGGCAACAGCGAGTGGCCCAAGTGGGAGCAGGTCATGGCGGCCGATCCGGTGGACCCGGCGGCGCTGGAAGGTGTGGCGCGCAACAGTCCGCTGACCCGTCCGCGCCCCGGCCACGCTGACCTCGCCGGGATGCAGAAGTACGGGTTCGACGACATCCGTCCGGTCCTGGAACGCGCCTCGGCGCGGGAGACGGCGGCGCGCGTGGCATTGGGGGCAGTTGCCCAGGCCTTCCTGCGGCAGGCCGCGGACGTGACGCTGGTCAGCCATGTCGTGCGCATCGGCGGCGCTGTGGTGGCGCCCGACGTCGATGCGCCCAGCCCGGACCAGCGCGACCGCATCGACGCCGACCCGGTCCGCTGCGCCGATGCGGCGGGCAGCGCGGCGATGGTTGCCGAGATCGAGGCCGCGCACAAGGCGGGGGACACGCTCGGCGGGATCGTGGAAGTCGTCGTGGACGGGATGCCGCCGGGCGTGGGGTCCTACGTCCACTGGGATCGGCGACTGGACTCCCGGCTGGCCGGCGCCCTCATGGGGATCCAGGCGATCAAGGGGGTCGAGGTGGGCGACGGCCTGACACTTGCAGGCGTGCGCGGCTCCGCGGCCCAGGACGAGATCGTCGCCGGGGACAGTGGGGGCCTGCAGCGCACCAGCGGCCACAGCGGCGGCATCGAGGGCGGCATGACGACCGGGGAGCGGGTGCGGGTGCGGGCGGCCATGAAGCCCATCTCCACGGTGCCGCGGGCGCTGCGCACGGTGGATGTGGCGACCGGCGAGGCTGCCGTGGCGATCAACCAGCGCTCCGACGTCTGCGCAGTACCCGCTGCGGGAGTCGTCGCCGAGGCGATGGTCGCCCTCGTCCTCGCCGACGCTGTGCTGGAGAAGTTCGGCGGGGACAGCGTCGCCGAGACGCGGCGCAACATCCTGGCCTACCGAGACGCCCTTGCGGTGCGCTGATGAACGTGACTGCGGTGCTGGTCGGGGCCCCCGGCTCCGGCAAGAGCACGGTCGGAGCGGCACTGGCCGAAGCGCTGGGCTGTTCGTTCCGCGATACCGATGCCGACATCGCCCAGAGCGCTGCGATGTCGATCCAGGACATCTTCATCACGGAGGGCGAGGCCGGGTTCCGGGACCGGGAGCGGGCGGCGGTGCTGGACTGCGCTGACGGAGCACGAGGGTGTGCTCGCCGTCGGCGGCGGCGCAGTGGAGTCCGCTGAGGTCAGGGATGCTCTCGCCGCGGCGCCGGTGGTGTGGCTGCAGGTCGACCCGGCGGCCGCAGTCGCCCGCGTGGGCCTGTCCGGCCCCCGGCCCGTGCTGCTGGGCAACGTGCGGGGCCAATGGGCGGCGCTGCTGGAACGCCGCTCGGAAGCCTACGGCGCTGTGGCCACCTGGCAGATCGACACCACCGACCGCGCCCCGGTAGATGTCGTGGCAGACATCGTGCGCGAGTTGCGGAGAGACCATGACTGACCTGTCGCGCATCACCGTCGCCGGCGATCGGCCCTACGAGGTGGTCATCGGACACGGCCTGTTGGGGGAGTTGCCCGGGCAACTCGGTGAGCGGCCGCAGCGGGTGGCGATCATCCACCCCGGTGCGCTGAACGCCACGGCGCAGGCCGTGCGGGAGTACCTGGAGCAGACCTACCAGGCCATCACCATCGAGGTGCCCGACGCCGAAGAGGCCAAGACGGCCGCCGTGCTGCAGTTCTGCTGGAACGCACTGGGCCAGTCCGGCTTCACCCGCACCGACGCCATCGTGACCATCGGCGGCGGCGCTACCACCGACCTCGGCGGATTCGTGGCGGCAACCTGGCTGCGGGGGGTGCCAGTGGTCCATCTGCCCACCACCCTGCTGGGCATGGTGGACGCGGCCGTGGGCGGCAAGACCGGCATCAACACCGACGCCGGCAAGAACCTCGTCGGGGCGATCCACCCGCCGGCCGGGGTGCTGTGCGACCTCAACACCCTGGCGACCCTGCCGCGCAACGACTACATCGCAGGCCTGGCCGAAGTCATCAAGTGCGGCTTCATCGCCGACCCGGCGATCCTGGACCTGGTGGCTGGCGACCCCGACGCTGCCGTGGATCCGGCTGCGGACATGGCGCCGGAACTGATCCGCCGCGCCGTCGCGGTCAAGGCAGCAGTGGTCGCCGACGATCTCGCCGAGTCCGTCGACCGCCGCCTCGGCCGGGAGGTCCTCAACTACGGCCACACGTTCGGCCACGCCATCGAGACCGTCGAACGCTACCAGTGGCGTCACGGCGCGGCTGTGGCCGTCGGCATGGTCTACGTCGCCGAGCTTGCGCGGCTCGCGGGCCGCTTGTCGGAGGACGACGCGCAGCGGCACCGGGACATCCTGGAGACGGTCGGCCTGCCCACGACGTATCGGGGGGACCGCTGGGAGCCGCTGCTGGGCGCAATGCGGCTGGACAAGAAATCCCGCGGCGACCTGCTGCGATTCGTCATCCTGGACGGGATCGGTCGCCCGGGCCTGTTGGAGGGGCCGGATCCGGCATTGCTCGTTGCAGCGTACGCGGAGGTGTCGCGATGACGGACGGTGCGGCTCGACCCGCCGTGCTGGTGCTGAACGGTCCGAATCTGGGACGGCTCGGCAGCCGCGAGCCGGACATCTACGGGGCGATGGACTACGCGACCCTGGCCGCCACCTGCGCCTCGGCCGGTGATGCCCTGGGCCTGGAGGTCACCGTTCGGCACAGCGATGACGAGGCCCAGTTGATCGCGTGGATCCACGCAGCGGTCGACCATGCGACGCCGGTCATCCTCAACCCGGCGGCCTTCACCCACTACTCCTACGCGCTGCGCGACGCGTGTGCCCAGCGGCGGGCGCCGATGATCGAGGTGCACCTCAGCAATCCCGCGGCCCGTGAGGCGTTCCGGCACGAATCGGTGATCTCCGCCGTCGTGGACGGCACCATCGCCGGCTTCGGTGTGGACTCCTACCGCCTGGCGCTGACGCAGATCGCGCGCCTCCTGGGCCGGCCGGCGCAATGAGCGCGGCGGCAGGCCCGTTCACGGCCGAACGCGCCGAGCAGCGCCGCGATCGGTTGACGCAGACCCTGCGGCAGGACCATCCGGGCGCCGCCTTCATCGTCACCGACCTGCGCAACATCCGCTACCTCACCGGCTTTGACGGCTCCAACGGTGCGCTGCTCATCGACGACGGCCGCGCTGTGCTGGTCACCGACTCGCGCTATGTCCTGCAGGCGCGCGCAGAGGCGGCTGGCATCGACGTGCGGCAGGGCAGCGACGTGCTGCCCGAGGCGCTCGGCTTGGTAGGGGACCAGCCCATCCTGCTGGAGGGCGATCATCTTGCGGCGGCGCGCTGGCAGCACCTGCACGGGACCGATCCCCGGCTGCAACTGTCGCAGCACCTGGTGGAGATTCTGCGCGCGACGAAGGACGGAGCCGAGGCTGCCGCGCTGGCCGAGGCCTGCGAGGTCTCCCAGCGGGCGCTGCAGCGTGTGCTCGCCGAGGGCGTCTGCGGGAAGTCCGAGCGAGAACTGGCGCGGCGCCTGGAGTGGCTGCTGGCCGACGGGCCCGGCGAAGGTCCGGGATTCCCCAGCATCGTGGCCTCCGGTCCCCACAGCGCCATCCCGCACCACCAGCCGACCGATCGGCCCATCCAGCGCGGCGATCTGCTGAAGATCGACTTCGGAGCCCGCGTGGCCGGCTACCACGCCGACATCACCCGCACGTTCGTGGTGGCGGCTCCGGCAGCCGACTGGCAGGCGGACCTGCACCGCGTCGTCGCCGACGCCCAGCAGGCGGCCCTGGAACTCGTGCGACCCGGGTCGGCGATCGAGGAGGTCGATGCCGCTGCTCGCGATCTCATCGCCGGGGCCGGTCATGCGGATCACTTCGGACACGGACTGGGCCACGGCGTCGGGCTGGCCATCCACGAGCGGCCCCTGATCGGGCCGCGCAGCAGCGGTACACTGGCCACCGGGATGGCCATCACCATCGAGCCGGGGTGCTATCTGCCTGGGGTGGGTGGCATCCGCATCGAAGACACCGTGCTCATCGGGGACGGGGGCTACCTGCCTCTGGTCACGCTGCCGCGCGAGTTGACCACCGTGCGCTAGGACCCCTGCGGGCGACGACAGAACGGAAACACCTGTGGCAACGACGAACGATCTGAAGAACGGACTCGTCCTCAACCTCGACGGCCAGCTCTGGGCAGTGGTGGAGTTCCAGCACGTCAAGCCCGGCAAGGGCGGCGCTTTCGTGCGCACGAAGCTGAAGAACGTGCTGTCCGGCAAGGTCGTGGACAAGACCTTCAACGCCGGGGTCAAGGTCGACACCGCCAACGTCGACAAGCGGACCATGCAGTACCTGTACCGCGACGGCTCGGACTGGGTCTTCATGGACACCTCCACCTACGACCAGCTGCCGGTTGCCGATGAGACCGTGGGTCGGGCCTCGGACTACCTGTTGGAGAGCCAGGAAGTCGTCGTCGCCACGCATGACGGGCAGCCGCTGTACGTGGAGCTGCCGGCATCGGTGGAGCTGGAGATCACCTACACCGAGCCCGGGCTGCAGGGCGATCGCTCCACCGGCGGGACCAAGCCGGCAACGCTGGAGACCGGGGCCACCATCGCCGGTGCCGCTGTTCATCGAGTCCGGCACCCGGGTCAAGGTGGATACGCGCGACGGGTCGTACCTGGGCCGCGTGAACTGACGGATGGCCGCGCGCAGGAAGGCCCGTCGTCGCGCACTGGACATCCTCTTCGAGGCCGACATGCGGGGCAACGATCCGCTGGCCACGCTGGCCGAGGTCAGCCGCCGGCGCAGTGCCAGGGGCGAGCCGCCGCTGAATCCGTACACCGAGGCGCTGGTCACCGGCATCGAATCGCGCCGCAGCCGAGATCGACGAACAACTGGCCACCTATGCCATCGGGTGGTCGTTGGACCGGATGCCGACGGTGGATCGCAACGTCCTGCGCATCGGCGCCTACGAATTGCTGATGGACCGCACCGTGCCGCCCGGCGTGGCCATCTCCGAAGCCGTGCTGCTGGTGAAGGAGTTGTCCACCGACGAGTCCCCGCGTTTCGTCAACGGCCTGCTGTCCCGGCTGCTGCAGATCGCGGGACCCGACGCTGCGGCGAGCGACGAAGGACCGCACGACGACACTGGACCGGACGCTGCGGCGGTGAGCGAAGCGGGCCCGGACAACGAGAGCGGGCCGGAGGACGTCGCGTGAGGTGCCCCGGGTGGGATTCGAACCCACACTGGACGGTGTTTGAGACCGCTTCCTCTACCGGTTGGGATACCGGGGCGCGGCACCAGCGTAGCGCGCCCGCCGTGTGGTGAAGGACGGGGAGGACGTGGCAGAGCAGAGACCGGTCCGGGTGCTCGTGGCGGAGGACGAGGCCCTCATCCGACTCGACCTGATCGAGAGTCTGCGCGAACTCGGGTACGAAGTCGTCGGCGAGGCGGCCGACGGTGAGAGTGCGCTGCGCCTGGCACAATCGCTGCCGGTCGACGTGGCCCTGCTCGACATCTCCATGCCGCAGCTGGACGGGCTCAGCGTGGCCGCGGAACTCTCCGCGGCAGGCACCTGTGCCGTGGTGGTCGTGACGGCCTTCAGCCAGCGCGAGGTGGTGGCCCGAGCGGTGGAGTCCGGCGCCATGGCGTACGTCGTGAAGCCCTTCACGCCCGCCGACCTTGCCCCCGCGATCGAGCTGGCCCGCACGCGCTTCGGCGAACTGCGGGCGCTGCAGGACAACGTGGGCGAACTGGCCGACCGGCTCCAGTCCCGCAAGACCATCGAGCGGGCCAAGGCCGCGCTGGTCGCGGCCTACGGCATGAGCGAGGCGGATGCCTTCCGGTTCCTGCAGAAGAAGGCGATGGACGACCGCGTCCCGATGGCGGCGGTCGCCGAGCAGGTCCTGGCGAAGGGCCGCCAGTAGATCAGTCTGAGCCGCGCCGCATCGATGCCCATCCCAGCCACACGGCCAGCCCGGTCACGGTGATGGCGCTGAGCACCATCAGCACCTGCATCGCCAGTTCCATGCGCCCACTGTAGGGTCGGCGGGCTCGCTCTGGCGCGGCATCTCATCCCAGCCCGGTCTCCGTTCACGGGTCATAGCAATCGGGAGTGTGGTGGGCTCCGGTGTCTGCGGTGGCGCGAGCGGGACGCCGGGAGCCCGGATCGCGTCCCCGAGTGTCCAACTGATTCCCCTCCGTGAGCGGCCTCAGTCTTCGGCGCGGGGGCTGGCGTGAGGTCTGCGGTGCGCGGGCCAGGTCTGCACCCGGCTCGGGGGCGGGGGGCGGCCGATGGGCGGTGTGCGGGCCAGGTCTGCACCCGGCTCGGGGGCGGGGGCGGCCGATGGGCGGTGCGCGGGCCAGGTCTGCACCCGGTTCGGGGGCGGGGGGCGGCCGATGGGCGGTGTGCGGGCCAGGTCTGCACCCGGTTCGGGGGCGGGGGGCGGCCGGTCTGCGGTGCGCGGGCCAGGTCTGCACCCGGTTCGGGGGTCTGCACCCGTTGCGGGGGCGGAATCGGCCGGATTGCGGGCCGGGTCTGCACCCGGTTCGGGGGTCTGCACCCGTTGCGGGGGCGGAATCGGCCGGATCGGGGTGCATGAGCCCCCGCCCCGGGTGCAAACCCCCATGCCGGGTGCATGGTTGCTGCCCCGGAGGCGCTGAGAGCCCCCGTCCCGGGTGCAATCCCCCGCAACGGGTGCACAGTCAGCCCAGCCCAGTCGCCGTTCACCCGCGACTCCCTATCCGGCCGGGGGTTACCCTCTTGCCATCCCGTCCACGCGGGCCACTGTCGAGGGAGTGGTACGGCATGCGTTCATCGCTAGTGCGCTGTGCGGCAGTTGCAGCAGTCGCAATCCTCGGGATGACCGCCTGCTCCAACGACAACGAGGGCGACGCGGACATGGACGCGGCGGCCTCTTGCGAACCCGACGGCGTCGTCAATATCGGGACGGTGCTGCCCGAGACCGGCGGGCTGTCGTTCCTCTGGCCGGCCATGTCGGCGGGGGTGGCCGCCGCTGTGCAGGAGATCAACGACGCCGACGGCGTGCTCGACGAACAAGTGGAACTGTTCGAGGGCGACTCCGGCGACACCACGACGACGATCGCCGTGACGACCGCGGATGAGCACCTCCAGCGAGGCGTGGACGTGGTCGTGGGAGCCGCATCCTCAGAGGTCACCAAGACGATCATCGACAAGGTGACTGGAGCCGGGGTGGTGCAGATATCGCCCGCCGACACTTCCACCGAACTCATCGACTGGCCCGATCGCGGCCTCTACTACCGACTGGCGCCCCCGGATCAGTTCCAGGGCTCGATCCTGGCACAGGTTGCCCAGGGGGATTCGATCGCACGCCCGGCGGTCCTGGCCCGGCAGGACTCCTACGGGGTCAACCTGGCGAACACCTTCGAATCCGCCTTCACCGGAGCAGGGGGAGCGTTGGCTCTGGCACAGGTGCTGTACGACCCGGAGGCCGAGGGATTCGAGGAGGAGGTCGGTCTGGTCAAGGCCGCTTCCCCGGACGCCATCGTCCTGATCGGTTTCCGGGAGTCGGCCAGGGTCGTGCTCGAACTCCTCCGGCAGGGGATCGGGCCAGATGCCGTGCAGTTGTACCTCGTCGACGGCAACCTGTCCAACACCCTCTTCGCCAGCGCTCCGGGGGGGAGGATGGCTGGCGCCAAGGGCACTCTGCCCGGAGCGCAGGCGTCGGAGGAGTTCCGCAACCGGCTGCTGCGGATCGACGGGGAGATCATCGACTTCTCCTACGGTCCGGAGTCCTACGACGCCGTCATCGTGGCGGGGCTGGCCGCCATCGCGGCCGGCAGCGACTGCGGGACGGACATCGCCGGCAAGCTGCAGGAAGTCAGCACGTCGGGTGAGCAGTGCTCCACATTCGTCCAGTGCAGCGAACTGCTGGCCGCTGGTACGGATATCGACTATGTGGGGCAGTCCGGCCCGGTCGACTTCGGCGACAATGGCGATCCGACGCGGGCGGTGATGGGCGTCTACGCCTTCGGGGCGGACAACAAGTTGGCGCCGGTGGACTTCATCACCGGTGACGTCCCCCCGCTGCCGACGCCATAGCCCTACCTGTCCCGGACAAGGACCAACGGTCGTCAGGCCAGCGAGCGCAGCCGGATCAGGTCGCGCAGGGTCGCGTCGATCCGCACGCGGCCGGTGGAATAGAGGTGGGCGAACCCGACATCCCTGTTCACCATGGCCACCAGGTCGTCACTGGTGCAGAGGATGCGGATGTCGGCCTGATGCTCCTGCGACTCAGCGACCCCGACGATGAATCCCCGGTCGAGCCGACCGCGGTAGGTGACGTCGAGATCGAGGATCGTGCATCCGACGGTGCGCTGCGGAACCCGCTCCCGCTTGCCGCCCGCGTCGTGGTCGTTGAAGCGCTCGACCACCTCGAGGATGGCAGCGAGGCACTCCTCCCGGGTAGCCATCACGCCAGACCCGCCATCGCCATCACAGGGCGCAGCCTAGCCACCACAGTGGGGTACGGGGCAAGTGGGCCGCGCTCGGAGGTTGGGTTGCCGCCAGGTATGTTCGGAGTTGGGGGGACCCATGAGACTCATCGCGGCGAGCGTGGAGGCGATCACGATGGTGCTAGATGTCATGCGCGGGTACATCTCCGTGGCCGGAGGTCTGACCGACATCTCGGTGCAGCGCGCCAAGCAGATGGCCGAGATGGTGCTGTCGCGGAGCACGGAGGCCGCCGATCGCAGTTCGGAGCAGATCCAGGAGTTGGCCGAGGACCTCGTCAAGCAGAGCCAGACCAACCGCGATCTGCTCATCGGGCTGATCCGGACCGAGGTGGACCGCACCGTTGGACGCATGGGCTTCGTCCGAGAGGAGGAGCTGGCGGCGGTCCGCAACCACGTCCAGCGGCTGGAGGCCCAGCTCAAGGCACTGCAGGCAGGCGCTACGGAGAAAGGGACCCAGGCCGCTCGCACCCTCACCGGTGCTGCTGGCGCGGTTGCGTCCAAGGTGAGCGCTCCCAAGGCAGCCGACGGGGCACCGAGCAGCGCGCCGGCCGCTGCAGCCCCACCAGCGCGGCCGGGTCCGATCAGCCCTCGACGACCACCGCACAGGAACCCCCGGCGCCCGCGAAGAAGGCTGCCGCGAAGAAGGCTGTGGCGAAGAAGACCACCGCGAAGAAGGCCACGGCTGCCGCGAAGAAGACCGCAGCCAAGCAGACCACGGCCAAGAAGGCCACCGCCGAAGAAGGCCACCGCGAAGAAGGCCACGGCGCCGGCGCCGCAGGAGACCGCTGCCGCCGCCGAGGCAACGGCCGCGGATGCCGAGCCGATGGGTGCCGGCAGCGATGACTGACGCGCGCGACGCGGTGGAGCGGGCTCGCCAGGCGCAGGATCAGTTGGCGAGCCTCGCCGACGCCGAGCGGGTCGCCGCGCTGGAAAGCGTTGCGGCGGACCTGGAATCCGCGCTGGCCGACAACGCGGACTGACCATGGCGCGACGCCGGCTGGACGCCGAATTGGTGCGTCGCGGCCTGGCGGATTCCCGGGAGCGGGCGCGGGTGCTGATCGAGTCGGGATCAGTGACGGTATCCGGCGTCGTCGCCGAGAAGCCGTCTCGACAGGTCGATGGAGCCGATCCGATCGCCGTGCGGGATCCGGGCCCCGATGTGGGCCTCGCGCGGTGCCGAGAAACTCAGCGGAGCCCTGGAGCGCTTCCAGTCGCGCGGCCTGGCGCCTCCGGCGGGTCGGTGGTGCCTGGATGCCGGGGCCAGCACCGGCGGCTTCACCGATGTCCTGCTCGAGGCCGGTGCACGGGGCGTCATCGCGGTCGATGTCGGGTACGGGCAGCTGCGTTGGAGGCTGCAGCAGGACCCCCGCGTGGTCGTGCGGGACCGGACGAATGTGCGCCACCTGCGGCTGGCGGACCTGCCGTGGCAGCCCGATCTCATCGTGGCCGACCTGTCCTTCATCTCGCTGACTGCCGTGCTACCGGCGCTGGTGCAGTGCATGGCGGGCGAAGGTGACATGCTGCTCATGGTCAAGCCGCAGTTCGAAGTCGGCCGGCAGCAGGTCGGCAAGTCCGGGGTGGTGCGTGATCCGCAGCTGCGCGGCGATGCTGTCGCGGCGGTGTGCGAGGCCGCGCGGGAACTGGGCTGGGGGACCGCAGGAGTCACGGCCAGCCCGCTGCCCGGACCCAGCGGCAACGTGGAGTACTTCGTGTGGCTGCGGCGAGATGCGCCAGGTGTCACCGATGATGAGATACGCGCCGCCGTAGCGGAAGGACCTGATTGATGACGCCGCACCTCGCATCGGGCGAGACCGATCGTGCGATGGTGATGATCACGCATGCCGGCCGCGAGGCAGCCGTGCGCGTGGCGCGTTCGCTGTTGGACGCCTTCCACGAGTCGGGCGTGACGGTCTGGTTGCCGTCGGACGAGGCGCAGCGCGTTTGCCGAGATCCGGCCCACTCCTCGATCTTCGCTGCGGAGGAGATGCCGCCGGTGCCCTGCGAGCTGGTCGTCGTCGTCGGGGGCGACGGGACCATCCTGCGGGCGGCCGAACTGGCGCTGGCCATCGACGCCCCGCTGGTCGGTGTGAATCTGGGTCACGTCGGTTTCCTGGCCGAGGTCGAGCCGGAGAAGGTGCACGACGTTGCCGCGGCGCTCATCAACCGCGAGTGGGTCAGCGAGGAGCGGACCATCCTGGACGTCTCCGTGCACTTCGCCGGGCGGGAGCTCTGGCGGACCTGGGCGCTGAATGAGGCCTCGGTGGAGAAGCTCGCCCGGGAGCGCATGATCTCGGTCCTGCTCGAGGTGGACCATCAGCCGCTGTCACAGTGGGGGTGCGACGGCGTCATCTGCGCCACCCCGACCGGTTCCACCGCGTACGCCTGGTCTGCGGGTGGGCCCGTCGTCTGGCCGGACGTGGAGGCGATGGTGGTCGTGCCGCTGAGCGCCCATGCGCTGTTCGCGCGTCCCCTGGTGGTTTCGCCCGACTCCCACATCGCGATCGACTTGGCCTCCTCCAACGCCGGCGCCGTGGTGTGGTGCGACGGGCGCCGCAGCGCCTCGGCTCCGCCGGGTTCCCGGGTGGAGGTCACCACGTCGCCGCAACGGCTGCGGTTCGCGCGGGTGCACGCCCGACCGTTCACCGACCGGCTGGTCGCCAAGTTCGACCTGCCCGTCGGCGGCTGGCGGGAGGAGCCCCCGGCATCATGATCGACTCGCTGCGCATCCGGGGCCTGGGCGTCATCGCCGAGGCAGATGTCGACCTGGCCCCCGGGCTGGTCGTCGTCACTGGCGAGACCGGTGCCGGCAAGACGATGGTCACCACCGCGCTCGATCTGCTGTTCGGCGGGCGCGCCCACCCGGGCTTGATCAGGTCCGGAGCGGACCGGGCCAGCGTGGAGGCCGCGATCCGACTGCCGGACCCGTCGGCCCTGCCAGGAGCAGACGACTACGAACTGGAGGACGGTCTGCTTCTCGTTGGGCGCTCGGTCGGCGAGCAGCGGTCCCGGGCGTGGTTGGCCGGGCGGGGGGTGCCGGCCGCGTTGTTGGCCGAGATCGGTGATGAGCTCGTCGTCCGGCACGGCCAGAACGATCAGCGTCGCCTCGCCGATGCCCGCTACCGTCGCAACCTGCTGGATCGCTACGCGGGAGCCGAGCACCTGGCGGCCGTGGCGGCATTCGGGCGCACGGTCGACCGGCTGCGGCAGTTGGACGAGGAGATCCGGGCACTGCGCCAACAGGATCGGGAATCGGCGCAGCGCGCAGACCTGCTGCGCCACGGCGTGGCGGAGATCGAAGCCGCGCAGCCGCAGCCGAGGGAGGACGAGCAGCTGCGCAACGAGCTGCGGCGCCTGGAGCACGCGGTCGATCTGCGGCAGGCACTCGGCGAGGCCTACGAAGTGCTCCGCGAGCAGGAGGGCAGCGCCGAATCAGCGGTCGCCACTGCCCAGCATCTGCTCGCCCGTAGTGTGCAGCACGATGCGGAACTGGCTGCGCTGGTCGAGGCCCTGGAGCAGGCCGGAGTCATCATCGCCGACACGGCCAGCGCAGTGGCCGCTCACGCCGACGGCCTGGACGCCGACCCGCGACTGCTCGACGAACTGCAGCAGCGGGTGGCCCAACTGACCGCACTGCGGCGCAAGTACGGCGACACGATCGACGACGTCCTGCGGTGGGCACGCGATGCCGCGGCGCAACTGGAGTCCCTGGACACCGCGGAGGAGCGCCTCGCCGACCTGGCAGCGCAGCGGGAAACCGCGTTGCAGGCGGCCGTTGCCGAAGGTTCGCGGCTGAGTGCAACGCGTCGGGCCGCAGCCGCCCGGCTCTCCGCCGCCGCGACCGAGGAGCTGCACGCCCTCGCCCTGCCGCACGCCACACTGTCGGTGGGGATCACCGTGGCCGAGGATCCCGCCGGGGTGGCGCTGCCGGACGGCCGGCGGGTGGCACTGCGGCGCGACGGCTTCGACGACGTCGACATGCTGTTCGCCCCGCACCCGGGGGCACGCGAGGCGCCCATCGAACGCGGTGCCAGTGGTGGCGAGCTCTCCCGCGTGATGCTGGCGCTGGAGGTGGCCCTGGCGGGTGCGAGTCCCACACCGGTGTTCGTCTTCGATGAGGTCGATGCCGGCATCGGCGGCCTAGCCGCAGTCGAGGTGGGCCGCCGACTGGCGCGGTTGGCGGCATCGGCACAGGTCATCGTGGTGACGCACCTGCCGCAGGTGGCCGCCTTCGCCGACCAGCACGTGCAGGTGCACAAGGCCTCCGACGGCCAGGTCACCGCCACCAGCATCACCGCTCTGGCCCCGCAGGACCGGGCGCGGGAACTGGCACGGATGATGACCGGGCTGCAGGATTCCAGCAGCGCACTGGCCCACGCCGAGGAACTCATCGATCTGGCCGCCGCGGAGCGCGGCACCCCGACGGCGACGGCCATCGACTGATGCGACGACGCGGGGCGCCCGGGGCGTGCTACCGGCCCCAGCGCTGATAGCCTGACGGTCCGTGAGCCAAACCGCTGCCAAGCATGTCTTCGTCACCGGGGGCGTTGCCTCCTCGTTGGGCAAGGGGCTCACGGCCTCGAGCCTTGGCACCCTGCTGAAGGCCCGCGGGCTGCGGGTCACGATGCAGAAGCTGGATCCCTACCTCAACGTCGACCCTGGGACGATGAATCCGTTCCAGCACGGTGAGGTCTTCGTCACCGAGGACGGGTCGGAGACCGACCTCGATATCGGCCACTACGAGCGGTTCCTGCAGACCGACCTCAGCGGGTCGGCCAATGTGACGACCGGCCAGGTCTACTCCACCGTCATCGCCAAGGAGCGTCGCGGCGAATACCTCGGCGACACCGTGCAGGTGATCCCGCACATCACCAACGAGATCAAGGCCCGCATCCGCGCACAGGCCTCCGGTGATGTCGATGTCGTGATCACCGAGGTCGGCGGAACGGTCGGTGACATCGAGTCGCTGCCGTTCCTGGAGGCGGTACGCCAGGTCCGCCATGAGGTGGGGCGCGACCAGTGCTTCTTCCTCCACGTGTCGCTGCTGCCGTACATGGGCCCCTCGGGGGAGCAGAAGACCAAGCCGACCCAGCACTCGGTGGCCTCGCTGCGATCGATCGGCATCCAGCCGGACGCCATCGTGCTGCGCGCGGACCGCCATGTGCCCGATTCGATCAAGCGCAAGGTCTCCTTGATGTGCGACGTGGATCCCGAGGCCGTGGTGGCGGCCGTGGACGCGCCGAGCATCTATGACATCCCCAAGGTGCTGCACACCGAGGGGCTCGACGCCTATGTCGTGCGACGGCTCGGCCTGCCGTTCCGCGACGTGGACTGGACCGAGTGGGGCGACCTGCTGGAACGGGTGCACCATCCGCGGCATCCGCTGCGCATCGCCCTGGTCGGCAAGTATGTGGACCTGCCGGACGCCTACCTCAGCGTTACCGAGGCACTGCGGGCCGCGGCCTTCGCCCACTACGCAGGCGTCGACATCCGCTGGGTGACCAGTGACGACTGCGCCAGCGCCGAGGGAGCCGACGCGCAACTGTGCGACGTCGATGCGATCTGCGTCCCGGGCGGCTTCGGGGTGCGCGGCATCGAGGGCAAGCTCGGCGCCCTGACCTACGCGCGCGAGCACGGGATTCCCACGCTCGGACTGTGCCTGGGCATGCAGTGCATGGTGATCGAGTACGCGCGCAGCAAGGCCGGCTTGCGGGGGGCGAACTCGGCGGAGTTCGATCCCGAAACGCCGCACCCGGTGATCGCCACGATGTCCGAACAGGTCGATGTGGTGGCCGGGGAGCGCGACATGGGCGGCACGATGCGGCTGGGCGCCTACCCGGCCCACCTGTTGGAGGGCAGTGTGGTGGCTGCGGCGTACGGCGCGTCGGAGGTGTCGGAGCGGCACCGGCATCGCTACGAGGTCAACAATGCCTACCGCAGCCAGCTCAGCGACGCCGGGCTGGTGTTCAGCGGGGTCTCGCCGGACGGCACGCTGGTGGAGTTCGCCGAGCTGCCGCGCTCGGTGCATCCGTACTACGTCGGCACCCAGGCCCACCCGGAGTTCAAGTCGCGGCCCGCCGCCCCGCATCCGCTGTTCCTGGGACTGATCGCCGCGGCGCTGCAGCGCAACGAGACCGAGGCTGAGTCCGCGGCCGCCGGTCACGCGTCATGACCGGGTCGATCCGCGACGAGCCGGCCGACCTGGCCCCGGCTGCAGCAGCGCCTGGCCTACGAAGGCCGGGTGTGGGACGTGCGCGTCGATGATGTCACGCTTCCCCACGGCGAGACGATCACCCGGGACCTGGTCCTGCACTACGGCGCGGTCGGGGTCATCGCCCTCGATGAGCAGGACCGGGTTCTGCTGCTGCGCCAGTACCGCCACCCGGTCGGCATGTACCTGTGGGAGCCGCCCGCGGGTCTGCTCGACGACCCGGCCGAGTCGCCCCTCCGCACCGCTCAGCGGGAGTTGGCCGAGGAGGCCGGACTCATCGCCGGGCGCTGGTGGGTGCTGGCGGACTGGTTCAACTCGCCGGGCGGCAGCTCCGAGGCCTTCCGGTGCTTCCTGGCACGCGATCTGCAGCCGCTGCCGGGCGGGCGACCGGCCCGGTCCGGGGAGGAGTTCGACTTGCCCAGCCGCTGGGTGCCGCTCGACGAAGCGGTCGCAGCGGTGCTGTCCGGTCGACTCCACAACCCGGCCACGGTCGCCGGGGTGCTGGCGGCATCGATCCAGCGGTCGGCCGGATGGCGGGATCTGCGCTCGCCGGATGCCGATTGGCCGGCCCGCGATCACCTGCGCAGCGCCGACCGGATCCGTCCTCCCCGCTGAGCCGGACACCGGCAACCTCGCCATCCCGCTTGTCGCGGCGCCACCGCGACGCCTAGTGTCACCTTCAAGGGGTACGTCAAAGGGGCAATGGCACCCGCGTGCGCGTGTGGAGGCGGCGATGGACGACGAACTGGATCTCCGGGATCCCGATCTGGCTGCTGCGCGGGCGTCGGCCCACCAGCGGGCCGCGGTCATCGCGCTGTGCAACCAGAAGGGCGGCGTCGGCAAGACCACGACGACCATCAATCTGGGCGCCGCGCTCGTCGATCGGGGCTACCGCGTGCTCCTGGTCGACTTCGACCCCCAGGGAGCAGCCTCCGTCGGCCTCGGCATCAACGCGCACTCCCTGGAACGGACCATCTATAACCTTCTTCTTGAACCTGAAGGTTCGGCGGGGGACGTGGTGGTCCAGACCGCGATTCCGGGCTTGGACCTGGTGCCGGCCAACATCGACCTGTCGGCCGCCGAGTTGCAGCTGGTCACCGAGGTGGGCCGGGAATCGGCCCTGAAGCGCGTCCTGGAGCCGCTCCTGCCGCAGTACGACGTCGTGCTCGTCGACTGTCAGCCGTCCCTGGGGCTGCTGACGCTGAACGCGCTCTGCGCGGCCGACTGGGTGTTGGTGCCGCTGGAGTGCGAGTTCTTCGCCCTGCGCGGCGTGGCGCTGCTGATGGACACCATCGACAAGGTGCAGCGCAGGTTGAACCCGAACTTGAGGGTGATGGGCGTGCTGGCCACGATGTTCGACGGGCGCACCGTGCACGCGCGGGAGGTGCTGCAGCGCCTCCAGGACGGCTTCGGGGACAAGGTCTTCGCCACGGTCGTGAACCGGACCATCAAGTTCCCGGAGACCTCCGTGGCGGGGATGCCGATCACGAGGTACGCGCCGTCGTCCACCGCGGCCCAGGCCTACCGCGACCTCGCAGAGGAGGTCCTGGCCAAGTTGGCGCGGCCGGTCCCGCGAGGTCTGGTGCCAGCGGCCGCCGAGGCCCCCGCCGCCGCTGCCCGGGACTCCGTCGGCTGACCCGGACCCCGCGCGTGTCGCGCGGCACGGCGCGGTGCTGGCGATCGGCTACCGTCGTAACGTGACCACGACGGACGAGGCGCCCCAGAGGGTGGGGTTCGCAGTGCGGGTGGGGGAGTTCGAGGGCCCCCTGGACCTGCTGCTGTCGCTGATCGCCAAGCACGAGTTGGAACTCACCGCGCTGGCGCTGCACTCGGTCACCGACGACTTTCTGGCCTACATCAGGGGGCAGGGGGACGAATGGGACCTGGGCGAGGCCACCGAGTTCCTCGTCGTCGCCGCCACGCTGCTGGACCTGAAGGCCTCCCGGCTGCTGCCCGGCGACGAGGACGAGGACGAGGAGGATCTGGCCCTGCTGGAAGCGCGGGACCTGCTCTTCGCCCGCCTGCTGCAGTACCGGGCCTACAAGCAGATGTCGCAGCACTTCGCGACGATCCTGGAGGGGCCGCAGCCTCGCGTGCCGCGCACGGTCGGACTGGACCCGCACCTGCAGGGGCTCCTGCCGGAGGTCGAGTTGACCGTCACCGCCGAGGAACTGGCGCTGCTGGCGGTCCGGGCGATGACGCCGGTGCCCCCGCCGGTGGTCTCGGTGGCGCACGTGCACGCCAGCGCGGTGACCGTGCGGGAGCAGGCCGAGCTCCTGGCAGAGCGGTTGCAGGTGGCCGGGCAGGCGAGTTTCACCGAACTGATCGACGACGCTCCGGACCGTCTGCACGTGGTTGCCCGGTTCCTGGCGGTGCTGGAGCTGTTCCGGGAGGCGCTGGTGGCCTTCGACCAGCCCGTGCCGTTGACGGGCCTGGTCATCCGCTGGACCGGCGATGCGGCGGGCGAGGTGCAGTTGGGCGAGGCATTCGACGAGTTCGACGAGGAGCCGGTGGGCGTGGGAGCGGGGGAGATGGCGTGACGAGCCTGATCGAGCAGCACCAGGAGGGCGCGGACGAGGACGAAGTCGCAGCCCTGCCGCCGGACGTCAGCCTGTCGGCGGCGCTGGAGGCGCTGCTCATCATCGCCGCCGACCCGGTGCCGGCCGACGAGCTCGCGGCTGCCACCGGCACCGACGCAGCATCGGTGACGGCTGCCCTGGATGCCCTGGCGGAGGAGTACCGCACCGCCGGGCGGGGTTTCGAGGTGCGGCAGGTCCCCGGCGGCTGGCGCTTCTACAGCGCCGCATCGTGCGCCGACCTGGTGCAGCGCTGGGTGACCGACGGCCGGCAGGCCCGCCTCAGCCAGGCCGCCCTGGAGACGCTGGCGGTCATCGCCTACCGGCAGCCGGTGAGCCGATCCGCCGTGGGCAGCATCCGCGGGGTGAACGTCGATGCCGTCGTGCGCACGTTGCAGGCGCGCGGCCTGGTGGAGCAGACCGGAGAGGACCCGCTCACCGGCGCGGCGCTGTACGGCACGACCAACCTGTTCCTGGATCGGATGGGCGTCTCCTCGGTCAAGGACCTGCCGCCGATCGTGGATCTGCTGCCCGATCCGGACGAGGTCACCGATCACGTCGACGGCGAGGCGCTCGACCTGCCATGACCGAACCGGTCCGGCTGCAGAAGGTGCTGGCGGCGGCAGGCATCGGCAGCCGCCGCAAGTGCGAGATCCTCATCGAGCGGGGCCGGGTCAGCGTCAACGGCGAGGTGGTCACCACGCTGGGGACCCGGGTGGACCCGGACTCCGACGTCATCCATGTGGACGGCCAGCGGGTGCCCACTGCTGCCGACCTCGTGGTGGTCGCCCTGAACAAGCCCCGCGGCGTGCTGAGCACGATGGCCGATGACCGCGGCCGGCCCTGCGTCGGCGACTACGTGCAGGACTATCCGCAGCGGCTGTTCCACGTGGGCCGCCTCGACGCCGACACCGAGGGGCTGCTGCTGCTGACCAACGACGGCGAGCTCGCCAACCGCCTCGGCCATCCCAGCCACGGCGTGCTGAAGACCTACGTGGCCACGATCGACGCCCCCGTGCCGTCCGGCCTCGGGTCCCGCCTGCGGTCCGGCGTGGAGTTGGAGGACGGCCCGGTGCAGGTGGATGCGTTCCGGGTCGTCCAGCAGGTCGGTGCCAGGGCAATGGTCGAGCTGAGCCTGCACGAGGGCCGCAACCGGATCGTGCGCCGCCTGCTGGCATCGCAGGATCGTCCGGTCCGGGCGCTGGTGCGCACCACCGTGGGACCGATCCACCTGGGATCCCAGCGGCCCGGGACGGTGCGGCGCATCGCCGGCCCGGAACTGCGGCGGCTCTACACCGCGGCCGGGCTCTAGCCCCTGGCCGCGGACCGTTGCGCCCCGCGGGCACTCTAGGCTGGTAGCCGACTAGGGGAGGTGTGCGGTGCCGGTACGCGCGATCCGCGGGGCGACGCAGTTGACTGCCGACGACGCGGACGAGATGGCCGAGGCCGTGCAGGAGTTGCTGGCCGCGATGCTGCGGCGCAACGACATCGACACCGACGCACTGGTGAGCATCATCCTGACCGCGACGCCCGATCTGCACTCCTGCTTCCCGGCCACCGCGGCCCGCGGCCTGGGCCTGGGCGACGTGCCGCTGCTGTCCGCTCAGGAACTCGACATCGCCGGCGCCCTGCCGCGCGTCGTGCGGGTCCTGGTCCATGCCGAGATGCAGCGGCCGCGCGGCGAGGTCCGCCACGTCTACCTGCGCGGCGCCGAGGTGCTGCGGCAGGACCTCGCCCAATGACCGCGCCCGGCGCACTGATCATCGGCTCCGGCCTGATCGGCACCTCCACCGGGCTGGCGCTGCGCGCCGCCGGTTGGCGGGTGGCCCTCGACGACAGCGATCCCGAGGCGGTGCTGGCTGCTGTGGACCGAGGCGCCGGTACGGCGTGGCAGGAATCTGAGCAGGCACCCGACATCGTCGTCGTGGCCGTGCCGCCGCGCCACGTCGTCGATGTCGCCGGCCAGGCGCTGCAGCGGTTCGCCACCGCCACCGTGACCGACGTGGCCTCGGTGAAGGCCCCCATCGTGGACGGCCTGCTGGATCGCCACGGCACCGCCGCAGCCCGATTCGTCGGCGGACATCCGATGGCCGGTCGGGAGGTCAGCGGGCCCGGCGGCGCCATGAAGGAGTTGTTCCGAGACCGTCCGTGGGTCATCACGCCCCAGCCGGCGACGGACCCCGACCGCGTCGCAGCCGTCATCGACCTGATCTCCGCGGTCGGCGCGATCCCGATCGAGCTGACCCCTGAGGAGCACGACCGCGCCGTGGCGCTGACCTCGCACGCGCCGCAGGTGCTGGCCAGCCTCCTGGCCGGGCGACTGAGCCATGTGGACGACGAGCAGGTGCTGGTGTCCGGGCAGGGCCTGCGCGACACCATCCGGATCGCCGCGTCCGACCCGGGGCTGTGGTCGGAGATTCTGACCGCCAACGCCGCCCCCGTCGTGGTCGAGCTGCGCTGCCTGGCGGCGGACCTGCAGCGCCTCATCGACGATCTGCAGGCCGGCGGGGAGCGGGGGCGGGCCGCGGTGTTCGAGGCGGTCAGCGCCGGGCGCCGGGGAGCCGCGCGGCTGCCGGGCAAGCACGGCTCCTCCGCCGCCCGGTACCGAACGGTGCGGGTCGCGGTGCCGGACGAGCCCGGGGCACTGGCGGCACTGTTCGCGGTTGCCGGCCAGGCGCAGGTGAACCTCGAAGATGTCCGCATCGAGCATGCCCTGGGTCGCCCCACGGGACTGGTGGAACTGTCGGTCGCCCCGGACCACGCCGATGGGCTGGCGCGCGCCCTGGACCGCGCCGGCTGGTCATTGCGTGCGTGATGGCGCCGCGGGCATCGGTAGGCTCGGTACCACCCACGCAATGACCGCTCAGGAGGGCCCCTTGACCCCAGCAGCAGAGGACGACGCGGCCGGTCGCGCCGTCGTCGCCATCGACGGGCCCAGCGGCTCCGGCAAGTCCAGCGTCGCCAAGGGCACGGCCCGGGCGCTCGGACTGGCCTACCTCGACACCGGCGCGATGTACCGGGCCATGACGTGGTGGATGCTCCAGCAGGGGGTGCCCCGACGGATGCCGAGGCCGTGGCGGCGCGGGCCGAGGAGCCCACGATCAGCAGCACCACCGACCCGGACGCACCCGGGATCGCCGCCGACGGCATCGACATCGAGGATGCGATCCGGGGGCCCGCGGTCACCGCCGCAGTGAGCGCGGTCTCGGCGGTGCCGGCGGTGCGCCAGCGGCTGGTCGCCCTGCAGCGGCAGGAGGTTGCCCACGCAGCCGAGCACGGCCGGGGCATCGTGGTGGAGGGTCGCGACATCGGCTCGGTGGTGCTGCCCGATGCGGACGTGAAGGTCTACCTGACGGCGGACGCGCGGGTCCGTGCCCAGCGCCGGGCGGCACAGGACGCCGGGATGGCTCACGGCTCGGCCGGCGCCGACGCCACCCACGAGGAGTTGCTGCGCCGCGACGCCCAGGACACCGGCCGCGCCGCCTCACCGCTGCAGATGGCGCCCGACGCTGTCGAAGTGGATGCCACCGACCTCGACCTGCAGCAGACCATCGATGCCGTCGTCGCGCTCGTCCGCCAGCGGGTCGTGCGCGCATGAACGAGGACCTGCCGCAGGAGCCCCTCGGGTCGGTGGGGGAGTGGACGACCGATTCCGACCTTGAGGAGTTCGACGAGGCCGCGGTCGACGACATCCTGGACGCCGAACTCGGCGAGGAGCCGCTGGCCGAGGATGCGTTGGCCGCCGCCGACAGCAGGCCCGTGGTCGCGGTGGTCGGCCGTCCGAACGTCGGCAAGTCCACCCTGGTCAACCGCGTGCTCGGGCGGCGCGAGGCCGTGGTGCAGGACATCCCCGGCGTCACCCGGGACCGGGTCTTCTACCCGGCGCACTGGGCGGGCACCGACTTCCTCCTCGTCGACACCGGCGGCTGGGTCGACAAGGCGCGCGGGATGTCCGCCCAGGTCGCCGCGCAGGCCGAACGGGCCGCCGAGGCAGGCCGATGTCGTGGTGCTGGTCGTCGACGCCACGGTCGGCGCCACCGATGAGGACGAGGCGGTCGTGCGCCTGCTGCGCCGCAGCCGGGGCGCCGGTGATCCTGGTGGCGAACAAGGTCGATGATGCCCGCGCCGAGGCCGACGCGGCGCTGCTGTGGTCGCTGGGGATGGGCATGCCGTTCCCGTCTCGGCACTGCACGGCCGGGGCAGCGGCGGACCTGCTGGATGCCATCGTCGCGGCCATGCCCGAGGTCGGGCGCGGGCGCGGATCCGACCGGACCGCACCGGGTGGCGCTGGTGGGCAAACCGAACGTCGGCAAGTCCTCGCTGCTGAATCGGCTGGCCGGGCAGCAGCGCTCGGTGGTGGACGCGGTCGCCGGGACGACGGTCGACCCCGTGGACGAGATGGTGCACCTGGACGGCGAGGACTGGCTGTTCGTGGACACCGCAGGCATCCGACGCCGCGTGCGGGAGGCGAGCGGTCACGAGTACTACGCGTCGCTGCGCACCAGGGGCGCCATCGACCGCAGCGAGGTTGCCCTGGTGCTGCTCGACGCCGGGGAGCCGCTCACCGATCAGGACCTGCGCATCATCGGCACCGTCGTGGAGGCTGGCCGCGGACTGGTCCTGATCGTTCAACAAGTGGGACCAGCGTCGACGAGGAGCGCCGCCGATACCTGGAGCGCGAGATCGACCGCGACCTGGCCCATGTGGCCTGGGCGCCGCGGGTGAACGTGTCGGCGCTGACCGGTCGCCGCGTGGATGCCGTCGCCCCCGCGGTCCGTGCGAGCGCTGGACCGGGTGGCAGACGCGGGTACCCACCGGCAGGCTCAACGCGTTCCTGAAGGAGATCGTGGCCGCCCACCCGCACCCGGTCCGCGGCGGCAAGCAGCCGCGCATCCTGTTCGGGACCCAGGCCTCGGTCTCGCCGCCGACGTTCGTCCTGTTCACCACCGGCGTGCTCGAGGCGCAGTACCGGCGGTTCCTGGAGCGGCGACTGCGGGAGACGTTCGGCTTCACCGGGACTCCGATCCGCATCGATCAGCGGGTGCGGGAGAAGCGGCGACGGTCGTAGGCGGTGGTTTCGGGGGGCCGGCTTGGTGGGCCAGTCTCGGGGTCTTGCCCACCGGTGCCGGCATCGGCCGCGGGTCGGCTATCCTCTTCCAAGGCGGGCTGTGGCGCAGCTTGGTAGCGCACTTGACTGGGGGTCAAGGGGTCGCAGGTTCAAATCCTGTCAGCCCGACGTATGCGAAAGGGCCGGGGCGTTCCCCGGCCCTTTCGCATGCGTCCCGGGGGAGCACGGCAGGATTTGGGAGGAGGGTCGCCGGGTGGCGACCCGACGGCTCCTGTCAGCCCGACAAACCGTTTACGCGGGTGAGAGGCCGTTTTGGCATTTGCCAGGACGGCCTCTTCGGCGTCTGAGGGGCGCCATGTAGCCGAAATGTAGCCATCACGCATGCGATGCTGCATCGGCGGCGCGCCCCGTGTATCCGGGCCACGGAGGACGCGGTCGCGGCGCTGAGCGATCCGGCCCGCACCCTCACAGCGTCTGATGTCGTGGACCTGCACAAGGTGGTGGACCCGCACCTGCCGTCGGGGCTGCGGGCCGAGCAGAACTGGGTCGGGGGGCCGGGGGGAGCCCACTGGCGCGGCTTCCAGCGTCCTCTTGCCCACGCGTGAGCCGGGTTGCGAGTTCGCCAGCGATCCCGATCGGTGGCGCGTCTGAACTGCCGGGCACGCTGCCGGATACAACCAGGTCAGGCAGTCTCCCTCGGCAGGCTCCGCAATCGGCCGAGGGACACGTGCAGACCGGTCAACCGGCCGGCGCGCAGAGGTGAGTCCCATCGGAGTCGATCCCGAGCAGGACCTCCCCTGGCACGTTCAGAACCGCAGTGCCGGTGAGGACACCGGGCAGGGCGCGCAGGTCGTCGGTGGTGGCGAGGCGGACGAAGCCGCGGCCGAAGACTGCCATCGTCCGGTTGCTGGCCGTGTAGGCGGGCTCGATCGGGGAGCGGAACCGGGCGGTGAGGACGGTCTTCTGAGGGCTGTCGAGGAGGAAAGCGTTGCCTACCGTCCCGATCCCGCTGCCGATGCGCTCAGGGGAGTTGCCCGGGTAGCCGCCCCAGGTCGGGTATCCGAACCCCAGCGCCCAGTTGGGCAGCTCGTTGACCGAGACGGTTCCGAAGCGCAGCCCGGCGACGGCCTGATCGAGTGCATCGCCGCGCCGCCTCGCGGTCGTGGGATGGATGAACACGCTGGCGGCGAGGTTGCCGGCCAGCCGCTCGTTGACGAACGCGGTGGCTGCGGCCAGGTACTCGGCCACGCTGTTCGCCCGGAGGCGCACCACCCCCAGCACGTCGGCGAACACCTCGTCGCGGTACAGGCTGTCCTCCGCGGTCGGGTCCAAACCGGTTACCAGCCACTGCCGGCCCGGCGGGCTGAGCGCCTCGGCCGCTGGATGGTCGGCCAGGGCGCGCTCCACCTTGGCCGCGGACCCCGGGTAGTAGGGGATCCGTGGGGCCAGCGCGCGCATCCGGGCGCGCAACTCGTCGAGCAGGGCATCCGTGAGCCGCCAGTTGTCGGGCAGGACGAGGACCTGGGAGGCCGCGCACTGGTGCCCGCAGGCGAACACCTTCGAGAACGCGATCCGATCAACCTGCCGCTGCACGTCCGCGCTCGACCACGGCCCGGGGACGACGATCACCGGGTTGATCCCGCCCAGCTCGCCGGTGAACGGCTTGGCGAGCAGTGGGGTGCCCGCGGCCCGGTTGCGCTGCGCGTCCGGGCCGGTGCCCCAGACCAGAGCGTCGTGGGTGGCGGCCGAGCCGGTCATGTGCAAACGGTCGATCCCCCGGTGATGGGCCAGGTAGGCGCCGGCCTGCGGGGCGTCGTCGACGAACCGCAGCCACGAGCGGTCGACGAAGTCGGCGAACACCCGGGCGAGGTACGGCCGCAGGTAGGCGTTGAGCGGGTTGAGCTTCAGCGCCACGGTGCAGCCCTCGGCGAGCAGCATGTGCACGGCGTCGGTTCCGGGCAGGCACGCGAAGTTGCCCGCCCCGAGCACCAGGGCCACGCCGGGGTTGGCGAAGCCCGAGCCGCGGTAGGCGCGAGCAGCGTCGGCGCGAACCTGGTCGGCGCCGACCCCGGGCTGCATCCACACCTGCCCCCGCACGCTCCACGGGGTGAACAGCAGCCGATCTGTCATGGTCGCGGGTAGCACGTCCACCACGACCTGGCCGTCCGGCCTGGTGTGCACGGACCTGGCGGGCAACGGCTCCCGGCCGGCCGCGATCGTGCTGAGCACGTCCTCGAATGCCTTGATGTGCAGGGCGAGCACGGCCCAGTCCACCCAGGGCTCGCCGGCCCACGGCCCATCCGCCGCTAGGCCCTGCGCCGCGCAGGAGGCGGCCACGACGCCCTCGGCCTCCTCGCCCACCCTGCGGCGGGCCGTACGGAGCAGGGCGACCCGCTCCGGCAGCGACAGCGCCAGCCACGAGGGCAGCCCGGCCTGCAGATCGGCGACCGCCGCGTCCAAGGCAGCGGTGTCCAAGGCAGCGGTGTCCACCCGGGCACCGCCGGATGGCGGCACTGCGTTCGTTCGCAGAGGATGTCCGGCCATGGTCGCCAACTCCTTCCCACCACGTCGATCACCCGGCACTCAGACCGCGCGGCCAACCCCAGCCGACGCTGTAGCCGGGCGCCGCGCCAGTGCTGAAGGACCCACATCCCCCGAAGTCACGGCACTGGAGGCGCGCCGTGATCCTCGGACCGATCCGCCCCCCGCCGGGCGGTGATGGCGGCAGTGCGGCCGAGACCGCCCACGCGCTGGCCCGAGTGCGTCCACTCGCCGCGGCATCCTGCCCGGCGCGCGGGAGGTCGCGATCTACCGCGAACAGGCGCGGGGCCTGCCCGCTCGCCTGCGGCTAGTGGCACGTCTTCTGCGCAACACCCACCTTCTCGGCCGCGTTCGTGAACCTGCTGGCGGCGAAGCCCCCCAAGCTGGATGCTGCCATCGGCAGGGTCGACCGGTTCGTGGATGGTCCACCCGTCGTGAACAGATTCGTCGATATTCGCGGGGAACTGACGATCGGCGACCACCTTCCCCTGCGCTGCCTGCGCGCGCTGGCCGACCCAGACTCGTTGAGCGAGCTCGGCGAGTACTCCGTCCTGACATCCCGCCGAGAGTCGTCGGTCGGCTCGACACGGCATTCGTACGACAAAGGTCGCCGCTGATCTGGAGAATGCGAACGCAGGGGGTGGAAGCCGTGTAGCAGGCGCTGAATGCAGTGCCGAGGCAGTTCACGCCAGCGAGTTGCCCGCCACGACGGGGGAGACATGGCGGGCAACTCGCGGAAAGCCTATCGGCACAACGGCACCCCTAGCGGGGACGTCCCTCACCCTGGTGAGTTCACCTCCCATACCCGTGATTGCGCGAGGGCTTCAGCGCGAGCGCAGGGAACCGTGCCTGATGGACTGTTCGGCAGGGACCCACCTGCCGCGGCTGCTTCACGGTCGGTTCCGGTCCGGCCGGTGACGGTTGGATCGGCCCACAGCTGGGACTGCTGCTTAGGGGGTCAGGCCACCTTGCTGGCATAGCGCTGCCGGGCTGCTTCCCCCGACGTCCCTACAAGCGTGCCGATGGCCGCCCAGGACATGCCGGACTTGCGGGCCCGCGCGACGGCGGCGAGGAGGTGCCGCTCGGCCTGGGACCGCTCGGCGACCGCGGCGCGGAGCAGCCCGACAGCCTCGGCGTCGACCTCGTCGGCGGGGTCGGGCTCGTAACTCTCGAAGCGTGCCGCCAGTTCGTCGGCGTGGGCCAGGATCTCTTCAACAGTGCGTGGCATCGTCATCACCTCAAGAACTTCTCCCGGGCTCGCATGGCGTGCACGATGACGTGCGCCTGCTCGCCCTCGACGTACCCGACCTCGAGGAAGATCGCGGCCTGGTTGGGCCCGACGATCAGCATGAATCCCTCGCCGAGGTCCCAGATGCGGACCGGGTTGCGGTACGCGTGCCGGATCTCGTCCTCGCTCAGCCCGTGCTTCAGCGCTGAGGGCGCGATGACCGGGTCATCCAGCACGATGACAAGATAACTTGGATATCCGAGCTGGGTCAAGGGCCGGTGGCGCCACCTGCCAGGGGAGCGTTCGCTACGGATGCGAAGGCCAGGTGGGTGGCTGCGCGCGGGCTGGCGAACATGAGGGTGCTGGGCGTACGGACTGGGGACGCATTCGCCCGTGTAGCCATTCATGTAGCCACGACGCCCTCTCCGCGCCCGCCCGCACCCGTTCGGCCCCGTCCTCCCCGTCTATTCCACGAGGGAGCAACCCGCCATGAACGCCCGCGAACACCCTGCCGACTCCTGGGGGTCAAGGGGTCGCAGGTTCAAATCCTGTCAGCCCGACGCATGCGAAAGGGCCGGGGCGTTCCCCCGGCCCTTTCGCATGCGTCCCGGGGGAGCACAGCAGGATTTGGGAGGAGGGTCGCCGGGTGGCGACCCGACGGCTCCTGTCAGCCCGACAAACCGTTTACGCGGGTGAGAGGCCGTTCTGGCGGTTGCCAGGACGGCCTCTTCGGTGGACGAGCGGGCCCATGAATACCAGGGCCGGGGCTCTGACGGCACCCAGCCGTGCCGCGACCGGTGCTTCGAGATGCGCATGGGCGATGTGCAGTGCCTACGACCGCTGTTGCAGGGCGACCTTGGAGCGCGACGCGCCTCGGGCATTGTCGATGTCGGCCTACGTCACACCGGTGATCGCCATGGTGATGCCGAGGGTCCCATCGACGTACGTGAGCATGACCGCGCCCACCACGGCCCTGGCCGAGGTGAATCTCACCCCTGACGGTGTCGGGTCGACCTTCACGTTCATGGGCAGGATGTTCCTCCTCTCCTTCGTCTTCCCCGTGGAGTGGACCCTGACCCGCGACGAGTAGGTCCCTCAACGAGCGCATCGTGGACCACGCAGACACCTGCGGGGTGTCCACTCCGCCTTCGAGGCCGCCGCGCGGATCACCGCCACAAGCGGCAGCTGTCACTCCAGGAAGTCCCGCAGCACCTGCGAGCGGCTCGGGTGGCGCAGTTTGCTCATGGTCTTGGACTCGATCTGCCGGATCCGCTCCCGGGTCACTCCGTAGACCTTGCCGATCTCATCGAGGGTCTTCGGCTGTCCGTCGGCCAGGCCGAACCGCATCCGGATGACCCCGGCCTCGCGCGTCGAAAGGGTCTCCAGCACAGAACCCAGTTGCTCCTGCAGCAGGACGAAGGAAGCGGCGTCGATCGGGTTGATCGCGTCGGAGTCCACGATCAGTTCACCGAACTCGCTGCTGCCGTCATCCCCGAGCGGAGTCTGCAGGCTGATCGGCTCGCGGCCGTACTTCTGCACCTCCAGCACCTTCTCCGGCGTCAGATCAAGTTCCAGTGCGAGTTCCTCGGGCGTCGGCTCGCGTCCCAGATCCTGCAGGAGTTGCCGCTTCGCCCGGGCCAACTTGTTGATCACCTCGACCATGTGCACGGGAATGCGAATCGTCCGGGCCTGGTCCGCCATCGCGCGGGTGATTGCCTGCCGGATCCACCACGTGGCATAGGTGGAGAACTTGAAGCCTTTGGTGTAGTCGAACTTCTCCACCGCACGGATCAGGCCCAGATTCCCCTCCTGGATCAGGTCCAGGAACAGCATCCCGCGGCCCGTGTAGCGTTTGGCCAGGGACACGACCAGCCGCAGATTCGCCTCCAAGAGGTGGTCCTTCGCAAGCCGCCCATCCACGGCGATCCACTCCAGATCGAGGCGGGTATCGGCGTCGAACTCCTCGGCGGCGTTGAGCTTCTCCTCGGCGAACAGGCCAGCCTCGATCCGCTTGGCCAGTTCCACCTCGAGCGCCGCGTTGAGCAGCGGCACCTTGCCGATCTGTTTCAGGTAGTCCTTCACAGGGTCCGCGGTCGCGCCCGCCACAATCACTTGCTGGGCCGGCTCGTCAGAGTCATCGTCGTCACGGAGGATGATGACGGCCCGGTCGCGGTCGTCGGCGGCTTCCGTCTCGACCTCATCGTGGCGGGTTGCCGCAGCCCTGGCCACCACCGCTTCGTTGAGGTCGGCGTCATCGGGGACGACCGCATCAGCTGCGGACGCCGCTCTCGGCGGTTTCGCGGGTGCAGTCGGCTCAATGGCTGGTCTCGGATTCGCGGTGACGCTCATGGTTCTCCTGACTCGCCGAATCCCGCCGCGAGGTGGGATGGGGGCGGATCTTCCTCCGGGGCACCGGACGGGTGGCGCGGTCGCGGGAAGCCGGAAGGCTTGTGGCCGCGATTCGATGAAGGTGCTGCTCGAGCGGTTGCCACCACCGCTTCCGTTCTTGCGTATGCATTGGTGTGACGGATGGGGAGGGGAAAATCTGACACCCGGCCCCGAGCTGTTCTCCGCCGGGCTCCCCAGGCCGCCGTCGCGCCACGGAGGCTATCTGCGGAGTTCGGCGAGCAGGTCGGGGCGCTGCTCGAGGTGCGCCCTGAGCCTTCTCTTGGCCCTGAGGTAGGCCTGGTCGACGGCTGCGGGCGAAGACAGACTCAGCAGAACGGCGACTCGCCGTGCGGGGTGCCCGATGATGCCGCGCATGAGGAACACCTGGCGATCACGCTCATCGAGGCGGCTCAGCACATATGCCATGAACTCGCGTTGAGCGAACAGGCCCTCCATGGTCGGTTCGCCGTCGGGCCTACGTTCCGGTACCTCGCCCTGGCTGTCCTGCTGTGGGGCAAGCCCTTCGCGAAGTTCGCGCCGGTACAAGTCGATGACAAGGTTGCGGATGACCGTCCGCAACCACGCGCCGGGTTCGACGATCCAGCCGGTCTGCGCCTGCAGCCGGGTCAGACCCTCCTGGGCAAGATCCTCTGGATCGGCCCAGACGCCAAGCCGCTGGATCTCCTGCCCCGCGATGCTGAGAGCCGTTCGCTGGATCGACGCTACGCATTGCGGCTCGGCGGTACCGGCGCCTCGATGCTCCGGGGAACGAGCCGTCTGGGCCACCGCCATACGACCCCCCGCTCCCACACCTGTAACGTACAACACTCCCTGCGGCCGCGTTCTTCCCGCAACTCGAGTCGGAGCGCGGGTGTTGGCTCGCGACGGGGCTCCTCGCGGACAGCCCCTTGTGCCGATTGATGGCGACCTCCCACAACTGGCCTCGCAACGGAGGACTCCGTCCAGTGGCTCGGCGAGGGTACCGACAGCGCCACTTGCCCAGGACAACCGCAGGTCCAGGTGCCCGGTCTCGCGGGCCGCTTCACTCGATCTCGGCTCAGACGATTGGCACGGCCCAGGAAATGGCCTTACTTATAGCCATGACTGTGGCGGATCGGTTGTCGTTGGCTGATGTGAAGAACCGGCTGTCCGAGGTGGTTGAGCAGGTCGAGGTCGAGCATGCCCGGGTCACGATCACCAAGCACGGCCGGCCAGCTGCGGTCCTGATCAGTGCCGATGATCTGGAGTCGTTGGAGGAAACGCTCGCGCTGCTCAGCGACCCGGAGGTGCTGACCCAGATCCGTGCCTCGCGGGCCGAGGTGGGGGCTGGCCAACGGGTGGCGCTGACGAAAGAGCAGGCGCTGGCCAGGAGCCGGGCGTGAGCCACGCCGTCACGTGGACGGCGACGGCCACGCGGGCCCTGCAGCGACTGCCAGAGAAGGTTGCCACCGCGGCGGTCGAGTCCATCTACGGGTCCTTGGCAGAGAACCCGCAGCGCGGGGGCAAGCCCCTTCGCTTCGAGGTCGAGGGCTTGCACAGCGCACGTCGTGGCGATTACCGGGTGGTCTACGAGATCGACTCCCAAGGGGAGTTGGTCACCATCATCGCCATCCAGCACCGAGCCGACGTCTACCGCCGGCGCTGAACCCCGGGCACAGGCACGCGCTGACCCGTGCAGGTCGCCGTCGAGGTCGCGATAGGCGATCACGACCAGCACCCGCCCGGCGGATCGGGAGCGCCCGATGAACCGCGAGGCTCCCATTCGGGATTTGGGTCTGGTTCGAGGGCCGGGAGGTCAGCAACTGCCAGGACCTCCTGAGTCCACTGCGGTTCGATGCCGACGCCGTCGGGGTAGCGGTCGCCACGGGAGCGGATGCAGGCGACGCCTTCGGAGTCCCTATCGATCCCGTCGCCCACAGCAGCAGGGCACCTGACGTCCTACGATGTAATGCACGGTCCATGTCTCGCAATGCCCAGAGCGTTCAGCGACGCTGACGCCTCGCACCCCTGTCGGGCCTCCCGTAATCGGGGCTGTGCGAGCCCGGCCGCTGGAGTGTGCCAACCAGTAGTCCGTGGGTCCCCTGCTCGACGACTGCAAGGGGCGCGTCTCTACGTGGGAGGAGTACGAGCGGCGCTTCCTCGACCTCATTTCGCAGCGCAGGATCGAAGCCATCATCCCGCGGGACGCGCTGGACAACTCGGTCCTCCTGTGCAGCGAGCCGACGCCGCACTATTGCCATCGGCGGCTCGTGGTGGAGTACTTGGCGGACCGCTGGGGCTGCGTCCAGGTCACGCATCTCTGAGGCCCGCCCCACCACGGCCGACACTCGGGGCCGGGCGCGCGTGCGGTGCCGCCACCGGTGGTGGGAGCGAAGGCGACTGCTTGCACGCTGGCCGCACACAGGGTCCGACGCGGGGGACGGGGGAGGAGCATGCTCCCGTCCTCGTGAGTGCTGCGTGCCACGCCTGGACCGCGGAGTCGCCTTGCTGGATCCTGCATGGCCGAGCGCGGCACCGAGGGAGACCAACGAGCCCCCGCCCGTTCAGCGCCATCGTCCCGATGGACGAGGAGTCCCTTGGAGTTGCGGATCTCGCTGCACGGATGAGCGCGCTCGGGAACGGCTCCCCGGATGGTCGCCACCCCGCACTCGTGTCGGGGAGCAGCACGACCTGCTGCGCGAGTCCGAGGCGTGCCCGCCGGCACCGACGGCGCGGCACCGGACATCGTCCGTGCTGGCGAGGCTTGCTACGCCCGGTCCACGAAGGTCCGCCACAGCCAGGAGCTGCCGATCCTGGCACCGGACCTCGCGTAGGCCAGTGCTGCCGGAACCGTCACCACGGTCTCCAAGGACCCGCGGCCGCGCGAGGTCCCGGCCAGCAGCAGCCGATCGCCGTGCGCCAGTGGCTCGTCGTCGGCCGGCGTGAGGACGGCATCCTCCTCGCGTCGCAGGAGCAGCGCCACGACGTCGAGGCGCGACTCGCGGTCCTCGGGGTCGACCATGAGCGAACCGAGCAGGACCTCGTCGCCGCCGAGCAGCGCCTGGGCCACGGCCGGGCACTGGAGATCGTCCACGACGAGCTCCCACACGTCCGCCATTTCGGTGCCAACAGCGGTGGTCAGGCGGTCCAGGAGTGCCGACGCCCAGGCGTCATCGCGCTGCTGCGCGTGCTGCACGAAGCGCCACAGGGCGGGATTGCCGATCCGCTCCAGGACCTCGTGGGCCACCAGTTGCGTGGGCACCAGGACCGCGTCCACGCGCAGCGCGTCGAACAGCGGACCGTTCACGGGCTGGTTCTGGCGCGCGACCAGGAAGAGGTCCGGGTTGGCGGCCTTGGCGGCCACGAGCATGGACAGGTTCGTGGTGTCGTTGTCGGTCGCGGCCGCGAACGCCACGGCCGAGCCGATGCCCGCCTCGGCCAGCACCGCCGGATCATTGCCGTCCCCGCGC
Organism: uncultured Actinomycetota bacterium; assembly: GCA_963706835.1. Lineage (GTDB taxonomy): Bacteria > Actinomycetota > Actinomycetes > S36-B12 > CAVXYG01. The sequence continues at coordinate 221,100 of CAVPOB010000005.1, forward strand.
AGCGCTCGGACACCCTCCGCGGGGAGCGCCGTCGGATCGATGATGCTCATGGACACGCCGTGGCGCTGCAGGTCGTGGGCCAGGTGGCTGCCGAATCGGCCGTACCCGGCCACGATCCAACGGCCCGCGCGCGGCACGTCGATCGGCTCGCCGAGCGGAGTGCCAGGATCGGACGTCACCCACTGGATCAGCCGCGCGGTGTGCGGGGCGCGGACGGCCAGCATGAGCTCATCCCCGAACAGGTTGAACGGATCCACGATCAGCGGGGCCCCGAACGCGGCCATCCGTTCGGTGATCTCGGCGGTCAGCGACCGTGCCACCACCGGCAGCCCGGGCCGCAGCAACGCGGCGGCCATCACCACGGCAAGGTTGGCCTCGTCATCGTCGGTGAGCGCGACGACCCCTGCGCAGTGCGGGTGGCCCAGGCCCGCCCGGCGCAGCTCCTGGGGGTTTCGGGCATCAGCCACGAGTCCCGGCACGTCGGAGTGGAAGGAGGCGAGGTCCAGGGCGTCGATGCGTTCCGGCGCGATATCGACCACCACGAGGCGGCGGTCGAGGGCATCGAGCGACCTGGCCAGCAGTTCTCCGGCTTGTCCGAAACCGGCGATGAGCAGGAACGGCTCGCGGAGTCGGGCCACCTGCCGTTCGAAGCGCTGTAGGCGCAGCGCCTCTTTGAATCCACGTTCGGCCATCAGCGACACCACGGTGCCGAATGCATAGGCCCAGGCGATCACGGACAAGTAGATCGCCACCGTGATCCAGGCGCGCTGTGCGGTTGTCATCGGGTAGGGGATCTCGCCGAAGCCGATGGTCGTGGCGGTGTAGCTCATGAAGTAGAACGCCTCAAAGGCGTCGAGCCGGTGGGGCTGCCCCTGCTCGTCCACGCCAGGGATGATCATCAGGCCGGCCACGGTCACGGAGAACAGGACGATGAGGACGATCAGCGGGGTGCGCATCCGGCGCAGCGCCAGGAAGATCGCCGCCGACGAGGGGCCCGCCTGGGCCAGACGGGGATATGGCTGGTCTGGGCCGGTCATGCCGAGCCTCAGTGGCGCCGGAAGGACACCGTCTCGGTCACCAGCAGCACGACCGAGACGATGTTGGCGAACAGCGCGCCGGCGGACAGCGAGACGATGCTGGAGATGTGCTCCGGCGACAGGTCGGGGCCGTTGACGTCGCGGAAGTACGCCATGAGGCCAGCTGCGGCGACCAGTTGCAGGGAGGCGACCAGGCTGGTGGCCAGATGGACCGCCCCCAACTGGGTCCGGTCACCGAACTTCAGCACCACGGCGACGAGGTTCACCACGACCGCGGCGTACAACTCGATGGGGGAGTGCACGGCAGGGTCGTCGATCGGGCCGATGAAGAACCCGAAGTTGAGCGTGGCGGCCAGGAGCACGAAGAAGCCGAAGATCACCTTCTCCACGTTCACCGCACGGCCCTCCTCCTGCCTGCGAGCCTAGTTGCGGGTCGGGAGCCGCGGCGGTCTTTCGAGGCGAATGCCCTGGCTCGGCGGACCGGCATCGGCCGGATCAGGCGGGCGCGGTGCCCAGCCCGCCGGGGTCGGTGCCCGGGCCATCGGGGTCGTCGCGCAGTGCCCCCGGCCGTCCGAAGGTCGCCAGCCATCGCTGCCCCCAGGAGGGGGCGCGTCGCACATCGCGGCCGATCGCGACGAACTCGTGCCAGGCCACGTAGATCGGGTTGTAGGAGCTGATGTTCCTCGTCAGGCCGTACGCCGGCCGTGCGGCCTCCTCCTGGAAGGTGCCGAAGATCCGATCGAAAACGATGAGGATGCCGCCGTAGTTCTTGTCCAGGTAGACGTTGTCGCTGCCGTGGTGGACCCGATGGTGGCTCGGGGTGTTGAAGACGAACTCGTACCAGCGCGGCAAGCTGTTGATGCGCTCGGTGTGGATCCAGAACTGGTAGATGAGGTTCCAGCCGTACACGAAGGCGAACTGCCAGGCCTCGAAGCCCAGCAGGAAGATCGGCAGGTAGAACACGGTCCCGGTGACGGGCGTCCACGACTGGCGCACCGCGGTCGTGAGGTTGAAGTACTGCGACGAGTGGTGCGTGACGTGCGCGGCCCAGAAGAAGCGGACCTCATGATGCAGGCGGTGAAACCAGTAGTAGCAGAAGTCGACGAGCAGCACGAGGAGCACCCACGAGGCCAACCAGCCGCTGGCGCCGGAGTTGTCGGCCACGGCTCCCAGATCCAGCAGAGCGAACCCGCTGACCCAGGTGAAGATCGCGATCTGGGCCACGCCGTAGAGCGCCCCGATGGCGAGGCTGCCGAGGCCCATCGTGATCGATGTCGCGGAGTCCTTGCCGTCGAACCCCCGGTCGCCGGGCCGCGGGTTCCGTTTGGAGGACCAGAACTCCAACGCCATGGCGTGAGGTAGAAGGGGATTGCCACGACTTTCGGATCAAGCATGTCCTTCATGCTATGCACAACCGCGCAGTAGAGGGTCACCCCCCGCGACACGAGCAGAAACCGACTGCCGCGGCCATTGCGGGGACCTGAGGTGCTGCCTGGGCTGGTCTGGAGTCGCAGCGGATCTCACGGTGCCTCAGCAGAGTGACACTGCCACCCCGGAAGCGCCAGTCGCGTTCCTCGGTCGCTTTCCGAGATCCGAGCGG
>CAVPOB010000006.1:0-70332 GCA_963706835.1 uncultured Actinomycetota bacterium
AGGTCCGAGATCGGACCATCGCCTGGGGTGACGGATGTCCCGCAGCCTCGTCGCCATCGGCGAACCGTCGCCTCGCCGGGCCTTCCTCGCCAACACCCCGATCTGGGGCCTTGGTTGCGGCGGGCGCTCACGAGGCACGGATTGGTCGCGCCGGACCCCTGTGGCACATTGGAGTCAGGTCAAGAGCAGGCAGCGACAACGCCCTCCGGCGAGCTGCCTCGGCAACCGCTCGCCACGGCACGGTGCCCCCGGAGGAAGACCCGCCCCACCGGGACCTCGGTGGGGAACCGACGGCCCTGGAGACACCATGTCACCGACCCTTCCGCACGCAGAACTCCCTCTTGCCCCTGACTGCAACCCGCAGCAGTTGCCCGATCTCTCGCCGCCGGTCCCCGGTGTCCGGCCCTGGCAGTGGTTGGCCGACCCCGATGTGCCCGGTGATGACAAGCAGGCCTACCTGGAGCAGTTCCGCCGTGGGTTCGGCACCGTTGAGCCGTTCGAGCGCGGGCTGCTCGTTGCGGAGGTGCCGACCGATGAGGTGGTCCGCAGCCACCTGACCCAGGACATCGTCTGCGAAGTGGCCGGTGCGCCATCGGTGACCCTGCGATTCGGCGAAGCCTCGCAGGAGGAGTCCTCCGACGACTTCCCGTTCGCCGGTGCGGTGGCCCTCATCGGCACGGTGCCGCCGGTGCAGTCAGCGGTCCGAGCCCTCGGCCGGCAGATCCCCGGCGAACTGCGCGCTTCCCTGGCAGACGCGGGGCTGCGATCCTGTACGGCGGTGGGCGTCGATGCTGGCAGGCGCTGGGTCGAGCCGATGGTGATCACCGAGGTGGCCGAGAACGACTACGTGACGCACGTCGCCAAGCTCCACCTGCAGCCCTATCACTCGATCTGGCGGGCCGCCGATGGCCGCACCGTGGTGGAAGTGGTCGATACCGCAACCGCGCAGGTGGTGGCGCGCGGATTCGGGCGCGTCGGCAAGATCACCACCCGCACCTGCCCGATGATCCCGGGTTCGCAGTGCGGCGACTTGTGCAAGGTCTACGGCGGACCGTGGACCTCGCACAGCATCCACGCTCTGGCCCGCTGGGAGCGCAAGCGGGCCAGGATGATCGACGCGCTCGGGTGCGACACGTGCGGCGACGGCGCGATCCGGCTGTTCATGGGCCGGGTGATGCCCGGGGGACGGATGGGGCAGGCGGCTGCGCCGGAAGCCGGCCGCCAGACCCGCCACGGCCGCCTGGTCCCCCCGCCGCAGGAGCCGAACTAGCAGCGGGGCCCCCGGGACTCACACCTCTTCCGGCTCCATGACGATGGCGCCGGAGGGGCACTCGGCCACGCACAGCCCGCAGCCCTCGCAGGAGTCGAGGTCGAAGGCGTCGTCGCGGCCGTTGTCCCCCAGCGCGGAACCGATGTCGGACGTGCGCGCCGCGTTGTCCGGGCAGACGCCGAAGCATGTAGCCGGGCCGCCGGAGCCTCATGAGCCGTCCTTGCAGGATGCCGCCAAGCGTCGCCAGCACCCCGGTGCTCGGCAGCATCTCCCGGGAGGCCGAGGTGCGCTGTACGGGGCGGATCGAGCGGCGCGGCGCCATCCGCGCGGCCGGTGGGAAACCGTCCGGAGGGCGCCGCGCCGTTCCTCGGTTGCGCGCTCAGCCGCCGACGCAGCCGGTGTCCACCGATGCGCGGGGGCTGTCGATGAAGCTGGCGATCATCGCATCGGCGCACTGGCTGGCCGGGTCCGTCTGGCTGTACCCGGCCACGCCGTGCCCGGCGCGGGGGAATTCGACGAACTGCGACCAGGTGCCGAGCATGTCGCTGACCTGCGCTGCCACAGCCGGAGGTGTGGCCAGGACATCCAGCGAACCGGCCAGCACCAGGGAGGGAACCCCGACCTGGTGGATCCGGTAGCTCTGCGCGGGCGCCGGCGCGACACCGATCTGGTCGCACACGTTCGGCATCGTGGGCTCCCCCGACAAGATGCCGGCGTAGACCGGTTCCGCTGCGACGACTGCGGCCAGGTCGGCCGGTTCGACCAGCGGGGCGCGGTCGGCGCACTCCACGCCGATCCAGTAGCCGTCAGATGAGGGCAGGGCAATGAGGGTGGGGTAGAAGAACGCCAGGTTGAAGTCGAACACGGTCTCGATCCCCGGGCCGAAGTAGGGCTCCAGCGACAGGAACGCGGTTGCTGGGGTCCCGTCGTAGTACTGCAGGTTCGCCACGAGCAGTTCCAGCAGGGGCAGCAGGTCCGGCACGTACATCGTGGAGTGGAGCATCCGGATCGCGTCGTCGCCGGTGTACTGCATCGGGATCCCGGTGTAGGGGTCGGTCCCGCTGTAGGGGGAGGTGTCGTAGCGCGCCTTGATCGCGGCCAGGCTCGACTCCACGGCGTCGCGGTCCAGCCCCGCGGCGTCGATCCACGCCCGGAACCCGGCCTTGCGCATCGCCAACAGGTTGGCGGGATCGATCTCGGTGAACGGCGGGTAGACCGTATCGAGCACCACCGAGCGCTGTCCGCCCGGCTGTTGGCGCAGCAGTTCGAGCGCCAGGGTCGTCCCGGCGGAGACGCCGTAGACGTTCCACTTCGCGACGCCGAGGGCCCGGCGCAGGTCGGCGAGGTCCTGGGCGACGGCGGGACGGTTGTAGTCGTCGAGGTCCACGCCCGCGGCCCGCAGGGTGGCGGCGCAGTCGATGAGGGCCTGATCGACCAGGGCCTGCTCGGTGACCAGGTCGTCGGTGGTGCTGTGGTTCAGGTACCAGGCCGTGTCGGACCAGCTCAGGCCCAGCGCCTCGTTGCGGCAGAGCAGCGACGGTTGCGCCCGCCCCGTGCCCCGCGTGTCCAGCACGATCAGGTCGCGCTGCTCGGCCAGCTGCTGCGCCCATCCCAGCAGGCCCGCTCCGGACTGGGTGAACTTGTCGATGCCGGACTGGCCCGGCCCACCGGCCAGCAGCAGGACGGGATCATCGGGCGGGTCGGCCGTGCCGGCGTGCACGATCACCACGGGCAGGACGACCCGGTTGTCCTGCGCCATGGGCGCCGTCCGGTCCTCCGGGACGGTGAGCAGCCCGCACGTCGCGTCGATGCCGGCCGGCAGCCGCCCCGCGAACTGCTCCGCGGTGCATGGCACCGCCTCGAACTCCGGCTGGTACCCGCCGCGGCCCGCCGCTGCCGGGCCGACGGCGAGGCCCGTGACGACCACCGCCGTCGCTACCGCGCCGACCAGCCACCGCGGTGTTCGGGACTCGATGTGCTGCATGGTGCTCCCCTTCCACTTCGAGCCACCACCGTCGGGACGCTTCCCGGTGGGCCGTGGTCAGGGCCGGTGTCCATCGGTCTCAGGGCGCGTGCCCCGTCCCCGTGCGTGGCGACCCTGCGCTCGTGCGCAGCCCTGCCGCAGTACCCACGCCACGACCCTGTCGCGGGGCTCCAGCACGGCTGCAGGGTCGAAGGTCCCGAGCGACATCGTGTGAGCAAAGGCCAGAGCGCTGCTGGCCCGGCCGGCGACTGACTGCGAGATCGACGAGTGGGTGGAGCATCTGCAGGTCCAGTACGCGGGCACCGGGACCTGCGTGTGTTCATGCAAGCGCAGGACGACGGCGGCTAGCTTCCAGAGTCGCGGGCCTACACCTCTTCCGGCTCCATGACGATGGCGCCGGAGGGGCACTCGGCCACGCACAGCCCGCAACCCTTGCAGTAGTCGAGGTCGAAGGCATAGTCGCGGCCGTTGTCGCCCAGCGCGGAGCCGACGTCGAACTTGCGCACCGCGTTGTCCGGGCAGACGCCGAAGCAGTTGTCGCAGTTGAAGCAGTTGCCGCAGCTCAGGCAGCGCCGGGCCTCGAAGAGCGCGGTGTCCTCATCGAGGCCCTGCTTCACCTCGTCGAAGCTGGACAGCCGGCGGGCGACATCCAGTCGCGGCCGCATGGTCTTCGGCGCGTCGGTGTAGTACCACGTGTTCAGCGTTTCGAGGCTGGCCAGCAGCGGCCGCGGTGGATGGACGTACGGCTCGCCGCGCAGCCAGCCGTCGATGGTGCGGGCGGCCTGCTTGCCGTGCCCCACGGCCACCGTGACCGTGCGCTCGCTGGGCACCATGTCCCCGCCGGCGAAGACGCCCTCGACCCCGGTCATCATGTCCTCGCCGACCTGGACGACCCCGTTGACCACCTCGATGCCGTCGACATCCTCGATCAGCGACAGGTCCACGTCCTGCCCGAGCGCGAGCACCAGCGAATCCGCCGCCAGCGTTTCGACCTCGCCGGTCGGCTGCGGGAAGCCGGTCTCGTCGAGCTCCATGCGCTCGATCGTCAGCGAGCCCTCGTCGGCGGCCTTGATCGTGGACAGCCACTTGATGAGCACGCCCTCCTCCAGGGCCTCCTGCACCTCGATCTCGTGGGCGGGCATCCGGTCGCGGGTGCGGCGGTAGACGACAATCGCCTCCTCCGCGCCGAGTCGCTTGGCGGTGCGGGCGACATCCATCGCGGTGTTGCCGCCCGCCGTAGATCGCGACCTTGCGGCCCAGCAGCGGCTTGTCCTCGCCCTCCATGGAGCGCAGCACGCTGACCGCGTCCAGGATCTGGGCCGACTCCCCGGCCGGGATGTAGGCGCGCTTGCCGATGTGAGCGCCCACGGCCAGGAAGACCGCGTCGAAGCCGCCCGCTTGCTTGGCGTCGAGGACGTTGTCGACCTTGGTGTCCAGGCGCAGGCTGATCCCCATATCGAGGACGCGCTGGATCTCAGCGTCGAGGACATCGCGGGGGAGGCGGTACGCCGGGATGCCGAACCGCATCATGCCGCCGGGTTTGGGGCCGGCCTCCCAGATCTCCACCTCGTGGCCGAAGCGGCGCAGATGGTAGGCCGCGCTCAGCCCCGACGGTCCGGCTCCGATGACCAGGACGCGCTTGCCGGATGGCTCGCCCGGCGGGGTGGGGGCCGGCCAGCCCTCGGCCAGCGCGTGGTCTCCCAGGAAGTGCTCCACGGAGTTGATCCCGACCGGGTGGTCGATGTGGGCGCGGTTGCAGGCCGTCTGGCACGGGTGGTAGCAGACGCGGCCCATGATGGCGGGGAAGGGGTTGTCGGCCATGATCTGCCGCCAGGCCTTCTCGTAGCCGCCGGCCTCCGCCTCGTACAGCCAGGCCTGGATGTTCTCCCCCGCGGGGCAGGCGTCGTTGCACGGGGGCAGCCCGTTGCGGTAGACCGGCCGCTCGGTCCGCCAGGTCCCGGTCTTGTTCGCCAGGCTGGACCCGACGTTGAGCGTGATGGCGAAGGGTTGTTCCGTCATGCTGCCTGCCCTTCTGTGCAGTCTTGGGGAAGTCCGTAGCGCCAGAGATCGCCGGCCAGGATGCGCTTGACGCGGTTGCCGGCTGCGCGCAGGGCGTCCTCGCGGCACTTCTCATCGACCAGATCCTGGTGCTCCTCGTACTTCTCGGTGCCGTCGATCTCGACGATGAGCCTGCGGTCGGGCCAATACAGATCCGCGAAGTACCTGCGCCCATCGGCGCCCTGCATCGGTCGCCCGACAGCGGGTACGGGATATCCGGCGTCGATGAAGAGGCCGCGTGCGTAGGACTCCGGAGCCGACTCCGCGGCCGGGTCGGCCAAGGCCGCCGCATACCGGGCTCGGTCGATGCCCCGGGTGCCGCGCATGCGGGCAGAGGTGCGCAGCAGTTCGTCGCGGATGCTGGTGCGGAAGGCCGGGTCCAGCGCTCGCCAGCGCGTCGGCTGCGTCAGTCGGCCATAGCTATCGACGACGACGAGACCCTCGGCCAGCGTCCCCTGCGCGGCCAGGTCGAGCGCCGTCCGGGCGGCGGAGGTGCATCGAATCCCATCGACGGTGGTGATGTCGACCGGGTCGATGGTGCGGCGCACGAGGCGGGCCCGCCGGTAGCTGCGGTGAGCCCGGGGCGCTGCGAGCACAACGGTCCGCCATCCGATCGGCCGTGGGCACCACAGGCCGTGCAGGGCCGCAGCCGCCTCACCGACCACGATCGCGTCGTGGTGGACCAGAGCTGCGGCCCTGACCCGGTCTAGGAAGGTCGTCCGGCCGTCCGGACTGATCACGAAGACGCCCGAGCCGATCCGGGTGAGCCGCCGATGCGCGACGGCGTGCCGCAATGCCTCGCGGCTGACCCCGGTCCTGCGCGCCTGCTGCAGGGTGAAGGGGTCGGTGCCGAACGCGGCGGAGAGCGTCTGCATGGTGTCCACACGAGCGATCCTGACGGCGCGGTGTGCGCTTGCCCGGCGCCGTGGCGCTGACGGTGGACGGTGGGTTGGGCGTGTGGAGAACCGGGCCTACTGCACCCGCGGCGGGGGTTTGCACCCGGTTCGGGGGCTCTGCGGGGGGTTGGTGGGCGTGCCGCTGCACCCGGTATGGGGGTTTGCACCCGTTCCGGGGGCTGATCCGCCCGAATTTGGCCCGTTTGCCCCCGTTTCGGGTGCAAACCCCCGAACCGGGTGCAGACCTGACCCCGAATCCGTCCTCTGGGCCCCCGTTTCGGGTGCAAACCCCCACGGCGGGTGCAGTCCTGGCATCAGCTACGGACATCAGGACTCCTGCGCAAGCCCGGCCCCACGATGGGCCCCCGCCGGTGCACACCACGGACGCAGACCACGGACGCAGACCACGGACGCAGACCACGGACGCAGACGCCGGCAGGGACCCCCGCCGCACCCCCCGGACGCCCGCACCCCCGGCACGCACCCCCGGACGCCCGCACCCCCGGACGCCCGCACCCCCGGACGCCCGCACCCCCGCCCGGACGCCCGCACCCCCGGACGCCGGACGCCCCGCCCGGACACCGCCCGCCCGCGAAGCGACCCCACCGCCGAGGCCCCTCACGCCCGCGCCTCCTCCGCCGCGCGCTGCTCCCGCACCGAGGCGAGCGCATCGGCGTCGAGATCGGCGTCCAGCAGGCCGTACCGCTGGATGTTGCGCTCGGCGATTGCCTGCAGATGGGCCACCACGTCGGGCCGCCCGGGGTCGCCGAAGAGGTGGGCGTAGCGCTTCTGCGGCTGCAGGTACTCCTCGACCGGCACCTGGCGCCGGATCTTCGACACCGATGTCACCTCGCCGTATTCCGCCTCGAACACCGGGAACAGGCCCGACTCCTTCGCCAGCCGCGCCAGCCGAACCGTGTCCCGGCTGGCCGAGCCCCACCCCAGCGGGCACGGCACGAGCACGTGCAGGTAGCGAGCGCCCCGGACGGCCATGGCCCTGGTGACCTTGTCCTCCAGGTCGCGCAGATCCGCCACGGTCGCTGTCGCGACGAAGGGGACGTCGTGCGCCATCGCGATGCGCGGCAGATCCTTGCCCTGGCCGAAGACGTTGCCCGGCTCCGCGCCCACCGCCTGCGTGGTCATGGTGCGTGCCGCCGGGGGCGTGGCGCCGGAGCGCTGCACGCCGGTGTTCATGTACGCCTCGTTGTCGTAGCAGATGTAGAGGACGTCGTCGTTGCGCTCGAACATCCCCGACAGCGACCCCATGCCGATGTCGACCGTGCCGCCGTCGCCTCCCTGGGCGATCACCCGCACGTCCTCGCGCCCCTGCGCCCGCAGCGCCGCGGCGATCCCGGTCGCCACCGACGGGGCGTTGCCGAACAGCGAATGCAGCCACGGCACCTGCCAGGAGGTCTCGGGATAGGGGGTGGAGAACACTTCCAGGCATCCGGTGGCGTTGGCCACGATGACCTTGCCGTCGGCCGCCCGCACCGCGGCGTCGAGGGCGTACCGGGCGCCCAGCGCCTCGCCGCATCCCTGGCAGGCGCGGTGGCCGCTGGTGATGGCGTTGGCGCGCCCGGGATCGGCTTGGGCGCTGCGGACCTCCAGCGGCAGCAGGCGGTTGCCGACCGCGAAGGATCCGACTTGGTAGAACTTCACGTCGGCGTTCATCGGGGCCTCCGATCCGTCGCCGCCGGCGTCACCGGGACCCGCCCGGTGCGGGCCAGTTCCGCTTCAACCAGGTCCTCATTCAGGTCCAGGAACAGCAGGTCGGGCAGGTCCCCCACAACGGCGCGCCGCAGCATCGCCAGCAGGGACGCGGTGGTGATCGGGCGCCCGCCCAGCCCCGCCACGACGGTGTGCAGCGGCCGGCTGCTGCCGATGGCAACGCCGACGTCCGTGCTCACGATCCCGCCGACCCCGACGCTGAACGCCTTCTCCAGCACGACGACGCGTTCCGCGCCCGACAGCGCCGCCGCGACTGCTTCGTGGGGGAACGGCCGGAACGTGCCGAGGCCGAGCACGCCGACCGCCACACCGTCCTCGCGCAGTTCATCGACTGCGTCCTTGATGGTGCCCAGCACCGAGCCCAGGGCGAGGATGACCGTCGTCGCCCCCTCCAACCGGTATCCGCGCACCAGCCCCCCCGCGGGTCGGCCGAAGGCGGCGGCGAACTCGGCCGACAGATCGGGGATGACGGACAGCGCCTGCAGATGGCGGCGGTGGGCCAGGTAGCGCACCTCGGTGAAGGCCTCTGGGCCCACCATCGCCCCGATGCTGACCGGGTGCTCGGGGTCCAGCACCTGCCGCGGCTCGAACGGTGGGAGGAATGCATCCACCGTCTCCTGCTCGGGCAGATCGACCTCCTCCATCGCGTGGGTGAGGATGAAGCCGTCCATGCAGACCATGACCGGCAGGGACAACTCCTCGGCCAGCCGGAAGGCCAGCACATGCAGGTCCGCCGCCTCCTGGTTGTCCTCGGCGTACAGCTGGATCCAGCCGGAATCGCGCTGGCTCATCGCGTCGGAGTGGTCGTTCCAGATGTTGATGGGCGCCCCGATGGCGCGGTTGGCCACGGTCATGACGATCGGCAGGCCCAGTCCGGACGCGTTGTAGACCGCCTCCACCATGAACAGCAGCCCCTGCGACGCGGTGGCGGTGTAGGAGCGGGCCCCGGTGGCGCTGGCCCCGATGGCCACCGACATCGCGGCGAACTCGCTCTCCACGTTGACGAACTCGCAGCCGGGCAGTTCGCCGGACTTCACGATGCGCGACAGGGACTCCACGATGTGGGTCTGCGGTGAGATCGGGTAGGCGCAGATGACGTCCGGCCGGGCCAGCGCCACGGCTCGGGCGACGGCCTGCGAGCCCTCGATCTGCTGCTTCACCGTGCCTCCTCCAAGAATGCCCGCTCCGCGGCGACGACGTTGAACGCCTCGCGGGCGGCCTCGGCGTTGCGCTGCCCCATCCCGCCCGGGAAGCGCTGCTGCACCGCATCGATGACGGCGTCCAGGCTCACCAGGTCGGTCATCGCCGCGAAGCCGCCGAGCAGCACCGCGTTGGGCACAGGCCTGCCGACGTGTCGCCGGGCAATGTCCGTTGCCGGCACGGTCAGGAGCCGATCGCCCCGGTGCGATGCGGCGAATGCCGCCAGGCCGAGCTCGTCGAACGAGCGCACGGTATTGACCAGGACGTAGCCGTCCGCAGGGCAGGCCGGCGAACAGGTCCACCTGGTGCAGCAGCGTGGCGTCCTGGATGATGAGGGCGTCCGGCGTGACGATCGGCTCCCGGTTGCGGATGGGTGCATCGCTGAACCGGCAGTAGGCGACGACCGGGGCGCCGGTGCGCTCCGAGCCGAAGCTGGGGAAGGCCTGGGCATGGCGGCCCTCGGCGAAGGCGGCCGCAGCGAGCAATTCGGCAGCGGTCACCACCCCTTGTCCGCCGCGGCCATGGATACGGGTTCCGAACACGGGACCTCCTCGCCCCCGACCGTACTCCTGGTTGTGCGGGCGACGCCGACCGCCGCCGCGCGTCGCGGGCCAGGGACGAGCCTGGGCGCCGGCAGCCTTTCCGTGCCCATCACGGCCCAGCGCGACCCAGCGCGACCCAGCGCGACCCAGGAGGCACAGATGCCCGGTATTGGCGAGACGCTCAGTGGACTGTTCGGAGCAGGCGGCACGGTGGACGTGCCGAAGCTGATCGGACCGGTGGTGGAGATGGTCCAGAGCACCCCCGGCGGTATCCAGGGCCTGATGGGCCAGCTGCGCAGCAGCGGCCTCGGCGAGCAGGTCTCCAGCTGGGTCGGCACCGGCGAGAACGCGAAGGTAGATCCGTCGCAGCTGGCGGCCGCCCTCGGCCCGGAGCGCGTGCAGTCCGTAGCAGCCAAGGCGGGGGTCTCGGCCGAGCAGGCCGCCTCCGGCATCGCCGCGCTGCTGCCGCAACTGGTCGACAAGCTGACGCCCGGCGGCCAGGTTCCCGGCGCGGAGCAGGCGGCGGACCTCGCCCAGCGGATTCCCGGGGCGCAGGGCCTCACCGAACAGGTGAGCGGGTTGCTCGGCGGCCTCCTCGGCGGTTCTGCGGCGAACCGGCCCACCGAGGAGGCCTGAGCGCGCGAGCCGGACGGGGCCACCGGCCGAACTAGGAAGACCGGCGGGCAGCGAACCGTGACCGACCGTCAGCGAACCGTGACCGACCGGGTAGCGAACCGTGACCGACCGCTGGCCTAGGGTCACCAGGCGCTAGCGAAGCGTCACCAGTTCGGCGTTGAATTGCCCCGCCCGCCGGGCTCGGTTCGCCGTCGGCGTAGCCGGGAATGGTGCCGGACGCGCCGCGCGTTGCCACGATGGAGTACGGCACCGGCGATCCTTTTGTTCGCCCTGGCTGAACTGCACCGTGCAGTGTCGAGCCGTCGGGTTAGCATCGGAGCATTGCCGGCCTGATGGACGGAGCGGGAGATGTTCGAACGGTTTACCGACCGAGCGCGGCGGGTGGTCGTGCTGGCCCAAGAAGAGGCCCGCATGCTCAACCACAACTACATCGGTACCGAGCACATCCTGCTCGGGCTGATCCATGAGGGCGAGGGGGTCGCGGCCAAGGCGCTGGAGAGCCTCGGGATCTCGCTGGAGGCGGTGCGGCAGCAGGTCGAGGAGATCATCGGCCAGGGCCAGCAGGCGCCCAGCGGCCACATCCCCTTCACCCCGCGCGCCAAGAAGGTGCTGGAGCTGTCACTGCGCGAGGCGCTGCAGCTCGGCCACAACTACATCGGCACCGAGCACATCCTGCTCGGCCTCATCCGCGAGGGCGAGGGTGTCGCCGCGCAGGTGCTGGTCAAGCTGGGTGCGGACCTGGGCCGGGTGCGGCAGCAGGTCAACTCGCTGCTGTCCGGCTACCAGGGCAAGGAGCCGGCCACCTCGGGCGGTCCCGCCGAGGGGCAGCAGAGCGGCTCGCTGGTGCTGGACCAGTTCGGGCGCAACCTCACACAGGCGGCGCGCGAGAGCAAACTCGACCCGGTCATCGGCCGGGAGAAAGAGATCGAACGGGTCATGCAGGTGCTGTCCCGGCGCACCAAGAACAACCCGGTGCTGATCGGCGAGCCCGGCGTGGGCAAGACCGCTGTGGTGGAGTCGCTGGCGCAGAAGATCGTATCCGGCGACGTTCCCGACACCCTGCGCGACAAGCAGCTGTACACGCTCGACCTCGGCGCGCTGGTCGCCGGCAGCCGGTACCGCGGCGACTTCGAGGAGCGGTTGAAGAAGGTCCTCAAGGAGATTCGCACCCGCGGCGACATCATCCTGTTCATCGACGAGATGCACACGCTGGTGGGTGCCGGGGCTGCGGAGGGCGCCATCGACGCGGCCAGCATCCTCAAGCCGATGCTGGCCCGCGGCGAGCTGCAGACCATCGGCGCGACGACGCTGGACGAGTACCGCAAGTACGTTGAGAAGGACGCGGCCCTGGAGCGGCGGTTCGCCCCGGTGCAGGTGCAGGCCCCCGATGTCCCGATGACGGTGGAGATCCTCAAGGGGCTGCGCGACCGGTACGAGAGCCACCACAAGGTGACCATCACCGACGAGGCGCTGGCGGCCGCGGCCCGGCTGTCGGACCGCTACGTCTCGGACCGGCAGTTGCCGGACAAGGCGATCGATCTCATCGACGAGGCCGGCTCGCGGCTGCGCATCCGTCGGATGACGGCGCCGCCGGATCTGCGCGAGTTCGACGACCGGATCGCCAGCGTGCGCAAGGAGAAGGAGTCGGCGATCGACGCGCAGGACTTCGAGAAGGCGGCGTCGCTGCGCGACAACGAGAAGCAGCTCATCGCGGAGAAGAACAAGCGCGAGCGGGAATGGAAGTCCGGCGACATGGACGTCATCGCCGAGGTCGACGACAAGCTCGTCGCCGAGGTGCTGGCACTGATGACCGGCATCCCGGTGACCGACCTGTCCGAGGACGACGCCAAGCGGCTGCTCAACATGGAGGGCGAGCTGCACAGGCGCGTCATCGGCCAGGAGCAGGCCATCAAGGCGCTGTCCCGCTCGATCCGGCGCACCCGTGCCGGGTTGAAGGATCCGCGGCGGCCGTCCGGGTCGTTCATCTTCGCCGGCCCGTCCGGCGTCGGCAAGACCGAGCTGTCCAAGACGCTGGCGGAGTTCCTGTTCGGCGATCAGGACGCGCTGATCGCGCTGGACATGAGCGAGTACTCCGAGAAGCACACGGCCTCGCGGCTGTTCGGCTCCCCGCCCGGGTACGTCGGGCTACGAAGAGGGCGGCCAGTTGACGGAGAAGGTGCGGCGCCGGCCGTTCTCGGTGGTCTTGTTCGACGAGATCGAGAAGGCGCACCCGGACATCTTCAACAGCCTGCTGCAGGTGCTGGAGGAGGGCCGGCTGACCGATGCCCAGGGTCGTGCCGTGGACTTCAAGAACACCGTGATCATCATGACCACGAACCTCGGCAGCCGGGACGTCAGCAAGAGCTTCAGCATGGGCTTCACCACCGGCGACAACGAGGACGACGCCTACGACCGGATGAAGGCGAAGGTGCAGGCGGAGCTGAAGCAGAGCTTCCGGCCGGAGTTCCTCAACCGGATCGACGACGTCATCGTGTTCCACCAGTTGACGCGCAAGGAGATCGTCCAGATCGTCGACCTCATGGCTGCCGACCTGGACAAGCGCCTCAGCGAGCGGGACCTGTCGATCGAGTTCACCCGCGCCGCCAAGGAGTACCTGGCGGAGGAGGGGTACGACCCGGTCATGGGCGCCCGACCGCTGCGGCGCACGATCCAGTCGAAGGTGGAGGACCTGCTCAGCGAGAAGATCCTGTTCGGCGAGATCGTGTCGGGCTCGATCGTCGTGGTGGACGTGGAGGGCAGCGGCGACAGCGCCGAGCTGCAGTTCAAGTCCACCCCGAAGGAGGAGTTGCCCGATCTCCCACCGGTGGAGCAGGCGGCCGACAGCGACTAGGCAAGCAGCGTCAGCGCGGCGGTCCGGGGATGGGAAGACCCTGGGCCGCCGCGCTCGTGTGTCGTGACCGGAATCCCTGCCTGCGGCGCGGGCCGCTGGGTATGGTGGCCCGCATGCTGCAGATCGAGATCGACACCGACGCCATCGCCGCCCCGCCGGAGGCCTTCCCATCCGATCATCTGCACGCACGTTCGTCGCGGGTCCCCGATGCGCGTACCGCGGGCGAGAACCGGCTAGGGCAGCGAGACGCTGCCGTCGGCGCGGCGTCGGAGGAGGCCGTCGGCCAGGAGTGACGCCAGAGCGCGCCGGGCCTGGTCCGCGGCGGCCGGCGCGCCTCCGCGCTGGCCTGTCCAGCCGGCGAGCAGGTCGCTTTCGGCCACCGCATCCATCGAGGACGCGGTGCGCAACAGGAAGCCGCGAGCCTGTCGGTCGCTGCCATCGAAGCGCTGCTGCCGGGGCCGTTGGCCTGGCGGCGGTGGGCGGTCGGCGGCCCACCAGGCGCACGATTGCCGCAGCGGGCAACGGTCGCAGGACGGTGAACGCGCGGTGCAGACCAGCGCGCCCAGTTCCATGACCGCCACGCTCCAGGTGGGACCCAGGCCGTCGCCGGGCAGCAGCGCCGCTGCCGTGGCCCGCTCAGCGCGTGACGGTGCCGCGGCGGCGGGCAGCGCGGTTCCGGCCAACCACCGCGCCAAGACCCGACGGACGTTGGTGTCGAGGACCGCCGTCGAGCGGCCGAAGGCGAAGGCCAGGACCGCGGCTGCGGTGTAGTCGCCGATCCCGGGCAGCGCCAGGAGTTCCTCGGCATTGGCCGGGACCTGACCGTCATGGCGCTCGACGATCGCGGCGGCCGCGGCGTGTAGGCGCAGGGCGCGGCGCGGGTACCCCAGGCCCTGCCAGGCCCGCAGGACGTCGGCCACCGGAGCGTGCCGCGAGATCGGCCGGGGTAGGCCAGCGCTGCATCCACTCCTGCCAGACCGGCTCCACCCTGGCGACCTGCGTCTGCTGCAGCATCACCTCGCTGACCAGCACCGCCCAGGGCGATCGGTCGGCCGCTCTCCACGGCAGGTCGCGGGCATTGTCGGCGTACCACTGCAGGACGCCGAGCACGTCCGTCTGGGTGCGCGCGTCGTTGCGGTCCGTGTCGAAGACAGGGCTCGGGATCGGCACAGTTACCGTTATGCCATGAGTTCCGTGCTGCGCCCGCGGGGGCCTCAGAAGTCTTCGGTGTACTGGCGCCGCCGGGCGGTGGCGCTCCTGGTCGTCCTGGGCGTTCCGCTGGTACTGGTCGTGATGGTGGTGCAGGGCCTGTCATCGCAGCCGGCGCCGGAGGCGGGAGCCGAACCGACGCCGGAGGCCAGTGGTGCACCCGGCGAGGTGGTGGATCCGGACCCGGATGCATCGCCTTCGCCGTCACCGTCACCCTCGTCCGAGCCGGATGCCGAGCCCGCCGCGGAGCCGGAGCCGACCCCCGCGCCCGCCGCATGTGCCGATCAGGACATCGCGGTCGTCGTGTCCCTCGACAAGCAGGCCTATCCCGCCGACGTCGATCCTGCGGTCACCATGACGATCACCAACGCCGCCGGCTCGGACTGCCTGCGCGACATCGGGGCGGGCGCCAACGAGATCGTGATCACCTCCGGCGGCCAGCACGTGTGGTCCAGCGACGACTGCGACCCCAGCCAGGACGTTGATGAGCAGGTGCTGCCGCCGGGAGTCGATGCCGCCACCACGGTCACCTGGGAGCGGGTGCTGAGCACACCGGGGTGCGGCGGCAGCGGCGCAGCAGCGCAGCCGGGCACGTACGTCGTCGAGGGCCGCAACGGGTCCGTGGTCTCAGAACCCGTACGCTTCGTGCTGCAGTGACGGCTCAACCGGCAGCCTGACCACGCCGGCGCCGGAGTCGTGCGCGTTGGCCCTGCGCGGCACCCTGATCGCCGTGGTGCCATGCCGCCGCCACAGGTGCCCCATCGCCCGCAGCGCCTCGGCCAGTGTGGCCACCGACACCACCTCGAGTCCGTGCTCGGTCGCCGATGCCTGGGACGAGGCGGGCACGATGGCGCAGGTGAAGCCGAGCCTGGCCGCCTCCCGCAGGCGCCGCGGCACCGCTGGCACGTTGCGGATGTCGCCGGCCAGGCCGATCTCTCCGACGACGACGAGCCCCAGTGGTGCGGCGCTCTCGTTGCTCGCCGTCGCCAGGGCCAGCGCCACTGCGAGGTCGGCGGCCGGCTCCTGCAGTCGCACGCCTCCGATGGTGGCCGCGAACAGGTCGGCCAGCCCGATCCGCACGTCGGCCCGCCGCTCCAGGACCGCCGCGATCATGGCCACGCGGCTGGAGTCCAACCCCGAGGTCACGCGTCGGGCGGTCTGGGAGCCCGGGCCGGCGATCAGCGCCTGCACCTCGGCGACCAGCGGGCGGCGCCCCTCCAGTGCCACGGTGACCGCCGTTCCGGGGGTGGGGGCGGTGCGCTCGGTCAGGAAGACACCGCTGGGGTCGCTGATCTCGGCGATGCCGCTGTCGTCGAGTTCGAAGCACCCCACCTCGTCGACGGCGCCGAAGCGGTTCTTCACCGCGCGCAGCAGGCGCAGCGACGTGTGCCGGTCTCCATCGAAGGTCAGCACGACATCGACGATGTGCTCCATCGTCCGTGGCCCGGCCACGGCGCCGTCCTTGGTCACATGGCCGACCAGCACCATGGCGCGGCCCTGCGTCTTCGCCGACTGGGTCAGTACCGCCGTCACGGTGCGGACCTGCGCCACACCCCCGGCGATGCCCTCGACGGCGTCGGTGGAGATGGTCTGCACGGAATCGACGATGACGACATCGGGCTGTATGCCCTCGATGTGGGCCAGGACTGCGCCGAGGTCGGTCTCCGCAGCCAGGAACAGGGAGTCGGCCAGCGCACTCATCCGCTCGGCCCGCAGTCTGACCTGGCCGGCGGACTCCTCGCCGCTGAGGTACAGCACGCGCCGTCCCTCGGCGGCCAGCCGGGCGGCCATGTGCAGCAGCAGGGTCGACTTGCCGACGCCGGGCTCGCCGGCCAGCAGGACCACCGCGTCGCTGACCAGTCCGCCGCCCAGCACCCGGTCCAGTTCCCCGATGCCGGTACGGCGGCGCTCCGTGCGGTCCGCGGACACCTCGGCGATGGGGACCGCACGGTTGCGCACCGCCCCCGGGGCTGCCGCCTTGGCGAGGGCCGATGCGCACCGCGGCGGCCCCGGCCTCGTCCACGGTGCCCCAGGCCTGGCACTCCCCGCACCGGCCCACCCACTTCGCCGATGTCCAGCCGCACTCCCGGCAGCGGTGGCTCAGGCGCGGTGCGGTGGTCTTCTTCGATGCCATGGCCGCAGCCTAGGGGCGGGGTGCGGCAGCCGTTGCCGGGTGCACGGTCAGCAGGGGAAGACCGCGGACGGCCCGCGCCTGCTGTGCATCCTCATGCTCCTCGCAGTGCCGGATGAGTTCCGCGGCGGCCGGCTCGCCGATGAGTTCGGTGATCTCGGCCATCGCGCTGCGGTACACCGGCGCTGGTGCCGTGTGCGCCTCGGTGTTCGCGCTGCAGTACCAGTCGAAGTCGTGGCCGCCCTCGCCCCAGCCGGCCCGGGTGTACTCGGTCAGGGTGATGACCAGTTTGCGGGTGCCGTCGCGCTCCTCGCGCCAGTCGTACTCGCGGCGCAGCGGCAACTGCCAGCACACGTCGGGCTTCGTGGCCACGAACGAGACGCCCTCCCGGTCCGCGAGATGGTGCAGGGCGCACCCGGCACCGCCGGGGAAGTCCGGGTCGTTGAGGAAGATGCAGGCGCCGGACACCACGCGGGTCTTCTCGGCCCCCTCCTCGTCGCGTTCCACGATGCCGTTGCGCCGGGCCTCGCCTCGACGCTGCCAGGTGTCATCGGTCAACCGCTTGGCCCAGCGCTGAACCCGTTTGCGGTCGGCGGCGTCGGAGAAGTGCGCGCCGTGGGTGCAGCAGCCGTCGTGCGGCCGCTCCGCGTAGACGCCGGGGCAGCCGTTGCCGAAGATGCAGTGCCAGCGGGACGTGAGCCAGGTGAGGTCGGCGCGGATGATCTGCTCGTCGTTGTCCGGATCGGTGAACTCGACCCACGACCTCGCGCAATCCGCTGCGACCTCCGGCACTCGATCAGGGTAGACCCCCGTCGTCTACGCTGAGACAGTGCGCCTGGGAGTCCTCGATATCGGTTCCAACACCGTGCACCTGCTCATCGTCGATGCCCATCAGGGCGGCGCTCCGCTGCCGGCGGTTTCGCGCAAGCAGCAACTGCGCCTGGCCGAGCAGATGAACCGGGCGGGGGCGATCAAGGCCGATGCCGTGGCAGATCTGCAGCAGTTCGTGCGCGAATCGCTGCAGGTTGCCGAGGACTATGGCGTGACCGAGGTGATGGCCTTCGCGACCAGTGCGGTCCGCGGGCGCCGCCAACGGTGTCGAAGTGCTGTCTGCGGTGGCATCGGAGACCGGGGTGGACGTCGCCATCCTGACCGGCGAGGAGGAGGCCAGGCTCACCTTCCTGGCGGCGCGCCGCTGGTTCGGCTGGAGCAGCGGCCGGATGCTGGTCGTGGACATCGGCGGGGGATCGCTCGAGCTCGCCGTCGGGGCCGACGAACACCCGGAGGCCGCGTACTCCCTGGACCTCGGCGCGGGTCGGCTGACGGCGCAGTTCCTCAACGAGGATCCGCCCGAGAAGGAGACGGTTCGGGCGATGCGCAGGCATGTCCGGGCTGAGATCGGCGGGGTCGTCGGCGGCATGCGGCGCGGCGGGCCACCACGGCACGCGGTGGCGACGTCGAAGACCCTGCGGCAGCTGGCCCGCATCACGGGTGCCGCGCCGAGCAGCGAGGGCCCCTACGTCAGGCGGGAGCTGCTGCGCGAGGAGCTGCGGCAGTGGGTTCCCAAACTGGCTGCGATGACTCGGGCCGAGCGGGAGCAACTGCCGGGCGTCAGCGGGGCGCGATCCCCGCAACTGCTGGCCGGTGCAGTGGTCGCGGAGGCGGCTATGGACCTGCTGGACCTGCCGGCCCTCGACGTGTGCCCATGGGCGCTGCGGGAGGGCATCATCCTGCAGCGGTTGGACCGCCTCGACTAGGGCTGCGCCGTCAGCGGACCGGTTCGTCGGCTCTCGCGATGCGCCCTACCCTTGAGGAATGCGACACCGGCAAGGGGGCAGCGCATGACCGGCACTGGCGGGGTGGTCGTCCCCGACGCGAAGGTGGGATTGTCGACCGCCTCGGTCTACCCGGAGTCGACCGGTGCGGCCTTCGAGATCGCCTCGAGGCTCGGCTACGACGGCATCGAGGTCATGGTCATGACCGACGCGGTCAGCCAGGACGTCGATGCGCTGCGCAGGCTGTCCGATCACTACGCGATGCCGATCCTGGCTATCCACGCCCCATGCCTGCTGGTGACGCAGCGCGTCTGGGGGACCGAACCCTGGGGCAAGCTGCGGCGGTCCCAGCAGGTCGCCGAGCAGCTGGGGGCCAGCACCGTCGTGGTGCACCCCCCGTTCCGGTGGCAGCGCGACTACGCGCGCGACTTCGTCATCGGGCTGCGCCGCATGACGCAGGAGACCGAGATCAAGTTCGCCGTGGAGAACATGTACCCATGGCGGGCGCGCAACCGTGAGGTGGCGGCCTACTCGCCGGACTGGGACATCCGCCACGACGACTACCCGCACACGACCTTGGACCTGTCCCACACCGCGGTGTCCGGCAGCGACCCGATGCGTGTCGCGGCCGACCTCGGCGACCGGTTGGCGCACCTGCACCTGGCCGACGGCACGGGATCGCCGCGCGACGAGCACCTGGTGCCGGGACGCGGTGGCCAGCCGGCGGGGAAGTTGTTGGAGTTCCTCGCCGAGCAGCGGTTCTCCGGAACGGTGGTCGTCGAGGTCACCACGCGCCGGGCCGGATCGCGTGCGGAGCGAGAGGCCGACCTGGCCGAGGCGCTGGCCTTCGCCCGTCTGCACCTGGCATCCTCGCCGGCGCCCGCCGGCGACGCGCCCTGACGCCTGGTCCCGGCGTGGATGTCGGGGTGGCTGCGCGCGCGGGTGTCGGGGTGGCGTGCGCGCGGGGTGCTCAGAGGGCACCCCCATCGGTAGAGCGGCTGTGCACCCGTTGCGGGGTTTGCGAGCACCCCCGTGGAGCGACTGTGCACCCGTTGCGGGGGATGCGAGCACCCCCGTGGAGCGACTGTGCACCCGTTGCGGGGGATTGCACCCGTTGCGGGGGCTCTGAGCGCCTCCGGGGCGGCAACTGTGCACCCGGTTCGGGGGTCTGCACCCGCGGCGGGGGCTGTGAGGCCTGATCCGGCCGTTTCCGCCCCCGCGCCGGGTGCAAACCCCCGAACCGGGTGCAGTCCTGCCCCGCATTCCGGCCGTTTCCGCCCCCGCGCCGGGTGCAAACCCCCGAACCGGGTGCAGTCCTGCCCCGCATAGCGGATGATTCCGCCCCCGCGCCGGGGGCTGTGAGGCCTAATCCGGCCGTTTCCGCCCCCGCGCCGGGTGCAAACCCCCGAACCGGGTGCAGTCCTGCCCCGCATAGCGGATGTTCCGCCTCCGCGCCGGGGGCTGTGAGGCCTGATCCGGCCGATTCCGCCCCCGCGCCGGGTGCAAACCCCCGAACCGGGTGCAGTCCTGCCCCGCATACCGGATGTTCCGCCTCCGCGCCGGGGGCTGTGAGGCCTGATCCGGCCGTTTCCGCCCCCGCGCCGGGTGCAAACCCCCGAACCGGGTGCAGTCCTGCCCCGGAATCCGCCCGCCTGCGCCGCGTGTGCAAACCTCCGAACCGGATGTGAAGCTGGCCGGCACAGCGGACGCTCCGCCCCCGCGCCTGGGGCGCACACCAGACCCCGGCGCCGAGGGCTGAGGCCGCTCACGTACCTGGACCTACCGGGCACCTGGGACGTGCCCCCGGCCCCCCGGCGATCCGGCCCCCCGGCGTCCCGCTCGCGCCACCGCAGGCACGGGAGTCCGCCGCAACCCCGATTGCCATCGGGCGCATCACCGCCGCAGCCCCCGGCTTGCGCGTCGCGGATCGATCCCGCAAAGGAACGGGCGGGCCTACCCCCACGGATCAGCGACGCGGCGCGCCGGGATCGCCGCGCGGATCACCGCCGGCCCAGGGGGACACGGCCACCGCCGCCGCGTCGTCGCCGACGCCTGGGACGCTGGCGTGATGCTCCGACCCCGCCGATGGTCAGCGCACGACGACATCATCGATCCGGAAGGTGATGGGGGCGTTGGTTGCGCTCCCTGAGACGTAGAGCATCAGTCCGGTGCCTGCCGGACCCTGCAGCGCCGATGTGCTGTCGGTGACCGAGGTCGTCCAACCCGTCGGCTCCGCCTGGCCATCAGCCCAGACCTTGATCCGGAAAGTGGTCGGCGATGCCCCGCTGACCTGCACCCGGACTCGCACGACCGACCCGGGTCGCACGGTCACGCCCGCCGCGTCGGCGGCCGCCAGCGTTGTCTGCGATCCCGAGAGCAGTCGCACGGCGTTGACCCGCACGGAGCCGTCCGGGCGCGTCCACACCTTCGCGCGATAGGCGGTGCTGGCATTGCCCCGCGCCGCCACATTCAAGTAGGCGCCGCCGCCGTTGGCCAGGACGTCCTGGCGCATCGTCACCGTGATGTCCTGGTCGAGGGCCCTGACTCCGTCGAGGTATGCGGCCACGCTCTTGCCCGGCCCGGGGACCTGCGCCAGACCCCAACCCTGCGCGACGGAGAAGTTCGCCGCACCGCCGGCCACCGACCAGCTGCCGCCCACGTCTGCACTGCCCCAACCGCCCGTGAGGCTTCGGCCGAAGGTGTCCGAGGCGAGCACGCCGGTCGGCGGGGCGCTCCCGCCAACAGTGACGCTGCGCGTGGCCCGATCAGTGGCGCCCGCGTCGTCGGTCACCGTCAGCCCCACCGTGTACGTGCCCGCTGAGGCGTAGGTGTGGGACTGCTTCGCCCCGGACGCCTTCCCGCCGTCGCCGAAGTCCCACTGGTAGGAGACAACGGAACCGTCGGGGTCGGTGGACCCGGAGCCGTCGACGGTAACCGTCATCCCCGCAGTGGTGGTGCTGAACGCAGCAGTGGGCGGTTGATTCGCGGGCGCCGGACCGCCCGAACCGCCCGAAGCCGCCGCGGTGTGCGCCGAGATCTCGGCGGCCGACAGCTGCCGGTGGTAGATGGCGATGTCGTCGATGGCGCCGGCAAAGGAGTCGCTCGAGGGCCGATTCTCCCACCCGGAAAGCGTGTCTCCCCCGACGCGCCAATGGCCTTGACTGGCCAGAGCCGACGTGACCGTACTGTTGCTGGCGACCGATGTGCCATCGACGAACAACCGCATCCCCGCCGGACCGAGCGTTCCGACGATGTGGTGCCACCGGTTGTCGTTCAATCCAGCACCGGATGCGATGGAGCGCTTGACGGTGCTGTTGACCCCGAAGCGGACCCGTCCCTGGTTGTCCATGTAGAGCAGCCGGTCGGTGTATTCGGGCTTGGACAAACCGCTCTTGCGGTCGCCGAAGCCGACGATCCACCCGCCGCGGGTCGTGCTCGTCCGGATCCAGGCCTCCACGGAGAACTCCGCAGGGGCGAGCAGTGAGTCCCCCGTGGCGACGTAGCCGGAGGATGTGCCCGGGAACGTGGTGGCGCGGTCGCCGTCCCCTGTCGCGCCCGCAACGCCGCGGACCAGGGACGCCGGTCCTGACGCCGCTGCAGCACCCCGGCTGTCGGTCAGGGTGCTGCCGGAGGACTCGCTGGCCCGGTACCAGTGCTCCGGTCCGGAGGACAGCACGGCTGTGCCGTAGGCGCTGCCGGTGGCGGAGTCGGCCACGCGCACGCTGGCGTCGGATCCGCTGACATTCCTGCCGTGCGGGTCGAACACGAACACCCGGTAGCGCTGGGTGGACCCGACGGGACGCCCGCTGTCGCGGAAGGTGATGGTTGGCCGAGACCACGGGGTGGAGTGCACGGTCGTAGTAGCGATCGGAGTGTTGTTCAGGCTGGTGAAGTTGCGGTAGAGCCGGTACGTGAGCGCGCGGTTGTCCCGATCGAAGGTCGCCTGCCAGCCCACGTCGACCTGCCCGGCGCGGGTGGAGACCACGGCCGGGGTCAGGCCGCCCGACTTCTGGGGACCGGCGGCCTTGGGGGCCAGGCCGGCCCGCGCGAAACGCACCAGTCCCTGCTGCGCCTTGCCGTTGACCGCGGTGAACTCACCCCCGTAGGTGAGGTAGTCGCTGTTGCCGGTGACGGTCCACCCGGCCTGCGTCTGCCCGGTGAAGGAGCCCACGCTCCACACGGGGTACCAGTGCAGAAGGGTCGGGCTGGGCAGGCCGTCGAAGCTTTGGAGCTTGAACGCCGGGTTGTAGGAGTTCTTCACCGTGGCCCGGTTCGTCAGGGCGGTTGAGTGGTAGTAGGTCCTGGGGTTGGTGTCGGAGAAGCCGTCGCCGATGTTGCCGCAGTAATGGGCATGGCTGGCGTTGTACACCACATCGCCGGCGGGCCAGACCGAGTAGTGATCCCCGTGGCAGTCGGAGATCCACTCCAGTGCGCCGGTTGTCCCCTCGGCGCGGAACGTCCCCTCGAAGTTGCCGCCCGAACCGTAGGTGTAGCTGGTGCCGTAGACGCTGGCGCCGTCGGCGACCAGGCTGGTGACGGCGGCATTGACGCCGGCCGTCCGGACGATGGATTCCACGGCCCACGGCCGGGCGGCACCGGTGGTGACATCGACGGCTCCCATGCCATAGGCGTTGGAGCCGCCGAGTTGGGTGAACCGCCCTCCCAGCACCACCCGGGTACCGGCAGGATTCATCGTCATCGCGGTCACCGACCCGTTCGGGCCGGGGTTCCACGCGGTGAGAGCACCGTTGCTTGCCGCGGCCGCGGCCGCCTTCGAGCGCGCGACACCGCCGACGGCGTTGAAGTCGCCGCCGAAGTACACGGTGCTATTCGACGCAGCAATGGCACGCACGGTGGTGCCGGCGGAAGGACGGAACGGGCCGACCAGTGATCCGTCGGCGGTGTTGAAGGCGGCGATGCGGCCGCGGGTGACACCGTTCACCGAGGTGAACTGCCCGCCGACGTACAGCCTCGAGCCGTCCGGAGACGCTGCGACTGTGAGCACCTGGCCGTTGATGGACGGCGCGAAGCTGCTGATCAGGTTGCCCGTTCGTATGTCGAACGCCAGCAGATGGGTGCGCCTGACCTCGTTCTTGCCCGGGGCAGACCCTGCGGGACGGGCCGCGGTGAAGTTGCCGCCGGCGTACACGGTGTTCCCGATCACGGCCTGGCTCCAGACGACGCCATTGATCTGGACCGTCGGCAGCGGATCGGCGGACACGGTTGCCGGCTCGCCGGCTGTGGGTGCAGTGTCGGCCACCGCAGGGGCGGCCGGAACCAGCAGTGCAAGCACTGCAAGAACAGCGACGAAACGAGTATTCACAGCGTCAATCAAACAGCGAAAATGCCCGCCGTCAAAATACCAAGGGCGGGACTTCTTCGGCGAATTTCGGTGGCGGGTGTTGCCGGCTGGTCAGGCGGGCCGATGGGGTCCCTCGGGATCGAGGGTGCAGTGCTTCGGGCGGTGTCCGGGGTGGGCGCCATTCTGCGGGGACGGGCCGGATTCGCGGCTCAACTGGGCGGGGAAGGTGCTGCGCTTCCGGCGGGTGTCGACCCTGGCCCGTGTGGGGGGTCGAGGGGCGCCCCCTCCGGTCGGCGGCCGTGCGTGCAGCCGTTGCGGGGATTGCCGTCCCGGACGGGGCGCCGGGCGCACGCTCAGGGAGCGACTGTGCACCCGTTGTGGTGCCGTCCTGGACGGGGCGCCGGGGCACGCTCAGGGAGCGACTGTGCACCCGTTGTGGTGCCGTCCTGGACGGGGCGCCGGGGCACCCTCAGGGAGCGACTGTGCACCCGTTGCGGGGGTTTGCACCCGAGTCGGGGGCTGTGAGGGCCTCCCGATCGGCAACTGTGCACCCGGTTCGGGGGTTTGCACCCGGGCCGGGGGCTGGGAGGCCCCGATCCGACCCGTTCCGCCCCCACGGCGGGTGCACACCCCCGAACCGGGTGCAGACCTGACCCAGAATGCGACCGATTCCGCCCCCACGGCGGGTGCAGACCACCGAACCGGGTGCAGAAGTCCTTCCCTCGGCCAGCTCGACCTCAGGCGCCCGGCACCTGGCTCGTTCCACCCGCGGACGGGAGAGCCCACCAGACCCCGCTTGCGGCGGGCCCTCTACGGAGTCCGGAATCTGGGCCTGCGCGGGTCCGGGCCCTGCACCCTGGCCGTGGGCGGTCTGGGCCCTTCCCCGCAGGAATGGGCACGCCATTCTGGACCCGCTGTCCCCCGAACGGGTGCAGATACCCTGCAGCATCCACCTCCCCGCGGCAGCCCCGCCCGCCAAGGCACTGACATCGGCATCCTGCACGCCCTCCCGGCAAGGGCTGCCGACCGTGGGCATTACGGCCCACCCGCGGATAGGCTCAGCGGCATGCCGACCGATGAAGTACGAGATGCCGTCCTCGACGCGGCCCGTGCTGCATTCCACACCCGCGGCTACGCAAAGACGTCGGTGAAGGGCGTAGCGGCGATGGCGGGCGTCGCGCCCAGCGTCGTGTCGAAGTACTACGAGAACAAGGAGGCGATGTTCGCCGCCGCCATGCGATTGCCGTTCGACCCGTCGCACTCGATCCCGGCACTCATCGCGCCCGGACTCGACGGCATGGGGGAGCGACTGGTCCGGGCCACGTTCGAGATCTTCGGCGATGACGAGATCCGCGAGGACCTATTGGCGCTGTTCCAGGCCGGGTGCCTCGGCGGGCAGGGCAGCGGCGACTCTGCGGGAGTTCCTCGAGGAGTCGGTGGTCGATCGGCTGGCTGGCGTGGTCGGCATCCCGGACGCTCGGATGCGGGCGTCGTTGATCAGCGCCCATCTCGTGGGACTGGGGACCGTCCGGTACATCGTCCGGCTAGAGCCACTGGCCTCGGCGCCGGAGGAGCAGGTCATCCGCATCTATGCCCCGCTGGTCCAGGACCTGCTCGACCCGAAGAAGCCGCTGCCCAAGCCGCGCGCGCGACCCGGCCGCACCGGCTGACCAGAACCGCAGCCCGCGACCGGCCGGCCCCGGGCAGGCACCGGCCGAGCCCACGGCAGCCGCGCGCCCGCCGAGCCCACGGCAGCTGCCCACGACGGCAGCTGAACCGACAGCCGCAATCGCCAACCCAGGCCGGTGGGCGGTGGCCAACGGCGACCGAACTGCGGAGCGGATCGCGCAAGGCCAGTGCCGGACCGCGTAGCCTGAAGGCCGAATGCCCCTGCGGCGCAACCGTTCCGCGCCGCGCGTGAGGAGGTCGCCGTGATCCGTCGGGTACTGCTGTCCGTCTCCGAGAGCGATCGGATCAGAGACACTGCGGCTGCCGCCCCGGTTACTCGCGACATCGTGAGCCGCTACGTCGCCGGGGAGCAGATCGCAGAGGCTGTTGAGAGCACCGCCGAGCTGCTCGGCCGGGGCCTGACCGTGACGATCGACCGGCTCGGCGAAGATGTCAACGATCTCGCGCATGCCGAGCAGACCCGCGACGACTACGTCGCACTGCTGGATGAACTGCATGTGGCCGGATTGACCTCCGATGCCGAGGTGTCGGTGAAGCTGTCCGCTGTCGGCCAGGCGCTGCCAGGCGTCGGCCATGACCTCGCGCTGGAGAACGCGCGGGCGATCTGCGCCAAGGCGGCCGACGTCGGGACCACCGTCACCATCGACATGGAGGATCACACCACCACCGACGACACGCTGGCGATTGTCCGGTCGCTGCGCGAGGACTACCCCTCGGTCGGGGCGGTCCTGCAGGCCTACCTGTTCCGCACCGAGCAGGACTGCCGAGATCTGGCCTATGAGGGTTCCCGGGTACGGCTGTGCAAGGGCGCCTATCGGGAGCCGCCGAGCGTCGCCTACACCAAGGGCCACGATATCGATCTGTCGTTCGTGCGCTGCATGAAGATCCTCATGCACGGCGACGGGGTGCCGATGCTGGCAACGCATGATCCGCGCCTGATCCAGATCGGCCGCGCGATCGCGATGCAGGCGGACCGGTCCAAGGGCAGTTACGAGATCCAGATGCTGCTCGGGGTGCGCCCGGAGGAGCAGATCCGCCTGTCCGACGACGGCGAGACGGTTCGGGTGTATGTGCCCTACGGCGAGGACTGGTACGGCTACATGGTCCGGCGCATGGCCGAGAAGCCGGCCAACCTGGGCCTGTTCGTGAAGTCGCTGCGGTCCAAGAAGTAGCCTTCCTGCGGGGACCGCGCTACGAGCGCCCAACCCGGGGAGGGAATTGATGCACATCATCGCGGTGCTCGGCGCCGGAGTGATGGGGGAGACGCTGCTGTCCGGTCTCATCCGGGCCGGCCGGCGGGTGGACGACCTGCTGATCGCGGAGAAGCGCGACGACCGGGCCCAGCAACTGCGGGAGCGATACGGCGTCGAAGTCGTCTCGCCGATCGCCGCCGCCCGTCGAGCCGACACACTGCTGCTGGTCGTCAAACCGCAGGACATGGAGTCGCTGCTCGACTCGATCGCCGATGAGATCCAGCCGCACGCGCTCGTGGTCTCTCTGGCGGCGGGGGTCACCACGACCACGTTGGAGAGTGCCCTGCCGGAGGGGACCTCGGTGGTGCGGGTGATGCCCAACACCCCGGCCCTGGTGGACGAGGGGATGGCTGCTCTGTCGCCGGGCGTGCACTGCAGCGAGGAGCAACTGGCGCACGCCGAGGACCTCATGCGGGCCGTCGGCAAGACCGTCCGCGTCGCCGAACACCTGCAGGACGCGGTCACCGCGATCTCCGGCAGCGGTCCCGCCTACATCTTCTTCGTGGTCGAGGCGATGATCGAGGCTGGCGTGCACCTGGGGCTTCCCCGGGCAATGGCCAAGGAACTGGTCGTGCAGACCGCATACGGCGCCGCGACCATGCTGCGGGAGACCGGGGAGCATCCCACAGTGCTGCGGGAGCAGG
The DNA here is from genome assembly GCA_963706835.1 of uncultured Actinomycetota bacterium. Lineage (GTDB taxonomy): Bacteria > Actinomycetota > Actinomycetes > S36-B12 > CAVXYG01. The sequence goes on from CAVPOB010000006.1 coordinate 27,169, forward strand.
TCACGTCCCCGGCCGGGACCACGGCCTCGGCGCTGCGCGAACTGGAGGTGCACCGGGTGCGCGCGGCGTTCCTGTCGGCGATGCAGGCTGCGCGGGACCGGTCGCGGGAGTTGGGCCGGGCCTGAGGCAGCGCGCTGCTGCCCGGCCTCAGACAGTCGGCTGCGGCCGGGCCCCCTACGGGTTGCTGCGCCTGCGGACAGGCGGCTCGCTGCGCATCGTGAACGCCTCGACGTCGGCCTTCCGACCGGCGATCACGAGCCGGTCGCCCCCGGCCGGTCGGCTGCGGCTCGTGGCGACCTCGTACTCCTCCTTGCCCGCGCGCTGCATCCCGACCACAGGAAACGCGCCACTTCGCTGTCAGGCCGGACTCTGCCAGCGACTGGCCCACCAGCCATCTCGGGCAGTCCACCAGCGACATCGCATACCCGTTGGCAAAGTCGATGTAGTCGCGAACCCCGCCGTTGACCACGCGGTGGGCGATGCGGTTGCCCATGTCCAACTCTGGGAAGACCACGTGGTGCGCACCGACCTTGTCCAGGATTCGCTGGTGCGCAAGAGTCACCGCCTTCGCCCAGATTTGCTGCACCCCCAACTCGCTGAGCGCTGCGGTGACCAGCAGCGAGGCCTCGATCGAAGTGCCGATCGCGACGATCGCGTGCTCGGCGTCAGCGACACCCAGGTGGCGCAGGACCTCCACGTCGGTGGCATCGGCCTCCACGACCAGGGTCAAGTGCGGGGCGTGCCGCCGGACCAGGTCGGGGTCCATTTCGATGGCCAGGACCTCGCGTCCCAGCGCCATCATCGTGCGCGCGAACTTCGGCCCCGAACCGGCCGAGACCGATCACCACCACGGTGTCGTCGGCGACGTTCTGGCCATGCGATCCTCCACATCGGTCGCGGCTCGAGCCGATGATCGGCTGGCCCTCGGGCAGTCGGTAGCGGGCGTCCCGGCGCCGCAGCACAAACGCCGATGCCAGGGTCAGGGCGCCCAGAGCGCTCCCACGAACATGAGCACCATCAGGACGATGAGGTCGGCGTTGTTCAGGCTGCTGGTGATGCCGGTCGACAGGCCGACGGTTGCGATCGCCGACACGGTCTCGAACAGCACGTCGGTGAAGGGGAAGTCGGATGTGGCCAGCAGAAGCCATCGCGCCGACCGCCACCAGGAAGGCATACGACACGGTGACGGCCAGGGCGGTGCGGATGGCGCGCTCGGGCATCCGACGGTCTCCGATGTTGACGTCGCGCTGGCCGCGTGCCTCGGCCACCAGCACCAGGATCAGGATGACGAAGGTGGTCACCTTGATGCCGCCCGCCGTGGAGGCCGACCCGCCGCCGATGATCATCAAGAAGCTGGTCATCAGCAGGGTCTCCTCGCTGGCCGTGCCGTAGTCGATGGAGTTGAACCCGGCGGTGCGGGCGGTGACCGAGGAGAAGTACCCGTTGAGCAGTTCGGTGCTCGGCGTGGTTCCCGGAATGCCCGACTCGAAGACCGTGAACCCGATCGTCCCGACCACCAGCAGCACCAGGCTGGTGCCGAGCGTGAGGCGGGTGTGCACCGACCAGCGACGCGGATGGGACAGGCCGTGCGCCCGGAAGTCCAGGTAGACCGGCAGACCGAGTCCGCCCAGGATGATGGCCGCGGCAACCGTGAGCAGGACCAGGGGATCGGTCTGGAAGCCGATGAGGCCGTCGGAGAACAGCGCGAACCCGGCGTTGTTGAAGGCCGAGACGGTGGTGAACACCCCGTTCCAGGTCGCATCACCGATCGGGTAGTCGTGGTGCACCCAGAACACCAGCGTCAGCGCCGCGGACAGGACCGCCTCGACGATGAACGTCAGCAACACGGCGTAGCGCAGGATCCTCCGCGAGGTTGCCCAGGGAGATTCCGGGCGTCTCCTGCTGGGCGGCCAGCCGGGTGGTCAGGCCGAGCCGCCCGGTGACCAGGATCATGATCAGGTGCCGCTGGTGACCATGCCGAGGCCGCCGAGCTGGATGAGGGCGAGGATGACGACTTCGCCGAAGCCGGACCAGGTGGTCGGGGTGTCGACCGTGGCCAGACCGGTGACCGTCACCGCGCTGACCGCGGTGAACGCCGCATCGATCAGCCGGACCTCTGCTCCAGCCTCATGCGATATCGGCAGTGCCAGCACAACCGTGCCGAATGCGATCGCGATGGCGAACCCGATGACCACCACGACGCTGGGCAGCAGCCCGTTGCGGCGCATCTGCTCCCGCCGAGCCCTGCGCTTGTCCTGCGATCGCACGCCGTCAGCGTAGGGTCGCACAGTGCCCTGACACGCGATTGTGGCCTCTCGGATCCGTGGTTTGCCAGCGACCGAGGACCTAAGGTGCGCGAGGGGTGCGCAGATGCGGGCCCGCCGGGCGGGGCCGGATTCGCCTCCATGCCGGTTCCGCAACGGCTGCAACACGCCATCGCCGACCGATGCCAGCCTTCCCGACGCAGTTGGACTGCTCGACCCTGAGCGAGCCGAGGATGGGCGTTCTCGGCGTGCCGTGTGCCAGCGTCGCCGGGCCCGGTGCTGCGGTGCTCCCAGCCGGCCTTGGACGTCCGAGACCGACTTCGCCGCTGGTGAAGTGTGCATCGGGAGGCGCCCTGCCGTCGGCTGGCGGCGCTGACACTGCCGAGTGTCGCGGGGATCCCCGAAGGGACTGGTGTGATGCCTGGGCGCTGGCGTCGCAGGTGCCTGCGCCCCTCACGAGATGCGGTGTTTCGAGTCCGGGCGGCGGTGATTGGGCTCATGCTCACCCTCCACCGCCGTGTAGGGATACGGTGGCGCTGTGAGCAAGTCGGTCACCGTGGTCTGGAACGATGCGCTGAGCGCTTACAACTTCGGGCCGACCCATCCGTTCAGCCCGGTCCGGGTCGCGCTGGCCATCCGGCTCGCCGACGAGTTCGGCCTGCTGGACCACTCGAATGTGACCATGCTGAGCGAGTTCGCCTCCGCCACCGACGATCAGCTGCTGACGGTGCACACGCCGGAGTTGTTGGCCGCGGTGAAGCAGGCAGGCGAGGATCCCGAGCGAGTACCGCGGCGAGCGGTTCGGGATCGGAACCGCCGACACTCCTGCCTTCCGCGACATGCATTCCGCCGCTGCCCGGGTCGTCGGGGCCACATTGGCGGCCGCACAGCAGGTGCTGGCCGGGACAGCCGAGCACGCGGTGAACATCGCCGGCGGTCTGCATCACGGCATGCCCGGACCTGGCCAGCGGCTTCTGCGTCTACAACGACATCTGCGGTGGCCATCCAATGGCTGTTGGACCAGGGCGTCGAGCGGATCGCCTACGTGGACGTGGACGTCCATCACGGGGACGGCGTGCAGGCGGCGTTCTGGGACGATCCCGCGGGTCCTGACGGTGTCCATCCACGAGAGCCCCGAGACGCTGTTCCCGGGGACCGGCCGAGCCGACTGAGATCGGCGGGCCGAATGCCCGCGGCAGCAAGGTCAACATCGCCGTCCCGGCCGGTACCGGGGACCAGGGGTGGCTGCGCGCCTTCCACGCGGTGACGCCCCACCTGCTGCGCGAGTTCAAGCCGACCATCATCGTCAGCCAGCACGGGTGCGACTCCCACTTCGAGGACCCCCTGGCGAACCTGGTCGTGTCCATCGACGGCCAGCGCATGGCGGCCGACGCCATCCACCGCTGGTCGCACCGCTACGCCGGCGGTCGCTGGCTGGCGGTCGGCGGCGGCGGGTACGAATGGGTCGACGTGGTGCCCCGATCCTGGGCCCACTTGATCGGGATCGCGATCGGCAAACCCGTGCCACCACGGCGTCGGTCCCGATCGGCTTCCACGAGTACGTCCTCGAACTGCTCGGCCGGCAGGGGCCGGTGTCGATGACGGACGGCTTCGACCCGTGGCCGAAGAACTGGGAACTCGGCTACGACCCCGCCGACCCGGTCGATCAGGCGGTCCTCGCCACCCGGCGCGCCGTCTTCCCGCACCACGGCATCGCGGTCGACAGCTGGCAGGGCTTCTAGCCGGGCAGACTGACGCTGTGCCGCAGGCGGGGCCAATGTGGCGGGCCGGGGCGCGGCGTTCGGCGATGACGCAGGCGTGGCATTCGGCGGGACGCCGGCGGGCGTTCGGGGGGTGCGGGCCGATCACGTGACCGGGCGGCACCTGCTGGCAGTACCCTTAGGGACAGTGCGCTCCCCACAGCGGGTGCCGCGTCCAGCAATCGAGAGATGGGACCTGCCGACATGGGTTCGGTGATCAAGAAGCGCCGCAAGCGCATGGCGAAGAAGAAGCACCGCAAACTGCTGAAGCGCACGCGGGTGCAGCGCCGCAACAAGTAGCCGCAAGCAGCAGGCGACGACACGCGAGGAGGGGGCATGGGCCGCGTTGTCCTGATTACCGGGGTATCGCGGTACCTCGGGGGCCGGATGGCCCAGATCCTGACCGCTGATCCCGCAGTGGACCGGGTCATCGGCGTGGACGTGGTGCCGCCGCGTTCGCCGATTGGCGGCGCGGAGTTCGTGCGCGCCGACATCCGCAACCCCATCATCGCCAAGGTGATCAACGCCGCTTCGGTGGACACCGTGGTGCATATGGGCATCATCGCCACGCCGCTGCAGGCCGGGGGCCGCACGTCGATGAAGGAGATCAACGTCATCGGCACCATGCAACTGCTCGCCGCCTGCCAGAAGGCGGCGACGGTGCAGAAGCTCGTCGTGAAATCGACGTCCTCGGTCTACGGCGCAGGTCCGCGGGATCCGGCGATGTTCACCGAAGAGGTCGAGCCGCGGCATTCGCCGCGCAGCGGCTGGGCGAAGGATTCCGCTGAGGTCGAGGGTTACGTGCGCGGATTCGCCCGCCGCCGCCCGGACGTCGCCGTCACGACGCTGCGCTTCGCCAACTTCATCGGTCCCGGCGTCCACACGGCGATGACGTCGTACTTCTCGCTGCCCGCTGTGCCCACGGTGGCCGGCTATGACGCGCGCCTGCAGTTCGTGCACGAGGACGACGGACTGGAGGCGCTGCGCCTGGCGACGGTCTACGACCGGTCGGGCCTCATCAACGTCGCCGGCGATGGCGTGATCCTGCTGTCGCAGGCCATCCGGCGCGCCGGCCGTCCCACCGTGCCGATCCCACCGCTCGCGGTCGGACTGGTCGGGCGCGGCTTCATCCGCGCCGGGCTGGCGGATTTCTCGCCGGAGCAGGTGCGTTTCCTGACCTACGGTCGGGGGGTCGACACGCAAGCGGATGCGGGAGGTGCTGCGCTTCGAGCCCTCCTACACCAGCGCCGCGGCCTTCGACGATTTCGTGGCCTCCCGGGGCCTGAACCGGATCGCCACCCCGGAGCGCATCCTCGCCCTGGAGTCGGGACTGCGTTCGGTGATCGGGGTGTCCCCCAAGGAGCAGGAGGTCCGTCATGCCTGACGCCCGCGTCATCCCCTTCGACGGCGATCCGCGCTCCCAGCGCGGCGCAGGCCGCGAACTCGACGACGACCAGCCCGGCGATGGCCCGGCCCTGCCGCACAACGTCTTCGAGTCGCCGGAACTGGAGGAACGCATTGCCGACGCGCTGGCCTTCCTGCGGCGCCGCGTCACCGGGGACTACGAGATCGATGAGTTCGGCTTCGACCCGGAACTGCAGGACCGGGTGCTGCTGGAGCCCTTCCGGCTGCTGTACGAGAAGTGGTTCCGGGTGGAGACCCGCGGGCTGGAGAACGTGCCGGACACCGGCGGCGCTCTGGTTGTCGCGAATCACTCCGGCACGATCCCGCTGGATTCGGTCATGACCCAGATCGCCCTGCTCGATCACCATCCCGCCCGTCGGCGGCTGCGGATGCTGGGAGCCGACCTGGTCTTCCGCACCCCCTTCATCGGTGAGTACGCGCGCAAGGGCGGATCGACGCTGGCCTGTGCCCAGGATGCGCAGCGGCTGCTCGACAACGGCGAGCTGGTCGGCGTGTGGCCCGAGGGGTTCAAAGGTATCGGCAAGCCGTTCAGCGAGCGCTACAAGCTGCAGCGCTTCGGACGCGGCGGCTTCGTGTCGGCCGCGCTGCGGGCCGGGGTGCCCATCATCCCCACCGCCATTGTCGGCGCTGAGGAGACCTATCCGATGATCGGCGACGCCCGTGCGATCGCCCGTCTGGTGGGGCTGCCGTATCTGCCGATCACGCCGACGTTCCCCGTGCTCGGTCCGCTCGGGCTAGTCCCGCTCCCGAGCAAGTGGATCATCAAGTTCGGCGAACCGATCCATACCGAGGACTTCGACGAGGCGGCGGCCGACGACCCGATGCTGGTGTTCAACATCACCGACGAGGTGCGCGAGACCATCCAGCAGCAGTTGTACCGACTGCTCGTGCAGCGCCGGTCGATCTTCTTCTAGCGCTCCGGGCCAAGCGCTCCGGGCCGAAGACTGCGTCGGTGAAGTCGTTGCGCAGCACCCCGGTCGGGTCCAGTCGGCGTCGCAGGGCGTCGAAGTCGCCGAAGCGCGGGTAGACCGCGGCCAGGTAGTCGTGGTCGGCGTGGAACGACTTGCCCCAGTGCGGTCGGCCGGCGTACTCCCGCAGCATGTCCTCCGCGGCGCTGGTGTAGGGGTCGTCGCTGCACAAGCCGGGGACGTAGACGCCCAGCCAGCACGTGTCCCGCTGATGGGCCGGTGACATCCACAGTGCGTCCGCCGCGGCGAAGCGAACCTCCTGGATGAAGCCGATGCGGTACCCGCCCTTGCCCACCAGGTCCGCGAGACGGGCGAATGCCTCAGCACCGGCCGCCAGCGGGCACGCCGTACTCGATCTCCCCGTGAACCGGCGGGACTGCCAGGCCGAGGATGTCGCGGGCAGGACCGATGCGGGTGCGGCCGGACAGGTAGGTGGCGCCCACCAGTCGCATGACCGGCGGGGCGGCGCGATCCCAACGGCGCGCGGCGGCCATGAGGCCCCGCAGCGCGTAGGGGTTGACGATGTGCTCATCGGCCCACGCGGCCAACGGCGAGAGGTTCGGTACCTCGTCTGTTGGCCAGTACCGGAATATCAGGGCCTTGCCGGTGTGCGGCACCAGCCACAGTTTCACGAACGGCGCGCTCGTGCGGATGCGGTCGAAGTCGCGGACCGCGGCGGCAACCGGGACAGCGGCGACCTCCTCGCGCAGCACGAAGTCCGGCACGATGCGCAGCGTCATCTCCGTGATGACGCCGAGCGCGCCCAGCCCCACCCGGGCCGCATCGAAGAGATCCCGTTGGGGCTGCTCAGCCGTTGCTGCCTGCAGTTCGCGGATCGTGCCGTCTGGGGTCACCAGGCGCAGTGCGGTGATGAGGGTGCTCAGGCCGCCCTGGGCCGGTGCGCTGCCGTGCGTTCCGGTCGCGGTCGCTCCCGCCAGGCTCTGCTCGGCGATCGAGCCCCGCACCGGCAGCGAGAGCCCCATGGTTGCGAGTACCCGCATGAGATCCCGCAGGCGGATCCCGGCCTGCACCCGAACCGTCCCGGCCTCGGCATCGACGGCGAGGACGCGCCGCATCCGATCCAGTCGCAGCAGCGTGCCCGTGGTCAGCTGCGCCCCGCTCCACGAGTGGGAGGCACCGATCGGTTTCACGCGCTGACCGCGGGCTGCGGCTTCGGCGAGGACTTCGGCGACATCCTGCTCCGAGCCCGGGTGCCGAACAGACTCCGGTCGGCAGGAGCGGTTGCCGGCCCAGGTCGCGACGCGTCGGCTGCATGGCTCGTTCCGTGGGGGTTGTCGGGGACGTCGTGGTGGTGGCGACAGTAGCAGGCTCGGGGCGCGAGGCAGGGGTGTGGCGGCTGCGGTGTGGTGGTGGTGCGGTGGTGCGGTCGGGGCGGTCGCGGCGGACGGTGCGGCCTGGCGGGTGCGGTCAGAGTCAGTCGGTGTCACGCGTCGGCGTCCATACTGACCCCGTCAACGTCCAAGACCCAGGTGTCCCGGTCGGGCGTGGGCTGTCCCTGGGCTTGGGTTCGCGCAGTGTTGTGGCGTGCTCAGTTCTCAGAGGCCGGGTTTCGGGGCACGAAGGGGAACAGGACGGACAGCCGGAGCGAGAGTCTGGCGAGGTCTGCACCCGGGGCGGGGGTTTGCACCCGTTTCGGGGCCTGAGGGGCGCAGTTGACGGCGATGTCTGCACCCGGTTTGGGGGATTGCACCCGCTACGGGGGCTGGAAGCGCGAATTCCTGTCTGATTGGCCCCCGTACCGGGTGCATACCCCCGCAACGGGTGCAGAGTTCCCTTCCTCGACGCCGGATTGACCCCCGTTTCGGGTGCAGACCCCCGCGCCGGGTGCAGACCCCCGTTTCGGGTGCAGACTTGCCTTCCGGAACGCAGGGTTGACCACCGCAACGGGTGCAGACCCCGCGCCGGGTGCAGACCCCCGTGCGGGTGCATGGCCCGCCAGCCGGAGCCACGGCCCGCGGCTCGGACTCGCCGGCAACCGGTCTCGGGGTCCAGCCCCCGGCCCCAGGTGCCGAGCAGCGACTCCAAGAGCAACGCCGAGCCCGGCGCGCGACCGGCGGCAAGTACGCCGAGTCGCGGGCCGAGTCGCGGCTCGAGCCGCCCGAGCCGCCATCCGCCGCCCGATCCGCACCATTCATCCACCGGCCACCGCGATCCCCAGGCCTTGACTACGAACGCCACCCGGGCGATTGCGCTATGCAACAATCGGGGCGTGACCGGGAACCTCGCTGATCTAGTAGCGGAGTCTGCGAATCGTCGGCCGGGCCATGTGGCGATCGTGGACGGCGAGCGCCGGACGACCTACGCCGGACTCGACTCGGCGATCGACAGCTTCGCCGCCGGACTGGCTCAGGCAGGCGTCCGGCCGGGCGATCGGGTGGCGCTGATCCTCTCCAACCGCACCGAGTTTGCTGTCGCCTATTTCGGCACGTTGCGCAGGGGCGCCGTGGCAGTGCCCCTCAACACCGGCTCCATGGCGGACGAGATCGCCCACGTCATCGCTGAGGTGGGGCCGGTGGCGGTCTTCGCCGAGGTCGGGCTGCGGCCGATCCTGCAGCAGGTTGTGCCGGCATCCACCCAGGTCTACCTGATGGGTTCCTCGAAGTGGGCGAACGTGATCGCGGAGGGCCGCAAGACTTCCGCGCCGGAGCATGAGGTCGGTCCGGAGGATGTCGCCGTGCTGCTCTTCACGGCGGGCAGCACCGGACGGCCCAAGGCCGCCATGCTGACCCATCGCGCGCTCATCGACAACGTGCAGGAGTTGCTGGAACTGGACGACCCACCCGCAGCCACCGCCGATGATGTGGTGCTCGGCGTCCTGCCGCTGTTCCACGTCTACTCGCTCAACAGCGTGCTGGGGATGACGATGGCGGCAGGCGCCACTCTGGTGCTGGAGCCGCGCTTCGTGCCGCGGCAGACGCTGGAACTGGTGAAGTCGGCGGGTATCACCGTCATCGGCGGCGCCCCCCCGATGTATATCGCGTGGAGCGGGGAGCCGGATCTGCGCGAGATGCTGTCCGGGGTGCGCCTGATGAGCTCGGGCTCATCGCCGCTGCCGCCGGCCGTCTTCGAGCAGTTCGTGACGACGACCGGCAAGTCGATCTGGGAGGGCTACGGACTCACGGAGTGCAGCCCCGTGGTGAGCACGACCTTGGTGTCCGGGCGGCCGAAGGCGGGCTCGGTGGGTAGACCCTTGCCCGGCATGGAGGTCATGCTGGTCGATCAGGGCGGCGATCCAGCCGAGGACGGCACCGGCGAGATCTACGTGCGGGGCCCTTCGCTGTTCTCCGGGTACTGGCCCGATGGTCGCGGCGGCCCGGACAACAACGGCTGGTTTGCCACCGGTGATGTTGCTGCGCTGGACGAGGACGGGGACTTGCGGCTGGTGGACCGGCGCACCGAGCTCATCCTGGTCTCCGGCTTCAACGTGTACCCCCGCGAGGTCGAGCGAGCGATCGAGGAACTGCCGGGAGTGGCCGAAGTCGCCGTCATCGGGGTGCCGCACCCCTACGCCGGAGAAGCCGTCAAGGCCTTCGTGAGCCCGCTGCCCGGGCAGACGGTCGAGGCCTCGCAGGTCGTCGCGCACTGCGAGGAGCGACTCGCGCGCTTCAAGTGCCCGACCATCGTGGAGGTGATGGACGAACTGCCCCACTCCACCATTGGCAAGATCGCCCGCGGCACGCTGCGGGAGTTGTCGGGCACGTGAGCGCTCGCGTCACGCTGATCGGCAAACCCGGCTGCCACTTGTGCGATGTGGCCCGGACCGTGGTCGAGGTGGTGTGCGCTGAGGCCGATCTCGACTTCAAAGAGCTCGACATCACCACCGATCCCTTCCTGTCCTACGAATACGCCGATGCGGTCCCGGTGGTGCTGGTCGATGGGGCGGAAGTCGGCAGATTCCGCGTCTCGCCCGACGCGATCCGTGGGGCGCTTCGGGGGGAGGCCGCCCGCTAGCCTGGCGGCGTGGAGCATCTGCTCGCGGCCGATCTCGCCGCCGCAGCCGATCTGGCCGGCACGGTGGCTCGCCAGACGCCGGTGATCGGTGCCCGGTGGCTGTCGGAGATGGCCGGTCGCGAGGTCCAGCTGAAGTGCGAGAACTTGCAGCGATCAGGCTCCTTCAAACTCCGGGGCGCCTACGTGCGGATGTCCCGTCTGACACCTCAGGAGCGCGAACGCGGCGTCGTGGCCGCCAGTGCCGGCAACCATGCCCAGGGCGTGGCGCTGGCGGCCCGGGAACTCGGGATCTCGGCCACCGTCTTCATGCCCACGGGGGCCGCGCTGCCGAAGGTGGCCGCTACGAAGGAGTACGGTGCCGAGGTCGTCCTGAGCGGAGACATCGTCGATGACGCACTGTCCGCCGCTCAGGAGTACGCCGCACGGACCGGGGCCGTCTTCATCCATCCGTTCGACCACCGCGACATTGTCCTGGGACAGGCCAGCGTTGGCTTGGAGATCCTGCGGCAGGTGCCCGACGTGCGCACCATCCTGGTGCCCACCGGCGGTGGTGGTCTGGTGGCGGGGATCGCCGCCGCGGTCCGGGCGCAGCGCTCGGAGGCCGTGGTGGTGGGGGTCCAGGCGGAACGCGCCGCCGCCTATCCGCCGTCGATGAGCGCGGGTCATCCGATCCGACTGGCGGCGATGAGCACGATGGCCGATGGGATCGCCGTCGCGCGGCCGGGCGCAGTGCCCTTCGCCATCCTCACCGACTTGCACGTGGACGTGCGTACCGTGACGGAGAACTCCATCGCGCGCGCCCTGGTGCTGCTCATGGAGCGCTCCAAGCAGGTCGTGGAGCCGGCGGGCGTGCCCGGTGTCTCGACGCTGCTGGAGCAGCCGGACGGCTTGGAACCGCCGGTGGTCGCGGTGCTGTCCGGCGGCAACGTCGACCCGGTGCTGCTGCAGCGCGTGCTGCGCTACGGCCTGGCGGCTGCGGGCCGCTATATGACGGTGGCGGTGCAGGTCGCGGACAACCCGGGTTCGCTGGCGGCGCTGCTCGGGGTGCTGGCGCAGTGCAACGTGAACGTGCTGGGCGTCGATCACGTCTTTACCGACCCGGGCCTGGCCGTCGGGCAGGTGGACGTCGTCGTGCAGCTGGAGACCCGCGGGTTCGAGCACCGGCGAGAGACCCTGGCGGCGCTGCGGCAGGCCGGCTACGAGCTGCGGGCGGCCGACGCCTGAGCCGTCAGCGGGAAGCAGCCTTGCGGTAGCGGGCGATCCCGAGCGGGATGAACACCGCGAGGAGGATGGCGCACCACACCAGCGACATCAGGATCGGGTTCTCCATGGGGAAGGAATCACCGGGCACATAGCCCTGCGGCACGTTGCCGAACAGCGTCCGCACCGCCAGGGCGACCGAGGAGATCGGGTTCCATTCCGCGATCGGCTGCAGCCAGTCCGGCATCGTCTCCGTCGGGACGAAGACGTTGGACATGAAGGTCAGCGGGAACAGCCAGATCAGCCCTGCGGTCTGGGCGACCTCGACCGAGCGGGCCGAGATGCCGATCACCGCACCGATCCACAGGAAGGCGTAGCCGAACAGGAACAGCAGCAGGAAGCCCGCGACGACCTCCGGGAAGGAACTGTCGGTGCGCCAGCCGACCAGCACACCGGTGATCGCCATCGCCGCCGCGGTGATCCCGCTGAACGCCAGATCGGACACCGTCCGCCCGGCGAGCACGGCACTGCGCGCCATCGGCAAGGAGCGGAACCGATCGATGATGCCGCGCTGCAGGTCCTCGGCCATCGCCACGGTGGTCGTCGCGGCGGTGAAGGCCACCGTCTGGACGAAGATGCCGCCCATCAGGAACTCCACGTACGAGCCGCCGCCGGGCACCTCGATCGCGCCGCCGAAGACGAAGGCGAACAGCAGCACGAACATCACCGACTGCAGGATGCCGAAGACGATGGAGTCGGGGACTCGCAGCAGCCGGGTGAGATTGCGCTTGGCGACCTGCAGCGCATCGCCGACGGCGCTGGGAATCGAACCGGCAGTCGGTGTCGGGCGCTCATGCCGGCTCCTCGGTGGCGTGGCCGGTCAGGGACAGGAAGACGTCGTCCAACGTGGGCCGCCGCAGCCCGATGTCGAGCAGTTCGATCCGTGACTCGTCCAGGTTTCGCATCGCCTCGATGAGGGCGGATGCCCCACCGGCGACCGGCACGCTGATCCGGCGCGCGTGCTGATCGACCTCCGGACTTCCGGCCGTTACCGGCGCCACGGCGGCCAGCGCGCGGTCGAGATCGTCCCCGGTGGCCACGGTGATGTCGATGCGTTCGCCGCCGACTGAGGCCTTCAACTCGTCAGACGTGCCCAGCGCGATGACGCGGCCGTGGTCGATGACCGCGATCCGGTCGGCGAGGCTGTCGGCCTCCTCCAGGTACTGCGTCGTCAACAGCAGGGTCGTGCCGTCGCGGACCAGTTCGGTGATGACCTCCCACAGCCCGACGCGGCTGCGCGGGTCCAAGCCGGTGGTGGGTTCATCCAGGAACAGCACCGGCGGGGAGGCCACCAGCGCACAGGCCAGGTCGAGCCGGCGCCGCATACCGCCGGAGTAGGTCTTCGAGGGCCGTGCCGCGGCCTCGGTGAGGTCGAACCGCTCCAGCAGGGCATCGGCCCGCTGCTCCGCATCGCGCTTGCCCAGGTGGTACAGCCGGCCGATCATGACGAGGTTCTCCCGACCGGTCAAGTACTCGTCGACGGCGGCGTACTGGCCGGACAGGCCGATGATCCGGCGCACCTGATTGGCCTGCTCGACGACGTCGAGGCCGGCGATGACGGCGCGCCCGGCGTCCGGCTTCAACAGGGTGGTGAGAACGCGCACCGCCGTGGTCTTGCCGGCACCGTTCGGGCCCAGCAGGCCGAGCACCGTCCCTTCAGCGACTTCGAGATCGACACCGTCGAGAGCCCGCACGTCACCGGAACGCGAAGTGAAGACCTTGACGAGCCCTTCGGCAGTGATCGCAGCCACGTCAACCGGCGTACGGCTCGACCTTCACGATGCGCACCGGCATGTCTTTGCCGTTGGGCAGCGTGTAGGTGGTTTCGTCGCCGGCGTGCTTGCCGAGGATGGCGGTGCCCAGCGGCGAGGACGGCGAGAAGACATCGATCGAGGCGTGCGGGGCTTCCTCGCGGGATGCCAGCAGGAACGTCTGATCTTCACCGAGCAGTCCGAAGTGGACCGTGACGACCTTGCCCTGGGCCACCTCATCGGGATGGGCTCGCGGCGCCCCGATCTGGGCCCTCTTCAGGATGTCCTTCAACTGCGTGATCCGGGCCTCGTTGATGCCCTGCTCCTCCCGCGCGGCGTGGTAGCCGGCGTTCTCCTTCAGATCGCCTTCGTCGCGCGCGCGGCCGATCTTCTCCGAGATCTCGCGCCGCATGCGGTCCCTCGCGTTCGGCGAGCTCGTCCTGGAGCTTGTCGTGTGCCTCTTGGGTCAGCCACGTGACATCGCTCATCGCTGCTCCTCGTGGGGTTCTGGGGTCGGTGGGCGCTGCCCGCCGCGATTGGGGCTTGGCGGCGCCTTCGGCGATTCGGCAAGGCTAACACCCACTACGGCGGCGGGGGGTTCGGGCACGGCATTGGCGGATGTCTTCCGGCGGGGGCCTTGGTCGTTGCGCGGGTAGGCACCGCCTTGGCCCGCGCCGTTGACGGATTGCCGGTCAATTGCAGCGGACGGCGAGTTCTGCCCCGGCACGGTTCATTTGCAGCTGCGGTGGGGGTTCCGGGCTCTGACGCGGGGAGGTCTGCACCCGTTTCGGGGGTTTGCACCCGCGGCGGGGGCTGTGGGGGCACTGGCGCGGGGAGGTCTGCACCCGTTTCGGGGGATTGCACCCGCGGCGGGGGTTGGAACGCCTGTTTCGGGGTCGGTTCACCCCCGTATCGGGTGCAGACCCCCGTTCCGGGTGCACAGGGGGCTGCGTTGGGGTCGGATTCACCCCCGTATCGGGTGCAGACCCCCGTTCCGGGTGCAGTTCGGGTCGGCATCGCCAACGTTGCCGGGTCCTGCAGGCCGTTCCCGGGCGCAACGAGCGATCTGGACCGACCTCCCCGTATCGGCACCAGGTCCCACCGAACGGGACCAGACCCGACCGAGGCAGCGGCCGGCCTCACCCACGTTTGGCGGCGGCTTTCAACGCGCGCTTCTGCTCGCGCACGAGTGCCAATGACTCCGGCCCGGTGATGTCAGCCACGCTGCGGTGGGACCCTTCCTCCCCGTACGGCCCCGCCGCCTCGCGCCACCCCGCCCCCTCGAAGCCGTACTGCTTGCCGAGGAGCGCCAGGAAGATCTTGGCCTTTTGATCGCCGAAACCCGGAAGCGACCGCAGTCGACGCAGGACCGTGGCGCCGTCCGGTTCGTCGCGGGTCCACAGTTGCGACGCGTCGCCATCCCAGTCCTCGACGATTGCGCGGCACAGCGCCTGCACCCGGCCGGCCATGGATCCGGGGTAGCGGTGCACCGCGGGGGTGTGCCGGAACAGTTCGACGAGCTCCTCAGGGTCGTACTCCGCCAGCGTCCGTGGCTGCAACGTCCCGGCGCGCTGCTGGATCTTCCACGGCCCGGCGAATGCCTGCTCCATGGCCACCTGTTGATCCAGCAGCATTCCGATGAGTAGGGCGAGCGGGTCATTGGTCAGCAGGGCATCGGCGTCGGGATCGCCGGTGATGTGCAGGTTCATGCGGCCAGTTTCGCGCGTTGCCGGGTTGACAGCGACCTGTGGTCTATCAGGCGCGCACCAGGAGCAGGATCACCTGGTCCACGCGTTCCAGTTCTCGATCTCGGCGTCGAACACGCGCACGCGTGCGCCGTCGGCCAGCGAGATCCGATCGATCAGCGTGCGCATGCGGCCCGCTGCGTCCGGGGGTCCGAGGCTCGCCACCAGGTAGGCGAAGCGGTGATCTGCCGAACAGCCCCGGATCTCGAAGTCCCAGGGCCCCTCTGCGGGCCACGTCAGCGACGCAACCGCAGCTCCTACCCCGCTCAGTGAGTGGACGCTGTCGCCCATCTGCACGCCCAGGACCGCATCAGTCCCGAGGGCGCAGACCGCCCGCCAGCCCTGTTCATATGGTCCGATCAGGGTCGTGTCACCCGTCGCAAGGTCCATCGCGAAGATCCGCCCGCCAGTGTCCTCCGCCCTCACCATCAGGATCGTGTCGGGTGAGGGTGTCGCGAGCACCTGCTGCGGCGCTGCGAAGGGTCCGTATCGGCCCAGAAGGTCGCCGGAGTCCAGCGACCTGATCTGCAGCGTCGTCTCCCGCGCGAAGCCCTCACCGATGGTGTCGACCTGGACGAAGCGATCCTCGTCGAGCAGGAGGCACAGGCCGAAGTCCGGCCCATCTGCGTACACCGAGCACCAGCCCGGAGCCTGGAGCTCGTGGACGAGCCCTGCGTCCCCCGCCGAGCGTACCTGCAGGACGGTGCTCGGCCCATCCAGTGCCCAGCCGATCAGCACTGCGCTGCCGAGTGCATCGATCACCCCCGGACCGGTCGATCCGCCGTCCGGCCCGCGGTACACCAGTTGGGCCTCGCCGATGGTGCCGTCGGACGCGATCGGGTGCAGGAGCAGGTCCTTCTGACCCCCGGCAGAGGTGCTGGTGGTGAAGCCACCGTTGCCGACAGCCGCGGTCGGGATGGACTCGCCGGACGAGCCACCGTCGATGGAGCCCAGCCAGAGCAGCGCCCACAGGCCCAAGGCCAGGGCGGCCGCGACGATCAGCGTCACGACTGCAACTGCCACCCCCACGAGGAGGCGACGCCTCCGGCGCCCCGCCTCCGTCATGACCCGCATGGTTATCCCCCGGTGCTCCCGCCCAAGAGCACGCTAGGCCGGGGGGAACCGGTGGAACAGGGTCCTAGGTCCGCACGGTTCCACAGATCGACGCCCGCCGCCGTGTCGCCGTTCGGCCGAGGGGTAACGGATGCGCTCAGGCCGACGGCCGGGCCGAGAGCCCACTTCGGTACGGATGCCTACGCGACACGCGGGTGCGGCAAGCGTGTCGCGTGCATGTCCGTACAGACGTCAGACGAGGGCCCTCGGGGTGCGGGGCGGCCGTAACGCGAGGTGGTCGGTCGGGCGTGTCTACGGACCGTCCGCGGTCGCCAGGGCCGCCGGGTCGCCCGGTGCGCCGACGTAGGCGGCCAGATGCTGCCCGGTCAGCGTGGACCGCGCCGCGACCAGGTCCGCCGGGGTCCCTTCGAACACCACGCGCCCCCCGTCGTGACCGGCGCCCGGGCCGAGGTCGATGATCCAGTCGGCGTGGGCCATGACGGCCTGGTGGTGCTCGATCACGATCACGGACTTGCCGGAGTCGACCAGCCGGTCCAGCAGCCCCAGCAGTTGCTCGACATCAGCCAGGTGCAGTCCGGCAGTCGGCTCGTCGAGGATGTAGACCCCGCCGTCGTTGCCCATCTGCGTGGCCAGCTTGAGCCGCTGCCGCTCGCCGCCGGACAGCGTGGTCAGCGGCTGGCCCAGCGTCAGGTAGCCCAGCCCGACGTCGGCCAGGCGGGTCAGGATCTTGTGCGCCGCCGGGATCCGCGCCTCGCCGGTGGCGAAGAACTCCTCGGCCTGCGCCACCGACATCGCCAGCACTTCGGTGATGTCGCGCCCCCCGAGCCGGTACTGCAGCACCTCCGCCTGGAACCCCTTGCCCTCGCATTCCTCGCACGGCGTCGCCACGGTCTCCATGAAGCCCAGCTCGGTGAAGATCACGCCGGCGCCGTTGCAGACCGGGCAGGCGCCCTCGGAGTTGGCGCTGAACAGTGCGGGCTTGACGCCGTTGGCCTTGGCGAAGGCCTTGCGGATGGGCTCCAGCAGGCCGGTGTAGGTGGCAGGGCTGCTGCGCCGCGAGCCGCGGATGGCGCCCTGATCGATGGCCACCACGCCGTCCCGGCCCGCCACGGAGCCGGTGATCAGCGAGCTCTTCCCCGACCCTGCCACGCCGGTCACCACCACCAGCACCCCGAGCGGGATGTCCACATCCACGTCCTGCAGGTTGTGGTCGCGGGCCCCCCGCACCTCCAGCACCCCCGACGGCGGGCGTACCGACGGCTTCACCGCGGCCCGGTCGTCGAGGTGCCGCCCGGTCAGCGTCCCGCTGGCGCGCAGTTGCGCGACCGTCCCCTCGAACACCACCTCACCGCCGTCCGGCCCGGCGCCGGGGCCGAGGTCCACCACGTGGTCGGCGATCGCGATCGCCTCCGGCTTGTGCTCCACCACCAGCACCGTGTTGCCCTTGTCCCGCAGCCGGACCAGCAGATCGTTCATCCGTGCGATGTCGTGCGGGTGCAGGCCGATGGTGGGCTCGTCGAAGACGTAGGTGACATCGGTGAGCGCCGAGCCGAGGTGCCGGATCATCTTCGTGCGCTGCGCCTCGCCGCCCGACAGCGTGCCCGACGGCCGATCCAGCGACAGGTACCCCAGACCGATCTCCACGAAGGCGTCGAGGTGCTCGCGCAGCGACTGCAGCAGCGGCGCCACCGACGGCTCGTCCAGCCCTCGCACCCACTGCGCCAGGTCGCTGATCTGCATCGCGCACGCATCCGCGATGCTGATGCCCGCGATCTTTGAGGACCGGGCCGCAGCCGACAGCCGGGTGCCGCCGCACTCCGGGCAGGCTGCGAACGTGACGGCCCGCTCCACGAACGCGCGGATGTGCGGCTGCATCGCATCGACATCCTTGCTGAGGAAGGACTTCTGGATGCGGGGGATCAGCCCCTCGTAGGTCATGTTGACGTTCTCGAGCTTGACCTTGCGCGGCTGCCCGTACAGGAAGTCCTGCCGCTGCTTGGCGGTGAACTGCGCGATGGGCACATCGAGCGGCACGACCTGTCCGAAGATGCGCACGTACCACCCGTCGGCGGTGTAGCCGGGGACGGTGATCGCGCCCTGCACCAGGGACTTGCTCTCGTCGAACAGCTGTGCCAGGTCGATGTCGGACACCGATCCCATGCCGTCGCAGCGCGGGCACATGCCGCCGGTGACGGTGTAGGTCTTCTTCTCCACCGTGCGGTTGCCGCGCTCGACGGTGATCGCTCCGCTGGCCTTGACCGAGGGGACGTTGAACGCGTACGCGCGCGGCGACCCGATGTGCGGCTGGCCGAGCTTGCTGAACAGGATCCGCAGCATCGCGTTGGCGTCGGTGGCGGTGCCCACGGTGGAGCGCGCGTTGGCGCCCATCCGCTCCTGGTCGACGATGATCGCCGTGGTCAGGCCCTCCAGCACATCCACATCCGGCCGGGCCAGGGTCGGCATGAACCCCTGCACGAAGGAGCTGTAGGTCTCGTTGATGAGCCGCTGCGATTCCGCGGCGATGGTGGCGAAGACCAGCGAGCTCTTGCCGGAACCGGAGACGCCGGTGAACACGGTCAGGCGCCGTTTGGGCAACTCGACGCTGATGTCCTTGAGGTTGTTCTCCCGCGCCCCGGCGACCCGGATCAGGTCGTGGCTATCCGCGGGCTGCTGCTGGGTCGCCGAGGTGGACATCGCGCCTCCATGACTGGCCGGGCCGCGCGCACCGGGCTCGCGCAGACGCCGTCGGCTCCGTCGAGCCGGCTTCGAGTATGGGGCAGACGCGGCGGGAATGTCGCCGGGCACCGGGCGCCTGCGAGTCTCGCCGGAGCCGAGCCGCAGGGTCCCTGGCGACCCCGAGTGCCGGTCCACGGGATCTCGGCGCGGCGACGAGGCCCCGAGCTCCAACCGAACGGCGGTCAAGTGGGCACCACGGCGGTGGCGATTGCGCTTCAGATGCATGAGGAGAGGGGGTCGCGGGGGCGCACCTCGCGACGATCCGCAATCTGTGCGCCGCCGAAACCGCGCCTTTCGGCGCGTCGGCAACTCGCGGAGGCTGGCGCCCGTGCCTTGCTCGCCAGCTCCGCCACCCCGCTGGCCGGCTCCGCCGTCCCGTGGGGCCCGAGGCGAGTAGCGTGCCGATGTGGACGTCATCAGCATCGCGGGCCTGGACAAGTCCTACGGATCGTTCCAGGCGCTGCGCGGCCTGGACCTGCACGTCGAGCGCGGGGAGGTGCACGGGTTCCTCGGGCCGAACGGCGCCGGCAAGTCCACCACCATCCGGGTGCTGCTGGGTCTGTTGAAGGCCGACGCCGGACAGGTGGAGCTGCTGGGCGGCGATCCGTGGCGTGACGTGGTGGCGCTGCACCGCCGGCTGGCCTACGTCCCCGGCGATGTCAGCCTGTGGCCGGGCCTCACCGGCGGTCAGGCGATCGACCTGCTGGGCAAGCTGCGCGGGGGTCTGGACGAGCAGCGCCGCGCGGCACTGCTGGAGCGCTTCGAGCTGGACCCCACCAAGCGCGGCCGCCAGTACTCCAAGGGCAACCGGCAGAAGGTCGCCATCGTGGCGGCGCTGGCTTCCGATGTGGAGCTGCTCATCCTCGATGAGCCCACCTCGGGCCTGGACCCGCTCATGGAGGCGGTCTTCCAGGAGGAGATCGCCGCCGAGAAGCAGCGCGGCCGCAGCGTCCTGCTGTCCAGCCACATCTTGTCGGAGGTGGAGGCGCTGGCCGACCGGGTGAGCATCATCCGGGAAGGGGCGGTGGTGCAGACCGGCACGCTGGGCGAGTTGCAGGCGCAGATCCGGGCGACCGTGTCGGCGACGTTGCTCCGGCCGCCCGCGCAGTTCCGGTTCCTGCACGATGTGCAGCTCGACGGCCACCACCTCAGCGCCACGGTCGACCACGATCACCTCAACGACGCGATGGCCGAGCTGAGCCAGTACGGCATCACCCGCCTGAACGTCGCCCCGCCGTCGCTGGAGAGTTTGTTCCTGCGGCAGTACGACGGGCTCGCGTCGTGACGCAGGCGGTCGCCGGCTTCCGGCCGCTGCTGCTGGTCTCGCTGCACCAGGACGCGCGCCGCATCGCCCCGTGGATCGTCCTCATCTCGGCGCTGTCGGTGTCGTCGATCATCGCCTTCCCGATCGTCTTCCCCGACCCGGCCGATCGTGCCGAGCTCGCGGCCACGATCGGGGCGAACCCGGCGCTGGCCCTGGTCTTCGGCCCGGCCCTCGATCTGTCCACCGCCGACGGCTTCAACGCCTGGCGGGCCGGCCAGCTCGGCGCCTTCTTCGCCGGGCTGATGGCGATCTTCGTCGTGATCCGCAACAGCCGTGCCGATGAGGACTCCGGGCAGGCCGAACTGCTGGCCTCCGGCGTGATGGGCCGCGAGACCCGCCTGGGCGTCGCGCTGGCGATGGCCGTGATCGCCAGTGTGCTGCTGGGAATCGTGGCCACCACCGCCACCGTGATCGCTGGCGGAACCGTCACCGACAGCGTCTTCCTGGCCGCTACGTGGACCGCGTCCGGCTGCATGTTCGCCGCGGTCGCCGCCGTCACCGCGCAACTCGGCTCCGACGCACGCAGCGCGAACTCGCTCGCGGTGGCCTTCCTCGGCGCCGCCTACATCGTCCGCGGCTTCGTCGACTCCTCCGGCGGATCCGATTGGGCGCTGTGGCTGACCCCGTTCGGCTGGCTGGAGCGGGTGCGCCCGGCGGTGGACAACCTGGTCGGTCCGCTGCTGATCTGCCTGGCGTTCACGCTGCTGGTCGCCGCGCTCGCCTTCTGGCTGCATGCCCGCCGCGACTACGGCATGGGCCTCATCCCGCCGCGCCCCGGCCCCGCGCGGGGTGTCGGCATGACGAACCCGTGGGGCCTGGCGCTGCGACTGAACCGGGGAGCGCTGGTGTCGTGGCTGCTCGCGTTCGCGGTGCTCGGCGGGGTGTTCGGGGTGCTGGCGACCTCCATCGGGGAGGTGCTCCTGGAGAACCCGGCCGTGGCGGCCGCCCTCGGCGCGGGTCAGGTGACGCAGGAGCAGTTGCTGTTCGCCTTCCTGGTCACGATCCTGTCGCTGGTCGGCATCATCGCGGCGGTGTTCGGCGTGGGCATCGTGATGCGGATGTACGCCGAGGAGACCGAGTGGCGGGCCGATCCGCTGCTGGCCGGTTCGCTGGCGCGCTGGCGTCACCTCGCGTCCAACGCCGTGGTGGCCCTGGTCGCGCCCGCGGTGGCGATGCTGGTGGCGGGCACGGTCATCGGTGGAGTCGCGGCCGCGCGGGAGCCGGCCATCACCGCATCGGAGGTGGTGTGGCAGGCCACCGCGACGATTCCGGCGGTGTGGGTCCTCGTCGCGCTCGCGCTCGGGGCGGTGGGGGCGCGGCCTGCCGTGCGGCTGGTCGGGTGGCTGGCCGTTGTTGCGACGTTCGCCCTGACGATCCTGGGTCCGATCTTCGAGCTGGACGAGCGGGTGCTGGGTCTCAGCCCCATGTGGCACGTCCCCGATGTGGCCGCCTCCCCGGTCGACTGGTCCGGGTTGGGCTGGCTCGTGCTGTTCGCCGGGCTGTTCACGGCTGTGGCCTTCGCTGGCTACCGCCGTCGGGACATCAACGTGGCCTGACCGGTGGGGTCAGGCGGGACGCGCACCTGCGGGGCCCAGGACATCGCGCAGCGCCGCCAGTTGGTCGGTGCGCACCGCGTAGAGCATGTTCGTCCCGCGCCTGGTCGCCCTGACCAGGCCGGCCTCGCGCAGGACCTTCAGATGGTGGCTGACCGTCGGCTGCGAGCGGCCCAGCGGTTCGGTCAAGTCGCACGCGCACACCTCGCCGTCCTCGGCGGCGAGCAGCAGGCCCAGCAGTCGCAGCCGCACCGGATCACCCAGCGCCCGGAAGGCCGCCGCGAGCTGCTCGGAGTCCCGCTCGTCGGGGACGTCGGTGGCAAGGGGTTCGCAGCACGAGGACAGGTCGAGGATCGGCAGGACGGGTCTCGTTGCGGGCACATGTTCAGCCTAGCGCAATATTGATGAACATCAGTATTGATATCCGTCAATCTTTGGTCCATGCTGGAGTCATCGATCACGAGCGAGGGAGCCCCACGTGTCCATCACCGATCCTCAGCCCGACCTGCGCGCGCAGGTCCGCGAGCACTACGCAGCCGCCGCCCGCACCGCCGGAAGCGGCGGGTGCTGCGGCCCCTCGCCGGTCTCGGTCCAAAGCGGCCTGGGCGCGGCGCTGTACGACATCTCGCAGCGCGAGGACCTCCCCGACACCGCGGTCGCGGCCAGCCTCGGCTGCGGCAACCCGACGGCCGTGGCCGAGCTGCGCGCCGGCGAGCGGGTGCTGGACCTCGGCTCCGGAGGGGGCATCGACGTGCTGCTGTCGGCCCGCCGGGTCGGTCCGACCGGCTTCGCCTATGGGCTGGACATGACCGAGGAGATGCTGGACCTGGCCCGGCGCAATGCCGCCGAGGCGGGTGTCGAGAACGTGGCGTTTCTCAAGGGCGAGATCGAGCGGATCCCGCTGCCCGACGCCGCGGTCGATGTGATCATCTCCAACTGCGTCATCAACCTGAGCACCGACAAGGCGGCAGCGCTGGCCCAGGCGCACCGGGTCCTGGTGCCAAGCGGCCGGCTCGGCATCAGCGACATCGTGGCCGATGAGGATTTGACCCCGCAGCAGCGCGCCGAGCGCGGCCCCTGGGCGGGCTGCATCGCTGGCGCCCTGACCGCGGGCGAGTACGAGCAGCTCCTGGCCGCTGCCGGCTTCGACGGCATCTCCATCACCCGCACGCACGAGGTCGTGCCGGGGATGAGCGGCGCCATCATCAAGGCGGTGCGTCCAGCCGTGGGCTGACGGCGGGCGGTCCGGGCCCGGCGCTGAGCGCGCCGACGTCGGGTGCCGTGACCCAAGATGGGGCGATGGGCAGCCCTTCCCGGATCGCGGCCGCGACCGTCACCGAGGAGGGCCTCTCACTGGCACTCGACATCGGCCACGTGGCGATCGCCTGGTCGGCGGCAGGAATCCTGCGCGTGCGGATGGTCCTCCCCGAGGGACCATCCGGCCCCAGCTACCGGCCCGGCCTCGATCCGTCATACGTGCCGATGGACCCCGCGACGCTGCAGTCGTGGCGCACCGCCGTCGATGCCAGCGCCGACTCGATCGACCTGCTGCTGGGCCCCTCCCACCGCCTCCGCATCGACCGGCCCCTGCAGTTCACCCTGCTGCGCGGACCGACCGTGCTGTGGCAATCGCTGGCCGGACGGACGCTGCGCATCGACGCCCTCGGCCGGCGGTGGCACTACCACGCCCGCGACGACGCGCACTTGTTCTACGGGCTGGGGGAGAAGACCGGACCGCTGGTGCGCAACAACCGCAGCTTCGGCATGCGCAACGTCGACGCCGCCGAGTACGACCCGGCGACCGGCGACCCGCTGTACAAGCACATCCCGTTCTATCTGGTGCACCAGCCCGAGCAGCGCACCACGATCGGCGTCTTCTGCAACAACGCCTGGCCGACCCGGTTCGACTTCGGCGCTGAGCGCTCCGGCTACTGGCCGCCGTACGTCAGCATCTGCGCCGACGGCGGCGACCTCGACCTGTTCCTGCTCACCGGTCCCACGCCGACGGCCGTGCTGCACCAGTACCACCAACTCACCGGCTTTCCCGCGCTGCCGACGAAGGCATCCCTGGGGTATCTGGGCTCGACCATGGCCTACACCGAACGGGACACCGGCAGTGACGAAGCGGTCCTCGGCTTCGCGGACCGGTGCAACGCCGAGGACATCCCGCTGTCGGGTTTCCACCTCTCCTCCGGCTACACGCGTGATGCGGATGGGTTGCGCAACACCCTGACCTGGGACCGGCGCAACTTCGGCGACCCTGCGGCGTTCGTGGAGGCGTTTCAGGCCGACGGGCTGGTGCTGTCCCCGAACGTGAAGCCGGCCATGCTCGCCACCCATCCGCTGTACCGGCAGTTCGACCAGGCGGGGGCGTTCATCAAGGCGGCCGATGGCACCAGCGCCACCGCGCCGTTCTGGGGCGGGCCGGCGTCCTTCGTGGACTTCTCCAACCCGGTGGCCGCCCAGATGTGGCGTGAGCACCTCGACGCATCGCTCATCGACCTCGGCGTCACCTCGATCTGGAACGACAACAACGAGTTCGAATCCGATGACGACACCGCCGATCTGCGACAACGACGGGCACCCGGTAGTGGCGCACTCGATGCGACCGGTGCTGTCGAACCTCATGGCGCAGGTGGCGTACGAGGCGGTGCGGGACGCCGGCGATGCGCAGGCCGTTCATCCTCAGCCGCGCCGGATTCGCCGGCCTGCAGCGCTACGCCCAGACGTGGAGCGGCGACAACACCTCCGACTGGGCCAACTTCCACTGGAACCTCGCCACGATGCTGGGCCTGAGCCTGTCCGGCATGCCGTTCAACGGGATGGACATCGGCGGCTTCACCGGCCCCGCGCCGGAACCGGAGCTCCTCGCTGCGGTGGGTGCAGAACGGTGCCTTCCACCCGCGGTTCTGCATCCATTCGGCCAACAGCGACGGCACCGTCACCGAGCCATGGCTGTACCCGGACCTCGTGCCGGCCATCCGAGCGGCGATCCGCACCCGGTATGCCCTGCTGCCGACGATCTACAGCGCAGCAGCACAGGCGCATGAGGAGGGTCTGCCGGTGGTGCGGCCGCTGGTGTTCGAGTTCCCCGACTTCGCGCCCGGCATACGACCGGCACACCGAGTTCCTGCTCGGCCCGGGCCTGCTCGTGGCTGCAGTGACGGCGCCGGGAGTGGCCGAGGTCGAGGTGTGCTTCCCGCCGGGCGAGTGGACGTGTCTTGGTACTGGTGACCGCATCGAAGGTGGCCGGCTGGTGCGGGTTCCGGCGCCGGCGGATCGCGGCATCGCCTATGCCCGCACCGGCCACGGGTACTTCGTCGATGGTGCCTTTTCCGATGGCCTTGCTGACTCGGGTGAACCTGCTGACCCCGCCGACTCGGATGCTCTGATCGCCCGGCTGGCCATGCGGACCTCCGGATCGGCCTGGTTCTACGACGACGATGGGCGCACCCGATCCCACGAGCACGGTGCCAGCCTGCGTGCCCGCTACACCTGGCAGCACAGCAGCCTCGGAATCCACCTGCGCTACCAGGCCCAGGGGTCCTACGTGCCGCGGTGGGAGCGGCTGCGGCTGGACCTCGACATCGCAGCGACCCGGCCCGCCCGCGTGACGTGGCGGGGCAGCGGCAGACAGTTCCGGGAGATCGACGACTGGACCTACGACGCTGAGCTGCAGCGGCTGTCGCTCACGCTGCCGGACGCGGCCATGGTTGGCGGGTGGCAGCTGGATCTGGATCTTCGGGCATAACGCGGCTTGCCGGTCGCTGATGTGGTTCGGGCGGGGTTGGTCGCGCGCGGCTTGGCCCGGCCCCGGCTTCACGCTCGGCGGGTAGAGTGGCGCCGGTTCGCCGGGCTCGACGCTGGTGGGGGAGATTGTGCAACCCGGGCGGGGGTCTGCGCCCCGGGCGGGGGCGGTGAGCGCGGTCTGGGGGGCAGGTCTGCACCCGGTTCGGGGGTTTGCACCCCGGGCGGGGGCGGTGAGCGTGGTCTGGAGGGCAGGTCTGCACCCGGTTCGGGGGTTTGCACCCGGGGCGGGGGCGGTGAGCGCGGTCTGGGGGGCAGGTCTGCACCCGGTTCGGGGGTTTGCACCCGGGGCGGGGGCGGTGAGCGCGGAATCGGCCCGGTCTACCCCCGTATCGGGTGCAGACCCCCAAACCGGGTGCAAACTCGGCGCGGAATCGGCCCGGTCTGCCCCCGTATCGGGTGCAGACCCCCATACCGGGTGCAAACGCGGGCAGGGATGAGGCCGTTCCCCCTCTTGCCGGGTGTAGCCGCGCCGTATGGCCCGCATAGGGCGCCTACCCCCGGGCGCCGCGGGATGGGGCGACCGGAACTCACGCTCCGCCCGCCCCTGCGACCCCCGCCGCCGCCCGCGACCGCGACCGACTGACCCGGCAGCCTCACACCTGCTTCGGCACGTTCTTGGTCAGTCCCAGCACCGCCTTCATGAACTTGTGGCCGCCGTCGGCTGTCGGGCCGAACATCAGCGGGCAGCCGCCGTCGATGACGGTGACGCCGTGCTCCCGGCCGTAGGCAGTCGCGCTGTGCTCGACGCTGCCGCCGCCGAACGAGCGGTGCATCCAGACGTGCTTGATCCCCAGGTCGACCGCCTCGCGCATCGTGCCCATCGCATGCTGCGGCGCGGTGGCGATCACCACGGCCTCGACTCCGCCGGGGATCGAGGCCAGGTCCGGGTAGGCGGTGTCGCCCTCGACGGTCTCGGCATTCGGGTTGACCGGGAAGACCTGGTAGCCGCGGTCGCGCATCCGCTGGTAGACGACGTTGCTGCCATGGTTGGCGGCATCGCGGGAGACGCCGGTTACCGCCACCCGTTGGTGGGTGAGGAACTCTGCTGCCGCTTGCTTGATCGGGGTCATGTCAACTCCTCCTCAACGATTGGTGCGGGCCAAGACTCCATCACGGCGATGTGCGCGTCGGCCGTCATGCCCCCCAGACAGCGGCCGGGCTGCACCTGTCGGATGATGTTGCCCGCGTCGTGCGGGCCAACCTTGAGATCGGCCGCCTTCTTCCCGACCGCGTAGTGGTAGCCGGTGCCGCTCACCCTGCTCATGCTGGCGTGCAGGTCGCCGCCCGGCAGCGAGACCAGGGTGGCCCCGCCCCCTCCCTCGCCGACGCGCCCGGTGTTCCGTACCGCCAGGCCGATCGCGGACACCCCGTCGATGCCAGCGACGAACCACTCCGCCAACGAGGTGCTGCCGCAGTCGATGTCGGCCAGCCGAACATCGTGATAGCCGACCGCCTCGATGAAGAAGTCCGCGGCATCGGGATTGGACACGAGCAGCTGCAGGGTCAGGAATCCGGCTTTGGAGCTGGCGCTGCCCTCGGTGCTGAAGATGTCGCCCATGGGTTCGAGCGGCTTGGCGGGCGCTGCCCCGACACTGACTGCGGTGCCCACCAGGATTGAGCGCAGGTCGAACAGCTTCTCGTCGGCCCCCGTCCACGTCGCTTCGGTGGCCTCGAGCAGCAGCAGTCCGCGGCCCTTCCAGATTTGGACCGGGTGCAGCCGGTCGGATGGCATGAGCGACCGCAGCGCCTCCAAGTCGGCGGTGAATGCCGCCGCGGCATAGCGCTGGGAGGTCTCGCGGATCGGGAGTGCCGTGTGCGACCATCGGCCGCCGGGAGGGCTGCCGGGTTCGTGGGGCTGCTGCATGGCCTCTCCGTTCCTCCCCCGTGGTGCCACTATGGGCGTTGGCTGGCATCGGTGGCCAGGGACCTTTGGCGTGGGTGCGCCTAGGGATGGGAAGCGCGGCGGCCAGGCCTCGACTGCACGCAGTCGGGCTGCTCCGGACACGTCCCCGCCACTCCACCAACTGCCTCCCCGCCGGGTCGCTGCGGCGGCGTGGGAACGCTGCTGCGGTGGCTGGTGCCGCATGACCGGCGGCCACTACGTGAACGTCCAGGGCGCCAGCGGGACGGCCCGCGCGTGCTCGATCCGCGCGCCACGTTCGGC
Organism: uncultured Actinomycetota bacterium; assembly: GCA_963706835.1. GTDB lineage: Bacteria > Actinomycetota > Actinomycetes > S36-B12 > CAVXYG01. Next base: position 54,975 of record CAVPOB010000006.1, read on the forward strand.
CGCGGACACGTTCGCGCGACTGGAGGACGTCAAGCGCCGCTAGGACCCGGACAAGGTGTTCCGGATCGCACGTAACATCCCGCCGACGCGATGCCTACGGCGTGCTCATCCGCTCCAAGGAGGTGTAGACCTCCGGCAGTACCGGGTCGCGCGGATCGGAGCAGACTCCGGATCCATGCAGTAGTTGGCGTCCTGGGCGATGAGGTTGAAGGAGACCAGGGCGGCGGTGTTGTCCGCGGCGCCGATGCCGATGAACTCGAAGAGCATGTCGTTGTCTCCGCATTCCTCGACGGTGCAGTCCAGCGAGCCGGTCCACGACGACGCCGACGGGTCATCGGTGAGGAGCCCGCGGTCACCCTCCTGGTTCAGGCAGTCCGGCATCGCCGCCTCGTAGGCCTCCAGCGCCGCCTGCGCGGTGGCCTCATCGGGGAAGAGCATGATCGTGTTGGAGCCGCTCATGGCGGCCTCTGTCCGGTACGTCGCCGTGAAGTGCTCCACGGATCCGAGCGATTCCGGCGTCGGCAGTGTGCAAGCAGGCGACGCCACGATCAGGTCCTCGGCCGCCGCCTCCCGCCAGGCAATGGCGTCGTTCCACGGCGGCATCTCGCTGGCAGGCAGCAGCATCGTGGCGTCGATAGCCGCTACTGGGGCGGGTTCGGCTGCGCTGGCGGTCGGTGTGGTGGACGTCGTCGCGTCGGGTTCTGCATCGTCGGACCCGCATCCGGCGAGTAGCAGCGCGGCGGTGAGGACGCCGATGGTCGCGGGCAGCATGGTGCGATTGGTCATGAGTCGTCAACCCCCTAGTGGGACGCAGGTGTTCCTTGACTCACCGTGCGCCGCGGGGCCCGGCCGGACAGGGCCACTATGCCCCGGTGTGAGGAATCGCATAGAGCAATGCGTTGCCGCGCTTGCCCTCGACGCGCAGCAGGCCCATGTGCCGCAGCGTGTAGGCCATCTGCCCCGCCAGTCGCCGCGGCCCGCCGATGCCGGCCGAGAGTTCGGCGACGGAGAATGGCTGTGGGAGCCCCGCGGGGACCAGTTCGAGGTAGTCCGCAGGGCGGTCGAGGCGGCGAAGCCCCACCACCGCGACCAGTCGCCGATCCAGGATGCTCATACCTCTGCGGCGCCAACTGCCCCGTCCGTCGTCGATGCGCAGTTCCTCGACGCGGACACGGGCGAGTTCCAGACGAAATCCCGGGGATGCCGCCTGCTTCGACAGATGCACCAACTGTGCGAACAGGTCCACGTCGCGCTGCCGTTTCGGCGACCTGCGCCGACCCAGTTCCTGCCCCTCGCGGTCGAAGCGGACGATCTGCTTGTCCACGAGCAGCGGCAGGATGACGCGAACCGGCCGATTGGGCAGGAAATGGGCGAGCTTTGGCCGCAGCGCGGCGAAGGAACCGGTCTGGATCTCGAGCAACTCTTCGCCGCGGACGATGTCGATCCAGTACCCGTCGACGGGCTCCTCGAGGAGGTCTCCCGGCTGCGCGTAATGCTCCTTCAGGGCTGCATGCAGCGACGACTCCCGCAGCGTCCCGACGGCCACCGTTCGACCGTACCGGCAGGAAGTGGCCAGTAACGGGAGCGCCCAAGCGGCGCCATGGGTGTCCGGTTGACGCGGATGTCGGCGGCGGCCGCTCCGGATCTGGGACTCGCCGGTGACGAATGGCGCCGAATCGACGGGACGACGCGGACATCTCGGACTGGGGTCTTGGATGCAATTGGGGTGATCTGCAGTTGCCGGGTGATCGCCGGTGAGCCGGCCGGCCCGATCACTGATGCCCGCTCGGCCAGTGCTGCGACCTGAACCCGGCGCGCGCCCCCCGCTCCGCTCAGTTGCGTCCGGTGCTACAGCGTCGCCATCGCGATCAGCGCGCCGATCATCATCCCGACGACGATGCCGACGCCGGAGACGACCAGTGCCGTCGTGGCCTTGGTCTCGCCCTCGCTCTTGCCGATGGCGCCCATGATGAGCCCGATCGGGCCGAAGACGACGGGGAAGACGAGGAAGGCCAGGCACCCCGAAGGTGATCCCGGCGATCGAGAAGTCATTGCCGGTCGACGTCACCGGCGCTGCCGGTGCAGCGGGCGAACCCGGCGCGTAGGTCGCGGTCGGGAGCACTTGCGCGCTCCAGGCGCCGCCGCCCCAGTACCGCAGTTGGGCTGCGCGGCTGGGGTCGGGGTACCAGCCCGCCGGAACCTGGGTCGGTGGCGTGCTGTTGCTCATGGCGATCCTCGAAGCCATGCGGGTCGCCCCGCTGCGGACGTGTGGTGGTGGCATCCCCGGGTGGCGCGACGGCAAGACCCTCGGCCAGCAGTTGTGTGGCACATCACTGCCCCAGCCGCCCAACGTCCCTTCCGGCATGCGAGCAACAGGCGCAACGTGGGGGTGACCGCTACCCGAGGAGCGAAGTCCCATGTCACGTACCTTCAGATTCCTCCTGGCCGCAATGCTTGCTCTGGGGGCCACCCTCGCCGGCGCCCCCGCTACCGCTCAACCCGCGGGACCACCGCCGGGGCTGCCGCTGTACTTGGCGCTCGGGGATTCGATCGCCAACGGGCAGCAGTCCGCGCCAGTCGTGCCCGACGACTACTGGGCGACGGTCGCCGCGTGGCAGGCCGCCGGGTACACCGCGCAGTACCGCGACGTGCTGGCCGAGGAACTCGACTGCGTCCCGGGCAAGGTCCTGCCGTCGGACCTGCATGCCGCCAGCTGCAGCTGCTGAACCTCGGACGGTCGGCCGTGCCGGATCAGGTGGAACCGCCCGACGGCAGGCCGGGCGTGACCTCGGCGCTGGTCATCGAGGAACAGCTGCCGGTTGCCGTGCCGCTGCTACAGGCCCGCAACGGGGACGCCAATCCGCGCAACGACATCCCAGTGGTGACGCTTACCGTCGGTGGCAACGACGTGTTCAGCCCCATCGCCGACGCGTGCCTGCCGGCGCCCTGGACCGGACTGCGCATCCGTGATCGGGTCGGAGTTCGCGACCTTCGCCGCGGACTACGGGCAGATCCTGGCGCAACTGCGCGCCGCGGCCGGGCCGGACACGGCGATCGTCACGATGTCCTACTACAACCCGGTGCCCTACTGCGTGCTCGGTGCGGACAACCCGCTGGCGGGCCTGTTCGTGGACCTGGTGCTCGAGGGCGGAAGCCTCGGCGGCTTCACGCTGCCGGTCGGGCTCAACGACCTGATCCGCGGCATCTCGGCGGCGAACGGCGCAGTCGTGGCGGAGACCTTCGGCGCCCTGGGCGAGGGGGACTTCGTCGGCGGCACGGACTGCCTGCACCCGAACCTGTCCGGCCACACGAAGATCGCAGCAGCGTTCGCTGCGGCGTACTCGGGATGACTGCCGGGGGACGTGCCAGCGAGCGACCGACCGCTGCCGAGCAGCGCGACCCACTGGCTCTTGTGGACGCGCTGTGGGATCTGACACTGCAGATGCCGCGGCGGACGGTCGCCGCTGAACTGGCCACGTTCGGGCCCGTCCTGAACGCCGTCGTCGGCGGCCGCGAAGGTGTCGGTGCGTTCCGCGACGGGGTGCTGCTGGACGAGGCGGCCTACATCGACCTGTACCGGGAGGTCTACCAGGCGCTCCTGGCCGACATGCCCGCGGGTTCGGCGCTGCTGGGGATGGTCGACCTGGCAATCGAGCAGGACCACCGGGAGAACGACCACCTGCTGTCGGCGTTCGCGATGCTCGACCCGGAAGATGGTGGGCGGCCGGAGGCCCTGGCCGCGACGCGCCACGCGGCACCGGCGGCGGCGCACGCCGCGGCCAAGTTCGCGCTCCTGCTGGTGCCTTCGGCGCTGGCGGTGGGGCGGTATGTGACGGTGCGGGCGATGGCCCGCGACTGAGGCAAGGGGGTTCGCCATGGCGGACGAAACATTGGAAATCGGCGTCGTCATCGCGGGTGCTGGTGCGCGGGGCGCGTACGAGGCGGGCCTGCTGGCGCATCTGCTGCCGGAGATTGCCGCACGCACCCAGGCCGAAGGGAAGGTGGCGCGGTTCTGGTTCATCGGCACTAGTGCCGGGTCCTTGAACTCGGTGCTCATCGGCAGTCGGGCGCCGCGCGTGCTGCCCGAGCACGAGCCCGCTCACGTCCGGGCCTTGTGGACAGCAACGATGGACGCGGTCGCGCCGGTGTGGGGCAGCGTCAGCGAGGGCCAGGTCATCGCGCCGCTGCCCAACGGCCGACTGTTGGCGGCGCTGACACGGCTGCTTCCCGTAGGTCGGTTGCGGTTGACCAGTCTGCTGAACACCGACCCGCTGCACCGATTGGCCCAGGACCCAGCGATCGTGGACTGGGAGCAACTGGCGCGCAACGTGGCCGAGGGGCGGGTGGGTGCAGTGGGCGCTGCAACCACTGCCCGCGACGGCCGCACCGTGGTGTTCCTGCACCGTCACAAGCAACACAGCGCCGATCCCGCGGGACGTGCGGCGCGACATCGACTACGTGGACTGCCCTGCGGGGATCGAGGCGCAGCACGTGCTGGCGTCGTCGGCTATCCCGGTGGCGTTCCCGCCGCAGCGGATCACCCGGCCGCAGGAGTGGCAGGGCTGGTACTACGACGGCGGGGTGCGGCTCAACACGCCCCTGAAGCCGGCGATCGAGCTGGGCCTGCGACACCTGGTGATCGTCGGGACGCACCCGGACCGGTACGACCGTGATGAGTTGCCCGACCCCAATCGGGCGTGCCCGGAGGTGGACGAGGCGATGGTGCCGGTGGCCAACCAGATCATGGCCGACCAGTTGATCCAGGATCTGCAGACGTTGCGCAGCCGCAACCGGGTGCAGCCGCGCAAGGCGACGCAGTACCTCTTCGCCGGCCCGGCAACCTTCGACGCGCTGGCGGACCTGGCCCGGAACACGCCGACCCACTGGACGTTCGCCGGCCAGTTGCGGCGGCTGCTGAGCGCCGAGGCCAGGGATGAGCTGTCCAGCTACCTGCTGTTCGATCCGGGGTATCTGAGCGCCTCGGTGGAGGCGGGGCGGATCCGGGCTGAGGAGGCTGCCGTGCTGGGCACCGATGAAGGGGCGGTCAACTGGCTGCGGTGAGTCGCGCCGCACGCTCGCAGCCGGTGGTGGCGCTGCCGCTCCCGGACCTGGTCGAGCGGTCATGGCCCCGGCATGCGGGCAGGCTTCGGTCTGCACCCGGGGATGGGGTGTGCACCCGCTTCGGGTGTGCACCCGCTTCGGGTGTGTGCACCCGCGGCGGTGGCTGGAGCGGCTCTCGCGGACACAAGGGTTGCACCCGGATTGGTGGTTTGCACCCGCCGCGGGGGCTGGGGTACCCGATTCGAGCCTCTCCAGCCCCCGAATCGGGTGCAGACACCCGTTCCGGGTGCAGGGGCGAGCGACTGAGGTCGGAATCCGCCCCCGATCCGGGTGCAAACCCCCGCCCCGGGTGCAGAGTTGCGCCCCGACGGCCGCAGCCCGACCGTGCCCCCTGGGCCCCGACCGTGCCCCCTGCGCTCCGACGGCCGCGGCCGCAGCCCGACCGTGCCCCCTGGGCCCCGACCGTGCGCCCCTGGGCCCCGACACCGCAGCAGGGCCTTGACTGCAGCACCACCCACGAGTAACGTACAACCAAATGGTTGTAGATAACCTCACCGACGACGATGTGGACCGGATCTTCCGAGCCCTCGCCGACCGCACGCGCCGCGACATCGTCCGGCGCACCCTCACTGCCGAGGCGACGGTCTCGCAGTTGGCGGACCGCTACCACATGTCGTTCGCCGCGGTCCAGAAGCACGTCGCAGTCCTGGAAGGAGCGGGCCTGGTGCACAAGCACCCCCACGGCCGCGAGCGCCTGGTCCGCGGCGACCCCGAGACCATCCGTCGCGCGCAGCAGCTGCTCGACGAGTTCGAGCAGGTGTGGCGGGAGCGGATCGCCCGCCTGGACGACCTGCTCGCCGAAGACCCCCGATAGCAAGGAGCCCGCCATGCCCATCACGTCCATCACCAAGGATCCCGAAGCGCTCACCATGACCGTGGTCGCCGACTTCCCCGTCGACGTGCAGCGACTGTGGGACGCCTACGCCGACCCGCGCCAACTGGAGCGGTTCTGGGGCCCGCCCACCTATCCCGCCACCTTCTCCCGGCACGATATGCACGCGCCGGGCCGCAGCGAGTACTCGATGACCGGGCCGGAGGGGGACGTGCACCGCGGCTACTGGGAGTACCTGGCCGTGGACCCTGGCCGGTCGTTCGAGGTCCGCGACGGGTTCGCCAATGAGGACGGTTCGAACAACGACGATTCCCCCTCGATGCGGGTCACCTTCACGTTCACCGCAACCGAGTCCGGGTCGCGGGTATCCACCATCACCTCCTTCAACTCCCTGGCAGACCTGGAGCAGTTGACCGAGATGGGCATGGAGGAGGGCACGCGACTGGCGATGGGCCAGATGGACGAGGTGCTCGCCGACCTGGCAACGTTCGCCGCCGACCGTGCCACGGAGGCGCAGATCCTCAGCGACACCAAGGTGCGGGTCAGCCGGGTGATCCGCGGCACGCCGCAACAGGTGTGGGACGCCCACCAGCGCGCCGACCTGATGCAGCGCTGGATGCTCGGACCGGACGGCTGGACGATGCCGGTGTGCGAAGTGGCCACCGAGGTCGGCCAGCCCTACCGCTACGAGTGGGAGCAGGAGGGCGGCGGGCAGCGCTTCGGCTTCGTGGGGGAACTGCTGGAGTCCGTGCCGCCGAACCGGTCGGTGACCACGGAGCAGATGATCGGGATGGACGGCGAGCCCACGCTCAACGAGATGACGCTGACCCCGGTCGAGGGCGGCACCCTGCTCTCAGTCGTCATCACGTACCCCTCTGCCGAGGTGCGCGACATGGTGCTGGCCACCGGGATGACCGACGGCATGGAGACCAGTTACGCGCGGCTGGAGCGTGAGGTGCTGGTCGGGGTGTGACGGTTGGCTCCGGCAGCATGCCGTGGGTGTACTTGGCGGTCACTTGGAGCACATTCACCGACATGAGCGCTCCGCGATCCCCGTGCATAGGCTCCACAGCCCGGCATGGTCCCCCGGGCATTCCACCAGGCAATGCATGCAAAGTGCATGCATTGGCGATGTCCGAATAGGCTCATCCCATGGCCATTGTCCAAGTGCGCGACGTCTCGGAGGAGGCGCTCAACGCCCTGAAGAACCGTGCGAGTGAACAGGGTCTGACGTTGAGCGCCTACCTCCGCGCCGAGTTGGAGCGTCTGGCGGCCCGACCGACAAACGCCGAGATCGTGGATCGCCTGGCCCGGCGGGACCGGACAGACGGACCGTCGACTGCCGACACGGTGGCGGAGATCCGCAGGACCCGCGAAGCGTCGTGATCGTGGTCGAGGCGTAGGCCGTGGTCGATGCTCTCGTGGGGGAGCGAGCCAGCGCAGAACTGCTGGCCGTCATCGCTGAAGGTGACCTGCAGGCCCCATCACTGCTCGACTACGAGGTCGCCAGTGCGCTGCGAGGCCATGCCCTGGCCCGCAGACTGGACGTGCACGACCTGGCCGATGCCGTCGACAGTTTCGGTGCCCTGCGGTCGAGCGGCATCCACTCGCCAGCATGATGGGGCCCGTCCTCGCGATCCGAGGCAACTTCACGGTCTATGACGCGGCGTACGTCGTCCTCGCGCGGGCGCTGGAGGCTCCATTGGTCACAGTGGACGTCAAACTCCTCGAGGCACGTCGGCTTGGCGTCGAGGTCCGGGTCCTCAGCGATTCCACGTAGGCAGCCCTGAACACGCCGGGTTGCGCCATGGGGACTGGGTGCGACGCGGGTCCACTGCGCATCGCCGACCGTCGAGGAGTCGTGGCGTCCTGAGTGCGATTCCAATGGAGTGCCGCGAGCACACATGTGGCTCGTCGCTCCGAGTTCACGCGGCAGTCGCCCCGAGCCCAACCGGGGGCGATCCCGCTAGGAGTGGCGGGCTCAGACCTCGGGGGCCCGGTGCCGCCGGACTTCGGCGCGGACTGCTGGCTCGAGTTCGTTGTCGAGCCAGCGCTCCACTTCCGCCCGGATGCGCAGTGACAGCCGCTGAACGATCAGTTCCTCATCCAGGACGGCACGCGATGCCAGCGGCCGCAGCTTCGCCATCGGCTCCGCGGCTCCGCGTTGGGCGGTGCGCGGCCGGACATCCACCGTTGCCTCCGCCGAGGGGCCTGCGGAAACTCCGTCGTAGAGGAAGGTCGGTGGGAAGGACGGTGGGGCGCCTGCGCCGATTGCCTCGGCTGCGGCGTGCAGTTCCGCAGAAGTCAACGAGAGTGCCGAGGCGATGCGCTCCAGCACCAGCGGCGTGCCCCACCGGCGCCCCTGCTCCAACTCCCCGAGGTAGGGATGGGACACGCCGGCCCGGTCGGCGAGGTCGCCGCGCTCGATGCCGCGGTCATCCCGCGCCGCGGCGATGGCGCGGCCCATGCTGATGCTGCTGTCGTCGATCATTCGTCGCTCCGGAGGTCGGGTCTGGTCGGCCGCGTCTTCGGCGATTGTGGCAGCGAGGCTCGGGCATCCGCGGCAGGTTGCCTCCCGCGGCACAGTGGCGTCGCGGTGGTGGCGGGAGCGCACGGCGAACGTGCACCCGCGACACCGGCCGGCGGCCGTGCCGAGCCCGCTCACGGCCGCCGAAGAGTGGCGCGCGAATACCTGGTCTGAGTCACCGGGCCGGCGCAGCTCAGCGGCCCTCAGCCGGATCCGGGACCAGGCCGTGCGAGCGGAGGCCCGCGAGACCCATCCGGCCCGGGATCCCGATCCGTCTGCGCCTGCAACCGCCCATGCGCGGGGCCGACGCCCCCGGTACCGGCCCCCGCGCACCGCGTGCCGTTACCGGGTGTTCCATGGGAGCTGAGCACTGGGCAGTCCGAGGAGGTCCCGTGAGCAAGGTGCCGCTTCTGGTGACGGGCCCCGGCGGGTCACGGGCGCAGATCGAGCGAGCATCCGCGACTGACCTGATGGAGCTGGCCGCCGATGTCGGGCCGATGCCGGTCCAGTTCGGGGCCCTGCTGCAGATGGATCGCGCAGCCGTCGATCCTGCGCGGGTCGCTGCGTTGCTGGCGGAGCGGGCGGCGGGGATTCCGAGGCTGCGTCAGGTGCTGCGCCGGACGCCGCTCGGCTGTGGGCGCCCGGTCTGGGTCGATGACCCCGCGTTCGCGGCCGGTGACCATGTCCGTCAGGTGGCGGTGCCCAGCGGGGATCCGCAAGTGCTGCTGTCCGTCGCGACTGCGCTGGCCGTCGAGCCGATGACCTTCGTCCGGCCGTTGTGGCGCGCGGCCGTCCTGGTGGACCCCTCGGGCGGTGCTGCGGGCGTCGCGATCGCCCTGCATCACGTGCTCGCGGATGGAATCGGGGGGCTGGCCGTCCTGGCCCAGCTGGTGGATGGAGCAGGGACTGCGCATCGCCCGCTGGCCGGGCCCCGTCCGCACCCCTCGCGCGGCCAACTCTTCACCGATGCCATGCGGGGCCGCCTGGCTGCGGTCCGCGATGTCCCCCGTGCGGTGGCGGACGCTGCCGGCGGCCGTGGCGGGCTGGCGCAGCGTCCGGCTGCCCAGGGCGGCCAAGACCAGCCTCGCCCGACCGGTCTCCGGGCGCCTGCAGGTAGCGGCGGCCCGGATCCGGTTGACCGACCTGCACCACGCCGCACGGGAACACGGCGCGACCGTCAACGACGCGGTCCTCGCCGCCGTCGGCGGGACTGTTGGGGCTGTGCTCGCCGGGCGGGGCGAGCAGGTGGATCGAGTGCACGTCTCAGCGCCGGTTTCGCTGCGCAGCGGCTCAAACCCACAACTGGGCAACCGGTTGGCGACGATGCTGCTGGCCGTCCCGACAGTCGGCGACCCGGCCGATCGGTTGCAGCGCATCACCGAGATCACCCGGACGAGGAAGGAGCAGGCCCGCTCCGCCCCAGGCTCCGCTCCGGTGCTCGTCTTCCGCAGCATGGGTGCGGTGGGCCTGCTGCGGCCCTTCATCGAGCATCAGCGCATGGTCCAGGTCTTCGTCAGCAACGTGCCCGGGCCACCGGAACCCGTCAGCATCGCCGGCGCCCGCATCGTCGGGATCACGCCCATGACCACGCTCGCGGGCAACGTCACCCTCAGCTTCCTGGCGCTGTCCTATGCGGGCGAACTCACGGTCAGCATCAGCGCAGACCCCGCCGCCGTGCCCGACCCCGATCGGGCGGCGCATCATCTGGAGGCGGAGCTGGCCCGGATGGCGGGCCGCGCATAGCGGCGGTCGCGGGTGCGCCCGGCGATGCGTTGCCGCACGCCCAGGGGCGTCGTCCGGGCTGGGGGGTGTGCGCGCCGGCGCCTTGAGGCTGCGGCACCGGTCGATCCACCGACGTCGGGCTGGCGTCCGACCGGAGCCGCGCCGGTTCGTCAGCTCAGTCGGATCCAGACCGCGCGAGCGGCCGCGCACAACTGCCCGTCAGCGGTGAACACGGCCGACCCCGCCACGCTGCGCCGCCCCTGGCCGGACTCGCCCCAGGCCTGCACCACCAGCGGCTCGCCGACAGCGGGGCGCAGCCACACCTGTGCGGTGATCCGGCCCAGGACCGTGGCATCGGTCGTGGCGTAGCCGGCGGCGATCGCGCCGAAGAAGGAGGGGCAGTCCAGCGCGGACCAGAGGAACTCCGGCCGCACCGCGCCGTCCGCGTCGGCCAGGGATTCGTGTGGCGTCCACGGGCAGGCGACCATGTCCCCGACTGGCCCGGGGAAGATGCGCAGGCCGTCCCCGGGTGCGCGCTCAGTCCCGCACACGAAGCACGTCGGGAACGGGTGCTCGCCGCCGGCGAAGATGTAGGACTGCGCGGCGCGCTCGGCCCGCGCCAGGGAGAACGGGTCGCGCACATCGCGCGCCAGGTGGGCCTCGCTGGAACGGACCTGCGCCAGGAGCCGGTCCCCGTCGAGGACATCGATGCCATCCGGACGCGCCGCCAACGTCATCGGGTGGGCCAGCGGCGGGGGCAGCCGCAGCGTCACCTCCACCGGACCGGGCAGCGACTGGGCGACCACGCCGGCGAAGTAGCCGCCGTTGGCGGAGTCCGGCGGCCCGCAGTACCGCGGGTCGATGACCAGCGACACCTACTCCTCCGCGCTGCCGGCGTCGGCCAGCGCGACGACGAACGCCTGCTCCGGCCGGCTGATCCCCTCGACGAGCCCGTCGAACACCTCGGTCGCCGCCTCGAGCCCGACGACCGGCGCGAAGGTGAACCGCTCCCGCACGCCGGCGACCATGTCCCGCCACGCGGCCGTCAGCCGCTCCTGGTAGCCGGCCGGCCCCCACTCGCCCATCCGCTTGGCGATCTGGGTCGGGGCGAAGAAGAACGTCGGCGTCGGGCCGGGCAGCCCCTTGCTGGTCGGGGTCGCCTCCCAATGGGCCAGGCCGATCGCGCTGCTGTAGCGGAGCTGGTCGCCGAAGTGCTCGTGCACGCGGGCCCGAGATCGCCGTCGCCGGCCATGTCCAGGTACACGGTCGGCACGGCCGGCAGGGCTTCGAGGTCGTCGTAGGTGGCGACTGTGTCGTAGCAGCCCAGCCCCTCGACGAATGCCGCGTTGCCCGCGGAGGTCAGCCCGATGAGGCGCGGCCGCGAGCCCTCCCGGCGGGCGGCGCACAGTGCCACCCCGACGGCGGTCTTGCTGGAGGCGCTGGACAGCACCATCTGCTCGGCGCCGAAGTCGTCGTTGTCGGCGAGGAAGTCCTCGAGCATGAACGATGTGGCGAACAGGGGGAAGAAGACCGCCTGCACATCCTCGGCGCCGGGGTCGTGGAGCGGATCGGCGTCCACCAGGCGGTAGCTGTTGTAGACGGCCGGCAGTTCGCGGCGGTGCTCGGCGACATCGGTGAAGCCGTGCCGACCGACTCTGCCCGGCTCGACGACGAGGTGAGTGCCGAACGGGAAGTAGCCGTACACGCGGGTGCCCGGGCTTCAGTCCGTCAGCCTCGCTCGCCTCGACCCGGGCGAACCCCCAGACCGGAATGCGCCCCCAGCCGTCCTGGCTCGCCGGGAAGAAGCGCCAGTAGCCCAGCGCCTCCCCGGTGGCGCCGTAGGTGACGTTGTTGGCGCTGAGGCCGAAGCTCTCGATGGCCAGCAGGGCGTGGCCGGGGGCGAGGTCGGGGAGGGCTTCGGTGATGAGGCGGTGGGTGCGGAGGTTGTCGCGCCGGACCTCGAAGGTGGTGGCGGTGGCCATGGCGGCATCGTGTCATGACGATGCACGTCCAGCGGCAGCGGTTCGGGCCGCAAGACTGCGGCCGGTGGGCTGCCCCCGTGCCAAGGTGCGAGGGATCGAGAGCGCCGCGTTCAGGTCAGCCAAGCGGCGATGGAGGCCACGAAGCCCCGAATGTCGCCGGTGTGGGCGAGGTTCGCCACCACCAGGTCATCGCGGACCTGGGCTGTCCGCGACTCTTGCGTCTCGTTGACCTCGAGGACGAGCTCTCGGCCCTCTTCGGCCGGCCCTTCGACTCATCGCGCACACGTCGATCAACAAGGTGATGGTGGCCGCCTGGACCACCTACCCCCGCGCTTCGGGCCGCACGTGGACGGCTGGTGCGGCGTCGCTGGGAGAATGCTGTGCAGCCAGCGGCGCAGGGGATGGGTGTGTCCCAGCGGACGTCGGAGACGGGGCGGGAACGGGCGCGGGCCCTCAGCGTCGGCGCGGTCGCGGTGGCCTGGGCGGTGCGTGGTGGCCGGGCGGTGCGGTCGCGGTGGCGGTGGCGGTGGCGTGTGGGGGTGGACCTGTTGTTCAACGCCGGCGTGGTCGCGACGCTGTAAGGGCAGGCCCGGGAGCCCAACGTGCTGGCCGACGAGGAGTGGTTCCGACGGATCGCCATCGCCTTTGTCGCGCTGCTGGCGGGGGTCGCCGCACTGGCCTGGTTGCTCGACCGGCTGACCACAGGCGGGATGGCGGCTGGCGCGGTGGTCGGCGCCATCGGTGGTGCGGTGACAGCGGTCCTGGGTGTGGTGTCGCTGTGGACGGCCGTGGACCCGACGGCGGCGCTCGTGCTCGTGGCGGTGGGGGTGCAGGTCGGCCAGTTCGCTGCAGCCGGAGCGGTCCTGGGCGGCTCCCAACTGACTCGGTCCCGGCACCAGTTCACGTGGTGGTGCCTGGCCGCCGGGCTGCTCATGCTCGTCGTCGCCATCGTGATCCAGAACCTGATCGGCGGCATCCAGTAGCCCCCGTGCAGGCCGACCATGTCCGGTCGCTCGCGACCAGCGCCGCGGTGCTCGGGCCAGACTCAGGCCGCCGCGGTAGCCAGCATGGCGGAGAGCTCCGATGCGCTGGGCACCCGGCCCGACACCAGCACCTTGCCGTCCACGACCAGGCCGGGGGTGCTCATCACGCCGTACCCCACGATCGCGGGGTAGTCGGTCACCTTCTCGATATCGGCGTCGATGCCGAGATCGTCGAGTGCCTTGCGCGTGTGCTGCTCCAGGTTCCGGCAGTTGCGACAGCCGGGCCCGAGGATCTTGATCTCCATGCCTCCTCCTTCGGTCAGGTGACGAGGTTGAGCAACAGGCCGATGGCGATGATGCCGACGGCGACGATCAGCGTGAACAGGGCCAGCAGCGGCATGCGCAGCACGCGTCGCAGCATGATGAGCGCCGGGAGCGACAGCGCGACCACGCTCATCATGAAGGCCATCACCGTGCCGAGCGCGACCCCCTTGGCCCACAGCGCCTCGGCCAAGGGGATCACCCCTGCGGCGTTGGCGTACATCGGGATGCCGGCTGCGGTGGCGAGGAGCACCCCGGCGGGGTTGTCGGATGCGGCGTAGGTCGCGAAGAAGTCTGCGGGCACCCAGCCGTGGATCAGCGCACCGATGCCGACGCCGACCAGGACGTAGGGCCAGACCTTGCCGACGATGTCGGCGGTCTCGGTGCCGGCCGCATCGACGCGCACCTGGATGGATGGCTTGCCGCCCTCCGATTGCAGCGCTGCGACCGGCGTGGTGAAGACGAACGGCTCCACCCACTGATCCAGGTCGATCCGGGACAGCAGCGCACCGGCAGCGATCGCGAGGATCAGTCCAGCGGCCACGTAGACCGCGGTGATGCCCCAGCCGAAGGTGCCGCCGAGGAGCACGACCGCCACCTCGTTGATCAGCGGCGAGGCGATGAGGAACGTCAGGGTGATGCTCAACGGGATTCCCGCGGCCACGAAGCCGATGAACAGCGGAATCGACGAGCACGAGCAGAACGGGGTCACCGCGCCGAGCAGCGCAGCCAGCACCAGGCCGGTGGCCAGCCCCCGCCCCGTCAGCACCTCGCGCACCCGCTCCGGCGAGAGAGCGGTGCGCAGGAGCCCGACCACGAAGACCAGCCCCACCAGCAGCAGCATGATCTTGGCGGAGTCGTACAGGAAGAAGGCGATGGCGTCGCCGGCCCGGCTCGTCAGGTCCACGCCCAGCAGATCGCCGAGCAGCGCCGGCCAGAGGCGCTCGTTGATGGCATACAGCGCAGCCCATGCCGCCGCGGCGGCGAGCAGCCCCAGCCACACCCTGCCAGTGCTGCTGGCCAGCGGCGGGCGGGGTGGCCGGTCGGTGAGGCTCATGGTGCGGCGGTGGGGAGTGCGGCGGCCAGGCGGTCCCGGGCGTCCGGGGCCAACGAGTAGTCCATCCAGCGCCCGCGACGGCTGGCCGTCACGAGCCCTGCGTCTCGCAGCACCTTCAAGTGGTAGGACAGCACGTTGGGGGCGACCCCGCCGATCGGGTGGAGGTCGCAGACGCAGCGCGTCCCCCGCAGCGACAACTCGGCGACCAGGCGCCACCGTACGGGGTCGGCCACCACGGCCAACAGGCCCACGGACTCCGCTTGACGCGCGGGAGCGGCTTCGACCAGCATCGATTCGATCACTCTCGAAGTATCGTTCGCGCCGGTTGTCCCGGCCCGGGTCGAAAGTCCCGAGCTGACCCGTGGATGTGATGCAGCCCGGAGGCCGCCACCGACCAGGTCCCCTACGTCTACCCCGACACTCCGGCACCGTCGGGGGGCATGCTGCCGGTCAAGCTGCCGTCTGCGGAGTGGATGACCACCAGGTCCCGCGCATCGAGCGTTCGGCCCGGTGTTTCGTGAGACCCGCCCCGCGCGGTCGCGGCCGGCCAGACCTCCGCCACGGCTGCTGCTGAAACCTGCGGGGTCTGCGCGGCTGGTGGTCGGGCCTGCCGGGTGAGGCGGATCGGGGCGGATGCTCGGCGACCGTCGGGGCCGCTCGTCTCCGAGCATCGGCGTCCTCCTCGCGCCTGGACCAGCGCCCCCGTTTCCAGCGTGTTGCTACGGTTCCCGAATGGCTGTGCACCGCCTCGACGACGCTGCCCCGCAACCGTTCTGGGACAACGCGGTCACGCCGCGGTTGACCATCGATCCC
>CAVPOB010000007.1:0-16723 GCA_963706835.1 uncultured Actinomycetota bacterium
GTTAGCCGATCTGAAGGGGTCACATTTCGACCGGTGCTGACACGTGCGGCAGTGCTGCACGGAGATGCGCCACGTCACCGGTGTCGAGGGCTGCCCATATCCTGGCTGTGGACGCCTCCTCAGTGGAACCCTTCCCCCTGGGATTGCGTCCAACGGGGAAATTCGGGGGTATCGCAATGAATGACGCTTGGCTGGGTGCGGACTCAGCGTCCGCCCGCGGACGGTTGGATACGTTCGACAGAAGCACTGCGCAGTACTTGGCTCCAGCAGCTCACCATCGGGAGTTGAGCCGCTTCGGCCGGAGTCAGGTCCGCCACGGACTCTCGAGGCGGTTCTGATATGAGACGGTTCGGCACGAGCATGCTCGCAGTCCTGGCGACGGTAGTGATCGTACTGTCGCTGCTCACCATCGCGCTGATCATGGCGGCCGACAGATTCGGCTTCATGTCCGCGACCATCGACCGCTCCGGTCCGGCGCTGCTCGAGGAGATCCGCGACCTCGCGGACTTCACTGCGGCTGAAGGGGAGCTTCAGCGAAGTCGTCGACATCGAGACCGATACGAGGTTCGTACCTGACATCCTGTCCGGCGAACGGGTCGTCGCGATCGTGACGGGTTCGGTGCGTGCCACGGTCGATTTCAGCGGACTCGACGAGGGCTCTATCGAGACCGACCCGGAATCGGGCACGATCCGGATCACGCTGCCCGAGCCGGTGCTGGGCGACGCGGACATCGACGAGAAGTCGGTGCGCTTCTTCCGCGAGCGGGGCTTGACCGACCGAATCGAAGACTTCTTCGCCAGCAACCCGACCGACGACAGCCCGGTCTTCGTGGCCGCGGAAGGCAAGGTGAAGGAAGCAGCCGATGAGTCGCAGCTGCTCGACCGTGCGCGCGCGAACACTGAGGCATGGCTCACGGCCTTCCTCGAGGTGGCGGACTTCGAGAACGTGATCATTTCCTGGCAGTGAGATCCCGATGCGGCTGCCCAGCGCAGTAGACCCGGATCAGGCGGGCTGCGGGCCCGCGATGGGGTGGGTCTCCGTATTGGTGAGCTGTCGGGGCACGCTGAGCACGAGCTCGAGGCCGAGCGCGGCCGGTGTTCGACTCCGGCCCTCATGGACCCGCGGAACGTCATGTCGCGTTGTCGGACCGGATCATCAACCTGCGGGGACAGGGCGCGGTTCGTCCGGGATGGGCAATCGGATTCGGCTCGATACGGCACGACGTGGCGGCGATGGCGAGGTCGGGCTGTCTCCCTGATGACCGCGCGAACTGCCGGGCT
The DNA here is from genome assembly GCA_963706835.1 of uncultured Actinomycetota bacterium. Taxonomy (GTDB): domain Bacteria; phylum Actinomycetota; class Actinomycetes; order S36-B12; genus CAVXYG01. The sequence goes on from CAVPOB010000007.1 coordinate 1,282, forward strand.
GCGCCGTCGTGGCGGGGCGGCCGGCTCAGGCAGCCAGGCCGAGGGCCCGCGCCTCGGACTCCACCCGGTCGCGGTCGTGCTCCACACGGGCGATGTAGGGACGCAGTTCGGCTTGGGCCTGCTCCTGCACCCGATCGCGCTCGGCGGTGAGGATGGCCGTCTCGATGCTGCGGAAGCGGTGCGCTGTGGCGGTCACCAGGGTGGCACCGGCGGCCAGGACCTGCATGCCGGCGTGCCGGCGGGCCTCGGCTTCGTCCAGCCACACCCCCACCACCTCCGCACCGCCGGGGGATGCGAGGACGACGTCCATGATCTCCTCGGTCTGGTTCCCGCACAGCTCCGCCGCCTGATGCCACGCGGCGGCCCGCGCCCTGGCCAGACGGGAGCGCTCCGCGCGCCGGGCCTCATCGACACGCTGGCCGGCCTGCAGCAGCAGGGCCTCCCGGTGGGTGGGCGTGATGCCGCTGGCCGCGGCGAAGTGCTCGTGGGCCTCCTGTGCGGTGCTTTCGATGATCTCCTCGATCCCGGCCTGCGCGGCGGAGAGCCGCTGCTCGGACTGCTCGACGGCGTCCTGCCAAGCTTCAGCGGCGGCCGCTTCGCTGTGGGACTTGGCGCGGCCGAAGCTGTCCAGGGATGCGGTGAGGGCCTCTTGCCGGGTGCGCAACTCCCGGGTGCGAGCACTGTTGGCAAGCTTCCCGCCCTGCCACCCTGCGCCGATACCGCCGACGATGCCGCCGAGCACGGTCGGGATGCCGAGCAGCATGCCGCCGGCGGCGGCGTCGATCGCGGCCCCCGCCAGCGCTCCCGCCTTCGCCCCCACCAGCGCTCCGCCGCCGATGAGGGCGGTATCGGTGGCGATGTTCCTGGCGAGCCTGGCCTTGTCGTCGTGCACCTGCAGCAGGCGACCCTCCCGCACCCCGCTGCGGACCGCGGCGACGGCCACGCCGAGGCCGGGCAGGCCATCGGTCGCACCACCGAGGTCGCCGAAGCCAGCGGCATCGGCCACGGCGTCGCCGAGGTCGCTCAACTGCAGACCCTCGGCGACGATGACGAGTTGCTCGGTGTCGAGCAGGCCGGCGTCGAAAGGCTCCGTCAGGTCCAGCCGCACCGCGGTGTCGGGGATGTTCGCTGCGTCGGCGTTGATGATGAGCGGGATGTCCGGGTGCTCGGCGAAGTGTTCCGCCGCGGTTCGGCCGGCGTCCCCGGTGACCTTGGCGTTGATGGCGCGGCCAAACAGCTCGAGGTCGAAGCCCTCGTTGCTGCCGGAAGTCGGCACCACCACGGCGTCGCCGGCCCACCGGCCGAGCTGGTCGATGATCTCCTGCTCGCCGACGTGACCGCGCAGGCCGTTGCTGAAGCCCTCCAGCGACTCGCCGGTCTTGCCGCCCGCCGCCGCGTACAGGTCCAGGACGCTGGCCGTGTCATCGGCGGCGTAGCGGCGGAAGCCCTCCAGCACCGCGCCGTCCACGTGCGCCCAATCGGCCAGATAGGTCGCGCCCTCGGCCCCGCCCACGACAGCGCCGGCGTGCAGGTCGGCCCGCCGGTTGCCGTCGAGCTCGACCGCGGTTTCCGCCAGCAGTTGAGGCTGCTGCGGCCGAGACACCCGCACGTGGAGGCCTTCGGCGAACTGCCCAGGGTCCCCGAACCGCTCGAACACCGCCTCGGCGAATGCACCGCGCTGCACGGGCGCGATGGCGGAACTGCGCTCACGCTGGAGCCGCCGAGCCGCGGCGAAGCCGACCAACGGTGCGACGGCGAACGCGAACAGTACGAGGAGGATGAGGGGATCCATGGGGCGCCTCGCGAGTGGTGGGGATGATGCTGCCACCGGCGGTATGCCCCGGATCAACCCTCGGCAACCGGGGCGGCCGAGGGCATGCTCGGCAGGGTGGGGCCAGCTGGCGAGGGGGCTACTCCAGGCGGCGCCACCGGCGGTCGTTGCGACGATCTGCCGGACGCAAGTGCACTTCCGACAGCGGTGCCGGGGTCATGGCGGACAGTCCTAGGCCTAGCTCACCGGGGACCCGGTGCACGGCGTCCCCGGCCAGGAAGTTGTCCCCGCCAGGAACCTCGACCAGGACGTGGTGCGCGGCATGCGGCTGGGCGACGCCGATCGGGGCCCCGTCCCGCGCATCGACCACATGCGGTTGCCCGCCGATCAGCATCGCCATGACTGTTCCCCGCCCTCCGTAGTGCCGAGGGCGACGCTGGCCGCGATCACACCGAGCTGCTCGTGGGCGATCGCGAACTGCGACGACGCAGGCCCGCTGGTCCCGGGGGTCCAGCGCATCGTCGTCACGCCGTCCGGATCCCGCCCCGACACTGCCAGCCACGCGCCTCCGCCGTCCCAGTCTCACAGCACATCGGCGTCCCCCACGGCCCCCAGGTACCGCTCGGCCAGCAGCCGGCCGGTCGCGGTGTCCCGCACCCGTGCCGTGAGATGCTCCCCGAGATTGCCTCGATCGACGATGACCAGCGCGCGGCCATACATCGGAAAGAGCGCCCGGATGGGACCGTCCTCCCTCCAGAACACTTCCCACTGATCATCCCGTGGCCCGGCCACCGCACCCGAGGCGAACCCAAACAGGCTCTCCGGCTCGTAGACACCCCCCTGTGGCAACCCCGTCACCTGATCGCCGCCCGGGCTGTCGATCCGACCCTCGATCCGGCCGTCGGGCATGAAGGGGAACATGCCGAACCTTCCGTCGTCCAGCACCCCAGCGAAATGCGAGAACGTGAGCAATCGCCCCGCCGTCACTGCCCGCCACCGCGTCCCGGGCAGGCTGCCGAGGCGGGCATTGTCGCCAGCCGGGGTTGACGTGGAATGCTCCCCTGGCATGACCGAGGGATGCCCGGGGGACGCAAGCGCATGCAGAACCCCCTGGTCATCCAGGCCGAGGACCGCCCCGCTGTCCTGCCCGACGGCGACTGATGTCCAGGTGCGCGGGACGGCGGTAGGGGTTGTCCGCAGCGGCGGTGCCGGTCGCAGCTGGTCGTACGACAACACCCCGCCCTCGAGGCCGACCAGCCGGGTGCGGCCCGCCACGTCGATCGTGCGCACCCTGCCGTAGCCCTGCCCGGGCCCCTGGTGCAGTCGGCGCTGGTCGATGACTGCGCCGCTGTCCCAGTCGATCACCGTCACCCGGTCGCGCAGAAGGAGCGCACACCGGTGGCCGCTGAACGCCACCGACAGTGCGATGCGCGGGTAGTCGTAGTTCTCCTCCTTCAGCAAGCCGATCTACAGCGTCACATGAAACGCCGAGGCTAGGGATGGGAAGCGCGGCGGCCAGGCCTCGACTGCACGCAGTCGGGCTGCTCCGGACACGTCCCCGCCACTCCACCAACTGCCTCCCCGCCGGGTCGCTGCGGCGGCGTGCGCAACGCTGCTGCGGTGGCTGGTGCCGCGGCGACGGCGGCCACGGACCCGGTCTGCGACTCGGCCGCGGAGTCGGCGGGCCGTAGCCGTGCCGCGAGGTCCATGGCGAGCAGCACATCCCGCCAGCCCGTCGGGGTCGCCGACGCTGCGGGGGGTCCTGAGCGGCGACCTGGCGCCCGACTCTTGGGGCGCATCAGGGCTCCGCGCCGATCCACAGGCGCGGTTCCGCATCTGAGCCAAGGGATCCGGAGCGGACGTCTGAGCGACTCATCCTGCCCGCATACACCGTCGCCCGTTCGCCACACCCGGTGCACCAACCGGATGCACCCGCCCCGCTCACCCGTCCGTTCGCTGCCGGCCTGACAACAGTGGAGGTAGCGGACGGGACGGCATGACCGGCGGCCACTACGTGAACGTCCAGGGCGCCAAGCGGGACGGCCCGCGCGTGCTCGATCCGCGCGCCACGTTCGGTCCGGACACGTTCGCGCGACTGGTGGACGTCAAGCGACACAAGGACCCGGACAACGTGTTCCGGATCGCACGCAACATCCCGCCGACGTGTTGTCTACGGCGTGCTCATCCGCTCCAAGGAGGTGTAGACCTCCGGCAGCACCGGGTCGCGCGGATCGGTGCAGAGCTCCGGATCCATGCAGTAGTTGGCGTCCTGGGCGATGAGGTTGAAGGAGACCAGGGCGGCGGTGTTGTCCGCAGCACCGATGCCGATGAACTCGAAGAGCATGTCGTTGTCGCCGCATTCCTCGACGGTGCAGTCCAGCGAGCCGGTCCACGACGACGCCGACGGGTCATCGGTGAGGAGCCCGCGGTCACCCTCCTGGTTCAGGCAGTCCGGCATCGCCGCCTCGTAGGCCTCCAGCGCCGCCTGCGCGGTGGCCTCATCGGGGAAGAGCATGATCGTGTTGGAGCCGCTCATGGCGGCCTCTGTCCGGTACGTCGCCGTGAAGTGCTCCACGGATCCGAGCGATTCCGGCGTCGGCAGTGTGCAAGCAGGCGACGCCACGATCAGGTCCTCGACCGCCGCCTCCCGCCAGGCAATGGCGTCGTTCCACGGCGGCATCTCGCTGGCAGGCAGCAGCATCGTGGCGTCGATAGCCGCTACTGGGGCGGGGTCGGCTGCGCTGGCAGTCGGTGTGGTGGACGTCGTGGCGTCGGGTTCTGCATCGTCGGACCCGCATCCGGCGAGTAGCAGCGCGGCGGTGAGGACGCCGATGGTCGCGGGCAGCATGGTGCGATTGGTCATGAGTCGTCAACCCCCTAGTGGGACGCAGGTGTTCCTTGACTCACCGTGCGCCGCGGGGCCCGGCCGGACTAGGGCCACTATGCCCCGGTGTGAGGAATCGCATAGAGCAATGCGTTGCCGCGCTTGCCCTCGACGCGCAGCAGGCCCATGTGCCGCAGCGTGTAGGCCATCTGCCCCGCCAGTCGCCGCGGCCCGCCGATGCCGGCCGCGAGCTCGGCGACGGTGAATGGCTGTGGGAGCCCCGCGGGGACCAGTTCGAGGTAGTCCGCAGGGCGGTCGAGGCGGCGAAGCCCCACCACCGCGACCAGTCGCCGATCCAGGATGCTCATACCTCTGCGGCGCCAACTGCCCCGTCCGTCGTCGATGCGCAGTTCCTCGACGCGGACGCGGGCGAGTTCCAGGCCGAATCGCCGGGGATGCCGCCTGCTGCGACAGATGCACCAACTGTGCGAACAGGTCCACGTCGCGCTGCCGTTTCGGCGACCTGCGCCGACCCAGTTCCTGCCCCTCGCGGTCGAAGCGGACGATCTGCTTGTCCACGAGCAGCGGCAGGATGACGCGAACCGGCCGATTGGGCAGGAAATGGGCGAGCTTTGGCCGCAGCGCGGCGAAGGAACCGGTCTGGATCTCGAGCAACTCCTCGCCGCGGACGATGTCGATCCAGTAGCCGTCGACGGGCTCCTCGAGGAGGTCTCCCGGCTGCGCGTAATGCTCCTTCAGGGCTGCATGCAGCGACGACTCCCGCAGCGTCCCGACGGCCATCGTTCGACCGTACCGGCCGCGCGGTGCCTGCACCGGCAGCTCGAAGGTGGCGGGAGCGGCGTCCGCGTGACGAGCAGGCCGGCGCGCGACTGCTTGACATCGGGTGCGCCGATCGGGTGCACCTGTTCGTCGCAGTGGCCGATGCGCGCACCATCGCGCGTAGCGTGGACGAGGGGTGCGTTGAAAGGAGGCGAAGTGGGGAGCTACTACAACGATGAGTTGCGTCACCGGCAGCACACCGGCGATGTGGGCAACTCCGTGCTCGCCAACATCCACACCGGCGGGCACGGGCGCAACTGGAAAGCCTTCCGACTTCCTGTGGCGCTCATCCTTCTCGGCGTTCCGTTGACCTACTTCGGCCCGTTGCCCGGCTTGGGGATGCTCCTGGTGCTGGGAGGCGTGCTCGCGCTACCGATGGTTGCGCTGTCGGCGCTGTTGAAGAACTAGCGCCGCGCGAAGGAGCGGCCCTCACTGCGTCGCGTCCGTTGCGCCATCCGGTGGAGCAACGTCCCTGCGCCGACCGTTGGCACTTCTGCAAGAGCTGCGAGCCAAGCGCTGCATTGCTGAGCGCGGACCTGCTCGCGACGTCGCTGGCGGACGTGTTAGAGCGTCGCGAATGCCACCAGGGCGCCAATCGCCATGCCGACGACCATGCCGACTCCGGAGACGACCATTGCCGTGGTGGCCTTGGCCTCGCCCTTGCTCTTGGCGATGGCGCCCAGAATGAGCCCGATCGGGCCGAAGACGATGGGGAAGACGAGGAAGGCCAGGATGCCGAAGACGATCCCGGCGATCGAGAGGCCGTTGCCGGTCGCGGTGACCGGCGGCACGGGCCCGGCGGGCGGTCCTGGCGCGTAGTTCGGCGCAATCGTGGGCGCTGCGACCGGGACCGCTTGCTCGGTCCATGCGCGGCCGTCCCAGTAGCGCTGCTGCGCCGCGTCGCTCGGGTCGGGGTACCAGCCCGCCGGAGCCGCGGTTGGCGGAGTGCTGTTGCTCATGGTGATCCTCGGGATAGGCGGGTCGCCCCGCTGCGTGCATTGGCCGCTGTATTCCCCCGTAGCGTGACGCCCAAACCCTCGGCCAACAGATGTGCCGAACGTCAACGCCCAAGCAACCGAGGCCCCTTCCCGCTCGCTCCCAGCAGGCACAGCGTGGGAGTGACCATCACGCGAGGAGGAGTCCAAGGTGAAGAACGTACGGGATCTTCATAGCCGCGCTGCCTGCGACGGGCGCCGCGCTCGCCGGTGCTCCCGCCACAACTGAACCGCCAGGGCCGGTGCCCGGGGCTGCCGGTGGACCCGGCGCTCGGGGATTCGATCGCCAACGGGGAGGAGTCCGCGCCCATTGTGCCCGGCGACTACAGGGCGACGGCCGCCCCGACCGGCACTCCTCGCCGACGTGCCCGGGGCTCCAGTGCGATGGGATACTTCACCCGGCGATCGAGCAGGACTATCGGGAGAACGACCACCTGCTGTCGGCCTTGGCGATCCGCGACCTTGAAGATGGGGGTGGCCGGAGGCCCTATCCGCGACGCGGCACTCGACACCGGGTGGCGGCGCACGCGGCGGCAGAGTCGCGCTCCGGCTGATGCGCTCGGCGCCGGCACGGTATGTAGCGTTGTCGTCGAGGGCCGCAACTGAGACGAGGGGGGTTCGCCATGGCGGACGAAACATTGGAAATCGGCGTCGTCATCGCGGGTGCTGGTGCGCGGGGTGCGTACGAGGCGGGCCTGCTGGCGCATCTGCTGCCGGAGATTGCCGCACGCACCCAGGCCGAAGGGAAGGTGGCACGGTTCTGGTTCATCGGCACCAGTGCCGGGTCCTTGAACTCGGTGCTCATCGGCAGTCGGGCGCCGCGCGTGCTGCCCGAGCACGAGCCCGCTCACGTCCGGGCCTTGTGGACGGCGACGATGGACGAGGTCGCGCAGGTGTGGGGCAGCGTCAGCGAGGGCCAAGTCATCGCGCCGCTGCCCAACGGCCGACTGCTGGCGGCGCTGACCCGGCTGCTTCCCGTAGGTCGGTTGCGTTTGACCAGCCTGCTGAACACCGACCCGCTGCACCGGTTGGCCCAGGACCCGGCGATCGTGGACTGGGAGCAACTGGCGCGCAACGTGGCCGAGGGCCTGGTGGGTGCAGTGGGCGCTGCCACCACTGCCCGCGACGGCCGCACCGTGGTGTTCCTGCACCGTCACAGCACCACAGCGCCGATCCCGCGGGACGTGCGGCGCGACATCGACTACGTGGACTGCCCTGCGGGGATCGAGGCGCAGCATGTGCTGGCGTCGTCGGCGATTCCGGTAGCGTTTCCGCCGCAGCGGATCACCAGGCCGCAGGAGTGGGAGGGCTGGTACTACGACGGCGGGGTGCGGCTGAACACGCCGCTGAAGCCGGCGATCCAGCTAGGACTGCGGCACCTGGTGATCGTGGGCACGCACCCCGACCGCTATGACCGTGATGTGTTGCCCGACCCCAATCGGGCGTGCCCGGAGGTGGACGAGGCGACGGTCCCGGTGGCCAACCAGATCATGGCCGACCAGCTGATCCAGGACCTGCAGACCCTGCGCAGCCGCAACCGCGTGCAGCCGCGGAAGGCCACGCAGTACCTGTTCGCCGGTCCTGCCACCTTCGATGCGCTGGCGGACCTGGCCCGGAACACCCCGACGCATTGGACCTTCGCCGGCCAGTTGCGGCGGCTGTTGAGCGACGAGGCCAGGGATGAGCTGTCTAGCTACCTGCTGTTCGATCCGGGGTATCTGAGCGCCTCGGTGGATGCGGGGCGGGTCCGGGCGCAGGAGGCCGGCGTGCTCGATCCGGATACCGAGATCGTGGACTGGTTGCGGTAGCCGGGCAGCCGTACCGACGCGCGGTCAGTCGTCGAGGCCACCGGCCCGGTCGTGGTCTGCGCTTCTTGCAGGGGTTTGCACCCGTTGTGGGGGCTGGAACGCGCCAAACGGGCCGGATTCGCCCCCGTGCCGGGTGCAGACCCCCGCTCCGGGTGCAGAATTCCTGCCAGGGCCGCTGATCCCCGGCCAGGGGGAGTTTGGGACAGGGATCGCGCTGTTTCCGACATCCTGGCGCTGTCGTACCCACCCCCGCAGCCGTGCGTGGCCCAGGCCGATCACCAGCTAATCGCCCCCGCCAAGGGTGCCTCGCCTGCCGAACCTGGACCGCCCGCGCTTACGCCCCAGATGCTGGAGCGCCGAATGCCCACGCGGCGTGCGTGGCATCCGGCGCTCCAGTCGGTGCCCTGGGCTGTGCAGGCCACCGGCTCCGTGCCTACTTGCAGGTGATGTCCTGCGGCGTCGTCAATTCCTCGGAGTCCGTGGCGTGGATTGCGGTGATCGACAGCACCGCTGCCTCAGTGGTCGAGGGGTTCTTCACCTTGTGCGGCTCGACCTCGGTGAACGCATCGCCCTTGGTGAACGTCTCCTCGATGCACTTGCCGTTCCCCAGGGCCACCTGACGGGTGACCGTGCCCTCCTTGACGACGGCGATGATGATGCCCGGGTGCGAGTGCCAGTCGGCTTCCCGCTCCGGTGCATAGGTGAGCTCCCAGGTCGCCACGTTCGTCCCGCTCCGGCTCTTCAGCTCGACGCCGTCCGCGGACTTGACGTGGATCGGCCCCTCGGTGCTGCCGCTGAGTTCCCCGACCGTGGCCGAACCCGGGTAGCTGATCGCTGCGGCCGCGGTGCCTGCCCCCGCCAGGAACAGTCCCCCCGCAAGTGCTGCTGCGAGAATCCGCTTGCTCTTCTTCTTGCCGACTTCCTGCATTTCCCATATCCCCTTGTTGGTGCGTCGCAACTGCGCCGTGCGTCTCCCCCGACCCGGTAAACCGGGTTAAGAGAAGGTAGCCGTGGGACAAGAAGCGACTGAATGGCGGGGGTCGGCATTGCCGGAATCGGACAGCGATCGGGCAACGCGACTAGCGCGCTGGCCCGCCCGATTCCGGCGCCTGAGGACATCCCCACATGCGGATCGCGACGGTGCAGTTGGACGCCCGCGATCCGACCGATTTGTGGCCGCGGATAGCGGAAGCCGACGCGGATCTCGTCGTGCCCCTCTTTGCCAGGCTGGGTGTGAGTCATTCCTGGTCAGCGAGGGGAATCAGCGGAGATGTCGATCAGCCCGGGATTCACCGCGGAGCAGATCCGTGAGTTCGTGCATCAATGCGAGATCCAGCCGTATGGCCGCAAGGCGATCTGGTCGGAGGGGCAGGGGGTGTCCTACGACCGGCTGCGCCGGTGGCGGTCGGCGGTGTTCGACGGCGACCTGGCCCGTGGGCTGATGCCGCGGGACAGGGTGGGATGAGCTTCCCACGAGGCAACGACCCCACCTACGCGGGCATCTGTGATGAGTCAACGCGCGGCGAGTAGCGCTTCACCCCCTCCGTGCCGCACGCTGTCCTAGATTCAGGCCATCATTGGGCAGGGGGCGGCAATGGCGTGGCGACGTATCGGGGCGTCGGCGGCTGGGGTGCTGTTGGTGGCGGGTTGCGCCTCCAACGGCGATGCACCGTCCACCCCTGCGAGCAGTGCCGAACCGACGGCTGCCTCAGCTTCCCCCCCGGCTCCCACGGCCCCCGCTGCGCTCGGAATCGAAGCGGTGGCCCTGTCGGAAGAGATCGCCCATGTGCATGGCCTGGTGGCCACTGATGCGGACACGGTAGTGGCGGGCACCCACAGCGGGACTCGCACCGTGACGCGTGACGGTGCGGTGGCCGCGGCCGGCGCCGATCAGCACGACCTGATGGGGATGACCGGCGAGGCGGGCACACAGCGGATGGCGAGCAGTGGGCATCCGGGGCCAGGCAGTCCACTCCCGAATCCTGTCGGTTTGATCTCGAGCGACGATGGCGGCGCAACCTGGTCGCCGGTGTCGCTGCAGGGTCAGGTGGACTTCCACGCGCTGGCGGTCGACGGTTCGGCGGCCATCGGGTACGGCGGGGGCCCGGGTCTGCTGGTGAGCAGTGACGGTGGCGCCACCTGGAAGGATGGGGCGCGGATCCAACCGGCCGCGCTGGCCTACAGCGGCGATCGCATCATTGCGACGACCGAATCCGGCCTGCAGGTGTCCACCGATGGCGGCTCTTCCTTCAAACCCCCCTACGCGCCGCTGCTGGTGCTCGGCTCGGCCGGCACGGACGGCTCGATGCTGGGATTGGACGCCGCGAGTGTCGTATGGAGCAGCACCGACGACGGGGAGTCCTGGGTGAGCGTGGGTCCGGCGGTTGGCGCGCAGGCGGTGGCAGCGTTCGCTGACGGGGGCGGCTACGCGATCGGCCCGACCACCTTGTTCGTGATCGACTGAGGGCATTCGACGCTCGAGGAGCCGCCGCAGTTTGCAGCCACTGGGGGCCAGCGAAGCGGCGACTATGTCGCGCACGATCGGGCGTGGACATCCGGATCGCGCCGAGCAGCCAGCCGCCTGTGCGAGAGCCGAAGCAAGCACTGGCCGACGTCGCGGCACTGCCGGACACGCCCCCCGATTCCGCCGTCGCAGCCCCGCCCGCGGCGCGCCTCGGCCGCCATCGGATCCCCGCCCGCCATTCCGGAGTGGACCGCTGCGGCGCAGGGATCGCGGGCAGCGTCCGTCCGGCCCACGTCGGGGGCGGTTCATGGACACTTCGGGCAGGCCGAGACTGGCAGGTTGGAGGCATGCGCCGATCGGCGGCGATGGTGTCGAGTTGGGTGTTCGCGCATGACGGCCGCTTCGGTCGCGGTTGGCCGGAAGCATCCCTTCTCATCGGTGCGCTGACCCTGGCATCTGGGCCGCTGATCCAGGCGGGCATCGTCGACGACGCGAATGGATTGCTGCAGCGGTTGGGCATGTGGCCGGCCCTGCCATGGATGTCTGTGGTGGCCTGGCGGTTGTTCCCTCTCGCGGCAGTGCCTGCCTCAGTGGTAACTGGGTGAGCGCCTGTGCCGCCGCGACCGCGCAGCCCGGATCCCCTCAGCCGCCGGCAAGCGGCATAGGCGAGCCTCGGCCGCCGGCAAGCGGCAGGGGGCCTCTCCAATCCACAACGGAGCGACCCCGCAGCCTGAGGCTCGATCGTCACAGAACCTTGATCGAACCAGGACTCACATTCCCACTCCGCGGAGGCACCCTGGCCCTATGGGCGACGGGCAGTTGACGCGGCGCGAGGTTCTCGCCGGGCTGCTCGGCGCTGGCGCGGCCGCGGGCCTGGCCGCCTGCACCCGCACCGCCCCGCCGCAAGTCGGACCCTCCCCGGCTTCAGCGGAGCCGACGACCGGGACAGTGCGCGCTCTCGGGGTCCGCGCTCGGCCGGTCGAGTTGGATCTGGGCGGGCGCACGGTGGCGACGTGGGCGTACGGGGACAGCGTGCCCGGCCCCCCGGTGCGCGCTACCGCGGGGGACATGGTCCGCATCGACTTCCGCAACGATCTGCCTGAGGAGACCTCCGTGCACTGGCACGGCTTGGCGATCCCGCATGACATGGACGGGGTGCCGCACCTCACCTCCGAACCGGTGCCGCCCGGCGGGTCCTTCGCCTTCGCCTTCGTCGTCCCGGATCCGGGCACCTACTGGTTCCACCCCCACACCGGCCTGCAGTTGGACCGCGGGCTGTATGCGCCGTTCATCGTCGACGATCCCGCGGAGCCGGGCGACTACGACGCGGAGTGGATCGTGGTGCTGGACGACTGGACCGACGGGCTGGGCGCGTCGCCGGACCAGATCCTCGCCGACCTGCGCAGCCGACGCGGTCCGATGATGGGCATGCACGGCGGGGGATCGGCATGGGGCGATGTTGCGTATCCCGCGTACCTGATCAATGGCAGGACACCGCAGGACCCATCTGTCCTGCGGGCCGGGCCGGGCCAACGGGTGCGGCTGCGGATCATCAACGCGGGAGCCGACACGGTGTTCGATGTGGCACTGGCCGGCCACGCGCTGCAGGTCACCCACACCGACGGATTCGCTGTCGAGCCGGTGACGACCGGAGCGATCCGCGTTGCGATGGGGGAACGCTACGACGCGGTCGTGACCCTCGCTGAGGGGGTGTTCCCCCTGGTCGCGGTCCCCGTGGGCAAGTCGGGCGAGGCCCGAGCGCTGATCCGTACCGGGTCCGGAGCTGTGCCTGGAGGGGACCTGACCCCGGAGGGGCTGCAGCCGGGGGATGCCCTGACGGCGTCGGCGCTGCGGGCGGCGCCGGGCACCGCACTGCCCGCCCGCGAACCCGACTCGGTGCAGGATCTCGTGCTGTCCGGCTCGATGGGTCGCTACCAGTGGTTCATCAATGGCCGCACCTACGACGACACGGTCCCGCTGGCGATCGCCACCGGCAGTGCCGGTCGGCTGCGGATCCGCAATCACTCGATGATGGCCCACCCGGTCCACCTGCACGGGCACACGTTCCAGCTCGGCGCCGCCGGCGGGGCGGGCCCGCGCAAGGACACCCTGCTAGTGCCGGCGATGGCTGCCGCGGACGTGGACTTCGCTGCGGACAACCCGGGACGCTGGATGCTCCACTGCCACAACGCCTACCACGCGGAGGCGGGCATGATGACCCGCCTGGACTACGCCGACTGAGCGGGAGCGGTTCCGAGGGACAAGGTGCCCCGGCCGGGACACGCGGTGCTGTATCGCTCCTCACCCCGACAGGGATTGGCGCCGCACCGCAGCGTTCAAGGCTCCGAACGACGTCTGGCCGACCCGGTGGTCGCGAGTCTTCGTACTGGCTGTGATCGAGGGTCGCCCCGGTACTTGGGGTGCCAACGCTGACCACTATGGACTTCTCCATCGACGCTGGCGAAGTCACGCTGGTGAAGGGCGAACTGGGCAGGACCATGGCCGCGCGCTCCGTCGCAGGAAACCGTGTGCAACGTCATGCAGCAGCACCTCGGCTTCGCCGCCGACCACAGCAGCCTCGGCGTTCCGATCGCCGCGGGAGTGCTCTGCCCGCTCACCGGCCTCCAGCTGTCGCCGATGATCACCGCTGCGACTGTGAGCCGGTCCAGCGTGTCGGTCATCGCCAACGCGCTGCGGCCGCGCCGGCGCTGGTGTGGGGCCGCGGGCTCGGCGCGGCGCCTGGCCTAGCGTCGGAGGCTGGGGCGGGTTTGCACCCGCGGCGGTGGTTTGCACCCGCGGCGGTGGCTGGAGCGGCTTCTGCGGACACGAGGTTGCACCCGGATTGGGGGTTTGCACCCGCGGCGGTGGCTGGAGTACCCGGTTCGAGCCTCTCCAGCCCCCGAATCGGGTGCAGACACCCGTTCCGGGTGCAGGGGCGAGCGACTGAGGTCGGAATCCGCCCCCGATCCGGGTGCAAACCCCCGCCCCGGGTGCAGAGTTGCGCCCGACGGCCGCAGCCGGGGCCCGACCGTGCCCCCAGGGCCCCGACCGTGTCTCCTGCGCCCGACGGCCGCAGCCGGGGCCCCGACCGTGTCCCCTAGCCTCGCGGTTTCGTGATCTTGCTGGCGGCACGGGCGGTAGATGAGCGAAAGTGCCTGTCCTGCTTGGGATTCTGGGTTTGCGAAGACATCAGAACGCCCGAGCGGGAAGGCACTTTCAAGGTGAAGCGTAATCGGTTCAGGAATCGTGTCCATCTGCGCGGCGGCGCCGACGGCGTCGTGTCGCAGGCCGGGATCGAGCTGCTGTACCGGGCGGCCCGCGCCAGCGGGCCTGGACCGGGCCCTGTCGGCCGAGCTGGCCGGGCACCGCAGGGCCCGCTGTGAGCATGATCCGGGCAAGGTGGTGCTGGACCTGGCGGTGATGCTCGCGGCGGGCGGGGACTGCCCCGCCGACACCGCGATGCTGCGCGGCCGGGAGGAGGTGTTCGGGCCGGTCGCCTCCGACCCCACGATCTCGCGGCTGGTGCATGCGGCTGGCCGCCGATCCCGACGGGCTGGGCGCGCTGCGCCGGGCCGCCGCGGCCGCCCGCGGCACCGCCGCAGACCATCTCCCCGGGCCTGCCGGGGAGGTGCTGGTCGACATCGACGGCACCCTGATCACCGCCCACTCGGAGAAGCAGGACGCCGCGCCGACCTACAAGCGCGGGTTCGGCTTCCACCCGCTGCTGGCCTACGCCGACCACGGGGCGGGCGGGACCGGGGAGCCGGTCGCGGCGCTGCTGCGGCCGGGCAACGCCAACGCGGGCACCGCCGCCGACCACCAGGCCGTGCTGGACCTGGTCGAGGCCCAGCTCACCGACGCCGAGCGGGCGGGGCTGGTGGTGCGCACCGACACCGCCGCCTGCACCCACGCCTTCCTGCAGCTGCTCACCGACCGGGGCCACGGCTACACGGTCGGGTTCTACGCCCGCGCCGACGTCGCCGCCGCCATCGAGGCGCTGCCCGACGACGCGTGGGTGCCGTGCACCGACGACGAGGCGGGAGCGGTCCGGGACGGGGCGTGGGTCGCCGAGATCACCGGGCTGCTGGACCTGTCGAAGTGGCCGCCCGGGATGCGGGTCATCGCCCGCAAGGAGCGGCCCCACCCCGGCGCCCAGCTGCGGCTCACCGACGCCGATGGGCACCGGGTCACCTGCTTCGCCACCAACAGCACCAGCGCGGACCTGCCCGCGCTGGACCTGCGGCACCGCAGGCGGGCGCGCTGCGAGGACCGCATCCGCAACGCCAAGGACACCGGCGCCCGGAACCTGCCCTACCAGCTCCGCCGCCGCCAACGCGGTCTGGCTGCAGATCGTCATGCTCGCCCAACTGCTCACCGCCCTGCTGCAGCGCCTCGCCCTGCACGGCGACCTCGCGGTCGCGGAGCCGAAACGGCTGCGGCTGCGGCTGTTCGCCCCCGCCGGCCGGCTGGTCCGCACCGGCCGAAGACGCATCCTCGACCTCGACCGGACTGGCCATGGACACCGGCGATCCTCGCCGCCGGACAGCGCCTCGACGCACTCACCGCCTGAACCCCGCCCCCAGCCCCAGACCCCGACCCCCGCACCAAGGCCAACACCGGGAAGCCACCCGGCCGGCCAACCACGCCCACAGCCAACCGACGGCCCCGCCAAGATCAACTCACCGGCCCCACGACCACACGTGAAACGGTGAGGCTAGGCCCCGACCGTGTCCCCTAGGC
>CAVPOB010000008.1:0-294807 GCA_963706835.1 uncultured Actinomycetota bacterium
TGATCGGCTGCAAACGGCTCGCCGAGCCACCGCGGTTCGACACGTACTGGATCAGCCTGGCCGCCGACGAGCCGGCGTTGAGCCGGGACTCGGCGCGCACCGAGCAGCGGCTGCTGCGCTGATCGACGATCTCCGCGGGCTTGGTCGAGCTGCCATGGCGATCAGCTGGGCGGTCTCCGGCTTCCAGGTCATCGTCCTGGGACGGCGTGTACGCCCTGATCGGGGTGCTGCTCGGGGGGTTGTCGTTGCCAGCGGCGGTGCGTGGTGGAGCGCGGGCCCACGCGCTATCCGTTCTGCCGCGAGGCGCTGGCCCCCCGGCGGCGAGGGGCTGGTGCTGCTGGGCTCGCTCGGCTACGTGCTCGATGCCGTCGAAGCTCCACCGGCGGCAGCGCGACAGCGTTCTGCTCGCGCTGGCGATCGTCGCCAGCGCGACGATCGGGTCCTGGCGCTTGGCGCGCTGCGCGACCGGGTCCTCCGACGTAGTGGCTGCCGAAGCCGCCGCCTGGCTGGAGGTGGTGCCGCTGTCGCTGCAGGTTCGTCGGCTTCCTGGCAGCGCTCATCCTGGACTGCTGCCGGCATCGTGCCCTCGATCCATCCCGGTACGGCGATCGTCGCTGGCGGTGGCGATCGCGCCGACCCCGCTGCGCATGCTCGGTACTGCTCAGTAGATGCTGGAGGGCGCCCCCACCGGCCAGGTGGCCAACCGATCACGTCGGTGGTGCAGGACCTCAGCCGGCAGCGCGGCCTGCCGGAACCCACCGCCCGGGATCGGCAAGCTGGGCCGCAAGATCTACCTGGAGGTCCACTACCTGGTGGCCGAGGACGCCGGCGTCCCCGGCTAGCGCAAGGGCCGACATTGTCCGGCGCAAGGCGGTCGCTGCAGCGGCTGCAGCAGCCGGGCCCAGCCTTGGCATCCACGGTGGAGCTGCATACCGACCCGGCTTGGGACCGCGCCGAGCCGGGGGCGTAGCCCGGCGCTCCCTGGTCGCCCATGGCGCGGCCCGAGCCCGGACCAGCCGATGTCGCCGGCGAAGGCGAAGACGATCGCGAAGTACCTCGGCAAGGATAGGAGGTAATGGCTTGTTGGCCATATCCGCGGATCTGCCGGAGGGTGCCTCGGAGATTCCCGACGCCTACCGCGGCCAGCCGTGGGCGCGGTTGGCGGTGAGGTCGACGGCACTGGCTTCGCGCCGATCTCTGGAACTTCGCGAGAAGGAGACGGTCACCGAGTTGAAGCGGGCGTTGCAGGACGCCGACCAGTCGCTGGCCGTGCAGGTTGGACCCAGCGGGTGGCTCAGCTCATGGCCGATCGCGGCCCGGGAGCAGGGGCAGGGGTCACCAGCGCCGAGATCAGCGGGACCACGAACACCGCGGCCAGGAACAGCGCCATCGAGGGCAGGCCCAGTTTCCAGTAGTCGCCGAAGGTCATAGCCCCCGGGTCCATCACCCAGGTTCGCCGGACGAGGTCACGAAGGTGGCCGTGCAGCGCGACGCAGATGGACATGAGCACTGCGGCGGCCGGGACACCGCCAAGGAATTGGCCTTGGCCGCTGACAGGCCGATCGGGATCATGACCAATGCGGTAGCCGTGTTGCCGACGAGTTGGCCGAACACCAGGGAGAAGGCCGCCAGTGCCGCCAGCAGTGCGGTCTGGGCCAGCACCGCCGATGGCATCACGGACCATCGGCGATCATCGCGCCGGCGCCGGACTCCTGGATGGCGATCGCCATGGGGAACATCCCGGCGACCAGCAGGACGTGCTCCAGGACACCGTGGGTGAAGGTGTCCTCGGTGCCGATATGACGCGCGCCAGGATCATCGCCGCGGCGAGTAGGGCAGCGATGGCTGCGGAACCACCCGGTTGCGAGCAACAGGACGATGCACGCCAGAATGACCAGCGCCGCGCGACGGCAGCCGCGCCCGCGCGGGACGGCTTGGCGGCGGACCAGGTCGGTGTGTTGACCAGCAGCAGGCTGTGGACGAACTCATCCAGGATGGACCAGGGGGCCTTCCAGCAGCAGCACGTCACCGGTGCGCAGCGTCAGAATCCACAACCCTCGGTCCACCCCGCCGCGTTGCACCGCGAGCACCTGCTCACCCGCGCCATCCAGGACGCTACCGGAATGGACTTCGCGGCCCAAGTACCGCTATCGCGGCGGCGTTACCGCCTCGATCACGCCCACTTCTCGGTTCAGGAGCTCCGCGGGTACCTCCCTGGCGTCACGAACTCGTTCTCGATCGCCGTGCCGGTCTCGGGGCGGCGAATCAACGCTCGACCAGCCCGTGGTCGCCCAGGACGGTCAGCCTGATCCCCCGGGTGCAGTTGGCCATCCGCCAGGTAGAGATCAGCTGCGCCATCGAGCACCGTGATGCGCAGCCCCTCGCGGGGGCTGGCCAGCACCTCCTGCCGGTGCGTCCGGCCAGCGGTGAGTTTGCCGCGACCCGGGATGAAGACCTGCTCCAGCGAGTAATGCTCCACCCAGGGTCCGCGCGTGCGCCTGGATATCTGGAGCAGCCCGGCGGTGGCGGTGATCGGGCAGGAGGCCGCGAGGGCCGATCAGCAGAATCACGGCCAGTGCCGCATCATCGGAATGCCGATGAGCGAGAACTCCAGCAGTCCGAAGGCGCCGAGCCCGGCGTCGTCGGCCTGCGAGATCACCACGTTCACCGGCTGATCCGGTGAGCAGCAGCAATCCGCCCGCGCTGCCGGCGAAGGCCAGCGGCATCAGCATCCGCGAGGTCGGCAGGCCCACCCTCCTGGCCAGCACCACTGCCATCGGCAGCAGCGCGGCCACGGCGCCGTTCAGCCCGATCGTGGCGGTCAGAATCGCGACCAGCAGCATGGTCAGCAACAGCGCACGGGTCGCGCTCCCGCCGGCGCTGCGGGACAGCGCCTGACCGGCCCAAGCTGTCATGCCGCTGGCCTCGAGCCCCTCGCTCACCACGAACAGGGCGGCGATCACGATGATGCGCCCGTCGCCGAAGCCGCTGAGGAACTGGTCGAAGGTGATGACCCCGGTGGCGTACAGCGCCAGCGCCGAGCCGATCGCGACCACTTCCACCCGGGAACCGGTTCCACACGAACAGGGCGACCGTGATGGCCAGAATCAGCAGGCTGATGGCGGCATCGCTCACGGGCTCATCCCAGCTCGGCCGCGATTGCCACGATCGTTGCCGAGACCACGAACAGGCCCAGGACGAGCGGCCAGACGAAGCGCAGGTAGCGGTCGTAGCCGACCTTGGCAATCGCGAGGCCACCCACCACGACCACGCGGTCGGCGAGAACATCAGGGTCAGGCCGTGGCCGGTGATCCACGCGGTGATCGTGGTGGCTCGGCTCACCTCGGCGAAGTCCGCCAGCGGCGCCAGCAGTGGCATGGCGAGGGCGGCATGGCCGGAGCTCGGAAGGGATGAGGAAGGCCAGCGGCATGTTGACGATCACGGTGACGACGGCGAAGGCCGCGGCCGAGGCGCCCGAGATCAGGTTCTCCATGGCGTGCAGGATCGTGTCGAGGGTCTCGGTGTTCGTCATGATCACGGACACGCCACCGGCCAGGAGCACCACCATGGCGGGGCCGAGCATGTCTGCCGCGCCTGCCAGTGGTACGATTTCCTTCTCGGCAGTTTCGCCACGATGCCGACCAGCACCGAGGCGATGAGGAACAGCATGGACAGTTGGGGGAACCACCAGCCAAGGTCGAACCACAGCGGCTCCCCGGCGATCGGGGCCTCGTGATCGAGGTAGTAGTTCGCCTCGCCGGTCGCCGACTCCAGCAGGCTCGTCCACGGGATGACCGAGAAGATCATCAAGCCGAACGCCAGGGCAGTGATCACCAGCACGATCTTCTGCGTGCGGCTCAGCGTGGCGTCCGGGCTGGCGCTGGTGGCCGCTTCGCTTGGCTCGTCCCAACCAACCAGTGAGGCCTGCGGATCGGAGCGCACCTTCGCGGCGTAGCGCAGCACCCACGCCACGGCCATTCCGGTGACGACCACCCACAGCAGCAGTCGCAGCGCGATCCCGTCACCGATGCCGACGCCGGCCTCCCCGGCGGCCACTCCGATCGAGAACGGATTGACGGTGGCGGCCATCACCCCGGCCATCGCCCCCAGGATGATCATGGCTGCCGTGGTGAGCCGGTCGTAGCCCAGCGCAGCCATCAGCGGGATGAACAGCGCGTAGAACCCCAGGGTCTCCACGGAGAACCCCATGGTGGAGCCCAACAGCGAGAACAGCACCATCACGGCAGTAATGAGCAGCCAGCCCCTGGTGCGCAGCCGCTGGGCCAGTGCGGCCACCGCCACCTCCAACGCCCTGGTGTGGAAGCTCACCGAGATGAACGCGCCGATCGACATGATGAAGACGATGACCCCGATCTGGCCGAACATCGTGCCCAGTGTCTCGGTGTCCACGAACTGGGAATCCGGATTCAGCAGCCCGTAGATGCCGTTGACCGGGGCCAGCACCAGTTGCTGGACCTTCTCGCCGAAGGACAGCGGAGCGTCGATTTGCTCATAGGTCCCCGGGATGGGCGAACCGTCCTGATCCACCTGATAGTCCCCGGCGGGGATAAACAGCGCCGCCACCCACACCAGCAGGGTGACGATCGCCAGCGTCGTGACGGCGCTGGGGAAGGCGAACGAACGGCGCTGCTTGGCCGGTTGGCCGACCTTCTCATCCGTGCTCGGCATCGCGACCTCCTGCGTGACGATGCGATAAGTGTGCAGCCCCAGACCCGCCCACGGCCGGAAATCGCCGAGCATTCACCTCGGGCAGCCCCGGGCGGCACCTGCGACGCCGGGTGTCGTGCTACCGGGCCGGCACCGCGACGAAATCGGGATGGATCCGGCCGGGGGTCCGTGCACCGCCCGGGTCGCGGCCGGAGCCTGGGCCAGCCCCCGACGCGGACCGGCCGACACCGCCGAACCGGTCATCGTTCACACTCGTTCTTGACGCAACCGCCGCGCCGTGGCGTATCGTCGCCGTTTGCACGGTCCCCGTGTCGTGGGGCAGTCGGTCGGAAGGGATGTGGTGGGGTGCCCAGTACGGCAGCCTCTCAGCAGCATTTGGTGATCGTGGAGTCGCCGGCGAAGGCGAAGACGATCGCGAAGTACCTCGGCAAGGGCTATGAAGTGCTGGCCTCGGTCGGTCACATCCGCGATCTGCCCGAGAACGCTGCCGAAGTCCCGGAGGCCTTCCGCGGGCAGCCCTGGTCGCGGCTGGCGGTCAATATCGATGACGGCTTCGCGCCGATCTATGTCATCTCCCCCAAGAAGAAGAAGACGGTGAGCGATCTGAAGCGTGCGCTGAAGGACGCCGACGAGCTGCTGCTGGCCACGGATGAGGACCGCGAGGGCGAGGCCATCGCGTGGCACCTGTTGGAGGTGCTGCAGCCGAAGGTGCCGGTGCGCCGGATGGTGTTCCATGAGATCACCAAGGAGGCGATCCAGGAGTCCCTGGCGCATACCCGCGACCTGGACCTCGATCTGGTGGACGCACAGGAGACCCGGCGCATCGTGGATCGCCTCGTGGGCTACGAGGTCTCGCCGGTGCTGTGGCGCAAGGTGAAGTTCGGCCTGTCCGCCGGCCGGGTGCAATCGGTGGCGGTGCGGCTGATCGTGCAGCGGGAGCGGGAGCGGATCGCCTTCACCTCGGCGCAGTACAGCGATGTCCGGGGCCGCTTCGCCCCCGATGGCTTCAAGGGCCAGTTGGTGGGCCTGGACGACCGTCGGGTCGCCACGGGCAAGGACTTCGACGACCAGGGGCGCCTCACCGGCGATGCCATCGCGCTGACCCTGCCGCAGGCGGAGGAGTTGGCATCCGACCTGCTGCCCGCCCGGTTCACCGTCGATGAGGTCAAGCAGAAGCCCGGCACCCGCAAGCCGGGAGCGCCCTTCACCACCTCCACCCTGCAGCAGGAGGCGGGGCGCCGACTGCGGTGGGGCTCGGAGCGCACCATGAGGGTGGCGCAGGGGCTGTACGAGGGCGGTTACATCACCTACATGCGCACCGACTCCGTGCAGTTGAGCCAGCAGGCCATCACGGCTGCGCGGGCCCAGGCCGAGCAGCTCTACGGCGCCGACTATGTGCATCCGTCGGTGCGCACCTACAAGGGCAAGAGCGCCAATGCCCAGGAGGCCCACGAGGCCATCCGGCCTGCGGGGGAGGTGTTCCGCACGCCGGGGCAGCTCACCGGCCAGCTCGTCGGGGACGCCTGGGTGCTGTACGAGATGATCTGGAAGCGGACGATCGCCTCGCAGATGGCCGATGCCAGGATCAGCACCACCACGCTGCTGTTCTCCGCCCCCGACGGCCAGCAGCGCACGGCCAGGTTCAGCGCATCCGGCACCGTCACACTCTTCAAGGGATTCCGCGCCGCCTACGAGGAGACGGTCGTCGAGGACCGCAACGCGCAGGACTCCGTCACGAACGTGGCGCTGCCCAACCTCGCCCAGGGTGACGTCATCACCGCCGAGGAGCTGCAGGCGGTCGAGCATGAGACGAAGCCGCCGGCGCGGTATACCGAGGCGTCGCTGGTGCAGGCGCTGGAGGAGCGCGGCATCGGCCGGCCCTCCACGTACGCCTCCATCATCAAGACCATCATCAGCCGCAACTACGTGTGGAAGAAGGGTTCGGCGCTGGTGCCGTCCTTCCTGGCGTTCGCCGTGATCCGGCTGCTGGAGGAGCACTTCGCCTCGCTGGTCGACTACGACTTCACGCGGGAGATGGAGGAGGTGCTCGATGCCATCTCCCGCGGCGACACGGCGCGGCTGGAGGCGCTGCAGCGGTTCTATCGCGGCGATGCCGACCTGGACTTCGAGGGCCTGCAGCCGCTGCTGGACAGGCTCGGCGATATCGACGCCCGCGCAATCTGCACCATGCCGATCAACGGCACCGAGGTGGTGCTGCGGGTGGGCAAGTACGGCGACTACCTGGAGCGGCCCTCGGACGGCAAGCGGGCCAACCTGCGCGGGGACCTGCCGCCGGACGAGCTGACGGCCGACTTTGCCGCCGAGGCGATCGAGCGCGGCAACTTCCAGATGCAGTTGGGGGAGCACCCCGACACCGGGCTGCCGATCGTCGCCAGGGAGGGCCGGTACGGGCCTTATGTGATGGAGGTGCCGCCCGAACCGGAGGAACCGGAGCAGCCGGCGAGCGCCGAGGGCGGTGAGGCCAAGCGCAAGCCCGCGAAGAAGGCGGCCGGGCCGAAGCCCCGCACCGCCTCGCTGCTGCGGACGATGGCGCTGGAGACGGTCACCCTCGACGACGCCGTCCGACTGCTGAGCCTGCCCCGCGTCGTGGGCGCCGACCCGGACTCCGGCGAGGAGATCACCGCTCAGAACGGCCGCTATGGGCCGTATCTGAAGCGCGGCACCGACTCCCGCTCGCTGGCCGAGGAAGAGCAGCTGTTCACGGTGACCCTGGAGCAGGCGCTGGAGATCTTCTCCCAGCCCAAGCGGGGGCGCGGAGCGGCAGCAGCCTCGTCGGGCCGGTCGCTGGGCGAGGATCCCGCCACGGGCAAGCCAGTTGTGGTCAAGAGCGGCCGCTACGGGCCCTACGTGACCGACGGTGAGACCAACGCCACCTTGCGCTCCGGCGACGACGCCGACTCGGTCACGCTGGAACGCGCCGCCGAACTGCTGGCCGAGAAGCGCGCCAAGGGCCCGGCCCCCAAGCGCACCGCGAAGAAGACGGCGGGGAAGAAGACCGCGGCGAAGAAGACCGCGGCGAAGAAGGCCACGGCGGCGAAGAAGGCCACCGCGAAGAAGGCGACCGCGAAGAAGGCGGCGGCCAAGACAGCGGCCGCGAAGAAGGCGGCGGCGACCCCGGCCACCGCCCGAACCAGCGCAGCGACCGATGCCAGGCCGTCCGATGCCGACGCGCTCAGCGGGACGGGGGCGACCGCTCCCTGGGACTGACCCACAGCCCCGGGACGCCGTAGCGGTGGTGTCGGGCGGGCCGCGTAGGCTCATCCCGTGATCGCGCCCGGCTTCTTCCTGGTCCTCGAGGGCGGTGAAGGGTCGGGCAAATCGACCGTCTCCGCCGCCCTGGAGCGCGTGGTGGTCGCCCGCGGCAGGCGGGTGCTGCGCACCAGGGAGCCTGGCGGCACGCCGGTGTCGGAGGCCATCCGCGACCTGCTGCTGTCGCCGGAGCTCCCAGAGTCCGATCCATGGTGCGAGGCGCTGCTGTTCGCGGCCGCGCGGGCCGATCACGTCGGCTCGGTGATCCGCCCCGCCGTGCAACGCGGGGAGGTCGTGATCTGCGACCGGTTCGTCGATTCCTCCGCCGCCTATCAGGGACTGGGGCGCGGGCTGGGGGTGGCGGCTGTGCGCTCGGCAAACGTGCCCGCCATCGCCGGCACCGTCCCGGATCTGACGCTCGTGCTCGACATCGATCCGCAGATCGGACTGCAGCGCGCGGTCGGTCCCAACCGGATGGAGGCACGCAGTCTGGCCTTCCATCGCGCCGTGCGGCAGGCATTCCTGGATTTCGCCGCCGCGCAGCCGGACCGGTACCTCGTCATCGACGCCGGTCGGCCGCTGGCCGAAGTGGTGGGCGATGCTGCCGCTGCGGTCGAACAGCGACTCGCGGGGTTGGTGCCATGACGGTGTGGGACCGCGTCGTGGGGCAGCACTCTCTCGTCGAGACGCTGCAGCACACCGTTCGTGCCGCCCACGCCGAGGACACCGGCGGGCGGGATGACCCGCGCCGAGCCATGACGCACGCCTGGCTCATCACCGGGCCCCCCGGCTCGGGCCGATCGGTCCTGGCCGAGGCCTTCGCGGCCGCGCTGCAGTGTGCCCAGCACGGCTGCGGCCGGTGCGCCGACTGCCAGCAGTCGGCCGCCGATTCGCACCCGGCCACCCGGATCGTGCGCGCGGACAAGCTGTCCTACGGGGTGGACGACGCGAAGTCCCTGATCGCCTACTCCGCCGTGCGGCCACCGGGGCACCACCGGCGCATCATCGTGCTGCAGGACGCCGATCGCCTCACCGAGACCGCCGCCAACGCGCTGCTGAAGGTCCTGGAGGAACCGCCAGCCCGGGTCGTCTGGATGCTGTGCGCACCCAGCCCTGAGGACATCCTGCCGACGATCCGTTCGCGAACCCGCCTCGTCAGCCTCGCCACCCCGAAGGTGTCGGAGGTCGCGTCCTACCTGGTCGATCATGACGGGGCCGATCCGGCCATGGCCGCCTACGCCGCCCGCAGCAGCCAGGGGCACATCGGCCGGGCCCGGGCACTGGTGCGCGATGAAGCCATGCGGCGCCACCGCACGACCGTGCTCGCCGTCACCAGGCGGGTCGAAACGCTGGGCGGCTGCTTCGCCGCCGCAGCCGATCTGGTGGACTCGGCCAAGGAGGTGGCCGAGTTGCAGGCGGCACAGCGCGACGCCGCGGAGGAGGCCGAGCTGCTTGCCGGCTACGGCGCCGGTGCCGAGGGGGTCAGCCGCGGCAAGGTCGAGAGCCTGGCCCGCGGTGCCCTGCGCGAGTTGCGCGATGCCCAGAAGAAGCGCCGTACCAGGGTCGTCCGCGACGAGCTGGACCGGGACCTGGTCGACCTGCTGGGCTACTACCGCGATGTCCTCGCGGTGCAGGCAGGGGCGCCGATCACGCTGGTGAACGAGGAGGACCGTCCCAGGATCGAGGCGCTGGCCGCCGCATCCGAGCCGGACCTCACCGTTGGGCGCATGCAGGCCATCGACGAGGCGCGCACCGCGCTGGCGTCCAACGTAGCCCCGCTGGTCGCGCTGGAGGCCATGGCGGTGAAGCTGTCCGGCAAGGGGATCTAGCCGGTCACTGCCAAGTGTCGGCGGCCCGCCGCAGTCCCGCGGCGTAGGCGTGCATATCGTCGATGGCCGGCCGCAAGGTCGCGCCGGGGCCCCCGCTCAGCGCCGGGGCCGACGACAGGGCGATGACGGCGGTGAGCAGTTCCTGATACGCCGAGGCCCCCTCCTGCAACCGGATGGTGAGCGCGTCGATCGAGAGCCGGGCCGACTGGGCGGCGGGGCTGCCCGGCATCTGCGCGATGATCCGTTGCATCGAGCGGACCCGCTCCACCAGGGCGTTCATGCCCGGGGCGGTGGCCGCGTCCGCCGCTCGGACCTGGTCGGCGGCCTCTGGATGCAGCTGCTCCACCGTCGGCAGCAGTTCCATGATGTGCAAGCGCAGCCCGGTCACGCGCTGGGCCGCGTCCGCCCCCGGACTGCCCGGCGGGAGGGCGGGCGGCGGCGCGGCGATCGCCGGCGGCGCCGCCGGTTCCTGCAACTGCTTCAACTGCCGGCTCGACCGTGCCGCCTGCCAGGCGCCGATCGCGGCCGCGCTGCCGCCCAGCACGGCCAGGGGTGCTTCGCCGGGCATCCCGTCCAGCGTCGAGGCAGCGACCGCGGCACCGCCGATGATGCCTGCGCTGCCCACGACCAGCCGGGCGCGCAGCCGCGCCAGCGCTGCGCGGTAGCGGGACATCGCGGCTCGGTGCGTGGCCTCGCGATGGGCCCGTTCAAGTTCGATCGGGTTCGGGCCGGTGGTCCGGTTCGTGCGCCATCCGCGGTAGAAGGACATCGCGGCCCGGGCGGCGGCGGCGGCCTGCCCGCCGAGTGCTTCGGCGCGTTCGTTCGCACCGGCCCCGGGATCGGGCGCGCGCGACGGCGGCTTCGGTCGCCGAGATGCCGCCATGGTTCCACGGTAGCCGTGGAGAGTGCGAAACGGCCATGCCGCAGGTGATGCACACTGAGGGGACGCTGGGGGTGGGGGATGATGAGAATCGCTGCGATGCTGGCAGCCGCAGGGCTGCTCGTGGGTTGCACCACCGACTCCGCACCCTCGGCAGGCGAGGCGGAGGCGCCGTCCGTGGCCCCCGCCGACTTGGGCGCCTATTACCAGCAGGACCTGCGATGGAGCAGCTGCGGCGGGCAGTTCGAATGCACGACCCTGCGCGTCCCGCGCGACTACGACGACCCCGCAGGCTCCGGCGACCTCGACGTCGAGGTGGTGCGGCTGCCGGCATCAGGTGGGGACCGTCTCGGCTCGCTGGTCGTCAATCCCGGTGGCCCGGGCGGCAGCGGCGTGGAGTATGCCCGCGCGGCCCGCGCGATCGTCACCGGGCAGGTGTTGGACGCCTACGACATCGTGGGCTTCGACCCGCGCGGCGTCGGGTCCAGCGATCCGGTGGACTGCGTGACCGACGCCGAGCTCGATGTCCTGATCGCCGCCGACCCGACTCCGGAGGACGCCGCCGAGGCCGAGGAACTGGTGGCACTGACCGGGTCGGTGGGGCCGGCCTGCCAGGACCGCTCCCCGCAGATCACCCCCTGGATGGACACCCGCTCGGTGGCCCGCGACATGGATGTCCTGCGAGCCGCCCTGGGGGAGGAACAGCTGCACTACCTCGGCAAGTCGTACGGCACCGCGATCGGCACGGTCTACGCCGAGCAGTTCCCCGCCAATGTGGGGCGCTTCGTCCTCGACGGCGCGCTGCCGGTGGACCTGTCCAGTGAAGAGATCTCGCGCGGCCAGGCCGCCGGTTTCGAAGTGGCCTTGGAGCGCTTCGTCGCCGACTGCCGCAACCAGCAGGACTGTCCGCTGCAGGCCCAGACCGTCGCCGACGGCGTTGCCGAGGTGCGCGCCTTCCTGGGCAGCCTGCAGTCGGCCCCGCTGCCCGCAGGAGCGGGCCGGGAGTTGAACGAGGCGCTGGCGGTCACGGCGGTGCTGTACTACCTCTACTTCCCGCCCGGCGACTGGTCCCTGCTGCGGCAGGGCCTGCGGGATGGCTTCGACGGCGACGGCTCGCTGCTCCTGGCGATGCTGGAGCAGCGCCTGGAGCGCGACCCGGCCTCGGGAACCTACCGCACCAACAGCCAGGAGGCGTTCTACGCGGTCAGCTGCCTGGACCGGCCAACGCGCAGCATCGGGCAGGTGGCGCAGGACGCGGACACGTGGGCCGAGGACTCGCCGACGTTCGGTCCGTTCCTGGCCTGGAGCGATGCGATCTGCGCGCAGTGGCCGATCCCTGCCGTCGGCGAGCCGCGGGAAGTGGCCGCAGATGGTGCGGCCCCGATCCTGGTGGTGTCCACGCAGTACGACCCGGCGACGCCCTACGAGTGGGGGGTGCGGATGGTGGAGACCTTCGCAGACGCCGCGCTGGTGTCCTTCAACGGCGACGGCCACACGGCGTACTTCAACGGCTCGGCGTGCGTCGACGATGCGGTGGACGCCTACCTGCTGCGGGGCACCGTCCCTGCGGCCGATCCCCGCTGCGGCTACTGAGCCTCGTCGATCCCCATCGTGGCCTCGCGCCGGGCGACCCAGGCGGTCAGCGGCGCCGGCAACTCGGCGGGCCGATCGCCCCAGTCGTACACCTCGCAGGTCCGACCCACCCAGTCGTGCAACGTGCGCCGGCGCGGACTGACCAGCACGACGACCACACCGATGAAGAAGGTGGCGAACGACAGCGGCATGGCGAGGGTGCGCAGCGCCGCGTCGCGCCCGCTCACCGGGTCGCCGTCCAGCTCGACCACGCGCAGCCCGACCACGCCCTTGCCGACGGTCCGGCCGGTCAGCGACAGGCCGATCCACCAGTAGAGGAAGTACCAGGAGACGAATGCGAAGATCCCGACCGTCCGACCGCTGACGAGGTCGGGCACCGTGACGCCGATGATCGACAGGATCCAGGTCAGGCCCGCCGATCCCAGCGTGAACGACCAGAAGATGATGGCGGAGTCGAGGCCGAAGGCGGCTACCCGCGACAGTGGGCCCGCGTACCGGCCGGTCACCTCCCCGGCCTTCGGATCGGCGCCGATGAGTGCGGCCGGTCCCGCCGGTCGGGCCGCGGGGTCGCGCCTGGTGAGGCGGTAGGCGGCCGACTCGACGATCGCATCGACGCCGACCAGCGTGCGTCGGGCGATGTCGAGGACCGAACCCGCCACCGCGCCGGTGGACTCCTGGACGATCTCGGCGATGCCCGCCCGGTCCACCAGTGCCGGCACGTCGACCCGGTCCAGGACGCGATCCACGTCCACGCGATCCACGAGCGCGTCGAGGTCCACTTCGGCCAGCAGCGTGTCCATGTCGATCTGCTGCACGACGGCATCGATGTCGATGCGTTGCACCAGGGTGTCGATGTCGATGCGCTGCACCAGGGTGTCGATGTCGATGCGCTGCACCAGGGTGTCGATGTCGATGCGCTGCACGAGGGTGTCGATGTCGATGCGCTGCACGAGGGTGTCGATGTCGATGCGCTCGATCCGCTGACGAGGGTGTCGATGTCGATGCGCTGCACGAGGGTGTCGATGTCCACCTGCTCCAGGAGCGCATCGAGATCCATATCGGCCAGGACTTCGTCGAGGTCGACCGCCTCGACGCCCTTGGTCGCCAACCATGCCAGCGGACGGGGCCGACGGCTCTCCTGCGTCATCGCCGCAGCAACGAGCACTGCCAGAAGGGCGACATCTCGACCAGCGGCCACGGCCTCGACTGTAGTGACGCGGGACCGGCTTGGGGCTCGTTTCGCGCGATCATCGCGGCGGAGCGGCTCCCCGGCTACGGCAGTCCGATCGACTGCAGGTAGTCGGGAACCTGGCCGCGGTGCACCTCCCAACTGGTGCCCAGTGCCGACCATCCCTGCGGCGCAGGCAGGCCGAAGTGCTCCCAGCCCGCAGCAGCGGCCAGCAACGCGCGCCGCATCTCCGCCAACTTGTGCTCCGCATCGTTGGAGGTGCCCTCCAAGAGGATCCGCTCCTCCAGCTGCCAAGCGCGCGCACGCTGCACCGCGATGCTGTCGCTCATAGCCGCGACAGCGGCGGCGTCCTGCTCGGGGAGCTCGGCGCTCACTTCCGCGGCGCGCAGCCAGCCGTAGTCCACCGCGATATCGATCAGTCCCGGTGCCACCTCGAAGGAGCCCACCACCTCCACAGTCGGCGCGATGACCCGCAGCCGGGCACCGGGAGCCAGTGGATACCGCAGATTCGACCGGGTCGCCTCGACCTGGGCGACGCCGGCCACGGCGCGCGAGTAGATGGCCATCAACGAGGCGTTGGCGTAGTCGACGTCATCGCGCGGCTTGTGCAGCGGAGTGGCCAGGAGCACGGTGACGTCCCCGGCCCCCGCCTGGACCGCGGCGGCCAGCGGGGCGTTCTGCACCACCCCGCCGTCGCAGTAGACGTCATCGCCGATCCGCCGCGGCGGGAAGACCATCGGAACGCTGGAGGACGCCAACACCCCCTCCACCACGCCGGGTCGCCCGGCACTGCGCCGCAGGGTCCTGCTGTCCGCCTCGACCATCTCGCCATGCTCGGTGACGTAGCGGGCCACCCCATCGCCGAGCGCTGCCAGGGTGAGGCGCAGCCGAACGCCGGAGCCGGCCACCCGCTCTTCGTCGACCGGTGCGATCCCGTCGTCCCGCTCCCCGCGCAGCGAGGCGCCGAGGGGGTCCATGCTCAGCAGCGCATTGCCGTAGTTGCGGAAGGACCTGCTGGCGCGGATCATCGTCGGCGCGTGGCCGATGGCGGAGGACATCGCGATGAGGATCCGCTTGCGGGCCGCCCCAGGCGCGGTGCTGCGCAGATCATGGGCGCCGTCGCCGGGCAGCAGCGGCCGCGACCCCGTGGCGAGGATCTCGTCGACGACGGCCGCGAAGGGCGTCCCCTCGATCGCCTGCAGCCACTCCTGCTTGCCGAAGACGACGTTCATGTCGGTGACCGCCAGGACGTTGCTGAGCACCACGTGGGCCAGTTCCGCGGTCTCGGCCCCGCCTCGGCCCTGCGCCATGGTCGCAGCGATCATCGATCCGGCAGAGGTCCCCGCGATGACGCCGGGTGCGTAGTCGCCATGGCGCGTCAGGTATCGCAGGGCCCCCACCTCGAAGGCAGCCTTGGTACCGCCGCCGGCGAGAACCAGACCCTCCATCACAGCCACCAGGGTAGTGATCTTGGGCTCGGTTGGCCCGGGGTTGACCGAGCGGATCGACGCGTCCCGCCGCGCGTGTACCATCGTCTGAGCGGTCGAACGGCCGCTTCGCCGCCTTAGCTCAGTCGGCCAGAGCGACGCACTCGTAATGCGTAGGTCGTGGGTTCGATTCCCACAGGCGGCTCCACCCGGGACAGGAAGAGGCTCCACGCGCAATCCAGCGTGCACGTGGAGCCCGGTGGCTTCGCCGGCAGATGGAGCCCCGGCGGCGCGGCGTGCTGATCGGTGCGCACGGTCGGCAAGGGCAGCGCGACGGTGACGTCCCAAGCCTCTCAGTGCGGGCATCCCGACGGCGAGGCGTCGCAGCCGAGGGGCAGGCGGGCCGCCGGCTCGGTATCCTCGAAGCCATGCCGGACCACCCAGATGCCGCTGCGCTGGGTGCTGGTTCCTCCGTGATCCAGCGGGATGAGGGCATACGCCCGCGTCTCTCGGTCTGCTGACGGGGGGCGACACAGATGGTGCTGGTCTCGGCGCTCGTTGTCATGCTGCTGGCCGCCATCGCGGCCCCCGTGCTCGACCGGTTTCTGGGCCGGGCCACCGGATACCCGCTGTCCGCCGTGTTCCTCGGGATGCTCGTGTGGCTGCTCGCCCACGCGGGAGAGGTCCTCGATGGTGGCACGCTGGTCGAGTCGTACCAGTGGGTGCCCACGCTGGACGTCTCGTTCACGCTGCGCATGGACGGGCTCGCCCTGCTCTTCATCGGGCTCGTGCTGGGCGTCGGCGCGCTCGTCATGAGCTACACGCCGCAGTACCTCCGGCCGGGTTCGCACGCCCGGCTGTTCACCATCCTGACGCTGTTCGCCGCCGCGATGCTGGGGCTGGTCCTGGCCGGCGACCTGATCCTGCTGCTGGTCTTCTGGGAGGTGACCACCCTCTGCTCGTTCTTGCTCATCGCAGGTCAGGGAACGGTGGGAGCCTGGCCGGCGACCCGGGCGCTGGTGCTGACCGGCGCTGGTGGACTGGCGCTGCTCGGCGCCGTGGTGGTCCTCGCGGTCGTCACCGGCACGACGGACCTCGCGACGGTGATCGCCACTGCCCCGGAGGTCCTGACCACGACGGAGAAGACGATCGTCGCCGGCCTGATCATCTTCGCGGCGATCACCAAGTCGGCGCAGGTGCCGGTCCACTTCTGGCTGCCCGACGCCATGGTGGCGATCACACCGGTCAGTGCCTATCTGCATGCGGCGACGCTGGTCAAGGCGGGCATCTACCTGCTGCTGCGCACCTCGCCCATGTTCGCCGACGAGTACGCTTGGCACCTCACGCTGATGACGATCGGGCTCACCACGGCAGTCTTCGGCGCGATCCAGGCGCTGCGCCAGCATGACCTGAAGTCGCTGCTGGCGTACTCGACCGTCAGCCAGCTGGGCTTCATCATCGCCCTGGTAGGCGTGGGGACCACGGCATCGCTGGCCGCCGCGACGTTGATGACCGCAGCGCATGCGCTGTTCAAGGCAACGCTGTTCATGCTGGTCGGCATCATCGACCGGGAAGCCGGCAGCCGCGACGTCCGTGAACTGTCCGGGCTGCGACGTGTGATGCCGATCACCGCCGCGCTCACGGCCTTGGCAGCGCTCTCGATGGCCGGCGTGCCGCCACTGGTCGGCTTCGTCGCCAAGGAGGAGGCCTTCTACGCCTTCATCGGGACCTCAGGTGCCACGTGGTCGGTAGGCGGCCCGTGGCTCGACGTGCTTGCCGGGGCCATCGCGGTGGCGGCAGCCGCCTTCACGTTCGCCTACAGCATGCGCATTCTGATCGGCGCGTTCGGCGGCCCGGTGAGCCAGCCCGACCTGTACGACCCGTCGTACGCCTTCCTCCTGCCGGCCGCCATCCCGGCTGTCCTGGGCCTGGTGCTGGGGCTGGTGCCGCAGGTGCTCAACCCCCTGATCGACCGGGCAGTGGTCGATACCGGGGTGGACGTGGCGAACGCCGACCTCCTGCTGTGGCATGGGTTCACGCCTGCCCTGGCCATGTCGGCGGCGGCCATCACGTTCGGGATTGCGATCTATCGGTGGGGCTTCCAGCTGGTCCCCGTGCTCAACGTGCCGACGAACCCTCGAGGGCCGGTTCTGTTCGACCGGCTGTGGGCCGCTGCACTGGAGCTGGGCCACTGGCTGGGGCGGCCCCGTGGCACGAGGCCCCCGCCGCACTTGATCGGAGCAGCGGCAGCGGTCGTCGCCGTGGTTGCGGTCGGCGTGGTGGTGGTGGCTCCCGTCGGCCCCATGCTGCCGGGTACGTCACGGCCCGCCGACTGGGTGGTGCT
This sequence comes from uncultured Actinomycetota bacterium, assembly GCA_963706835.1. Classification (GTDB taxonomy): domain Bacteria; phylum Actinomycetota; class Actinomycetes; order S36-B12; genus CAVXYG01. The sequence continues at coordinate 17,222 of CAVPOB010000008.1, forward strand.
CGCCGTCCTGCTGCCGGCGATCGCCAGTGCTGCGGTGGTGGGCCGTACGGTTGCCGCGCTGGTCCTGGTGGGCGTCATCGGGTTCGCCCTGTCGGTGTGGCTGGTGCTGCTGGGGGCTCCGGACGTCGCCCTCACCCTGCTGCTGGTGGAGATCCTCACGGTGGTGGTCGCCGTCCCGGTGCTGCGAGGCCGCACCGACGCGCTGCCGCGGTCGTCGCGACGGTCCACACTCTCCGCCAGCGCCATGGCGGTAGCGATCGGCCTGGCGGCTGGCGGTGCCGCCTGGTTGCTCACCGGTCGGCGCGAGCGTTCCGTCGCGGGCGACTACCTGGTGTCCCAAGCCGAGACCGACACCGGCGGGGCCAACGTCGTCAATACGGTGCTGGTGGACTACCGGGGCCTGGATACGCTCGGGGAGATCGTCGTGCTGTTCGCGGCAGCGGCCGGGTTGGCCGTGCTGCTGGGCAGGATCCCGCCGCAGGTGGCCCGCTGGTTCACCCCGGGCGAGTCCCAGGTCCTCGCCGCCGGGGCCACCGTCATCGTCCCGGCCCTGGTGGTGGTGGGCGCCGTCCTGTTCTGGCGGGGGCATGATGAGCCCGGTGGCGGCTTCATCGCAGGGCTCACGCTCGGCCTGGCGCTGGTCGTCGTGCGGCTGGCCCGATGGCAACTGCGGCTGCCCCGCTCATCGACCGTGCTGGCCCTCGGCGTGGGGATTGCCACGACGACCGGCCTGGTGGGACTGGCAGTCGCAGGATCGTTCCTGGAGCCGATCAAGGTCAGCGTGCCGCTGCTGCCCGAACCGTTGACGTCGTCGCTGCTGTTCGACCTCGGTGTCGTGCTGGTGGTGCTCGGGCTGGTGCAGACGGCGATCGATCGCCTCGAGGCAGCCGCCGCAGCCGGCGACGCAATGCCGGATACCTCCTCCGAAGCGGCGCCCGATCGCGCCGGGCATCACCCGGGGGTGGACGCATGAGCCTGGTCATCGCCATCGCCGCCCTCGCTGCGGCCGGTGCCTACCTGGTGGCAGGTCGCGGCGCGGTGCGGCTGGTCCTGGGGTTCATACTGCTCGGCCACGCCGTCAACCTGCTGATCCTCGCGGCCGGCGGGGCCAGCCGTCGCGAGCCCGCCTTCATCGCTGAAGATCTGGACCCGGCATCGGTCGCCGACCCGCTGCCGCAGGCGTTCGTGCTGACGGCCATCGTCATCACCTTCGGTGTGACGGTCTTTCTGCTGGCCCTCACGGCCAAGTCGCAAGCCACCGGCGAGGGCGGCCAACGGCAAACCACCCAGACGCAGGACGAAGACCCGGCGGGGGCGTCGTGAATCCAGCGCTGCTCCCCCTCGTGGTGGCCGTCCCGTTCGTGACGGCCGCCATTGCCGCGCTCGTCCCGCGACCGTGGCTGCGGCGAACCTTGGCCCTCGCGGTTCCGATCGGGGCGGGTGCGCTTGGCGTCGCGCTCGTCATCGAGACCAGTGACGGCAGCGTCGTGGCGACCCAGGTGGGCGGCTGGATCCCGGGTGTTGCCATCGCCTTCGCAGCCGACACGCTCAGCGCCCTGATGCTCACGGTCTCCGCGCTGCTCGTGCTGGCGGGGACCGTCTTCGCCATCGCTGCCGGCGATGACGACGACCGCTGGTTCGTACCGATGCTGCTGGCCATGACCGCCGGCGTGTACGGGGCCTACCTCACGGCAGACCTGTTCAACCTGTTCGTCATGATCGAGGTGGCGCTGCTGCCGTCCTACGTCCTGCTCGCCCGGCGGGGCGGGCCGGAGGCGATTCGAGCGGGGCGGCTCTACCTGGCCGTGAACCTCACGGCGTCCACCATCCTGCTGGGTGGCGTCGGGCTGGTCTACGCCTCGGCAGGAACAGTCAACCTGGCCGAGCTCAACGGCCTCGGCGCCGGCGCCACGGGGGTGGCGGTGGCGACCGGGGTCGTGCTGGTCGCCCTAGGAGTGAAGGCAGCGGTCGTCCCGGTGCACTCGTGGCTGCCGGTCACCTACCCAGCGGCGAGTCCGGCAGTCACGGCGATCTTCTCCGGCCTGCTGACCAAGATCGGCGTCTACGGACTGATCAGGGTGACCACGCTGATGCTGGCGCCCACGACGCTGGTGATCGTCGTCATCGTGACCGTCACCCTGGTGAGCATGGTCGTAGGAGTGCTCGGCGCACTGGGCAGCACTACGATGCGGGGCGTGCTCAGCTTCCACATGGTCAGCCAGGTGGGGTACATCCTGGTGGGCCTGGCGCTGGCCGGGGCAGCGGGGTTGTCGGCGGTGGTGTTCTACCTGGTGCACCACACCGTGGTGAAGACCTCGCTGTTCCTCACGCTGGGGGTGGTGGAGCAACGGCGCGGGACCGGCCGCATCAGCGCGCTCGGCGGTGATGCTCGGCTGCATCGGTGGACCAGCTTCGCCTTCCTGCTCGGGGCGATGTCGCTGGTCGGGCTGCCGCCGTTGTCCGGGTTTTGGGCCAAGTACGGCGTGCTGCGGGCTGCCGCGATCGATGAGCAGGTGGTCGTCATCGTCGTGGCGCTCGTGGTCAGCGTGGGAACGTTGGTGTCGATGATGAAGATCGCCAACGGGGTCTTCTGGGGGCCGCGCCCCGAGCCGACCCCCGAGGAGTCCGGTCGCGACCCGCATCCCGCCCGCTGGTCGGCAGCCCTGGTGGCGCCGGGGCTGATCCTGGCGTTCGCGAGCCTGGCCGTCGGCCTGGCGCCCGAATGGTTGCTGCATCTGGCCGAGGTCGCCGGTCAGGGGCTGTCCACCACCGATACCTACGTGGCGGCGGTGCTGGAGCGATGAAGGATCTGACTCGCCTCGCGCAACGCCTCATCGCCATCGGTGGTCTGGCTCTGTGGACGGTGTGGGAGATCGCGAAGGCGACATCCCAGGTTGCCCGGGACGCGGTGGCCCCGTCGGCTCGCATCTGTCCGATCATCCTGGTGGTGCCGCTGCGCTGCCGCACCCGTGCGGAGGTGGCAACGGTGTCGGCGTTGATCGCCCTGGTCCCCGGCACGCTGCCGGTGGGTGTCACCGACGAGACCACGTTGTGGATCCACCAGATGTACGGCTCTGATCCGGAGCAGGTGCGCCGAGACGTCCTGGACCTTGAGGCGCGCGTGCTGCGGGCCCTGCGCAGCCCCGTACCGGAGGGAGCCGCCTGATGGGGTCCGACATCGCACTGGTGCTCGTAGCCGCCGGCGTACTGCTCGCGCTGGTGCGCATCTGGCGGGGGCCGACCGCTGCTGACCGAGCTGTTGCCGCTGAGCTGGTGTTCATCGCTACCGTCGGGGCGATCGTGCTCCTCGCCGACCGGCTGGATCAGCCGGTGCTCCTCGATGTTGCCCTGGTCGCCGTGCTCGGCGGTTTCATCGCGACCATCTCGCTGGCGCGTCTGGTGCATCGAGACGACGAGGAGCAGTGATGGAGATCCTGGTGACCATCCTGGAACTGCTGGGTGCCGCCCTGGTGACGCTGGCCGGTATCGGGCTGATCCGGCTGCCCGATCCGCTGACCCGCGCCAGCGCGGTCTCCAAGGCCGCTGTGCTCGGGGTAGCCCTGATACTTCTGGCTGCCCTGCTGAATGCCCCGAGCCTGAGGGTGGCTGTTGTGGTCCTCGCCGCCCTGGCGCTGCACCTGCTCACCGTTCCGTTGAGCGGGCTCGCGCTGGGCAAGGCCGCCTTCGGCTCGAAGTCCGTGCAACTGCCCGTGATTCGGGTCCAGCGGTCAGGACCGGCCGCCGACCGCGCCGAGGACCGGCCAGGGCAGGAGTAGCCGGATGCGGCCCCGATAGCCGTCGCCAGCCCGCATGAGCAACGCAGATGTCGGCGGACATGGGGCAATTCCACGACTGGAGGTGCACATCCAGTTGGACCAGCCCTGGTGCTGCTGGCCGCACTTCCCGGGCGGTCCTGGGGGCAGCTGCTGCTCGTGCTGTTCCTGTACGCCGCCTACGCCCTCGCCGTGCTGCTGGCGCCGCTGGCACGATCCTCGGGCGCACGTCCGCCGGTGCCGACGGGCGGCGCAGACAGCAGCAGCGGATAGCGGAGCGTGCCGCGGGGCGACGCGCTGCGTGCGACCGGGCGGCACGGCGATACTGGAAGATCGGCAGAAGGGTATCGACATGGCTATGCGAGATCGGCGACAGGATAGGCGCCAGGAACGCCGCGAGGAACGCCGCGGAACGGGCGCCGATGCCGGCCCCGAAGTGTTCCAGATGCGGCAGAAGCTCGTCGCCTTCGGTGACGACTACTGGATCGAGACGTCGGCCGGCCGGCGCGCCTACAAGGTCGACGGCAAGGTGCTGCGGGTGCGCGACACCTTCACCATGCGCGACACGGGCGGGGAGGTCGTTGCCACGATGCAAGAGCGGGTCGCCCGGGTCCGCGACACCATGAAGATCGAGCGCCCGGGCAAGCCACCGGCCACGATCAAGAAGGCGATGATTACGCCGCTACGGGACCGGTACGTGATCGAGGCCGATGACATCGGCCAGATCACGGTCCAGGGCAACATCGTGGACCACGAGTACAGCTTCGAGCAGGGCGGGAGGAAGATCGCCGAGGTGTCGAAGCGGTGGCTGAGGGTGCGCGACACGTTCGGTGTGCAGGTCGAGCCTGGGGCCGATGAGGTGGTGGTCCTGGCTGCCACGGCGGCCATCGACAGCATGGACTAGGCGCCGCCCCAATCGGACACTGGCCGGCAGGGTGGAAGCACGGAATAATTCGGACATTTCGGCGTTCCTGTTCTTGTGAAGACAATGCAGCCGCAAACCCTGCCAGGAGTCCTCGTGGTCGGGGGTGGGTACGCCGGCCTCCATGCAGTACGAGCCGCCGAGCGGGCCGGCGTCGCCGTGACGCTCGTCGACGCCTCGCCCGACCACTCCTTCGTGACTCGGCTCGCTGCCGTCGCCGGCGGAACTGCTCCGCAGTCCGACGCATCGATCCCGTTGCAGGACTTGGTCGATACGGTGCTGATCGGCCGGGTATCCGCAGTGGGTGACGGCTGGGTCCGACTCGACGACGGCCAGACCTTCCAGGCCGACGCGGTCGTGGTGACGACCGGTGCCCAGACGTCGCAGCCGCCGATTCCCGGGCTGGATTTGGCCGCCACGCTGCGGACCGCTGCCGATGCCCGCACCCTGCGCGCCAGGATCGCCGAAGCCGACGCCGTTGTGGTGGTCGGTGGTGGCGCCAGCGGTGTGCAACTGGCCGCTGCGACCGCCCAGGCCCATCCGGCCACGACGGTCCACCTGGTCGAGGCGGGGACCTCCCTGCTGCCGGGCATGGCACCGGCCCTGGGCCGCAACGCGGCCCGCATCCTGCAGGAGCGCGAGGTGCAGGTCCATCTCGAGACGACCGTGGACGAAATCGCCGATGACGGCGTGCACACGTCACAGGGACGCATCCCCGGGCTCGCGGTGTGGGTCGGTGGGTTCGCTGCCGACGCATCGTCGCTCGGACTGCCCGTGGACGACGCGGGCCGCGTCCTCGTGAACGACGACCTCTCCGTGCAGTCGATGGAGCGGACCTTCGCCGCCGGGGACATCGCCGCCCATCGCGACAGCGAAGGCGAACCAGCTGCCGATGTCGGCACAGGTCGCCGTGCGCGCCGGCACTGCTGCTGGGCGCAATGCCGCCCGTCGCATCAATGGCGCGCAGACCCGCCCGGTGTCGCTGACCCAGATCGGGTGGGTGATGGACCTCGGCGGGCGTCGCGGCCTGGCCGAACTCGGCCCGCTGCCGGTCTTGAAGCTGGATCTGGGCGGCCGTCGGCTGGCGCTGGGCCCGTTCCCGCTGGCGGCCCCGATCCTGGACCTGGTGCCCCCGCTGCTGCACGACGGGATCGATGCCAAGAACCTGCTCGAGATCACCGGGCTCGGGGCGCTGCTGCCGTGGGACCCCCGCTTCGCCGCGTGGCCGGGCATCTCCAAGGACCGGACCGAATCGGCCATCACCGGCGCGTCTGACGCCGTTTCCGGCCCGTCATCGGAGGAAGTGCGACAGTCGGCTTGAGTCGCGCCGGTGTGCGGCGGCAGACGTGGAGGAATTCGACCCCCAAGGGGTGAAAATCCTCCATGTCTACGCTGCCGGCCCCGGTCGCGTTGCGGGAGCGGATCGCAGCCAGCCGGCAAGAGCGATGACGGAGGCGATGACGGCGAATGGCAGGAGCATCGGGACGAACAGTGGCGTGGCGCCGGCGTGCTCGCCGCCGAGCGTGGTGAAGTCCCAGCCGGCGTGCAGAACCATGGTGACCAGGATGGTCCCCGTCGCACGGCGAACCACGTAGAACACCACGCCGACGACGAAGGCGGTGACGACCTGTTGGACGGTCGGTTCGATCGCCTGCCCGAAGATGGCGTTGGGGACGTGGAGCAGGGCGAACAGCGTGGCTGAGAAGACCATCACCCATTGCTCGGCCATCGATCCCCGGGCGCCCACGATGCCCAGGCCGCGGGTCAGCAGCTCCTCGGAGAAGCCCACCAGCAGTGTCCCGATCGCCAGCGCTGCGATGAACGAACCACCGAGAACGGTGTAGTCCACCGAGACGAAACTGATCGCGACGGCCGCGGCGAGGATGATCGTGGCGGCCCACCCCCACTTGGAACGCAGTCGGAGTTGGGGATCCTCGAACAGCGAGGCCCGCCACCATCCCAGCCATGTTGCTGCGATCGCCAGCACCACGGCGCCGAGCCCGACCGGGTAGACGACGGCCTGCAGCACGGAGGACGTCGACGCCGAGATGGTGTCGTAGTCGACCCCGAAGACCACCCACACGAGACTCACGACGGCGACATAGGCGATGAAGATGCCGATCGCGATACCGGCGTTGGGAGTTCTCCGCATGCCTTTGAAGGTACTGACCGCGGCCGGTGAGCGTGCGGAGCGGGGCGTCATCGGGACCGGCTGCTCCTGTGGATCCCGGTGACCAGCCGCGCGCCGGTCCCGAGCCTGAGATGCCGAGCTAGAACAGGGTCTCCACGCTGTACGCGGTGTCCTTGCCCGCGTCGATCCTCGCGTGGTCCGAGCCGGGGCCACCCCAGATCACGTCTTTCCAGAAGTCCTTGGCCCAGAAGGTGTCGTCGCCGGCGTTGCCGATCAGCAAGTCACGGCCCTCGCCGCCGTTGACCGTGTCGTGGCCCTTCCCTCCGACAACCTTGTCGTTGCCCTCTTGGCCAAGCACGTGTCGGCGGCCGGGTCGTAGATCTCAGCGCTGGCACGGGCGGTGCCGACCGAGCCCTGGGCGCCACCGGCGACGAGGATGCGGCCGTCAGGCAGCGGGGACGCGGTGGCGTAGCTGCGGGCCTCGTTCATCGGACTGGCCGCCAGCCACTGCCCAGAACCGGGGTCGTACAACTCGGCGGTGGCCGTCGTGCGTCCTGCCCCGCTTCCGGTGTCGCCACCGGCGACGAGGACCTGCCCGTTGCCCAGCAGAGCGGCGACGTGCGCGTCTCGTGCCAAGGCCAAGGAGCCCGTCGGGCGCCATCCGGTGCCGATGTCGCCTGCTGGCTCCGACATCGCTGGCTGGGTCGTGAGCAGTGACGCACAGAGGAAGATCGTGGCCAGCAGGGCTGTTCGAACATGTCGTGGATGCCATTCCCGCTGCATCGCAATCACCTCGGGGGGGAGCCGGTCTACGGTTCGTTTCAGTGCCAGGCTTTCTGCCATCGCTCTCCACCAGCAAGGGGCATAGGGCCCGAGTGCAGGCGGTGCTTGGCCCAGGGCAGCCGCCGCGGCGGGCCGCCCTTACGGTGCGGCCGCGACCATCGGCTCATCCGTGCGAATAGGCTTCCGCCCTGCGATGGGGGAGGATCGGAGTATGGCGGATCCCGACGGAACCACGTTCTCCGCGCTGGATCTGCATCCGGCGCTCCTGGCCTCGCTGGCCTCCCTCGGCTATGAGGAACCGACGCCGATTCAGTCCGAGGCGATTCCACCCCTCGTTGCAGGCGCGGACCTGCTCGGACAGGCAGCCACCGGCACCGGCAAGACCGCGGCGTTCGCGCTGCCGATCCTGCAGAAGTTGACCACGCAGGACCGGGGGACGGCGCCCACGTCGCTGGTCCTGGTGCCCACGCGGGAGTTGTGCATGCAGGTCTCCCAGGCGGTCCACCGCTACGGTCGCGAGCTCGAGGTGCGCGTGCTGCCGATCTACGGCGGCCAGCCGATCGGACGGCAACTGCGGGAGCTGCAGCGCGGTGTGGACGTGGTGGTCGCCACCCCGGGCCGGGCGGTCGACCACCTCAATCGCGGCACGCTGGATCTCGACAGCATCACGACCGTGGTGCTCGACGAGGCCGACGAGATGCTCGACATGGGCTTCGCGGAGGATCTCGAGGCCATCCTGAACGCCACGCCGCGAGGGCGGCAGACCGTCATGTTCTCCGCCACCATGCCCAGCCGCATCAACCGGATCGCCCGCACCCACCTCAACGATCCGGTGCGGATCGAGATCGGCCGGTCCGTGGAGGTGTCGGGGACGATGCCCCGGGTGCAGCAGCGCGCCTACGTCGTCACCAGGGCGCAGAAGGCCGCGGCGCTCGGCCGACTGCTGGACGTCGAATCACCCGGCGCGGCATTCATCTTCTGCCGCACGCGCAGCGAGGTGGAGGAATTGGCCGAAGTGCTCTCCGGGCGCGGGTACCGGACCGAGGCGCTCCACGGGGGGATGGACCAGCACCAGCGCGACCGGGTGATGGGCCGGGTGCGATCGGGCGGCACGGACCTCCTCGTCGCCACCGATGTCGCCGCGCGCGGCCTCGACATCGACCATCTGACCCACGTCTTCAACTTCGACGTGCCATCCGCGCCCGAGGCGTACCAGCACCGCATCGGCCGCGTGGGCCGCGGCGGTCGCGAGGGCGTGGCGATCACGCTGGCCGAGCCCCGCGAGCACCGGATGCTGAAGACCATCGAGCGGGTCACCAAGCACAAGATCCCCATCGAGAAGGTCCCGACGACCGCCGACCTGCGCGCTCGGCGACTGGAACTGACCCGGGCGCTGCTCCACGAGATCCTCCTGGAGGATGACACCGAGCACTACCGCGTCGTCGTGGACAGCCTGACCGACGAGTTCGACGTGGTGCAGGTCGCCATGGCGGCGGTGAAGGCAGCGCATGTCGCCACGCTGGGCGGCGCGGAGGACGAGGAAGAGATCCGTGACGCGACCCCGACCCCGAGCAAGCGCCCTGGACCCGGCGCGCCCGCCCGGGACGGCGGCATGCCCCGAGCAGGGCAGCACCGCGGCGGGATGACGCGGCTGTTCATCGGAGCGGGTCGGCAGGCCGGGGTACGCCCGCAGGACATCGTCGGCGCCATCGCCAACGAGACCTCCCTGAGCGGCCGCGACATCGGCTCGATTCAGCTGTCCGACCGGTTCGCCCTGGTCGAGGTCCCGGCCAGCGCCGCCGGCGAAGTCATCGCTGCGTTGAACAACACCAGGCTGAAGGGCAACAAGGTCCGGGTCCGCAAGGACGCTGGGCGGTAGGGCTGCGATCTATCGCGCCTGCAGGGTGCGCTGGAGTCCGTCAAGGATGAGTTCGAGGCCGAAGTCGAACTCATCGGCGTAGTTGTAGCCGGGCCGCAGCACGTGCTCAGCGGTGAACTCGGCGAGGTACGGGTACTCCTCGGCCGACAGCCCTGCAACCAGGTCGCTGGCGAGGTCCTGCGTCTGCGCAGGTGTGTCGAAGGGGAGCGTGACCTCCTCATGGGCGAAGCCGTAGGTGTAGGCGTCGAGGAGGGCGGCTGCGTGGCCGGTCATCGCCAGCGAGAACCCCGCAGTTCGCAGGCATCCCAGCACGCGGTCGTGGTGCCGCAGATTGGCGGGCCCGGCGCGGCGGGCCTCCATGAGGCTGATCGCCCAAGGATGCCGCAGCAGCGCCGCGCGCATGGAGTGCGCCCGGCGCCGCATCGCCGGCTGCCAGTCCTCGCCGGGCGACGGCGTGTCGATCTCGGCGTAGACGGTATCGACCATGCCATCGAGGATGGCCTCCTTGTTGGGGACGTGGTGGTACAGCGACATCGCCTCCACGTCGAGCGTCCTGGCCAGCTTGCGCATCGTCAGGCCGCCGAGGCCCTCGGCGTCGGCCACTGCAATCGCGGCAGCCAGTGCCCGTTGCCGGGTCAGGGGCTTCCGGTCAGATTGGTCCGCACGCTTGGGCACTTGACAACCTTACGACGTAAGGTATGGTCGGAGCAACAACCTTACGACGTAAGGCCTTCTCGAAGGGACACGCTCATGGCAGCGCAGGCAACCACCACGACCATGACGGCGATCATCGCCGGCGCGTACGGCTCCGCCGATGTGCTGCAGTCGGCGCAACGGCCCCGGCCGAGCGTCGGCGCCGGCGAGGTGATGATCCGGGTCCATGCGGCCGGGGTACATCGCGGGGACTGGCACCTGATGGCAGGGCTGCCGTACCTGGTGCGCTTGGGCTACGGCCTGCGGCGGCCCAAGCATCCGGTCCCCGGCACCGAGGTCGCCGGCACGGTGGTCGCGGTGGGGGCGGAGGTGACCCGGTTCGGAGTCGGTGATGAGGTCATGGGCATCGGGTCCGGCACCTTCGCCGAATACGCCACGGCACCCCAGGCCAAGCTCGTCCCCAAGCCGGCCGACCTGCCGTTCGCCGAGGCCGCCATCGTGCCCATCTCCGGCCCCACCGCGCTGCAGGCGGTGCGCGATCACGGCCAGGTCGGCAGTGGGCAGCGCGTTCTCATCACCGGCGCCTCCGGCGGTGTCGGTACCTTCGCGGTACAGATCGCGAAGGCCTCCGGGGCGCACGTCACGGGAGTGGCCAGCGGGGCCAAGGCGGACCTGGTGCGGCAGATCGGCGCCGATCGGGTCATCGACTACCGCACGCAGGACTTCACCGCGCTGGAGGAGCAGTTCGACCTCATCGTGGACCTCGGCGGCAACACCAAGACGCGCGCACTGCGCCGGTTGCTCACCGAGCGGGGGACGCTGGTCATCGTCGGGGGCGAGTCCGGTGGCCGGTGGACCGGTGGCTTCGGCCGCGGCCTGCGCGCCGCCATGCGCTCACCGTTCGTCTCCCAGCGGCTGACCACCTTCGTGGCCCGCGAGGACGCCGCATCGACGCAAGCGGTCGTCGACCTGATCGAGGCGGGCAAGGTCCGCCCGGTCCTCGATGCGACCTACCCGCTGCAGCAGGCCGCGGACGCCATGCGGGCGCTGGAGAGCGGCGCGGTGCGGGGGAAGGTGGCGGTAGTGGTGGCGTGACCGGCCTGACCGGAGAGGTGCGCCTGCGAATGCGGTGACCATGGTCAGCCGCATTCCAGGCGACGCAGAACGTCGCGGTCGAGCAGTTGCGGATCGAGACGTGGCTGCCCCACGACGAGGCGACGGCGCAGGCGTGTCGGCGTTTGGCTGGCCGGGGAGTCTCGGCGGAACGATTGACGCGAGCGTGCTCCCTGCACCGGGTACGGTCGCCCCGAAGGAGAAGGCGGCGGGTGCAGCGAACCCTGCGCTGCGCCTGCGCCCGCTGTCCACCATGCCTTCGCTGTCCTCGGACAGCGCTGCCAGGACCAGATCATCGATCAGGTCCTGGGTCTCCTCATCGATCCGACCGACCTTGCCGAAGTCGAGCAGGCCGACCCCGCCGCCCTCGACGACCACGGGTTGCCCGGGTGGTGGTCGGCGTGGAACAACCCGTCCCGGAAGATCATCTCTAGGTGGATCTCGGCGCCTCGACGCACGAACGGCTCCGCGCGGTTGCCGATCTCCTTGGCTCGCGAAGGCCCATCGACGCGGCTCATCGTCAGCACCGCCACGACGACTGCCGCCGGATGGGGCGACGGCATGACCACGTCGGGCTGTCGGCGAAATTGGCCGAGAAGGCCGTCAGATTCGCCGCCTCCGGCCGTTGCCGCCACCGCGATGCACCGGCACCGTGCGAGATGTACGTCGTTGCGGGCCTGCCGTGCTGCAGATTGGCAGCGCTGGCACCGATGCGCGGACCGCAGCAGCATCGCGGGACTATACCCCAGCACCTGCGTCGCTGTGCGGGGTGCGGCTCGGGGCACCTCGGGCGGCTCGCCTGGGGTGGGGTCGCAGTGGTAACCGTCCCTCAGATCGGGAGAAGTGATGACATCGGAAGACGCCGAACGGCTCTCGCGCTGACGGTGGCCCTCGTGGTCGGCCTGATGGTCACTCCCACGACCACGTCCACGACGGCGAACGCCGCGGAGTGGGGCGTCCCGAGGGTGACGCAGACGTTGGGTGGGACAGGTCGGCCCATGGTCTTCCCCTGGGGTGCGCAGTACAACCCGGTTTCGGACGAGATCGTAGTGTCGGACTACCTCAACCTCCAGATCCGTCGCTACTCCCCGCAGGGCGACCTCCTCGGGTCCTTCTACCGGGAGAACCCTCGCGGTGGGCCCTACAGCGTCGGCATCGACCCCGCGACCGGGGACATCTACATCCCCGAGATCGGCGACGGCAATGGTCAGACGAACGACTACATCGCGCACTACCGCGCAGATGGCACCTTCGTTCGCGAGATCCGGCTCCTGGGCGCCTCCTACCACGCCTGGATCACGATTCGCGACGGACTTCTCGTTCAGGCGAGGAGCCACTACTGGAACACGTCCGGCAATCCGCCCCAGGTGCGATACTGGCGGCTCTCCGACGGTCAAGAGGTGGACCGCTTCGACGTGCTCCCGGACAGCGATGTTCCGCGCATTTATGGCATCGACACCGCGTCGGACGGCTCTGTGTGGATGCTCGATACGCAGAACCGCCGAATCCTGCACTACTCGTCTGGCGGCGCGAAGCTCGGCGTCTTCGATCAGCCGACCCTGAGCGGCGATACCCGCGGGCTCTCGATCGATGAGGCCCGCAATCGCATCTATGTCTCGGATGCAGGGGATGGCGAGCTCGAGGTCTTCGATCTGCAGGGCGGCCACATCGCGTCGCTGGGCGCCCCGGGCGCAGGACCGCTCGAGCTCGGCGCTCCACGACAGACCGCGGTGGGGCCCGATGGCATCGTCTATGTGGCCGAGTACGGCAATGCCCGCGTCCATCGGTACACGCCCGACCTGGCCGATGCCGGCTTCTTCCCCGATCCCGCCCCAGTGGCACCACCAGGCCAGCTCGGACAGCCCCGCGATGTGGACGTCGACGAGGACACCGGGGATGTCTGGGTGGCGGACTCGTTCAACCAGCGGTTCCAGCGCTTCGCTGCCGACGGCTCCTTCGAAGGTACGTGGGGGGAGCGCAGCACGAGTTCGCAGTTCGGCATGAACTACCCGCGCGGAATCGCCGTGGACGAGGACAACGACCTGGTGTGGGTCGTCAACCAGCGAGGCCACCACATCAAGCGCTACACCCGTTCAGTGTCATTCGTCGACCAGCTCGGCGCCGCGTCTAACGACAGCACCGCCCCCGGCTACTTCCGCTGGCCACTTGACGTGGAGATCGCGTCGGGCAGGGCGTTCGTCAGCGATCGGAACTCCTCGGTCGTGAAGATCCTCGACGCGGCGACAGGTGCGGAACTTGACCGCATCAGCCGGCGCAGCTATGGGCTCGCCGTCGATGAGGTGGGCCAGCGGCTGTTCGTGTCCGACCGAGTGGACCAACGCATCTACGCGTATTCCTTCGACGGGGTGTTCCTCTACTCCTTCGGCGGCAGCGGCACCAGCCCCGGGAGATTCAGCCTCATCTGGGACATGGTTGTCGTGGGCGACGTGCTGTACGTCACCGACGATGAGCAGTCGCGGGTGAGTGCGTTCTCCCTGGACGGGACCTACCTGGGCCGGTGGGGAGCTACGGCACGGGGCCGTACGAGTTCCGCAACCCCTCGGGCATTGCCGCAGATGCCGCGGGCCGGCTCTACATCGCCGACACCGGCAACGACCGTGTCGTGGTCTACGACACGGCCCAGTTCCGCGGAGGCGGCTCGTGGCCGCCACCCACCGTGCAGGTGGCGACCCCCGTGGAGGGGGCGGTGGAAGACCGGCCGATGGTGATGCTCTCGGGGTCGGCTGCGGACGAGACCGCGGTGATCGGGCTCGATGTCGCAGTCCAGGATCAGGCGAACGGGCTCTGGTTCGACCCCAACCGATCGGCATGGACGGCCGACCGCAAGGTGCTCACCGTTCCGCAGCGGGGAACCACTGCGAACCCGCAGTGGGGGGCGGTGTTCTACGGAGTCAGCCGCGGGGGGACCTACGCCTTCGAGGTCACGGCGTTCGACGAGGCTGGCAATCGCAGCGAAGTCGTCCGGCGCACGGTCTCGGTGGCTGCGCAGGGCGAGACCGACACCGCGGACCCCACGATCGGGATCACTGCGCCTGCGGACGGCGCCACAATCCAGGGCACCAGCGTGGTCTTCGCCGGTGCGGCGGCCGACGATCGGCGCATCAGCCGTGTCGATCTGGCGGTGCAGCGAGCCTCAGATGGCTTGTGGTGGCAGCCCTCCGGCAACTGGAGCTCCGGCCAGACCTGGTTCGCCGCTAACCTGGCCAGCCCCGGGGCCGCGGAGACGGATTGGCGGAGCCCCTGGGTGGCGCCGGGTGGTGGCGACTACACGGTGACGGCGCGGGCTGTGGACGCGGCCGGCAAGTTCGCCAGCACCAGTCATGCATTCGGCGTGGAGGAGTTGGCGCCCGATACCGTGGCTCCCACGGTGGCAGTCGGTCAACCGACCAACGGCGGACAGGTGCAACTGGACCCACTGGTGATCCAAGGCACGGCCGACGATGACCGCGACGTTGCGGCCGTCGATGTCGCGATCCGCGATGGGGCAAGCGGCCAGTGGTGGGACGGCACCAGGTGGGTGGCGACGTTCCGCGCCCTACCGGCCGTGCTGGATCAGGCGGGTGCGCCGACCACCGGATGGACCTACGCCTGGACGCCGCCACAGATCGGTTCCTACGCGATCTGGGCACGGGCCAAGGATGCGGCGGGGAACGTGACGGTCGAGAAGCCTTGGGTGCCCTTCACTGTCATCGACAATGCGGCCGATGCCGTGCTGCCGGAGGTTCTCGTCGATGCGCCGACGCCTGGTGGGAGCGTCGCGGGCCCGACCCTCGACATCATCGGAACCGCCTCGGACAACGCCAGTGTCGCCGGCGTCGATGTCGCCATCCGCGACGCTGCGACCGGGCAGTGGTTGCTGCCGAACGGCGAGTGGGGCGGCTTCAGATGGCTGCCTGCTGCCCTGACGGGATCCGGGCTGTCGGTGGACTACTCGTATCGCACCGACCTGCCGCCGGGGATCTACGGTGCCCTCGTGCGCGCTGTCGACGGGGCAGGGAATGCTTCCGAGCGCGTCTGGGTGGGCTTCACCGTCGAGTAGTTGCCCCGCCCACCAGTGGCCGGCCACGGCTTCGACTGCCTGTGGCCGGCCACTGCATCGCGCCAGATGATCAGTTCCAGGGGGGCCGGGGTGGAGTCCACGACCCGCACGTCGTCGCAAGCCGCGGCCGTGGCCCGGCCCAGCCCGCCGTCCAGCCAGGCCATCGTGGGCGCGAGCTTGCGCAGCCGCTTGGTGTAGCCGGACTGCTGCTGCAGGTTCGGGACCGTGCCCGGCAGATGCGCCCGGGCGTGGCGCAGCCACCGGGTCTCGCGGGTGTGGCCGAGCAGCGCCTGCATCACCGCCACCGTCAGCAGCTCGGCGTCGCTGATCCGCGGCGCCACACCGGCCTGCGGCCGCGCCGGGACCACGCTCCGGATGGGCCTTCAACAGGCCGTCGATCGTCGATGAGCGCAGTGGCAGTGGTGTCCAGTTCGGCCTCCACGGCGGGCCTCCAGGTGCGACCGTCGGGTGAGTAGCGCCGACTCCGGCCACCCTTCATCCGCGAACTGCGCAGCCACGCCGCACCGAACCCTTGGACTTCCTCGACCAGGCGCCTGTGCTGGTGGAGAGGTCAGCGAGCCGTGCAACCGGGCGAAGGTCCCAGTGGTACTGTCTCGCCCAGACATCGTGTGCGGGTTCGCGTAGGGGGACACGGACTCGGGGGTCGGCAAGGGGGCCGGCTCCGCGATGAGATTGTGGGGGACGTATGGTACTGGACAGGGTTCTGCGAATCTTCCTGGCGGTCGCGCTGATCTGGACCGGACTGGCATTCGCGGCCCCTGCCGCCCGCGCGGCAGAGGTGGAACTGCTCCCCATGCGGCAGGTCGGAGGGACCGGCCATGCGGGTCTGTACGGGTGGGGTGCAGCAACGGCGCGGGACGGTTCGGTCTACATCGGCGACTACTGGAACCAACGGATCCAGCACTACGCCAAGGACGGCACGCTGCTCGGGACCGTGGTGCCCGAGCGGCAGGAGGGGGCGGCTCCGCACCAGCCGCCGTACGGGATTGCCGTGGATCCCCGCAACGGCGACATCTACTTCGGCGATGTCGATTCCGACGCCACGGTGGACAAGTACGACCAGGATGGCAACTTCCTGCTGGAGTTCGGCGGCAAGGGCGACGGCCTCGGGCTCTTCCAGTACCCCTCGCGCGTTGCGGTCGCCCCCGACGGCAAAGTGATCGTCTCGGATTCGCGCGCCGAGAAGCTGTCCGTGTGGGACGACTCGGGGAACCCCCTGTTCGAGAAGCAGGGGCAATCCTGGGGCACCCCCACGCTGGGTCGGCCCCGTGGGCTGGCGCTGGACGGCAGCGGCACCCTGTTCGTCGCTGACGCGCTGCTGCAGCAGGTCCAGGTGTTCCAGTTCAACGACACCTTCACCGACTTCACCTATGTGCGCAGCATCGGCCGTCCCAAGGATGCTCCCGGGGAGCCTGACCCGGGCGAGCTCGGCCTGGATCTGCGGGGCGTCGCCGTGGACGACACCCGGGACGCGCTCTACGTGGTCGACGCCGACACCGGCTACGTGGCCAAGTTCCGCAAGTCCACCGGTGCCTTCCTGCAGTACTTCGGCGGCAACGGGACCAAGATCGACCAGTTCTCCGGCGGCGGGCGCGATGTCACCGTGGACGGGGACGGCAACGTCTGGGTCGGGGACATGCCGAACTTCCGAGCCGTGAAGTTCAGTCCCAATGGCGCGTTCCTGCAGCAGATCCCCGATCCCGTCGTCCTGCCTCCGGAGGGGGGCTTCAACCAGCCTCGCGGCGCCTCCGTCGATGCCGACGGCAACGTCTTCGTCGCCGACACGCACAACTGGCGGATCCAGAAGTTCGACGCCCAGGGCAACTTCGTGACCCAGTGGGGGAGTCGCGGCCACGGGGATTCGCAGTTCAACTACCCCAAGGGGCTCGACGTGAACCGGGCGACGGGGGAGGTCGCGGTTGCGGATACCGATGGCAACGCGGTCAAGCTCTACGACAACGACGGGCAGTTCCTCTGCAGCATCGACAAGTACGGGCAGGATCCCGGTGAGTTCGCAGGCCTGCTCACGCTGGACTTCGGCCCGGATGGCCGCATCTACGTCGCCGACACCCAGAACGGCCGCATCCAGGTCCTGGAGAAGGTCGCGGCGCCCGGCGGCTGCGACCTGAGGGTCCGATCGACCAACGGCGTGATCGGCGGCAAGGGCACCGACGTCGGCCGCTTCCAGGCCACCAACGGCATCGCGGTCGACACCGATGGCACCCTCTGGGTGACGGATCGGCTGTTGGGCCGCGTCACCCACCTCACGAACAGCGGATCGGTGCTGGCTACGTTCGGCGGCGGGGTCGGGACCGAGCCGACGCAGTTCGAGCGCGCCAGCGACATCGCGGTGGACGACCGCTACGTCTATATCTCCGACGCCGACCGGGACCTCATCAAGATCTGGCGCAAGGACGGCACGTTCGTGCGCGAGTGGGGCGGTCCGGGCCGCGAGCTGGGCAAGCTGCAGCGCCCCCACGGCCTGGACATCGACGCCGACGGCAGGCTCTACGTCACCGAGCAGTCCAGCGAGCGGGTTCAGGTCCTCGACATCGCCCTGGATGTCGATCCGGAGTCGGTGGATCCGTCGGGAGCGGTCACCGTGCCGCAGGCCAACGCGGCGCTGCCGCAGGGTCCGTTGACGCTGACCGGCACCGCGTCCGACGACAGCGGACTGGCGACCGTGCTCGTCGGGATCCGCGACCGCGACAACGACGTGTGGTGGAACGGCTTCGACTGGCAGAGCGAATTCTCGTGGCAGAGCGCAACCCTGTCCGACAGCGGGCTCGGGGCCACCTCGGTGACTTGGGAGTACGCGTGGACACCGCCATCGGTGGGGAACTACGGCGTCCAGATCCGGGCGCAGGATGTGTGGGGCAACGCGGATACCACGGTGCCCTTCGTGTCCTTCTCGACCTTCGATGCGGCCAGCGATGTGGTGGGTCCGACGGTGTCGGTGGTGTCGCCGGGGGCGGGGGAGTCGCTGCCGCTGGGCGTGGTGCCGGTGTCGGGGTCGGGCGCCGATGATGTCGGTGTGGTCGGGGCGCAGGTAGCGATCAAGGATGTGGACGGCAACCGGTGGTGGTCGGGGTCGTCGTGGGTGTCCGGGTTCGCGTGGGTGGATGCGTCGGTGGCGGTTCCGGGCGCGTTGGAGACGTCGTGGTCCTACGGGTTCGACCCGGGGTTCGCGGGCCGGTTCGGGCTGATGGCGCGGACGGTCGACGCGGCGGGCAACACCAGCGCCTCCTCGGCGTGGCGCGGGTTCTCCACGTTCGATGCGGCCAGCGATGTGGTGGGTCCGATGGTGTCGGTGGTGTCGCCGGGGGCGGGGGAGTCGCTGCCGCTGGGCGTGGTGCCGGTGTCGGGGTCGGGCGCCGATGATGTCGGTGTGGTCGGGGCGCAGGTAGCGATCAAGGATGTGGACGGCAACCGGTGGTGGTCGGGGTCGTCGTGGGTGTCCGGGTTCGCGTGGGTGGATGCGTCGGTGGCGGTTCCGGGCGCGTTGGAGACGTCGTGGTCCTACGGGTTCGACCCGGGGTTCGCGGGCCGGTTCGGGCTGATGGCGCGGACGGTCGACGCGGCGGGCAACACCAGCGCCTCCTCGGCGTGGCGCGGGTTCTCCACGTTCGATGCGGCCAGCGATGTGGTGGGTCCGATGGTGTCGGTGGTGTCGCCGGGGGCGGGGGAGTCGCTGCCGCTGGGCGTGGTGCCGGTGTCGGGGTCGGGCGCCGATGATGTCGGTGTGGTCGGGGCGCAGGTAGCGATCAAGGATGTGGACGGCAACCGGTGGTGGTCGGGGTCGTCGTGGGTGTCCGGGTTCGCGTGGGTGGATGCGTCGGTGGCGGTTCCGGGCGCGTTGGAGACGTCGTGGTCCTACGGGTTCGACCCGGGGTTCGCGGGCCGGTTCGGGCTGATGGCGCGGACGGTCGACGCGGCGGGCAACACCAGCGCCTCCTCGGCGTGGCGCGGGTTCACCGTAGTGCAGTAGCGCTGGGCGAGTCGCAGTCGATCACCGCATGCGCCAGAGTGATCAGTCCGGCCATAGACGCAGCCGCGACGACTCGGCCTTTGCGGAGCGGAGGCTGGTCCGCGCTGCGGCTGTGCCGACCCTGCGCCGTTGCGCAGCGGTCGTCAACGCAGCGCGCGCAGTGCGTCGGGGATGGAGTCCCTTCCTGCGACCAGTTCCAGCGTCAGGTTGCGGATCTCGTGCCGCTCGATGAGCTCGGCGATCACCTCCGCGACATCGGATCGGGAAACCGCCCCTCGTGCGACATGGCGAGCCAGCGCCACCGATCCGCGGCCCGCATCGTCGCTCAGTCGCCCGGGTCGCAGGATCACGTACGCCAGACCCGGACTCGCGCAGCCTCTGCTCAGCGGCCGCCTTGGCGCGCAGGTAGTGCGAGAAGACGTGATCGTCCTGCGGGGGATGGTCGGTGCCCATTGCGCTGATCTGCAGGAACGCGCACGTCGGCCCGCGCGCCGCCGCTACGCACAGGTCGGAGGCCCCCTGATCGACGGTGTACTTGCGCTGCACGCCGGAGCCCGGGCCTGCGCCGGCCGCGAATACCAGGACATCGACGTCGGCCAGTGCAGCCGCGAGGTCGTCCGAGTGCTGCCTGCTCCAGGTCCAGCACCAGGGGCTGCGCACCAGTCGCCGCCACGTCGGCGGCATGATCGGGGTTTCGCATGATGCCGAGGACGGCATGACCCCGCTGCGTCAGGACCCGGCTGAGGATCAGCGCGATCTGACCGTGCCCTCCGGCAATAGCGATTCGCATGCAGGCGTCCCCGGAGTTCGTCAGCCGGCCAGGATGCGCGCCTTCTGCTGCGCGAACTCCTCCTCCGTCAGCACCCCGGCGTCGCGGAGCTGGCCGAGCTTGGCGAGTTGCTCCAGCATGTCCCCGCCGCTCGGAGCGGCAGGTGCGGCAGCGGGCGCCGGCGCGGGTGCGGGCGGGCGCCGGTCGGCGGGGGAGCCTGGGGTGCGGCGGCGGCTGCTGCTGCGCGGCCGACTTCTCGGCCCACCGGTTGGCCTGGCGGCGCGAGACCCCGTTCGACACCGCTGTTGCGGTGCCGGCGATGGCGGCCGTCCTGGCGACGCCGCGGATCAGTCCTGGCATTGCTGTCTCCTCTCGTGCGGTTCTCGTCAGTCCTGCAGCGCGGCCAAGATGTCCTGAACCGGGACCCGGCCGTAGGCCACCAGTTGCGCCCCGCCACGCCTCAGCGCGGAGGCGAAGGGAGCCGCCCAGGTGTTCTCGTAGATCATGACACCGGCGGAGGAGCCCGGCTCGACGGCCTTGGCCGCCTCGACGAGATCGTCCTCGCCCAGCAGGCCGGAGCTGGCCCCCTCGAAGATGGTGAGGTCCACCTCCTCGCCCCCCAGTTCCTGCAGGCTCAGCCCGCTCACCGACCCGTCCTCCTCCTTGCGAATGAAGACCAGGTCCAGCAGTCGGATCACGCCGCGGTCCACAAGATCGACCAGCAGCGGCCAGCCCTCGCCGGTCATGCGGTTGCCCGGGAACTCGACCACCAGGTAGTCGATCGGACCGATCTCCAGCTCATCGGTCGCCAATTGCGGCGCTGTCTCGGTCATGGGCGTCTCCCCTCAAGCGGCGTTGACTCGTTCGGTTCCGGCGCTCGCGCACGGCACCGGGGCCTGGTCCATCCTGTCCCGAGATGTGGCCGGTTGCAGCCCAGCGCCGGATTCAACCTCGCTCGGCGCTGAACACCCACCCCACGGCGCCCGATGACGCCTGCCAGGGCCCGACAGTGCCCGCCGACGCCTGCCACGACCCGACGGCGCCCGATGACGCCTGCCGGGCCCGTGCCGGAGCCGTGCCGGAGTGGCGATGCGTGCGCCGAAGGAGGGCTACGTGCAGGGATGCGCACATGCTACCTGGCATGCGGCACCCCACCTAGACTTCGCCCGTGAGTCAACTACCCCCCGCCCGGCGGGACGCCTCCGATCCGACGCACCCCGCGTCTATCGACCCCAACGCCCTGCCGGCCTGGGACCGCTGGTTCGAACTGACGCGGCGTCGTTCGACGGTTGGCCGCGAAGTCCGCGGCGGCGTGGTCACGTTCGTGACGATGGCCTACATCGTCATCCTCAATGCCCTGATCCTCGGCACCACCCAGGACGTGAACGGCCAGTACATCGGCGGCGGGGACGATCCGGTCGTGGCGATCGCACTGGTCTCGGCCGCCACCGCGCTAGTGGCCGGCGTGCTCACGATCGCGATGGGGGCGATCGGCCGGTTCCCGATGGCGATCGCCGCCGGATTGGGGCTGAACAGCTTCCTCGCCTACACCATCGCCCCGCTGATGACGTGGCCGCAGGCGATGGGGCTGGTCGTCATCGAGGGCGTCATCATCGGGGTTCTGGTCCTCACCGGGTTCCGGGTCGCGGTCTTCGAAGCGGTACCGGAGCCGTTGAAGTACGCCATCGGCGTGGGCATCGGGCTGTTCATCGCCCTGGTCGGCTTCGTCAACGCCGGCATCACCCGACCCGGCGTGCCGCTCATTACCTTCGGCGTCGATGGGCAGTTGCGCGGCTGGCCCACCGTGGTATTCGTCTTCGGCCTGCTACTGCTTATCGTGATGGTTGCGCGCGGCGTCAAAGGCGCCCTGCTGATCGGCGTGCTGGCAACGGCCGGGTTGGCGATCCTGCTGGAGGCGGTCTTCGACATCGGCCCGCTGGACGACGGCAATCCCGACACGCCCAACAACCCCGTCGGCTGGGCGCTGACGGTGCCGGAGTTGCCGCAGTCCTGGTTCGGCGTCCCCGACTTGAGCATTCTGGGCAACTTCAGCCTCGTGGGGGCGTTCTCAGGGGTCGGAGTGGTGACGGCCGGCCTGGTGATCTTCTCGCTGCTGCTGTCGGACTTCTTCGACACGATGGGCACGGTCACCGGACTGGCCCACGAGGCCGAGCTGACCGACGAGCACGACTCCATCCCGCATCTGGAGCCGATCCTGCTGGTGGACTCCGCGGCCGCCTCGATCGGCGGTATGGCATCGGTGTCGAGCAACACCAGCTACGTGGAGAGCGCGGCGGGCATCGGGGAGGGGGCCCGTACCGGTATCGCCTCCCTGGTCACCGGGACGCTGTTCATCGTGGCGATGTTCGCCTCGCCGCTGGTGTCGGTGGTGCCGTACGAGGCGGCAACTCCGGTGCTCGTGATCGTGGGTTTCCTCATGATGTCGCAGATCAAGCACGTGCCGTTCGACGACTACACGATCGGCATCCCCGCGTTCCTCACGATCATCGTCATGCCGTTCACCTACTCCATCGCCAACGGGATCGGCGCCGGCCTGGTGAGCTACGCCGTGCTCATGCTGGCCACCGGACGGGCCCGCGAGGTGAAACCTCTGCTGTGGGCGGTGGCGGCTGCCTTCGTCGTCTACTTCGCGATCTACCCCGTCAGCCAGGTCCTGGAGCAGATCGGCTAGCCGGCCTGCTGCCTCCCGAGACGCGTTGATCGCGACGATTCCCAGCAGGTCGCCGGGAAATCGTCGCGATCAACGGGCATATCCGAAGGCGCTGTGCGCCGCCCCTAGTCGATGCAGATGCCCAGCTTGGTGATGGGAGCCGGGCCGTCGGCGGCGTGGCAGTCGATGCCGCGCCAGTGGCCCTGCGCGCCGTCGCCGGGCATCGCAGAGCCGAGCGGGCCGCCGATCGCGATCGTCTTGTCGTTGCCGGGGGGATTGAGCGGATGAGCCGAAGCGGGGGCGCCATCGCCCCGATGGCGAATCCTGCAGCGAGTACCCCAACAGCGAGTTTGGCCTTCATGGTGATCCCTCTCGTCGCGAATCCCGACCCTCGCATACCGGAAAGGCCCGCGCAAGGGGTCGGCGGGCCGCACCGGGCCGGCACCGGGCCGGCACGGACCAGCACGCAGCTGACCTGCGGTCTACCAGGCGATGGGCCGGCGGTCCCGGAAGAACCCGCCGGTCGGGCCGTCATCGCCGAGGGTGGCGGCCCACACGATCCCGGCGGCGCCCTCACGTACCGGACGTCCGCCCGGTCCGCCCAACGATGGCGAAATCCGGGTCCGTGGCCGACTGCCAAGTGTCGTCGTGAAGGGCGGCGTTGTTCACCAGAGCATCCAGCGCCCCGACGTCGGCTGCAATCGCCGCCGCCGCCGCAGCGTCGATGCTTGACCGTCGGTGACATCGAGTCGGAGCGCCCGCACATCGCCCGCCGCGCCGGACGCTGCCCGCTCGCCGGCCGCCGCGTCGCGGCTGCCGAGGGAGACCCGATACCTCGAGCCCGGCCAGTTGCCGGACCACCTCCAGTCCGATCCCGCGGTTGCCCCCGGTCACCAGTGCAGTCGGTGCGGTCATCGCGGTCCCTCCCTCACCCGCGCCCCATGTCGATCAACCGGGCCAGCGGACTGCGCTGCAGCCGCGGCATGGCCAGGATCCCCAGGAACGGTCCCGGCGCAAGCACGGCGAACGCCCATTGCCAGGTCAGGGCGTCCAGGGCCCAGGGTACGAGCAGGATGGTACGCAGCAGGCCGGCCGGCCGGCCGACCGGCCGAAGCGCAGAATCGGCTACACCCAAGCCCCCGTGGCTATGCTGACGGGCAGTCGTGCGCACGAGCCGGCAACGACGGCGCGTCGACCCGAAGGGCAGGTGAACCCGGTGCCACAGACCATCTACGAGAGCCACGGCGGCTTCGCGTCCGTGCGCAAAGTGGTGTCCTCGTTCTACGAACGGGTCCTCGACTCCGAGATCCTGGCCCCCTACTTCGCGCACACCGACATGAAGCGGCTGGTCGACCATCAGACCCGCTTCGTGTCCTTCATGCTCGGCGGTCCGGCCAGCTACAGCGACGATCATCTGGAGCGGGTGCACGCCCGCATGAAGATCACCGCCCCGGCGTTCGACGAGATGGTGCTCACCATGACCGAGACGCTGGAGGACCACGGGTACACGGCGTCGGAAGTCGCCGCGGTGGAGCACGAGTTGCGGGCCCGACAGTCGATCATCGTCTCGGCATGAGCGATCCATCGGATCCATCGGAGCAGCTGCCGCTGTCGGAGGCGTTCGCCCGCGACCTGCTGAAGTCGGTGCACGCCATCTTCGCCGTCGTCGATCCGCTGACCTGGCGGCCGCTGGCCGAGACGGCGCGGTTCTTCGAGGTGTTCCCCCCGGACCCGGCCGATCCGGACGGCCCGATCGTGCAGCGGATCCCCGGCATGGACGCCGAGCGGGCCGCCGACCGGATCCAGCGCAGCCGCCCCTACGCCCTGGATGTCGAAGTGGCCTCCGGTCCGCGCACCCTGTCGTTGGCGCTGTCGTTCCATGCTGCGGAACTGTCGGGGCAGTCGGTGGCGATCGTGGAGGCCGTCGATGTCACCAAGGCCAAGGAGACCGAGTACATGCTCGACTCCTACTCCAAGATGGCGGAGAAGAACGCCCGGGAACTGCAGCGGGAGAAGGAGCGGGCGGAGAAGCTGCTCCTCAACATCATGCCTCGCGCGGTCTTCGAGGAGATGAAGGATTTCGGCTCGGTCAGCCCTGCGCGCTTCGATGACGCCACGATCCTGATGCTGGACTTCGTCGATTTCACCGAGATGACCGTCTCGCGCAATCCCGGGGAACTGGTCTCGGAGCTCAACGACATGTTCTCCGCGTTCGACCGGATCGTCGAGCTGTTCGGATGCGAGCGGATGAAGACCATCGGCGACGCCTACATGGCGGTGAGCGGACTGCCGGAGCCGAACGAGGAGCATGCCCAGGCGATCGCGCGGGTGGCGCTGCGCATGCGCCGCTACCTGCAGAAGCGCAACGAGTCGCGGCACGAGCCGTGGCTGGGCCGCATCGGTATCCACAGCGGGCCGGTGGTCGGATCCATCGTCGGCGTGCAGAAGTACGTGTATGACATCTTCGGCCCCGGCGTGAACATGGCCGCCCGGATGGAGGCGATCGCCGAGCCGATGCAGATCGTCATCTCTGCGGCGACGCATGCGCTCATCGGCGACGAGTTCGTCTGCACCGAGCTCGGCGAGCACGAGGTGAAGGGGTTTGGCACCCAGGCGCTGCGCTCGCTAGATGCGGAGTGGCACCACCGCCGTTGACCCACGTGCAGCCAGGGCAACCTGCCGTGCGCTTCTGTCAGGGTGACTGCAGAGGCGGAGGTGGCTGCGATGACCGAGACCTGCGATGTGATCGTCCTGGGCATGGGGACCTGCGGGGAGGATGCCACGCTGCGGCTGACCCGCGCCGGGCTGGACGTGGTCGGCGTGGAGGAGCAGCTCATCGGTGGCGAATGCCCCTATTGGGCCTGCCTGCCGACCAAATCGCTGGCGCGCTCGGCGGGCCTGGTGGCAGAGGCGCGGCGCGCCGACGGGCTGGTCGGCAGCGTCTCGGTGACGCCGGATTGGACGGTCGTGGCCCGACGGCTGCGGGAGGAAGTGACTGGCGGCTGGCAGGACGCCGGCGGCGAGGAGCGGTTCACCAGCCGCGGCGGCCGGCTCATCCGCGGGCGCGGCACGGTGACTGGGCCTCGCACCGTCAAAGTCGGCGACACCGAGGTCACTGCGCGCCGCGGGGTACTGGTGGCCACCGGATCCCGGCCGATTATCCCGCGGATCCCCGGACTGGCGGACGTGCCGTACTGGACCACGCAGGGAAGCGGTCGCGGCCGAGGAACTGCCGGGCTCGCTGGTCATTCTCGGCGGCGGTGCCGTGGGCTGCGAACTGGGACAGATCTTCGCCAGGTTCGGCGTCGACGTCACGATCGTCGAGGGTCGCGACCGGTTGCTGGCCGCGGAGGAACCGACCACGTCGCAGGCGGTCGCTGAGGCGTTGGCCGCCGACGGCGTGACCGTGAGAACCGCTGCCACAGTCGTCGCGGTGTCCCGCTCGGACCACGGCGCCGCCGTCCACCTCGCCGATCGCACCGAGTTCGCCGCTGAGCGCATCCTGGTCGCCACCGGCCGCCGCGCCGATGCCGACACGCTGGGGGTGACCGGCGCCGGTGCGGCGACCGATCGCGGTTTCGTGGTGGTGGACGATCGGCTCCGGGCCGCCGACGGGCTGTGGGCGATCGGCGATGTGACCGGTGTCGCCATGCTGACCGAGGTTGCGCTCTATCAGGGCATGATCGCGGTCGCGGACATCCTGGGGGCTGACCCGCAACCGGCCAGCTACGACGTGATCCCGCGGGCGGTCTTCACCGACCCGGAGGTCGGTGCCGTCGGGCTCACCGAGGCGGCCGCGCGGGCCGCCGGGCACGACGTCTCCGTCGTGCACAAGCGGCTCGGCGCCACCTTCCGCGGTTGGCTGCACCGGACCGGCAACGAAGGGTCGATCACGCTCATCGCTGATCGGTCGCAGGATCGACTGGTGGGGGCCTCGGTGGTGGGCCCGCGGGCCTCCGATGTGCTCGGCTTCCTCGCGCTGGCCATCCGCGCCCGGGTGCCGGTGGGCGTCCTGGTGGACCAGATCTACGCCTTCCCCACGTTCTATGGCGCCGTCGGCGAGGCGCTGGGTGCCTACGGCCGCGGTGTGGTCCGAGTGCTGGACCCCGAGACCCCGCCGCTCGTCGATGATCCTGTGCCCGGTGCTATCCTGGCCGCGCGGCGTCCTGGCAGAGTGACCGGCATGGCGATCTGTCACCACATCGACGCCGTCCCGGTGACGCCGGGACTTGTTGGGGCTGCTCCGGACGGCAACGGCTGCCAGGACTGCCTGCCGGAGCACGACGACTGGCTGCACCTGCGTCGCTGCCTGCTGTGCGGCCGGATCCTGTGCTGCGACGGTTCCCCCCGGCAGCACGCGAAGGCGCATGCGAGCGACCACTCCCCACGTCCTGATGCAGTCCTTCGAACCGGGCGAAGACTGGATCTGGTGCTACGCCGACGAGGTGCTCCTCAAGCTGCCCGAGGCGCGGGACAGCCCGAGCCACGACGGGACCCGATCAGCATGAATCCGGGGTCCGACCAGCCCGCCGCCCTGCCCGCCATCGTGGTCGCGGTGGCCGACCCGCAGCGCGACCCGCACGTCGAGGCAGAGCTGCGGCGTCGCTACAGCAGCGACTACGAGATCGTGTGCTGCCCATCTGCCGAGGCGGAGCTGGCCGTGCTGCAGCAGTGTCGCGAACAGGGGCGGCAGGTGGCCATCGTGCTGGCCGATCAGCGACTGCCCGACCTGCAGGCCGACGCCTTCTTCGGGCGGGTCGCGCGCTGGTTCCCCGACACCAAGCGCGGCCTGCTGGTGGACTGGGGGGCGTGGGGTGATCCCGCGCTCGCCGAGGAGATCCCGCAACTGGTGGGGTTGGGCCGCATCCACTACTACGTCCTGAAGCCGTGGCATGCCAAGGACGAGTACTTCCACCGCACCATCACCGAGTTCCTGCTGGAGTGGGAGCGGGCGGCGTCCCCGGTGCCGCGCGAGGTCACGATCGTGGGCCATGCGCAGTCCCGCCGGGTCCACGACCTGGCCAGCCTGCTGGTCCGCAACGGAGTGCCGCATGCCTTCCACGAGTCCGACTCGCCGGAGGGCGCGGCGATCCTGGCGCGCGCAGATGCGCCGGCCGACCGCCCGGTCGTGGTGGTGCGGGGCGGCCGGGTGCTCATCGATCCCACGAACGCGGAACTGGTCGCGGCGTACGGCGTGCGGACCGATGTTGCGGAGCGGGGCGAGGTGGATGTCGTGGTGGTGGGCAGCGGACCGGCCGGCCTCGCCGCCGCCGTGTACGCCTCCTCGGAAGGGTTGAAGACGCTGGTCGTGGAGCGGGAGTCGATCGGCGGCCAGGCCGCCTCGAGCTCGTTGATCCGCAACTACCTGGGGTTCTCCCGCGGCATCAGCGGCGCCGAGCTCGCGCAGCGCGCCTACCAGCAGGCGTGGGTGTTCGGCACCGGCTTCCTGCTCACCCAGGAGGTGCAGGGCCTGCGCCCCGATGGCGACCACCTCGTCGTGGCGCTGTCCAGCGGCGAGGAAGTGCGGGCGCGGGCGGTCGTCCTGGCGACCGGCGTGTCGTACCGGCGGCTCGACGTGCCAGAACTGGAGGCGCTGACCGGGGCGGGGGTGTTCTACGGCGCATCGATCTCGGAGGCCCGGGCACTGGCCGGCCACGACGCCTACGTGGTCGGCGGCGGCAACTCCGCCGGGCAGGCGGCCATGTACCTGTCGCGCTACGCCAACGCGGTCACCGTGGTGGTCCGCGCGGAAAGCCTGGCCGAGAGCATGTCGCAGTACCTGCGCGACGAGATCGACGCCGCGCCCAACGTCTCAGTGCGATACCACACCGAGGTCGTGGGCGGCGGGGGCGAGGGCCACCTGGAGCGGTTGGTGCTGCAGGACCGCCGCAGCGGCGAGCGCGAGACCGTGCCGGCCGGTGGGCTGTTCCTGCTCATCGGCGCCCAGCCGCGCACCGACTGGCTGCCGTCGACGGTGGCCAGGGACCGCTGGGGCTACGTGCAGACCGGCGCCGATGTCGCCGACGGCGATGCGCCGTGGCCGCTGGAACGGCCGCGGCTGCCCCTGGAGACCAGTGTGCCCCGGGTTTTCGCGGTCGGGGACGTGCGCAGCCGGTCCATCAAGCGGGTCGCCTCAGCCGTGGGGGAGGGGTCGGTGGTTCTGTCCCAGGTCCACGAGGCGCTCGCCGCCCAAGCAGCCCAGCGCAGCGCGGCCCCGGACCGCTAGCCCCCGCCGCAGGACCCGCCTTGCGCCGCGCGTTGCTCGCCGACCCGAAGCGCTGGACGGACAGGGGCGGGGGGCTGCGGGTCCTGCCCCGCTGGTCGATGATCATGGACGTGAGAGGCAGCGATGGCAGCATCCGTGGAATGCGACACGCTCGTGATCGGCTCCGGCTTCGGGGGCAGCGTGGCGGCGCTGCGTCGCTGCGAGTCGGGCCGCCGGGTGATTGTCGCGGAGATGGGCCAGCGGGTGAGCCCGGAGCGGATGCGCGCCGGCGCGTCCTCATTCCGGCACCTCCTGTGGTCGCCGGGCATCGGCGCGCATGGGTACTTCCGGCAATCGGTCTTCCGGCACATGATCGCGCTGTCGGGCGTCGGCGTGGGCGGTGGCAGCCTGGTCTACGCCGCGGTCCTGCTCCGGCCGGCGTCTGCTGCCTGGCAGGACACCGGCTGGCAGGGCTGCCGCCTGGACTGGCCTGCTGAGCTGGCGCCGCACTACGCGACTGCTGAACGCATGCTGGGCGTCGCCAGCAACCCGTTCCGCGGACAACAGGACCAGTGGCTGCAGGAGGCGGCCGAGCGGATGGGGGTCGGCGACACGTTCGGTTCGGTGCCCCAGGGCATCGACTTCGCGGCCTGCACCCGATGCGGCCGTTGCCTGTCGGGATGCGATGTCGGGGCGAAGAACAGTCTGGACCTGACGTACCTGGCGCAGGCGGAACGGAAAGGGGCGCTGATCCGTCCGCGCAGCAAGGCGGTGTGGATCGCCCCGCTGCCCGACGGGGCCGGGTACCGAGTCGGTCTGGTGGATCCGCTGCAGCGAGGTCGCCAGACCGCCCGCACCGTGGTGACAGCCAGCGAGGTCGTGGTCGCCGCCGGCGTGCTGGGGACGGTCGAGTTGCTCCTGGCCTGCCGAGATCGCTACGGCACGTTGCCGGATCTCTCCGCGGCCTTGGGCCATGCCGTCCTCACCAACAGCGAGGCGTTCACCGGGGTCTTGCAGCCCCGGGCCGCCGTAGCGGACGGGTTGGACCTGCGTCGCGACGGCGCGGCCATCTCTTCCGACTTCTGGCCCAACGATCACACCCATGCGACGCAGAACCGGCTGCCGGACTCCTATGGCATCAATCGGTTCCTGGTCGGGCCCCTGGTTGCCGGCGAGCGCCGCGCCGAGCGCATCCGCGGCACCCTCGCCGCGATGGCTCGCCACCCCGGTCGGACGCTGGACGGATGGCGCGGGCGAGGCTGGGGCGCGCGCAGCACCATGCTGACGGTGATGCAGCACAGTCCCGGCGGCCACAGCCCGAGCCTGCGCCTGCGGTATCGGCGCTCGCCCCTTGGCTGGCACTTGCAGACCCAGGTGGAGGGGCAGGCGCCGGCCACGCACCTGCCGGTCGCCGACGATGCCGCTCGGGCGTTCGCGGCGGCCAGCGGCGGTCGGGCCTTCGGCTCGCTGGGTGCGCTGGCGGGCATCGGGGCGACGGCTCACCTGCTGGGCGGGGCCCGGCTCGGCAGCGACGATCGCACCTCCGTCGTTTCCCCCGACCTTCAGGTGTGGGGCTACCCGGGGCTGTACGTCGCCGACGGCTCGGTGGTGCCGGCCAATATCGGTGTCAACCCCAGCCTGACGATCACTGCCCTCGCTGAGCGCGCGATGGCACGGCTGGCGGGGGGTGAGGAGTGACGGTCATGGATCGGAGTGGATCGCTGCCATCGTGGCGGCAGGTCTTCGCGGAGGCCGAGGAGCCGGACCTGGCTTCTGTGGTCGGCCTCCACCAGGCGGCCTACCTCGGGCCGGCGTGGCTGCGCTGGGGCGGCCCGCTCGGGGTCGCGGTGCTCGGCATGCCGGGTTGGGCCGGCAAGCGGTTCCCGCTTCCGGCGACGGGGGCCGATGTCGTCCGGGGATCCAACATCTGTCGGCGGGGAGGCCGCCTGGTCCCATCGCTGCCGATGACCGCTCGGATCGAGCCTTCCGTCGTCGATGGTCGCCGGGCGATCGTCGCCACCTACGCGCCGGACGCCAGGTGGCCGTGGCGATCGGTCCGGGACGAGTTGCGGCCGGTGGCGGCCGACACGCTGGTCGGCCTCAGCTTCGGCTTGCCGCTGTTGTCGCGCGGACTGCCGTTCTTGCTTGTCCACAGGGCCTGACGTTTCCACAGCCTGGGCCGACAGCCGCACGGCGCGCTTCGAACATTTGTACGGTCCGAGGTGAGGGCATGGTCTGGGCTTGGGGGGTTCGCGATGGCTGTGGCAACCGAGGCGCCTGCCGGCGTGGCCGCGTTGGATGCGGCGGTGGCCGCCGTTTCACGGTGGCCGACTCCCGCAGGGCTGGGATCGGTCGACGTACTGACCGGGCAGGTGGCTGCGCTGGGGTCTGCTGTGGCGCGACTGCAACGCGAGCTGGCGTTGCGGATGGCGGCGCTGGAGCGGGAGGGCCCGCCGCCGACCGATGTCCGAGGCGCTGCGGCGGAGCAGGGCGTGCCGGGGGCGCAGGCCGGGGCGCTGCGTCGGCTGGGGCTGTTCGCGCAGGAGCATCCAGAGATCGCCGATGCCTGGCGGCAGGGCACGGCCACGACTGATCAGGTGGCCGCGCTGCGGGACGGCTGCGTGCGATTGCCGACCCCGCAGTTGCGCGAGCAGTTGGTGGCCGCCGTGCTGCCGCACCTGCCGTCGCTGGGGGTGCGGGAGACCCGGCGCGTGGTGGCGGCGACCGTGGATGCCCTGGATCCCGGCGACCCGGACCAGGACGAGGCATCCGATCATGCAGCGCGGCACTTGGCCTGGTCAACGGTGACCGGTGGCGGGATCGTGTTCCAGGGGTTCCTGCCGCAGGCGGAGGCCGACGCCTTCACCCGGGCGATCGATGCGCTCGCCGAGGAACTGCGGGCGGCCGATGACGGCGTGTCGCCGGGGCAGCGGCGAGCAGATGCGCTGGCGGCCCTGGTGGCGCGGGCCGGAGCGCACGGGCTGCCCAGCGGCGGGGGCCTGCCGGCGGCGCTGACATTGGCCGTGCCCGTTGCGGAGGCGCACCGGGTGGCCTCGCGGGACCCAGCCGAGCACGGTGTGGATCGGGCACGCAGGCCGCATGGCGGGTCGATGGTGGCAGGCCGGCCGGCTGGCGACGCCACGGTGCGGTTCGGGCTGTGCTGCGCCGCGGTGAGCCCAGTGCTCGTGGAGCAGCAGCCGACGGGCTTCCTGGGCCGGATCGCCGACACGCCGGCCGAACCCTTGGCCGTGGGGCGATCGGTGCGGCTGGCCACCACGGCGCAGCGCCGTGCCATGCGGCTGCGGGACGGCGGCTGCGTGATCCCGGGCTGCGCAGTGGCCGCGCCGTACACCCAACCGCACCATGTGGTGCCGTGGGCGATGGACGGGCCGACGGATCTGGACAACCTCGTCAGCCTGTGCTGGGTGCACCATCGGCAGACCGAACTGGGTCGGTGGCGCTTCACCCGCCGGCATCCCGACCACCCGAAACCGCCAGGGGCGCTGGCGCACCCCGCGTGGTGGATCACCCCTCCGAACCGGTAGCCGTCGGCTGGACCGGGTGCTGAACATCTGTTTAGTATGGTGAACATGCGTTCAGTCTCCACCGGTGAGCGCGCCGCCGACCGTACCGCGCGGGCACGGATCCGCGACGCCGCGATCGCCGCCATCGCTGCCGAGGGTCCGGCCCGGCTCACGGTGCGCAAGGTCGCGGCGGCGGCATCGGTGTCGCCGGCGCTGGTGATCCACCACTACGGGTCCGTGGAGGCGCTGCGCGCGCAGTGCGATCACTACGTCGCAGCGGAGATCCGCAGGCTGAAGTCCGAGGCCATCGCAACTGGACCCGCACTGGACCTGCTGGCTGCCATCCGGCGAGGACATGACCAGCCGTTGGCGGCCTACCTGGCGGCAGTGTTGACCGAGGACTCGCCAGCGGTGGCCCGGCTGGTCGACGAGCTGATCGACGACGCCGTGGCGTACCTGGAGCAGGGCGTGGCGGCCGGGATGGTGCAGCCCAGCGATGCCCCGCGCGCCCGGGCCGCGGTGCTGATGCTGTGGGGGCTGGGCGGCCTGGTGCTGCATCGGCATCTCCAGCGGCTGCTCGGCGTCGATCCGACCGATCCCGCATTCGGCGAGTCGGCGGCGGCACGGCACTACCTCGCAACGGTCTACGAGCTGTACGGCAACGGGCTGCTGGCGCCGGATTTCGCCGAGCGAACTCGCGCGTCCATGGCCGATGCATCCAGCACCACCCAAGAAACGGAGGACTCCCCATGACTCCCGCGATCCGCACCGAGCAGACTCCCGCGATCCGCACCGAGCAGCTCACCAAGCACTACGGCAAGGTCGAGGCGCTGGACGACCTCACGCTGGACATCGGCCCGGGGGAGGTGTTCGGCTTCCTGGGTCCCAACGGCGCGGGCAAGACGACCATGATCCGCACGATCCTGGATGAGATCCGCCCGACGTCGGGCCGTGCCGAGATCCTCGGGATGGACACCCATGCCGAGTCGGTGCCGATCCGCCGCCGCATCGGGTACCTGCCGGGCGACCTGGCCATGTACCCGAACCTCACCGGCCGGGATCTGCTGACCTATTTCGCCAACCTGCGCGGCGGCGTGGAGTGGGCCGTCGTCGATCAGCTCGCCGAGCGGCTCGGCGCAGATCTGTCGAAGAAGGTCGGCGATCTGTCCACGGGCAACCGCCAGAAGGTCGGCCTCATCCAGGCCTTCATGAACGTGCCGGACCTGCTGATCCTCGACGAGCCCAGCACCGGTCTAGACCCGCTGGTGCAGCGCGAGTTCCAGATGATGCTGCGCGAGGTCGCCGAGGATGGCCGCACCGTGTTCCTGTCCAGCCACACGCTGTCGGAGGTGCAGCGCGTCGCGGACCGGGTGGGCATCATCCGGCATGGCCGGCTGATCGCGCTGGAGGCGGTCGCCGACCTGCGGCGCAAGGCGATCCGGCGCGTGGAGCTGGAGTTCGGCGGGCCCGTCCCGGACCGCGAGTTGGCCGCCGTGGCCGGCGTGCGCGAACTCCTGACCGACGGCGGGCGGGCCACGGTGTCCTTCGACGGGCAAATGCCCGACCTGCTCGCCGCCACCAGCGGCCACCAGCTGCGCGATGTGAGCACCCAGGATGCCGACCTGGAAGAGATCTTCCTGACCTACTACCACGACGAGGCGACTCTGTGATGCTCGCCAACGTCTACACCAAGGCCGCCACCGACCGCCTGCGCGGCGTCGTCATCGGGACGCTGGTCCTCATCGCGTTCCTCCTCATGGCCATGGCCGTCTACCGCGACATCGACTTGTCGATCTACACCAGCCTGCCCGAGGCGTTCCGGTCGATGATCGGCATCGAGGAGGACACCGACGTCGGCAGCCTCGCCTACAGCGCCGTGTACACCTCCTACGGCGCACTGGTGCTGTTCTCGCTGGCCCTGGCGATGGGTGCCGGCGCCATCGCCGGCGAGGAGCGCAACGGCACCATCGGCCTGCTGCTGGCCAACCCGAAGAGCCGTACCGAGGTGCTCCTGGCCAAGGCCGCGGCACTGGTCACGCTCAGCGCGCTCGCCGTTGCCCTGCTGTGGGCGGGCGGCCTGATCGTGCCTGCGGCGCTGGGCGTGGATACCACCGGTCAGAACCTCCCGGCGCTCATGCTCCACATGCTGGCCGCGACGCTGTTCTTCGGGTTCCTCGCGCTGGCCGTCGGCGCCTGGACCGGCAACAGCGGGTTGGCGGCGGGGGTGTCGGCCGGGGTCATGGTGGTGTCGTTCTTCGCGGTGGGCCTGCTGCCGATGTTCCCGGACATCGCCGATGCCGCCAGGGCCTTCCCCTGGTACTACTTCAACGGCAGCGATCCGCTCGGCAACGGCATCGACTGGGGCCACATCCTGGTGCTGCTCGGCGCGACGGGGCTGCTCGCCGTCGCCGCCCTCATCGGCGTCAACCGCCGTGACCTGCGGGAACGGTCCACGCCGGTCACGCTGGTCGACCGACTGCGCGCGCTGCCCGCCACCGGGGCGCTCGTGGATCGGTTGGCCGGGTCGGCGCGGGTCTCGGCGATCTGGGTCAAGACCGCCTCCGACTACCAGGGCCTCCTGGTCGTGGTCGGCGCGACGATGTTCCTGCTGATGGGGGTGCTCATCGGCGCCATGTACCCGGCGATGGACGACGCGCTGCTGTCGCTGGGCGATGCGCTGCCGGCCGAGCTGCTCGCCCTGTTCGGCGGCGGCGACATGTCCACCCCGGAGGGCTTCTACCAGCTGGAGACGTTCGGCATGATGGCGCCGATCGCGGTCATGATCCTGACGATCCTCATCGGCGCCCGCTCGGTGGCCGGCGAGGAGGAGCGCCGCACGATGGGGCTGCTGCTGGCCAACCCGGTCAGCCGGACCGCGGTGCTGCTGCAGAAGGCACTCGTGATGGTGCTGTTCGGCCTGGCGATCGGCGCGATCACCTTCCTCGGCGTCGCCGCGGGCAACCTCATCGGCGGGCTCGGGATGAATCTGGCCAACGTCGCGGCGACATGCCTGCTGGTGGCGCTGCTGGGCATCGTGTTCGGTGCGGCGGCGCTGTTGCTCAGCGCAGCCACCGGCCGGGCCCGCGTGGCGGTGTGGGCGGCGGTCGGACTGGCCCTCACCTCCCATGTGGCCAATGCGTTCCTGCCGTTCAGCGAGTCGGCGGCGGGGCTGGAGCGCTGGACGCCGAACTTCTCCTACTTGTCCAGCGATCCGCTGCTCAACGGCATGCCGTGGGGCCACGCCCTGGTGCTGGTATCGCTGGCGGCGATCCTCATCGCAGCGGCAGTGCCCGCCTTCAACCGGCGGGATCTGCGGCAGAACTGATGCGCCGCACCCCTGCCGTCGGAGCGGTGGCCCAGGCGCGGGCATGATGGCCGTGCGCCCAGACCAGGAGGAGTCGTATGTCGCGGGAGATGCTGAACGATGCGACTTGGTCGTCGGGGGAGATCCGCAGCGCGTTCCCGACCCGGGCCGCGACCATGACCTACGGCGGCGTGGCGGTGAAGGCGGCGTTCTTCCTGCTCCTCATTGCGGGCTTCGCCGCGGTCGGCTGGTCCAACGCGGACACTTTCACCGGCCGCGGTTCCGGCCTGATCTACCTGATCGGATTCTTCATCCTGATCGGGCTGACCATCGCGGCCGTCCACAACCCCAGGCTGGCCCTGGTGGCCGGACTCGGCTACGCGGTGCTGAACGGCCTGTGGATCGGGGCCATCTCGCGGTTCTACGAAGAGGTCTTCGACGGCATCGTCGGCTTGGCGCTGCTCGGGACCATGGCGATCGCCTTCGGCGTGCTGATCCTCTTCTCGGTCGCCAAGTTCCGGGTCACGGCCCGCGGGGCCCAGATCATCTCGGTGCTGGTGTTCAGCATCGGGCTGCTCTACTTCGCCAGTTGGATCTTCTCGCTGTTCGGCTTCCGCTGGGACTTCCTGTGGGGCTCCTCGCCGGTCGCGATCCTCGTCGGGCTGCTCATCCTTGCGGTGGCGGCATCGACGCTGCTGGTCGACTTCACCTACGTCGAGCAGGGCGTGCGGGCCGGTGTGCCCAAGCAGGCCGAGTGGTACGCGGCATTCGGCGTGGTCTCCAGCATCGTGTGGATCTACCTGGAGGTGCTGCGACTCCTCGCCCGGTTGGCGGCCCGGAACCAGTAGCAGTGCGCCGCGCCGGACCTGCGTCGAGCAGACTTATCGCCGCGGGAATGGTTTGCTACGGGGGTGAGCGATCTTCTGGCGGATCTCCCAGGAGATCCGATCTGGATCCTCGCCGCTCTCCTCTTCGGGCTGCTGGCCAAAGGGTTGCGGATACCACCGCTGGTCGGCTTCCTGGTGGCGGGCTTCGTCCTCAACGCCATGGGTGTGGAGCCGACCGCCTTCCTGGACGAAGTCAGCGATCTGGGCGTGCTGCTGCTGCTCTTCACCATCGGCCTGCACCTGTCGTTGTCGGTGTTCACGCGGACCGAGGTGTGGGGGGTGGCCGTCGCCCACGTCGTGCTGTTCGGATCCTTGCTGTCGGCGGTGCTCTTCGCCGGCGTCCTGCTGGGACTCGGGCCGCTGGCCGACCTCGATGGCCCCGCCACCGTGACCCTCGCCCTCGCGCTGTCGTTCTCCAGCACGGTGTTCGCCGCCAAGGTGCTGGAGGCGCAGGGCGCTGAGCGCAGCCGTCACGGCCGGATCGCCTTCGGCGTGCTCATCATCCAGGACATTGTGGCCGTGGCCTTTCTCGCGGTCATCGATGCGGAGAAGCGGCCCAGTGTCTGGATGGTCGCGCTGCTGGCGCTGCCCCTGCTGCGCACCCCGCTGCAGCGCCTCATGCGCGCCTGCGGCCACGGCGAGCTGCTCGTGCTCTTCGGAGTCGTGGTGACGGCCGGCGGGGCCGGGCTGTTCGAACTGGTCGGGCTGAAGGGGGATCTCGGGGCCCTGGCCGCGGGGCTGCTGCTGGCAGGGTCGGCGAAGGCCGATGAGCTCAGCCGCATGATGGACAGCTTCAAGGATCTGTTCCTGGCGGGATTCTTCGTGGGCGTCGGCCTGGGAGCGCAGATCGACCCGGCGGGGGCGCTGCTGGGCGTCGTCCTGCTGCTGGCGCTGCCGCTGAAGGCGTTCGGCTTCTTCGCGCTGTTCTCCGCGACGCGGTTGCGCGGCCAGACCGCCTGGAAGGCCTCCCTGGAACTGACGACGTACAGCGAGTTCGGCCTCATCGTCGTGGCGACATCGGTGAAGAACGGCCTGCTCCCGGAAGCGATGCTCACGACGGTCTCGATCGCGGTCGCCCTGTCGTTGGTGGTGGCCTCGCCCATCGTGCTGCGCGGGGATGCCCTGTTCCAGCGGTGGCGCGATCGCCTGCACAAATGGCAGCGAGCGACCCGCATCCCCGGTGATGAAGATCTGGACCTGCGACCGGTCCTCGTCATGGTCTTCGGCCTGGGCCGGATCGGCAAGGCGACCCTGACCGCCGTGGAGCGGGAGTTCCCGGACAAGGTGCTCGGCGTCGACGTCGACCCGGAAGTCGTCGCGCGCCGGGAGCAGCAGGGCCACTACGTGGTGGTCGGAGATGCTGCCGATCCGGAGTTCTGGTCCCGAACGGCCGGCGGGCTCAACGAGTTGGACTGGGTGCTCCTTACCGTGTCCTCCCACGAGGCCAACGTCTCGGCCGTGGAACTGCTGCGCAGCAGGGGCTACACCGGTCGGATCGTCGCGACCAGTCAGTACGCCGACGACGCGGAGGAGTTGCGGCACGCGGGCGCGGATGCGGTGTTCGACATCTACACCGAGGCCGGGGCCGGTTTCGCCTCCGACCTCGACCGCCGGTTCCACGGCTATGAGACCGGGATTCTGGACCTCGATCACCTCTTCCGGCCCGGCGACAGCGGTCAGCCGGGCCAGCGCTAGCGTTGCAGCGCCGACATATCGGACAGCGGGCCGATTCGGCCTCGACGATGCCCCTCGCCCGCCGCCGGTGGGCGCCGGGGTCGCAGTGGCGGGGCATGATGGGCTGCAGGAGCAGCGAAATTCGGAACGAGGACGCACAATGGCGCAGGGAGGCACGGGGCCCGGATGGCCCACGATCACCTTCATCGTCGGGGTCCTGGCCTCGGCGCTAGTCGCGGGCTTCGTCCTGCTCTGGATGCGCATGGACGAGATGGAGCGGCGGGCCGAGTCGGCAGAGGATCGTCTGGCGCAGGCACAGGGCGCGCTGGCCGCGACCGGACTCGCGGTCGATGAGCAGTCCAAGGGGCTGTCAGACGCGGCAGCGGACATCGAGTCGCTCGCCGGGGCGGTCAGCGATCTCGGCCAGACCGTGGAGACGCAGTCGCAGCGAACGCTGGACGTCG
This sequence comes from uncultured Actinomycetota bacterium, assembly GCA_963706835.1. Classification (GTDB taxonomy): domain Bacteria; phylum Actinomycetota; class Actinomycetes; order S36-B12; genus CAVXYG01. Next base: position 56,044 of record CAVPOB010000008.1, read on the forward strand.
CCGCGCTGCGGCGCCAGGTGGCGCCATCGGTGGTGACGGTGCATTGCGGGTACGCGCAGGGAACCGGCTTCGCGATCGGTGTGCTCGGTGCGCCGCAGGACCATCCCACGGCCATCATCACCAACCACCACGTCATCGCCGAATGCACGCGCACGGACTCCGATGCTCCGCAGGCATCGGTGGAGCAGGGCAGCTCGGCGTTCGACACGATCCTGGCCGACCATGATGCAGACAACGACGTGGCGCTGCTCTACATCGACGGCGAACTGCCGCCGCTAGTCTTCGCCGAGCCGCCGGAAGTGGGCGATCCCGTGCTGGCCATCGGCGCTCCGTACGGCTATGCGGATACCGTCACCAGCGGGATCGTGACCAACACCGAGGACGGTGTCGTGACCACCGATGCGGCCGTCGGCCCCGGGAACTCGGGCGGGCCGCTGGTCGACCGTGACGGCGAAGTGATCGGGGTGATCACCGCGGAGCTGGAGTACTCGGAGGGACAAAACCTCGCCACGACCACCGATGTGCTGTGCCAGACCGTCCTGGAATGCGCCTAGGAGGCGGGAACGGTCGATCGCGCAGCTGCCACTTGGACAATGGGGGCAAATCGCCTGGTGGAAATGTGAACAGTAGCCGCCTTCCGTGCCGCCTGTCGGGCGGAGTCGTGGATATGGGTGTAAGACATGTATATGGTCATCGCGGCTCTCCTAGCGCTGTGGATAGTGGGGTCGGCCCTGCTCGCCACGCTGTGGGTGCTGTACCGGGGGCGCGTGGGAACGCATGGGCTGGAGGATTTCGATGTCCCCGTCGAGACGGGCCCGCGGTCGACCGTCTTCCGCTGACGTGTCGCGGGCATCGCAGATGCTTCGCGCTGCCAGGATCGGCCGATGAGCGTGCGCACCGCCGCCATCGTCGGGACCAACTGGGGTCTGGTCCATCTGCGCGGGCTGCGAGAGGCCGGCTGCGACGTCGTCGCCCTGGCCGCCCGGGATCATGCCAGCGCCGCGGCTGCCGCTGCGCGGGAGGGCGTGCCGCGAGGCACCGCCGACATCTCGAGCCTGAACGCGGTGGACATCGTCGTCATCGCGACACCGGCCGCCACTCACGCCGACCTCATCCGGGCCCTGCCGCAGCCGAAGCTGATCTGCGAGAAGCCGTTGCTCGGCATGGGCGCTCACCCCGGCGGCTTGCCCGCGACGCAGGGGCGCATGTACGTCAACTACGCCTTCGGCTTCCTGTCGTCTGCACGGTGCATGGACGCGGTCGTGGCCGATCGCGGTGCGCCGCAGCGCATTGCGCTGGATGTCGCGGTGCAGCTGCCGGCGGCATTCACCGCCGAGCAGTGGTTCCTGGAGGCGCTCAGCCACCCGCTGTCATGGCTGCTGCTGCGCAACGGGCCGCCCACCGTCACCGGGCGGGCCGTCACCGAGGATTCGGTGAGCATCGAGCTGCTGTCGGGCGAGGTGCCGCTGCGGGCTCGCCTGCGGATCGGTGGCGAGCCGGGGATTCACCAGCACGTCGGTCTGTCCTGGGGCGATGAAGTGCTGCAGTTGCGGGGGCGCTATCGGCCCGGACAGCCGTGGACCTACGATCCGGTCCTGGTCAACGGCCGGGCCATCAATGAGGGAGAGGCCTCCGCCACGGACTGCTGGCTGGATGCAAACGCAGCATCGGTGGGGGCCATCGTGGGGAGGTTCCGGGGGGACCCGGCACCGGCGCCATTGTTCGATGCAGCTCGGGCTCTGATGGTGGAAGCAGTGCTGCTCGGGCCGATCCGCCGCTGAAGCAGCCGTCTCAGTGCTCTGCTGGTGCGTCGCCCGGCCCGGCCGGCAGCCCGGCGGCCTCCATCAGCTCGTCCTCCTGCTTGATCGCCACCGCAGCGGTGAGGGCGCCGATCGCGTACAGCGCCAGGGCGAGCAGGTAAAGGACCAGCAGGAAGGTGATGGGCACAGCCAGGGCCCCGTACTCCGGCTTGCCCAACGACCAGCTGATGATGGCCGTCATCGCGTACTTGAGGACCTCGATGATGACCGCCCCGGTCCAGGCGCCGATCCGCAGGGCGCGCGCCGGCGGGCGGATCCCGCCGAGTCGGCTGAGGAGGAACCACAGGACGGCGTAGTTGAGGAGCACGGCCACCAGGACCGAGACGCCCAGCAGGAGGTCGGGGCTGATGGCCGCGGTGAAGTCCAGCAGTTCGCGCACGGGTTCGGTCAGGGCGGTGATGACGACCGCGGGGATGAAGGACAGCAGAATGAGCGGACCGATCAGGGCCATCTGCGCCAGCATCCGCAAGCGCAGCAGCGCGAGATTGCGGGGATCCTTCGCAGCGCCGTACAGGATGTGCAGCGATTGGTTGGCCGCGTTCACCGAGGACGTCCCGGCGAAGGCCATGACGACGAGACCGCCGATGGAGGCCGTCGTGCCGTACCCCCGGATCGCCTCCGGCGAGATGCCCTCCGGACCGACCAGGCCCGGGAATGCGCTGTCCAGGGCAGCGGTGAGCCATTCGGCCAGTTGGGCAGCTCCGATGAGTGCGGCCACACCGTAGCCGAGCGCCGCCAACGAGATCAGGGAGAGGAAGAGGAAGTACGTCGTGCCGGCCGCCAGCAGCGTGGCGCGGGCCACCACGAAGCGGTGCCAGGCCCGGAACAGCACCCCGGCGGCCGCGTGCTGGTTGTCGAGCAGCCGTTGGGCGTCGTCGAACACCTTGGGTTGGGGATCGAGCACCTCGCCCGGGATCGGCCGCAGCCGGGCCGTCGTCACCGCCGGTTCGCGGCCGTCGGGCAGCTCCGGTCCCGGAATCCGCACGTCGCTCACGCGGACAACGCTAGCGACCCCGGTCCGGATGCGGGGCGATGCACGGCCGCGGCCGCGCCCCCGATAGCGTCGTGCGGTGGACTTCTCACTGAGCCCGAGGTCGCAGGAGTACCTGGATCGACTGCAGGTCTTCATGGACGACGAAGTGATGCCGGCCGAGGCCGTGTACGAGCGTCAGCGGGTGGAACTGGCTGCGGCCGGTCGGCTGCACGATGTGCCGGCCGTTGTCGAGGAGTTGAAGGGGTCGGCGCGCGCCCAGGGCCTGTGGAACCTGTTCCTGCCCGACTGCTGACGACCCTGCGCACGGACTGTCCGTGCAGCGACTACGCGCCGCTGGCGGAACTGACCGGGTGGTCGCCCGCACATCGCTCCGGAGGCCATCAACTGCGCAGCGCCGGACACCGGCAACATGGAGGTCCTGCACCTGTTCGGCAGTCCGCGAGCAGCAGCAGCGCTGGCTGCGCCCCCTGCTGGCGGGGCGAGATGCGCAGCGGGTTCGCGATGACCGAGCCGGACGTTGCCTCCTCCGACGCGACGAACATCGCCACGCGGATCGAGCGGCGCGGCGACGTGTTCGTCATCAACGGCCGCAAGTGGTGGACCACCGGGGCGATGGATCCGCGCTGCCAGGTGCTGATCGTGATGGGCAAGACCGACCCGGACGCCCCAGTGCATCAGCAGCAGTCCATGGTGCTGGTGCCCCATGGACACCCCCGGGGTCCAGGTCGTGCGCAATCTGCCGGTGTTCGGCTACGACGATCAGCACGGCCACGCCGAGATCACCTTCACCGACGTCGAGGTACCCCTGGCCAACCTCATCGGATCTGAGGAGGGAGCCGGCTTCGCCATCGCCCAGGCCCGGCTCGGGCCCGGCCGCATCCACCACTGCATGCGCGCCATCGGCACCGCCGAGCGGGCGCTGTGGCTGATGACGGATCGCGCGATCGACCGGGTCGCGTTCGGCAGGCCGTTGGCGCGCCAGGGCGTCATCCGGGAATGGATCGCGACCTCGCGCATCGAGATCGAGCAGGCCCGGCTGCTCACCATGAAGGCCGCCTGGATGATCGACCGGGTCGGCGCCAAGGGGGCCCGCACCGAAATCGCGGCGATCAAAGTGGTGGCGCCGCGGGTGGCGTTGGCGGTGCTGGACCGGGCCATCCAGACCTTCGGCGGAGCCGGGGTCAGCGACGACACGCCCTTGGCGGCGCTGTGGGCGGGGATGCGGACGCTGCGGCTGGCCGACGGCCCTGATGAGGTGCACCTGCGCGATGTCGGGCGGTTGGAGATGGGCCGGCACCTGCGAGGGCGGGGCGCGCCATGAGCGATCCGTCGCTGCTGGACCAGCCGGGGCCGTTGCGGCAGGAGGATGCCTTGCCGGTGGCCGACCTCGCAGCCTGGCTGGCCCGCGAAGTCCCCGGCGCGAAGGGGACCCCAACCGTGGCGCAGTACCCCGGCGGCGCCTCCAACCGCACCTACCTGTTGACGTTCGGCGATCGGGAACTGGTCGTGCGGACGCCGCCGATGGGGCGCAAGGCGGCCGGCAGCCACGACATGGGGCGGGAGGCGCGCGTCATGGCCGCGCTGCAGGGCAAGTTCCCGGTGCCGGCGGTCGTGGCGCAGTGCCCCGATCCGGAGGTCATCGGTCAGCCGTTCTATGTGATGGAGCGGGTGCCGGGCATCATCCTGCGCGCTGATCCGCCCCCGGGCATGGTGATCGGCCCGCACCTGGCCCGCGAGCTCGCCGACCGGATGACGGATCTGTTCGTCGAACTGCATGCGCTGCAACCGGCTGAGTTGGGCCTGGCCGACCTGGATCGTGGTCCTGGCTATGTGCAGCGCCAGGTGAGCGGCTGGAGCGATCGGTACCGGGCGGCCCGGCTGCCCGACAGCCCCGACGGCGAGGATGTCATGGGCTGGCTGGAGCAGCGTCGGCCCGACGATGTGCGCCGCTGCCTGATCCACAACGACTGGCGCCTGGACAACCTCGTGCTCGACCCGGACGACCCGCTGCAGGTGCGCGCCGTCCTCGACTGGGAGATGGCCACCGTCGGCGATCCGCTGATGGACCTCGGTGGGGCGCTGGCCTACTGGATCCAGGCCGACGACGATCCGATCTTCCAGGCGTTCCGCCGTCAACCGTCCCATCTGCCCGGCATGCCCGGTCGCGCGGAGGTCGTGCAGCGCTACTGCGCAGGGGCCGGCATCGAGTTGGGGGCCTCGGGGTTCGGGTTCTACGAGGTGTTCGGCCTGTTCCGGCTGGCCGTCATCGTCCAGCAGATCTACTACCGCTACGCGCGCGGGCAGACCCGCAACCCGGCCCTGGCCGGATTCGGCGCGGCAGCGGCCCACCTCATCGGCCGCTGCGAGCGCATCATCGCGCAGTAGCCCAGCGCCATCGGCTGCCTACCGGCCCATGCGCAGCGCCGGCAGCGACCAGCGGCGGCGGATCGCCAGCAAGCGGATCACCACCACCGTGGCGGCCGGCAGCAGGAACGCCGACGCCCCGGTCCAGCCGGCCTCGGTGAGCACGACCAGCAGCACAGCTCCTGCGAGGGCGGCGGTGGCGTAGACCTGGCCGCCGTCGAAGATGAGCGGCGTGGTGTTGGCCAGCACGTCGCGCAGCACGCCGCCGCCGGTGCCGGTGACGACGCCCATCACGACGGCCACCCACGGGTCGAAGCCCAGGGACAGGGTCAACGATGCTCCGGTGACGGCGAAGGCCGCGAGGCCGAGCGCGTCGGCGATCACGACGACCCGCCACGAATCCGGGGCGTGATCCTCGGACAGGCGGTTGCGGAAGGGCACCAGCAGCAGAGCGAAGCCAAGCGCGACGAACACGGCCCAGGAGTCGGCGATCCACCACATCGGGAGGTTGTTGATCGCGAGGTCGCGCAGGCTGCCCCCGCCGACCGCGGTCAGCACGGCGAGCACGGACACCCCCACCACATCCATGCCGACCCGCATCGCTGCTGCGGCCCCGGAGACGGCGAACGCCGCGGTGCCGAAGCCGGAGAGCAGGTCGAAGAATGCATCCAGCTCCGCCCCGCCGTTGTCCATGCGTCCTCCCCGGTCTCGGCGCCGGTCGGGGCACGTGGCCAAGAGTCTGGGCGCTTGTTCCCCTGCTCGTGTCGCGACAAGACCCGAACGGCCCTAGCGTATTCGCCATGGTGGACGTGAGACGGCCCAAGTTGACCATTGTCGGAGCAGGCTCGGTCGGTGCGACCACGGCCTATGCCTGTCAGATGCGTGGCGTGGCGGGCACTCTGGCGATCTACGACATCAACGCCGAGAAGGTGCGTGCGGAGGTGCTCGACCTGCAGCACGGCTCCCCGTTCGTGCCCAGGTGCAACATCATCGGCAGTTCCGACATCTCGTGCACCGACGGCAGCGACGTCATCGTCATCACCGCTGGCGCCAAGCAGAAGCCGGGCCAGACCCGATTGGACCTGGCGGGCGCCAACGTCAACATGATGCGCAAGCTGGTGCCGCAGCTGGTGGCGCACTCGCCCGATGCGATCCTCATCCTGGTGACCAACCCGTGCGATGTGGTCACCATGGCGGCCCAGAAGTTCAGCGGACTGCCCCGCAGTCGCGTCTTCGGGTCCGGCACGGTGCTCGATAGCGCCCGCTTCCGCTCGCTGCTGGCCGACCGGCTCAATATCGCCCCGGCCAATGTGCACGCCTACATCGCCGGCGAGCATGGCGATTCCGAGATCGCGCTGTGGTCCAGTGCCAACGTCGGCAACGTCCCCCTGCAGGACTGGGACGTGCCGGGCCTGCCGAAGATCGACGCGAAGGCGCGCGAGGAGATCCATTCCCAGGTCGTGAACGCGGCCTACGAGATCATCCAGGGCAAGGGCGCCACCTGGTACGCGATCGGTTTGGCCGTCGCCCGCATCGTCGAGGCGGTCTTCCGCGACGAGGACCGGGTGCTGATGGTCTCGTCGTACCTGCAGGACTACAAGGGCATCAGCGACGTGTGCCTGTCGGTCCCCAGCATCGTGGATCGCCGCGGGGTCATCCAGACGTTCCCGGTGCCGATGTCGGCCAGCGAGCTGGAAGGGCTCAAGGCGAGCGCCGAGGCCGTGCGAAGTGTGGCGGATTCGCTGGGAATCTAGGCCGGTCCCTGGCAGGCTATCGGCATGACGAAGAAGGCTGGAACCGTCGATCCGTACCCCCGCGACCCCGAGGGCCTGCGGCAGATGTACCTCGACCGCGACTACCAGGCGGCCAAGTACCAGGCGCTGAACGACCGCCGGACGGACATCCAGGAACTGCAGGAGTCCGGTGATGGGTGGCGGCTGACCGTCGAGCGGGAGGTCGATGCCAACCTGCCCGACGTCGCCAAGAAGGTGCTGGGCGACACCAACCGCCTCATCCAGCGGGAGGTGTGGCACAAGTCCGGCCACGACTACGTCTGCGACGTCGTCATCGATTCCCCCGGCAAGCCGGTGGCCATCCACGGGACCATGCGGATGGAGCGCACGGGGGCCGACACCTCCAACTGGCACGTCGACTTCACCATCAAGGCGTCAGTCCCGCTGGTGGGCGGGAAGATCGAACAACTGGTGGCCGACGAGGCGCAGCAGAACCTCGCCAAGGAGTACGCATTCAACCAGCAGTGGCTGGCCAGCCACTGACCAGCCACTGACCAGCTCGCCGGCCCGGCCTGCGGGCCGCGACTCACGGCAGCCAGCGACTCACGGCAGCCAGGTCAGTGTGTCGCGCAACCAGAAGTACCCGGCGAACGCCGCCGCATCGATGAGGAAGTGCGCGATGACGAACGGCGTCGTGCGGCGCCACTTCGTGTACAGCCAGCCGAAGAAGACCCCCATGACCAGATTGCCGACGAAGCCGCCGAACCCCTGATAGAGGTGGTAGGCACCGCGGATCACGGCGGCACCGCCGATGCTGACCGGTGCGCTCAGGCCCGCTTGTCCGGCGCGATGCAGGAAGTATCCCAGGATGATCACTTCCTCGACCACCGCGTTCTGTGCCGCTTCGAGCAGCAGCAGCGGCGTGGTCCACCAGAACTGTTCCGCGGTCACCGCGGCAATCGCGACGCTGATGCCGAGCTGGTAGGCGATCAGGTAGAACGCCAGGCCCACCGTGCCGACCGCAAGGGCGAGCACAACACCGCGACCGGCGTCCCGGCCCGGCTGCGACCGGTCCACGCCGATCGCCGCCATCGGCTCGCCGCCGCGCCGCAGGAGGTACCAGACCAGGGCCACCGGTCCCAGGGCGAGGACGATGCCGGCGATCTGGTAGGCGAAGTCGAGGGCCGGCCGGTCGGGTGTCACTGCCCCCACGATGGTGGCGGTCTGCTCCGACAGCGGCACGTCCAGCGTGAGTCGGTTGACCAGGTTGAGCAGCGACCGCACGGCGCTGGCACCAAGCGAGACCCACAGCACGATGCCCAACTCGACCAACCACGGCCAGCCCGTGACCGGGGACGTCCCGGGCAGCCGCATCGACACCGCCCCAGTATGTGCGACGCGCCTGCTACGGCTTGGCTGACGTGCGGGCCCGGCCCGCCTCGCTGATGGCGCGGGACGGATCCCGGGTCAGCGACCGGATCGCGTCGACGTGGCGGAAGCGCAGCGCGCTCCAGTCATCGTCGATGGCGACCTGCCGCACGCCCTCGTAGCCCATCCGACCGAGCACGGCCCAGGAGTCGTCGCGCGCGATATCGCTGCGGTAGCGTCGCGACGACTTCTTCGGGTAGGCGAACCACAGGATCCCGTCGCGGCCGACGCTGGTCACGATGGCGCCCGCCAGGCGCTCGATGTCAGCGCAGGAAAGCACGAACGCCAGCACGAACCTGCTGCCCGGCGTGCGCCGCTGCGAGACCGGCAGCCCGTCGGAGCGCCACTTGTCCATGACCGGCTTGAACTCCGGCGGGGCATGCAGCACCACGACCTGCCCGCCGGAGTGCTGCAGCCGACTCAGCAGGGTCGCGGATGCGGAGGGCATCTCAGTGGCCCGCAGTGTCCTTGTACCGCTGGTAGGAGGCCTTGATCTCCTCTTCCGCGGCGTCTCGGCCGACCCAGCTGGCGCCCTCGACCGACTTGCCGGGCTCGAGGTCCTTGTAGATCAGGAAGAAGTGCTCGATCTCGCGGATCAGGAAGGGGGAGACGTCATCGAGGTCGTGCACGCGATCCATCCGCGGGTCGCTCGAGGGCACGCACAGCACCTTGTCGTCGCCACCGGCCTCGTCGCTCATCCGGTACATGCCGACTGCGCGCGACTCGATGAGGCAGCCCGGGAAGGTGGGCTCGCGGACGATGACGAGGGCGTCGAGCGGGTCGCCGTCCAGGCCCAGCGTGTCCTCGATGTAGCCGTAGTCCTGCGGGTAGCGGGTCGACGTGAACAGCATCCGGTCCAGCCGGAGCCGGCCGGACTCGTGATCCACCTCGTACTTGTTCTTGCTGCCGGAGGGGATCTCGATCAGCACATCGAATTTCATCTGTTCCACGGGTGCTCCTCACTCAGCGCCTCGGACTGTGCTTATCTTTGCCTCCGGAGCACCGTCGTTGCCACCGATTAGGCAAACCCGTCGCCCGGGAGGTCGAATGCCCCCACAGCACGCATCGACGACGTGGACGACCGCGGCGCGCGCCCTGTTCGGCATCGTCGTCGCGGCAGGCCTGCTCGCATCGGCTCCGGCGGCCGGGGTGCCGGCCACGGCGACGGCGCAGGACAACTCCGCAGCGCAAGCGCCGCCGGATGCCGCGATATCTCCGCTGCCGGTGGCCGATCCGACTCAGTACCCTCCGGTGGATCCATCGGTGCTCGCGGCGCAGCTCGACCGCCCTGCTCGATGATCCCGACCTCGGCCCGAATCCCGGGACCGCTGTCATGGACGCCGACACCGGGGAAGTGCTGCTCGACGATCGCGCCCAGCAGCCACTGATCCCGGCATCGTCGCTGAAGGTCATCACCGCCCTGGCCGTGCTGGACAGCCTGGGCCCGCAGCGGCAGCTGCCGACGGCGGTCGTGCGCGATCCCGACGGCGCGCTGGTCCTCCTCGGCGGCGGCGACCCCAGCCTGCTGACCCTGCCCGATCCGGACGGCGCGGCCTATCCCGAGGCTGCCACGCTGGCCGACCTCGCCGAGCAGACCGCCGCGGCGCTCGCCGCCGAAGGCCGCACCGAAGTCTCGCTGCGCCACGACAGCACCCTCTTCACCGGTCCGGCGCTGCTGGCGGATTGGGATCCCGAGTTCGTCCCGCTGGGGATCATCGGCCCGGTCTCGGCGCTGGCGCTGGCCCCCGGCGCGGCCGAGGTCGACCCGGCCGCCCTGGACGCCGACCCGGCCGCCGCCGCCGCGGGGTGGTTCGCGGCGCGGCTGGCCGCCGCCGGCATCACCGTGACGTCGGTGGCGCCGGGCCGTGCCGACCCGCAGGCCGTGCCGGTGGCCGCGGTGGCGTCGGCGCCGCTGTCGGCGCTGGTGGATCGCATGCTGGACGTCTCCGACAATGGCTACGCCGAGGCGTTGTTCCGGCTGGCGGCGGTAGGCCGCGGACTGCCCGGCGACTTCGCCTCGGGGGCAGTGGCAGCCACGCAGACCCTGGCCGAGCTCGGCGTGCCCGCGCCGGGACTGCTGATCCGCGACGGTTCCGGACTGTCCCGCCAGAACCGCATCGCGCCGATCACGCTGGCGACCGCCCTGCAGATCGCGGCCGACCCGCTGCCGGATTCCGGCGGGCTCGGCGATGACGGTCCCGACGGCGACGGCGACGGCGACCCGGCCGACGCGCTGTCGTGGGCCCCGCCAGGCCTGGCGGTCGGGGGACTGACCGGCAGCCTGGCCGGACGCTACGACGACGAGGAGACCGATGCGGGCGCGGGTCGGGTGCGCGCCAAGACGGGCACGCTGACCGAGGTGACCTCGCTGACCGGGGTCGTCTCCACCCGGCAGGGCCGGCCGCTGGTGTTCGCGGTGATCGGCAACGGGACCAGCAACACCCTCGACGCCCGGGCAGCGCTGGATCGGGTGGCTGCGGCGCTTGCCGAATGTGGCTGTGCGGGACCGGCGGCGTAGCCTCGACGCATGGATCTGGTGGACTGGGGCGTTGCGGCCGGGGTCGGCAGACGCGTGGCTCCCGGCGGCCCGGACGTCGCGGCAGAGGATGCCCGCGCCGCCGTGGCGGGCCTGCTGTCCGCCGCGGAGCGGGCCGTGCCGTTGGTCGCCGATGACTGCGGGCTGGCGGCCCCGCGCGCCGACAACACCGCCGTGGTGGACCGTCCGCAATGGATCGAGTCGAACATCGCCGGGCTGGCCAGCGTCGTGGCGCCCCTGAGCGATGCGCTATCCGATCGCGGCACGCCCACTGCGGCCCGGGCCGCCGGCGCCAAGCTGTCCGGTGCCCAGCTGGGGGCGGCGCTGGGATGGATGAGCGGCAAGGTGCTCGGGCAGTACGAGGTGTTCGACGGCATCGGCGATGGCCCCCGCCTGCTCCTCGTGGCGCCCAACATCGTGGCGGCCGAGCGGACCATGGATGTCCCGGCCGACGACTTCCGACTCTGGGTGTGCCTGCACGAAGAGGCCCACCGGGTGCAGTTCGGCGCCTCCGGGTGGTTGTCGGACTACTTCAGCGCCGAGGTGACCACGTTCCTCATGGCGGCCGATGTGACCGCTGGCGAGGCGATGAAGCGGCTGGTCGTGCTGGGGCGGACGCTGATGCGGATCCTCGCCGGCGATGAGCAGGCCAGCATCGTCGAGGCCGCCCAGAACGAGGCCCAGCGGGAGGTCTTCGAGCGGCTGTCTGCCCTCATGGCGCTGTTGGAGGGCCACGCCGAATGGGTGATGGACGCCGTCGGCGCCGATGTGATCCCCAGCCTGCCGCGGCTGCGCCGCCGCCTGGAGCAGCGCCGCTCCAATCCCGGTCAGGCCGATGGGATGCTGCGCCGCCTGCTCGGCATGGATGCCAAGCTGCGCCAGTACAGCAGCGGGCGGGCCTTCGTGGACGGCGTGGTGCGGCAGGTCGGCGTCGGGGGGTTCAACCGCATCTGGGACTCGCCGGACACGCTGCCGACGCTGGCCGAGATCAGCGACCCGGACCGCTGGGTGGCCCGCGTCCACCGGCCCCGGGCACTGCCCGGGGCGCCGTGACGAGGCCGACCGACGCGGTTCGGACCGCGGTGCGGCGCTGTTTGCAGACGGCCCGGTCTTCGGGCGAGGGCCGGCCGCTGGCCCTGGTGGCCTGCTCGGGCGGGTCGGACTCGTTGGCACTGGCGGCCGGAGCGGCTGAGGCCGCGCGGCAGGTGCAGTGGGCGATGGGCGCAGTGGTGGTCGACCACGGATTGCAGCCGGGATCGGCGCAGGTCGCGCAAGCAGCGGCCGATACCTGCCGCGCCCTCGGGCTGGACCCCGTGCTGACCAGGCGCGTGGCGGTGGCCGCGACGGGGCCAGGGCCGGAGGCCGCCGCCCGGCATGCCCGCTACGGCGCTCTCGCCGGGGCGGCGCTGGAGAGCGGGGCCGTGGCGGTGCTGCTCGGCCACACCCTCGACGATCAGGCCGAAACCGTGCTGCTGGGCCTGGCCCGGGGGTCCGGGGGCCGCTCGCTATCCGGGATGGCCGAGACGATGCCGCTGCCCGGCGCCCCCGGCGTGCTGCTGCTGCGGCCCCTGCTGGGCATCGCGCGGACCACCACCGCACAGGCCTGCTGCGGATTGGCGGCTTTCGCCCTGGCAGGACCCGCACAACGACGACCGGTCCTTCACCCGCGTGCGGGTGCGCCACGCGGTGATGCCGGCACTGGCCGACGCCCTGGGCCCGGGCATTCCCGCGGCATTGGCCCGCACGGCGCGGTTGCTGCGGCAGGACGAGGCGGTGCTGGCGTCCCTGGCAGCCGAGGCGGCCGATGACCTGCGTGCCGAGGCCGGGCCGAGCGGGGCCCTGTCGTGCTCGCTGCTGGCGGGCCGGCCGGCGGCGATCCGGCGGCGGATCCTGCGCGACGCCGTGCTGCGCGCAGGGGTGCCGCCAGCGGCACTGACCGCCGCCCACCTGTTCGCCCTCGATGATCTGGTCCTCGGCACCCGGCCGTCGGCGAGGGTGCGCCTGCCCGGCGGTGTCGATGCCGTGGTCCGCTATGGCAGATTGGAAGTCTCCCAACGACAGGAGTAGTCGTGGAACCCTCGCACCTGCCCGGAGTCCTGGACCACCTCCTGCTGTCGGAGGAGCAGATCCACACGCGCATCGCCGAGCTCGCCGATGCGATCGCCGAGGACTACCGGGACCGGCCGCCGCTGCTGGTCGGCGTGCTCAAGGGCGCGGTGATGGTGATGGCCGATCTGTCCCGGGCCCTGCCGATCTCGGTGGAGATGGACTGGATGGCGGTGTCGTCCTACGGGTCGGGCACGACGTCCTCCGGCGTCGTGCGAATCCTGAAGGACCTCGACGCCGACATCGACAGCCGCCACGTCCTCATCGTGGAGGACATCCTGGACTCCGGCCTCACCCTGAAGTGGCTGCTGCGCAACCTCGCCTCCCGAAGGCCGGCGTCGCTGGAGGTGTGCACGCTGCTGCGCAAACCCGATGCGGTCAAGGTGGACATCCACCCCAAGTACGTCGGCTTCGACATCCCCAACGAGTTCGTCGTCGGCTATGGGCTCGACTACGCCGGGCAGTACCGGAATCTGCGGGGTGTGGGGACGCTGGCGCCGCACGTCTACAATTCGTGAGCAGGGATTCAGCCACAAGCGCATCGATGCGCCGATGCCGGCTCGGGCAGCGTGCCGCATCATCGATACAAGACCACTGCGCGTCGCTAGGGTGCGGCGCTGGACGGGGCAACCGCCAGGAAATGGAGGAGCGGGCCGCCAACCCGCGCGAGTAGACGTGAAGCGACTCACCCGAGGGCCCGTGCCCTGGATCCTCTTCGCCGTGGTCATGGTCATTATCGCCACGACGGTCTTCAGCAGCTTCGGCGGTCCCGAAGAGGTCGACACCAGCACTGCGGTGGAAGCCATCAACGACGACCGTGTCAGCAGCGCCACGCTGGTCGACAAGGAGCAGCGGATCCTGCTGACCCTGACCGACGGCAGCGAGTTGACGAGCAAGTACATCGACGGCCAGGGCGTGGTGCTGCAGGAGTTGCTGCAGCAGAAGGCCGAGGAGGGCAAGCTCGCCGAGGGCTACAACATCGAGGTGCCGCAGGAGAGCCTCTGGGTGACGCTGGCGGTGAGCATCCTGCCGATCCTGCTGATCCTCGGCCTGCTGTTCTTCTTCCTGAGCCAGATGCAGGGCGGCGGGCGGCTGATGTCGTTCGGCAAGAGCAAGGCCAAGGTCATCACCAAGGACATGCCGCAGACCACGTTCGCCGACGTGGCCGGGGCAGATGAGGCGGTCGCCGAGCTGCACGAGATCAAGGACTTCCTGGAAGACCCGGTGAAGTTCCAGCGGGTGGGAGCCAAGATCCCCCGGGCGTGCTGCTGTACGGGCCGCCCGGAACCGGCAAGACGCTGTTGGCGCGCGCGGTCGCCGGTGAGGCCGGCGTGCCGTTCTTCTCCATCTCGGGGTCAGATTTCGTGGAGATGTTCGTCGGCGTGGGTGCCAGCCGCGTGCGCGACCTGTTCGAGCAGGCGAAGCAGAACGCGCCCGCCATCGTGTTCGTCGACGAGATCGACGCCGTCGGCCGGCACCGCGGTGCCGGCATGGGCGGCGGTCACGACGAGCGCGAGCAGACGCTCAACCAGCTCCTGGTGGAGATGGACGGCTTCGACGTCAACACCTCCGTGATCCTGATCGCCGCGACCAACCGGCCTGACATCCTCGACCCTGCGCTGCTGCGCCCCGGGCGCTTCGACCGGCAGATCGCGGTGGACCGGCCCGACCTGGACGGCCGCGAACAGATCCTGCGGGTCCATGCCAAGGGCAAGCCGGTGGCGCCGGATGTGGATCTGCGCGCAGTCGCCCGACGCACCCCGGGCTTCACCGGTGCGGATCTGGCCAACGTGCTCAACGAGGCCGCGCTGCTGACAGCGCGGCAGAACCAGCAGCTCATCACCAATCGCACGCTGGATGAGGCCATCGACCGGGTCATCGCGGGCCCGCAGCGCAGCAGCCGGGTGATGGATGATCGCGAGAAGTTGATCACCGCCTACCACGAGGGCGGCCATGCCCTGGTGGCGGCAGCGCTGCCCGGCAACGACCCAGTGCACAAGATCACGATCCTGCCGCGCGGCCGGGCGCTGGGCTACACCATGGTGCTGCCCGAGCAGGACAAGCACTCCACCACCCGCTCCGACATGCAGAACCAGTTGGCGTACATGCTCGGCGGCCGGGCCGCGGAGGAGCTCATCTTCCACGACCCGACCACGGGCGCATCCAATGACATCGAGAAGGCCACGGGTGTTGCACGGGCGATGGTCACGCAGTTTGGCATGACGGAGCGGCTGGGGGCTATCCGCTACGGCCAGGACAACAGCGAGCCGTTCCTCGGCCGCGACATGGGCCATATGCGCGACTACTCCGAGGAGATCGCCGCAGCCATCGACGAGGAGGTGCGGGCCTTCATCGAGGCGGCCCATCAGGAGGCGTACGACATCCTGGTGGCCAACCGGCCGGCGCTCGATGCCCTGGTGACCGAACTGCTGGAGAAGGAGACGCTGGACAAAGCGGACGTGGAGCGCATCTTCACCCACCTCGATATGCGTCAGCCGCGCCCGGCCTGGACCGGCTCGGCCAATCGGCAGCCGAGCCCGGAGCCGCCAGTGATCGTGCCCAGCGCACCCGCCGGGGCTGAGGCCGTGCGGCCGTCCGGGGATGCCGGCGGATCCTCCCGCCCGGTGGGCGGCTCGTCGCCGACTGCACAGCCGGGCAGCAACGGCGACGGACCCGGGAACTGGCCGCCGCCCTCGCCGCACGACCTGGTCTAGACAAGGAGCCCCTGGTGAGCGCTGCAACGGGACTGCCACATCCGCCCGAGGAGTCCGACTTCGACACGGCCCGCGCCGAAGCGGCCGTGCGCGAACTCCTGCTGGCGATCGGCGAGGATCCCCAGCGAGACGGGCTGCTGGACACCCCGGCACGCGTGGCCCGGGCCTACGCCGAGGTCTTTGCGGGCCTGCGACAAGACCC
Source organism: uncultured Actinomycetota bacterium (assembly GCA_963706835.1). GTDB lineage: Bacteria > Actinomycetota > Actinomycetes > S36-B12 > CAVXYG01. The sequence goes on from CAVPOB010000008.1 coordinate 71,941, forward strand.
GGCCGCCATCCTGAGCACGGTGTTCGACCTCAGCCATGACGAGTTGATCCTGGTGAAGGACATCGAGGTCTACTCCACGTGCGAGCACCATCTGGTGCCCTTCCACGGCGTGGCGCACGTCGGGTACATCCCGAACCAACAGGGCCGCATCACCGGGCTGAGCAAGTTGGCGCGGTTGGTCGATGTCTACGCCAAGCGGCCGCAAGTGCAGGAACGGCTGACGACGCAGGTGGCCGATGCGCTGGAGCAGCACCTGCAGCCGCAGGGCGTCATCGTGGTCGTCGAGTGCGAGCACCTCTGCATGTCGATGCGGGGCATCCGCAAGCCGGGGGCGCGCACGGTCACCAGCGCCGTGCGCGGCCAGTTGCGCGACCCGGCGACCAGGGCCGAGGCGATGTCGCTGATCCTGGGCGGCTGAGCGATGCCCGACCCGGCCGCCGCGACCGTGCCGAAGGCCACATCTGGGCCGAGGGCTCCGGCGGGTCTGCCCGAGGGCCTGCGCCACCTGCGCCGCGCAGCGGTCATGGGAGTGCTCAACGTCACGCCCGACTCCTTCTCCGACGGCGGCCGCTACCGAGACGCCCCCGAAGCCGTGGCCCATGCCCGACGCATGGTCGCCGACGGGGCCGACCTGATCGACATCGGTGGCGAGTCGACCCGCCCGGGGGCGCGGCGGGTGAGCGCGGACGAGGAGCAGGCCCGCGTGCTGCCGATCGTGGCGGCGGTGGCCGAGCTGGGAGTGCCGATCAGCATCGACACGATGCGAGCCGACACTGCACGCGCGGCGGTTGCCGCTGGTGCGGTGCTCATCAACGATGTCAGCGGTGGGTGCGCCGACCCGCGCATGCTCACGACCGTCGCAACACTGGGCGTGCCGGTGGTGCTCATGCACTGGCGCGGTCACAGCGACACCATGGCCGAGCGCGCCCAGTACCGCGACGTCGCTGCGGAGGTGGCCGAGGCGCTGGCCGAGCGAGTTGCCGCGGCGCGCGCAGCAGGCGTGGCCGCTGATCGCATCGTCGTGGACCCCGGCCTCGGCTTCGCCAAGCAGGCAGAGCACAACTGGGCGCTGCTGGGGCAGTTGGATCGCGCGGTCCCGGCGGGCCTGCCGGTGCTGATCGGGGCATCGCGCAAGCGGTTCCTGGGAGCCCTGCTGGCCGATGCCGATGGCCAGCCGCGCCCGGCTGATGGCCGCGATGCGGCCTCAGCGGCCATCGCCGCGCTGTCGGCGGCGCACGGGGCGTGGTGCGTCCGGGTGCATGACGTGGCGGGCAGCGCCGATGCCGTGCGGGTCGCGGCGGCCTGGCTGGACGCGGCAGGCGCCCGACGCGGCGTCGCCGGTGGCCAGGCGAGGCAGCCATGACCGCGCCGCAGGACACCATCCGGATCACCGGTATCCGCGGCTACGGCTACCACGGCGTCCTGGACGCCGAGCGCAGCTTGGGTCAGACGTTCATCGTCGACGTCGCGCTGTCGGTCGCCATCGCGGAGGCGGCGCGCACCGATGACCTCGCCCGAACCGTCGACTACGCAGTGGTGGCCACCGCCGTGCACGCCCGCATCACCGGACCCCCCTTCGCGCTCATCGAGGCCCTCGCCGAGCGGATTGCCGAGGATTGCCTGGCCCACGAGGGGGTCGCGGCGGCCGAAGTCACCGTGCACAAGCCGCAGGCGCCGGTGACTGTGCCCTTCGACGACATCAGCATCACCCTGACGCGCACGTCATGACGCAGCGACGGGTGGCCTTCGGACTGGGCGGCAACATCGGCGATGCCAGTGCGGCGCTGCGCGGGGCGATTGCCCTGCTGCGCTCGGCCGATGATGTGCGGGTCGTGGCAGTGTCCTCGCAGTACCGCACGGCTGCGGTGGGCGGTCCGGCGCAGCCCGACTACTGCAACGCGGTGGTCGTGGGGAACTCCACCGCCGAGCCGGAGGAGTTGCTGGAGGTGGCGCACCGCATCGAGCAGGACTACGGGCGCACCCGGTCGGTGCGGTGGGGGCCGCGCACGCTGGATATCGACCTGTTGGCCGTCGGCGAGCTCCGTCGCGACAGCGCCACGCTGGTGCTGCCCCACCCGCGCGCCCATCTGCGCGCTTTCGTCCTGGTGCCCTGGGCGCAGGTCGACCCGACCTTCGTACTGCCCGGGCGCGGCAGTGTCGCAGACCTCGTGGCCGCGCTGCCCCCCGAGGAGCGAGCCGGAGTACAACGGCTGCCCGATCGCGACCTCAGCGCATCGGAGCAGCTGTCATGACGCCGACCCGGATCCGCACGCTTGCCGTCATCGCACTGGCAACGGTGCTGCTGGGGTGGCTGCTGGTGACACTGGTGGACTCGCTGGCGCAGCGACTGCTGCCGGTGCCCTGGACCGCTGCCGCAGCGCTGGCGCTGATGGCGCTGTCCCTGCTGGTGTGGGCGCTGCTCGCCCGACCACGGCTGCTGCGCAAGCCCGGCCGGGAGCCGCTGCCCCCGCTCACCGCCGCCCGAACGGCGGCGCTGGCGATGGCCGCCTCACGCACGGGCGCCGGGGTCGGCGGCTTCTATGCCGGCGTCGTGCTGGGCCTGCTGCCGTCCTGGGACACCCCGGCGGGCCGCGACTACCTGCTGGCGGCGGCGGCCGCCGCCCTCGCCAGCGCTGCCCTCGCAGCGGTGGCCCTGTGGTTGGAGTCGCTGTGCCGCCTGCGCGGCGACGACGACGGGGAGGCCGAGACCGGAAACGGCCGGGCGCGGCGCGGACCGGCCTCCGACGGTGCCGCCCGCATCGGCGCGTAGGCTGGCGGCATGACCGATCAGCCTGCCGCCTGGGACGGACTGGACGACCTGCCCTATGCCGAGCTCCATGAGCGCGCCTTCCGGCTGGCGCAGAAGCGGCACGATGTGGGCTTCTTCGTCGACCTCTACAACCACACCCGGGCGATGCATGCTGCCGCGACCGAGGGCGGCTCGCTGGGGGACCTGTCCGGGTCGCTGATCGACATGGTCGAAGCGACGCGCGAGGCGTTCGCCGAAGTGCCCGACCCGGAGTTGGAGCCGCTGTTCCGGGCGCGGTTCATCACCTACCTGCGCGAACACGACAGCGCCTGACGCCTCCGCGCCCGGCCTCAGCCAGCGGCGCTGCTGGCGAGGCTGCGACGCAGGCCGTCGAAGTCGATCGTGCCCACCGGCTCACCGGTCTCGTCGGTCACCCGGCCGCGCCCGGTTGGCGATGCCAGGAGCGCCACTGCGGCCTCGCGCAGGGTGGCAGCGTCGCTGATGACGGGCAGGCCGTCGTCGCTGGGATCCCGGGGCCGCACCACGCCTGGGTCCATCTGGGTCACCGCCATCAGTTTGAGCAGCCGGTCGGCGCCCACGAAGTCGGCGACGAAGTCATTGACGGGCTTGCCGAGCACCTCGGTGGGCGTCCCGTACTGCTCGAGGTAGCCGCCCTCTCGCATCACGGCGATCCGATCGCCCAACCGGACGGCCTCGTCGATGTCGTGCGTCACCATCACCACCGTCTTGGCCACCTGACGCTGCAGCGTCAGAAACTCCTCCTGCAGGCGGTCGCGCGCGATCGGGTCCACCGCGCCGAACGGCTCGTCCATCAACAGCACGGGCGGGTCGGCGGCCAAGGCGCGCGCCACTCCGACCCGTTGCCGCTGTCCGCCCGACAGTTGATGCGGATACCGATCGCCGTAGACCGCCGGCTCCAGGCCCACCAGCTCCAGCAACTCGTCGACCCGCTGCCGTGTCGTGCGCGCGGTCCCAACCGAGCAGGTCGCAGACCGTCGACACATTGCGGCGCACCGTGTAGTGCGGGAACAGCCCCACGGCTTGGATCACGTAGCCGATGTGGCGCCGCAGCTGCCGCACATCGAGCGCCCGGACGTCCTCGCCGTTGACCAGGATCGTCCCGGCTGTCGGCTCCACCAGGCGGTTGATCATCCGCATCGTCGTGGTCTTGCCACAGCCGGACGGCCCCACCAGCACGCAGATCTGGCCTGCCTGCACGTCGAGATCGAGGGCATGGACCGCGACGGTGCCGTCCGGATACTGCTTCGTGACGCCCCGCAGCACAATCACGGCATCTGCGGTAGGTTCCATGGCATGTCCTCCCGGGTCCTCGCCGCGGTCGAGGCGGCGGCCAACCCGTGGATCTCGTGGGATTACGTCGTGTCCAACTCTGACAAACTAGCGGCTGCCGCACGCGAGCACATCTTCCTCACCGTGACCTCGGTCGGCTGTGCGCTGCTGCTGGCCTTCCCGCTGGCGGTCCTCGTGCGGCGCTATCGGCGTCTGCAATCGCCGGTCCTGGCGCTGTCCGGCGTGCTCTACACGATCCCATCGCTGGCGCTGATCTCGCTGTTGTGGCCGGTCTTCGGCCTGTCCCCCCTCACGGTCATCATCGCGCTGACCTCCTACGCCCTGCTGGTCGTGCTGCGCAACACCGTGGTCGGTCTGGACGACGTCGACGACGAGGTGCTCGACGCCGCGCGCGGGATGGGGATGGGCGAGCGGGGCGTGCTGTGGCGCGTGGAGGTGCCACTGGCGATGCCGACGATCCTGGCCGGCATCCGGATCGCGACGGTCTCCACGGTCGGGATGGTGACGGTGGGAGCGCTGGTCGGCTACGGCGGCTTCGGCAGCCTGATCCTGTCGGGCTTCCAGCAGAACTTCTGGCACGCGCAGATCTTCACCGCGACCGCGGCCAGCGTCCTGCTGGCCATCATCTTCGAGGTGCTGCTGCACGGCCTGGAGCGGTTGAGCACGCCGTGGGCGCGGGATCGGGCGGCGGCATGAGTGTGCTGGAGTGGTTCACCGACCCGGCCAACTGGAGCGGGCCCAACGGGATTCCGGTGCGGACCTGGGAGCAGGTCCGGATGAGCCTGCTCGCCATGGCACTCGCGCTGGCGATCGCGATGCCGATCGCGCTGACGCTGGGACACCTGCGCAAGGGGGTCTTCCTGGCCACCAACATCGGCAATATCGGCCGGGCGGTGCCGACGCTGGGCGTGCTGGTGATCCTGGCCTCGATCCCCGAGATCGGGGTCGGCGACACCGCTGCGGTGCTCGCCCTGGCCGTCTTCGCGATCCCGCCGCTGTTGACCAACACCTTCCAGGGCATCGCCGGGGTCGACCCGCAGGTCCGCGATGCCGCCCATGGGATGGGCATGAGCGGATGGGGCATCCTGTCCCGGGTCGAGGTTCCGCTGGCCATGCCGCTGATCGCCGCCGGGGTCCGCACGGCGACCGTGCAGGTCGTGGCCACAGCGTCGCTGGCGGCACTGGTGGGCAGCGGGGGACTGGGCCGCTACGTGGTGGACGGCTACGCGCTGCAGGACAACACGCTCATCGTCGCCGGGGCGATCCTGACCGCGGGCATCGCCCTGGTCGCCGAGGGGTTCCTGGCCCTGGCCCAGCGGGCGGCTACGCCCCGGGGCCTGCGCGGCGGTGGTGGAGGCCACGAGACGGTGGAGGGTGCGGCCGTCATGGAGGAAGCGCAACCGCTGCCCGCGCAGCGCTAGGCCGACCGGCCTCCCCTGGGGGGGCGAAGAAACGGGCGCCCGTCAACTGCCGGTGGGCGCGCTGTCCGGATCGGCCCCCGGTGGGTTGGGATGACCCGTGCGCCCGGCGAGCCGATCCTCCTTGGCAGCCTTGCGCGCCCGCCACAGCGTCATGCCGAGGACACCGGCCGCGGCCACGTCGTCGGTGAGCCCGAGCGGCCCGGCGACGATCTCGGGGACGAGGTCGAAGGGAGACAAGATGTACAGCAGCGCAATCACCACGATCGCCAGATCGCTGCGCTGCAGATGGAACCGACGCTTCATCGGCGCACCTCCAGAAGTCGTTCGGCCTGTTCCACGCTGATGCGGCCGGCCGCCAGATCTGCCAGCACCTCATCTTCGTCGACCGCGGGCTCCGGCTCATCCAGGCCGATCCGCAGCAGCAGTTCGGCGAAGCGCTGCCGGGCCGTCGGGTAGGACACACCGAGGTGGGCCTGCACCTCGCGCATGTTGCCCCGGGAGCGCAGGAAGACCTCCAGCAGCGCCAAGTCCGCCGAGCGCAGGTGGCAGTAGGAGCAGCCGGTGAATGCGCCTGCGATCTCGGTGCCGCAGCCCTGGCAGCCCAGGCGCAGCGTCACCAGATCCGCCGAGCACACCGGGCACTGCGTCGGCGCGCGGTGCATGGGCACGCTCATGCCACCGTCACCTGCACCGAGCCCATGCGTGCGGCGGCGTGCAGGGTGCCGGTCCCGTCACCGGCGACGACCTCCGGCGTGGGCGCATCGCCGGACGCCTTGAACATCCCATGGTCGGTGCGCACGGCGGCCTGCCCCAGCGTCGCTTCGGCGGTAATCCTGGTGTTGGAGCCGGTCCGCGCCGTCACCTGGGCCGATCCCATGTCGGCGCGCACGCTGCTGGTGCCGGAGAAGACCCAGTCCACCCGGGCGCTTCCGCTGACGACGTCCAGCTGCAGCGGCCCGCCGCTGTCCCACAGCCGCGCAGCGCCGGCCTCAACGCCGACCGAGGCGCCGGCGGTGATGCCATGCAGGTCCAGCGACCCTCCGACGACCAGGACTCGCAGCGGCAGCGCGGGGTTGACCCGGACCGTGAGGGTCTGGCCCGCTCGATCGACGACGGTGGTCAGCCACTGCAGCAGCGCCGAGCGCGGTGCGGTGGTGGAGTAGTCGCCCTCTCCGGCCGTGGTCGTGATCAGCAGTGTGCCGTCCTGCCGCTCCATCCGGTGCGGACCCTCCGCCACGGCTTCGGCCACCTCCGGATCCCCGATGACGACCAGGCGCGCCGCACCGGTCTTGATGGCGATCTGGGTGATGGGAGCCGAGGTGCTGGGATCGGCCGTCGGCGACTCGCGCAGCGCGGCCAGGCGCTGGCTCGCCGTGTCGGGATCGAGGTCGCCGTCTGCTACTGCCCGGAGGATGTCCTGCATGGTGTCCATGACTCGAATATAAAGTGCATGTTCCAATATGTAAACCTCCTCATCGCAATCCAGGGTGTACTGCTGCGGGCGTTGGCTCAGGGTGGGCGCCGCAGTCGCGGAGATGCGGGGCTTCCCGGCTCCGCTGGGCGGTGAGGGTGCTGCGCTCGGGTGCAGGTGTCGGCGCCCCGTGCGGGGCCCCATTGGCGCGGCGGTGCACCCGTTGCGGGGGTTTGCACCCGGGACGGGGGCTGAGAGGGCCTCCGGGGCGGCAACTGTGCACCCGGTTCGGGGGTTTGCACCCGGGACGGTGGCTGTCGGCCCCGATCCGGCCGGTTCCGCCCCCGCGGCGGGTGCAAACCCCCGAACCGGGTGCAGACCTGGGCCGCACACGGCCGGTTCCGCCCCCGCGGCGGGTGCAAACCCCCGAACCGGGTGCAGACGTCTCCCGGCAGCAGCGGGATGAGGCCGCTGGCGTTGCTGGATCGGCAGGACGCCGGGCAGCCGTTGGTCCCGGTTCGTGCCCGGTGTAGCGTCAGGCGCATGCGGGCGCGGCGTCGGCGAATCTCGGCGATCTGGGCGGTTGCGGCTGCCATCTCGCTGGTCGCGTGCTCCAACTCGGACGGGCCCGCCGACGCGGCGGCCGGATCGTCGCTGTTGGTCGGCGATTGCCTGAATGTCGTCGACGGCGTCGCCGGCGAGGCGGGATCGGTCTCGACCGTCCCCTGCGAGGAGCCGCATTCCGGCGAGGTCGTCCTGGCCGCCGACGCCTTCTTCGCCGAGGACGGGCAGCTGCCGGCCGAGGACCGCTTGCAGGTGATCGCCGATGCCGCCTGCGAGGACGCGATGGTCAGCTACGCGGGGGAGTCGCCGACCGCCGCCGGGGTGCAGATGTCCTATCTGCATCCCTCTGCTCAGCGTTGGGACGAGGGAGACCGTTCGCTCACCTGCATCGCCGTTGTCGTCGACGCGACGACCGGCGAGATCGGCCGGGCGACCGGATCGCTGGCGGCGAGGTAGGTATCGCGGTCTGCGTGTCACCCGGTGCACGCCCCGCGCGATTGTGGTTGGCTTGGCGTCCATGGCTGATCGCATGAGAACGCTCTTCGCGCTGTCAGCAGTCGCCGCCCTTGGATTGGCGGCCTGCTCCTCCTCCACCGACGAGGAGGGCGAATCCGCCGACGCTGTCGTGGTCGCCACCACGAACTTCAGCGAGACCAAGATCATCGCCTCGATGTACGAGCAGGTGCTCGAGGCCAATGGTGTGGCCGCCAGCGTCAAGGAGCTCACCACCCGCGAGGTTATCGCCCCCGCACTGGCGCAGGGCGAGGTCGATATCACCCCGGAGTACCTCGGCAGCCTCACGGAGTTCCTCAACAAGCAGGCCAACGGGGCCGATGCACCGCAAGTCGCCAGCGGTGACGTGGACGCAACGTTCGCTGCGGCCCAGGAACTCGCTGAGCCGCAGGGCATCACGCTGCTCGAGCCATCGCAGGCGCAAGATCAGAACGCCTTCGCCGTCACCGGGGAGTTCGCCGCCGCGAACAACCTCGTCGAGCCTGAGCGATCTGGGCGCGTACTCCCAGAGCAACCCGGTCCGCCTCGGCGGTCCGCCGGAGTGCCCGGAGCGGCCCTTCTGCCAGCCCGGGCTGGAGCAGGTCTACGCAGTCTCGGTCGAGAGCTTCAAGCCCCTCGACGCCGGCGGTCCGCTCACGGTCCGGGACCTGCTCAACGGCGGTATCGATGTCGGCCTGGTGTTCTCCTCCGCGGGCAATGTCACCGCCAACGATCTCGTCGTGCTCGAAGACGACCAGGGGTTGCAGACCGCGGAGAACATCCTGCCGGCCGTGCACACTGCCTCGCTGACCGACACCATCAGCCAGGCCCTCGACGAGCGTGTCGGCGGCCTTGACGACTGAGGACCTGCAGCGGATGAACGAGCAGGTCGATGTCGAGCGGCAGAACCCGGACGACGTCGCCGAGCAGTTCCTGATCGACAACGGCCTGCTCTGACCGGACGGCCGCATCATCGGGCGCCGGTACCCTGGACCCGTGTCGCGTGTCGTTGATGGGGTCTTCCGCCCGCCCGGTGAGGCGTGGCAACCGGTTTCGCCCAGGCTGGCACTGGCCCGCCGCCTGGTGCTGCTGCTGGTTGTCGTGCCCGTGACCGCGGTCGCAGCGGGCACTGTGGCGGCCTCAGGGTCCCCGACCGTCGCGGGCGTCCTGCTGCTCGCGGGCGCGGTCGTCGCCATATGGGGCTGGTGGCTGATCGGTCGGCGGGTGCGATCCTACGGATACGCAGAGCGCGCCGAGGACCTGCTGGTGACCAGCGGCATCCTGGTGCGCCGGCTCACCATCGTTCCGTACGGCCGGATGCAACTGGTGGAGGTCGCGTCCGGGCCGCTGGACCGCAGTCTGGGCATGACCACCGTGAAGCTCCACACCGCCTCGCTGACGACGCAAGCCATCATCCCCGGGCTGCCGCCGGAGGAGTCGAGCGCGCTGCGCGATCGGCTGGCGGCTCGGGGCGAGGAACGGTCGGCGGGTCTGTGATGGACCCCGCTGGCGAGCCCGGGCCCGGCCCGGTGCCGGAACCTGCAACCGCTTCCACGCCGGCTGCACCGGCGCCACGCCGCCGCAGCGCACGCATCCGTTGACCATCGGTGTGCACGGGGTCCGGGGCCTGCCGATCATCGCGCTGGCCTACCTCCTGCTGACCAATACCGAGGCCCGCAGCATCGCGGCGGCGCTGCTGCTCGGGTTGCCGATCATGGCTGGCCTGGCGATCGGCGCGGCCTACCTCGGGTGGAGCAGGACGTGGTACTTCTTCGACGAGGCCGGGGACTTCCGGCTGGATAGCGGGGTGCTCTTCCGCCGCCAGCGCCGACTTCCGCTGTCCCGACTGCAGTCGGTCGACGTCGTGCGACCGCTGCTGGCCCGGCTGGTCGGCATGTCGTCGGTGCGGGTCGAGGTCGCCGGGTCCGGCGACTCGGTGGCCGTCGTGGAGTACCTGCCCGAACGGGCCGCCGAGGCGCTGCGCACCGAGGTGCTGGCCCGGGCGTCGGGGTGGGCAGCGAGGCGGCAGTGCGGCGCTTCGAGGAGCCCGAGGATGTGCGACTGCGCGTGGCCACCTCAGACCTCGTCACGTCGCTGCTCCTGCGTGGCAGCAGCGTGGCGGCCATCGTGCTGACCGCGCTCGGTGTCCTCGGCGTGTTGGCCGTCACCGGCCCGGCCGGGTTCCTGGTCGTCGGATTCGGGGTCTTCATCCCGATCGTGACCGTGCTGTCGGAGTTCACCACCTACTACGGCTTCACGCTGTCCCGGTCCGAGGACGGGCTGCGGCTGCGGCACGGCTTGTTGAGCACGGTCGGCCAGACCGTGCCGCCGGGCCGGGTGCATGCGATCGAGTTCAGTCAGCCCATCCTCTGGCGCGGCCGCGACTGGGTGCGGGTCTCCCTCAACGTCGCGGGCAGCCGAGCAGAGTCGGACGGCTCGGCGAGCGGCCCGCGCGTGCTGGTGCCGGTGGCGACGGCCGCGGAGGCCCGCGAGATCGTGGCCCTGATGCTGCCCGACTGGGACACCACGGGTATCGCCTGGCACCCGGCGGCCGCGCGTGCCAGGTTCCGAGCACCCATCCAGCACCGGATGCTGCAGTACGGGCAGGGCGAGGAGGTCTTCGTCGCGACCCGTGGACGCTTCGTGCGGCGCACAGCGGTGATCCCGCACGCACGAGTGCAGTCGCTGCGCGTCATCGAGGGCCCCTGGCAGCGTCGGCTCGGTCTGGCGACCGTCCGAGCCGATACGGTGCCAGGACCGGTCGCGGTGGCGGCCACGCACCTTCCAGCCGATCAGGCTCGGCACCTGGCCGACGACGAGGCGGACCGGATGCGGGCTGCGGCCCTGCGCAGCGGTCCGCAGCGCTGGCGGGCCGGCGGCGCCGAGGCTCGGGCCCCGCGCGATCAGCAGTGGGCGGCTCCTGATCCCGACCAGGTGGTCGATGGGCCGGGAGATCCGCCAGGGGCGGCGCGGTGATGGCGGCCGGGCCGCCCGCACGATCGCGACTGGCCATCGGCGTGGTGGGGCTGGGCAGGGCGGGCGGCGCGCTTGCCGCGGCGCTGCAGCGCGCCGGTCATCGCGTGATGGCAGTGCACGCCCGCTCCGCCGCGGCCGCCGAGCGTGCCCAGGCCCAGTTCCCGGGAGCCGAACAACTCGGCATCGCCGCAGTGGCGGCCGCCAGCGATCTGCTGCTGCTCACCGTCCCCGACGACGCGCTGCCACAGGTGGCGGCCGACCTCGTCGACAGCGGCGCCGTCGGCACTGGGCAGCTCGTCGTCCATGCTTCCGGCCGCTACGGGCTGGGCGGTGCTCGATCCGCTCGCCGCCGCCGGGGCCGTGCCGCTGGCCCTGCACCCGGCCATGACGCTCACCGGGACCGGCCTGGATGTGCAGCGGCTGCAGGGCTGCCCGTTCGCTGTGACGGCTGCCGAACCGGTGCGACCGATCGCGGAGGCGCTCGTGGTGGAAATGGGCGGGGAACCGCTGTGGGTGCCCGACGACGCGCGGCCCGTCTATCACGCGGCGCTCAGCCACGCCTCCAACCATCTGGTGACACTGCTGGCCGATGCGCTGGAGCTGTTGGCCGCGGCCGGGATCGAACAGCCGGACCGACTGCTCGGGCCGCTGGTGCAGGCTTCGGTGGACAACGTGCTGCGTGCCGGGGATGCCGCCCTGACCGGCCCGGTCTCGCGCGGCGACGTGGGCACGTTGGCCGCCCATCTGGAAGTCCTCGCAGATTCGCCGGTGCAAGCGGCATACTTGGCCATGGCGCGGCGCACCGCCGACCGCGCGCTCGCATCGGGTCGGCTCTCCCCGGATGCGGGCGAGCGGCTGCTCGCGCTGCTGGCGAGTCGGCAGGGCGAACCTGGGGGCCGGGACTAGGAGGCGGGGCGGTGGTCGCTGTCTGCACCAGCCGGGAGGAATTGCGGTTGGCCCTGCCCTTCAACACCACCCGCGCGGTCGTCATGACCATGGGCGCGCTGCACGCCGGACATGCGGCCCTGATCACGGCGGCGCGCGAGGCTGTCGGGCCGCAGGGCCATGTGACCGTGACCGTCTTCGTCAACCCCCTGCAGTTCGGGCCGCAGGAGGACTTCGGCCGCTACCCCAGGACCCCGCAGGCCGACATCGACCTTGCGGCCGACCGGGGCGCCGACCTGGTCTACCTGCCCAGCGTTGCCGATGTCTACGGCAGCGACGCGGGCGCCGATCCGGCGGGGATCACCGTGTCTCCCGGGGAGCTTGGCACTCGGTGGGAGGGGGAGCGGCGGCCCGGACACTTCGCCGGAGTGCTGACCGTGGTCATGACGCTGCTGCAACTGACTCGGGCCGACATCGCAGTCTTCGGCGAGAAGGACTACCAGCAGCTCACGCTGATCCGCGCCATGGCGAAACGCTTCGCGCTGCCCGTGCGGGTGCTCGGCGTTGCGACCGTGCGCGATGCCGACGGCCTGGCCCTCAGCAGCCGCAACGTCTATCTGAGCGCGCAGCAGCGGGAGCAGGCGCTGGCCATCCCGCGCGCGCTGACGGCCGCGCAGGAGGTGGCGGCGGCGGGCGGGGACGGCGCCAGCGTGACCTCGGCGGCGGCGGCAACGCTGCACAGCGCGGGGCTGCGCCCCGACTACCTGGTGCTGACCGATCCCGACCTCGGACCGGCGCCGCAGGACGGGGAGGCCCGGTTGCTGGTCGCCGTGCCCGTCGGGACGACGCGGCTGCTGGACAACGCGGCGATCTCGCTGCGGTCGGTCGCATGAGCGCGCGACTGCCCCGGCGGCTGCTCGCGCCCGCTCCGGGCTGGCAGGTATCGGCCGATGTGATCGTCGTCGGATCGGGCATCGCCGGCATCAGCGTCGCGCTGCGGGCCCACGCAGCGGGATTGCGCGTGCTGGTGGTGACCAAGGCCCGCATCGACGAGGGCGCCACGGCATGGGCGCAGGGCGGCATCGCCGCGGCCCTGGCCGAGGAAGACTCTCCCGCGGACCATCTCGTCGATACCCTGACCGCCGGGGCCGGGCTGTGCGATCCGGCCGCGGTGCGCACGCTGGTGGAGAAGGGCCCCGCCGCGGTGCGCGACCTCATCGACCTGGGCATGCAGTTCGACCGCACCGCCAGCGGGGACTTGGCCCTCACCCGGGAGGGCGGCCACCTGCGCGACCGCATCGTGCACGCCGGCGGCGACGCCACGGGTGCCGAGGTGATGCGGGCGCTCATCGCGGCCATCCGGGCTGGCGAGGGCCCGGAAGTGATCGAGCACGCACTGGCCCTGGACCTGCTCCTCGACGCCGACGGCGGCGTGCAGGGCGTGACGCTGCATGTCATGGGCGAGGGCCAGCGGGATGGGGTCGGGGCGGCGCTGGCGCCGGCCGTCGTCCTCGCGACCGGGGGTTTCGGCCAGATCTACTCCCAGACGACCAACCCCTCGGTGGCCACCGGCGATGGCCTGGCACTGGCCGCCCGAGCAGGGGCGCAGGTCGCCGACCTGGAGTTCGTCCAGTTCCACCCGACCGTGATGTGGCTCGGCCCGGACAGTCGCGGCCAACAGCCGCTGGTCTCGGAGGCGGTCCGGGGCGAGGGTGCGGTGCTGGTCGACGATGCGGGGCGGGCCTTCATGGCCGGGCAGCATCCGCTGGCGGATCTGGCGCCCCGCGATGTCGTGGCGAAGGCGATCATGCGGCAAATGCTGCAGGCGGATCGCCCGCACGTGTGGCTGGACGCCACCGCGCTGGGGGAGCGGGTGTGGCGCCAGCGCTTCCCCACGATCCTTCGGCGCTGCCTCACCGAGGACATCGTGCCCTGGATCGACGCGATCCCGGTGGCGCCGGCGCAGCACTACGCCAGCGGCGGGGTGCGCACCGACCTGCACGGCCGCTGCAGCCTGGTCGGGCTGTACGCCTGCGGCGAGGTGTCGTGCACGGGTGTGCACGGCGCCAACCGATTGGCGTCGAACTCGCTGCTGGAAGGCCTGGTCTTCGCCAAGCAGATCGCGGCCGTGCTGCCGGAGCGCACCGGCCAGGCACAGCCCGTCGCGCCTTCCGCGATCCCCGGCGGGCTGATCGGTTCCGGTCGGCGGACGGACCTGCAGGCATCGATGCTGCTGGGGGCCGGGGTACTGCGCAGCGACGACCGGTTGCGCGGCACCTTGGAGACCCTCGCGGCGATGGGCGGCGAGCATGCCGCCTCGTGCACTGAGGCATGGGAAACCACGAATCTGCATACCGTGGCGACGCTGGTCGCCACCGCAGCCCGCCAGCGCACCGAGACCCGGGGCAGCCATTGGCGCGACGACTTCCCGGCAACCGACGATGCGTCCTGGCGGGTGCGGCAGGTGCTGCGGCTGGACACCTCCGGTCGGGTGACGACCCGCCTGCTCCCGGCAGTTGCGGCAGCCCAGCCGGCGGGAATCTGACGGAGGGCGCATGAGCGAACAGATTGGCGCGGCGACTGCTGCGCAACTGGCTGCGGCGGGACTGTCCGCCGCAGATGTCGTCGGCATCATCGAAGGTGCGCTCGCCGAGGACCTCGACGGCGGGGTCGATATCACCACGGTGGCGTGCGTTCCCGAGGATCACCGCAGCACGGTGGATCTGGTCGCGCGCTCGCCGGGTGTGCTGGCCGGAGCCGCTGTGGCGGCCGCCGTCTTCGAGATGGTGTCGAGCCGGCGCTGCACGCTACAGACTCCCCTGCAGGACGGCACCCGCTTCGCCGCAGGCGCCACCGTGCTCACGGCCACCGGCCTCACCCGGGACATCCTGACCGCCGAGCGAACCGCGCTGAACCTGCTCGGCCACTTGTGCGGGGTGGCCACCGCCACGGCGCACTGGGTGGACGCCCTGTCCGGTACGACGGCCCGGGTCCGCGACACGCGCAAGACGATGCCCGGCCTGCGTGCGCTGGAGAAATACGCGGTGCGCTGCGGCGGTGGTGTGAACCATCGCGTCGGGCTCTTCGACGCTGCCCTGATCAAGGACAACCACGTTGCTGCGGCCGGCGGGGTGATCCCCGCGCTGGAAGCAGTGCGCAGGCGCTGGCCCGACGTGGAGGTGGAGGTGGAGGTGGACTGCCTGGACCAGCTGCGCGAGGCCCTCTCGGCCGGAGCCACCGCCGTCCTGCTGGACAACTTCACCATCGAGCAATTGCGCCAGGCAGTGGGCGTCACGGCCGGGCGGGCCCTGCTGGAGGCCTCCGGCGGACTGACGCTGGCCTCGGCGGCCGAGGTCGGTGCGACCGGGGTGGATTACGTCGCAGTCGGGGCGCTGACCCACTCGGCTGCGGTGCTCGATATCGGGGCCGATTACCGCGGGGAGGCATGACGTGCTGCTGGTCATCGATGTGGGCAATACCCAGACCGTGCTGGGGACCTTCGACGGCGCAGCGCTGCAGCAGTCGTGGCGCATCAAGACCGACGCGCAGGCGACCGCGGACGAACTCATTCTGAAGTTCCGCGGACTGCTGGCCGATTCGCCGGCGATCACCGGTATCGCACTGTGCTCGACGGTGCCATCGGTGCTGCACGAGATGCGCCGCATGCTGCACCGGTACTACACCGACACCCCGACCGTCATCGTGGAGCCGGGCACGAAGACTGGCGTGGCGATCGCGGTGGACAACCCGCGCGAGGTCGGGGCCGACCGCATCGTGAACACCGTCGCCGCCTTCGAGCGCTACGGGGGCCCCTGCATCGTCGTCGATTTCGGCACCTCCACCAACATCGACGTCATCTCCGCCAAGGGCGCCTTTCTCGGCGGTGCGCTCGCCCCGGGGATCCAGATCTCGCTGGACGCACTGGCCGCGCGGGCCGCTCAGCTGCGCAAGGTGGAACTCGTGCCGCCCCGCTCGCCGATCGGCAAGAACACGGTGGAGGCGCTGCAGTCGGGTGCGCTGTACGGCTTCGCGGGCCAGGTCGACAATCTCGTGCGGCGCATCAGCGACGAGATCGGTCCGGTGCGCGCCGTCGTTGCCACCGGCGGCCTGGCAGGTGTGGTGATCGCCGAGTCCGAGACGATCACCCACAAGGACCCCTATCTGACCCTGTACGGCTTGCAGATCCTGCATGCCCGCAATCAGTAGTGATCCCCGGCTCCGGATGATCAGTGCCGGCCACTCCTCGCTACCCTGGATCGGTGACGGCAGACTCCCAGGAGACCCCATCGGCGCCGGAGCAGGTGCGCATCCGGATGGCCAAGCGGGAGCGACTCCTCCAATCCGGCGAGGCGTATCCGGTCGCCCTGCCCATCACCCACAGCATCGCGCAAGTGCGGCAGGCGCACGAGGGGCTCCAGCCGGGGACGATGACCGGTGCCCGGGTGGCCGTGGCCGGTCGCGTGATGTTCGTGCGCAACACCGGCAAGCTGGTCTTTGCGACGCTGCACGCCGGCGACGGCACGCCCCTGCAGGTGATGCTCAGCGCCAATCGCGTCGGCTCGGAGCGGTTGGAGGAGTTCAAGGCGCTGGTGGACCTCGGCGATCACGTCTTCGTGGCTGGCGAGGTGGGCGCCTCTCGGCGCGGTGAGCTGAGCATCTTCGCCGACGAGTGGCAGATGGCGGCCAAGGCGCTGCGGCCGCTGCCGGTGGCGCA
Organism: uncultured Actinomycetota bacterium; assembly: GCA_963706835.1. Taxonomy (GTDB): domain Bacteria; phylum Actinomycetota; class Actinomycetes; order S36-B12; genus CAVXYG01. The sequence goes on from CAVPOB010000008.1 coordinate 88,485, forward strand.
CAAGGAGTTGGCCGACGACACCCGGGTCCGGCAGCGCTACGTCGACCTCATCATGCGCCCCGAGGCGCGGCAGATCGCCCGGCAGCGCATCGCGGCGGTCGCCAGTCTGCGGTCATCGCTGACGGCCCGCGGCTTCTTGGAGGTGGAGACGCCGGTGCTGCAGACGCAGCAGGGTGGGGCGGCGGCGCGGCCGTTCCTGACCCACATGAACGCATTCGACATGGACCTCTACCTGCGGATCGCCCCGGAACTGTTCCTGAAGCGGTGCGTGGTGGGCGGAATCGACCGCGTCTTCGACCTGAACCGCAACTTCCGCAACGAGGGCTCCGACAGCACGCATTCCCCCGAGTTCTCCATGCTGGAGTTCTATCAGGCCTATGCCGATTACCGAGATATGGCGAGCCTCACTCGGGAGATTCTCCAGGAGGCTGCGGTTGCCGTACATGGGTCGCTTGTGGTAGAGCACTATGACGGCTCCCTCCACGATCTCTCCGGAACGTGGGCAGAAGTCGATCTGTACGGTTCGCTGTCGGATGCCGTGGGCGCCACGATCACGCCGGAGACCGACATCGACGTCCTGCGGCAGTTGTGCGCCGCGGTCGGTATCGAGCCGGAGGATGCCTGGGTGGCGGGCCGATTCGCCGAGGCGCTGTTCGAGCACCATGTGGCCAGCACCTTCGAGGGGCCGACCTTCGTCTTCGACTACCCGGTCGATACCTCGCCGCTGGTGCGCGCGCACCGCAGCCGGCCGGGCCTGGTCGAGAAGTGGGACCTCTACATCGGCGGCTACGAGCAGGGCACGGGCTACTCCGAGCTGGTCGACCCCGTGATCCAGCGGGAGCGGCTCACCGAGCAGGCGGCGCTGCGTGCCGCCGGGGATGCCGAGGCGATGCTCATCGACGAGGACTTCCTGCAGGCGCTGGAGTTCGGGATGCCGCCGTGCGGCGGTGTCGGGATCGGCGTGGACCGGTTGCTGATGACCCTGACCGGTCTGGGCATCCGCGAGACCATCCTGTTCCCGCTGGTGAAACCGATCCGGGATCACGTCGAGGGGCAGCAGCCCGACACCGAGGGGCACGAGCCCGACGATGACGAGCCCTGACCGGTCAGACGTCTGCGTCCGCGCTGCCCGCACCTGCGATATCGCCGCGGTCCGCCATCTGGTCGACACCTACGCCCCGGATCGCCGCCTGCTCGGCAAGGCCACCGTCCAGCTCTACGAGGACGTGCAGGAGTTCGTCGTCGCGGAAACTGCGGGAGCGATCATCGGCTGCGGGGCGCTGCACGTCATGTGGGAGGACCTCGCGGAGATCCGCACGGTGGCCGTGGACCCCGCGCACGTCGGCCAAGGGGTCGGCCGGGCCGTCGTGGAACGCCTGATCGAGCGGGCGTTGACCATCGGTGTGCAGCGATTGTTCTGCCTCACCTTCGCCGTCGGGTTTTTTCAGCGGCTGGGATTCGAGCACATTTCTGGAACCCCGGTCACCCCCCTCGTCTACACCGAATTGCTGCAGAGCGAGGACGAAGGCGTCGCGGAGTTCCTGGACCTGGAGCGGGTCAAGCCCAACACCCTCGGCAATACGCGCATGCTGCTGCGCTTGCCCAGAAATGACGTAGCATAGTGGAGTACAAATGATGCCACCGACGAAGGAGTCGGCTGTGGTAATGCGAGTGGTGGAAATGCTCGAGGACGATCTGGACGGCGGCTCAGCGGATGTCACCGTCTCCTTCGCGCTGGAGGGCAAGGCGTACGAAATCGACTTGAGCAACGACAACGCGCAGCGCCTGCGAGAGGCGATGCAGCCCTATGTCGAAGCGGCCCGGCCGGCTGCCGCGGCACCCCGGCCGGCGCGTCGCTCCTCGGCCAAGGTGCTGGGGGAGTCGCCGGCACAGGTGCGGCAGTGGGCCCGTGCGAACGGCTATGAGGTCAACGAGCGCGGCCGGATCCCGGCCAACATCCTGGCCGCCTACCGGGCCGCGCACGGCGGCTGAGCATCAGGGCCGAAGGGCCGGTTGCACGCCGTCGGCGGTCACGACGACTTCCACCGGCCGGTCTCGGCCCGGTGCGGCCAGTTCGGCGTAGATCGCTGCGAGGCGGTCGGGGTCGAACGGGCCGCCGGGCTCGATTGCGCCGCGGATCGTCACCAGCGACACCGACACGCCCGCGGGTCGCAGTTCGGCCGCTGCTGCCAGCGCCAGGTGCCGAAGGCCGGCCTTCTGGATGGACAGCCCGAAGCCCTCCGGCCACGGTTGCAGGGCGAGCCCGCTGCCGGTGAAGAGCATGCTGCTGTCGGGCGCGGCGGCCCGCAGGTCGTCGGCGGTGGCCTGCAGCGTCACCAGCGCCCCGGTGATGCCGGTCTCCAACCCTTCGCGGAATTCCTCCAGGGGCGTTCCGGTCGGGGGGCCGGCGACGAACTGCGATGCGTTGTAGACCACGACGGAGAAGGGGCCCTGCTGGGCGCTGGCCCGACTCAGGGCTGCCCGCAGATCCTCGGCCACGGTGATGTCGGCCGGGTAGGCCCGAGCATCGACGCCGGTCTGCCGTAGCCGATCGGCCAGGGATGCCAGCGCGCTCGGCCGCCGCGCGATCAGGGCGACCGGTCCGTGCTGCGGGCCGATGGCCGCGGCGATGGCCCGGCCCATCCCGCTGCCCGCACCCACGATGACGCATGACATCACGACCCGCGCAGGACCTGCTCGTAGACCGCAACCGTCTTGGCGGCGATCGCGTCCCAGCCGAAGTGGTCAGCCGCCCGCTCGCGCCCCGCGGCCCCCATGCGACCTGCCGAGCCCGGGTCGGCGAGCACCTTGTCCAGCGCCGTGGCCAGGCCGAACTCGAAGGCCTCCGGGGCCATCGGGTCGTAGTGCGCCAAGATCCCGGTGACGCCGTCGTCGACCACCTCCGGAATGCCGCCGACGTCGCTGGCCACGACCGCTGTGGCGCAGGCCATCGCTTCCAGGTTGACGATCCCGAGCGGCTCGTAGACCGATGGGCACACGAACGCGGCGGCAGCCGAGTACAGCGCGATCAGGTCGGCCCGCGGGAGCATCTGCTCGATCCACACCACTGCGTCGGGCCCGCGCTCACGACGCAGGCCGGCAACCGCATCGCCGACCTCCGCAGCCAGCTCCGGGGTGTCGGGGGCCGAGGCGCACAGGACCAGCTGTGCATCTGCGGCCAGCAGTCGGACGGCCCGCAGCAGGTGCGGCAGGCCCTTCTGCCGGGTGATCCGACCGACGAAGAGCACGAACGGCCGGTGCGCGTCGATGCCGTGGCGTGCCACTACCTCGGGGTCCGGGTTCGGGCGGTACTGCTCGACATCGATGCCGTTGTGCACCACGAACACCCGCTGCGGATCGACATCGCGGTAGGACGCCAGGACATCGTTGCGCATGCCGTGGCTCACGGCGATGATGCCGTCGGCGGCGCGGTAGCTCTCGTGCTCGACCCAGCTCGAGACCCGGTAGCCGCCGCCGAGCTGCTCGGCCTTCCACGGGCGCAGCGGCTCCAGGCTGTGCGCGGTGATCACATGGGGGATGCCGTGCAACTGGCCGCCGAGGTGGCCCGCCATGTTGGTGTACCAAGTGTGCGAGTGCACGACGTCGGCCCCGCCGAGGGCGTCGGCCATGCGCAGATCGACGCCGAGGGTCGCCACTGCGGGATTCGCCGCGGAGAGTTCCACCGGTGGTTCATACGCCGTCGCGTCGGAGCGGGCCGCACCGAAACAATGCACGTCAACATCCACCAGCCGCCGCAGCTGCGGTGCCAGGTGCTCCACATGCACGCCGGCCCCGCCGTAGATCTCCGGCGGCCATTCCTTGGTGAGCAGCGCCACTCGCATGCGGTCAGGGTATGGGTCAGGGGCGAAGCGATGGGGGATCAGCAAGCAAGCAATATCAATGCCTTTCGACTGGCCCTCGGCCGTTGATGAGGGGCTAGGGTGCTGCCATGGTCCAGCCGTCATCGCGTACCGGCCCGCGGGTCCTCGGCATCGTGCTTGCCGGAGGCGCCGGCAAGCGGCTCTACCCGCTGACCCTGGATCGCGCCAAGCCCGCAGTGCCGTTCGGCGGGGCTTACCGGCTGGTGGATTTCGTGCTGTCGAACCTGGTGAACGGCGGGTACCGGCGCCTGTGCGTGCTGACGCAGTACAAGTCGCACTCGCTGGACCGCCACATCACCACATCGTGGCGGATGTCCTCGCTGACCGGCGACTACGTGACGGCCGTGCCGGCCCAGCAGCGCCTCGGCCCCCGTTGGTACACCGGTAGCGCCGACGCCATCTTCCAGAGCCTCAACCTGGTCTACGACGAACGGCCCGAGTACGTGGTCGTCTTCGGCGCCGACCACGTCTACCGGATGGATCCCTCCCAGATGGTGGCCGCGCACATCGAGTCCGGTGCCGGGGTCACCGTGGCCGGTATCCGGCAGCGGCGCTCGCAGGCCCATCAGTTCGGCGTCATCGAGGTTTCCGACGACGGCCGCACGATCGAGCGCTTCCTGGAGAAGCCGGCGGATCCGCCGGGGACCCCGGACGATCCCGACGTCTCCTACATCTCGATGGGCAACTACGTGTTCAGCACCGAGGCGCTCATCGAGTCGCTGCGGATCGATGCTGGCGATGAGGGGTCCGTGCACGACATGGGCGGCAACATCATTCCCATGTTCACCGAGGCCGGTCAGGCGCACGTGTACGACTTCGGCGCCAACGAGGTGCCCGGTTCCACCGATCGGGATCAGGGCTACTGGCGCGACGTGGGCACCCTCGATGCCTATCACGATGCCCACATGGATCTGGTGTCGGTGCACCCGGTGTTCAACCTCTACAACCGGCAGTGGCCGATCCTGAATTCTCCGCCCCCCATGCCCCCGGCGAAGTTCGTGGAGGGTGGCAACGCCCACGAGTCCATGGTGTCGGCCGGATCCATCGTGGCGGGCGCGCATGTGCGCACCTCCGTGATCGGCACCGACGTCCGCATCGCGCAGGGCAGCTACGTGGAGGGCTCGGTCATCCTCAGCGGTGCGCGCATCGGCCGCAATGCCGTCATCCGCCGGGCGATCCTGGACAAGAACGTCGTGGTTCCCGACGGCGCCAAGATCGGCGTCGACCTGGCCGCCGACGCCCAGCAGTACACTGTGACCGATCGCGGCGTGGTGGTCCTGGGGAAGGGGACCGTGGTCGAGCCCTGAGCAGCTGCTGTTGGCGCGTACAGTAGTGAGGTGCAAAAGGGCGGTAGGGGGCCGTCGCGACCATGACGCTGTTGGGGGACTCCATGGCCGTGCTGTTCAGCGCTTGGGGCTATGGCGTCACAGCGGTGGAACTGGTGGCTGCCGTCGCGGTGATGACCGCGCTGGCAGCGGCCACTCGCCTCAGTCGATGGACCTGGCCGCTGCTCGTTGCAGCCGCCGGGCTGGAAGCTTGGCTGTTCGTGCATTTCGGCCTGTATGCCAGTGCGGTGCTGCAGGGGATCGTCATACTGGTCTGTCTCAACGGCTGGGCCCGTTGGGGCCGGTCCCGCTGGCGAGACCCGGACGAGGCCCGACCGCGCGCCCTGGGACCGATCGGTCGCTCGGGGCTGGTCGTGGCAGTCTCACTGGGCGGGTTCGTGCTCGCGCCCTGGCTGCAGGCCTTCGGAGCTGCGGCCAGCCGCGCCGATGCGTTCATCGCCGTCGGCTCCCTGGCGGCACTGATGCTCCTGGCCCGAAAGCGCATCGAGGCCTGGGCTGCCTGGGCCGTGACCGGGATTGTCGCAGCCGTGCACTTCGCTGCCCAGGACCTGTGGTTCGCCGCCCTGTGCGGCGCCGCGCTGCCCGTGGCGGCCGCCGTCGGCGCGCGCACCTGGTCGGGAAGGCGCCGGGCCGCTGCGCCCCTGCAGGATCGGCAGCTCGTCCCCGCGTGACCGGCATCGTCGCGGTGATCGGGGCGGAGTGCTCCGGGAAGACCTCCCTGGCCGTCGCGCTGGCACAGCGATTGGGCGGCGCCGTGGTGCCGGAGGAGCTGCGCGTGCTTCGTCGACCAGCACGGCCGGGCACCCCGGGCCGCCGAGCAGGCCGGGGTCATGCAGCGGCAGGTCGCTGCGGAGGCGGCCGCCGCGAGCCGGGGCGGCTGGATCATCTCCGACGCCGCAGTGCTGATGACCGCCGCGTACAGCCTGCTGTACTACGGCGACGACGCGCTGCTGGCCCCCGCGCTCGCCCACCACCGGCGGGCCTATGTCGCGACGTTGTGGTGCGACATCGACATCGCTTGGCGGGCCGACGGCGCGCAACGGGACGGTCCGACAGCTGCGGGACCGCGGGCACCAACTGCTCACCGACGTGCTGGCCGAGCATGCGTTGCCGGTCGTCGTGGTTCGGGGCACACCGGCGACTCGACTGCGGACGGCGTTGGCGGTTCTGGGAGCCTCCGGACAGTAGCGTGGCGGTGTGCGAGGGGTTGCGGTCGTCACCGGTGCCGGGCGCGGGCTGGGCGCGGTGATCGCCGAGGAGTTCGCTCGGGCCGGGTTCGCCGTGGTCGCCACCGATATCCGGGGCGCCGACGTCATGCTGGATGTCACCGATCCCGAGGCCTGCCGGGCCCTGGCGCGCTCCACCGATCCGGCCGTCTGGGTGAACAACGCGGCGATCCTCGGGCCGGGCTCGGCGTGCCGAACAGCCCGATGAGGTGCAGGGCCGCATCGTGGCGACCAACCTCCTGGGCACGATGCACGGCACCAGGGCGGCGGTGGCGGTCATGCGCGGGCGAGCCAACGGGCGCGGTGCCGGCAGCATCATCAACGTGGGATCGATCGGGTCCTGGTTCCCGGTGCCCGGCGAGGCGGTCTACGGCGCGACCAAAGCCGCGGTGCTGTCGTTCACGCTGGCGCTGCGGGTGGAACTGCGCGACCAGGGGGTGACCGGAGTGCACCTGTCGGTGCTGTGCCCGGACGGGATGCTCACGCCGATGGTCACCGAGGAACTGCACAACCCCGCCGCGGCCCTGTCGTTCTCCGGCCTGCGTCCGCTGGACCCGCAGCGGGTGGCTCGTCGGGCGGTGGAACTGGTGGACCGGCCGCGACCGGTGGTCAGTATCCCGCGGTGGCGCGGCGCGGCGGTACGGGCCGCCGGTGCCGTCCCGGACCGCGCGTTGTGGCTCGCACCGCTGTTCGGCCGGATCGGGGAGCGCAACCGGCGCCGCCACGGGGGCCGGCCGCAGCAATGATGCCGCGGTCGGCACGGCCATTGCTGCCCGTCCCAAGCAGCCATGGCTCAGGCGCCGCGGGGACGGCGTGTGCCAGGATGGCGCTATGTCCCTGGAAGCCGAACCGCGGGCCGGGCAGGACGGCTCCGGCGCGCCGCCCGAAGAGTCAGGCCCGCTGCCCCAGCACCGGTACAACGACCGGGAGCTGTCCTGGCTGCAGTTCAACCAGCGGGTGCTGGAACTGTCGGAGAACGAAGACCTGCCAATCCTGGACCGTGCCAAGTTTCTGGCGATCTTCGCCAGCAACCTCGACGAGTTCTTCATGGTGCGGGTCGCGGGGCTGAAGCGGCGGCTGGCCACGGGCATCTCGGTCACGTCGGCCTCCGGCCGTCCGGCCACCGAGATCTTGGCGACCATCCACACCCAGGTGCGCGACCTCATGCAGCGGCAGTCGCTGCTCTTCACCCGCGAGGTGGTGCCCGCGCTGCAGCGGGCCGGGATCGAGATCCTGCTGTGGGATCAGATCACCGACGAGGAGCGGGCCCGGCTGCACACCCTGTTCAAGGAGCGGGTCTACCCGGTGCTCACCCCGCTAGCCGTGGATCCGTCCCACCCCTTCCCGTACATCAGCGGTCTGAGCCTCAACCTGGCCGTCGTGGTGCGCAACCCGAACACGGGCAACGAGTTGTTCGCCCGGGTGAAGGTGCCGCCCCTGCTGGACCGCCTCATCGAGGTCAGTCCGCAGCGCTTCATCCCGCTGGAGGAGGTCATCGCGGTCCACCTCGACCAGTTGTTCCCCGGCATGGAGATCCTCCAGCACCACACGTTCCGCGTGACCCGCAACGAGGATCTCGAGGTCGAGGAGGACGACGCGGAGAACCTGCTGAAGGCGTTGGAGCGGGAGTTGATGCGGCGGCGGTTCGGGCCGCCGGTCCGGCTGGAGGTCCAGCCGTCCATCGATCCGACCCTGCGCGACCTGCTGGTGACCGAGCTGGGCGTGGAGGAGTCCGAAGTCGTCTCGGTGCCGGGGCTGCTGGACCTCACGGCCCTGTGGCAGATCTACGGGCTGGACCGGCCGGATCTGAAGCAGCCCGGTTTCGTCCCGCAGACGGCGCGTGAACTCATCTCGGTGGAGACGGCCTCGGATCCCGATGTGCTGGACGCGATGCGCCAGCGCGAGGTGTTCCTGCACCATCCCTACGACTCGTTCAGCACATCCGTGCAGCGGTTCCTCGAGCAGGCCGCCGCCGATCCGCAGGTCCTGGCGATCAAGCAGACGCTGTATCGCACCAGCGGCGACTCGCCGATCATCGACGCACTGATCGACGCTGCCGAAGCGGGCAAGCAGGTCTTGGCGCTGGTGGAGATCAAGGCGCGCTTCGATGAACAGGCCAACATCAAGTGGGGCCGCAAGTTGGAGCGTGCCGGTGTGCACGTGGTGTACGGCCTGGTCGGGTTGAAGACGCACTGCAAGTTGTCGATGGTCGTGCGCGACGACGGCGATCAGTTGCGCCGCTATGTCCATTTCGGCACGGGCAACTACCACCCGAAGACGGCGCGGCTGTACGAGGACTTCGGCGTGCTCACCACCGACCCCGCCGTCGGGGAGGATGTCAGCCGGCTGTTCAACGTGCTGTCCGGCTACTCCAACAACACCGAGTACGCCCGCCTGCTCGTCGCCCCGCACGACATCCGGTCCGGCCTCATCGAGCGGATCGAGCAGGAGGTGGCGCACCACCGGGCCGGGCGACCAGCGCGCGTGCGCATCAAGTGCAACTCCATCGTCGACGAACGCATCATCGACGCGCTCTACGATGCGGCCCGCGCCGGAGTCCCCGTCGATGTCTGGGTCCGCGGCATCTGCGGGATGCGCGCCGACGTGCCCGGGACGCAGTCGCTGCGCATCATCAGCATCCTGGGCCGTTTCCTCGAGCATTCCCGCGCCTACGGCTTCGCCAACGGCGGCGAGCCCGAGTACTGGATCGGTTCGGCGGACCTCATGCACCGCAACCTCGACCGCCGGGTGGAGACCCTGATGCGGATTGTCGAGCCGCGGCATGTGGGCCAGATCGACGCCATGTTCGAGCGCGGCTTCTCAGCCGAGACCGCGGCCTGGCACCTGCGGCCCAGCGGCGACTGGGAACTGGTCGCCACTGGTCCCGATGGTGAGCTGCTGCAGGACTACCAGGAGACGCTCATCACGAGTCGCCGCAAACCCAAGGGGGGTCGCCTTGCCACCTGAGACGTCCAGCCGCGAGCCGGCGGGGCCGGATCAGACGCTGCGGGTCCACGCACTGTTCCGCCTGCCAGCACTGCCCGACCTCGTGCCGGGCCTGGCCAAGCTGGAGCGGCAGCCGACGCGCACCATCACCGAGGCGACCTTCGACAGTGAGGACCTGCGGCTGTTCCGGTGGGGCGTCACCCTGCAGCAGCGAACTGGGGGCGACCAGCAGGGGTGGCAGTTGGTGCTTCCGGTCGAGGGCCACGACGGCTCCCCGACCGATGAGGTCGGTGTGCCGGCCGAGGATGCCGCCGGCCTGGAGGTCCCGGCGGTGTTGCGCGACATCGTGATGCCGCTGGTGCGGGAGGCGCCACTGGTGCCGGTGGCAACGTTGCGCACTGAACGCACGCCGTTCGTGCTCATCGACGCCGACGGCGAGACCGTTGGGGAGCTGGTCGACGACACCGTGTCCATCATGGACGGCGAGCATGTTGCCGCCCGGTTCCGGGAGTTGATCGTCGTGGCCGGACCCGGCGAGGGGGCAGGCGTGCTGGCGGCGCTCGGCGATGTCCTCATCGATCAGGGCGCCGTGCCCGGCGGCGGCTCCCGCGCCGCCCATGCGCTGGGGCCGCGCGCTTCCGCACCGCCCGACGTCGTGCTGCGGGGGCCGGTGTGCCCGGCGGACCCTGCTGCCGATGCCGTCCGGGCCCACTTGGCGCTGCAGGCCCAGCGATTCCTCATCCAGGATGTGCGGGTGCGCCGGGACCTGCCGGACTCCGTGCACCAGATGCGGGTTGCCGCGCGCCGGCTGCGCAGCGGGTTGAAGGTGTTCGGCCCGCTGCTGGACCCGCAGTGGGCCGGCCAACTGCGCGCCGAACTGGGGTGGGCCGCCGGGGAGCTGGGCAAGGCGCGCGATACCGAGGTGCTGCTGGATCGCCTCGATGATCACGCCGACGAGCTGCCCCCGGCGGACGCGCAACTGGCCACCGATGCGCTGGAGCGGGTGCTGCGGGCGCAGTTGGCCCAGGCGCGCGAGGAGGCGCTGGCGAGTCTGCGGTCGCGGCGGCACCTGGAACTGCTGGAGCGGCTGGTGGATGCCGTGCATCACCCGCGGCTGACCGATCTGGCCAACGAGGCCTGCGCGGATGTCCTCCCGCCGATGGTGCACAAGGCCTACCGGCGCCTGGCCCGCGACGTCCGCGGCCTGCAGGTCGGCGGCGCGGCGGAGCCGTGGCACGAGACCCGGATCGCTGGGAAGAAGGCGCGCTACGCCGCCGAGCTGGTGCAGCCGGTGTTCGGCGATCCGGCCAAGCGGCTGGCCAAGGCCCTCGCCTGCGTCACCGAGGTGCTCGGCGACCACCAGGACTGCCACGTGGCGCAGCAGGAGCTGCGGCGGATCGCCCAGCGCGAGGATATCGACGGCGCGACCGGCTTTGCGCTGGGACTGTTGCACGCTGCCGAGGAGGAGCGGGAGATGGCCCTGCGCGATGACTTCGTGGCGCTGTGGCCGTCGGTGCAGCGCCTCTATCGCAAGACGGTGCTGGCCTGACATGGCCGGTGAGCCGATTCGAGCTGCTGGTGTGGTCCTGACTCGGGGGACGGGGCCGGCGGCGCAGACCTTGGTGCTGTACCGGCCGCTGCGACGCGACTGGTCGCTGCCCAAGGGCAAACTCGACCCCGGCGAGCACGTCGTGGACTGTGCGGTGCGGGAATGCGACGAGGAGACCGGGATCGTCCCGCTGCTCGGGGTGCCGCTGGGCCGGCAGCGCTACGAGGCGATGGGCCGCCCCAAGATCGTGGACTACTGGCAGGCCCGGGTGGGGGCCGAGAACGGCTTCGTCCCCGACGATGAGGTCAACGAGGTCCGCTGGGTCGGGATCGACGAGGCGCGCGCGCTGTTGACCTATCGGCGCGACGTGGAGTACGTGGAGCGTGCGCTGTCGCTGCCGGCGACCGCGCCCTTCATCCTGCTGCGGCACGGGGCAGCGGTGTCGCGGTCCGACTACGACGGCGATGACCGCTCTCGGCCGCTGACGGGCAAGGGGCGCTCGCAGGCGCGTTCGTTGGCCTCGCTCCTGGCGGCATACGGCGTCGCAGCGGTCTTCTCCAGCGACGCTTCGCGGTGCGTGGAGACGGTGCGGCCCTTCGCCGCGGGGCGGCGGTTGACGATCGAGCAGGAGCCGGTGTTCAGCGAGATCGGCTACGACCAGTCCCCAGATGCGGCGCTGGCGCGCCTGGAGGCACTGCTCGCCAGCGGGAAGCCGATGGTCTTGTGCACCCATCGACCCGTGCTGCCGGCGCTGCTCGGCGCGCTGACGGCCCGAGCCGGCGGCCCTACGAGGCAATTGCTGAAGGCCGTGCAGACCCGTGGCCTCACACCGGGCGGATTCGTCGTCGCCCATCGCACGATGGGCGACGACCCGCGGATCGTCGCCGCCGAGCATGCCAAGCCCAAGAAGGCCGATCACGACGCGCGCCACTCGCTACCCGCCTAGGCCAGCGCCGCGCCCGCTATTGCCATCATCACGTGGCCATCGCACAGCGGTCCATGAACCGTTCACCTGCTGGCAACGTGGCGCACGGCCCGCCACTACCCAGTGCCCCTACGATCCTGGTGTCAGTCAACATTTCCGACATATGGAGGTCAGGGTGCGCATCACCCGTGGACACACTTTCGCGGCCGTCGCATGCGCCGGCGTGCTGGCGCTGAGCGCCTGTAGCGAATCCGACAGCGGCGATTCCTCCGCTGATGGCGGCGCGGCCGATATCGACTGCGTGAGCGGCACGCTCTCCGGCGAGGGCTCGAGCTTCCAGAAGAACGCCATCACGGAGTGGGGCAAGCTGTACCAGCAGGCCTGCCCGGAGGCCACCATCAACTACAACGCCACCGGTTCCGGGGCGGGGATCAACCAGTTCATCGCCGGCCAGGTCGACTGGGCCGGCAGCGACTCGGCCCTGAAGGAGGGCGAGGTCGCCGATGCGGCCGCCCGATGCAGCGACAACGAGGCGTGGAACCTGCCCATGGTCTCCGGCGCGATCGGCGTCACCTACAACGTGGCGGGTCTGGACTCGCTGGTCCTGACGCCGGACGTCGTCGCGCAGATCTTCCTGGGCCAGGTGACCACCTGGGACGACCCGGCGATCGCCGACATGAACCCTGACGCCGCGCTGCCGAGCGAGGCCATCACCGTGTTCTACCGGGCCGATGAGTCGGGCACGACCGACAACTTCACGAAGTACCTCAACGCCGCTGCTCCCTCGGTGTGGACCGCCGAGCCGGGCAAGGCGTGGCCGACGGGCGCCGCCGGTGAGGGCAAGGGGCAGAGTGCCGGAATTCTCGAGGCCGTGAGCGCCAACATGAACTCCATCTCCTACCTCGACTTCTCCGACATCCAGGCCGCGGGGCTGTCTGCCGCAGCGATCGACAACGGTGGCGGTGCGGTGGAGCTGACCGCGGAGACCGCTGCCGCAGCGATCGGCCAGGCCAGCAACGTCGGTGAGGGCAACGACATCCGGCTGGAGTTCGACTACAGCACGACCGAGGGGTACCCGATCGTTGCGGTCGCCTACGAGATCGTCTGCTCGGCCGGCCTGGAGTCGGGCACCACAGAGCTGTTGAAGTCCTTCCTGGGCTACACCGCTTCGCCACAGGGGCAGGCCGAGCTCGAGCGGATCGGCTTCGTGCCGCTGCCGGAGAGCGTGGAGAGCGATGTCGCCGCCGCGGTGGCTGCCATCCAATAGGCGAGATTGAACGGGGCGTGAACGTCGCACGGCGCGGGGCTGGCGGGTTCGCCCGCCGCCCCGCGTTTCCCGCTCCCGCCCCATACGCTGCCTGATATGGGCTGCACCCCCGACTCCAGCTGGGAGCAAGCATGAGTGTCGAGTCCCCGTCCCAGGGGCACCCGGAGATCACCAAAAGGGTGGTGCGGCCAGGGGATCGCATCCTGGCGTTCCTCACCACCGGGGCCGGCGTCTTCCTGATCGCGCTGGTGATCGCGGTCGGCGTCTACCTCTTCCTCACCGCGATCCCCTCGCTGGCGGACAATCAAGTCTCCTTCCTGACCTCGCGGGAGTGGGACGTCAGCGATCCCGACAACCTGCGCTTCGGGATCGTCGATCTGCTGTGGACGACGGTCCTGAGCTCAGTCGTGGCCATGATGCTGGCCGTGCCGGTCGCCATCGGCATCGCGCTGTTCATCACCAACTACGCGCCCGCGGCAGCTTGCCCAGACCCTCGGCTACCTGGTCGATCTGCTGGCCGCCGTGCCATCGATCATCTTCGGCCTGTGGGGCATCCAAGTGCTCGCACCGGCCATCCAGCCCTTCGGGAACTGGCTCAACGACACCTTGGGCTGGTTCCCGCTGTTCGGCGACGGCATCACCAGCCCTGGCACCGTGTATTCGGCCTCCGTCGTGCTGGCCATCATGATCTTGCCGATCATCACCGCGATCAGCCGGGAGGTCTTCGCGCAGACGCCGCTGCTGCATAGGGAGGCGGCACTGGCCCTCGGTGCGACCCGCTGGGAGATGATCCGCATCACGGTCCTGCCGTTCGGGCGGGCGGGCGCCATCTCGGCCTCCATGCTGGGCTTGGGACGTGCGCTCGGCGAAACGATCGCCGTCACGATCATCCTGTCCCGGCCGGCGCCCGGCGCGCCGTTCAATGCGTCGATCTTCAACGGCGGTGAAACGTTCGCCTCGAAGATCGCGAACAACGCCGCCGAGTTCGACAGCCCGGAGAAGACCGGTGCCTACATCGCGGCCGGCCTGGTGCTCTTCCTGCTGACCTTCGCGGTGAACTCCGTGGCCCGCACCATCATCAACCGGCGCAAGGAGTTCACCGAATGAGCACCGATACCGCCGCCCGAACCGGTCGGGGAGTGCTGCCGAGCCTGTCCCGCGGCCGCAAGGTCAAGAACGGCGTCGCGACCATCCTGATCTGGGCGGCCTTCCTGGTCGCGATGATCCCGCTGGTCTGGGTGCTGGGGACGACCCTGGTGAAAGGCCTGCCAGCCCTGCTCTCGCCGGAGTGGTGGACCTCCTCCCAGCGCAACATCGGGGTCTTCGACGACGGCGGGGGCATGCTGCACGCCCTGATCGGGACCGTCGTGCAAGCCTCCATCGCCACCGCCATCGCGGTGCCGATCGGGGTCCTCGCCGGCGTCCTGCTCGTGGAGTACCCCGGCAACCGCCTGCTGAAGCCGGTGTCGTTCATGACCGACGTGCTGACCGGCATCCCGTCGATCGTCTCGGCGCTGTTCATCTATGCCTTCTTCATCACGTTCCTCGGCTTCAACCGCTCCGGCATCATGGTGTCCTTCGCGTTGGTGATCCTGATGCTGCCCGTCGTGGTGCGCGGTACCGAGGAGATGCTGCGCATCGTGCCCAACGAGTTGCGGGAGGCGTCCTACGCCCTCGGCGTGCCGCGCTGGAAGACGGTGCTGCGCATTGTGGTCCCCACGGCATTCACCGGCATCGTGACCGCCATCATGCTGGGCGTGGCCCGCATCATGGGTGAAACCGCCCCGCTGCTGATCCTCGTCGGCTACACCCCCTCGATCAACTGGGGCCCGCTGTCCGGGGAGCAGGCGGCGCTGCCGTTGATGATCAATGTGGAGCGGACCAACCCGCTGCCCGCCGGGCAGGAGCGGGCGTGGGGGGCCGCGCTGACCCTGATCCTGCTCGTCATGCTGCTCAACCTGGGCGCCCGCTACCTGAGCCGGTTCTCCGGCGTGAAGAAGTGACCGGAAGGGACTGATCGTGGCCAAGCGCATCGTCGCCAAGGACGTCAACATCTATTACTCGAAGTTCCACGCCGTGGAGGACCTCTCCATGACGATCGAACCGAACGCGGTCACGGCGTTCATCGGCCCCTCCGGCTGCGGTAAGACGACCTTCTTGCGCTCGCTGAACCGCATGATCGAGACGATCCCCGGTGGCCGGGTCGAAGGGCAGATCGTCATGAACGACCTGGACATCAACGCCCAGGACGTGGACCCGGTGAGCGTGCGGCGCGATGTGGGCATGGTCTTCCAGCGGCCCAACCCGTTCCCGACGATGTCGGTCTTCGAGAACGTGGTGGCAGGCCTGGCGCTGAACGGGGAACGCAACAAGAAGGTCCTGCAGGAGACGGGGGAGAAGGCGCTGCGGGGCGCCAACCTGTGGGACGAGGTCAAGGATCGGCTCGATCGGCCCGGTGCGGGTCTGTCGGGCGGCCAGCAGCAGCGGCTGTGCATCGCCCGGGCCATCGCCGTGCAGCCGGACGTGGTGCTCATGGACGAGCCGTGCTCGGCGCTCGACCCGATCTCCACCCTGGCCGTGGAGGACCTGATCCTGGAGTTGAAGGAGAAGTACACGATCGTCATCGTGACGCACAACATGCAGCAGGCATCCCGCGTCTCCGACACCACGGCGTTCTTCAACATCGCCGGGCACGGGCAAGCCGGGGCGCCTGATCGAGATGGGGCCGACGCAGAAGATCTTCAGCAACCCCGACCAGAGCGCCACCGAGGACTACATCTCCGGCCGCTTCGGCTGAGCCTGCGACCAGTCGATCTCCGTGGTCTGCGCGATCGTGTCGTAGCGTAACCGCATGGCCCTCACACATGCGGTGATGTTCACGCTGCACAACCCGGCCGATGCCGAGGAGGCCGTTGCTCGGCTGCGCGCCATGGCGGGGCGGATCCCGTCGCTGTTGGGCATCGAGGTCGGGACCAGCGCCGATGGGTCCGCGCCGCACGTCCTGCTGCTGACGCGTCATGCCGATGCCGCCGGACTGCGCGAGTACGCCGAGCATCCCGTGCACGAGGATCTGCTGGCCTGGATTCGCCCCCGCATCGCCGGCCGCACCGTGGTGGACAGCAGCGACCTCGCCTGAGCGCCCCTCGGCGAAACCGCGACAGTAGGCTTCGTGCGTGGATCTGTCCGCCTTCCCCACCAAAGTGCTGCTGCGGTGGGAGTTGGCGACCAGGGCGACGCTGGCGCTGTTCGTGCCGATCGGGGCGGGGTACGCCGTGGCCGGAGACCCCTCCGGCGCGCTGGCCGCCCTGGTGGCCGCCCTCGTCTCGCTGTCCTGCCTCGGACCCGACGTGCGGTTCATGCAGTGGTCGACGGTCGCTGCGACCGGGTCGGTGGTATCAGCATTGTTGGGCCTGCTGCTCAGCGATCAGCCGCTGCTGCTGCAGGTGCTGCTGATCGTTGTCCTGTTCGCCGGGCTGGGCGCCGGGATTCTGGCCGGCCTCGTCAGTCAGCTGGCGTTCACCCCGATCGCCTTCCTCGGCATGATCACGCTGGTGCTGGGCGACGGTAAGGTCGACGCGGAGGTCGTGCTGCTGGTCGCGTCCGGCGCGGCGTGGGGGCTGTTCCTCATCGCCGTGGTGCCGCTGTGGCCGCGGTGGCCGCGCCTGCCGGTGCCCGTGGACGAACTGCAGCCCGACACCGACCTGCTGCGCCGAATGATCCGTGCCGCCCCGGATGCGGGATTGGGGATTCCCCATCCTGCTGGGGGTACTGGCGGCCGTAGTCCTGTACGGCGCGAACTTCCTCAACGACGGCACGCGGCCGTACTGGGCCGTCCTAGGGCTGGTCGGCACGCTCGCCCCCACAGCGAGCAAGACCCGAGCCGACTCCAAGCAGACGATGGCCGGCACGGTGCTGGGGGTCTTCCTCGCCATGCTGCTCTTCCAACTCCCGGTGGGCGTCGGCGTGCTGCTCTGGACGGGCATCGGGCTCGGGCTCCTCGGCGTGCTCATCACGCTCACCAACGGGATGCTGTCCAAGGCGCTGACCACCGCTCTGGTCATCGTGCTCATCGCGGTCCTGACCGGGGACGACCCCGGGGACGTCTCCGGCCTGCGCCTGATCGACTACCTGTTCGGGGTCTCGGTGGCCCTGTTCGCCGCGGGATTCGCCGAGTATCTGGCGCGGCGGCTAGAAGAGGGCCGCCCGGAGGCGCAGGCCGAGATCGCGGGGTGAGCGCGCCTGCTATCCCCGGTACAGCGTGTCGGCGTCGATGCGCTGGAAGCCGAGGCGGGAATACAGCCGCAGGGCGGGCCCATTGCCGGCGTCGGCGTACAGCATCGCCGTCCGGGCTCCGCGCTGCGCGAGATGGACCAGCCCGTGCCGGGCCAGTGTCAGCGCCAGGCCGCGGCCGCGGTGGGCCGGCACGACCCCCAGCACATAGATCTCGCCGAGCGGCGCCGGCGGGTGGAGTTTGGTCCAGTGGAAGCCGGCGATCTCGCCACTTGTCGATTCCAGCAGGAAGAACCCCGCGGGATCGAACCATTCCTGGGCGGTGCGGGCGCGCAGATCCACAGCCGTCCAACTGCCCTGGTCGGCCAGTGCGGTGAAGGCGGCGGCGTTGGCGGCCAGGAAGGCGGCGTCGTCAGTGCCGGGGCGGAAGGTGCGCACGCGGTACTCCTGCGGGATCGCAGGGTAGGGCACCGACTGCCTGAGCCGGGCGCGCATCTGCCACAGCTCACGGTCGGGGCGCAGCCCGTGCGCCTCGCGCGAACCCGGCGACGGCCGAATGCGTGCCGTGCGCCCAGATCGACAGCCGGGCGGGCGCCGCCAGTTCGATGAGGGCGGCCAGGATCGCCTCCCCGCAACCGTGCCTGCGGGCATCGGGACGTACGGCGATCTCAGCCAGCATGGCGCGCGGCCCGGCCGCGGTGGTGAGCGCCCCGTAGCCCACGAGAGCGTCGTCGCTGCGCGCGAGCACGTGGCGCAGCGCGGCGGATCCGGCTCGCAGTTCCAGCAGCGTCTCCTCGCAGACCGAGGCGCGCCCGTCGCGGGCTTCAGCGACCGCGATCAGGTCAAGGACGGCGGCGGCGTCGGCAGCGCAGAGCCGGTCGCAGCGCAGTACCCTCACGGCGCTGCGCGGTCCGCGGCGCCTTCCTCGGCACCGGCTGCGTCATCGAGTTCGTCCGAATCGAGCAGCTGGTAGTCGCTGGGCGGGACGAACCGGTAGCCCACGTTGCGCACGGTGCCGATGAGGCCGTCGTGCTCCAGGCCGAGCTTGGCGCGCAGTCGGCGAACGTGGACATCGACGGTGCGCGTGCCGCCGTAGTAGTCGTACCCCCACACTTCCTGCAGCAGTTGGGCCCGGGTGAAGACCCGGCCCGGGTGCTGGGCCAGGTAGCGCAACAGTTCGAACTCCTTGAAGGTCAGGTCCAGGACCCGATCACCGATCCGAGCCGCGTAGGCCGCCTCGTCGATGACGAGGTCGCCGCGTCGGATCTCGTCGGTGGCGTCGGCCTGGGCTCCCGCCCCCACGCGGCGGGCGCCGACCGCTAGCCGCAGCCTGGTCTCGATCTCGGCCGGCCCCGCGCTGGCGAGCAGGACATCGTCCATGCCCCAGTCGGTCTGCAGCGCCGACAGGCCCCCCTCGGTGACGATGAGCAGCAGCGGTGCGGTTGCGCCCGTGGTCCGGATGAAGCGGCACAGCGATCGCGCCTGCGGCAGGCTCGGTGGTGCCGTCGACCAGTACCGCATCGTGCGGCGGGGCATCCGAGAGCACGCTTCCCTCGGCCGGCAGAACCCGAACCTGGTGCATGAGCAGTTCCAGCGATGGCAAGGCATCGGCCGCCGGTCCGGGCAGGGCCGTGAGCAGCAGCAATCTCATTGGCCACCCACCTTCCGTTGCCGACGTCCCTCGTCCACGATATCTCCAGTGCAGTACCGCCTCTCGATGTGAACCTCCACACCGGAAGACGGCATCATGGAATACGCCGCCGGTTCGTAGCGTTCCGGTGGCAACAGCGACGAAGGAGCAGGCCGGTGAGCAGTGGACTCGCAGTCCTGATCGCCGCGCTCGCCGCCGCGACCGCTTTCGGTCTGTGGCGGCGAAGGGTGGACGGAGCAGTGCGTGAGGTGGATGCGCAGGCACACTCGGTGCACGTGCATCGCGATGTCCCAGAGGAGCAGTTGATGCACCTGCAGGCCGCGGACCTCGGAGCCGATCTCGGCGATCAGGCAACGCTGGTGCAGTTCTCCTCGGCCTTCTGCCAGCCGTGCCGGGCGACCCGTCAGGTGCTGGGCCAGGTTGCCGACATGGTGCCCGGCGTAGCCCACGTCGAGGTGGACGCCGAGGAGCACCTCGACCTGGTTCGTCGGCTCCATGTGATGCGCACCCCGACCGTCTTCGTCCTGGACAGCACCGGTGCGATCCGCAAGCGGGCTTCCGGGACCCCGCGCAAGGCCGATATCATCGCCGCGCTCGGCGAGTTCGTGGCCACCGGGGGGAGCAGATGAGCGAGCAGCGCGCTATGGCAACCGGCGCGGCAGCCGGTGGCGGCACCTCGGTCGACCCCCGCGGCCCTCGGTTCGGGGCGGCCATCACCACGGTGGTGCTGTCCGTGGTGCTGGTGACCGCGCCCTCCATCCTGGCCACGGTGCTCATCGGCGCCCAGACCATCGTCTTCGCGATGGGCGCGCTGGGTGGGCTGCGGATGGCACCCTACGGGTGGTTGTACCGTGCACTGATCCGACCACGCCTGGGACCGCCCACGGAGTTGGAGGAGGAGGCGCCGCCGCGGTTCGCCCAGACGGTGGGCCTGCTCTTCGCTGTGGTGGCGCTGGTCGCCTCGCTGCTCGGCTGGACGGCCGCTGCGATGGCGTCGGTCGCCTTGGCGCTGGTGGCCGCATTCCTCAACGCGGCCTTCGGCTATTGCCTGGGGTGCGAGATGTACCTGTTGCTGCGGCGACTGCCGAACCGCTGACGGGTCACTGCCGCGGCGCGGTTCGGTCGGGTGCGTCGGCGCGGGCGGTTGCGTCGGCACGGACGGCCAGTTGCCGCAGTCGATCGTTGTAGGCGTGCAGTTCGGCGTCGCCGTCCCGGTCGGCCGCCCGATCCAACCGGCGCGCCATGCGCTCGTCGCTGCGGGCCCACTGCACCGACAGCGCCACCATGACGATGAGCGTGGGGATCTCGCCCAGCGCCCATGCGATCCCGCCGGCGGTGTAGGTATCCGCCGCCGCGATCGGTGAGCCAGGGCGGTGCCACCGAGCCGAACCACTCCACGGCGATCGGGTCGGCCATCATCATCAGCGCCACTCCGAAGAACCCGTGCAGGGCCAGCGACACCAGCAAGATGATCATCTTCAGCCAGTACGGGGTGGGGCGAGCGGTCGGGATCGACGCCGATGATGACCCAGTAGAACAGGTAGCCCGACGCGACGAAGTGGACCTGCATGGCCACGTGCCCCAGGTGGTTGCTCATCAGCGCCGGGAACAGCCCGGTGAAGTACAGCCCGTACAGGCTCAGCACCGTCACTGCCAGGATGTAGTAGGGGTTGGTGATCAGGCGGGACACCGGGCTGTGCAGGCCCCAGACCACCCATTCGCGCGGCCCCCGATCGCCGGATTTGCTGGGCCGCAACGCACGCAGCGCCAACGTGATGGGCGCGCCGAGCACGAGCAGCACCGGAACCAGCATGGCCAGCACCATGTGCTGCAGCATGTGCAGGCTGACCGAGACGATGCTGTAGGCGGCCATCTGGCCGTTGGTGGCCCACGCGAGGATCAGCACGCCCAGCGTCCATGAGATGGTCCGTCCCCACGGCCAGGGGATGCCGCGCCGGCGCAGGGCGATCAGCCCCCAGCCGTATCCGGCCAGCAGCAGCCCGCACACCAGCAGCCAGAACGGGTCGGGGTGCCACCCGCCGAGGACCGTTGCCACCGTGGGCGGCGGTGGGAACGGGAAGCCGAGGATCTCTTCGGCCGGACTGGACAGCGGGATCGGAATGCGGGTATTGGGGGTGCGGGTGAGGGCGACGGCGACCCCGATGGCGGCGCCGAGCAGGACGGCCTCGGCGACCAGCCAACGCCATCGGCGCAGCGCGCCCACCGGCTGACTCGGCGCACCGGCGAGCGATCGTCGAGCGGAGGCGACCACGACGGCCAGCCCGGCCAGCAGCGCAATCTTCAGCAGGACGAGGGAGCCATAGCCGGTCCCGAAGAGGTCGCCGGGCTGCTCCACACGCGCGTAGGCGGCGCCGGCGCCGCTGGCCGCCAGGGCCACCAGCGAGATCGTGGCCAGCCGGCCGTACCGCGGGAGCAGACTGCGCTGCCCCGGGTCGCGCCGCAGGACGTGCCAGGCCACGGCGACCAGCGCGCCGAGCCAGGCCGCCGCGGCCAGGGCATGGACCAGCCCGGAAGCGATGGCGAGGCCGTGGTCGCCCAGCCCGTGGCTGTGTCCGGTGACGCCAGGGGCAGCGATGCCGACCGCGCCCACGGCAACCAGCACCGTGGTGGGGCCGGTCCGGCTGACCCAGGGCGCGGCAGCCGCGATCAGCACAGCCGCGAGCGACGTCACGAAGAACGCCACGTGGGTGTCCACCGCGAACAGGTACGTGCGCAGGACCGCCGGTTCCAGGGCCTCCCGCAGCGGCAGGCCGACCATCATCGCGTGGTGCAGCAGCATCGTGGCTGTGGCGCAGGCCCACCACAGCAGCCCCGCCCATCCCGCTCGCTGCACGTCGCGCCGTCCGATTCGGGACAGGACGCCGTTGCGGCCCTGGGGCGCGAGGAAAGCCGCCGTGATGAGCCATCCCAGCGTCAGGGTCCCGGCCGCCACCGACGCCGCGCGCGCGATCGGCAGGCCCCATCCGACCACCTGGCCCGGGTCGCTGGCGCCGGGCGCCGGGCCCTGCCACCAGGATCCGGCCACGGCGAGGCCGCCGAACAGCCCGGCCGCGACCGCCAGGGGGACCAGCCACATCCAGCGCGTGGCTGGGTACTGCCGGGGTGCCGGGGTGCCGGGTTCGCTTCGGCGCGGCGAGATCGTCGCTCGGCTCACCACTCCAGGGTAGGTCGGATCCAGCGGTGCTCGATCCAGCGGTGCTCGATCCAGCGGTGCTCGATCCGGTGCGTCGCCTCAGACCCAGCTCGGCAGCCACATGCGGTCCTGCCAGGCCGGGAACGGGATCTCCTGGGCCGTCCAGACCGGGTACAGCCACCAGGCGGACAGCACGATGGCCAGGAGCAATCCTCCGACCAGCAGGGCTCGCGCCGGCCGCAGGCGCTGCGGCGGCGCTCCGAGCATGGTGCCCAGGCTCAACGTGAGCGCCGCGACCAGGAATGGGGCCAGGACCACGGTGTAGAAGGAGAAGGTCGTGCGATCGGTGAAGACCAGCCACGGTGCCCAGCCCGCCGCCACCGCTGCCACGACGGCAGCGCTGCGCCAGTCCCGCACGGCGATCGCCCGGTACGTCTGGTGCGCCAGGGCGGCAACGCCGGCCCACCAGATCGGCGGCGTGCCCACGGCCAGCACGGCTGCGGAGCAGCGCGGCGCTCCGCAGCCGGTCAGATCGCCGTTGTAGTAGAACGAGGTCGGGCGGGCCTGCAGCAGCCAGCCCCACGGTGATGACTCGTAGGGGTGCTCCTGGTCCAGTCCGACGTGGAAGGTCAGCATCTGCGTGTGGTAGTGCCACAGCGCGGCCGCCCACTGCGGCACCCAGCTCCCGCCGCCCTGCGGCGTCCAGTCGCGCTCCCAGCCGTTCTCGGTGACCAGCCATCCGGTCCAGGTCGCGACGTAGGTCAGCGCCGCCACCCCGACGATGCTGGCGAAGGCCGGCACGGCGTCGTAGCGCAGCATGGCTGTCCACGGTCGGCTGCTGCCCGCGGCTCGCCGGCTGCTGACCTCCCACGCAACCGTCAGCAGCCCGAACACGACCACGTACCACAGCGCGCTCCACTTGACCCCGCACGCCAGGCCGAGCAGCAGGCCCGCGGCGATCCGCCAGCCCCGTACCGCGCGCCAGCCGCGGACCGCCGCCCAGCCGTCGGGCAGCCCCTCGGCGCGGTACCGGACGCGGGTTCGGTCCCGGTCGATGAGGAGCGCGCCGAAGGCCGCCAGCACCAGCAGCATGAGGAAGCCGTCCAGCAGCGCGGTGCGCGCCACGACCAGGTGCAGACCGTCCAGCGCCAGGATCCCTGCGGCGAGCGTCGCCAGCAGCGCGCTGCCCGTCAGGCGCAGGACGATCCGGCCGAGCAGCAGCACGCTGAGTACGCTGGCCAGCGCCGCAGCCATGCGCCATCCCGTGGGCTCGACACCCAGTGCCAGTTCGCCCACTCCGATCAGCCATTTGCCGACCGGCGGATGCACCACGTACTGCGGCGCCTCCAGGAAGACGTCTGCCGATGCGACCGACGGTCGGGTGGCCAGCAGGATCTCGTCGGCACCGTCCACGGTCTGCTGTTCGGTGCCGAAGCGCACCAGCGATAGACCCTGCTTGGCGTAGTAGGTCTCGTCGAACACGAAGGCGTGCGGCCTTCCCAGGTCCCACATCCGCAGCAGCGCGGCGATGGCGGTGGCCACCAGCGGGCCGAGCCACCCCCAAGGCTGACGTGGTGCCCTACCGTGACGGGCGGCGCTGGCGGCGGCCTCAGGATCCGCAGAGAGGGCCGTCAGGCCTGTGCGTGCCACCGGCTCATCCTAGGCTGCCGGCGGCGCGGCGAGGCTGGGCGCCCGGCCTCGCGTCGCGGAAGCATGCACGTGTGGGACGCCGACTGCCACGGCTGGCGCTGACGGTCGAACCGCCAGCCCCACCAGTGCGCGGTGGGACCGAAATCCCCGATTCATCCCCGAGCGACCGACGCGCCGTGCAGCCGCAACAGTGCGAATCTGGCGAACTCCGGGACCAACACATCCTGTTTTGCCCCCAGTGGGCCTCCCGCCCCGTTAACGTTCAGTAGTCCACCTATGCGGAGGGGGTCCGTGATGCGCAGAGTGCGCGTTGTTACAGCAGTGGGAGCGGCCGCGGTGCTTGCGGCCTCTCTCGTCCAGCCGGCACTGGCCGTTGACGGCCAGGAAGGCTCGCTCGTCGGGGAGTACGGCCCATCGTCGCCGGAGCCGAGCCCCAGCCCGTCGCCATCGAACCGGACGCCGACGCCAACTCCGACGCCGGAGCCCACCCCGACGCCGACCCCGACGCCGACCCCGACCCCGACCGCCGACCCCGACGCCGACCCCGACGCCGACCCCGACGCCGACCCCGACGCCGACCCCGACGCCGACCCCGACGCCGACCCCGACGCGCCCGACCCCGACCCCGACGCCGACCCCGACCCCGACCCCGACCCAGACGCCGAGGACCCCTCCGGCCCAAGTAGCCGCTGTCTGCGTCGGAGATGTGCCCTTCCTCTCCTTCGAGGTCGATTTCGGCACCGACGAGTTCGAGGGCAACGCGATGACGATCACCTTCGTCAACCCCGATGGTGAGGACTTCGTGATCGACACCGTTGTGCCGCCGGCCGGCCAGGCCCAGACCGTGCTGTGGCCGGGCGCCTCGGTAGAACCCCCGGATTGGCCCGGCTGGGAGCTGGACGAGAACGGCATCTGGGTGGAGACGACTGAGGATGCCGGAGCGTTCACCCGGGCGCCGGGCGGTGTGGAGGTGCAGTTCACCACCAACCCGACGCTGACGACGCAGGTGACCTACCCGCCGGCAAGCGCGATCTGCGCCAACCCGCAGAACCCCGGCGGCGAGGTGCCGCCTCCCGGCGGCGACGTGCCGCCAGGCGGGCCTCCCCTGCCGTCCGCGGGCCTCGGGCTCGGACTGCTGCCGCTGGGCGGTCTGGCGGCACTGGGCGCCGGCGCCGGCCTGGTGGCGGCCAACCGTCGACGGGGCCGCGCCTAGTCCGTACCCATTGCTTGCCGGCTCTGCGACGATAGGCCGGTGAGCGGAACCCTCGCCATCGCGGCGACGCCGATCGGGAACCCCCGTGACGCGTCGCCGCGTTTGGCTGAGGTGCTCGGGAGCGCCGATGTCGTGGCGGCCGAGGACACCCGGCGCCTCGCACGGCTGGCGCGCGATCTCGATATCGCCGTGGCCGGGGAGATCATCAGCTTCTACGAGGCGGTCGAGACGACCCGTACGCCGCAACTGCTGCAGCGGCTGGCAGCTGGCCAGACGGTCGTGCTGGTCAGCGACGCAGGGATGCCCGCCGTCAGCGACCCGGGCTACCGACTGACGGCGGCGGCGGCCGAGGCCGGGCACCGCGTCACCGTCATCCCAGGGCCGTCGGCTGTGCTGGCAGCGCTGGTGGCCTCCGGGCTGCCTTCAGACCGCTTCTGCTTCGAGGGGTTCCCGCCGCGCCGGGGCGGCGAGCGGCGCCGTTGGCTGACTGCTCTCGGGGGCGAGGCCCGCTCGACGGTGTTCTTCGAATCACCTCGGCGACTGGCAGCGACCCTGGCCGAGGCAGTCGAGGTGCTCGGGCCGGACCGCCGCGCCGCGGTCTGCCGCGAACTCACCAAGACCTATGAAGAGATCCGGCGGGGGACGCTGGCCGAACTGGCGGCGTGGGCCGGTGAGGAGTCCCCGCGCGGCGAGATCACCGTCGTGCTCGCAGGGGCGCAGACTCCGGGCCCCACCGGAGGTCCGCAGGAGTGGGCCGCGGCAGTGGCCGACGCCGAAGCTGCAGGCATCGCGCGCAAGGAGGCAATGAAGTCCGTGGCAGAACAGTACGGGGTGCCCAAGCGCGAGGTGTTCGACGCCGTCGTCGCTGGCCGCCGCGAACCCTAGACTTGAGGGCATGGAGCAGAAGGCGTTCTATGTCACGACGCCCATCTACTACGTCAACGACGCCCCGCACATCGGCCACGCCTACACCACGGTTGCCGGCGACGTGCTCACGCGCTGGCACCGGCAGCGCGGTGACCGCACGTGGTACCTGACCGGGACCGACGAGCACGGCACGAAGGTCCAGCAGGCCGCAGAGCGCAACGGGGTCGCGCCGCAGGAGTGGGTGGATCGGTTGGTCGCGCAGGAATGGCAACCCATGCTGGCGACGATCGACGCAGCCAACGATGACTTCATCCGCACGACTCAGGAGCGGCACCGTCGCGGCGTGCAGCAGTTCTGGGCCGCGCTGAAGGACCGCGGCTACGTCTATGAGGACACGTTCGACGGCCCGTACTGCGTCGGCTGCGAGGAGTTCAAGCAGCCCGGCGACCTGGTGCCGGGCCAGGGGGAGTACGCGGGCCGACAGGTGTGTCCGATCCACGGCAGGCCATGCGAGGACCTGCAGGAGGAGAACTGGTTCTTCCGGCTGTCCGCGTTCACCGATCGGCTGCTCGAGCACTACGAGCGCTACCCCGAGTTCGTGTCACCGGCCAGCGCCCGCAACGAGGTCGTATCCTTCGTCAAGCAGGGGTTGCGGGACATCTCGATGAGCCGCAGCAGCGTCTCGTGGGGAATCCCCTTGGCCTGGGATGACGAGCAGGTCACCTACGTCTGGTTCGACGCCCTGCTCAACTACGTCACGGCGATCGGCTACGGCTCGCCGCCCGGTTCCCGCGGCTCGCAGCAGTTCACGACGACCTGGCCGGCGGACGTCCACCTCGTGGGCAAGGACATCCTGCGGTTCCATGCGGTGTTCTGGCCGGCGATGCTCATGGCGGCCGACCTGCCCCTGCCGCAGCGGGTATTCGCGCACGGCTGGCTCCTGGTCGGCGGCGAGAAGATGAGCAAGTCCAAGCTGACCGGCATCTCTCCGGCGCAGATCACCGAGGAGTTCGGCTCGGACGCCTTCCGCTACTACTTCATGCGCGCCATCGCTTTCGGGCAGGACGGCTCGTTCTCGTGGGAGGACATGGCCGCCCGGTACACCTCCGAACTGGCCAACGGCCTGGGCAACCTCGCCTCGCGCGACCCAGGCCATGATCGGTCGCTACTACGACGGCGCGGTGCCCGCACCCGGGCCCTACAGCAACGCCGACCTTGCGCTGCAGGATCGGCTGGCGCCGTTGTCCAGGACGCCGATGCCGGGTTCACCGCGCTGCGGTTCGCCGATGGCATCGCCGCGGTGCGCTCCTTCGTGGAGGCGGTGAACCACTACGTCACCGAGCAGGAGCCCTGGGTGCTCGCCAAGAATCCGGAGCACCGGGAGCGGCTCGGCACGGTCCTGTTCACGGTCGCCGAGTCGCTGCGCGCCATCGCAGTCCTCTACCACCCGGTGATGCCGGTGAGCACGCGGGCGATCTGGGACTCCATCGGTGCCGGCGGCATCGGCGATCTGGCCGACCAGCGGATCGCGCAGGTATCGCGCTGGGGGCAGTTGCCGGTCGGTAGCGCCGTCACCAAGACGGCCCCGCTCTTCCCCCGGCTCGCCGAGTCGGCATGACGGTTCGCATCGCCGACCTGCCGCCGCAGCCGGAGCCCCTGCCGGTGCCGGTGGTCGACAGCCACACGCATCTGGACGCAACGGCGCACGGCAGCGAGTTGACGGCGGAGCGGAACCTGGCGATGGCCGCAGCCGTGGGCGTCAGCCACCTCATCGATGTCGGGGTGGACGTGCCCTCCAGCCAGGCGGCACTGGCGCACGCCGAGCGTTTCGACAACGTCTGGGCGGCCGCAGCGATCCATCCCAACGACGCCCCCCGCGCGGACGACCTCGACGCGGATCTGGCGATGATCGACCGGTTGGCCCGGCTGTCGCCGGTTCGTGCGGTGGGGGAGACCGGGCTGGACTACTTCCGGACCCGTGGCGAAGCAGAGCGTGCGGTGCAGCACGATGCGTTCCGGGCCCACATCGAGATCGCCAAGAAGTCCGGCAAGGCGCTGGTGATCCACGATCGCGATGCCCACGGCGACATCCTGGCGGTGCTGGCCGACGCCGGGGCGCCGGAGCGCGTCGTCTTCCACTGCTTCAGCGGCGATGCAGCCATGGCGCAGGAATGCGCGCGGCACGGCTGGTACATGTCGTTCGCCGGCGTGGTCACCTTCCGCAACGCCAAGCCGTTGCAGGCGGCGCTGCTGGAGGTGCCGGCCGACCTGCTGCTGGTGGAGACCGACGCGCCCTACCTCACCCCGACGCCTCACCGGGGGGCCCGCAACGCCCCGTACCTCCTGCCGCACACCGTGCGCGGCATCGCGGCAATGCGTGGGGAACCGGTGGGCGACCTCGCACAACGGCTGACCGCCAACGCTGCGGCGGCTTTCGGCCCGCTGTGAGCGACTTGCTGGGCCCGGCCCAGATCCGCTCGCTGGCGCAGAGGCTCGACCTGCGCCCCACCAAGCGGCTGGGCCAGAACTTCGTCGTCGATGGCAATACCGTGCGCCGGATCATCGGGCACGCGGATCTGGCTCCCGAGGAGCAGGTCCTCGAGGTCGGACCGGGCCTGGGCAGCCTGACCCTGGGACTGCTGGCAACTGGTGCCGGCGTGACCGCGGTGGAGATCGATCCGGTGCTGGCGGGCGCCCTGCCCGAGACGGTGGCGGACGTCGCGCCGGCCCGCGCCGGGCAGCTGCACGTGATCACCGGTGATGCCATGCAGCTCGGCCGCGCCGACGTGACGCGCGAGCCGACCGCACTGGTCGCGAACCTGCCCTACAACGTGTCGGTACCGGTGCTGCTCCATCTGCTGGCCGTCTTCCCCAGCATCGAGCACGGGCTGGTGATGGTCCAGCGCGAGGTGGGGGAACGGCTCGCCGCCGGCCCCGGATCACGCGTCTACGGCGTGCCGAGTGTGAAGCTGGCGTGGTTCGCGGAGGCATCCTTGGCCGGCGCCGTCCCCCGCTCGGTGTTCTGGCCGGTGCCGAATGTCGACTCCGTCCTCGTCGCCCTGCGGCGCCGTCAGGCCCCCGACACGGCCTGCCGCCGCGAGGAGGTGTTCGCTGTGGTGGACGCCGCGTTCGCCCAGCGTCGCAAGATGCTGCGCTCGGCGCTGGCTGGCTGGGCCGGGTCCACCTCCGCCGCAGAAGCTGTGCTGATGGCCGCCGGGGTGGCGCCGACTGCTCGCGGGGAGGTCCTGGCGCTGCCCCAATTCGTGGCCATCTGCGACGCCGCCCGAAGCAGCGGATTGCAGACCGAGCCCGGGCGACGCTGAGACGGCACGGGCGGCCTTCTAGCCTGACAGCGTGAACTCCGAGTCGGTGATCGTCCGCGTTCCTGCCAAGGTCAACCTGCAACTGTCGGTCGGCCCGCTCGGCGAGGACGGCTATCACCCGCTGGCCACGGTCTTCCATGCGGTCTCGCTCTACGACGACGTGCACGTGCGGCCGGCTCCGCCCCGTAGCGGGATCGCGCTGTCAGCCCGCGGCGAGGACATCAGCGGGGTGCCGCTGGGACCACAGAACCTCGCCGCCCGTGCCGTGGCGGCCCTCGCTGAGCGGTTGGAGGTCGCGCCCGACGTCTCGATCACGCTGCACAAGGGGATCCCGGTGGCGGGCGGGATGGCCGGCGGGAGCGCGGACGCCGCGGGCGCCCTGATCGCAGCGGCCACGCTGTGGGGATGCCCGCCAGCGGACCCGAGGGTGGCCGCCGTGGCCGCAGGACTTGGGTCAGACGTACCGTTCGGCCTGCTGGGCGGAACAGCGATCGGGCGCGGTCGCGGCGACGTGCTGACCCCGGTTGCCACCCGGGGCCGCTTCGAGTGGGTCTTCGCCACCGCGCACACCGGCCTGTCCACCCCGGAGGTGTACCGGCGCTTCGACGAGTTGTCCCGGGACCGGACGGTGCCTGCGCCAACCGTCGATGATCGGCTGCTCGCCGCGCTGGCCGCCGGTGACACGGCGGGCCTGGCCGAGACTCTGAGCAATGACCTGCAGGACGCCGCAGTTGCACTGCGACCGTCGCTGCGGGCGGTCATGGATGCCGGCCTGGCCGCCGGCGCTCTGGCCACGCTGGTGTCCGGCAGTGGACCGACCGTCGCCTTCCTGGTGGACTGCGAAGCCACGGCCATGGCACTGGTCATGGCACTGTCGCCGTCTCGCCTGTGCCGATCGCTGCGCCGCGCCCACGGTCCGGTGCCGGGTGCGAGCATCCTGAGCGGGTGAGCGGGTGAGCGGGTGAGCGGGGCGTGAGCGGGTGAGCGGGTGTCCGACGGACACCGACCCGGCGATCCCGAGCGCCTAGGATGGTGCCAGCAATCCGCCGTGGGGTACTGGCAGCCCGCCGGACTTTGAATCCGGAAGACCAAGATCGATACTTGGCGGCGGAGCCAGCAGCGGGCGTTTTCGCCTCGGGCGCTAGTGCTGAGTGCGGCCACGGGGGAATCGCCAGCCTGGGTGAGTGCGAGGTGCTGGGCTGCGGTCGTCAGCCCCGACCGCGGTCGTCGGGGGGGACTGGCGCCGCGTACGGGTCTGCTGGCTGCTTCCGGACCATGTCTGCACCCGTTGCGGGGGTCTGCACCCGTTGCGGGGGTCTGCACCGGGGGCTGCAGAGGCCCGTTGCGGGGAATGTCTGCACCTGATTCGGGGGTGTGCACCCGTCGTGGGGGGAGAAGAGCCGGATTCGGGCCCCCTCAGCCCCCGTATCGGGTGCAAGGCCCCACGCCGGGTGCAGAGTTTCTCGGTTGGAGGCCCTATCAGCCCCCGTATCGGGTGCAGACGCCGCGCGCGGGTGCAGAGTTGCCTTCCCGGAGGGCTGTCAGCCCCAGTATCGAGCCTGCACACCACCGCAGCGGGCGCAATCTCTCGCTACGGGTGCGGCCACGCTCCGCATCGCGAACTGCGCCGGAGGCGGTCGGAGTGAACGGCCACCAGCAGACGTGCCTGCCAGCAGACGCCCGAAGCCGCCCCGAGTCCCGCGACACCGCCACGAGCCGCCCAGCCCAGCGATCAGGCCCCCGCGACACCGCCGCGACACCGCCACGACACCGTGCACCACAGCACCATCGCGAACCGATTGCCGTCAGATCTGCCCGACCTCGCTCTGGACGGTTAGCCTCGTCGGTGGTCGTACCCGTCCCGAGGAGGATGTCATGGCCGTCGCCCCACCCTTCGCCGTTATCGTGCTCGCCGCCGGCGGCGGCACACGAATGAAGTCGGCGCGTCCCAAGGTGCTGCACGAGGTTGCCGGGCGCAGCCTAGTCGGGCACGTGCTCGCCGCCTGTCGGCCGCTGCAGCCGGAGCACCTCGTCGTCGTGATCGGGCATGGCCGCGACCAGGTGGCCGAGCACCTGTCCGCCATCGCGCCGGACGCCGTGATCACGGTCCAGCATGAGCAGAACGGCACCGGCCACGCGGTGCGCGTCACGCTGGAGCAGTTGGCCGAACAGGGGATCGCGCCGGATGAGAGCAGCGGGCCGATCCTGGTGCTGACCGGCGACACACCGCTGCTGACGGAGGCGACCCTGCAGCACCTGCTGCAGCGCAACGAGGAGACGGGCTCGGCCGCTACGGTGCTCACCGCGATACTCGACGATGCCACCGGCTACGGCCGTGTCGTGCGCGACGAGGCCGGCGACGTCACCGCCATCGTCGAGCACAAGGACGCCGAGGATGAGGTGCTCGCGATCACCGAGGTCAACAGCGGGATGTACGCCTTCGGTGCGGCGGTGCTGGAGCGCTACTTGCACCAGTTGACGACCGACAACGCCCAGGGCGAGGAGTACCTCACCGATGTCGTCGGCCACGCCCATGCCGACGGCTTGCGGGTCACTGCCGTGCCGGCCGAGAATCCCGAGGAGATTCTCGGCGTCAACGATCGGGCGCAGTTGGCCCACGCGGGCGCGATCCTGCGCGAGCGCATCAACCTCGGCTGGCTCAAGGCAGGGGTCGACGATGGTGGACCCGGCGCGGGTCTACATCGACAGCGACGTGCAGCTGGCCCCGGACGTCTTCCTCGAGCCGGGCGTGGCGCTGCGCGGCGCCACGGTCGTGGCCACCGGTGCGGTGATCGGTCCGGACACCACGCTGGTCGACACGCAGGTTGGCGCCGGCGCCTCCGTCCGGCGTACCGAGGCCACGTTGGCGATCATCGGTGATGATGCGCAGGTCGGACCCTTCACCTACCTGCGGCCGGGGACCCGGCTGGCCGAGCGGGCGAAGGTGGGAGGCTTCTGCGAGGTCAAGAACGCCGTGATCGGCGCCGACTCCAAGGTTCCCCACCTGTCCTACGTCGGCGACGCCGAGATCGGCGCCAGCAGCAACATCGGTGCCGCCTCGGTGTTCGTGAACTATGACGGCGTCGCCAAGCACCGTACCGTCGTGGGGGACCACGTCCGGGTCGGCAGCGACACGATGCTGGTCGCGCCGGTCGCGCTGGGCGACGGCAGTTACACCGCGGCAGGCTCGGTCGTGACCGAGGACGTGCCGCCGGGCGCGCTGGCGGTCGGCCGCGGTCGGCAGCGCAACATCGAGGGCTGGGTGGGCCGGCGCCGGCCCGGCAGCCCCGCGGCCGAGGCGGCCGAACGGGCCGGCGACGACCGGGCGCATTGACGCGGCTGCCGGGGTCGGATCGGCATGGGCAATAATCGCAGCGGAAGCGGCCGAAGAGGGGATCGACCATGAACGGGATCAGTGTGCCCACGTCCAAGCGGATGATGCTGTTCGCGGGGCGCTCCCATCCGGCGCTCGCCGAGGAGGTGGCCAAGGAACTCGGCGTCGAACTGGCCCCGTCCTCCGACCTACGACTTCGCCAACGGCGAGATCTTTGTCCGCTTCGAGGAGTCGGTGCGGGGGTGCGACGCCTTCGTGCTGCAGAGCCACACCAGGCCGATCAACAAGTGGATCATGGAGCAGTTGATCATGATCGATGCGTTGAAGCGGGCCAGCGCCAAGCGCATCACCGTGGTCGTGCCGTTCTTCGGCTACTCCAGGCAGGACAAGAAGCACCGCGGCCGCGAGCCCATCACCGCTCGCCTCATGGCCGATCTGTTCGCTGCCGCCGGCGCCGACCGGCTCATGAGCGTCGACCTGCACACCTCGCAGATCCAGGGGTTCTTCGACGGCCCGGTCGACCACCTCTTCGCGCTGCCGCTGCTGGCCTCCTACGTCAAGAAGGGCTACGCGACCGAAGGGGTCACGGTCGTCAGCCCCGACGCCGGCCGGGTCCGGGTCGCGGAGCGCTGGACCGACAGCCTCAACAGCCCGTTGGCCATCATCCACAAGCGCCGCGACCCCGACGTCCCCAACGAGGTGCGGGTGTTCGAGGTCGTCGGCGACGTCAAAGGCAGGTCCTGCGTGCTGGTGGACGACATGATCGACACCGGGGGCACGATCGTGAAGGCGGCCGAGACGCTGTTCGAGCAGGGCGCGGCGCAGGTCGTGGTCGCCGCGACCCACGGCATCTTGAGCCAGCCCGCCGCCGATCGCCTGCAGTCCTCCGACATCGCAGAGGTCATCGTGACCGATACCCTGCCGATCTCCGAGGACCGCCGCTTCGACAAGCTCACGGTGCTGTCCATCGCGCCGGTGGTCTCGCAGGCCATCCGCGAGGTGTTCACCGACGGGTCGGTGACCCGGCTCTTCGAGTGAGGGATTTGTTCGTCACCCCTGGCGGCCTCTAGACTCGAGGCATCCTCGGCGAGGGCGTGCCGCGTGCGGTAGCGCCGTTATCGACGCGGCTGGCGGAGCGACCGCTGTCCTGCATCGACTCGCGGGTCCGCTCCGACAAGTCGCGAAAGAGGTTCCCCCATGAGCACCGACGTCACTTTGCAGGCCCAGCCGCGCACCGATTTCGGCAAGGGCGCCGCGCGCAGCCTGCGTCGGCAGGGACTGGTGCCCGCAGTGATCTACGGCTCCGGCAGCGAGGTTCGGCACGTCGTCCTTCCCGCCCACGAGACCAACCTGGCCCTGCGCATCGCCCAGGTCGTGCTGCAGGTCAAGGTCGGCGCGGAGTCGCTGGCCGTTGCGCCGCGCGATGTCCAGCGGGACCCGGTGCGGACCGACCTGCTCCACTTGGACCTGATCCTGCTCTCCCGTGCCGATGTGGCCGAGCGCCATGCCTACAACGAGGCCATGGCGCAGGCGCAGGCCAACGCCGAGGAAGAGGGCCTGGATCCGCTGCAGGCTGCCCACATCATCGAGGAGGCAGCTGCCGCGGGCGAGGATCTCGCGGAGGCCGCCGCCAACGTTGTGGAGAGGCTGCAGGCGCAGGCGCGAGCATTCACGGAAGCTTCTGCCGCCGCCGAGGCCGCGGAGGAGGCGGCAGCAGCCGCCGGTGAAGGCGCCGGTGCGCTCGCCGAAGAGGAGGGCGAGTCCACCGAGTGAGGTTTGGTGATCGCCGCGACTGGGGGCGGTGCCGGTGACCGCGGAGCGAACAGACCCGTGGCTCATCGTCGGGTTGGGCAACCCCGGCCCCAAGTACGCCGACACGCCGCACAACGTGGGGTGGCACGTCATCGACGTGCTGGCCCGTCGATGCGGGGTGCGGCTGGGGGCTGCCAAACGCGCCAAGGCCGCGGTTGCACAGGCCCGCCTGGCCGGCGTGCCGGTGGTCCTGGTGAAGCCGGTCGACTACATGAACAACTCCGGCGGTCCCACCAAGGCGCTGCTGACGTACTACGGAACCGCGCTTGACCGCCTGGTGGTGGTGCACGACGAGTTGGATCTGCCCGCACACGCGCTGCGGCTGAAGTCCGGCGGCGGCGACAACGGCCACAACGGGTTGCGCAGCCTGCGCAGCAGCTTGGGCAGCGGGGACTTCTACCGGGTGCGCATCGGGGTGGGTCGCCCGCCGGGCCGGCAGGACCCCGCGGAGTACTTGCTGAGGCCAGCACCGGCAGCGATACGCTCAGAGTTGCCGACCACCGTGGAGCGGGCCGCCGACGCGGTGGAGACGCTGATCGCGCGGGGGCTGGCCGAGGCGCAGAACCTGTACAACAGCTAGCGAGGGAGCCCAATGACGCAAGGCGCGACGGACATCGAGTTGGCACGGGAAGTGGCGGCTCAGGCCGGTCGACTGTTGGTGGAGTTCCGCACGGACTTCGGGCCGGTGGCGGCCGACGACAAGGAGGCACTGCGTCGGCTGCGGGACGGCGCCGACCAGCGTTCCCACGAGTTCATCGCCGAGGCCCTCAATGCCGCGCGCCCGCAGGATGCGCTGCTGTCGGAGGAAGGCAAGGACGACGCCGACCGGCTGGACAGCGAGCGGGTCTGGATCGTCGATCCGCTGGACGGCACGTGGGAGTACGGGCAGGGCCGCACCGATTGCGGCGTGCACATCGCCCTGTGGCTGGCCCCCCGGGCAGGTGAGCCGGGTCGCCTGGCAGCGACTGTGGTCGATCTTCCGGCCGCCGGTGTCGTGCGCACGACGGCGGACACCGACACCGCGCTGCCCGCGCTGGCAGAAGACCGCCCCTGGCGCGTGGTGGCCTCGCGGACCAGGCCGCCGGCCAACCTCGACGACATCGTGGCGCGGTGGCAGGAGATCACCGGTCATCCGGTGGAGGTGGTCAATGTCGGTTCGGTCGGCGCCAAGGTGGAAGAGATCCTGACCGGCCGCGCGGAGGCGTACCTGCACAACACCGGCTTCTACGAATGGGATCTGGCGGCGCCGATGGGAGTCGCCCAGCACTACGGGCTGGTCATCGAGCATTGGGACGGGTCGCGCATCGAGCTCAACCAGATGCCGCCGTTCGTCCGAGACGTGATGGTGGTGCGGCCGGAGTTGGCCGAGAGCCTCCGGCAGGCGATTCGCTCCTGAGGCTGGGCCGCAGGCGCCACAGCAGCCACAGTGCACCTAGTACGACAGGTGTGCTTGCCGGGGCGCCGAGGAACGCCTCGGCCCACCAACTCGCGAAGCCGGTAACGCTGAGCAGCAGCACCAGCAAGCCTGCGAGGGCGGTCAGCGGGGCGGCGCCGCGGACGGACCTGCGGCCGGGGATCCGCTCGACCAGGGGCTGCGCCCGCTGGGCGGCGCCGGCGAGCAGCCAGGCGCCGGCGATGACGGCTGCGGCGACTGCGATGTGCATCGACCACCAGGCCAATGACAGTGGTGCCACTTCGATGCCGAGCAGCAGTGCCAGTCCCGCGGCGATGCCCACCAGCGGGATGTGCCACAAGTACAGCCCGATGCCGCGGGCTGCCAGCAGCGCAACCGGGGTCCACAGCGCCGGCCTGGCCAGGACGCGGGCCAGCGGGCCCCATGCCGCCGCCAGGAGCAGGATCAGCGCCAGGCCGTGCAGCGCCACGACGATGGTGGGCGGGGCCAGATTCGACGGCGCATCATCGCCCTCGTAGGTGACCATGCTGGTGGAGTACGGGCCGAGGACCGCCAGCGCGGCTGCTGCTGCGAAGGCACCCGCGCTGCCCGCCAGCAGCAGAGCGGGGTGCTGTGTCCGCAGTCGGGGAAGTGCGTAGCCCACCTGGTGCAGCCATCCCCACACCAGCAGCATGTTCAGCCATCCCAGCGCCGGTTCCATCGTCAGCCGCAGGGCATCGACACCAGCGATCGCGACCAGCCACACCACCAGCACCCGGACCCCTCGATGCCGGTAGGTCCACGGCGCCAGGGCGACGATGACCAGGTAGACGCCCACGAACCACAGCAGCTGGGCCAGGAACCGCCCGACCATCGCGACGTCATCGCCGCAGTACCGCCATGGGCAGCAGCAGGACGCTCCAGAAGGTCGCGTACACCAGCACCGGCCCGAGCAGTCGGCGCAGGCGGCGGCCCAGCCAGGCCCCGTGCTCGGGGTGCTCGGCCAGGGCCAGGCCGTTGCTCATCCCGCCGGCAGCGAAGAACAGCGCCAGGATCTGCAGGCCCCAGGTGATCACGGAGAGTCCGGGTCGCTGTTGCAGGACATTGCCGACCTCGTCGTCGGCGACATGCCATGCCAGCGAATGCGCCAGCATGACCACCAGCAGGGCGCTGACCCGAACCGCATCCAGGACGCGGTCCCGTCCGATGCTCGCGGCGGCAACGCGTTCCACGACGGATGTCCACGCCATGGCAGCATGGTGGGGCAGCGTGCCACTGGAGGGAAGGGGCGATCGTCATGCCCGGGGCTGAGGAGGTGCTGCTGCATGGGCGGGTGCGCAGCGGCCCCTCGCCGATCCACGGAACCGGCTGCTTCGCCGACGCGGCATTCCCGCCCGGCTCGTTCATCGGCCGCTTCACCGGACCGGTCGTCACCAAGGACGGCCCGCATGTGTTGTGGGCGTCAGCCGATGGCGGCCGGTGGGAGGGCCGGCTCGGGGCGTCGGTGATGCGCTACCTCAACCACAGCGACCATCCGAACGCGGCCTTCGAGGGCTTCGATCTGTATGCGGTGGCGGACATACCCGCTGGGGCTGAGATCACGATCGACTACCAGCCCTAGCCATCAGAGGATCTGCTTGGCCACCAGGTGGCGCATCGCGAGGCCGCCGATGGGGATGGGGATCCAGAAGGTCACCAGCCGGTACAGGAAGACTGCCGCCAGGGCCGGCGCGGCGGCCATGCCAACGCCGGTCAGAGCGGCCAGCAGCACGGCCTCCACGGCGCCCACCCCACCCGGTGTCGGTGCGACGGTGGCCGCCGATCCCACCGTCAGGTAGAGCAGCGCGATCGTCACCAGGGAGATGTCGCCCCCCAGTGCCGCGACGGAGAAGTACAGGGCGCTGATGTAGCCGACCTGGAGCACCAGCGCGCCGGAGAACAGCACCAGCATGCGTAGCGGGTCGGCGATCAGTTGCTTCAGCGACTCCAGCGAGTGACGCACGGCGGGGAGCACACTGCCGGACATGAGCTTGCGCACGGCGGGCAACGCGGCGGCGACACCGATCAGCGCCAGTACTGCGGCGGCGCCGATCGCCAGGGTCTGCCAGTCGGGCAGCTTCTCCAACTCCTCGGCCAGGACGCCGCTGCTGCCGGCCACGATCGCCACCAGCAGCAAGAGCGCGATATGGACCACGACGATGGCCACTTCCTTCGCCGCCGCAGCCGACACCGCGGCCGGTCCGGGCAGGCCCCGCTTCTGGGCGAAGCGCACGTTGAGTCCTATCTGAGCGACGCCGGGGGGTGCCACCGCGCTGGCGAAGCTCGAGGCAACGGCTGCCAGCAAGGCCTGGACGTAGCGAACGGGAGCCGGTATGGAACCGGACAGCGCCAGGGCGGTGCCGAAGTAGGTTGCCAGCGATGCCACCGCCGCCGCAGCGGCCAGTAGCGGGTCGGCCGACCGGATCGCCTCAATCATCCGTGGCAGGTCCGCCAGCTGCGGCAGCAGCACGTAGATCGCCACGACCAGCATCCCGGCGATGACCAGCGTTCGCGGCTTGACCCGCTCGACCTCGACGAACCGGGGCTCCTCGACGTTGCAGGCCTCGGCCACCTCATCGACCAGGACCTGTAGCCCCTCGGTATCTTTCAGCGA
Source organism: uncultured Actinomycetota bacterium (assembly GCA_963706835.1). GTDB lineage: Bacteria > Actinomycetota > Actinomycetes > S36-B12 > CAVXYG01. Next base: position 126,905 of record CAVPOB010000008.1, read on the forward strand.
CCCTCGGGTCTGCTTGGTCAATGCCGCCGGGACGAGGTAGCTGATCCCGCTGGCGAGTGCTTCGGTCCCGAGTTCCGCTACTGCCGCCGCCACCGCCTGTGAGGAGCCCACGACCGCGTAGGTCGCCGCGAGCAGCTCGGCGATGTCGGACGCCAGCGCGCCATCGGTGGCTGCCGGCTCGCCGGAGGAGAAATCGATCAACCAGACGTGCCCCGTGTCGTCCAGCAGCCAGTTCGACAGCTGCAATGCCCGATGCGCGATCCCGGCCGATCGCATCGCGGCCAGGGACCGCCACATCTGATGCAGGACATCGCGGGTGATGCGGTCCGGGTCGACCTGTGACAGCGGTTGCCCCGGCACCTCGTCGACGGCGATCACCATGTCGTTGCGGCCCATGGGAGCCACACCGTGAACGGTCGGCGTGGTGGCGCCGGCGCGCGCCGCACTCATCGCCAGCATCGCCTCCACCGCAGCGGCACGCCGAGCCGTGGAGTATGCCACCTCCTCCCCCAGGGCCCGGGTTCGTGCGCGTCGGTAGCGCCGTCGCAGGCTGTCGGCCCGGTACTGCTCGGCGGTGAGGACGGTGCAGTGCAGCACCGTTTCGTCGGCCAGCTGGGCACGGAACGGCATCCGGCCGAGCACGTCTTCGCCGGTCGGTGCGCTGGTGCGCGCAGCGATGCCGACGCGCTGCAGTGCAGCGGTTACCTCCCGACCCGTTGGCAGGACAACCCGCCGGCCGAAGACGAGCAGAAGGGCAGACCCCACGGTGCCGCCGATCCCGATCGCCAGTACGAGGTCGAGCGCGACCTCGCGGGCCGTGACGACGCGCAGCACGGCGAGGGCTGCCACCAGCGCCCAGCCGAAATTCCGCCATGCGCGGTTGAGATCAGGGGTGAGCAGCACAACTGCTGCGACCGCAGTGGCCACGGCGCTGGAGGGGGGCCACCCGATGGCCACTTCGGGGTCGATGCCGAAGTCGGGCAGTGCCATGGGCTGGTCGGCTGTGACGAGATTGGCGGCCGCGGTGGCGAGCACCGCGGTGAGGAAGTAGCCCAGCGTATAGATCCCCAGCCGCCGCCATCGCCGCCCGATCATGAGGACGATCGGGATGCCGAAGAAGAGCAGCACGTGCAGGACCTCGACCCCCAGCAGGAACCCGGTGAGCACGAATCCCGGCAGCCGCGCCACGAGTTGCAGCAGGTCGCCTTCGATTCCTGCCGTGGCCTGTTCGGCCCCGATGGCCGTCAGCACGCCTATGGCGGTGATGCTCAGGAAGGCGAGCAGCCGCGTCACATCGGAGGGATGCCGCACGGTCACCACACGGCGATCCGCGGACGTCGAGGCCGTCCAGGCACCAGCACCGGCGGCGGGCTGCGTGGGGACGGTGGCAGTATCGCGAGGTTCTTGGTTCATGCCGCCCGGCTCGTCCCGTTCTCCCCAGCGGTCAACAGCCCCCAACACCGCCAGGGCCAATCCCGTGTCGATCGCCTCGCGAACATCGAGGGTGTAGGTGTCCCGGACTGCGCTTCGGTGGTCGGGTCCAGCACGTTGAAATCGCGGCCGGCGCCGAAAGCGCTCTTCACCAGATTGCGGTTCCATCCCGCGGGCGGGGGCGGGATTGCCATCATCTCTCCTGCATGGCCAGTGCCCGCAGTCGGCGCGCTCGGTCGTGGCATCCGTTGTCCGTGGTCACCGGAATGCTCCAGAGCATTCCGCCACCGTACTAGGTCCGCGCAGCCGAGCGGGCGCGTGATGCGTTGCGCTGGGTGGCGGGGGATGTGCTGCTGCTGGGCAGGTGTGCACCCGGTTCGGGGGTTTGCACCCGCGATGGGGGCGGATCGGCGCGAGACGCGGGCAGGTGTGCACCCGGTTCGGGGGTCTGCACCCGCGATGGGGGCGGATCGGCGCGAATACCCCGGCCGGGACCCCCGAACCGGGTGCAGACCCCCGAACCGGGTGCAGACATTGGCGCCTCGAGGCCCCAGGAGCCCCCGAACCGGGTGCAGACCCCCATCGTGGGTGCAAACCTCTGCCAGCAAGCCGGACAAGGCAGCACCGGACCGCAGGCGGACCTGCCCATCACGACGCACTGCCGCCCGCCGGCCGGGCCTTCGCGGCTCCGGGCGCCTGGCCCCCGTCACGCCCGGGTGCACCATCCCCAGGGCCGCGGGCTGCGCGCGGTGCCGGTGGCACCATGGAGATCGATCCCCCCACCTCGAACCTGGGAGCCCGCGTGACCCTGACCGCCTTGCTGCCGCTCGTCGCCGCAGAGCCGGCTGTCGGCGCGGCGCTGGACCGCTGCGCCGCAAGTTCCACCACTGCGGTCGAGGTGTCCGCCCCCACCGGCATTACCAACGCGCTGCTCGCCCTGCTGTCCGAGCGAACCGATGGGCCCGTCGTGGCGGTCACTGCGACGACTCGGCAGGCGGAGGATGTGGCGGACCAGTTGACCGGCTACCTCGACCCTGCCTCGGTTGCAGTGTTCCCGTCGTGGGAGACGCTGCCGCACGAACGGCTGAGCCCTTCGGCGGATGTGGTCGGTCGTCGCATGGCGGTGCTGCGTCGGATGCGCCGGCCCGGCAACGCTGCGTCCACCGCGATGCCGGCAGTGGTCGTGATGCCGGTGCGGGCCCTGCTGCAGCCGATCGCCGTGGAGGCCGCCGACGCCGAACCGGTCGCCATCGGGGTCGGCGGTCAGGCCGATCCGACCGAGTTGGCCCGCGAGCTGGTGCGCATCGGCTACACCCGTACCGATCTGGTGGAGCGGCGCGGCCAGTTCGCTCTGCGCGGCGGCATCTTGGACGTGTTCCCGCCGACCGAGGCGCACCCGGTGCGCTTGGAGTTCTTCGGCGACGAGGTGGACGAGATCCGCTCCTTCGCAGTGGCCGATCAGCGCTCCCTGGAGCCGCTGCCGGACGGCCTGTTCGCGCCGCCGTGTCGCGAATTGCCGTTCACCGACGCGGTCCGCCGACGCGCTCGCGCCCTGCTGCCGCAGCACCCGGAGCTGACCGATCTGCTGGACGCGGTGGCGGAGGGCCACGGGGCCGAGGGCGTGGAGGCCATCACCCCGCTGCTGGTCGAGCAGATGCAATCGGTGGTCGATCTCATGCCCAGCAGCGCCCGGGTGGTGCTGCTGGAGTCGCAGCGCATCGAGGATCGTGCCGAGGAGTTGCTGCGCACCAGCGAGGAGTTCCTGGCGGCCTCCTGGCACAACATCGCGCTCGCCGGGCAGGGCAGCGCGCCGATCGATCTCGCCCAGTCGAGCTACCGCCACGTCGCCGACATTCGGGAGGCTTCGCTGGCCCGGGGCACCGGCTGGATCAGCATCTCCCCGTTCCTGACCCCGGACCCGGACGATCTTCAGGCGCGCCACGGCCGTCGCCGAGCCCGCCACGCACTTCCTCGGCGATCTGCAGCGGGCGCTGACGTTTCTGCGGGAACGCAGCGCCAGCACGATCCTGGTCGTCCCGGCCGCCGGCACCGCCAAGCGGCTGGCCGAGTCGTTGCAGTCGGAGGGGATCAGCACGAGCCCGTGGACCGGCGGCGCGCCTGTGGGGATTGCCCTGGCGACCGGGCCGATGGAGACCGGCTTCCGGCTGCCGGAGCAGGACCTCCTCGTCCTCACCGACGCCGATGTCTTCGGTACTGGCGCCAGCGGCCGGGGCGCGGCCAAGATGCCCGCGCGCCGGCGCCGCGCCATCGACCCGTTGGCGCTCACGCCGGGCGACTTCGTCGTGCACGACAAGCACGGCGTCGGCAAGTACGTGGAGATGACCACGCGCACCGCCGGCGGGACGACCCGGGAGTACATGGTCATCGAGTACGCCCCGGGCCGGCGCGGCCATCCCCCGGACCGGCTGTTCCTGCCCAGCGACCAGCTCGATGAGGTGACCCGCTACGTCGGCGGCGAGAAGCCCGCCTTGCACAAGCTCGGCGGCGAGGACTGGGCCCGCTCCAAGGGCCGCGCCCGCAAGGCCGTCAAGCAGATCGCCGGTGAACTCATCCGGCTGTACGCCGCGCGGCAGTCCGCGCCCGGCCACGCCTTCGCCCCAGACTCGCCATGGCAGGCCGAGTTGGAGGATTCCTTCGACTACACCGAGACCCCGGACCAGCTGATCGCCATCAACGAGGTGAAGGGGGACATGGAGCGCCCGACGCCGATGGACCGGCTGGTGTGCGGCGATGTCGGGTACGGCAAGACCGAAATTGCGGTGCGGGCGGCGTTCAAGGCCATCCAGGACGGCAAGCAGGTGGCGCTGCTGGTCCCCACGACGCTGCTGGTGCAGCAGCACCTGCGCACGTTCTCCGAACGGTATGCGCAGTTCCCGGTCAAGGTGGCGGCCCTGAGCCGGTTCACCGCGCCGGCGGATTCGAAGGCGGCCCTGGCAGGTATCGCCGACGGCAGTATCGACTTGGCGATCGGCACCCACGCACTGCTGTCGCCGCAGGTGTCCTTCCACGACCTCGGCTTGATCATCGTCGATGAGGAGCAGCGCTTCGGGGTCGAGCACAAGGAGCATCTCAAGGCGATGCGGGCCCATGTCGATGTGCTCACGATGTCTGCCACACCGATTCCGCGGACGCTGGAGATGGCGGTCACCGGCATCCGGGAGATGTCCACCATCGCCACGCCGCCCGAAGACCGGCTGCCGGTGCTCACCTACGTCGGTCCCTACGACAACGCCACGGTGGCCGCGGGGATCCGCCGCGAGCTGCTGCGCGAGGGCCAGGTCTTCTTCGTCCACAACCGGATCTCCAGCATCGACCGGATCGCCGGGCAACTGCGGGAATTGGTGCCCGAGGCCCGCATCGCGACTGCCCACGGGCAGATGGGCGAGCACAAGCTCGAGCAGATCATCGTGGACTTCTGGGAGCGGCGCATCGACGTGCTGGTGTGCACGACGATCGTGGAGTCCGGCATCGATATCGCCAATGCGAACACCCTCATCGTCGACCGTGCTGACACCTACGGGCTGTCGCAGCTGCACCAGTTGCGCGGACGCGTCGGCCGCGGCCGCGACCGGGCCTACGCCTACTTCATGTACGCCGCGGACAAGACGATGTCCCAGACGGCCTACGACCGGCTGGCCACGATCGCGGCGAACACCGATCTCGGTGCCGGCATGCAGGTGGCGATGAAGGACCTGGAGATCCGCGGCGCCGGCAACCTGCTCGGCGGGGAGCAGTCCGGCCATGTCGCCGATGTCGGCTTCGACCTCTACGTGCGCCTGGTCGGCGAAGCCCTGGCCGAGTACAAGGGCGAGACGGTCGAGCAAGAGGCCGAACTGACCGTGCAGCTGCCGGTGGATGCCCACCTGCCGGAGTCCTACGTCGCCGAGGAGCGGCTGCGGCTGGAGGCCTACCGGCGGTTGGCCGGCGCCCGCACCGACGACGATGTCGCCGAAGTGGTCGCGGAGCTGACCGACCGGTACGGCCGGCCGCCGCAGGAGGTGGAAAACCTGGTGGCGATCAGCAGGCTGCGGGCGTTGGCGGGCCGTGCCGGTCTCACCGATATCACCCAGGCCGGCAGCCGGATCCGACTGCAGCCGGCCGCGCTGCCGGAGTCCCGGGCGGTACGGCTGGCCCGACTGTATCCGGGCGCTGCCTACAAGGCGGCGACGCGGCAGATCACCGTGCCGATGCCGGCGACGAAGAAGGTCGGCGGGCAGCCGCTGCGCGATGCCGCCCTCATCGACTGGGTCGGCGGGCTGATCCGTTCGGTCCTGCTGGACAGTTCCGATGGCGCCACCGCACCGGCGGCACGCTCCTGAGCAGGTCGCAGCCGTGGCAACGCACGGCCGCCGCTGAAGGTGCGCCACAATGGAGTCTCGGTGCGGGCATGCCGGGGTGCGACCGCGCAGGACGATGCTGGAACGGAGCGCCGTATGAAGTCGACGGGTCGTTGGGTCGCGGTCGGATCGTTGGGCCTGCTGCTGCTGACCGGGTGCGCCGACCAGCCGGCCTCGGCGGCGGCGACCGTCGGCCAGGAGCGGGTCGAGCTGCAAGAGGTCTCCGATCAGCTGCTCGCCATCAACGAGGTGCTGGGGCTGCCCGCCGACACATCCGGCGTGGCGACCACCAACGCGGTGCTGCGCAACAACGTGGTCTACGAGCTCGTGGACCAGGCCGCGGAGGCCGCCGGCGTCGACGTGAGCCAGACCGCAGTCGATCAGCGGCTGCAGGATCAGATCGACTTCGTCGGCAGTGCGGCGCTGCTGGAGACCCAGGCCGCGCAGGCCGGCGTTGCCCCCGAGATGGTCGAGGTCGATATTCGCGTCTCCCTGCTCGCGGAGGCACTCATCGGGGAACTCCTCGGCGGTGCCGCACTCGATCCGGATGCGCAGCAGCAGGTCCTCGTCGCCGAGATCCAGCGCTTCAGCGAAGCCGTCGACACCACCGTCAACCCGCGCTTCGGCGTGTGGGATGCGGACTCCCTGAGCATCGTGGCGGACCCGGAGGCGCCGAGCGCGCCCGCAGAGCTGCAGTTCATCGGGTCCCCCTGATGCCCGAACCGACTGCGGGGGCGGGCCAGCTGACCCATCCGGGGCTGGCGCATCTCGTTGCTGTGATGGATCGCCTGCGCTCGCCCGGGGGATGCTCCTGGGACGCGGTCCAGACGCACGAGTCGCTGGCGGAGTACTTGCTGGAAGAGACCTACGAGTTGCTCGACGCCCTCGAGGGCGATGACCGGGACCATTTGCGCGAGGAACTCGGCGATGTGCTGCTGCAGGTGGTCTTCCATTGCCGCATCGCTCAGGACGACCCCGACGACCCGTTCGACATCGACGAGGTCGCCGAGGGCATCGCCGCCAAGCTCATCCGGCGCCATCCGCATGTCTTCGGTGAAGCCGAACCACCCGCTCCCGATGCGAGCTGGAGCAACTGGGAGGCAGTGAAGGCTGCGGAGAAGGGCCGGCGGTCGCCGCTGGAAGGGGTGCCGGTAGGGCTGCCGCCGTTGACGGCGATCGGCAAGATTCGCTATCGCGCCGGCGTTGCCGGGGTCGCTGATGCGGTCGCTGCGCCGCAGGGCGCGGCCGTCGGTCCGGATGAGACGCTCGGCGACCACCTGTTGGCGCTGGTGCTGCAGGCGGCCGACGCCGGCATTGACGCCGACGCGGCGCTGCGGGGAGCCGTGCGCCGAGCCCGGGAGCGGGTCGCCGCAGCAGCGGCGAGCAAAGCGGACGACGGGGCGGACAACGGCGCGGCGACCGGGGAGCCGGGGACCATGCCATGAACGGCAGAGGGCTGATGCCCGGCGACTCCTCATCCGGCTGGCTCGGTGGCGCTGCGGCTCGCGACGGCTGGGGCCGGCGCCAGGGAATCCACTCCCCGGAGGACCGGCGGTTCGTCGGGCTCGCGGCGGCAGCGCTCGACGACTACCTGGCACGCAACTCCATCGACGCCACGCTGGCGGGGGACGTGCGTTTCGATGAGCGGCTGCCCGACTACAGCGCTGACGGCATCGCCGAACAGGTCCGCGTCCTCAACCGCCACCTGCTGGCGCTGGAGTCCATCAACCCGCTCGGCCTTTCCCGGGTGAACGCGGTGGACCTGAGGATCTTGCGCCGCCGACTCACTGCCCGGGTCTATCAGCTGCGCACCCTGGGCGAGCCGACCTGGAACCCCCTGTGGTGGTCACCGGGTCTGGCGCTGGAACCGCTCGTGGCCCGCTCCGCCGTGCGTGGCATCCTGGCCCGGTTGCGGGGGATGCCCGAGCACGTGGAGTCGGCGCGCCACACCCTGGGCACGATGCCGGCGCCACACTTGGCCCGCGCCTTGCGGGACCTGAGCGCGGTCATCGACTGGCTGCCCGGTGCAATCGCTACGACGGCTGCGCAGCATCCCAGGGCCGCCTCGGACTTGGAAGAGGCACTCGCCCCGGCGCTGGCGGCTCTGGAGGAGCACCGCTATTGGCTGTCGTCGCGTCGACCGCGGGCGATGCGCGACCCGAGGCTGGGCGCTCGGCAGTATGCCGAGGTGCTGCGACTGCTGGTCGGCTCACCCCTGTCGGTGGCGCAGGTGCGGGCCAGCGCCGAGCAGGAGCTGGCCGAGCTGCAGGAACAGTTGCGCAGCCTGGCCAGCCAGACGCTGGGCAAGAGCGTGGCCGCCCGACGACTGGTGCCTGAGGCGCTGCAAGCGGTGGCGGTGCGCTACCAGTTGGGCCCCGGGCAACTGGTGCCCGCGGCGCAACGAGCCGTCGCCGCCGCACGGGCCTTCACCCAGGATCGCCAACTGGTGACCGTGCCGGAGTTCGCGCTGGACGTGGTGCCGATGCCGGCGGTCCGGTCGGGCGGCAGTGCCGCCTTCGTGGACTCTCCCGGCGGCCTGGCCCAGGACGGTGCAGCGACGCGGATCGCCATCGCCGGGCCCGACCCGGAGTGGGCGCCGGCTCGCCGCTCCTCCTTCCTGCGGGAGTACAACGCCGTCATGATCGACGCGTTGATGACGCATCAGGCGTTCCCGGGCCACGCGCTGCAGACGGCGCACGCTCGGGCCGTGGCGGCGCCGACCGCGATTCGCGCGGTGTTCCCCGACGTCCTGTTCTCGGAGGGCTGGGCCGTATACGCCCAGGACATCATGCAGGCTGAAGGTTTCGGGGGTTCGGTCCCGGATGCGCCGCCGGCGGCCTTCGCCCTGCAGCAGGTGAAACTGCGCATCCGCGGGGTCGTGAACGCACTGCTGGATATCGGCTACCACACCGAAGGCTTGGACGAGCCGCGTGCGCGCCGCCTGCTGGCCACAGCCGCGATGGCGGAAGAGGGCGAGTTCGTCGTGAAGTGGCACCGGGTCCAACTCAGCGCGGGAACGCTCACCACGTACCACGTCGGACACACGCTCATGGCAGACCTGGTGCAGAAGGTGCGCCACAGCAACCCGAACTGGTCGCCACGTCAGGTGCACGACCGCGTGCTGGGCAACGGCGCCGTGCCGCCGGAGTCGGCGAAGGACCTGCTCGGGGTGATTCTCGAGCCGCCGTCGACGGGTGAATTCCCGCCCTATCCGCAGGTGACTTCGCTCTGGCCCCGATAGGGTGGTGCGCGGACACACCCCATCACCGAGGAGCACCGCGATGGCCGCAATCGATGTCGTAATCGCCCGCGAGATTCTGGACTCCCGTGGCAATCCCACGGTCGAGGTCGAGGTTGCCCTCGACGACGGGACTGTGGGCCGGGCGGCGGTGCCGTCCGGCGCCAGCACCGGAGCCTTCGAGGCCGTGGAGCGCCGCGACGGCGACAAGGGCCGCTACCTGGGCAAGGGCGTGCTGGGCGCGGTCGCTGCGGTGGAGGATGAGATCGCGCCTGAGGTGATCGGCTTCGACGCCTCCGAGCAGCGACTCATCGATCAGACGATGATCGATCTCGACGGCACCCCCAACAAGGGGCGACTCGGCGCCAACGCGATCCTCGGCGTCTCGCTCGCCGTCGCCCACGCCGCCGCAGACTCCGCTGATCTGCCGCTGTTCCGCTACGTCGGCGGCCCGAACGCGTTCCTGCTGCCGGTGCCCATGATGAACATCATCAACGGCGGCAGCCACGCCGACTCCGACGTGGACTTCCAGGAGTTCATGATCGCGCCGATCGGCGCCCCGAGCTTCGCCGAGGCGCTGCGGATGGGCGCCGAGGTGTACCACTCGTTGAAGAGCGTGCTGAAGGGCAAGGGGTATGCGACCGGTCTGGGCGACGAGGGTGGCTTCGCGCCGAACCTGCCGAGCAACCGGGCGGCACTGGAACTGATCACCGAGGCGATCGAGAAGGCCGGCGTACGCCCGGGCGCGGATGTCGCCCTGGCGATGGATGTCGCGGCGACCGAGTTCTACGAGCACGTCCTGAAGGGTTCCGGCGAGTGCCCCCCCGGGCACTACTTCGTCGAGGGCGCCGCGAAGTCGACCGAGGCGATGATCGAGTACTACGGCGGACTGGTCGACGACTTCCCGATCGTCTCGATCGAGGACCCGCTGAGCGAGGACGAGTGGAGCGACTGGGCCGTGATGACCGCGGCGCTGGGCGACCGCACGCAGATCGTCGGCGACGACCATTACGTGACGAATACCGAGCGGATCAAGCGCGGTATCGCGGAGAAGACGGCCAACGCCCTACTGGTCAAGGTGAATCAGATCGGCACGCTGTCCGAGACGGCCGATGCTGTGGAGGCGGCCCACCGTGCCGGGTTCAAGACGATGATGAGTCATCGCTCCGGGGAGACCGAGGACTCCACGATCGCCGATCTGTCCGTGGCCTTCAACTGCGGTCAGATCAAGAGCGGTGCGCCGGCTCGCACCGACCGGGTCGTGAAGTACAACCAGTTGCTGCGTATCGAGAGCGAGCTCGACGATGCGGCACGGTACGCGGGAGCGGACGCATTCCCCCGATTCACCGCTTAGGCGTGCGACCATCGGGGGCGTGAGCAGGCCAGCAGCGATCCGACCGGAGGGCCCCTCGGGTCGGACCGCTGCCCTGGTCCTCGTCGTGGCTGTCCTCGTGTCGATGCTCGCGCTGCCGGTGCGCTCCTGGTTCCTGCAGCAGGCCCAGATCGCCGATGCCCACGCCACCCTCGCTGCGACCGAGGAGCGGATCGCCGCGCTGGAGGCGGAGCAGCGGCGCTGGCAGGACGACGGGTACGTCGCCGAGCAAGCGCGGCTGCGGCTGCACTACGTCCGGCCGGGGGAGGTGGGCATCGTCGTGCTGCAGCCCGATGATGCACCGACGGCCGCACAGGAGCCGGCGACCTGGTACGACAGCCTGTGGCAGACCGTGGAGTCGGCGTCGGGTCGCGGCCAGACCGCGTTGGGCGACCCGGTGCAGGTGCGCGAAACCGCCCCCCGCTGAATCGCCGGCGCGCCTGCCACACTGGGGGCGTGGACCGATCAGATCGTGCGGCCCCCGGGCACGGGCACCTCTGCGCCTCGGACCGCGCCGCGGTGGCCCGACAGTTGGGGCGGTCCCCGCGCGGCGTCGTCGGCGTCGGGTACCGCTGTGCGTGCGGCGAGCCGGCCGTGGTCACCACGGCCCCCCGACTGCCAGACGGCACACCCTTCCCGACGATGTACTACCTCACCTGTGCGAGGCTGAACGCGGCGCTGAGCACGCTGGAGGCGCAGGGGTTCATGCGCGAGCAGGCCGAACGGCTCGCCGAGGATCCCGAGGCTGCCGACGCCTACCGGGCCGCCCATGAGCGCTACCTCGGCGAGCGTGCGGCACTGGGCGAGGTAGCCGGAGACTGCCGGTGTCAGCGCCGGCGGGATGCCGGACCGGGTGAAGTGCCTGCATGCGCTGGCCGCGCAGTCGTTGGTCAGCGGCCCCGGCGTCAATCCCGTCGGGGACGCGGCACTGGCCGAAGTCGGTCAGTGGTGGCAGACCGGGGCGTGCGCTGGGGAGGTTCGATGAGAGTCGCGGCCATCGACTGCGGGACGAACTCGATCCGGCTGCTGGTGGCCGACATCGCCGAGGGCCGCCTGACGGACGTCGATCGGCGCATGGAGATCGTCCGGCTCGGGGAGGGCGTCGACCGGACCGGTCGGCTCAGCGATGCAGCGCTGGCACGGACCTTCGACGCCTGCGGCCGCTACGCCGAAGTCGATCGCAGCGCTGGGCGCCCAGCGGGTCCGGTTCGTGGCGACATCCGCCTCGCGGGACGCGGGCAATGCCGCCGAGTTCACCAGCTGGCGTGCAGCGGATCCTCGGCGTGGCGCCAGAGGTCGTCACCGGCCTGACGGAGGCGGATCTGTCGTTCGTGGGAGCCTCCCGCAGCCTGCCCGACCTGCCCGCGCCCAGCGCTGGTGGTCGACATCGGCGGCGGCAGCACCGAGTTCGTGCTGGGCGCCGGCCACGCGCAGCAGGCGGTGTCGGTGGATATGGGGTGCGTGCGCTTCACCGAGCGCCATCTCCACGGCAACCCGCCCGGCCCGGAGGAGATCGCCGGCATGGTGGCCGAGGCCGATGCGCTCATCGAGCGGGCAGCCGCATCGGTCGACTTGCAGCGGGCGGCCTGCCTGGTGGGACTCGCGGGGACGGTGACGACGATGTCGGCCCTCGCCATGGGCCTGCCGGCCTACGACTCCAGCGCCATCCACGGCTCGGTCATGACTGCGGCGCAGGTGCACGCCGTGGCTGGCCGACTCGCCGCCGCGACCCGGCAGGAGCGCGCCGCGATGCCGGTGATGCACCCCGGCCGGGCCGACGTGATCGCCGCCGGGGCGATCATCCTGGACCGGATCGTGGCGGCGGTCGGGCGCTGCCGAGGTCATCGTCAGCGAGCACGACATCCTCGACGGAATCGCCTGGTCCCTGGTGTCCCGGTAGCCCTCGGCGGCGCTGCGGCTACCGTGGCAGCATGCCTTCCTACGCAGTGACCGTTCTCGGCCACGATCGACCGGGCATCGTTGCCGAGGTGACCGAGGCGATCGCCGATCTCGGCGGCAACCTCGAGGACTCCACGATGACGCTGCTGCGCGGGCATTTCGCGATGACCCTCATCGCTGATGTCGGCGCTGCGGCGGAGGCCATCGCGCAACGACTGGATCCGCTGCGGCGATCGGGGCTGGTGGTCTCCGTGCTGGCGCTCCCGGCCGCCGAGGGGCTCTCGGCCGAGCAGCAGCGGTACCTGGTCTCCGTGCACGGCGGGGATCGACCCGGCATCGTCAGCGCGGTGGCGCGCCGCATCGCGGATCTGGGCGGCAACATCGTGGATCTGTCCACCAGGCTCGGCGACGGGCTGTATGTCCTCGTCGCCGAGGTGCACCTGGCGCCGGAGGCGGCTGCTCGCGCCGCCGAGGCGCTGGCGGAGGCGGCGGCCGACCTCGGAGTCACCGTACGCCTGAGCGAGGTCGATGAGGACGTGATGTAGGGCGATGAGCGATCCGAGTGCCGCGCTGGCCGCCTTGCCGAAGGGCCGGGTGCGCGACGTCGTCCGCGCCCCCGCCGATGTGCTGGGGCAGACCTGCCCCGAGGTCGACCCGTGCGCTCCCCAAACGCTGCAGCTGGCTGCCGACCTTGTCGCCACGATGCGGGTCTCACCGGGATGCGTGGGACTGGCCGCCAACCAGATCGGGGTCGCGGCCCACGTGTTCAGCCTGGACGTCAGCGCTCACCCCAAGACCGCCACGAGCCATGGCGCCTTCGTGCTGGTCAATGCCGCGGTGGCGTCGGCCACCCGCAAGGAGCGCGGTCGTGAGGGGTGCATGTCGGTGCCGGACTTCACCGGCGACGTCAAGCGCGCCACCCGACTCACCGTGACCGGCGCGCTGCCGGGGTCGGGACAGCGCATCACACTGACCACCGACGCGTTCGAGGCGCGCGCCATCCAGCACGAGTTCGACCATCTGGCCGGGCTGCTGTTCCTGGACCGCGTCGCCGGCGCGCACCACATCTACCCGCGCAAGACCTACCTGTAGCCGCTGCCGATACGCTGCCCAGCAGGCCCGGATGGCGAAACGGCAGACGCAGGAGGCTTAAACCCTCCGGCCGGCGACGGCGTGCGGGTTCGAATCCCGCTCCGGGCACCTGGCCGACCCGGGGTCGGCGCGGATACGGCGGCGGGGACGCGCCGCCCGCTCCGGTGAGGCTCGCTTGCGCTGCGGAGCACCGCTCGGGAACACTATACGTGGGCACGTTGTTGCATGAAACGAATGTCGTCTACATGCCGAAAGGCGGTCAGGAAGAATGCAGACTCGAAACCCGGTGCTCAGCCGCATCGGCCAGGAGCCCGCGAGCACGGGTGGCTCGGGCTTCGCCTACCAGGAAGGTGCCTCGGCGTATCAGCAGGCGCAGCCAGGTGTGGCGGCCACGGACTACGCCACCCAAATGCGGGGTACTGCGCCGCCGGTGAGCGTCGGTGCGAGGCTGACGCTCAACGACGTCATCGTCAAGACGGCGATTTCGTTCGGCGTGCTGCTGGTCGGCGCGGTCATCGGTTGGCAGACCACGCCCTCGGCCCCGTGGCTGTTCTGGGTGGCCATGTTCGTCGGTCTTGGCCTGGGACTTGCCAACGCGTTCAAGAAGCAGGTGTCGCCGCCGCTGATCCTGGCCTACTCGTTGGTCCAGGGCGTGTTCCTCGGCGGGATCAGCTGGACCTACAACGAGTTCGTCATGGCCGTGAACCCGGACTACACCGGGCTGGTCGGTCAAGCGGTCGTCGCCACCTTCGTCGTGTTCGCCGTGATGCTGGCGCTCTACCAGTCCCGCATCGTCAAGGTCAACGGCCGCTTCATGAAGATCATGATGGTCGCGATGGTGTCCTACCTGTTCATCGCGATCGCGTCCTTCGTCTCCTCCTTCTTCGGTGTGGGCGGTGGCTGGGGCTTCTACGGCGTCGGCGGACTGGGCATCGCCCTGATGGGCTTCGCCGTCCTCCTGGCGGCGTTCAGCCTCATGCTGGACTTCGAGGCCATCAAGCAGGGCGTGGCGATGGGCCTGCCGGAGCGCGAATCGTGGCGGATGGCCTTCGGCCTGCTGGTCACGTTGATCTGGCTGTACTTGGAGATCCTGCGCATGCTGGCGATCCTGGCCTCCGGGCGCGAGTAGCGCGCGGGGACAGCGAAGGGGCGGGCCAATCGGCCCGCCCCTTTGTGTTGCGCGGTCGCGGTCACTGCAACTTGCGCGCAGCCCGCTTCTTGTCGAACTCGTGGACGATTGCGGTGGCATGCCCATGGGCGATGTCGAACTGATCCCTCAGCCAGTTGACCTTCTCGTCGAAACGCAGCAGCGACGGGCCGTTCTCAAGAGTGGAGAACCACTCCTTGAGATCCTTGCCGGTCACGCTGGGGATGCGTTCGACGAGTTGCCTGTGGGTTTCTTCGGAATGGTGCAAGCTCACGTGGTCTCCCTTCGCCGCGTCGCGCCGCGGGCGCCTTGGGTCAACGGTACGCCCTGGGGGTCACGGGTGGGTCCGTAGGAGGTCCCGACTGTGCGTCGATCTCGGCTGCGATGTCGTGGGCGGGCCGGTCCGCGGGCCGCTGCGGGTGGCCTCGCCGCAGCAGCAGCGTTGCCAGGGTCCGTCGCTCGTTGGGCGGCGGCGCTGTGATGGGCGCGATGACGGTGCCCGGGGCGAGGACTGCCTGGTCGATGGCAGTCCGGAATCGCTCGGTACGGGGCGCCTCGTAGCGCTCCGGCAGCCCGGCGAGCCCGAGGCCTGCTGCGCCCAGCACCGCGGGGCTGAGGACCTCCGCCAGTGCCGCGTAGCCATGCGCGTTGGGATGGAAGCGGTCCGCGGCGAACAGTTCGCCCGGCCGCGCCCGGAACTCGGGCCCCAGGGTGTCTCCCAGGCTCACGGTGATGGCGCCGAGCTGCAGCGCCGCCCGCGTCTGCAGCTCTGCCAGCCGCAGCGATTGTCGGTGCACGACGGTGCGGGCCGGGCGGCGGATCAGCGTGGTCGTGCCCAGGTCGGGGCAGGTCCCCACGACGACCTCGACGCCTGCCTCCCGCAGTCGCAGAATCGCGTCGCGAAGCCGATTCACCTGCCGCCGTAGGGGACGGACGTGGGTGATGTCGTTGGCGCCGATGATGATCACGGCGACATTGGGCCGGGTCACCAGCGCCCGATCCACCTGCACGCCGAGGGAATCCGACCGCGCCCCCACGATGGCGATCGTCGACAGGACGACGGGGCGGCCGGAGCGTTGGGCGAGTCGCTCGGCCAGCATGGCGCCAGGGGTCTGATGGGCGTAGTCGGCGCCCAGGCCGGTGGCCAGCGAATCACCGATCATGGCCAGCCGCAACGAGACACCGCGGTTGCCGCCGTAGCGGCCATCGGCGTAGGGGGGCGATGTCCGGCGCGGACCGGCCTCGCGACGAGCGGTGATGGCCTGGGCGGTCAGGACGCCGGCGCCGGTAGCGGCCATCGCTGCGGCGGTGCTGCCGCCGATCGCGGCGATCCGCGCCGCACGCTGCCCTCCGCCCACGATGCGATGGTCGCACGAGTGGGCCGCTGGCTCAGTCGGTGTAGATGGGAATCCCGAACAGGGCGCTGATGCCGTTGGCCACCAGCGCCACGGAGATCGCCAGCAGGATGAACCCGAAGATGCGCTGGAAGGCGAGGATGCCGCTGGCCCCCAGGTAGTGCAGGATCGGGCTTGCGGCACGCAAACCGTACACCGCCAGAATGGCGATCAACCCGATGCCGATCAGCACCCCGAGATCGGCGGCCAGCGTCGTGGTCTGCGAGGTCAGCCCGATCACCATCCCCATCGCGGCCGGTCCCGCGAGCAGCGGCATCGCCACCGGGCTGAAGGCGATGTCCTTCACCAGCGCCGATGCCGGAGCCGGTGAGTTCTGCGATGTGGTGGTGGCGGCTGGTTCTGCAACCGCGGCTGCGGGCTCGTCGCGGTCCGGTGTCGGGGTCGGTCCGTCCGGCGACGCGGCAACTGCCTGCTCTTGGCCGGGTGCCTCAGCGGTACCGGGTGGCGGGGCGTCCTCGTCCGTGCCTGGCTTGCGCCGCCGATGCCGTCGCAGCTGCGTCACATCACGAGACTCGATGGAGCGGGCCACCAAGCGGGGCACGCTGCGCAGGGAGAACCGTTTCTCCCGAGCCCATGTCGCGGTCTCGGTCCGGGACACCTGCGGGTTGCCCGTCACCATGGCCCAGGCGGCGGCGCCGACGAGCAGGCCGCCGGCGACCTGTAGCGTCGCCAGGTTGATGCCGAAGAAGTCGAGGATGAACGCGCCGGCCAGTGCCGTGACCAGCAGGATCGCCCCGGTGTACAGGCCCGCCTTGGTCGCCTGCCGCTTGCGCTCCTGATCGCTGAGATCGCCCGTCATCACGGCGAACAGCGGGATCGCGTTCAACGGATTCGCCAGCGGGAGCAGAGCTGCGAAGCTGGCGCCCGCCCATGTGAGCACGTCGAACTCCATCGCGCCTCCCTGCGGGCAGGCTAGTGCCGCCGCGGGGGCGATGGTGGTTCAGACGCCGAACCGCGGCACCCGCCGCTCCAGGAATGCTGCCGTCCCTTCGGCGTGATCCGGGTGCTCCAGCGCCTCGGTGAGCAGGGCTTGCGTGGTCTCGTCCTCGACGCGGTGGCCAGCCAATGCCAGGTCGATGGTGCGCTTCATGCCGGTGATCGACACCGGGGCGCCGGCGGCGATCTGATCGGCCAGATCGGCCACCGCAGCCGCGAGGTCCGCGGCGGGAACGACCTCGTCGACCAGGCCGGTCCGCAGCGCCCAGTCAGCATCCACCCGCCCCGCCGTCAGCAGCAACCGTTTCGCGCCGGCCGGCCCGATCAAGTCCACGAGCCGGGCGGTATCCGGTTGCGGGTAGATGAGGCCCAGTTTGGCGGGGGGAACGGCGAACACGGCGTCCTGCGCTGCGACCCGTAGGTCGCAGGCGGTGATCAGCCCGACGCCGCCACCCGCGCAGGGGCCTGCGATGGCGGCGATCGTGGCCAGTCGACAGCTGTGCAGGGCATCCGTGGCGGCCGTGACGCGGCGGTGGTTCGCCAGACCCCACTCGACGCTGCCCGCATTGGCCCGGTACTCCGCAACGTCGGCCCCAGCACTGAAGACCCGCTGCGTGGCCGACTCCAGGACGAGGACCGCGGCCCCGCTCTGCTCGGCCCGGGCTACCAGATCCGGGATGGCGTCCCACATCTGTTGGGTGAGCGCATTCGCCTTGTCGGTCCGGTCGATGACGAGGCGGGCAATGGCTCTGTCTAGGGTCACGCGCAGGCCGGAGGTCTCGGCAATGGTCGTCATCCCAGGCAGCCTAGACGCCGGCTTCGGCATCGAACTGCTGGGGCCCAACTGCTATGGGATCCCAGTGACGGCGGCCGGTAGTGCCGATGGTTGTTGCGCTCGTCCCAGATTCGCACCCCGCGCGTCTTCACATTCCGGTCGCGGCGTGTTTGGGTAGGGCAACCCAATCCTGAGGAGGATGCATGAAGCGCAGAATCGCTGCAGTGGTCATGGCCACCGGCCTTGCCGTCGGCGGCTTCGCCGGAACGGCGCAGGCGGACATGCACGAGCCGGATCCGAACTGTCGCGGCAAGATCGTCTCATTCCACGCCAAGGCGCTCGGCGGCCCGATGAACGCCGTGGCAAAGGCCGCCAAGGAGTTCAACTGCGAGGTTCCGCCCGGCCACCCGATGTAGTTCCCGCGTTATCGCGCGAGACGATGGGGACCGGCCGGTTGGTCGGTCCCCATCGTCGTGTCCCCCGGCATCCGGGGAACGACGATGCGGCGCGCCGTCGCAAGCCTCTGACGCGCACCGGTCCGCTGCGCGGTGGCGGTCGCGGCCGTTGGGGACCTCGCAGGCCAGGTGCTGTGGGGCAAGGGCAGGTGACGGGGTCCCTATGGCGCGGGAGGCAAGTGCAGCCCCGTCGCGCTGTGGCAGTCGTACCCGTTCGGGACCTTGTGCAGGTATTGCTGGTGGTAGTCCTCGGCGTAGTAGAAGGGCTTGTCATCGGCCATCGCGATCTCGGTCGTGATGGGCCCCCAACCGTCGTCGGCGAGTACCTTGCCGAAGACCTCCGCGGTTTCGTGGGCGAGTGCCAACTGCTGCGGCGTCGTGCAGTAGATCGCGGAACGGTACTGCGTGCCGACATCGTTGCCCTGCCGGTACCCGGCGGTCGGGTCGTGGTGCTCCCAGAACGTGCGCAGCATCTCCCGCGCGCTGGTCTGCTCGGGGCAGTACACGATCAAGACGTTCTCGGCATGCCCGGTCCGGCCGGTGCAGACCTCTTCGTACGTCGGGTACGGCGTGTATCCGCCCTGGTAGCCGACCGCCGTGGTCAGCACACCGGGCATGCGCCAGAACTTCCGCTCGGCGCCCCAGAAGCAGCCCATGCCGACGTAGAGCTGCTCGGTGTCTGCGGGGAAGGGCCCTCGGATGGGGGATCCGAGCACGGCATGCATGGTGGGTACCGGATAGGCGTAGTCTGACCGTCCTGGCAGGGCACGGTCCTTGGCCACCAGTGAGGTCTTGGCGCTCAGCAGATCGAACAGGCTCATCTCGCTATGGTCGCTCAGCGTGACGATGCCCGCACATCTGGCGGGCCCGGACGCGACGCCACCGCGGGCGCCCTGGCGCTAGAGTGCGGGCGTGCCCGCTGTCACCGTCGTCCTTCAGGTGCCTCCCCGGGCGAGCGGAGAACTGGCCCGCTCGGCACTGTCAGTGGCGCAGCAGGAGTTCGCTGACTGGGAACTGGTCATCGTGCACGGCGGCGATGCCGCTCTGCGGGCCGCCACTGCGGATCTCGCTGGCGGCGATGCCCGGATCAGCGGTGCGGACTCGGTGCTCGCAGGGCTGGCCAACAGCAGCGGGGCGGTGGTGTGCTGGCTGGAGTCCGGCGCTCGGTTCCCGTCGGGCTACCTGGCGGCCGTCGTCGCTGCCATGGCGGATCCGGCGGCTCGGGTCGTGGTCGCGGCACGGCAGATCGAGCACGGTCCGCGCTTCGGGCGCCTCGACCGGGTGCTGCCCGACAGCCCGGCCGAGCCGTCGAGGCTCGCAGGTGTCCGTGCGCCGGCCCGATGCTGAGCGCCCACTCGCCGAACTGCTCCGCAGCCCCGGCCGGCGCAACCTGCCGGGCTTGGCGGTGGCGACCAGGTTCGGTGAGCCCCCGCCGCAGCGGTCTTCGGTCACGGTTGTGGCCGAACTGCACCAGCAATCGCCAGGCTTGTCGGTTCGGCCACAGTTGGGCAGGCTGCTCGACGCCGGGCTTGCCGTCGTGCTCGCGGTGTCCGGGCCAGTCCGTCTGGTGGGGCCGGCCGCGGTCCGCGGCCTGCCCCACAGCCAGGCGCTGCGCGTCGTTCGCGGCGCGAAGCCGGCGAGTGCGCGGGTTGCCGCCACCCGCGCGGTGGACACCCCGCTGGTGGCCTTCGTTCCGGCCGGCTGGGAGATCGGCCCGGAGGCGCTGACCGCGATGGCCGACCTGCTCCGGGAGCGCTCGGCTGCGGCGGTCATGCCCGTAGCGCGTGACGCCGGCGGCAGCGTGCTGGGGGCCGGTCTGATCTGGGCCGATGAGCGCAGCCTGCCGCAACGGATGCTGTCCGGGCATCCGCATGGCGACCTTGCCGATCGCATCATCGAGGTCCCCGCGCCCCACCCCGAGGGCCTGGTGATGCGCACCGAGGATGCCCGGGCCGGGCTTGGCGATGACGACCCTCCCGCTCCGTGGTGGCCCGGGCCGGTGCTGCATCGGTCCGGGCGGCTCGGAGCGGTACTGGTGGACGGACGCTTCGACATCGCCATCCCGAGGTTCACCCCGCCGCAAGCGAATCGGCCGACCCCGAAACGGCCCGGCGCCGAGGCGCAGCGCGCAATCGCCGCAGCAGCACCTGCCGGTGCCGTGGCGGCGTCCCGCGACGCGCTGGCGGCCGCGCAGTGGGCTGCGACCGGCGTGATCGGCGATGACGGCGGGTGGCGGGCGCTCGTGGCCAGGCGCGCGGTGCGCGCCGAGCCGGTGCCCCAGCGCCGATGGGCGTTGAAGATCGGCGCGCCGCCGGGGGAGCGCGGGGACTCGTGGGGCGATGTGTTCTTCGCCGAGGACCTCGCGGGTGCGTTGCGGGCGCTGGGCAACGACGTCGTCATCGATCGGGACGGGTCGGCAGGCAGATCCGGGGCCTACCTGGACCGGGTCGTGCTGAACCTTCGGGGCTATCAGGTGGTGCCGCGACAGCCCGGGACGGCGCACCTGCTGTGGATCATCAGCCATCCGGACCTGGTGTCCGCTGATGAGATGCGCGGCTATGACCGGGTCTACGCGGCCAGCGCGAGTTGGCCCGACGAGGTCCGCGAGCAGCACGGCATCGACGTGCAGCCGCTGCTGCAGGCCACGGATCCGGCGCGGTTTCACCCTGACGTCGCCGAGCCGGATACCGGTCCCGATCTGCTCTTCGTCGGCAACTCCAAGAATGAATACCGTCCGATCGTCGCGGATTGCCGCGCCGCAGGCTTGCGGCCGACCGTGATCGGCCGAGGCTGGGAGAAGTTCCTGCCCGCTGAGGAGATCGCCGCCCTGGAAGTGACCAATGCGCAACTGCCGGCCGCGTACCGGTCCGCCGGGATCGTGCTGAACGACCACTGGGGCGACATGGCGGCCAAGGGGTTCCTGAACAATCGGCTGTTCGACGCCGTGGCGTGCGGTGCCCGGGTCGTCAGCGACGATGTCCGTGGGCTGCGCGAGGTGTTCGGCGAGTCCGTGCAGCTCTATCGGGACCCCCAGGACCTGGCCCGACTCTGCGATCGCGCCCATCGCAGCATCTTCGGCTCCGAAGAGGAGCGGCGGCAGCGGGCCGGCCGCATCGCGGCCGAACACTCCTTCGAGGCGCGGGCGCAGCGGCTCATGGCCGACGCCCTGGCGATCCCGGTCCTGCCGGAGTAGACGACGCTGCCCGGTGCCCCGCTACAGGCGGGGGCCTCCGACCCGGGCGAGGTAGGCGGCGAATCCCTCGAACGCGGCCGGAAAGCGCCGCTGCAGCCGGGTCAGATCATCGCGCAACTGCGGCACGGTCCGGAAGGGCTTGGTGAAGTGGGTGACCTTGACCGCCGGCAGGGCGCCGGTCAGGGCGCGGTCCCACAGCACGTGCACCGGCGAGAAGGCCCCCCGGCCGGGGTCGTGCTCGGTCGGCCCTGGCGGACGCACGATGCCGTACGCCGCAGCCAGGGCGGGTCGCCTGGCCGCCAGGCGCAGATTGCGGGAGGCGCCGATGCGCCGCTCGTGGGGGGTGGGGGTGTAGGTGGCGGCCAGGGTGGTGCGGGCCTGGGCGAGGAGGCGGGCGAGGCCGAGTTCGTAGTCGTCGATGACGCGTTCGCGGTCGTCGATGGGGGCCATGGCGTGCCAGAAGGCCTGGAAGTAGGGGTTGCGCAGGACGGCGGGGGTGAAGGCCATGAAGTAGGACTGCAGGTGGGTGAGGTACTGGTGGCTGATGGTGATGCCGTAGCCGTCGGCGCCGGTGGTGTCGTGGTGGGCGAGGAGGTCCGGGACGGGGGCCAGCGGGCCGATGATGGAGTCGTTGGCGAGGATGAGCCGGTCGTGGTCGGGCCAGTCGGGGGTGGCGAGCAGGCCGGTGCGCCAGGAGTAGAAGTCGTAGCCGGTGTTGGGGCGCAGGATGGCTTCGTCGACGGTGTCGAGGCGGGCGCGGGCGGCGGGTGCGAGGTCGGCGGTGGTGACGAAGACGAGCCGGTCGGCGGCGGGGCGCAGGGCGTCGATGGTGTGGCGGACGTGGTCGGCGATGAGGCCGTGCGGGTCGTAGTGGACCAGCACCGCCAGCGTCGCCATGACCGCCACCGTAGCGCCACCGCGCCGCCGACGGCCCGCGTGCGCCGGGGACGCGCTACCAGGTGGTGCCGATGCGCCGCAGGTAGTCGCGGAACCCGTCGAAGGCCTTCGGATAGCGCTCCTCGAGGCGCGTCAGCGCCGCCTCCCGGTCGATGCGGTACGGGTCGCGGGTGAACAGGCTGACCTTGACCGCCGGCAGGGCGCCGGTCAGCGCCCGGTCCCACAGCCCCAGGATCGGCGACTCGGTCGCGTGCCGGATGGGCTGCAGTGCGTAGGCGGCCGCGGCCGCGAACGGTCGCAGCGCCGGGGCGCGGTGGGCGGCGGCCATCCGGGCGGCGAGCAGCCGGTCCTCGTGGGGGGTGGGGGTGTAGGTGGCGGCCAGGGTGGTGCGGGCCTGGGCGAGGAGGCGGGCGAGGCCGAGTTCGTAGTCGTCGATGACGCGTTCGCGGTCGTCGATGGGGGCCATGGCGTGCCAGAAGGCCTGGAAGTAGGGGTTGCGCAGGACGGCGGGGGTGAAGGCCATGAAGTAGGACTGCAGGTGGGTGAGGTACTGGTGGCTGATGGTGATGCCGTAGCCGTCGGCGCCGGTGGTGTCGTGGTGGGCGAGGAGGTCCGGGACGGGGGCCAGCGGGCCGATGATGGAGTCGTTGGCGAGGATGAGCCGGTCGTGGTCGGGCCAGTCGGGGGTGGCGAGCAGGCCGGTGCGCCAGGAGTAGAAGTCGTAGCCGGTGTTGGGGCGCAGGATGGCCTCGTCGACGGTGTCGAGGCGGGCGCGGGCGGCGGGTGCGAGGTCGGCGGTGGTGACGAAGACGAGCCGGTCGGCGGCGGGGCGCAGGGCGTCGATGGTGTGGCGGACGTGGTCGGCGATGAGGCCGTGCGGGTCGTAGTGGACCAGCACCGCCAGCGTCGCCATGACCGCCACCGTAGCGCCACCGCGCACGGATTCCGCTAGGGTCGGCACGGCAGAAGGGCCGATGGCAGGAGGTCGCATGGAGGTCACCGAATTGGCCGTGCCGGGGGCCTGGGTCTTCACCCCGCGCCAGTTCGCCGACGACCGGGGCGTGTTCATGGAGGCCTACAAGGCCAGCGTCTTCGCCGAGTTCGTCGGCCACGAGCTCCCCCTGGCACAGGTGAACGTCTCGGTGTCGAAGGCGGGGACCATCCGCGGCGTGCACTTCGCCGACGTGCCGCCGGGGCAGGCGAAGTACGTCTACTGCCCGCGCGGATCCCTGCTCGATGTCGCCATCGATATCAGGGTGGGGTCGCCCACGTTCGGCGCAGTAGATTCGGTGATCCTCAACGACCAGCAGCGCCGGGCCATCTACCTGGCCGAGGGACTGGGGCACGCCTTCTTCGCCCTCGAGGACGACACCACCGCGACCTATCTGTGCTCCACGCCGTACAACCCGACGGCGGAGCACGGCATCACGCCGTTGGATCCGGCGCTCGGTCTGCCGTGGCCGACCGATCTGGAGCCGCTGCTGTCGGAGAAGGACACGGCCGCGCCGACGCTGGCCGAGGCGGCCGAGCAGGGGCTGCTGCCGACCTGGGAAGCCTGTCAGGCGCGCTACGCGCAGTTGCGGGGCTGAGCCTCACCCGCAGTGGGCGTGCTCGCGCTGCGGTGCAGGGTCTCCGGCATGACCAGCGCCAACAGCAGGGCTACCGCTGCTACGACTGCGCCGGCCAGGAATGCCCAGGGGAAGCCGAGGGCGTCGGCCAGCAGCCCGGCCAGCAGCGGGCCGATGATGGCGCCGAAGTCGGCCGTCATCTGGAAGCCGGCGATGATGGTTCCCTTCCCGTTGCGCCCCGCGATGTCCCCGGCCGTCGCTGCGGGGGCGCTGCCCATGAAGGCGCTGCCGGCCCCCAGCACCACCATGGCCAGCAGAGCCGCCCAACCGGCGCCCGCCAGGGCCAGCAGGACCATCCCGGCGCAGGTGGTGAGTGTGCCGACGATCATTGCCGGTCGGCGGCCCCGATGGTCGGACATCCGGCTGCCGGGGGTCAGCACGATGACATTGGCCACTGCCGCGATCAGGAAGGCGATGCCCGCCCATCCCTCGTCCATGCCCAGGCCCGCGACCAGGAACAGCGGCACCAGCGACATGCGCAGGCCGAACGTCACGAAGCCGTTGGTGAGGTTGGCCGCCAGGGCCGCCCGGAACGCCGCCGTGCGCAG
Organism: uncultured Actinomycetota bacterium; assembly: GCA_963706835.1. Lineage (GTDB taxonomy): Bacteria > Actinomycetota > Actinomycetes > S36-B12 > CAVXYG01. The sequence continues at coordinate 151,289 of CAVPOB010000008.1, forward strand.
CGCCGCGCGAAAGGTGGGGGCGGCTGCATCGTCCGCAGGCGGCGTGGGCCCCGGATCGCCGTCGCGCCCGCCGGGCAGCGCGGCCGGCAAGTGCCGCCAGGCGACGGCTGCGGCGGCCAGCAGTGCCACGGCGTACACCAGCAGGGGGGCTCGGATGGACAGTCCGATCACGGCCCCGCCCACCGCCGGCCCGAGCACGCCGCCGACCAGGAAGCCGGCCTGGAATGCTCCTGCGGCGCGGCCGCGCTGCTCCGGGGCGACGACCCGCAGCAGGAGCGCCATCGCCGACACCGTGAACATCGCCGAGCCGACGCCGCCGAGGCCCCGCAGCACCAGCAGTTGCACGTAGTTCTGCGCCAGCGCCGCCAACAGGCTGGACAGCGCCACGATGAGCAGTCCGGTGGTGAGGACCCGTCGCTCGCCGATGCGCTCGACTGCTGCTCCCGCGCCCGGGCTGGCGACGAAGCGCATGAGTGCGAAGACGCTGATGACGGCACTGGCGAGCAGCGCGCTGACGCCGAAGCTGCTGGCGTACAGCGGGATGGCCGGAGCGGCGATGCCGAAGCCCAGTGCCACGCAGAAGGCGATGGCCGCCACCACCAGCGCTTCCGGAGGGAGGTCGCGCAGCAGCGCCGGGCGCGGGAGGCGGAACCTGCGAACGTCGCTGCTGGGCACGCACTCAACGGTACGGCGGTACGACGAAGCCCCCGGCCCAGCGACCGGGGGCTGCGATGCGATGGTTACTCGGTCGGCGGTGCCGACCTCCCAGTGGTGGAAGCTCTTGGGCACGACAGAGCCCCGCAGCAGCTCCAGGGCCTCGGCGAGGTAGGAGGTGCCTTCGCCGGTCGAGACCGCGGCATCCTTGGACTCCCACACCGAGACCGTCATCGCCTGGTTGTTGCCCCGGTCCACCAGCATCGTCGACCGCACGTAGCCGGGCTGCTGCTTCATCATCGGCACGATCTGCTCGTTGTAGATCCGGACGGCTTCATCGGCCTTCCCCGGCACGATGGCGGCGGTGATAGTGCGTGCGTACATCGGTGACCCCAATCTCGGAGTGGCTCTCAAGCGCCACCTTAGGGATGCCGAGACGATCATGGGAGGAAATCCCGCGGGATCTTCGGTGAATGTCCGCGATGCGAGGCCGGCGGGGGCAGAAGCTACCGCGCTGGCGGCTCTCCAGTCCCATATGTCCGATTATCGGATGTTACTGTCCGGTTCCCGTTGTGTTCGCTCTCTGTGATCACCCTACATTGGGTCACGGCAGCTCGGTTCGGACTTGAGGGGGTCCCGAACCTCCAGGGTAGCCATGCGCACTGAGTCTTCGCATCGCAACCCCCCCCTCAAGCCCACTCCCGATGTGCCCACGGGCGAGGCGCAGGATGCGAGAGGGGTGGGGATGCAGCAGCCAGGCTCGGACTGGGATCGCGAGGTTCCGTCCGCCGTCATCGCCCGGCTCCCCGAATTGCTCCGCGTGCTCGACGAGGCTGTCGGCCGGGGCGACCTCACGATCTCGTCCGACGACCTCGCCCGCGGCATCGATGTCTCGCCGGCGATGGTCCGCAAAGATCTCTCCCTGCTCGGCCTCTCGGGTACCCGCGGCATCGGCTATGACACGGCCGCTCTTCGGGTGCAGGTCGCCGAAGTGCTCGATCTGCGCGCCGACCGGCCGGTCGCCATCGTCGGGGTCGGGCATCTCGGCCGCGCGCTGGCCGCGTACCCCGGGTTCGCCGGGCAGGGCTTCCGGATCGCCGCAGCATTCGATGCCGATCCCGCTGTCGTCGGTACCCCGGTCGGCGCGCAAGCCGGTGGATTGTTCGTGCAGGACATCGCCGCGATTGAGGCCGTGGTCGCAACCCGGGGCATCCGGATGGCGATCCTGGCCGTGCCGGCGCGGGCCGCGCAGGGCATCGCCGACCGGCTCGTGGCCGCGGGCGTGGTCAGCCTGCTCAACTTCGCCCCGATCGCCCTGTCAGTGCCCGCGCACGTGCGGGTGCGGCGGACCGACCTGGCCGCCGAGTTGCAGATCTTGGCCTATCACGCCCGGCAGGCGCCCGCGGCGGTTGGAGTGTCCGCATGACGCTGCTGGTCTTGGGGGTCAACCACCGCTCGGCGCCCTTGCGGGTGCTGGACGAGCTGGCGGTGGACCCGCGGGACCTCGCGGCGCTGCCGGTGGACGCGGTGCGACTGCCCACCGTGAGCGAGGCGATGGTGCTGGCAACCTGCAACCGGCTCGAGGTGTACGCCGATGTCGCGGCCTTCCACGCCTCCAGCAGGGATCTGGCGGACCTGCTCGCCAAAGCGATGGGCACCAATCGCGACGACCTGCTGCCACACCTGTACATCAGTTACGACGACGCCGCGGTCCGGCACGTCTTCGATGTTGCCGCCGGCCTGGACTCCCTGGTGGTAGGGGAGCAGCAGATCGTCGGCCAGGTCCGCAGCGCCCTGGCGCAGGCACAGGAGTCGGGGACCGCGGCAAAGCGGCTGAACAGCGTGCTGCAGGCGGCCCTGCGGTCCGCGAAGCGCGTGCACACGCGTACGGATATCGACCGGCACGGCGCCAGCGTGGTCTCGGTCGGCCTGGCTGCCGCGCAGGAGGCCCATGGGGCCGACCTGGGGTCGGTGCGCGCTGTCGTCGTCGGAGCGGGCGCGATGGCATCGCTGGCGGTGGCCAACCTGCATGCGGCTGGGGTCCGCGATCTCACCGTGCTCAACCGGTCGAAGGGCCGGGCAGCTTCGCTGGCCGCGCCCATCGGCGCCGACGTCGGCGGGCTGGCCGACCTGCCGGGCCGGATCGGGCGGGCCGACCTGATCGTGACCTGTACCGGTTCGACCGACCTGATCCTGCACCGCCGCGACGTCGCCGCCGCCCGGGACGGCGCCTCCCACACCCTCACGGTGGTCGACCTCGCCATGCCGCACGACACCGATCCCGACCTCGGCGCTCTGCCGGGTGTCACGCGGATCGCCCTGATCGATCTGGTGGACCGTCCGGAGACGGCGGCCGGAGCCGACGACGTCGCAGCGGCGCAGCGCATCGTCGCAGGGGAGATGGAAGCGTTCCTGGCGGACGAGGCCCGCCGCCGGCTCGATCCGCTGGTGGTGTCGCTGCGGGCCCGGGCCGGCGAGCATGTCGCCGCCGAGGCCGATCGCGTCCGCGCCCGGATGCCGCACCTGTCGCCGGAGGACTTCGCCGAGGTCGAGAATGCACTGCGGCGAGCCGTCAATGCGCTGCTGCACACGCCGACGGTGCGGGTGCAGGAACTGGCCAACGATCCGCAGGGCCACCGCTTCGCCGACGCGCTGCATTCGCTGTTCGATTTGCCGGAGGCCGCCATCGAGGCGCTGCGCCGCTCTGAGGACGGCTCCGCAGGAGGTGCTCGGTGACAGCCCTGCGGATCGCCACACGTCGCTCGCGGCTGGCCACCGTGCAGTCGCAGGCGATCGCCGACGCCCTGGCCCCGATGCTGTCGCGACCGGTGCATCTGGTCCCGGTCGCCACACCGGGCGATGACACATCGCGCCCGATCGAGGCGATCGGGTCGACCGGAGTCTTCGTCGCCGCCGTGCGTGACGCGGTGCTGCGGGGCGAGGCCGACCTGGCCGTGCACTCCATGAAGGACCTGCCGACCGCTGCCTGCGCCGGGCTTGCGATGGGCGCGACGCCGCGCCGCGAGGACCCGCGGGATGCCCTGTGCACGCGCGATGGCCGCACGCTGGCGGACCTGCCCGCCGGTGCCCGGGTCGGAACCGGAAGCCCCCGCCGCGTCGCGCAACTGCGGGCGGTCCGGCCCGACTTGGCATACGTGCCGATGCGCGGCAACGTCGATACCAGGCTGCAGCGGGTGTCCGACGGCGACCTGGACGCCGTGGTCCTGGCGGTGGCCGGACTGCGCCGACTGGGTCGCGACGCCGACAGCCAGCGATGTCCTCCCCGTTGATGTCTGCACCCCTGCCCCCGCTCAAGGGGCCCTAGCTGTCGAGTGTCGCGACGATCTCCGCGACACCGAACTGCGGGAAGCGCTGCACCGTCTGGACGATGCGCACACGCGCATCGCCACGACGGCGGAGCGCCGCCTGCTCGCCGTGCTCGAGGCCGGATGCACCGCCCCGGTCGGCGCCTTCGGCGTCGTGCACGGCACTGAGATCACCTTGACGGCTGCTGTCGCCGACATCGGCGGCGGCACCGTTATCCGACTGTCCGACACCGGCTCAGCCGCAGCAGCGGCGCAGCGGGGCGACGACCTCGCCGCCCGGCTGCTCGCTGCGGGAGCCACCGGCCTACTGGGGGAGCCGATCCCATGACCACCAGCCCACAGCACCACGAGCAGCACACCGCACGGTCGCAGGATTGGACCGAGCCGCACCCGGGCCCTGTGGTCCTGGTCGTGGCCGGGCCCGGCGACCCGGAACTCCTCACCATCCGTGGCCGGGAGGCCCTGGGCGCGGCGGACGTGATCGTGACCGATCCGGAGGTGGTCGAGATCGCCGAGCAGTTCGCCGGCCCCCGCTGCGAGGTGGTGCCGGCGGTCGGCGATGACGGCCAGCCGCTCAGCCACAGCGCACGCTCGGCCATGGTGGCGGCGATCGCCGACAACGGCAAGATCGTGGCCCGGCTGCTGTCCGGGGATCCGATCATGGACGGTTCGCTGCGGCTGGAGGCCGAAGGGCTGCTCGCGGCCGGTGTGCAGTACGAGGTGGCGCCCGGGGTCAGTCCGCTCACCGGGATCCCCGCCTTCGCCGGCTTCGGCCTGACCGGTGGTCGGGTCCGGGAGGTGCGGGTCGTGGATGCCGATGACCCCCAGGCCAACCTCAGGCCGGACGCGGACGCCCGCGCCACGCTGGTCATTCTCAACGGCGCTGCGGCGGTCGCCGATGTGGTGCGGCGACTGCAGAGTGCCGGATGGCCGGGGGACACACCCAGTGCCGTGACCTTTGAGGGTGCCACCGTCGACCAGCGCACCGTTTCGGCCCCGCTGTGCGATCTGCCCGCCGCCGCGAAGACCTGCGGCCTGTCCGGCTCGGGGCCGCTGGTGGTGGGCGAGGTGGTCCAGCAGGAGCGCTGCCTGTCCTGGTACGAGAGCAAGCCGCTGTTCGGATGGCGCGTGCTCGTGCCCCGCACCAAGGAGCAGGCCGCCTCTCTGTCGGATCGGTTGCGCACCTATGGCGCAGTGCCGGTGGAGGTGCCGACGATCTCGGTGGAGCCGCCCCGCACCCCGCAGCAGATGGAGCGGGCGGTGCACGGCCTGGTGTCGGGCCGGTACGAATGGATCGCCTTCACCTCGGCGAACGCGGTGCGCGCCGTGTGCGAGAAGTTCCAGCAGTACGGCTTGGACGCGCGCAGTTTCGCCGGGTTGAAGGTGGCGGCGATCGGCGAGCAGACCGCGGCGGCACTGCGCGCCTTCGGCGTCAATGCCGACCTCATGCCGGCAGGTGAGCAGAGCAGCCTGGGCCTGCTGGATGTGTGGCCGGACTACGACGAGGCCGTGGACCCCATCAACCGGGTGTTCCTGCCGCGGGCCGACATCGCAACCGACACGCTGGTGGCTGGGCTGACCGACCTCGGCTGGGAGGTCGATGACATCACCGCCTACCGCACGGTCCGTGCCTCCCCGCCGCCGGCGCCGATCCGCGAAGCCATCAAGACCGGCGGTTTCGACGCCGTCCTGTTCACCTCGTCCTCCACGGTCCGCAACCTCATCGGCATCGCGGGCAAGCCGCATGCCAGCACGGTGATCGCGGCGATCGGGCCGGCCACCGCTGCCACCGCCGAAGAGCACGGGCTGCGGGTGCACGTGCGCGCCGAGCGGCCCTCCGCAGAACTCCTCGCCGATGCGTTGGCCAAGCACGGCGAGACGCTGCGCGTGGAAGCGTTGGCGAGCGGATCGACGGTGTGGCGTCCCAGCAAGCGCCGCGCCTCGCAGCGACGCCGCGCCAACTGACATGGCACTGCCGCAGCGGCCGCGGCGACTGCGCGCCAGCCCGGCGATGCGGCGGCTGGTGCGGCAGACCGATGTCGCCCCCCGGCACCTGGTCCAGCCGATGTTCGTGGCCGAGGCCATCGACCGAGCCGCGCCCCATCGCCGTCGATGCCCGGCGTGGTCCAGCACACCATGGACTCGCTACCGGCTGCGCTGGCCGACAGCGCCGAGGCAGGCGTCGGCGGCGTCATGCTGTTCGGGATCCCCGCCGTGCGCGACGCCTGCGGGTCGGGTGCCGACGACCCGCGGGGGATCCTGAACCGGGCGCTGCAGTTGGCCCGCAGCGAGGTCGGCGGCGACCTCGTGCTCGTCGCCGACCTGTGCCTGGACGAGTTCACCGACCACGGGCACTGCGGCGTGCTGGACGACTCCGGCAGGGTCGACAACGATGCCACGCTGCGGCGCTATGCGGCGACGGCCCTGGCGCAGGCTGCGGCAGGCGCGGACGTGCTCGGCTGCAGCGGGATGATGGACGGCCAGGTGGGTGCGGTCCGAGCGGCCTTGGACGGCGCCGGAGCTGTGGACACCGCACTGCTGGCCTATGCGGCGAAGTACGCCTCGGCCTTCTACGGCCCGTTCCGCGATGCGGTCGACTCCGCCCTCACCGGTGATCGCCGCACCTATCAGCAGGACCCGGGCAATCGGCGCGAGTCGGTCCGCGAGGTGCGCCCTCGATCTCGCTGAGGGTGCCGACATCGTGATGGTGAAGCCGGCCTTGGGCTACCTCGACGTACTGGCCGATACCGCGGCAGTCTCGGATCGCCCGGTGTGGGCTTATCAGGTCTCCGGCGAGTACGCCATGGTCGAGGCTGCGGCCGCCAACGGCTGGCTCGATCGCGACGCCGTGATCGATGAAACGCTGCTGTCGATCCGGCGCGCTGGTGCCGATGCGGTGGTGACGTACTGGGCCGCCGAGGCCGCGCGGCGGTGGGTGCAGGGGTGAGCGCTTGCCCGCTGCGCGGCGTGTCGGGACAGCGCAACTGACGCGCACAGAGCCGATCGCGGTTGCAGCGCAACGGCTTGCGCCACCGAGCAATGCAGGACCGCCGACGAAGGGTGGCCTGATTGTGGCAAAGACCGTCATATGACCCTCGCTTCCGGCGTAGATTGCACGCGAGCACCTCGGCGTGCTGGCGTGCAAAGGAGTACGGGAATGGGACGCATTCTCCTCAGCGGCGCTGCCCTGTTCGGCGCAGCCGCGGTGGCGATCTGTGTTGGACTCGCTGTTGGGTCTCGGACTGGGCTTCGCCCTACTCGGCATCGCCATCGGCGGTGTGCTGGGTCTGGTCAATGACGGCCCCGTCCTGGGGCGCCTGCTGGGCTACGTCATCGGCGTCGCTGTGGTCCTGGTGGCCTACCTGGGCCGGGTGCTCGTAGGCAATAGCTCGGACCTCGGGCTGCTGGCGGGGTCGGCCCTCATCATCGGCCTGTTGACACTGATGGCCACGGTCAGCAAGAACCGGCTACCGCTGTGGGCAGGGTTGCTGGGCGCAGTGACCGTGATCGGTGCCTACGAGGCGGCCTTCGAAGGCGCGCCACAGAACATCCTGTCGGAGTTGTTGCCCGAGGTCTCCACCGCACTCGTCCCCGTCGCGCTGGCATTCCTGGCGACGGTGTGGTTCTCCGTCGATGGCGGGGATGAGGGCCCGCCACCGCCCCAACAGGAGGAGCCGGAGTCCTGGACGCCGTGGCTGGATCAATCGGAGGTGTCATCATGATGCGTCGTTCCTCCCGCACGGCCATAGCGATCGCCGCGTGCACCGCGATCGCTGCGGCGTTGGTGCTGCCCGGGACGGCAGGCGCCCAGAGCACCGGCGACGCGACGGCAAACGTCACCCGGGCGGTGCTACTGCAGGCCAACGCCGACGCCTCTGATGTCGCGCGGGCCACGCTCATCACCCAGATCCAGGTCGACGGTCAGGGCGAAGTCTCCTTCGCGGTGCCCACGGTCGAGGGGGACGACCCCAGCAACATGGACACCTTCGGCGGACCCGATGTCGCGAACGGCGAGGCTGTGTACACCATCGACGCCGATGGGCCGGAGACCTTCCGCACGGCACAGGACTTCGATCCGGCCGCCGTGCCGGTGGACCTGGCCATCCGGGCCACGCTGGACGGCCGGCCGATCGACGTGTCGGAGTTGACGGGGGTCACGGGCGAAGTGGTGCTGGAGTACACCGCCCGCAACACCACCGGGACCGAGACCACGTTGGAGTACCCCGACGGCTCGGGGGCCACGATCACTGAGGACGTCACGCTGACCACCGCGATGGGCGGCACGCTGGACATCGTCTTCCCGCCGCAGTGGGCCGAGATCAGCAGCGAGGAGGCCACGGTGGTGTCCGGCGATGGCACCGGCGACACCCAGGTCAGTGGCTCATGGACCCTCTTCGAGCCGTTCGGCGAACCGGAGGGCACCATCAGCATCACCGCCCAGGTCACCGATGGCGACATGCCGCCGGCGAACCTGAAGTTCACGGTGCTCCAGCCGCAGGACAACCCCACCGCTCGGGCCCTGTCCGCCTCCCTCGCGGGCGGTGCGGAGACCGGTGCATCGATCTATGACGCCGGGGCCCAGCTCGAGGACGGGGCGACCCAGCTGGAGGAGGGCCTGGTCGAGGCCAGCGCCGGCGCGGACGAGATCGCCGCCGGTGTGGCCAACACCCTCCAGCCGGGCGTGAACCAGCTCAACGACGGCGTGCAGAACAGTCTGGTACCCGGTGTGAACCAGCTCGTCAGCGAACTCGGCGCCTTGCCGGGCACTGTGACCAGCAGCGCTGATTTCCAGCAGATCACCGGTGGCTTCGCCTCGCTGAACGGTGCGGTCGAGGGGGTGCGCGATTCCCTTGGGCGTGTTCTCCAGCACTGGTGCTGGCCAGTACCTGACGGCCAGCGGCGATATCGACAAGAGCCGGACCACTGCGGCGCGGACGTTGTGGTCGCTGATCTACGGTGTGCGTGTCGCGGATGTGCCTGGTGGCAGCGCAGGGAAGACGCCGAGCACGGACACCGGTGGTCTGACGAACCCGGCCTGCAACATTGCCAATCCCACCGACCCCGCCAACCCGTGCGGCGCGTGGCAGGTCATCGACGCCGTCAGCAAGGCTCTGAGTTCCCCGACGAGCGGACTACCTGCGGCCAAGGCTGGCGTGGATCTGTCCAAGGCGGCGATCGACACCCAGATCCTGCCGGGGGTAACCCAGTCCAAGGGTGGCGTCGACCAGGTCAGCGCTGGACTCTCCGGACAGGCGATCCCCGGCCTCGCGCAGATCCAGGGCGGCCTCGATGGGGCGTTCCAACAGTTGACATCGACAGCCCCGCCGGACGGCGGCGCCTTCGGGATCTCCACGCTGGCCAGCCTGCTCGGGTGCACGCTCAAGGCACCCCCGCCCGGAGCAACCGGACCCATCGTGGACGGCGCGGTCGCCTGCACGAACGTGACCGGCACCGGTGGCATCGTCGCAGCCGTGCTCGACGGCATCACCACCTCGATCTACAAGGCCGCCGATCCGGCGAACCCGGCCAACAGCGGGCTCGCCGCTCTGCTCGGGCAGGTGCTCTCGCCAGCCACTGGCCAGGTGAGTACCGGAGTGAGCGCTGCGGTTGCCGGGCTGGGCCAGGTCAGCGGCGGCCTCGGCCAGGTCGAGGGTGGCCTGACTCAGGTCAGCGCCGGGCTGGGCACGGTCAGCGCCGGTCTGGGTGCGGCATCCGGGACGGCGCCCGCCGCACTGAACGAACTGCTGACGGTCATCACATCCCAGCCGAACGGCAACCCTGATCCCAACACCGAGCCGGGCAACACGGCGACCGGCATCCTGAGCGAGTTGCGCGCGGCGCTCGCCCTGGGCGGTGTGGGCAGCCAGGGCATCCCCGGGCAGTGCGCTGGGTACAACACCCCAGGCGACCCCAACAGCGGGTTGAATGCGAGCGTCACACCGGAGCAGATCGCCGACACCTGTGCTGCCGCCGATGTGCTCAATGTTGCCCGGCTCGTGTCGGGCACCCTCGAGACCGGCGTGTCGACGACCCTGCTGGACGGGATCTCCGATCAGTTGGTGGCCGGCGTGCAACCGCTGGTCGCCGGGGCTGGCGATCTCGGTGCGGGCAGCCAGCAGTTGGCCGATGGCGTAGGGCCGCTCGCGGTCGGGACCGCGCAGCTCGCGGCCGGCCTGCCGGCTGCCGTGGCCGGTGCCAACACCATCGTGAACGAGGCGGCCAAGCCGCTGCAGGAGTCCGGCGATGCCGCAGCAGTCGACTTCGGCCGGCAGGTGGCGCTGTACGAGGCGATGAACAACCAGGAGCTGGTGGACGCCTACATCCCCGGCGGCCCGGCCGAGGGGGAGTACGTGCGCACCAATGGCGTGTACTCCTACGAACTCGCCGGTACCGGTTCCGGTGGCATCTCCACCGGCGTCAACTTGGCGCTGGCGCTGCTGGGGCTGGCCGGGGCCGGCCTGCTCGGTGTCTGGCTCGGGTCGCGGCGGGCCGGATAGCCCCGCGCTGTTCCTGCGGGCCCCGGGTGCACTCGGGGCCCGCAGCCTTGACTGCCGTGTGAGGATGGGGCAGCGCAACGCTGCGAGGGGAGAGCGGTGAGCAGGAACGACACGCTGGTGGATGACAGCGCGGTCCGGTCGCAGGAACCAGCCGGTCGGCGCCGGAGGTTCGGCTTCGCCAAGGTCGGTGCAGCCGTACTAGCCGGTGCCGCGCTCTTCGCCGGCGGCGTGATGGTCGCCAACGGCGTGAACGGCGGATCCGACGACGTGGTCAGCGAGGCTGCCAACACGGTGGTGCTGCAGCAGCTCGGCGTGCTGACGCAGGAGGCGGACGCAGTGATCGCCAAGGTCCAGCAGACCGAGCCGACCGACCTGCAGACCCAGCAGCAGTTGGGGGTGCAGTTGCAGGTTCTCGCGGTGGCACTCGACGAACTGCCCGCGCAAGCCAGCGATGAGGAGCTGCGAGCGCTCACGCAACTGATCGCCGACGGGTACCTGCGGCTCAGCGTCGGCATCGTGACCAACAGCGGCGCGCAGACCACGCAGGGCGCGGAGACCCTCGCGCAGAGCAAGGAGCGTCTCGAGGACTACCTCGGCATGCCGGTCCCGGTGCCCCAGAATCAGCAGCCGTCGCAGGAGGAGCCGGCCGCACCCACCGACGAGTCCGAGTAGCGGCCGGGGACAATGGCACGGTGGACTCCGAAGCGCTGTTCGACCGTGCCCAGACCGTGACCCCCGGCGGGGTGAACTCGCCCGTACGGGCCTTCCGAGCCGTGGGTGGCACCCCTCGCTTCATGGTCCGCGGGCATGGGCCCTACCTGACCGACGCCGACGGCCGGGAGTACGTCGACCTGGTCTGCGCCTGGGGGCCGATGATCCTGGGCCACGCGCATCCGGCCGTCGTCGAAGCCCTGCAGTTCGCGGCGTTGCGCGGCACCGCCTTCGGCACGCCCACGCCGGGCGAGGTGGAACTGGCTGCCGAGATGGTCGCCCGGGTGGCGCCGGTCGAGCAGGTGCGCCTGGTGAACTCCGGTACCGAGGCCACGATGTCCGCTATCCGCTTGGCCCGCGGATTCACCGGCCGCTCCAAGATCATCAAGTTCGCCGGGTGCTATCACGGCCACGTCGATGCGCTGCTGGCCGAGGCGGGCTCGGGTGTCGCCACGCTCGGCCTGCCGACCTCGCCCGGCGTCACCGGCGCCCAGGCCGGCGACACCGTCGTGCTCCCTTACAACGACCTCGCTGCAGTGAGTCGTGCGTTCGAGGAGGACGGCGACCAGATCGCCTGCGTGATCACTGAGGCCGCTGCCGCAAACATGGGCGTCGTCCCGCCCGGCGAGGGCTTCAACGCCGGGCTGGCCCAGTTGTGCCGCGATCATGGGGCCCTCTTCATTTCGGATGAGGTGATGACGGGCTTCCGGGTCAGCCGCAGCGGTTGGTACGGCCTCGACGGCGTCGCGCCGGATCTCATGACGTTCGGCAAGGTCATGGGTGGCGGCCTGCCGGCGGCGGCGTTCGGCGGGCGGGCGGAGGTGATGCAGCACCTCGCGCCGGTCGGTCCGGTCTACCAGGCCGGCACGCTGTCGGGCAATCCGCTGGCGACCGCGGCCGGGCTGGCGACGCTGGCGCAGTGCACGCCGCAGGTCTACGCCGCGGTGGACCTGACTGCTGAGCGGGTGGGCGATCTGGCCAGTGCCGCGCTGGCCGCCGAGGGAGTCGCCCACACGCTGCAGCGCGCGGGCAGCCTGTTCAGCATCTTCTTCACCGACGGCCCGGTGGCCAACTACCAGCAGGCGCAAAATCAGGCGTCGCACCGATATGCGGCGTTCTTCCACGCCATGCTGGACCAGGGCGTCTACCTGCCGCCCTCGGCCTACGAGGCGTGGTTCGTCTCGGCAGCGCACGACGATGCGGCACTGGACCGCATCGCATCCGCGCTGCCGGCGGCGGCCCGCGCTGCTGCGGCCGCGACGCGTCCGGACTTGGAGCGATGAATGGCCACCACGACCGTTGTCCATCTGCTGCGTCACGGCGAGGTCTACAACCCGTCCGGCGTGCTCTACGGCCGCCTGCCGGACTTCCACCTCAGCGAGTTGGGCCGCCAGATGGCCCAGCGTGCCGCAGGAGCGCTGGCGGACAAGGACGTCGCGATCGTGACCTCCTCACCCCTTGAGCGGGCCCAGGAGACTGCGCAGCCGGTCGCGGAATCGCACGGGCTGGCCATCGGCACGGATGCCGACCTGATCGAGGCCGCCAATATCTTCGAGGGCAAGAAGATCACGCCGCAGCAGTTGCTGAAGCATCCCGGATACTGGCGGCACCTCTACAACCCCTTCACCCCGAGCTGGGGGGAGCCGTACGTGGAGCTGGCCGGCCGGATGCGCAGCGCCGTCGCCCGGGCCCGCGAGCAGGCCCGGGGGCGGGAGGCGGTCCTGGTCAGCCACCAGTTGCCCATCTGGATCGCCCGCCTCGACTGGGAGGGCAGGCGTTTCGCCCACGACCCGCGCAAGCGACAATGTTCCTTGGCGTCCTTGACCTCGCTGCACTTCGCCGACGACGAGTTGTCCGCTGTGGTCTACACCGAGCCGTCGGCGGACCTGCTGCCGCGGTCGACCAACGCCACCGGAGCGTAGCCGAGCCGAGAGGGGGAGCGCATGGGGGGACGGTGGTCGGTCGTCGCGGCTGGTGCTGTCGCTGCGGTGCTGCTGACCGGCTGCGGCGGCGCAGCCAACGGCGAGACCGGCACGGAGGGCAGCCTCGGGTTCGTGGCCGGAGACGGGTCGATCGTGCTGCTCGACCCGCAGGACCGCACGGATGCGCCGGTCGCGGCCGGGCCGCTGCTGTCCGGCGGAGAGCTGAGCACTGCGGATCTGCGCGGGTCGGTGGTGGTGCTCAACGTCTGGGCATCCTGGTGCGCTCCGTGCCGCGCGGAATCACCCGATCTGCAAGCCGTGTGGGATGCGACCCGGGACGGCGGGGTGCAGTTCGTCGGCATCAACACCCGCGACTCCGAGGCCGCCGCCGCGGCCTTCGTCGGCAACTACGGGTTGACCTACCCGCATCTGCTCGATCCCGATGGCCGCACCCAGCTGCTCTTCCGCGACTCCCTGCCGCCCGCAGGCGATCCCGAGCACGCTGGTCCTGGACAAGCAGGGCCGCGTGGCCGGCCGGGTGCTGGGGGCGGCTTCGCAGTCGCAGTTGCTCGGCCTGATCGAGCCGCTGACCGCCGAGCCGTACGAGGGGCCGGGCCCGGAGCCGATCGTGGTGCAGCCGTGACCGGGCGGGAGCGAGCATGAACCTGCTCGGACTGGTGACCGAGACGATCTTCACCGGCAGTCTGCTCCTGGCGGTGCCGCTGGCGCTCATCGCTGGCGCGATCTCGTTCTTCTCCCCGTGCGTGCTCCCGCTGGTCCCGGCCTACCTGTCGATGGTGACCGGGCTGTCGGGGGAGCAGCTGACCGGTGGGACCGGCAAGCCCGGCGAGCCCGCCGACCGGGACGACGGCAACCCCGTCACCACGGCGGTCCGGGCGGCCAAGCGCAGTCGGGTCCTCACCGGTGCGATCCTGTTCGTCGCGGGGTTCACGGTGGTCTTCGTCTCCTACGGGGCGCTGTTCGGCGGCCTCGGCTCCACGCTGCTGGAGTACCAGGACATCATCAGCCGAGTGCTCGGCGTCGTGGTGATCGTCATGGGCGTGACCTACCTGGGCATCGGACCGCTCGGCCGCACGATGTGGTGGAACGCCGACGCCCGGATCCATGCCACCCCGCGTCCCGGGCTGTGGGGCGCGCCGCTGCTTGGCGTGGTCTTCGGACTGGGATGGACGCCCTGCATCGGGCCGACCCTCGCAGCGGTGCAGACGCTGGCCTTCACCGAGGGCTCGGCCGCCCGCGGGGCGCTACTCTCCTTGGCGTACTGCATCGGCCTCGGCTTCCCGTTCATCGTCATCGCCCAGGGCTTCGCCAGCCTGGCCGGCGCCCTGCAGTGGGGCCGCACCCACGCCAAGGCGATCAGCCGCGTGGGCGGGGTGATGCTGATCGCGCTGGGCCTGCTGCTGGTGACGGGGTTGTGGTCGGACCTCATCGTGCAGGTGCAGGTCTGGGCCAGCGGATTCGCCCCGCCGCTATAGCCGACGTCCCCGACCGGAGCGGTCCCTGTCGCCGGCGGGGATCACCTTAGGTGACAATGGTCGCGTGCCGTTGACGAACCGTGGGGCGATCGACGACGTCGAGGGCCGCATCGATCCGGGCACCATCGACCTGTCCGAGGCGGAACCGGACGCTCCCGGCCCCCTCGCGCAGCCGCCCCTGCCGCGCGGCCTCGGGCTGGGCGGCTGGACCCGCTGGGTATGGCGGACGCTGACGTCGATGCGGACCGCGCTGGTGCTGCTGCTCATCCTCGTGCTGGCTGCCATTCCCGGCTCGATCGTCCCGCAGCGCGTCTCCGACCAGTTCGCCGTCAACCAGTTCTTCGAGGAGAACCCGCAACTGGCACCGATCCTGGATCGGCTGGGCATGTTCGACGTCTTCGGCAGTGCGTGGTTCGCCGCCATCTATCTGCTGCTGTTCATCTCGCTGGTCGGCTGCGTCATTCCCCGCTCGGCGCAGCTGTGGCGGCAGTGGCGGGCCGGGCCCGCGCAGCCGCCCCGCCGGCTGCCGGAGCGCGCGGGGGTCGTGACGATCCCGGCCGACGAGCGGCACTGTTGCAGCGGCCGCAGCCCAGTTGCAGCGCGACGGCTGGCGGGTCTCCAGCGGCCCGGAGTGGGTGAGCGCGGAGAAGGGCTTCCTGCGCGAGGTCGGCAACCTCGGGTTCCACCTGTCGATGGTGGCGCTGCTGATCGCGGTGGGGGTCGGTTCGGTGCTGGGCTGGCGCGGCAGCGTCGTGGTGCGCGAGGGCCAGGGCTTCGCCAACATGCTGACCCAGTACGACGAATGGGGCGGCGGCGCCGCGGTGAGCCCCGAAGACCTGCCCCCGTTCGCGTTCACCCTGGAGTCCTTCACGGTGGACTTCGAGCGGGGCGAGGCGCAGCGGGGCGCCCCCCGCGACTTCGAGGCGGTCGTGCAGTTGCAGCGCGAGCCGCGGTGCTGCGGTCACGACGGAGATCCTGCGCGTCAATGAGCCGCTGCGCATCGACGGCGCCGACGTCTACCTCATCGGTCACGGCTACGCGCCGAGGCTGCGGGTCACGGCGCCGGACGGCGCGGTGGTGTTCGACGACAGCGTGGTCTTCCTGCCGCAGGACCCGAACTTCACCTCCACCGGCGTGGTCAAGCTGCCCGACGCCGAGCCGCAGCTGGCGTTCAACGGCATCTTCGCGCCGACGGCGACCGTCGATGAGGAGGGCCCGCGCTCCCTCTTCCCCGCCCCGGACGTGCCGGGGCTGTTCCTGGCTGCTTTCACCGGCGATCTCGGCCTGGACGAAGGTGTCCCGCAGAATGTCTATGCCCTCGACATCAGCGGCCTGGAACAGATCGGACTGGAGGGGCTGGGACCCGGCCAGTCCTGGACCTTGCCGGATGGGACCACCGTCGAGTTCGTCGGGGTCGATCGCTACGTCTCGCTGAAGATTTCCCACGATCCCGGCCGGCTCTGGGCGCTGCTGGCCGCAGCCCTGGTCATGGTCGGCCTCATGCTCTCGCTCTTCGTCCCCCGCCGCCGGATCTGGCTGCGGCGCTCCGGCGACACCGCGACGGATTGCGGGGCTGGCCCGAACCGAGCGGGCCGCCCCGTCCGACGACGTCGCCGAGTTGGCGCAGGCGCTGGCGCCGGCCTCGGGCACGGCGGCACCCTCGGCACGAGCATCCATCGCGGGGACATCCCCGGCACGAAGGAGCACCGCAATGACGGCGCAGCAGTGGGCTGACCTCTCGAACATGGCGATCTACTCGACCATGTTCGTCCTGGTCCTCGCCATGATCTTCTTCGCGGCATCCTTCGCGGGTCGGCGCACCAGTCGATTCCCGTGCCGAGCGTGCCGTGGCGCGCCCGGTCGCAGTGGCGGTCGGCGGCACGGGCGGCGCCGGCAGCCGGGGATGCCGGGGCCGTTCCTGACTGGGCCGACGGCCGGGGCGGCCGAACCGGGGCGCCGGGCCGGCAACATCGCCATGGCGCTGACCTGGCTTGGCGTTCGCGCTGCTGCTGGCGGGCGCTGGTGACACGCGGCGTCTGGGCGGGTCGGGCGCCCTGGGGCAACATGTACGAGTTCTCACTGTCCAGCGCCCTGGCCGCCCTGGGCGTCTTCCTGGTGCTGTCCACCAAGCGCGATGTCCGCTGGTTCGGGGTGTTCCTCATCCCGGCGGTGCTGCTCACGCTGGGCTCTGGCGGTCACCGTCCTGTACACCGAGGCGGCGCAACTGGTGCCGGCGCTGGATTCCTACTGGCTGGTCATCCACGTCTCGGCGGCGATCGTCTGCGGCGGCGCGTTCGTGGTGGCCGGTCTGCTGTCGCTGCTCTACCTGCGTGCGGGACCGCGCCGACCACCGCGGCGGACCGGCCTGGGCCGGCAAGCTGCCCCCGGCGGAACGGCTCGACACGCTGGCCTACCGGACCATCGCCTTCACCATGCCGCTGTGGACCTTCGCCATCGTGGCCGGGGCCATCTGGGCAGAGGCGGCCTGGGGCCGCTACTGGGGCTGGGATCCCAAGGAGACGTGGGCGCTGATCACCTGGCTGGTGTTCGCCGGCTACCTGCATGCCCGGGCCACGGCGGGCTGGCGGGGCCGTCGGGCGGCCTGGCTCGGGGTCATCGGCACGCTCACGTTCGTCTTCAACTACTTCGCCGTGAACTTGATCTTCCCAGGCCTGCACTCCTATGCCGGGGTGTGACGCACGTCACGCTGTGCCGGGTGTGAACCGGCGGTATCCGGGCATACCGGACTCGAGCGCGTCACGCGCCAGCCGGGTCTCAACCGGACAGCAGTACAACTGAACAACCCGCAGGCGCCGCTTGTGCCGGCGCCTGGTGCCCCTCCCTCCCTCCCTTCTCGGCACCGATGCGGGTCTGCAAGCGCGGGCCGCCGGTCGAATCGATTCCCGGCGGCCCGCTCGCTGCGCCCGCCGGTTGCTGCCCGAGCCGCTTCCGACCTCATCGCAATCGGGAGTGTGGTGGCTCCGTGTGCGGCTGTGCGCCGGGTGGCGCAGCGAGCGGGTCAAGGGCCGCGGCGCCAGGCGGGGCTGCACCCGATTTGGGGGTTTGCACCCGTCGCGGGGGCGGAACGTCCGGTGAGCGGGACAAGGCTGCACCCAGTTCGGGGGTTTGCACCCGTCGCGGTGGCGGAATCGGCCGGAACAGGGCCCGGAGCCCCCGTCCCGGGTGCAAACCCCCATGCTGGGTGCACGATCGCCCCACGGAGGCGGCCTCGAGCCCCCGTCCCGGGTGCAGACCCCCTGCAACGGAGGCGCTCTCGAGCCCCCGTCCCGGGTGCAGACCCCCGTGCCGGGTGCACAATCGCCCCACGGAGGCGGCTCTCGAGCCCCCGTCCCGGGTGCAAACCCCCGCAACGGATGCGCGGTCGCTCGACGGGGGTGCCCTCAAGCCCCCGTGGCGGGTGCGCGCCCACGCAACCGGTGCCCAGCCGCCCCACGGAGGGCAACCGCCCGAAGCGCTACCGCCTGAGTCGCGATGAGCCCCTTTCCGACCCGCTCCTGCGGCGATTCGCCCGGTGTCGGTTTACGGTGGGATGACGGGATGTCAGGGAGTGCACTGTGGTCAGGATCCTGCCGTTGGTCGGCGTCATCGGACTGATGCTGTACACGTTCTTCGACGTGCTCGCGACCGACCGCCGCCGGTTCACCTCGTTGAGCAAGGGCCTGTGGCTGCTGGTCGCGTGCATCCCGGTCCTCGGCGGGCTGCTGTGGCTCATGGTCGGCAAGCCGCGCCGATCCGGCTCGTCCGGGTCGGTGATCTCGCTCAACCGTCGGCCGCGCCCGGTGGCGCCCGACGACGACCCGGAGTTCCTGCGCCGACTCGACGAGCAGGCCTGGCGGGCCAAGCGCGACAGCGCCCGATCCGCCGAAGCGCCACCCCCCGAGGTCTCCTCGCCGCCGTCGCCGCAGACGTCGCCCGGCGCGGAAGAGGACGACTCCGACACCGATACCCCGCCGACGCAGCCCCCGACCGACGCCGCTGAGGAGGAAGGACCCACGCAACCGCCGACCGGCGAGCGCTGAGGGGCAGCGGATGCCGGGCCGCGGGCACGGTTCGCGCGGCGCCAGTGGCCCCGTACCCTGGGAGCATGCGGCAGGCACTCTCCAGCGTCGTTGATCGCCATCCCGTCCTGGTCTACACGATGGCGCGGGTCGGCCTCTTCCTGGCCGTCCTGGCGCCCCTGTACCTGCTCGGCCTGCGCGGCTTCCTGCTGCTGGTGCTCGCCGTGGTGCTGTCCGGGGTGCTGTCGCTGGTGCTGCTCAACCGGGTCCGCGCGCGCTTCAGCAGCGTCATCAGCGGGTACTTCTCCCGGATCAACCAACGCATCGACGCGGCCACCCGGGCCGAGGACGATGAGGGTGCCGACGATTCAGTCGACCAGCGCCAGTCCCAGTCCCAGCCCCAGTCCGGTCAGCAGTAGCGCCACCGACGTCCGTCCCAGGACCGGGATCAGGGCCGCGCCGACCGCTCCGGCCCGGACGTCGCGCACCGCGCCGGCCATCGGGACGGCTCCGGCCAGCCCCGCCAGGGCTCCGGGGTAGCCCACCGCGATCCCCATCACGGTCAGGAAAGCCGCCACCGAACCGGCGGTGAACAGCACCCGTGTGCCGCGATCGCCCAGCAGGACCGCCAGCGTGCGCTTGCCGGCGTCCAGGTCGGTCGGGATGTCGCGCAGGTTGTTGGCCACGAGGATCAGCGCGGCCAGCAGGCCGACCGGCACGGAGGCTGCGGTCGCCAGCCATGTCACCGCCCCGATCTGCACGTAGGCGGTCCCGATGACCGCGACGGGGCCGAAGAAGACGAAGACGAACAGCTCGCCCAGCCCGGCGTAGCCGTAGGGCCGCGGACCGCCGGTGTAGAGCCAGGCGGCCGCGATGCTCACCGCCCCGACCAGCAGCCACCACCAGGCCTGCGCCAGGACCACCAGCCACAGCCCCAGGACCGCAGCGGTCAGCAGCGCCAGCAGGGCCGCCCTACGGACCGCCGCCGGTGCCGCCAGCCCCTGCCCGACCAGTCGCACCGGGCCGATGCGGACGTTGTCGGTGCCCCGGATGCCATCGGAATAGTCGTTGGCGTAGTTCACACCGATCTGCAGGCTCAGGGCCACCGCGAGCGCGAGCAGCGCACGACCGGGGAGAAGGGACTGCTCCGCTGCTGCGGCACCGCAGCCGGCCGCGACAGGCGCGAGGGCCGCGGGCAGCGTCCGGGGCCGCGCACCGGCGACCCACTGGCGCGGCGTGGCCACTACGGTGCGATGGGTCGGGCGAGCTTGCCGGTGTGCCCCAGCGGCAGGTCGTCGACGAACTCGATGCGGCGCGGTGTGCTGGCCCGGCCCAGGCGATCGGCGACCAGCCCCAGCAACTCCTCGTGCAGCGGGCCGCTCTCGACGTCGTGGGTATCGGTCACCACGTAGGAGACCGGGACCTTCCCCCACTCCGGGTCCGGCTCGGCCAGGGTCAGCGCATCGATGACGCGCTGGTGGGCGCACAGGGCGTAGGACACCGCTTGCAGCGACACCTTGACCCCGCCCACCTTCACGATCTGATCGAGCCGAGCGGCGATCTCGATCCCGCCGGGCACCATCCGGCCGATGTCGGGGGAGTGGTAGCCGTCGGGGCGGAAGGCCGCTGCGGTGAGATCCGGCCGCAGCCGGTAGCCCAGTGCCAGCGTGGGGCCGCTGATGACGACGCGGCCCGGACCGGCGGCGCTGACTTCCCCCGACTCCTCGTTGTGGAAGGCGACCCCGACACCCTCCAACGGGGTGCCGTTGTACAGCACGCCGCCGCAGGTCTCCGTCGCGCCGTAGGTCTCCACGAGCCGGACGCCCCGCGCCAGGGCGGCGTCGCGATCCTGCGGCAGCAGTGCGGACCCGCCGACGAGGACGGCCTCGAAGCCGGCCAGTGCGTCCAGCGCGGAGCCGCCCTGTGCCACGAGGCGCCGCAACTGGGTGGGGACGAGCGAGACATAGGCGGGCAAGCCGTTCTGCTCGGCCCGCTGCACGGCATGGCGGGCCTCCTCGGTGAAGGCTGTCGCTGTGAAGGGCGCGGCGCCGCCCACCGAGCTGAGCGCCAGTGGCTCCTGCCCACCGCGAATGCTGCGCACTACCGCGACGATGCCGCCGATGCCGGTGACCGGGACCGCGATGAGCCAGAGTCCAGGGCCGCCCAGCGCTGCCGCGCCCCGGTCTGCGGCGGCGACCAGCGCGGCAGCGGACAGCAGCACCCCTTGCGGTTCCCCGGTCGAGCCGCTGGTCGCCACGATCAGCGCTGCTTCGTCGTGGTCGATGGGCGCGTCCTCGCGCAACGCCGAGGACAGGGTGGCGGTGTGGTGCCCGGAGGGGGCGGGCGCTACCGCCAGCGGCTGCTGCTGGCCATCCAGCAGATCGCGCATCGCAGCAGCGACATCGGCGACGCCGGCGGGGCCGGGTCGTACCAGGAGGCGGCGGGGTGTGGGTCGGCTCATCACCGATAGCCTAGGGGTGGTGCGAATTCCCGGAAAGGACAGCCCTGCCATGGACTCTCGGACGCGTTACGTCCTGCCTCCCGTCGTCGCACCGGACTCGCCGGCCCAGGCGGACCCGGCGTACTCCAGCATCACCCCGGCGCTGGCCTGGCAGGCGCACGAGGGCTTCGGCGACATCCGCTACGAGACGGCCGAAGGCATCGCCAAGATCACGATCAACCGCCCCCACAAGCGCAATGCGTTCCGTCCGCAGACGCTGTTCGAGCTGGAGCGGGCCTTCCGGATGGCACGCGACGACGACGAGGTCGGTGTCATCATCCTCACCGGGGCCGGCGATTGGGCGTTCTGCTCCGGCGGCGATCAGGTGATCCGCGGCGACGACGGCTACATCGGGGACGACGAAGTGGCCCAGAAGGGCATCGGTCGGCTCAACGTCCTGGATCTGCAGATTCAGATCCGCCGCACCCCGAAGCCGGTGATCGCGATGGTGGCCGGCTACGCCATCGGCGGCGGTCACGTCCTGCACATCGTGTGCGACCTGACGATCGCCGCGGACAACGCCCGGTTCGGGCAGACCGGCCCGAAGGTCGGATCCTTCGACGGCGGGTACGGCTCGGGCCTGCTGGCCCGCCAGATCGGCCAGAAGCGCTCGCGCGAGGTGTGGATGCTGTGTCGGCAGTACGGCGCGGAGCAGGCCTACGACTGGGGCCTGGTCAACGCGGTGGTGCCGTTGCGCGACTTGGAGACCGAGACCGTCGCATGGGCGCGCGAGATGCTGCAACTGTCGCCGTTGGCGCTGCGGATGCTCAAGGCCTCGCACAACGCCGCCGACGACGGACTGGCCGGCATCCAGCAACTGGCGGGTGACGCGACGCTGCTGTTCTACATGACCGAGGAGGCCCAGGAGGGCCGCGACGCGTACAAGGAGAAGCGGCGGCCGCAGTTCGAGCGGTTCCCGAAACGACCGTGACGGCGTCACTGGCCGCGGTACAGGATGCCGCAGTCCCGTTCGCCGTTCCGCTGCGCACGGCATTCCGCGGAACTCGGCGCCGAATCGGGCTCCTCATCCCTGGTCCCGCCGGGTGGGGCGAGTTCGCGCCGTTCGACGACTACCCGGCGCGGCTGGCCGGTCGGTGGCTGCGCAGCGCGCTGGAGGCGTCCCATGCCGGATGGCCGCAGCCGGTGCGCGATTCCGTCGCCGTGAACGCGATCGTGCCCGCGATCGCTGCAGATGACCCGCTGCTACGGGAACTGGCCGAACCGCGCGGCTCAGGTCCGCAGCGCGGCGGTTCGGCCATTGCCACGGTGAAGGTGAAGGTCACCGGTCACATCGAGGCCGACCAGGCCCGGGTGGCGGCGGTGCGGGCGGCCGCAGGGCCCAGCGCTCGGATCCGACTGGACGTCAACGCCGCCTGGAGTCTGAGCGATGCGCTGCGGCAACTGCCCGCGCTGGCGCAGGCCGCGGACGGTCTGGAGTACGTCGAGCAGCCCCTGGCGTCCCTGGCGGAGATCGCCGTGCTGCGCCGTGAGACCGGGGTCGCGGTTGCCGTGGATGAGAGCCTGCGCCGAGCGCAGGATCCCTTCGACGCCGAGCTGGTGGCTGCGGTGCGCGAGTGCGCCGATGTGGCGGTGCTGAAGGTGGCGCCGCTGGGCGGGGTCGCCGCGGTCCTGCGACTGGCGGGCGAGCTGGCGATGCCCGTGGTGGTCTCCGGCGCGATGGAGACCTCGATCGGGCTTGCGGCCGGCATCGCAGCAGCCTGCGCCCTGCCCGACGAGCCGCTGGCGTGCGGACTGGCCACGGGCGCGCTGCTCGCCGCCGATGTCGTTGCCGCGCCGATCGTCCCCACTGCTGGCAGGCTGGCTGCCATGAAGCCAGTACCGGATGCCGATGCGCTCGCGGCGGCTGCCGCGGGGGTCTCGGCAGCGCAGGAGCGCCGGTTGCGCCGCCGCTTGGCCGAGGCGTGGCAGTACCGGTGAATCCCGCCACGGCCCAGGCGCAGGCAATCGTGGCCGCGCTGATCGACGGCGGTGTTGCCGATGCAGTGCTGTCCCCGGGTTCCCGTTCGGCCCCGCTCGCGCTGGCCCTCGCCGAGGCCGAGCGGGGGAACCGGCTGCGCCTGCACGTGCGCATCGATGAGCGATCCGCGGGATTCCTCGCCCTCGGGTTGGCCAAGCGCTCCGGTCGGCCGGTGCCGGTGGTGACCACCAGTGGAACGGCGGTCGCCAACCTGCTGCCGGCCGTGGTGGAAGCCTCCTATGCGGGGGTGCCGCTGATGGTGCTGAGCGCAGACCGTCCGCCATGGCTGCGCGGCGTCGGCGCTCCGCAGACCGTGGACCAGCTCAAGATCTTCGGAGACTACCCGCGACTCTTCGCCGAGGTGGCGGTGGCGGGCGAGCAGCCGGGAGGACAGGCCTACTGGCGCTCGCTGGTCGGCCGGGCGCTGCTGCGGGCGGCGGATGCGATGGACCCTGGGCCGGTGCATCTGAACCTGCCGTTCGCCGAGCCCCTGGTGCCGGACGAGCCGGCGGCGGGCGAGCCCGTCGCAGAGCGCTCAACGCGCCGGGCGCGCGCCATCCCGTCTGGCGCAGCCGTGCCGCCGCCTGCGCCAGAGCTAGCCGAGCTCATGGCGCGCCTGGGCCGGTCGGACACCCCGGTCCGTGGGGTCATCGTGGCGGGAGATCCGCCGGCCGGCTGGGATCCATCCGCGGTCGCCGCGCTGTCGGATGGGTGCGGGTGGCCGATCATCGCAGAGCCGACAGCGGGGCTGCACGCTGCCGCGGGGTGGGTGCCCGCCGGGGCGCTGGTAGCCGCTAGCGATCACTGGGTGTCCGATCACGCGCCGGAGATCGTCCTCACGGTCGGGAGGGTCGGCCTTTCGCGTGACGTCGCCGCTCTGGTGCGACGGGCGCGCCACCACGTGGCCATCGATACCGGCACTCGGTGGGCCGATCCCACCCGTACTGCTGAGCTGGTGGTGGGCGCGGTGCCGACGGCTGCCGGATCGGACGGCGCTGCGGACGGCTGGCGGGATGCCTGGCTGGCCGCCGGCGACAGGGCCGCGGCCCACGTCGAGGCTCTGCTGGCCGAGGAATGGATGTTCAGCGGCCTGCACGTGGCGCAGCACGTCTGGCGCGAGACCGACGATGCCGCCCAACTCTTCGTCGCCGCGTCGTGGCCCATCCGACAGGTACAGGTCACCGCCATACGGCGCCGCGGGCTGCGGGTGCTCGCCAATCGCGGCGCGAACGGCATCGACGGGCTGGTGTCGACGGCTTGGGGGGCGGCGGCCGCGCACGACGGCCCGACGGTGGCGCTGCTGGGGGATCTGGCGTTCCTGCACGACGGCAACGGCCTGCTGGCACCGGGCCGAGAGCCGCGGCCGCCGCTGCGCTACGTCGTGATTGACAATGATGGCGGCGGCATATTTTCGCAATTGGAGCAGGCCGCCCCCCGATTCTCTGCTGACTTTGAGCGGGTCTTCGGCACCCCGCACGGACTGCACCTGGTCGGGAGGACCCGCCTTTCCGGCGTTCCCGGGCGCGGCGTCGATGATGCGGATCGGTTTCGCGAGGCCTTCGCGGAGTCCCCGCCGGGAGTATCGGTGCTCGTGGCGCAGGTGGCTGATCGGGAATCGGAGGCCGATCTGCTGCGGCGAGTGCGGGCGGCGGCCGTGGAAGCGGTCACCCGGCCCGACTAGGCCTACTCCAACACATTCTGCGATTTCTGATTGCAATGTACGGGTGAGCCCGTGCTTAGCGCCTTTGTGGTATTCGATATCCTGCGCTCGAGATCCTTGATGCAGTGGGCTCTTTCGAGGCCGTAGTGGTCGGCGCTATTGCATGCCGCGAAGGCCGGGCGTGTGGGGGACGCGCCTGCTGGGCCGCGCCACCGGCCATCTGACACTCGTGTCGGACCCGCTGCGCACCATTGGTCTCGTTGGTTGGCTACGGGGGGAACGATGGCCGCAATGGGGGCGCCTGGTGACGAGGATGCCGGGCAAGCAGCAGCCCGAAGACGTGCGCATGAGATGTGCCAGATGCGCGCTCAGGGGTACTCGCTGCGTGAGGTCGGGGAGGCGTTCGGCGTCACCCGGGAGCGCGCGCGACAGATCATCCGCGACGCCGATGGGCCCAATAGCGCTGAGGCCGCCTCGGCCCGCCGCGAGCGCCTCGGCCGAGACCGGGAGGAGTTGCGCTCCAGGGCGCTGGACCTGGCGTCCGTCGATCCGGGCCGAACCGTCGAGGAGGCCGCGGAACTGCTTGGTGTGACGGAGCGGACGCTGCGGACCGCCCTCGGCGACGACGCGCGGCGCTACTTCCTCAACCGGCGGCGCGGCAACCGTGTCTTCAGCGATGCCGTCATCCTGGCTCACCTGCGAGAGGCGGCCCGACTGGTCGGTGAACCGCTCACCGTACGGGCCTACGAAGACGTCCGTTCCACGTTTGGCGGTGCGAGTGCGCCGCTGGTGCTGCAGCGGTTCGGCACATGGCGCAGGGCGTGCGTGAGGGCGGGCGTGCGGCACGGACAGGTCGTCCGACGCTACTACGAGAGGCGCTGGAGCTTCGATGAGATGCTGCAGGCTGTCGCGGCCTACCTGACGCAGGACGGCGCGCGCGGCTCCTTCGCCGACTACGAGCGCTGGGCACGGGTCAACGACGGGGCACCGTCGGGGCAGACCATCCGCACCCAGTTCGGCACGTGGAGCAGGGCCAAGGCCGAGGCGCTGACGCTAGTGGTGCACCACCGCGGCGCAAGCCCCGAGGTTTCCCGGAGCGGGGACCCCGGGGACTAGCGAGGCCGGGGTGGTGCTGCAAGTGCTGGCGGCGGCTGGCGCTGCGGCGGCTAGTCCAAGATCGGCAGCTTCGCCGGGAAGACCGGTGCGCGCCTCTGGTGGGCTGCAAGCGCGGCCCGCACCAGGAAGATCTCGAGGTACAGCAGTGTGCCGACGATCAAGGCCACCGTGATCAGGGGGCTGAGCATCGAACCCACCAGTGCGACGGCGGCCATCGCGACTCCGAGCGCGGCCAGCGTCGTCAGGATGAAGCTCATCGCCGCGGCGGCGTGCTCGCGAACGGTCGGCGAGTGTCGTGCGGCCGTGAGCAGCAGGGAGGCCGGGATGACGAGGACCAGCGCGGCAGCGGGCCAGATCACGATCGCCGCCACCAGGGCGACGGCCGGACCCAGGTGCGCCCAGGTCACCAAGGCGCGCTCCGACATCGGCTGTACGTCGAGGAGTTGTCCGTCCGCCGCGTCGAGGACCGGGGCCTCGGCCACGGGTCGGGAAATCACCACTGGCGTTGGTGCGGTGATCGTCATGATCGGGCCCTCCTTGCATTCGCAGCTCGATGTCTTGGGTCTGCCCTGTGGGCGGCTGGCGAAACTGTTCGGCTCGCGGTGTAGCGGAGGTCACAGGGGCTCTCCGGTCCTGGCCAGTCAAGGCTGTCGACGGGTGCGGGCCGGTTCGCATCGGCACACGGAGCGACCCGCTGGCGCCGGCCCTCTGTCGGACCCCGCCGGCACAGTGGAGGCAGTCGCTCACGGGGGAGGGTCCACCACGCATATCCCGATTCACCGACACTCAAGCCGCGCTCGCACTAGCGATCGCCGCCAAGGTTCCCGTCCTGCTCACCGGTCTGCCCGGCCAGGGCAAGACCGCCACCATCAACGCCATCGCCGAGCAGTACGGCCTGCTGCTGCGCACGCTGGTGGCATCACAGCGCGAGCCGGCGGACTTGAACGGCCTGCCGTACGCAGACCCGGTGTCGGGCGGGGTCCACATGCTCCCGCAGCAGTGGGCCCGGGATCTGGTCGCGGCCTCGGACGGCGTGCCGGGCGGCACGGCATCGATGCTGTTCTTCGACGAGATCAGCACGGCGCCCCCGGCGCTGCAGGCCGCCTGCCTGCGCATCCTGGGGGAGCGCGTCGTGGGCGATCTGCGGCTGCCCGACGACGTGGCCATGGTGCTGGCGCAGAATCCCCCGGATTTCGCCGCTGACGGCTGGGATCTCGCGGCTCCGCTGGCCAACCGCGTGGTGCACCTGGACTGGGAGCTGCCGCGGACGTCGTCGCCGACGGGTTCGCCCGTGGCTTCGCTCCGGTTCGGGTGCCGCACCTCGACCGTGCGGCAGCCGACCAGCAGGTCCGGCAGGCCCGGGTCATGGTCGGGTCGTTCCTGCGGCATCGCCCCGAGCTGCTCGCCACGGTTCCCAAGACTGAGGCCGAGCGCGCAAAGCCGTTCGCCTCGCCGCGATCCTGGGAATTCGTCGCCCGCCTGATCGGCCTGGCCGAGGCCGCCGGCGCCACCCAAGGCACCCGCAATCTCCTGGTGCGGGTGCCTTGGGGTCCGGGCCGGGCATGGAGTTCGCCAACTGGCTGGACAATCTCGACCTGCCCGATGCGCATGGGATCCTCGGCCATCCGAAGCGGTTCGTGGTCCCCGACCGGCATGACAAGGTGTACGCGGTCGTCAACGCGGTACGGGCGATGATCTTGCTTGGTGGCACGGGCGGTAGATGAGCGAAAGTGCCTGTCCTGCTTGGGATTCTGGTGTTTGCGAAGACATCAGGACGCCGAGCTGGAAGGCACTCTCAAGGTGAAGCGTAGTCGGTTCAGGAATCGTGTCCATCTGCGCGGCGGCGCCGACGGCGTCGTGTCGAAGGCCGGGATCGCAGCTGCTGTACCGGACGGCCCGCGCCACCGGGCTGGATCGGGCCTGTCGGCCGAGCTGGCCGGGCACCGCAGGGCCCGCTGTGAGCATGATCCGGGCAAGGTGGTGCTGGACCTGGCGGTGATGCTGGCCGCGGGCGGGACTGCCCGGCCGACACCGCGTTGCTGCGCGGCCGGCAGGAGGGTGTTCGGGCCGGTCGCCTCCGACCCCACCATCTCGCGGACCGTGCATGCGCTGGCCGCGGATCCCGACGGGTCTGGGCGCGCTGCGCCGGGCCGCCGCGGCCGCCCGCGGCACCGCCGCAGGCCACCTCCCCGGGCCTGCCGGTGAGGTGCTGGTCGACATCGACGGCACCCTGATCACCGCCCACTCGGAGAAGCAGGACGCCGCGCCGACCTACAAGCGCGGGTTCGGCTTCCAGCCGCTGCTGGCCTACGCCGACCACGGGGCGGGCGGGACCGGGGAGCCGGTCGCCGGGCTGCTGCTGCCGGGCAATGCCAACGCGGGCACCGCCGCCGACCACCAGGCCGTGCTGGACCTGCTCGAGGCCCAGCTCACCGACGCCGAACTGGCGGGGCTGGTGGTGCGCACCGACACCGCCGCCTGCACCCACGCCTTCCTGCGGCTGCTCACCGACCGGGGCCACGGCTACACGGTCGAGTTGTACGCCCGCGCCGACGTCGCCGCCGCCATCGGGAAGGTCCCCGCCGGAGCCTGGGCGCCGTGCACCGACGACGATGCGGGAGCGGTCCGCGACGGGGCGTGGGTCGCCGAGATCACCGGGCTGCTCGACCTGTCGAAGTGGCCGCCGGGATGCGTCGTGCTCAGCGACGGATTCCGGCCCGGTGTCCCCGAGTGGATGCGCACCGTCGTGGCGGGTGACCGCGGCGCCTGATGATCAGCCTGTCGCCAGCGCCGCAAGCACGCGCTCCCGGGCGACCGGGCCCACGTCGGGGTCCGGGTCGGTGAGCAGGGCGGCCATCTGGCCCGGGCCGACCTTGACGTTGCGGGCCAGCCCCAGCCGCACCAAGGCGTCAGCATGTACGGCTGCGCAGTCGAGCAACTCCCGCTTGGTCGTGACGGCGGCGACGATCGGACCCACGACTGGGATGTCCAGCGTGTCGTTCGACCACTCCGAGGCCGGCGGCACATCACCCCTGCGCAGGAAGTCGCGCGGAGCAGGTCCGGCGGCGTCCATGCCGGCCAGCAGGATCCGCAGAGCTGCCGGGCCGGCCGCCGCGTTGCCCGCCAGCTCCCGGCGCAAGTCAGGGTCGTGATCTGCCGCGAGCCTGCGCTGGGCATCGCTTCCGAGCACCGGATGAGCGGCTGCCACACGACGGACCCTCCGCCGCGGGTCCCCGGCGAGCAGATCGGCTGCCGCAGCGTCCAAGGCGGGTGAAGCGGCCAGAGCGGCCCGCACCTTGGCGCTGGGGTCCGCAGCCAGGAGCAGTTGCAGGTCGGCGCCGAGGTGCGGGTGGCCGGCCAACTGCCGTCGAATGGCCTTGCCGCGGTGAACGAGGGTCGACAGCGCTGACCCGCCCAGCATCGGATTGCCCGCCAGCGCTCGCGCGACCACGCCGGATGGATCGGCGAGGAGGGCGGCGGCGCGCTCGGGGACCAGCCCGGTGTTGGATGCCAGTCCGGCCCGTACCGCTGCTCGATCGTCGGAGGCCAGCCCGGCCTGCAGCGGCTCGGCCAGCGACGGATTGGCAGCCAAGACTGCCACCGCTGGCTCGGTACCGGTCCGGAGCAACGTCCGTTGCGCGGTCCTCGGCAGTCGAGGATTGCCGGCGAGCGCGCATTGCACCAGTTCCACATCACGGGCCAGCGCCCCCTGGACCTCTGGCGGGGTCGCCGGGTTCGCCGCCAGCGCCTCCCGTACCCAAGGATCGGCATCCGCCAGCAGGAGCGACGCCGTAGCTGCGCCGATCGCGCCATTCCCGGCCAGCCTGACGCGCACGCCGACCGCCGGGTGGCGCGACAACTGCAGCATCACGTCCTGCGCCAGCGCCGGGTTGCCGGCCAGCGCGCTGACGACGAACCGGTCATCGTCGCCGGCCAGCGCGCGCTGCGTGGGTGCCGGCAGCGCGGGATTGCCGGCCAGGGCCCGGTGCACCGCTTGCTCGGGCCAGGCCCGCAGACGCCGGTGCACCGACGCGGGGATCGCTGGATTGGCAGCCAGAGCG
The DNA here is from genome assembly GCA_963706835.1 of uncultured Actinomycetota bacterium. GTDB lineage: Bacteria > Actinomycetota > Actinomycetes > S36-B12 > CAVXYG01. Next base: position 181,229 of record CAVPOB010000008.1, read on the forward strand.
ACCCGCACATCCGTCGCCGGGTGCGCCGCCAGGGCGGTGGCGGATGCGGCGGTCAGGCCCGGATGCGCGGCCAGCCCGGCAAGCACCCAGTCGCGGCCCTCGAGCAGGACCTCCTGTACGGCGCCGTGCAACTGCGGATTGCGCAGCAGTGCCTCGATGACCGACGCTGCCTGCGACGACGAGGCGAGGGCGAGTTGCTCGCTCTTGCTGGTCGATGGGTCGGCGGCCCGCTGCGCGCGACTGGGCGGCGGCTCCCGGCCGCTCACCACAGCCCCGCCATCGCAGTCAGCAGGCGGCGCCGCGCTGCGCCCGCAATCGCGGGATCGGGGTCGTGGAGCAGGGTCTGCAGCATCGGTGCCTTCACCTTGACGTTGCCGACCAGTCCCAGCCGGACGAACCGGTCAGGGTGGCGGGACGCGGCGCGCTGCACGTTGGACTTGCCGGTCAGCGCAGCGACAACGGGGCCGAGCAGCGCGTGCCCGAGGTGCTCGGGGCGCCAATACGTGGCGGAGCCGAGATCGGCGCGGTCGCTGAGGGCCAATCGCACTTCGCAGCGTTCCGAGGGCCCGTGCGCCAACTGCGTGATCAGGCACTCGACGGCCTCGCGGCGCAGGGCGCTGTTGCCGGCAAGGCCGCATCGCACGCTGGTCGCCGGGTCTGCAGCCAGGCGCAGCATCACGTCGGCGCTGATGCGCGCGTTCGTCGCGAGCATGCGACGCACCCACGTGTCGGGATCGTTCGCAAGGACATCCTGCAGATCGCTCTCGGTGACGTCGGATGCGATCAGCGAGCGGACCCCGCTGCTGATATCTCGTGCCAGCACACGGCGCACGGCGGGGTCGGGACACCAGCAGGCAAGCGTGCGCCGTGCATCTGGCCCGCCATCGGTGGCCAATGACATCCGCACCGCAGGCGTTGCGCTCGGATTGCCGGCCAGTGCCGCCTGAGCCCTCGGACCGCACCGCACGACAACGGTCTGGGACTCCTCAGTCAGCGACGTATTTCCGGCCAGCGCCACCACCACCGACCACACGTCCCGGGCCAGCACGGCCTGGGCCACGGCGGGCAGCGAAGGGTTCCCCGCCACCGCCTCGCGCACCGACTCCTCCGGGCTGGACGCCAGCAGGGCAGCTGTTTGGGGTATCAGCGCAGGATTGGCGGCGAGTTGCTGTCGGACGATGAGGTCCGGGTGTCCCGCCAGCACGTGCTGCCACTGCGGGAGCAGCGCCGGATTGGTCGCGAGGCCGCGCAGTACGGCGCGCGAGCGATCACCTGCCAGGCGGTCCTGATCCTCGGGGGCCAGCGCCGGGTTCCCGGCTGCGGCAGCGCGCACGCGCCAGTGGCGGTCTGCGGCCAAGCGCCCCAGCAGGTCCGCTCGCACGCTGGCGTTCCCCGCAAGGCGTGCTCGCGGGGCTGTGCTGGTGTGGCTGGCCAAGCGCGGCTGCAGCCGGGGCGCGAGGCTGCCGTTGGCGGCGATCGCCCGGTCGATCTCGTCCTGGGCGAACCGCAGCAGGGATTCTTGGGCGGCAGTGTCGAGATTGGACCGCCGTGCCAGCCGGACACGATGCTCCAGTGGGCCGCGCCGGGCGAGATGGCGCTGCGCGGCAGGGGTCAGGGACGGGTTGGCGATCAGCCCCGACCTCACGTACTGGCTGCCATGGCGGCACAACTGGGTCTGCACCCTCCGATCGAGGGCCGCGTTGGCGGCCAGCGTGGCGACCACGTCGAGGTTGGTGCTGCCGGCTAATCGGCGCTGCTCGTCCACTGCCAGTTTCGGCATGCCGGCCAGGGTCAGGTCGCTCGGGCGCATCGGCCGGATCGGATGCATCGAGCCTTGCTGGACGTTGGGCACTACTGGCTCCCCCGAGACGCAGGACGCAGGACGCGGGCGAGCGCATCGACGCTTCCCCCGCTCCCTACCGTGCCCCAGGGGTCCGACGCAGCACGCGAGCGCAGCGGCCGGGGGAACTGGGAGGGGATACTCGCGCGCGGCCGAGGCATCCTGCTGTCGGCAGTCATGCTCTCACCGAGGCCCGCAGCGGGCACCGGTGCGCGACGGCCGCAGCAAAGGCGCTAGACAGTCCACGGAACGTGCCCAGAGCCGCGCCGCATCCTGCGCGGCTGAGCCTTCGCGTGTACGCGGGCCGCGTGCGGCCCTGCTGTCAGTCCCGGGCCGCGTGCGGCCCTGCTGTCAGTCCCGGGCCGCGACCCGGTCGCCGTCCTCCTCGTGTGCCATCTCCATGATCTCGTCGGCCAGCGGGTGCGGCTTCAGCAGCGCCCGCACTAGGGCGGCCAAGGCGAGGAACAGTGCGACGGTTGCCGCGGAGGTCCACGGCGACGGGTTGGTCGGCTGGGTGAGGTCCTCCGGGTCGGTGATCGGTGCAGGCGCACGTGGCAGGACCGGGTCGACTCGAGGTTCGCTGAGGCTGGCGCGGATCGATTCGATGGCGGCGGGCGCCAGCGGTTGGCCGGGCCCGCCGACAAAGGCGCCTGGTCCGTGGATCCCGGGGACCACATCTTCGCTGACCGGTCCCAGGGCCACGGTTTCCTGCGACACCGACGCCACCGTCTCAGTCACGCCCTGATATGCCCGCACCGGGATCTGTCCGATCCTCAAGTGCGGGGAGTTGAGGACGAGCTCGTCGCTGTCCAGCTCGATCGATCGCAGCGCCAGCCCGTCGTCAAGTGCCTGTTGCACCTGCGGGTGTCCCAGCGGGCTGACCACGAGCGCAGCGTCGGCACCGCCGTTGAGCACCTCGGCAGCCCGCTCGGCAATGGTGGCCCCGGGCAGGCTGAGCAGTTCCACGTCCTCTACGGTCTGCGCCTCGATCAGGGTCTGCGCCGTCTCGCCGCTGGTGCTGCCCGGGCCACCGACGGCCCACGTGGTCAGATCCGTGGTCTCTGGCCGCGTCAGCACCTGTACCGTCCGCAACCCCACTGCCGCAATGGCCTCCAGCGCTTTGACCGGACGCTCCGGACCGGATGCGCGGTAGGTGGGCTGGAACACGGTTTCGGCGTCCGCGATGGCGATGCGGGCATCGCCGCGCACTACGGCATCGGCCGGATCCTCCACCGACAGCACCGAGATGGGGCGGCCGACGCAGGCGGCGCGGATCGCTTCGATGGCACGGCCGGTGGCACCTGCCAGTTCGTCATCGGGTCCGATGGCGATCACGACGGCATCGCCGCGAGCCTCCTGCAGGGTGCCATCGAGAAGTCCCAGTTCGGTCAACGCCTCTTGCGCCACGACAGCAGGGTCGCGCTGCTCGAAATCCACCTGCGCGATGAGTTCGCTCATCTGATCCGCATCGATGCGGTCCGCCAGATGTTCCAGCGTGGCGCCGATCTCCGGGTACTGCGACAGCAGGGAGGTGCGGGCGATCGGCGCTGCGTCGTAGGCCGGATAGAACTCCAGATCGTCCTCCAGGGCGACCAGTTCGAACTCCCGCAGTTCCGGGTCGGTGGACAAGCCGACGGCGACGTCGGCTGCGCCGGTGCGCAGTGCGCCGTACAGCTCGGCCTTGTCGTCGGTTGCCAGTACCCCGGGGTCCACGGCCAGGCCGTAGCGCGAGGCTAGCGCTGACAGGCCATCCACCGGCCGGCGCAGATAGTCGGTGCTGGTCACGAAGCGCAGTGGCGGTAGCGCGGCATCGGCGAGGTCGGAGATGGTGGCGAGGTCTGCGCGCTGGGCGGACTCCGGGGTGACCGCGAGCACGTAGTCGTTGCCGACCCCGAGCCTGGGCAGCCAGGTCACATCGTCGTCGGCCGAGGCCTGCTGCACCAGGTCGAAGGCGAGATCGCCGTCGGCCGCCGCCGGTCGGCCGAGCCGGAGCAGGCCGGTGCCGGTGTACTCGACATGGACGTCGATCGTGCCGTCCTCCAGGCCGCGGTAGGGCGACACGCCCGAGGGGTAGGGCACGATGCGATCCACCCGGATCCCTTCATCCTCGGCCAGCTGCGCGATCATCTCGGCAAGAATCTGCTGTTCGGTGAAGTCTTTGGCGCCCACCGTGATGCTGCTCAGCGCGACGCCGCACGACGTGAGCCCCGGGACGGCAACTGTGCACCCGGGGTGGGGGTTTGCACCCGGGGCGGGGGCTGTGAGCGCCTCCGGGACGGCAACTGTGCACCCGGGGTGGGGGTTTGCACCCGGGGCGGGGGCTGTGAGCCCCGATTCGACCGGTACAGCCACCGCGATGGGTGCAAACCCCCGAACCGGGTGCAGTCCTGCCCCGCATACCGGACATTCCACCCCCGCGACGGGTGCAAACCCCCAAGCCGGGTGCAGCCGTGGCCCGCGCGCCGAGACCTTCCGCCCCCGCACACCATCCGCTACCCCCGGCGTCAGGTGCAGACCCGCCCCGGCGCGAGTGGGCTGGGGCCGCCCAAGCATCTGGACCCGCTGGGCACCGCAGACCAGGTCCCGGCGCCAGATCCCGGCGCCAGGCACGGCGACAGGCGGTCCGCCAGGCACCGCGCCAGGCACCGCGCCAGGCACCGCGCCAGGCAGTCGCCAGAGCCCATCACACTCCCGATTGCGATGAGCCCGGTATCCGTCGTCGTCCACGCGCCACGCGCCACGCGCCACGCGCCACGCGCCCGCGCCACGCGCCACGCGCCGCGCGCCGGGGCGCCCCGCTGATCGCGGCCCGCGCCGCCGGGGTGGCTCCTCAGGAACTGCGGGCGGCGGCCAACAGGTCTGCCTCGGCCTGTCGCAGGTGCCCGATGAAGACATCCACGTCGGCCACCACGTCGCGGTCGACCATGATCCCGAAATCCATCACCCCGTTGTAGGAGATGACAGCCACGGACAGCGCCTGCTGCGGTCCCACCCAGGGCAGCGGAGACAGCGCCAGCATCTTCGAGCCGTACATGTAGACGGGGAACTGCACCCCGGGGACGTTGCTGACGAGCAGGTTGAACAGCAACTTGCCGAAGAACAGGCGGGTGGTTTGGGCCAGGATGGTCGGCGCCAAGAAGTTCGTGGCCCGCAGCACCGCACTGACCCCGGTGCCGACGCCGCTCTCCTTCATGGCCTTCATCCGATCCACCACCGTGGCGTGGCGCTGGGCGGCGGGCATGTCCGAGACCGGCAGCTGGACGACGAGCACGACGAAGACGTTGCCCTGGTCGCCTCCGGAGCTGGACTCGGTGCGCACCGCGCTGGGGATCTCGGCGCGCAGCTCCATGCCATCGGTGTCCACGCCGTGGTCGCGGAGGTAGCGGCCGAGGGCATCGCCGGTGACCGCGAGCACCACGTCGTTGATCGTGCCGCCGAGCGACTTGCGGATCTCCTTGAACTCCGACAGCGGGAATGGGGTCGACATGTAGCCGCGGTTGGGCCCGGTCTCGACGTTGAGCGGTGTCGAGGGTGGTAGCGGCAGCGCCGCGGCGGCCGTCTCGCCCAGCCCTTTGGCGACGTCGAGGATCTTGGGGCCGGCGTCGCCGGGGTTGGCGATGACCGAGCGCAGGCTGGTGGCGGCATCCTTGGCTGTCTGCACGTTGCGTCGCACCTGGGCGCGGAGCAGATCGGTGCGGGAGGGTTCCGGCCGGGGCTCGGTGGTGGCCGGCTCGACCTCGCGCGGCTCCGGGCCGAAGTCCAGCAGCGCGGCGAACAGGTCGATGGCGCCCAGGCCGTCCACCATCGTGTGGTGCATCTTGGCGATCAGGCCCCACCGGTCGCCCGCCAAGCCCTCCACGAACCAGATCTGCCACATCGGCTTGTCCCGCTCGAGGCGTACCGAGAAGACCTCCCCGATGAGGTCGTTGAACTCGGCGTCACTGCCCGGCCTCGGCAGTGCGGCTGCCAGCACATGCCGGGTGATGTCGAAATCCGGATCATCCACCCACGACGGCTTCCCGGCCCCCGGGATGGCCTGGAACGCCAACTTCTGCTGGAAGCGCGGCGCCAGGTGGATGCGGGAGGCGATGAAGTCGCGCAGGTCCGAGGCCAACGGCGCCGGTCCCTCGAAGGTCATCACGCTGCCGATGTGCATGTGCGTGCTGCTCTTGTCCTCGATGCCGAGGAACTGCCAATCCAGTGCCGAGACCCGTTGCATCTGCTCTGCCATGGCGTCCTCCCGAATCCGTCTGCGGCACACCCTATGCCCAGGTGCGTGCCTATGCCGGATCAAGCGCGGGGAGCCGGTGACAGCCGCGCACAGCCCACTCAGCCCGGGAACCACCCGTTGACGTCGACCACCAGATGGGTGCCGGTGGAGGCCTTGAAGCACACCTTGCCCCCGACACCGATGCCCGAGAGCACAGCGTTGGGGATGGTCTGGCTCGGCGGCGAAGTTCAGGTTCGAGGCCAGCGGCGGCGTCGCGCCGCACGGGAAGGCGGTGACATAGCCGGAGCCCTGCGGCTGGGTGACCGTGACGTTCAGCGCCGCGGCCGCCGTGGTGGCGGGCACGCCATTGGCTCCCGCAACCTGCACTTTCAGCACCCCACCCGCCGGCACCTTCCCGCCAACCTTGCGGGTGTCGATGGCCCGCACCGGGACCACCGGCGTGTACGGCGCCTGGGGCGTCATGTACCCGTTGACGTCGACGATGAGATGGGTGGTCGCGGCCGGCTTCAGGCACACCTCGCCGTTGGACCCGATGCCGGTCAGGACAGCATTCGGAATCGTCTGGCCGGTGGTGAAGTTGAGGTTGGAGGCCAGGGGCGCCGGCGTGCCGCACGGATACACCGTCACGTGGCCGGAGCCCCGCGCGCCGGTGACGGTGACGTTGAGAGCAGCAGCCTCGGCGTTGCCGGGGACACCGCCGCGTCCGGCGACCGTCACCCGCAGTTCCCTGCCGGCCCCCACGATCGAGGCCTTGCGGGTGTCGATGAGCCTGGCCGGCTGCAGCGTCTCGTACCCGGCATCGTCGGGGAGCCAACCGTTGACATCGACCACCAGGTGCGTCGCTGCGAAGGTCTTCAGGCAGACCTTGCCGTTGGCGCCGATGCCGGTCAGCACGGCGTTGGGGATCGTCTGCCCGCGCGTGTAGTTCAGGTTGGACGCCAGCGGCGCGGCAACCCCACAGGGGAAGACGGTCACGTAGCCGGATCCCCCCGGACCGGTGACGGTCACATTGAGCGAGGCGGCGCCGGCGTTGGACGGCACACCGCCGCGGCCGCGCACCTGGACCTCGAGCACGCCGCCCGCGGGCACGATTCTCGAGGTGCGGGTATCGGCCAACCGCGCTGGGCTCAGTGGTCGCAGCGGGGAGGCGGGGCGGCCGTCCCCTTGGCCGCCTGGTAGTGCGCAGCCACTTCGCGGGCCGACAGCGCGCGGTGGTAGATCGCGACCTCGTCCACAGCTCCGGCGTAGAAGTCGCTGGCCGGACGGGCGGGCCAGTTGGTCAGGCGGTCGCCGCCGAGCCGCCAGTACCCGGTGATCTCGCGGGCCCGCACAGCGTCGCCGCGGGCAGCGACGAGTTTGCCGTCGATGTATAGGCGCATCCCGTCGCCGTCCAGGGTGCCGACGGCATGGTGCCACCTGCCGTCATTGACGCGGTTCGGCGACGCCAGCGTCAGCATGGTCGCTGAATCCGGCTTCTGCTGGCGCCCCACGTCGACGCCGAAGCGGAGCTTGCCGGCGCTGTCGACGTAGAGATGCCGGTCGCCGAGCCCGCCATCGGTCAGGGCACCTCGTGCTGCGCTGAGGCCGACGATCCGTCCGCCCTTGGTCGTGCTGGTCTTCAGCCACGCCTCCACCGTGAAGGCCTGCGGCCCAGGTCGGGAGACGCTGCCGGCGGCGGATCCGTCGCTGCGGCCGCTGAACGAGGTTGCCCGATCTCCGTCGGATGTGGCACCGCCAACCCTCCGGGACAGGCCGGCCGCACCGGTCGCGCTCGCTGAGCCCCGGCTGTCGAGCAGCGGACCGCCAGCCTCGTTGAGCCGGAACCAATGCTCCGGGTCCGACTGCAGCACTGCGTCGGGGTAGGCCGTCGTGCTGCCGGCAACGGTGACGCTGGCTTCGGAGCCCGACACGGTGTTGCCGCGGGCATCCTTGGCAACGATGCGGTAGCGCTGGCTGGAGCCCGGCTGCAGCCCGCGGTCCCGGATGGCGATGGTGCGCCGATCGAACGGCGTGGAGTCCGCGGAGATGGACTCGATCGGTGTGCCACCCCGGTACAGGGTGTAGCTCAGGGTCCGGTTGTCGGGATCGCTTGCGGCCTGCCAGCCCACATCGACGACCCCGGGCTCGCTGGAGACCAGAGCTGGCGTGAGTCCGTCGCTACCCGCGGGCCCGACCCGGTTGGGGGCGATGCCGGCTCGCGCAAACCGCACCAGGCCCTGCTGGGTCCTGCCGCCCACCGCCGTGAACTCGCCGCCGAAGACCACGTAATCGCGGTTGCCTGTCACGTGCCATGTCGCCTGGTCCTGCCCGGTGTACGTGCCGGACTCCCATTGCGGGTACCAGTGCAGCAGCGACGGGCTGGGCTTGCCGTCGAAGCTCGACTTTCCGTAGATCGCGTTGTAGCGGTTGGTCGTGGTCGCCCCCGCCGTCACGGCGGTGGCGTGGTAGCGGACCGCCGGGATGGACTCCAGGAACCCGTCGCCGATGTTCCCGCAGTAGTAGGAGTGGCTGGACAGGTAGACCGCGCCCCCGGTGGGGAAGGCGGAGTAGTGATCGCCGTGGCAGTCGGACACCCATTCCAGCGCGCCGGTGCTGCCGTTGGCGCGGAACGCCCCTTCGAGGTTTGCATCGAGCTTCCACGCGTAAGCCGTGGCGTAGACCGACGTGCGGTCGGTGACCAGGCTTGTGATCGCGGCCTCGGTGTTGGCGGTACTGAGCAGGTTGGAGGTTCCCCAGTTGCGCGGCGCCCCGTCGCTGCTGGTGACCGCGCCGATGCCGATGGCCTTGGTGCTGCGCAACGCGGTGAACCGTCCGCCGAGCACGACCAGCGGCGCGGTCGGGCTCATGGCCAGTGCGGTGACCGAGGCGTTCGGCGCGGGGCGCCAGGGCAGCACGCCGCCGCCGTCGGCCGCCACGGCGCCGGCGTAGGGACGGTCCTCGAAGCCGAGCGTCTTGAAGTCCCCCCCGACGTACAGCGTGGAGTCGGTGGCGGCCAAGGCCCGCACCGTGGTGCCGGCATTCGGTGCGAAGGGCAGCAACTGCCGGGTCGACGTGTCAAAGGCCGCGATGCGGTAGCGGTTCTGTCCTGCGACCCGGGTGAATTGACCGCCGACGTACAGTCGCTTGCCGTCCGGCGAGGCCGTCATCGCCAGCACGGGGCCGTCGGTGTCGGCCCGGAAGGAGTCGATGAGCGCGCCGCTGCGGATGTCATAGGCCAGCAGGTTGGCCCGAGTGGTGGTCCGCTGGCCCGGAGCGGCTCCCGCGGGGCGAGCCGTCCGGAAGTCGCCCCCGACGTAGACGGTGTTCCCGACGACCACCTGGGTCCACACCACGCCGTCCACCTGCACCGTCGGAAGCGGATCGGCGCTGACGGTGGCAGGCACGCCCGGAGGGGGCGTTGTCTCAGCCATGCCGGGGGCTGCAGGCACCAGCACCGCCGCAAGCATCGCCAGTGCCGCAATGGGGGCGACCAGTCGCCGCCGAAGTCCGCTGTCCCTCATCATTCCTGACCCCCGCTGTCACAACTCGGCTGCTCGTTCTGCACAACTTCTCTACGGTACGCAAGCCCCTCGGATCGCTTGCCGGGGCGTGGCACTACTCGGCGGGGAACCATCCGTTGACGTCGACGACGAGGTGGGTGGTGGTGCTGGCCTTGAAGCAGACGGCCCCGCCGTCGCCGATGCCGGCGAGCACGGCGTTGGGGATGGTCTGGCCGGCGACGAAGTTGAGGTTGGAGGCCTTCGGCGGGGTGGTGCCGCACGGGTAGGCGGTGACGTAGCCGGAGCCGCCGGGCTGGGTGACCGTGACGTTGAGGGCGGCCGCCTTGGCGTTGGGGGCCACGCCCTTCTGCCCGGCGACCGGGACGCTGAGCACGCCGCCGGCCGGGATCTTGGCCGTGGTGCGGGTGTCGATGAGCCGGGCCGGCGTCATCGGCGTGTACCCATCGGCGGGGAACCAGCCGTTGACGTCGACGACGAGGTGGGTGGTGGTGCTGGCCTTGAAGCAGACGGCCCCGCCGTCGCCGATGCCGGCGAGCACGGCGTTGGGGATGGTCTGGCCGGCGACGAAGTTGAGGTTCGAGGCCTTCGGCGGGGTGGTGCCGCACGGGTAGGCGGTGACGTAGCCGGAGCCGCCGGGCTGGGTGACCGTGACGTTGAGGGCGGCCGCCTTGGCGTTGGGGTCCACGCCCTTCTGCCCGGCGACCGGGACGCTGAGCACGCCGCCGGCCGGGATCTTGGCCGTGGTGCGGGTGTCGATGAGCCGGGCCGGCGTCATCGGCTGCAGGCCCGCCGGTACCGCCGGCGGCGCCGACGCGGTGACGGTCTGGGTGGTGGCGGCCGTGGCGCCGCGGTCGTCGGAGACGGTGAGGCGGACGGTGTAGGTGCCGTAGTCGGCGTAGGTGTGCTTCGGGGCGGGGCCGGTGCCGCGCGGGCGTGCCGTCGCCGAAGTCCCAGCGGTAGGAGGTGATGCGGCCGTCGGGGTCGGTGGAGCCGCTGGCGTCGAAGCTGGCGGTGCGGTCCTCGATCGTGGCGGTGAAGGCGGCCGTCGGCGCCTGGTTGGCCGCGATGGTGACGGTCTGGGTGGTGGTGGCGGTGTCGCCGCGGTCGTCGGTGACGGTGAGGCGGACGGTGTAGGTGCCGTAGTCGGCGTAGGTGTGTTTCGGGGCGGGGCCGGTGCCGGCGGGCGTGCCGTCGCCGAAGTCCCAGCGGTAGGAGGTGATGCGGCCGTCGGGGTCGGTGGAGCCGCTGGCGTCGAAGCTGGCGGTGCGGTCGGTGACCGTGGCGGTGAAGGCGGCCGTCGGCGCCTGGTTCGGCGCAACCACGGTTACGATCCTGGTCGCGGTGCCCGCCCCGCCGGTGTCGTCGGTGACGGTGAGCCGCACCTGGTAGTCCCCGGATGCCGCGTACGTGTGGGTCTGCTTGGCGCCCGACACCGTCGGCGAGCCGTCCCCGAAGTCCCACAGGTAGGACGTGACCCGGCCATCGGGGTCGCTGGAGGCGCTGCCGTCCACCGTGATCGTGGCTTCCTGGACCTGGGGCGGCCCGAAGACGGCCGTCGGCGCGGCGTTCTGGTCCCCGCGAGGCGGCAGGGGCGGCGCCTCGACCCCGCTAGCCGCCGCATAGTGTCCGGCGATCTCCGCAGCAGTCATGGCGTGCGGGTAGATCGCGACATCATCGATGGTGCCGGCCACGGTCGCCGCACTAGGAGTTGTCGGCCAGTTCTTCACCGTGTCAGCCCCAAGCCGCCAGTGGCCCTGCATGATCCGCGCCTCGGTGACCCCGCTGTCGGAGGCAACCTGCTTGCCATCCACGTACAGCGCCATGCCATCGGGCCCCAGCGTGCCCACGACGTGGTGCCAGTCGCCGTCGTTGATCGCGGCGGGCGACGTCACGACCTTCTTCTCGCCCTCGGGTGCGACCCCGAAGCGCACCTTGCCATCATCGGAGAGGTAGAGATGGCGGTCGGTCCAGCCATCCCGCGAGAACCCGATCTCGGTGTCGCTGAAGCCGACGATTCGTCCGCCCCGCTTGGTGGTGGTCTTGACCCAGGCCTCGACGCTGAACGCCTGCGGCCCCATCTGCGAGGTCTCGGTGACGGCGTACGCCTGGGCAGTGCCGTCGAACTTCATGGCGCGGCCGCCGTCGCCGGTGGCACCCGCCCCGGCCGTGGAGATCCCGGTCGTGCCGTTCTCCGTCAACGCTGCCGGGGAGGAGGCCGTGGCGGAGCCCCGGCTGTCGGCCAGGCGCACGCCGTCGGCGTCGTCGAGTCGGAACCAGTGCAACGGTTCGGAGGCGATGATGGCCCGGCCGTACGTGCTGCCCGATCCTGCGACCACCACCGACGTCTCAGCGCTGGCGATCGCGTTGTTGAAGCTATCGAAGGCGAAGATCCGGTACGTCTGCGTGCTTCCCGGCGGCAGGCCCTTGTCGGTGAAGGTGACCAGCGGCCGTCGCCACGGCGTCGAAAGCGCCGTGGTCACGTGGATGGGCTGGTCGGTGAGCTCGATGTCGTTGCGGTACAGCTCGTAGCGGATCTGCCTGCTGTCCCGATCGAAGGTTGCTTCCCAACCGACCTCGACCTCGCCCGATCGAACCGAGACCGCGGCCGGTGTCAGCCCGTCGGTGCGCTGCGGGGCTACCCGGTTGGGCGCCTTGTCAGCCGCGGTGAAGCGAACCAGTCCCTGCTGCGGCTTGCCGTTGACTGCGACGAACTCGCCGCCGTACACCACATAGTCGCTGTTGCCGGTGACGTGCCAGCCCGCCTGGTCCTGGCCGGTGACCGCGCCGACGCTCCATACCGGGTACCAGTGCAGCAGGGAGGGGCTGGGGAGTCCGGCGTAGCTGGTGGGGAACTTGCTGGCGTACAGGGAGTTGTAGGACGCCGGGCCCGTGGCGTCCCTGGTGAAGGCCCCGGAGCTGTAGTAGACGCGCGGGTTGGTATCGGCGAACCCGTCGATGGCGTTCTCGCAGCTGTGCGCGTGGCTGGCGGTGTGGAGGACATCCCCCTGAGGCCACGCCGAGTAGTGGTCGCCGTAGCAGTCGGCGAGCCACTCGACGGCGCCGGTCTCGCCGTCGGCCCGGAACGCGCCCTCGAAGTTGCCACCGGCACCGAAGGTGTAGCCGGTGCCGAACACGGCGTCCCCATCGGCGACCAGGGAGTTGATGGACGACTTCTCGCCGGCGTTGCGCACGACCGACTCGATGGCCCACGGCCGCTGCTGCCCGGTGACCGGATCGACCGCGCCCATCCCGTAGGCGTCCCCGCCGCCGAGGGTGGTGAAGCGGCCGCCGAGCACCACCAGCGACTCGGAGGGGTTCAGCGTCATCGCCGTGACCGAGGCGTTCGGTGCTGGGCGCCAGTCCAGCAGCAGGCCGCCCTCTGCGGCGACGGCGCCGGCGAATGGCCGGGGCTCGCCGCGGAGTGTCTGGAAGTCTCCTCCGACGTACAGCGTGTCGTTGGTGGCGGCCAGAGCCCGCACCGTGGTGCCGGCGTTCGGGGCGAAGCCCAGCAAAGCGCCGGTCGCGGTGTCGAAGGCCGCGATCCGGAAGCGGTTCTTCTCGCCGACCCGGGTGAACTGCCCCCCGATGTACAGCCGTTTGCCGTCCGGCGAGGCCGTCATCGCCAGTACCGGAGCGTCGGTGTCGGCCCGGAAGTCTTCGATGAGTTCCCCGGTGCGGACGTCGTAGGCCAACAGGTTGGCCCGCGGCGTGGTCTGCTCGCCCGGGGCCGCGCCCGCAGGGCGCGCCGTTTCGAAGTCGCCTCCGACGTAGACGGTGTTCCCGACGACCGCCTGGGTCCACGCCACGCCGTCGATCTGCACCGTGGGAAGTGGATCGGCCGACACAGTGGCCGGCTCGCCGCTACCGGTAGGGGTGGTGTCCGCGATCGCTGGCGCAGGTGGGAATCCGGCCAGCATGCCAAGTGCCAGTACCAGCACGAGTACGGCAGTCAGCATCGTCGATCGGCGAGCCATCGATCCCCCTTGAATGAACGGCACATGAGCAACGCAGTGTCACGACTCCAGCAACGAGATCCGGGACGAGCAGCGAGGAGTGGTGACGGTGCGTGCGAGTGACGTACCTATCGTAACCATTGCAATGACAGTGCGTACACGGCTAGCGGTACGTCCGGGAGTGTGCGCTGGGCCACATTCGCGCGGGCGATCTTCGACTCAGCACGTGCCGCTTCGGAGAAGTCCGGGGGTGGGCGCCGTTCCGGGGCTTTGCACCCAGGGCGGGGGTTGGCGCTTCCGGGGCGCTTCCGGGGGCGGCAACCTTGCACCCGGCGTGGGCGTTTGCACCCGGGACGGGGGCTGTGAGCGCCTCCGGGGCGGGAACGGTGCACCCGGAATGGGGGTTCGCACCCGGGACGGGGGCTGTGGGTCCTGATCCGGTCGATTCTGCCCCCGCGCCGGGTGCAAACCCCCGAATCGGGTGCAGTACTGCCCCGCATACCGGACGTTCTGCCCCCGCGCCGGGTGCAAACCCCCGAACCGGGTGCAGACCAAGCCCGCACGCTCACACCGCGCCCGGCAACTCCGCCCCCGCAAGGCGCAGACGCGCCCCGACGCAGAGGGCCCAGACCGCCCACGCAATTGGACTCGCCGGACCCGGCCCCCCGCGCCACGGCGACCCCGGCCCCCCGGACACGGCGACCCCGGGCCCCCGCGCCACGGCGACCCCGGCCCCCGGACACGGGCGGGGCGGCGAGGCGACCCCGGCCCCCCGCGCCGCGGCGGCCCCCCGCGCCGCGGCGACCCCGGCCCCCGCGCCGCGGCGACCCCGGCCCCCCGCGCCGCGGCGACCCCGGCCCCCGCGCCGCGGCGCTCGCTCCAGTCGCAGACACCGGCGCCCACGACACTCCCGACGAGCAATGAGCCACCGATTCGCACTGCAAACCACGGGCTACCGCCGGCCCGGTGCGTCGATCAGTGTGAGGCTGGCGACAGCGCTGCGCGCATGGCGGCGAACTTCGCGGCCGACTCCGCCAGTTCGGCAGCGGGTGTGGAGCCGGCGACCAGGCCGCAGCCCGCGAAGAGCTGCACCCGCCGCCGCTCGCGGTCGATCTGGCCGCAGCGCAGGGCGATGCCGAACTCGCCGTCCCCGTTGCGGTCGAACCAGCCCACCGGCCCGGCGTACCGGCCGCGGTCCATGCCCTCGATGGACCGGATGACGGCCAGCGCCCGCTCGGTCGGGGTGCCGCAGACTGCCGCTGTCGGGTGCAGCGTCGCCGCCAGTGCCAATGCCGGGGCGGCGTCGGCCAGGGTGGCGGTCACGTCGGTGACCAGGTGCTGCACGTTGGCCAGGCGCAGCACCTCGGGTCCAGGCGGCACCGTGAGATCGGTGCAGTGGGTCGCCAGTGCGTCGGCGACGCTGGCCACCGCGTAGGCATGCTCGTTGAGATCCTTGTCACTGGCCAACAGCGCGGCGGCAGCAGCGTCATCGGCACCGTCACTGCCGCCAGCGGTGCGCCGCACCGTTCCGGCCAGCACGCGCGAGGTCACCGAGGACCCCTCCCGCCGCACGAGCAACTCCGGGGTCGCGCCGACCATCCCGGCCACGTGGAAGGTCCAGCACTGCGGGTAGTCCAGGTGGAGCTGCTCCATGAGGTACCGCTCGTCCAGCGGTCCCGAGACCTCGGCGGTGACATCGCGCGCCAGCACTGCCTTGTCGAGCTCGCCGGCCTCGATCCGGGCCACGACTCCCCGGACGGCGTCGCCCCACTCGCTCTCTCCCAGCGTCCCGGGATGCCAGACGACACCGGTGGGCGGCTTCGGCCGGACGCGCGGTGGCAGGGTGCTCTCACCAATCGTCGTCACCCAGGTCACGCCGCGGCGCCGACCGATCAGCACCCGCGGGACCACCACCTCCGAGACGCCCGGGCGGTGGTCGAAGGCGAACGACCCGAAGGCCACCGGGCCAGTGCCCGGGTTGCGCCACTTCGTCGCGCACGATCGCGGCGGCCACCCAGTCGTGCCACCAACTCATGGCCCGGCTGAAGCGCTCGGTGCCGCGGAACTGCCGGCGCGCTGCCGATCCCCAGCCGATGAGGCCCTGCTTGCCCCGCACCCAGGCCACGGTCTCCCCCTCGGGGAGCAGATCCAGCAACGGCCGCTGCGCGATCGGGTCGTCGTCGGGGACCCGCTTGGTGCGGATGACGACCCGCGAGGCGCGGGCGGCGCCGCCGTCGGGCATCGGGAGTACTCGCACCATTCCAGGGTAGGGGCAGCGCACGGTGTCGGCAGGTTCCGGCAGTGGAGCACCGCGCGCTCAGTGTCGCCGCGGCTGAGCACCTGCCACCATGGAGGCATGACCCGAGCCGACCTCGCGAAGAACCCGCGCGACGTTGCCGCGATGTTCGACGGGGTGGCCCGCCGGTACGACCTCACCAACGACGTGCTCTCCGGCTACCAGACGCGACGATGGCGGTCTGCGGTGGCCGGAGCGGTCGCGCCCCGCCCCGGCGAGCGAATCCTCGACCTGGCCGCAGGCACCGGCACCAGCAGTCTGCCGCTGGTCGCCGCCGGGGCACTGGTCGTCTCCTGCGACTTCTCCCTCGGCATGCTCGAGCAGGGCCGACGGCAGTATCCGGAACTGTCGTTCGTGGCCGGGGACGGCCTGGCGCTGCCGTTCCGGGACGGCACCTTCGACGCGGTCACCATCTCCTTCGGGCTGCGCAACCTCGTCGATACCGCCGCGGGCCTGCGGGAGCTGCTGCGGGTGACCCGGCCCGGTGGCCGGATCGTCGTCTGCGAGTTCTCCACGCCGACCAACCCGGCCCTGCGCACTGTCTACCTGGAGTACCTGATGCGGGCGCTGCCGGAGATCGCCGAGCGCACCGCCAGCAACCCCGACGCCTACGGCTACCTGGCCGACTCCATCAGGGCCTGGCCCGACCAGGAAGAGCTCAGCTGCTTCCTCTACCGGGCAGGGTGGCGCCGGGTGGCTTACCGCAATCTCACCGGAGGCATCGTGGCGCTGCACCGGGCCGTCCGGCCGGCCGGGCAGCAGCCGGTCTGAGCGCAGCGCGACGGGAACAACACCCCGCGCGAGCGCCGGTGTCGTGACGGTGGTCGCGCTGCCCCTAGAATCGCTTGAGAACGTGGGCGCAAGCCGAGACGCCCGCAGCCGCGTGGCACGGGGTAGGAGGCTGGGTTGAACGTCTACGTCCCGCTCGTCACGATGGCGGCGCTCGGCTTTCTCTTCGCGGTGTTCTCCGTCTTCGCCGCCAGCCTCACCGGCCCCAAGCGCTACAACCGGGCCAAGTACGACGCCTACGAGTGCGGGATCGAACCGACGCCGCAGCCGCTGGGCGGGGGCAAGTTCCCGGTGAAGTACTACCTGACGGCGATGATGTTCATCATCTTCGACATCGAGATCGTCTTCCTGTATCCGTGGGCCGTGGCCTTCGACCAGTTGCAGTTGTTCGGCTACCTGGCCGTGCTGCTCTTCCTGGTGAATCTGACCGTGCCGTACATCTACGAGTGGCGCCGCGGCGGCCTGGACTGGGACTGATCAGCGTTGGCTGCCGAAGGGAGAACCCGACATGGGTCTTGAGGAGAAGCTTCCCGCGGGCATCATGCTGTCCACCGTCGAGGGGCTGGCCGGCTATGCCCGCAAGTCCTCGCTGTGGCCCGCCACCTTCGGTCTGGCCTGCTGCGCGATCGAGATGATGGCCACCGGTGGGCCGCGCTTCGATATCGCGCGCTTCGGCATGGAGGTCTTCCGGCCCTCACCGCGGCAGGCCGATCTGATGATCGTGGCCGGTCGGGTCAGTCAGAAGATGGCGCCGGTCCTGCGGCAGATCTATGACCAGATGCCAGGGCCGAAGTGGGTCATCTCGATGGGTGTGTGCGCCTCCTCCGGCGGCATGTTCAACAACTACGCCATCGTCCAGGGCGTCGATCACGTCGTGCCGGTGGACATCTACCTGCCGGGGTGCCCGCCCCGGCCGGAGATGCTGCTGGACGCGATCCTGCAGCTCCACGACCAGATCCAGCACGAGAAGATGGGCGTGCACCGCCAGCGCGAGGTGGCGCAGCGCGAGGCCGTCGCCTTGACCGCCGAGCCCACCGAGGCCATGAAGGGGCTGCTGCGATGAGCGGCGAGCAGGAGCGCACCGAACCCGCGACCGGCGCCGAGGTCACCCCGGCCGGCCCGGGCGAATCCGCCGAGGTCGTCGGGGTCCGGCATGGCGCCTTCGGCGTGACCGGGGGCGGCGACACCAGCGGATTCGACGGACTCGTGTCGCCGATCGTGATGGCCGAGCCCGCGCAGCGACCGTACGGCGGTTGGTTCGACGAGGCCAGCGACGAGTTGGAACTGGCGCTGGCCGACCGCGAACTGCCGGCCACGCAGGCCATCGAGAAGGTCGTGATCCAGCACGGCGAGATCACCTACTACGTCCGCCGCGAGCACCTGTTCACCGTGATGGAGGCGCTGCGGGACGAGCCGGCGCTGCGCTTCGAGTTCTTCTCCGGGGTCAGCGGCGTGCACTACCCGGAGCAATCCGGCCGCGAGTTGCATGCGGTCTACCACCTGGCCTCGTTCACGCACAACCGCCGGCTCCGCGTCGAGGTGACCTGCCCCGACAGTGATCCGCACATTCCGTCGGTGGTGGCGATCTACCCCAACGCGGACTGGCACGAGCGGGAGACCTGGGACTTCTTCGGCATCATCTTCGACGGCCATCCCCACCTCACGCGCATCGAGATGCCCGACGACTGGGTGGGCCATCCGCAGCGCAAGGACTACCCGCTCGGCGGGATCGACGTCGAGTACAAGGGTGCGACCATCCCGCCGCCGGATCAGCGGAGGTCCTACAACTGATGGACGACACAACCATGGACGATGTGACCTTCGGCGCGGCGGCGGAGGAGGCCGACAGCGCCGAGGACTTCGCCGACGCCTACGACACGACCGAGGGCCGCGTCTTCACGCTGTCCGGCGGCGACTGGGACAGCGTCACCCCGCCGCCGGAGGGGGCGCAGGAGCGGGTCGTGGTGAACATGGGCCCGCAGCATCCGTCCACGCACGGCGTGCTGCGGCTCATCCTGGAACTGGAGGGCGAGACGGTGACCGAGGCCCGGTGCGGCATCGGCTTCCTGCACACCGGCATCGAGAAGAACCTCGAGTACCGCTCCTGGGTCCAGGGCACGACGTTCGTGACCCGCATGGACTACCTGAGCTCGTTCTTCAACGAGACCGCCTACTGCATGGCGGTGGAGAAGCTGCTCGGCATCAGCGATCAGGTCCCGGAGCGCGCGCAGGCCATCCGGGTCATCCTGATGGAGCTCAACCGCGCCAGCAGTCACTTCGTAGCACTGGCGACCGGGGGCCTGGAACTTGGCGCGCTGACGGCCATGATCTTCGGGTTCCGGGAGCGCGAGGTCATCCTGAACCTGTTCGAGGAGATCACCGGCCTGCGCATGAACCACGCCTACATCCGCCCGGGCGGAGTCGCCCAGGATCTCCCCGAGGGCGTGGAGCAGAAGATCCTCGACGGAGTCGCCACGCATCCGGAAGAACTCCCAGGACACCCGCAAGTTGCTGGTGGACAACAAGATCTGGATGGGCCGCACCGTCGGCGTGGGCTATCTGGATCTGACCGGGTGCATGGCGCTGGGCATGACCGGCCCGGTCCTGCGCTCGACCGGCTACCCCCGCGACCTGCGCAAGGACGAGCCGTACTGCGGGTACGAGAAGTACGACTTCGAGGTCCCCACGGTGGATACCTGCGACACCTACGGGCGCTTCCTGCTGCGGCTGGCCGAGATCGAGGAGTCGCTGAAGATCGTCGAGCAGGCGGTCGCGCAGTTGCGGCCCGGGCCGGTCATGGTCGAGGACAAGCGCATCGCATGGCCGTCGCAGCTGGCCCTCGGCGGCCGACGGCCAGGGCAACTCGCTGGCCCACATCAAGCACATCATGGGGGAGTCGATGGAGGCCCTCATCCACCACTTCAAACTCGTCACCGAGGGCTTCCGCGTCCCGCCGGGCCAGGCCTACGTCGCGGTGGAGGCGCCGCGCGGCGAACTCGCCTGCCACGTGGTCAGCACCGGAGGCACCCGGCCCTACCGGGTGCACTTCCGCGATCCGTCGTTCAACAACCTGCAGGCGGTGCCTGCCATGTCGGAAGGGTCGATGGTGTCCGATGTCGTGGCCGCCGTGGCGTCGGTGGACCCGGTCATGGGCGGGGTGGACCGCTGATGGCACTGAGTGAACAGACCCGCGCCGAGGCCGCGGAGCTCGCCTCCCGCTACCCGCAGCCGCGATCGGCGCTGCTGCCGATGCTGCACCTGGTGCAATCCGAAGAGGGCTACGTCTCGCCCGCCGGCATCGCGCTGTGCGCAGACGTGCTGGGACTGACCGCGGCCGAGGTGAGCGCCGTGGCCACCTTCTACACGATGTACAAGCGGCGGCCCGTGGGGAAGCACCACATCGGCGTCTGCGTCAACACCATGTGCGCCGTGCTCGGCGGCGACGCGCTGTGGGCCGCGGTCAGCGACCGGCTCGGCATCGGCCACGAGGAGTCCGACCAGTCGGGCACCTTCAGCGCCGAGCGCATCGAGTGCCAGGCCGCCTGCACGCATGGGCCGGTCATGACGGTGAACTGGGAGTTCTTCGACCAGATCAGCATCGACGAAGCCATCGACATCATCGACCGGCTCGAGGCGGGGGCGAGCGTCCAGCCCACCCGCGGCGCCGCGATCCGGGACTTCCAGAGCACCGAGCGGACGCTGGCGGGCTTCGACGACGGCCTCGCTGGGGAGGGCCCGGCCGCCGACGACTTCATGCTGGTCGGGCTGCGGCGGGCGCGCGAGCTCGGACAACAGGCACCCGCGCCGCACCGGAAGGGGGACTGACATGCCGCTCACCCCGGTCCTGACGGCTCACTGGGACGAACCGGACTCCTACACGCTGGACGCCTACCACCGGCACGGCGGCTATCAGGCGCTGCGCGAGGCGCTGCGCACCGACCCCGACGAGATCATCAGCGAGGTCAAGGAATCGGGGCTGCGCGGCCGCGGCGGCGCAGGGTTCCCGACCGGACTGAAGTGGAGCTTCGTGCCGCAGGACGGCCAGCCCCACTACCTGGTGGTCAACGCTGACGAGTCCGAGCCGGGGGCCTGCAAGGACATCCCGCTCATGCTCGCCAACCCGCACGCCGTGGTCGAGGGCATGATCATCACCTCCTACGCCATCCGCGCGCGCCACGCCTTCATCTACATCCGTGGCGAGGTGCCCCATCCGATCCGACGCATGATGCAGGCGGTCGCCGAAGCGCGGGCGGCCGGCTACCTGGGCGAGAACATCCTCGGCTCCGGCTTCGACCTCGACATCGTCGTGCACGCCGGAGCGGGGGCCTACATCTGCGGCGAGGAGACGGCACTGCTGGACTCCTTGGAGGGCCGCCGCGGCCAGCCCCGGCTGAAGCCGCCCTTCCCGGCGGTGGCCGGCCTGTACGCCGGACCCACCGTCATCAACAACGTCGAGACCATCGCCAACATCCCCTTCATCGTCGGCAACGGGTCGGAATGGTTCCGGGAGTTCGGCACCGAGAAGTCGCCGGGCTTCAAGCTGTTCGCCGTCTCCGGCCACGTGCAGCGGCCCGGGATCTACGAGGCCCCGCTGGGAATCACCATGGCCGAACTCCTCGAGCACGCCGGCGGGATGCGGCCCGGCTCGCAGCTGAAGTTCTGGGTGCCCGGCGGCTCCTCGGTGCCGATGCTGCTGCCCGAGCACCTCGATCTGCCGCTGACCTATGAGGCGATGGCCGAGGCCGGCACCATGCTCGGCACGGGCACGCCGATGCTGTTCGACCACTCGGTGAGCGTGGTGCGCGCGATCACCCGCTGGGCGGAGTTCTACAAGCACGAGTCCTGCGGCAAGTGCACCCCCTGCCGCGAGGGCACGGGATGGATCATGGGGCTGCTGAAGAAGTTCGAGGCCGGACATGGCAGCGAGGCCGAGCTGCAGACCCTGCAGGATCTGTGCAGCCAGATCCTGGGCCGCTCGTTCTGCGCGCTCGGCGACGCCGCCGCCACCCCCTTCCCGGCAGCGCTGAAGCACTTCCCGGAGGAGTTCCTGGCCGGGACGGCAGCGCCAGTACGGGACACCTACGACCCCGATCTCGCCACGATCTACGCCGGAGCGCGCGGATGACCGCATCTGCCCAGACCACGAACCCCGCGGGCGCCCAGCCCCCGCTGCAGACCGTGACCGCCACCATCGACGGGATCAGCGTCACGGTGCCGAAGGGCACCCTCATCATCCGGGCGGCCGAACTTCTCGGCATCGAGATCCCGCGGTTCTGCGACCATCCGCTGCTGGACCCGGTGGCGATGTGCCGGATGTGCCTGGTGGAGGTCGCCCCCGGGCCCCCGAAGCCGCAGCCGGCCTGCGCCGTTGCGCTCGGCGACGGCATGGCGGTCAAGACCCAGCGCACCTCGCAGATGGCCGATGGCGCCCAGCAGGGCGTGATGGAGTTCATCCTGGCCAACCACCCGCTGGACTGCCCCATCTGCGACAAGGGCGGGGAGTGCCCGCTGCAGAACCAGGCCATGACCAATGGCCGGGGCGAGTCCCGGTTCACGCTGCCCAAGGCCACCTTCCCCAAGCCGATCAATGTGTCCTCGCAGGTGCTGCTGGACCGTGAGCGCTGCGTGAACTGCGCCCGGTGCACGCGATTCGCCGACCAGATCGCCGGGGACCCGTTCATCGTGCTGCTCGAGCGCGGCGGCAAGCAGCAGGTCGGGATCAATCCAGGCCATCCGTTCGACTCCTACTTCTCCGGCAACACGGTGCAGATCTGTCCGGTCGGCGCGCTGACCAGCGCCAAGTACCGGTTCCGCGCGCGGCCGTTCGATCTGGTCAGCGCCCCGACGGTCTGCGAGCACTGCGCCGCCGGGTGCGGCCTGCGCACCGACTACCGCCGCTCCGTCGTGATGCGCCGCCTGGCCGATCACCAGCCCGAGGTCAACGAGGACTGGAACTGCGACAAGGGTCGGTTCGCCTTCGCCTACGCCGGGTCCCAGCGGCTGAGCACGCCGATGATCCGCGAGGACGGCGAACTGCGGCCGGCATCCTGGCCGGAGGCGGTGCAGGCTGCCGCGAGTGGTCTGGCCGAGGCCGGCGCTGCCACCGGAGTCCTGACCGGCGGTCGGCTGACGGCAGAGGACGCCTTCGCCTACAGCCTGTTCGCGCGCGCCGTGCTGGGCAGCGACCACATCGACTTCCGCGCCCGCGCCGGATCGGCCGAGGAGGCCGGCTTCCTCGCCGAGCATGTGGCCGGCACCGGCCTGGGCGTCACCTACGCCGACCTGGAGCGGGCCCCGGCGGTGGTGCTGGTCGCCTTCGAGCCGGAGGACGAGTCCCCGATCGTCTTCCTGCGGCTGCGCAAGGCGGTGCGCTCCCGGCGGCAGCGCGTGGTGAGCGTGGCGCCGCTGACCAGCTACGGCTCCACCAAGCTGCGCGCCGAGGTCGTACTGGCGGCGCCGGGCGATGAGCCTGCCGCGCTGCGGGATCCGGCGGTCGCGTCGGCACTGGCCGAGCCCGGTGCGGTCATCCTGGTGGGCGAGCGGGCCGCTGCGGTGCCGGGCCTGCTGACTGCCACCGCAGACCTGGCCGCCGGTACCGGCGCTGCGATGGCATGGGTGCCGCGCCGCGCGGGCGAGCGGGCAGCCGTTGACGCGGGCCTGCTGCCGGGCCTGCTGCCGGGCGGGCGTCCCTTGGACGACCCCGAATCCCGAGCGGTCCTCGCCGCGGCCGCCGGTGTGCCCGAGGACGTGCTGCCCGACAGCGTCGGTTTGGATGCCGATGCCATGGTCGCCGCGATTCTGGCCGACGCCGCGGCTCGCCAGCAGGCCGAGGCCGACGGCACTGCGGAGGACTTCGTGCCCCGAGTGCGGGCGCTCCTGCTCGCCGGCGTGGATCCGGACGACACCGCTGACGGTGCCGCACTGCGCAAGGCGCTCGACCAGGTCGGATTCGTCGTCAGCCTGGAGCAGCGCCTCACCGACGTCGCCGATGCGGCCGATGTCGTGCTGCCGGTCGCCGACGTGACCCACAAGCGGGGCACATTCGTCGATTGGGAGGGGCGGCCGCGGCCCTTCGACCAGATCTTCGCCGCATCTGGCGTCATGAGCGATGCCCGTGTGCTGGCCCTCATCGCCGACGCGGTGGCCGGCATCGTGGACGCCCAGGTGGCCGGGCTGTCCGGTGGCTCGGCCGAGTCGCTGTGGGCGGGCCTGCAGCAGGTGTCCGGCTACACCGGCAGGCGCGGCATCGCTGCGCGGTCGGCCGACGAATCCCCGGACGCAGCGGCCCAGCCGACGGGGGAGGCCAACGCCGGCGAGTCCGACGATCAGGCAGGCAGCACCGCGGCGCCGGCCGCCGATGCGCCCAGTGCTGACGCGCCGACGGTGCGACTGGCGACCTGGCGGCAACTGATCGACGGCGGCACGCTGCAGCAGGGCGAGCCGTACCTGGCGGCCGGGGCGCGCGATGCGGTGGCCAAGGTGTCCGCCGCGACGGCGCAACGGCACGGACTCACGGCAGGGCACGTGGTGAGCATCGACACCACCCACGGCAGCGCCCGACTGGTCCTGGAAGTGGCCGACATGGTCGATGATGTCGTCTGGGTGCCCGCCCACTCGCCCGGGCTGCGGGTCACGACCGACCTCGCCGCCGCGTGGGGCGATCCGGTGCGGCTCTCGGCAGGAGGTGAGGCGTGATGGCGCCCATGAACGCCGCGCTGTCGGCGACGACCGCACCGCAACTGTCCGACTTCGGCAACGATCCGTTCTGGCTGGTCCTGGTCAAGACGCTGATGGTGTTCGTGCTGCTCGTGGTCATCGTCTTGATCACGATCTGGGCCGAGCGCCGCGTCGTCTCGGAGATGCAGCACCGCATCGGCCCGAACCGCACCGGGCCCTTCGGCCTGCTGCAGTCGCTGATGGACGGTCTGAAGCTGGCCTTCAAGGAGGAGATCATCCCGCGGCGTGCCTCGCTGGCGGTGTACGTCCTGGCGCCGATCATCTCCGCGACCACCGCGTTCGCCGCCTTCGCCGTCATCCCGTTTGGCCCCGAGGTCAGCATCTTCGGCGAGCGGACGGTGCTGCAGCTCACCGACTTCGACGAATCGACGCTGTACATCCTGGCCGTCACCGCTATCGGGATCTACGGGCTGGTCCTGGCGGGCTGGTCCAGCGGGTCCACCTATCCGCTGCTGGGCGGCCTGCGATCCACCGCGCAGATGATCTCCTACGAGATCGCGATGGGCCTGGCCTTCGTGGCGGTCTTCATCTACGCCGGGTCGATGTCGACCTCGCAGATCGTCAACGCCCAGGCCACCGGCTGGTATGCGCTGCTCCTGGCGCCCTCGTTCGTGATCTACGTGACCGCCATGGTCGGTGAGACCAACCGGGCGCCGTTCGACCTGCCCGAGGCGGAGGGCGAACTGGTCGGCGGGTTCCACACCGAGTACTCCTCGTTGAAGTTCGCGATGTTCTTCCTCGCCGAGTACATCAACATGGTGACGGTCTCCGCGGTCGCCACCACACTGTTCCTGGGCGGCTGGCGCTTCCCGATCGGCTGGGAGTGGGCCAACACCGGCTGGGTGCCGGTGCTGTGGTGGCTGATCAAGGTGTCGCTGTTCATCTACCTCTACATCTGGCTGCGCGGCACGCTGCCCCGATTCCGCTACGACCAGTTCATGGCGTTCGGCTGGAAGGTCCTCATCCCGGTCTCACTGGTTTGGGTGGTGCTGGTGGCGGCGTCCGGGCGGTGCGGGCGGAGTTCGACCTCGGTCTGGGCGTGCTGCTCGGTGCCGCCGTGGTCGCGCTGCTGGTCGTGGTGGCGCTGCAGTTCGGCGCGGAGCGGCGCAGCCGAGCGCGCGAGGAGCGCCAGCAGCAGCAGGCGGCCGAAGCGGCCGAGCACTTCGAGCCCTTCGCCGGCGGCTATCCCGTCCCGCCGATGCCCGGCCAGGAGTTCACCTACACCCCGCGCGCCCGCCGAACGCTGGCGGGCACCACCGTTGCGGACCCCGCGGCACCCGACGACACCGACCAGGAGGGCTCCGATGGCTGATCTGCCCCCGGCACTGTCCGGCTTCTGGGTCACCTTCAAGACCCAGTTCAAGCGCGCCGTCACCGAGCAGTACCCGGATGAGAAGGTGCCGACCAAGCCGCGCTTCCACGGCCGGCACCAGCTGAACCGTCATCCGGACGGCCTGGAGAAGTGCATCGGCTGCGAGTTGTGCGCCTGGGCCTGCCCGGCCGATGCGATCTACGTGGAGGCCGCCGACAACACCGAGGCCGAGCGGTTCTCGCCGGGGGAGCGCTACGGGCGCGTCTACCAGATCAACTACCTGCGCTGCATCCTGTGCGGGTTGTGCATCGAGGCCTGCCCCACCAGGGCGCTGACCATGACCAATGAGTACGAACTCGCCGACAACGACCGCTCCAAGATGATCTACGAGCGGCATGATCTGCTGGCGCCGCTGCAGCCCGGCATGGTGGCCCCGCCGCACTCGATGGTCGCCGGCACGACCGAGAAGGACTACTACCTCGGCAGCGTGACCGGTGCCACCCGGGAGCAGCAGTTGGAGGTGGAGGCCCGCGACGAGGCCGGCGGAGCGCCCAAGCCGCAGCCCTCCAACGTGCGCCAGCCCGCCACGGCGCGGCCGGAGGACCGACCGTGAGGGCGCTGGCGCTCCTCGCCCCCGTGGCTGCGCAGGAGGCCACCTCCTCGACGGGCAGCGCCGCGGGCGAGGCGGTCTTCTGGATCTGCGGCACGCTGGCGGTCATCGGGGCGCTGGGCCTGGTCCTGTCGCGCAAGGCGGTGCACAGCGCGCTGTTCATGGCGATGACGATGATCAACCTGGCGATCCTGTACGCGGCGAACGGGGCGCCCTTCCTGGGGCTGGTGCAGGTGATCGTCTACACCGGCGCCGTCATGATGCTGTTCCTGTTCGTGCTCATGATCGTCGGCGTGGACGCCTCGGACAGCCTCACCGAGACGATCAAGGGGCAGCGGGGCTGGGCGGCCGTGCTCGGTCTCGGGTTCGCCGCACTGCTCATCACCGGTGTGGTCAACGGCCTGGCGGAGACGTCGGTGATCGGTCTTGACGAGGCCAACACCGTCAACGGCGGCAACGTGCAGGGCCTGGCCTACCTGATCTTCGACCGGTACCTGCTGGCGTTCCAGGCGGTCGCGGCGCTGCTCATCACCGCCGCCCTCGGGGCGCTCATCCTGGCCCATCGCGAGCATCTGCAGCCGCCGCTGTCGCAGGCCGACCTGAGCCGGGAACGCTTCAAGTCCGGCCAGCACCCCGGCGTCCTGCCGAACCCGGGCGTCATCAGCAGCACCAATGCCATCGGCAACCCGGCGCTGCTGCCCGACGGCTCGCCGTCGGAGGAGTCCATTCCGATGCCGCTGCGTGGACCGGGCCGTGCCGCTGGGGACCAGCGGTCGATCGAAGGGGGGGAGGGGTAGGTGGACCCGGTCGCCTATGTCGTACTCTCGGCCGTCCTGTTCACGATCGGGACGTTCGGGGTGCTGCTGCGCCGCAACGCGATCATCGTGTTCATGTCGGTAGAGCTGATGCTCAACGCCGCCAACCTGGCCTTCGTCGCCTTCGCCCGGATGCACGGGCAGTTGGACGGGCAGGTCATCGCCTTCTTCGTCATGGTGGTGGCCGCCGCCGAAGTCGTCGTCGGGCTGGCGATCATCATGCTCATCTTCCGCACCCGGCGTTCGGCGAACGTCGATGAGCCCAACCTGCTGAGGAACTGACATGGCGACGTTCCTGCCGACCTCTGGCGAAGAGGTCCAACCCATCCTGGACACCGTCTCCACCGCTGACGCCGGCGGGGCATTCGGCCTGCTGTGGCTGCTGGTCGCGATCCCCGCCGGGATGTCGGCGCTGCTGCTGGTGCTGGGCCGGCGAGCCAACCCCTGGGGCCACCTGGCCGGGGTCGCCGCCGCGCTGGCGTCCTTCGCCATCGGCCTGGTGCTGGTGGTGCAGCTGGCCGGTCTGCCCGAGGGCGAGCGCAACGTGGTGCTCGACCTGTGGGAGTGGACCTTCGCCGGCCAGTTCAGCGCCGACATGGCCCTGCGACTGGACCCGCTGTCCGCCGCGTTCCTGCTGCTCATCACCGGGGTCGGCTCGCTGATCCACATCTACTCGATCGGCTACATGCACGACGATCCGGATCGCCGGAAGTTCTTCGCCTTCCTGAACCTGTTCGTCGCCGCAATGCTGCTGCTGGTCCTGGCCAACAACTACCTGCTGCTGTACGTCGGCTGGGAGGGCGTCGGATTGGCCTCGTACCTGCTCATCGGCTTCTGGCAGGTCAAGCCCAGCGCGGCGGTCGCGGCGAAGAAGGCCTTCATCGTCAACCGGGTCGGGGACGCCGGGCTGTCCATTGCGATCATGCTGATGTTCGCGACCTTCGGCTCGGTGACCTTCGACCGCGTCTTCGTGGCGGCCGATCAGGCTGAGGGCACCACCCTCACCCTGATCGGGTTGGCCCTGCTCCTGGCCGCCTGCGGCAAGAGCGCCCAGTTCCCGCTGCAGTCGTGGCTGCTGGACGCCATGGAAGGCCCTACCCCGGTCTCGGCCCTCATCCACGCCGCCACCATGGTCACCGCCGGCGTCTACCTGATCGCGCGCAGCAACGCCATCTTCGACCTGTCGGCCGCGGCACTCACCGCGGTGGCGGTGGTCGGCACGATCACCATGCTGATGGGCGCGGCAATCGCTTCGGCGAAGGATCCCATCAAGAAGTCGTTGGCCGGCTCGACGATGTCGCAGATCGGCTACATGATCCTCGCCGTCGGTCTGGGCCCGGTCGGGTACGTCTTCGCCCTGTTCCACCTGCTCACCCACGGCGTGTTCAAGGCGGGTCTGTTCCTCGGGGCCGGCTCGGTCATGCACGGCATGAAGAACGAGGAGGACATGCGCCGCTACGGCGCGCTGCGGGCCTTCATGGTCGTCACCTTCGGCACGTTCTTCGCCGCCTACCTGGCCATCATCGGGGTGCCGCCGTTCGCGGGCTTCTTCTCCAAGGACGAGATCATCAAGGTCGCGATGGAGGTCAACCCGGCATATGGCGTGGCCGCGCTCGTGGGGGCCGGACTGACCGCCTTCTACATGACGCGCATGGTGATCATGACCTTCTTCGGCAAGGAACGCTGGGACGACGACCAGCACCCGCACGAGTCGCCGCCCACCATGACCGTGCCGATGATCATCCTCGGCATCGGCTCCGTGCTGGCCGGCGTGGTGCTGCTGTTCGTGCTCGACATCGAGGGCTGGCTGGCGCCGGTGGTCGGCTTCGCCGAACCGGAGCGGCTCATCAGCAGTGCGATCCTCATCCCGATCACGCTGCTGGTGGTGGCGGTCGGCGTGGGACTGGCTTGGCGGCAGTACGCGCAGCATGAGGTGCCGCGGACCGCCCCCTCGGCGGTCAGCCCGCTGACCCGGGCGGCCCGCAACGACCTCTACGGCGATGCGTTCAACGAGGCGGTGTTCATGCGGCCGGGGCTGTACCTCACCCGCTGGCTGGTGTGGTTCGACAGCCGTGGGATCGACGGGGCGGTCCGCGGCATCGGCTCGATGTTCTCCTCGCTGTCGGGCAAGTTGCGGGGCCTGCAGACCGGATTCGCCCGGCAGTACGCCATGACGATGGTGGGCGGGGCGCTGCTGATCACGGGAGTGCTGGTAGTGGTGAGGCTGGTATGAACGAAGGGTTTGGTGTGCTCACGCTTCTGGCAGCGCTGCCGCTGGTCGGTTCGGTTGTGGTGGCGGCCCTGCCGCGCAACAACCCCGCCATCGCCAAGCAGGTGGCACTGGTCGTCAGCCTGCTGACGCTGGCGCTTGCGGTCGTCGTGGCCCTGCGCTTCGACACCGGCGTGGGCGGCTATCAGATGGTCGAGTCGGTGCAATGGATCCCTGCCCTGGGCGTCTCCTGGACCCTCGGACTGGACGGCCTCGGGCTGATCCTGATCCTGCTGTCGGCGCTGCTGGTGCCCGTGGTCCTGGTGGCCGGCTGGCATGAGCGGGCGCACCTGGGCGCGGCCGACGACGCAGTCCCGGGTGCCCGTCCCGGTCGGCGGTGCGGATGGCGGTACTGCCGTCCCCACCGGCGCCGGCGGCGCGGCGACGTCACCGGAGGGGACCGGCGCGGGCGCCGAGGTCGGCGACATCAAGGGGTACCTGGCGCTGATCCTGCTCGCTGAGGCCATGATGATCGGGGTCTTCACGGCCCTGGACGTCTTCCTGTTCTACGTGTTCTTTGAGGCGATCCTGATCCCGGTCTACTTCATGATCGGCCGATACGGCACCGGGCAGCGTGCCTACGCCGCGGTGAAGTTCCTCATCTACAGCCTGGTCGGCGGGCTCATCATGCTGGCCGCGCTGGCGGGCCTGTGGGCGCTGTCCCGCGAGGCCGGCGGCCCGACCTTCGACCTGCGGCTGCTGACCGAGCTGCAGCTCAGCGACACCGCCCAGGCGTGGCTGTTCCTCGGCTTCTTCATCGCCTTCGCCATCAAGGCCCCGCTGTTCCCGGTGCACACGTGGCTGCCCGATGCCGCAGGCTCGGCGCGGCCCACGACGGCGGTGCTGCTGATCGGCGTGCTGGACAAGATCGGCACGTTCGGCATGATGCGCCTGTGCCTGCCGCTGTTCCCGGACGCGGCCCAGCGGTTCGCGCCGGTGATCATCGGGCTGTCCGTGGCGTCGATCCTCTACGGCGCACTGCTGGCGATCGGGCAGACCGACATGCGTCGGCTGTTCGCATACGTCTCGATCAGCCACTTCGGCTTCATCACCCTGGGCATCTTCGTCTTCACCACGCAGGGCCTGTCCGGGGCGACGTTCTACATGCTCGGCCACGGCCTGTCCACGGCGCTGCTGTTCTGCGTGGCCGGCTACCTGATGGCGCGGCGGGGCAGTGCCCAGATCGCCGACTACGGCGGCGTCAACCAGGTCGCCCCGGTCCTGGCCGGCACCTTCCTGATCGCCGGCCTCACCGCCGTCGCCCTGCCCGGGCTCAGCACGTTCGTCAGCGAGTTCCTGGTGCTGGTGGGCACGTTCGTGCGCTACCCATGGGTGGGCGTGATCGCCACGCTCGGCATCATTCTGGCGGCGGTCTACGTGCTGTGGCTCTATCAGCGGACCATGACGGGCCCGGCGGTCGACGCGGTGCGCGGCATGCCGGATCTGAATGCCCGGGAACTGCTGGCGATCGGGCCGGTGATCGTGCTGGTCATCCTGCTGGGCTTCTGGCCCAAGCCAGCACTGGACGTCATCAACCCGACCACGGATGTGCTGATGGAGCAGGTCGGGGCCACGGATCCGGAGCCGGCGGTTCCGGCTGCTGAAGGAGGCTCCCGATGATCGGCGCAGCGCTGCGGGCCGGCGTTCCCGCTCAGGAGGTGGCGGAGTTCGTGCCCCCGACGATCGACTGGGCGATCATCGCGCCGGTGGCGATCGTGCTGGGCACTGCTGCGGTGGGGGTGCTGGTCGAGGCCTTCGCGCCGCGGCGCTCCCGGCGGCGGATCCACCTGGTCCTGGTCCCGGCGGCGCTGATCGCTGCCTTCGTCGCGGTCGTGCTGGCCGACGGCACCTTCGAGGTGGTCATGTCCGGCGCGTACGCCGCCGACGGGCCGGCCCGCTTCCTGCAAGGCGTGGTGCTGGTCGTGGGGGCCATCGCTGCGCTCTTCATGGCCGAGCGCAACGTGGATCCGGCCGGCGACGCCTTTGCCCCGCGCGCCTCGACCGTGCCCGGTTCCGACGACGAGCGGGATTTCACCACCGCCGGCTGGCTGCAGACCGAGATCTGGCCCCTGCTGCTGTTCGCCGTCGGCGGGATGATGCTCTTCGTCGCCGCCAACGATCTGCTCACGATGTTCGTCGCGCTGGAAATCATGTCGCTGCCGCTGTACCTGCTCACCGGGATGGCGCGGCGGCGCCGGTTGCTGTCGCAGGAGGCGGCGCTGAAGTACTTCATCCTCGGCGCGTTCTCCTCCGGCTTCTTCATCTACGGCGCGGCCCTGCTCTACGGTTTCGCCGGTTCGGTCAGGCTCGGCGATATCCTCACCGAGCTGGCCGCCCAGCCGAGCGGCAATGGCCTGGTGCTGGCCGGTGCCGCTGTGCTGCTGGTGGGCCTGCTGTTCAAGGTCGCCGCCGTCCCCTTCCACTCCTGGACCCCGGACGTCTACCAGGGCGCCCCGACGATCGTCACGGGCTTCATGGCCGCCGGTGTCAAGGTCGCCGCATTCGGGGCGCTGCTGCGCGTGGTGTACGTCGCGCTGGCAGGCGTGGAGTGGGACCTGACGCCGGTCCTGCTGATCGTGGCCTCCCTGACGTTCATCGTGGGCTCGGTGGTGGCCCTGTCGCAGTCCGACATGAAGCGGATGCTGGCCTACTCTTCGATCGCTCATGCGGGCTTCCTGCTGCTGGGCGTGGCGGCCGTCAGCCGCGCCGGGCTGTCCGCGACGCTGTTCTACCTGGCCGCCTACGCCTTCGCGACGCTGGGCGCCTTCGCGATCATCTCGCTGGTGCGCGACGCGAACGGGGAGGCGACGCAAGCTGGCGCACTGGGCGGGACTCGGGCAGCGCAGCCCCTTGGCCGCCGGTGCGTTCGCACTGTTCCTGCTCGCGTTCGCCGGGATTCCGTTGACCAGCGGCTTCATCGGGAAGTTCTCGGTGTTCTCCGCCAGTGTCGCGGCCGGCGATGCCCCCGCGGTCGTCCTGGCCGTGCTGGCCAGTGCGGTCGCCGCCTTCTTCTACGCTCGGGTCATCGTGCTGATGTTCTTCACCGACCCGGCTGCCGACGGCGTGCGGGTCGTGGTGCCCAGCGCCTTCACCGCTGTTGGCCTCGGGGCGACCGCAGCCATCACGATCATCCTGGGCGT
Source organism: uncultured Actinomycetota bacterium (assembly GCA_963706835.1). Classification (GTDB taxonomy): domain Bacteria; phylum Actinomycetota; class Actinomycetes; order S36-B12; genus CAVXYG01. The sequence goes on from CAVPOB010000008.1 coordinate 213,721, forward strand.
GTTCCCGCAGCCGCTGCTGGAGCTGGCCAATCAAGCCGACTTGTTCGTGCGCTAGCCCCCCGTAGCATGGGAGGGGGGTTGATCCCCCCTCCGGAGTCGGCAGAAGGGAGAGGTGCCGTGGTCGTGCAGGCGGGCACCTCCAACGGAGTGCCCACCCCGGACGCCGCCGTCTCGCTGGCATCGGTCGACGACTCGCTGTCGGCTGGTCTCAGCGGGGCATGGCCCAGGTGGAGCAGGAGTTGCTGGCCGCCACCGCCGCCGACGATCCGTTCATCGCCGAAGCCGCCGGCCATCTGGCCACCGCGGGAGGCAAGCGGTTCCGGCCACTGCTGGTGCTGCTGGCATCGCAGTTCGGCGATCCGGCGGCCGGCGGTGTGGTACCGGCGGCCGTGGTCGTCGAGCTGACCCACCTGGCCACGCTGTACCACGACGACGTGATGGACGAGGCCCCGCGCCGACGGGGCGCCACGTCGGCCAACGAGCGGTGGGGCAACGCCGTGGCGATCCTGACCGGGGACTTCCTGTTTGCCCGGGCCTCGGAGATCCTGGCCGACCTCGGGCCGGAGGCGGTGCGGCTGCAGGCGCAGACCTTCCAGCGCCTGTGCTCCGGTCAGATCCGCGAGACCATCGGACCGGCCCCCGGCGAGGATCCGATCGCCCACCACCTGTCGGTGCTGGCCGACAAGACCGGTTCCCTGATCGCCACCTCAGCGCGGTTCGGCGCGATGCTCTCCGGCGCCACCGGCGGAGCAGATCGACCTGCTCACCCGCTTCGGCGAGCGCATCGGCGTCGCCTTCCAGTTGGCCGATGACCTGGTCGATATCGGGACGCCGGCCGATGCCAGCGGGAAGACCCCGGGCACCGACCTGCGCGAAGGGGTGCTCACGCTGGCGGGACTGTTCGCCCTGCGATCCGTCCGATCCGGCCGATGCTCGGCTGCAGGAGTTGCTCCGCCGACCGCTGCCGGACGATGCCGAGCATGCCGAGGCGCTGCGCCTGCTGCGCGCTCATCCCGCAGTCGACATGGCCCGCGCCGAGGCGCGCCGATGGGCCGACGATGCCCGTGACGTGCTGGTGCCGCTGCCGGCGACCGCGAGCAGCGAGGCGCTGCTGCGGCTGTGCGACTACGTGGTGGGACGCACCGCCTGAGCCGACACCGCAGCGGCGCTACTCCCCGGCGATCGCCGCGCCGCTGCACGACGTCCAGCGGCGGGACATACGGGCCGTCGCGTCGCGGCGGCTCGAACCTCGGCGTCTCCAAGATCAGTCGCGGCCCGCGGTCCCAGGTGAAGTAGCCTCCACGCCCAGTTGAGCGTGACCGACACGCGGTTGCGCATCCCCACCAGATAGACCAGGTGCAGGCCCAGCCACGCCGACCAAGCGGGATACCCGGTCAGAAGCGTCCCGTTGGTGAGGTGAGCGACTGCCGCCCTGCGGCCGATCGTGGCCATCGTTCCCTTGTCGTGGTAGCGCATGACCGTGTGCGGCTGTTCCCGGATCGTCCGCATGATCTGGGCCGCGACGTGGCGTCCGCTCTGGATCGCGACCTGGGCCAGCCCGGGCAGCACGCCACCGTCACCGTCGGGGATCGCGGCGACGTCGCCGACGGCGTATGCGTTGCGACGTCCCGGGATGGAGCAGTCGGGGTTGGTGAGGATCCGGCCGCCCGGGCCCTGGGCCACGCCGAGGGTGTCGGCCAGGCCGCTGGCCCGGTTTCCGGCGCCCCAGATCACCATCCGGGTGGGGATGTAGTCGCCCTCCTCACCCAGCAGCACGTAGTCCTTGCCCACCTCCTTCACCGCGGTCGACAGTCGCACCTCGACCCCTTTGGAGCGCAGTTCTTCCAGGGCGTAGCGCTGCAGATTCGCGTCGAAGGAGGGCAGCAGCGAATCGCCCTGCTCGACCAGGATGACGCGGGCGCGGCGCACGTTGAGGTCGTGGAAGTCCGCCTCCAGCACGTCGGTGATGAGTTCGGCGATCGCGCCGGCGATCTCGATCCCGGTAGGGCCGCCACCGACCACGACGATGTTGAGGATGCCGGCATGGATCAGGTCTTGGCGGGCATCGGCGGCCTCGAACAGGCTCAGCAAGTAGTTGCGCACCCGAAGCGCGTCCGGCATCGAGTAGAGCGGATAGGTGTGCTCGGCAGCCCCGGCACACCGAAGTAGTTCGGCCGGGCACCCACGCCGATGACCAGGTGGTCGTAGGGCATCGGGTCCTCGTCGGCGAGCTCCACGCGCCGCGCGTGCCAGTCGACACCGGTCACGGTGCCCTGACGGAACAGCACCCGCCGACGACGTCGGAACAGGCCCCGGGCAGGGTAGGCGACGTCCGCCGGGTTCAGGCCGCTGGTGGCGACCTGATACAGCAGCGGCAGGAAGGTGTGGTAGTTGTGCTGATCGATCACAATGACCTCGACGTCCTCGTCTTCGAGGGCACGGGCGGCGTTCATGCCACCGAAGCCGACACCGAGGATCACCACGCGGGGCCTTTTCATACCGGACATCGTCACAGAACTGCCTCGATCCTGCCCCCCGGTTGCGCCATCGCGCAGGTCGCCGCTGCTCAGTAGCCCAACAGCCGTGCCGCGAGGTCGGTCATCACCTCGGTCGCGCCGCCGCCGATGCCCAGGATCCGCACGTCGCGGTAGTGGCGCTCCACCTCGCTGTCGCGCATGTAGCCGGCGCCGCCGAAGAGCTGCACCGCGCGGTCTGCGGCGTACTCGCCGGCCCCGACTCCGGTCTGCTTGGCCAGCACGGCCTCGGCGATCACCGGCTCGCCGGCGGCGTGGCGGGCGGCGACCCATCGGGTGTAGCGGCGGGCCACGTCGACGCTGGCGATGCATCTCCACCAGGGTGTGGCGGACCACCTGCCGCTGCGCCAGCGGCCGACCGAACGTCGTGCGGTCCTTCGCCCACGCGGCCGCCAGGTCCAGGCAGCGCTGCCCGGTGGCGTACCCGGTGACGGCCAGCGAGAGCCGCTCGGTGACGAAGTGGCGGGCGAGCGAGGCGAAGCCGCCCCTTCGCCCAGGACGTTCGCTCGGCCGGGACCGGCACCTCGTGAAGGCCAGTTCCGCGGTGTCGCTGCAGTGCCAGCCCATCTTCGCCAGCCGTCTGGTCACGGTGAAGCCGGGCGCGTCCGCGTCGATGATGACCAGGCTGATGCCCGGCGGCACCGGGTCCGCCGGTCCGCACGGCGGCGACCACGAAGTCGGCCCGGGCCCCGGAGGTGATGTAGGTCTTGCTCCCGGTGACCGCAGGGCGCGCCGTCGCTGCCAGTGCCGGTCGCGCGCAGGTTCGCCACGTCCGACCCGCCGTCGGGCTCGGTGACCGCCAAGGCGCAGATCGCCTCGCCCCGCAGCACGGCCGCACGTAGCGCTCCACGAGGCGTCGGCACCGGCGGCGTCGCCGGCGCTCGCGCCGGGCCGCGACGTCGTCGACGATGTGGGGCAGGGCGATGCCGTGCGTGAACAGGCCCGGCGACGACCCCGCCGCTGCCGCCGGCGGAGCAGGGCTTCGGTCACGACCAACTGGTCGATCGCATCGCCGCCCTCGCCGCCCAGACTCGATTCGGGGTAGCCGATGCCGAGCAGGCCGACTGCAGCGGCCCGGCGGTGCAGGTCGCGCGGCAGCTCCCCGGCGTCCTCCCATGCGGCCAGCCGCGGCGACGATGTGGGCGGTGGTGAAGCGCCGCACGGACTCGGCGAGCGCCAGACGCTCCGGGGTCTCGAACGGATCGAACCGGCCGGGCAACCTACGGAGGCCTCGCGACCTGTCGTGGGCGATGAAGCACCGAGCAGGGCGCATGGATCGCCAGCGATGTGGCGATCGAGCCGGCGCGCAGGGATGCCCACGCCGACTGGCCCCGGGTGCCCTGCACGACGAGGTCGGCATGCACCTGTTCCAGATACTCCATGATCAGGTCCCGTACGTGGTAGAAGACCTCGGTGCGGTTCGGGCCGATGACCAGGCTGCGCACCGACTTCGCGCGCCCCTCGAACAGTTCCGCCGTCTGGCTGGCGGCCGTCTCGGCATCGAGGTCCTGCTGGTGCACGCAGACCACGTGCACGTCGACCTCGCCGATCCACGGCATCCTGGCGAACACCCGCGCCGCCGCCGCGGCATCGCGCGAGCCATCGGTGCAGACGACGGCGCCGCCCACCTTCCGGCCGTGCCGGGCGATGACCAGGGGCGCCGGTGGGTTGTGCAGCAGCCATTCGGCGGTGCTGCCCAGGTGCAGGGCCTTCATGAGACCAGTGCCCCGCGGGCCCACCACGATCAGGTCGTGATCATGGCACCCTCCAGCAGGGCCGCGCGGGGATCGCCGTCAGCCTCCAGATGATGCATTGCCGAGGCAGCGCTGGGGTTGATGAGGGTGCGCGGCCGGTGCGGCGTCCAAGGACGCGGCGCGCTGGAGCCCCGGCCCCGCCCATCGTTGCTGGGCTGTCAGCACATCGATGCCCCAGTCGCCCCACGACTGCGCATTGATCCACATCCAGGCCAGATCCGCCGCCTGCGAACCGTCGTCGCCGAACAGGATGGTGCCCGCCATATCGCCTCCTCGCGTCACGTCCATCATCCTGATTGCCGGCCCGCCTCGCCAGGGTCGCTGGGCCCTGCCGACCGTGTCGCATCCGGGGACGGCCGCATCCGGATGCTGCGCCAGCGCAGCAGGTCGGCAGAGAAGACCGCCAGGGCGATCCAGACCAGTGCGAAGCCAGCCCAGCGAGCAGCGGACATCGCTTCGCCGAACACCACCAGGCCGAGGACGAACTGCACCGCCGGACCGACGTACTGCAGGATCCCCAGCGTGCTCAGCGGGATGCGCACGGCGGCCACCCCGAAGAACAGCAACGGCACGGCGGTGACGGCTCCCGCGCCCGCCAGCAGCAGCGCGTGGCCGGCTCCGAACGAGGTGAACGTGCCGACCCCGGCAGCAGCCGTGCCGAGCAGATAGGCGACCGCGATGGGAGACGCCAGCGCAGTTTCCACGGCCAGGCTCGGCAGCGCATCGACACCGGCCCACTTCTTGACCAAGCCGTACAGGCCGAACGAGGTCGCCAGAGCCAGCGCGACCCAGGGCAGTCGGCCGTACCCGACGGTGATGACCACCACGCCCACCGCTCCGATGGCCACCGCCAGCCACTGCAGTGGACGCAGCCGCTCCCGCAGCACGATGACGCCGAGCAGCACGGAGATCAGCGGGTTGATGAAGTACCCCAGTGACGCCTCGAGCACGTGGCCGTTGGTGACGGCCCAGATGAACACGCCCCAGTTCACGGTCACCAGCGCCGCGGCCAGCGCCAGCAGCCAGCGGGTGCGCCGGGCGCGGCCAGCGCCGCCGCCACGGCTCCCCAGCCGCGCGACCAGCCACAACAATCCGGCCACGAAGACCAGGGTCCACACGACGCGGTGGGCCAGGATCTCCATCGGCGCGGCCCGGTCGACCAGCGGCCAGTACAGCGGTGCCAGTCCCCATAGGGTGTACGCAGCCGATCGCGGCGGCGGTGCCGAACGGTCTCCGGTTGCGGTGGTGCGGATCGCGGCGCTAGCCGCACCGGCCGACCCGGTCCGCCGTTCACGCGATGACCCAGGTGTCGCGACCGTTGAGCAGATCCTGCAGGTCCGGCTCCGGATTGCGCTGCTTGGCTGCGGCCTATCTGCTCGCGCGACGAGACCGGTCGAAACTGGGCCGCTGCCACGTTGCGGAACACACCGATGGGGGTGTCCGTGAGCGTGACCGGGTCGCTCAACCGCGACAGCGCGAACGCCACCGAGGGGTCGTCGGCAGCCTCGCGGTGGACCAGGAGGTTGTCCACGCCGTGGTGGACGGCGTCCACGACGGCGATGCGGCCGTCGGGCAGCCGTGCGACGCCCTTCTCCAACTCCTTGCCGAACCGAATGGGCTCGCCGTCCTGCAATCGGATGAGCACGTCGTCGCGGTGGGCGGCGTCCTTCAGCGGCTCCCATGCACCATCGTTGAAGATGTTGCAGTTCTGGTAGATCTCCACCACAGCGCTGCCCTCATGGGCCGCCGCCTCCCGCAGCACGGCGGTGAGGTGGGCGCGATCGGAATCGATGGTGCGCGCCACGAAGGTCGCCTCGGCGCCCAGGGCCAGGGACACCGGGTTGAAGGGGTAGTCCAGCGAGCCGAATGGGGTGGACTTGGTGACCTTGCCCAACTCCGAGGTCGGGCTGTACTGGCCCTTGGTCAACCCGTAGATCCGGTTGTTGAACAGCAGGATCTTCAGGTTGACGTTGCGGCGCAGCGCGTGGATGAGGTGGTTGCCGCCGATGGACAGGGCGTCGCCGTCGCCGGTGACGACCCAGACCGACAGGTCGGGCCGCGTGGTCGCCAGCCCGGTGGCGATCGCGGGCGCCCGGCCGTGGATGGAGTGCAACCCGTAGGTGTTCATGTAGTACGGGAACCGGCTGGAGCAGCCGATGCCGGAGATGAAGACGATGTTCTCCCGGCGCAGCCCCAGCGACGGCAGGAAGCCCTGAACGGCGGCGAGGATGGCGTAGTCCCCGCATCCCGGGCACCACCGGACCTCCTGGTCGCTCTTGAAGTCCTTCGCCTTCTGCGGCTCGTCGGCCTTGGGGACCAGGTGCAGGGCGGGGAAGGTGTCGGTCATGGCGTGGTCTCGACCTCCTTCGGGGCGCCGGCGGCGACCGCGGTGATGGCTTCGGCCAGATCGTCGGCCCGGAACGGCAGGCCGCGCACGCGGTTCACCCCGACGATGTCGACCAGGTACTTGGCCCGCAGCAGCATCGACAGCTGGCCCAGGTTCATCTCCGGCACGATCACGTGGCGGTAGCGCCGCAGCACCTCGCCGGTGTTGTCGGGGAACGGGTTGAGGTGCCGCAGATGCGCCTGGGCCACCCGGACCCCCTGCTCGCGCGCCAACTGGCAGGCCGCCGTGATCGGCCCCTGGGTGGAGCCCCAGCCGAGGACGAGCACCTCGGCATCGTCGGCCGGGTCGTACACCGACAGCGGCGGCACCGTGGCGCTGATCCCGTCGATCTTCGCCTGCCGCAACCGCACCATGCGGTCGTGGTTGTCGGGATCGTAGGAGATGGTGCCGATCCCGTCGGCCTTCTCGATCCCGCCGATGCGGTGCTCCAGGCCCGGGGTGCCCGGCACCGCCCAGGGTCGGGCCAGCGTCTGCGGGTCGCGCAGGTAGGGCCAGAACTCCGCGTTGCCCTTCTCGTCGACATGGTTGGGCGCATCGGCGAACGTCACCGTCAGATCCGGCAGGTCGGACAGTTGCGGGATCCGCCACGGCTCGGCGCCGTTGGCCAGATAGCCGTCGGAGAGCAGGAAGACCGGCGTGCGGTACGTCGTGGCGATCCGGGCCGCCTCCAGCGCGGCGTCGAAGCAGTCGGCCGGGGTGCTGGGCGCCACGATCGGCACCGGCGCCTCGCCGTTGCGCCCGAACATCGCCTGCAGCAGGTCGGCCTGCTCGGTCTTGGTCGGCAGTCCGGTGGACGGCCCGCCCCGCTGGACGTCGATGATGATCAGCGGCAGCTCCAGGGCGACGGCCAGCCCGATGGTCTCCGACTTCAGCGCGATGCCCGGCCCGGAGGTCGTCGTGACCCCCAGCGCCCCGCCGTAGGCGGCACCGAGAGCCGCACCGATGCCGGCGATCTCGTCCTCGGCCTGGAACGTGGTCACGCCGAACGCCTTGTGCTTGGACAGCTCATGCAGGATGTCGCTGGCCGGCGTGATCGGGTAGGTCCCCAGGAACAGCGGCAGGCCGGTCTGCCGCGCCGCCGCCACCAGGCCGTAGGCGAGCGCGGTGTTGCCGGTGATGTTGCGGTAGGTTCCCGGCGGCAGGGCGGCGGGCATGACCTCGTAGCGCACCGAGAAGGTCTCGGTGGTCTCCCCGTAGTTCCAGCCCGCCTCCAGCGCGGCGAGGTTGGCGCGCCAGGATCACCGGCTTGGCCCCGAACTTCTCGTGCAGGAAGGCCTTCGTGGAGTCCATCGGCCGGTGGTACAGCCACGACAGCAGGCCGAGCGCGAACATGTTCTTCGCGCGCTCGGCCTCCTTCTTCGTCATGTCGAAGTCCTTCAGCGCCTCCACCGTGATGGACGTCAGCGCGACCGGATGCACGCGGTAGCTGTCGAGCGCTGCCGTCCTCCAGCGGGTTCGACTGCGTAGCCGACCTTGGCGATGGCCCGGCGAGTGAACTCGTCGGTGTTCACGATGATGTCGCCGCCGCGCCGCAGGGCCGCCCAGGTTCGCCTTCAGCGCCGCCGGGTTCATCGCCACCAGCACGTCGGCGGCGTCGCCGGGCGTGGTGATGGCGTGGTCGGCGAAGTGCAGCTGGAACGCCGAGACGCCCGGCAGCGTGCCGGCGGGCGCGCGGATTTCGGCGGGGAAGTCGGGCAGCGTGGACAGATCGTTGCCGAATGCCGCGGTCGCGGAGGTGAAGCGGTCGCCCGTCAGCTGCATGCCGTCGCCGGAATCGCCGGCGAACCGGATGATGACGCCATCGCGTTGAATGAGTTGCTTGGCCACGCCCTCTGCCCTGCCTCGCCCCTGCGTCCGACCGCCCGTCTCGGCTGCAGGGAGTACTGTGCTGTCTCGGTCGCTTCCGCCCGCGACACGTCTACCCCATAGTGTCTCTCGCGCTGTCAAGGTGCGCCGCACGGGGGCGCGGGTCGTGTCGGGTGCGCTATCGATAGTTGGTGAATTGGACGGCGAAGTCCAGGTCGCTGCCCTTCACCAGGGTGATGACGGCCTGCAGGTCGTTCCGGCTCTTGCTGGACACGCGCAGCTCGTCGCCCTGGACCTGGGCCTTGACCCCTTTCGGCGCATCGTCGCGGATGATCTTGGCCACCTGTTTCGCCTGCTCCGAGGTGAGCCCCGACTGGAAGCTGCCCGTGATGCGGTACTCCTTGCCGGAGGCCTTCGGGTCGTCGGTGGTCAGCGACTTCAGGCTTACCCCGCGCTTGACGAGCTTCGACTGGAAGACGTCGAGCACTGCTCGCACCCGCTCCTCGCTGTTGGCGACCATGACGACCCCGAGCTCCCCGGACCACTCGATCCGCGCGTCGGTGCCCTTGAAGTCGTAGCGCTGGCCGATCTCTTTGGCGGCCTGCTGCAGTGCGTTGTCGACCTCCTGGCGGTCGACCTTGCTCACGATGTCGAAGCTGCTCTCTGCCATACGGTCCCTCCGGTGCCATTGGTCGTGCGACTGGTTCGATGTGTATCCTGGCGTACGTCCCGGGGCAGCACACCACGCGGTGCGGAACCGGAACAACGGCAGGTTGCCCGAGCGGCCAAAGGGAACGGTCTGTAAAACCGTCGGCGTATGCCTACGTTGGTTCGAACCCAACACCTGCCACCACAGCGATTTCGCAACCGCGCGTCGCGCCTAGTACCCTGAGGGGGCCTTGGTGCGCGTGCGTACCGAACAGCGCCCCAATAGCTCAGTCGGCAGAGCGTCTCCATGGTAAGGAGAAGGTCTACGGTTCGATTCCGTATTGGGGCTCGAGGACCACGGAGTGCCGTGGTCACTGGGCGGGGTAGCTCAGCCTGGCAGAGCAAGCGGCTCATAATCGCTGTGTCGCGGGTTCAAGTCCCGCCCCCGCTACCGTCGGCGCGGCGGAGCCCCGTCGCGCGCGAGTGATCGACCTGGAGGCGACTGCCATGGCGAAGGCCACCGATATCCGGCCGAAGATCACCTTGGCGTGTCCGGACTGCAAGAACCGCAACTACATCACGCGGAAGAACCGGCGCAACAATCCGGATCGGCTCGGAGCTGTCGAAGCACTGCCCGAGCTGCAACAAGCACACCATGCACAAGGAGACGCGCTAGCCGTCTCGAGCGTCTGACGAAGGGGCGGTGATGGCACCGCCCCTTCGCCATGCCCGGATACCGTGCGGCACCGCCCCGGTCGATGCGCCATCGGTCGCCAGCGGTAGCGTTCCGAGGCAGCGAGCAGGGGAGTGACCATGGGGCGTTTCGACGACCGGGTGGCGATCGTGACGGGCGCCGGTCGCGGGATCGGCCGCGCGACTGCCGAGCGGCTCGCCGCCGAGGGCGGCGCCGTTGTCGTCAACGACATCGACGCGGCCCCCGCGCGAGGAGGCGGCGCAGACCATCCGCCGATGCCGGCGGCCGGGCGCTGGCCGGTCGTCGCCAACACCGTCGACTATGGCGCAGGCGCGAGCGCCTCGTCGCCGAGGCGGTCGAGCGAGTTCGGCCAACTCGACATCGTGGTCAACAACGCCGGCACGACTCGGGACAAGATGTTCCACGGCATGACCGACGAGTCTGTTCGACCTCGTCGCTCGACGCCAATCTGCGTACCGCCTACCACACCACGCTGGCCGCGATGCCCTACCTGCGCGAGGCCGCGAAGGCGGAGATCGAGCAGAGCAGGGTCGCCCCGGCTACCAGCGCAAGATCGTGTTCACCTCCAGCGTGGCAGCCCTGATGGGCAACCCCGGGCCAGTTCAACTACACCGCGGCCAAGGGCGGTCTGATCGCGGTCACCAAGACACTGGCGCGAGAGCTCGGGCCCTTCGGCATCAATGTCAACGCCGTGGCGCCCGGATTCGTGGAGACCCGGCTGACCCAGGCCAAGGCGGCGGGTGAGACCTACGGGATCCCGGAGGAGACGCGGGCGATGGCGCGCGGCCATGATCGCGCTGGGCCGGCTCGGGCAGGCCCGAGGACATCGCCGCGGTGACCGCCTTCCTGTGCAGCAGCGACGCCGACTTCGTTTCCGGCGTCACCATCCCGGTGACCGGCGGGCAGTTCGGCGGCATGTAGCCGATGAACCGCGACCTGATCGGCAGGGTGTACCCGCCGGCCGAGCCGTATCAGGTCGGCCGCGAGAAGGTGCGGGAGTTCGCCCGCGCCATCGGCGAGGCCAGCCCGATCTGCCACGACGTGGCCGCGGCGCGTTCGGCCGGGTACGCCGATGTCGTCGCACCGGTCACCTTTGCCTTCGCGCTCACCATGCGGGCCACCGATGCGGCGTTCCACGACCCGGAGTTGGGGCTGGAGTACGCCATGGCGGTGCACGGGTCGCAGCGGTTCAGCTACCGTCGGCCGATCGTCGCCGGCGACGAGATCTCCGTCACCTGCCGCATCGCCGACATCGGCAGTGCGCGGCAGCAACGAGGTGCTCACCACCCACTGCGAACTCATTGACGCCGCCGGCGAACTCGTCGCGACGACCAGCGAGGTCATCGTTACTCGGGGGACCGCTGGAGGATCCTCGTGAAGGCGGGCGACGAGTTGGGTACGCGGCAGTTCCCGGTTCAGCTGACCGACCTGGTGCGGTACGCGGGGGCCGGCGGCGACTTCAACCCGATCCATTGGAACCGGCGCGTCGCGCGCTCGGTCGGACTCCCCGACGTCATCGCCCACGGGATGTTCACCATGGCGCAGGCTGGCCGGTACGTCACCGATTGGGCGGGCGATCCCACTGCCGTGGAGACCTTCGAGGTTCGCTTCTCCGCGCCGGTCGTGGTCCCCGATGATGACCGCGGCGCCGTCATCGAAGTGTCGGCCACGGTGGCCGAGGTCTACGGCGATGGTCGGGTGGCCATCGATCTGCGGGCGGTCTGCGGCGGCGTGGTCGTGTTGAAGGACGCCCGCGCGGTCGTCCGAGTTGCGTCGCAGCGGTAGACCGGGCCCCCTCGGCAAGGGATTCGTCGCCGGGGCGCCTCGGCGATCGGTGCGTTGGTCCGGGGATCCTCGGCGAGCGGGTGGCCTGGTCCGGGGGTCCTGGGCGAGCGGTGCGTTGGTCCGGGGATCCTGGGCGAGCGTGGCCGCGAGGAGGCCGCCGCAGTCGGTCGGCAGCGATGGGCCTGATGGTCGCTGTTGTGCGGTGAGGGCACCCGTTGCGGGGGACTGCAGACGCCGCGGGGGACTGCAGACGCCGCGGGGCTCGTGTGGCGCTGCCTCGCGCCGGGTCTGCACCCGTTTTGGGGGTATGCACCCGCGGCGGGGGCCATATGGCGCTGTGAGTTGCCGGGTCTGCACCCGTTTTGGGGGTTTGCACCCGCGGCGGGGGCTATCCACCTCGATCCTTGCCCTCTTAACCCCCGTTTCAGGTGCAAACCCCCATGCCGGGTGCAGACATCGTCTGGTTTTGGCGGGAATCACCCCCGCTTCGGGTGCATACCCCCGTTCCGGGTGCAGATCCACCTGCCCCCGACGCTGCTCGCGGCCCCCGGTGCACGAGCGAGCACTACCAGCCTCGTCGCTTCCAGAGGGGCTAGGCGTCATCAGGCCCAGGATCGCCAGCCGCATCCGCCCCGCATCCGCCCCGCATCCGCCCGCGGATCCGCCGGCATCCGCGCCCGCGATCCGCCGCATCGCCGCACGCGACGCGCCGCGGGCAACGGGCAGCGGGGGCAGCCGCGCCCTAGGGTGTGCAGTGATGAGTGAGACACGACTGGCCGACCACACGACCCTCCATGTTGGCGGTCCGGCCCGCGAGTTCCGCACCGTGTTCGAGGAGCGGGAACTGGTCGAGGCGGTTCGGGATGCCGACGCCGCCGGCGTCCCGGTGCTGCTGCTGGGCGGGGGCAGCAACCTGCTGATCAGCGACGACGGTTTCGACGGAATCGTCATCAAGGTCGCAACCTCCGGCGTTGACGTCGGCGCGGTCTGCGGGGCGGGCCGGGTCGAGGCCGCCGCCGGTGAGGACTGGGACGGGTTCGTGGCGACACTCATCGATGAGGGCTACGCCGGGGCCGAGGCACTGTCCGGGATCCCGGGATCGGTGGGCGCGACCCCGATCCAGAATGTCGGGGCCTACGGCCAGGAGATCTCCCAGATCCTGGACCGGGTGCGCGTCCTGGACCGGGTCGACGCCACGGTTCGCGACTTCACGGTCGACGAGTGCGACTTCGGCTACCGCGACAGTCGCTTCAAGCGCGAGCCGCACCGGTTCGTCGTGCTCTCGGCGGTCTTCGAGATGCCGCGCTCGCAGTTCTCCCGGCCGATCCGCTACGGCGAGCTGTCGCGGGCGGTCAACGTGGGCGTCGGGGATCGGGCCGAGTCGCGGCAGGTCCGAGAGGCGGTGCTGGCGCTGCGCCGCGGCAAGGGGATGGTCATCGACCCGGCCGACCACGACACCTGGAGCGCGGGGTCGTTCTTCACCAACCCGGTGGTGACGGCCGGTGCGCTGCCCCCGGACGCCCCCGCCTTCCCCGTCGACGACACCCACGTGAAGGCGTCGGCGGCATGGCTGATCGAGCACTCCGGCTTCCACAAGGGCTACGGCGACGGCCCGGCAGGCATCTCCACGAAGCACTCGCTGGCCCTCACCAACCGCGGTGACGCCACGGCGGCGGACATCGTGGCACTGGCCCGCACCATCCGCGATGGCGTTCGGGAGCGCACCGGGATCACACTGGTGCCAGAACCCGTGCTCGTGGGGTGCAGCCTGGACGGGTGAGACGTGCGCTGCCCCGGTCCGTCTGGGCGATCGGACTCGTCAGCCTCTTGATGGATGTCTCCTCAGAGATGATCCACGCCCTGCTGCCGGTCTTCCTCGTCACCACCCTGGGCGCGAGCGCCATCGCGGTCGGCCTCATCGAGGGAGTGGCGGAGGCGACCGCGCTACTGGTGAAGGTCATCTCCGGCGCCGTCAGCGACTGGGTCGGCCGGCGGAAGTTCCTGGCAGTGCTCGGATACGGGCTGAGCGCGGTCACCAAGCCGCTGTTCGCCGTGGCGACAACCGTGGGCATGGTGCTGACCGCCCGGTTCGCCGACCGGGTCGGCAAGGGCATCCGAGGGGCTCCCCGCGACGCCCTGGTTGCCGACATCACCTCGCCGGACCAGCGGGGCCGCGCCTTCGGGCTGCGCCAGGGGCTCGACACGGTGGGAGCGCTGCTCGGCCCACTCGTCGCGGTCGGGCTGATGGTGGCCTGGCAGGACGACATCCGCGCCGTCTTCTGGGTCGCAGTGATCCCAGCCGTGGCGGCGGTGGCCGTGCTCGTGCTGGGGGTACGGGAACCGCCCCGCCCACCCGAGCACCGGGCCGTCTTTCCCATTCGCCGCGAATACCTGTCGCTGCTGCCGGGCCCCTTCTGGGCAGTGACCGCGGTCGGTGCCGTGTTCGCGCTAGGCCGGTTCAGCGAGGCATTCCTCGTGCTGCGCGGCTCCGATGTCGGGATGACCCTGGCCCTGGTGCCGCTGGTGTTCGTCGTCATGAATCTGCTGGCAGCCGCCATGGCCTATCCGGTCGGCGTCATGGTTGATCGCGGCATGCGGCTAGCCCTCGTCGTGGGGGGCGTCGGTGCCCTGCTGCTGGCGCAACTGGCTCTGGCCGCAGCCACGGGTGTGCCGGGGGTCGTCCTGGGCGCTGCCCTGTGGGGTGTCCATCTCGGCATGACCCAGGGGCTGTTCGCCGCCCTGGTGTCGCTGACGGCGCCGGGCCGGCTGCGGGGGACGGCGTTCGGCATCTTCAACGTGGTCTCCGGCGTGATGCTGCTGGTGGGCAGCGTGCTGGCCGGGGTGCTGTGGGAATCGGCGGGCCCACCGGCGACGTTCGCGGCGGGGGCCGGATTCGCCGCACTGACGCTGGTGGGGCTGCTGGCCACCAGGCGGGTATGGCACGGCACGATAGCTGCATGACCGTCCGTACCGAGGCTGTCGGCCGAACGCTGCTGGTCACCATCGACCGACCGGAGCGGCGCAACGCGGTCGATCGGGTCACCGCCGCGCGACTGTACGAGTCCTTCGCAGCCTTCGACACCGACCCGCGCTACGACGTTGCCGTGCTCTGCGGCGCAGCCGGGACGTTCTGCGCCGGGGCGGACCTGGTGGCCATCGCGGACGGGCGGCCCAACGACGTGCGGGCCACCGCCCGGATGGTGGGCTCGCCCGCCCCGATGGGCCCGACCCGCCTGCAGCTGGCCAAGCCGGTCATCGCGGCCGTCGAGGGCTACGCGGTGGCAGGCGGACTGGAACTGGCCATCTGGTGCGACTTACGGGTCGCCGCGGCCGATGCGATCCTCGGCGTCTTCTCCCGGCGCTTCGGAGTGCCGCTCATCGACGGCGGCACGGTACGGCTGCCCCGACTCATCGGGCACAGCCGGGCCATGGACCTGATCCTCACCGGCCGCGGTGTAGGCGCTGCGGAGGCGCTGGACATCGGCTTGGTGCACCGCGTCGTCCCGCCCGGTGAGGCGCTGCCGGCCGCGCTGGACCTTGCCGCGGCGCTCTCAGCATTCCCCCAGCAGTGCCTGCGGGAGGATCTGGCCTCCGCGCGCGAGCAGTGGGATCTGCAGATCGACGCCGCGCTGTACCGGGAGGCGGCCGGCGGTCGAGCAGTCCTGGAATCGGGGGAGGCGCAGGCCGGTGCGCAGCGCTTCGCACGCGGCGCCGGACGGCACGGCCGGGAGGTCCCCGGGGCGCACTGACGGGGGGACTTGCTCCGACTACCCGGCCTCGCCGAGCAGTGCAGCGATGCGGCCGACGCCTTCGACGAGGTCGTCGTCGCCGAGTGCATAGGACAGCCGCAGGTAGCCCGGTGTACCGAAGGCCTCCCCGGGCACCACCGCCACCTCCGCCTCGTCCAGGATCAGCCCGGCGAGCTCTGCGGAGGACGCCGCAACCTTGCCGCGGATCGACCGACCCAGCACGCCCTTCACCGACGGATAGGCGTAGAACGCCCCCTCCGGCTCGGGGCAGGTCACACCGGGGATCCCGTTGAGCAGGTCGGTCATGGTCCTGCGCCGCCGGTCGAAGGCCTCCCGCATCTGCTCCACCGCCGCCAGGTCGCCGCTGACCGCAGCCAGCGCGGCCCGCTGCGCCACGTTGCACACGTTGCTCGTCGCGTGCGATTGCAGGTTGCCGGCGGCCTTCACCACGTCGGCCGGGCCGATCATCCAGCCCACGCGCCATCCGGTCATCGCGTAGGTCTTGGCCACGCCGTTGACCACGACGCAGCGCTCCTGCAGTGCCGGCACCAGCGTCGGCATGGAGGCGAACTCGGCATCCCCGTAGACGAGATGCTCATAGATCTCATCGGTGATCACCCACAGGCCGCGCTCGACCGCCCACTGGCCGATCGCCTCCACCTCGGCCGGGGTGTAGACCGCGCCGGTGGGGTTGGACGGCGAGACGAACATCAGCACCTTCGTGCGGTCCGACAGGTACTGCTCCAGCTGGGCGGGGGAGGTCCGGTAGCCGGTGGTCTCGTCGGTGGGCACCACGACGGCAGTGCCGCCGGCCAGGCCGATGGCCTCGGGGTAGGTGGTCCAGTACGGCGCAGGCAGCAGGACTTCGTCGCCCGGGTCGAGCAGCGTTGCACAGGCGTTGTAGATGGCCTGCTTGCCGCCATTGGTGATCAGCACCGACGACGCGGGGACCTCCAGGCCGGAATCCCTGGCGGTCTTGGCCGCCACGGCCTCCCGCAGCGCAGGCAGTCCGGCCGCCGGTGTGTAGCGGTGCATGGCCGGGTCGGCGCACGCCTCGATGGCGGCGGCGACGATGTAGTCGGGGGTCGGGAAGTCGGGTTCGCCCGCGCCGAAGCCGATCACCGGACGGCCGGCGGCTTTGAGCGCCTTGGCCTTGGCATCCACCGCGAGTGTGGCGGATTCGGCGATGGCGCCGATGCGGTGTGAGATCCTGGCGGTGGTGGTCATGGCGACCATTCTCGCAAAGCCGCAGGACGCCTTGGGCGGGGGCGCGCCGGACGGGATTGGACCGCTGTGTTGCGGTAGCCCTACACTGACGCGAAGGTGTCGTCACTGTGCGCTGCGCTGGGCACGGTGACGGCGGCACCCTAGGGTCGTAGCTCAATTGGTAGAGCACCGGTCTCCAAAACCGGCGGTTGGGGGTTCAAGTCCCTCCGGCCCTGCGCGTCCCGGACGCCGTCCTCGGCGGGCCGGCGACGCCCGTGCAGTGCGCTGCAGCGGGCACCAGCAGTGATTCGATCGAGGCGGAGGATTCGTGAGCGACACCAGTACGCACACTCCAGACTCCTCCGGCCCGGGCAAGAAGCCGACGAAGCAGTCGGACAAGCCTGGGCTGTTCGCGCGGATCTCGTTGTTCATCCGCGAGGTCATCGCCGAACTGCGCAAGGTCATCTGGCCGACCCGCAAGGAGTTGATCACCTATACGTGGGTGGTGATCATCTTCGTGCTGATCATGGCCGGGATCGTGGCGCTGTACGACTTCCTGTTCACGCAGGGGGTCCTGGCCGTGTTCGGCAGCGAGTAGCAGTCGAACAGCCGAACCATACGTAAGGACGTGGAGCACCGTGTCTGACGAGACGCTCACCCCGGAGCCGGAGGGTTCCGTCGCCGCCGAGGCGTTGCCGGAGGAGTCTGCCAACCTGGCCGACGCCGCCGCCGATGCGGTGGTCGACGACACCGCCGACGAGGTGGTCGAGGCCGCCGCCGATGCGGTGGTCGACGACACCGCCGACGAGGTGGTCGAGGACCCCAACGCCGAACTCCTGGAGGCGCTGCAGGTGGCGCCGGGGGAGTGGTACGTGGTGCACTCCTACGCCGGCTACGAGCGACGGGTGAAGCAGAACATCGAGGTGGCTCGGGTCAACCAGGATTTGGAGGAGGAGATCTTCCAGGTCGAGGTGCCCATGGAGACCGTCTGGGAGATCAAGAAGGGCGAGCGCAAGCGCGTGGAGCGGGTGAAGCTGCCCGGATACGTCCTGGTGCGCATGGAGCACTCGCCGACGTCATGGACCGCCATCCGCAACACGCCCGGCGTGACCGGCTTCGTGGGCCATGGCGGAGATCCGATCCCGCTCAGCGTGCCCGAGGTCTACGAAATGCTGAAGGGCCCGGAGCGCCCCGCCGACCGCAAGTCGGTCGAGGAGGAGGCTGTCCCGGGCCGCCCGGCCTCGCAGGCCGCAGTCTCGGAGTACAGCATCGGTGACGTCGTCACCGTTGTCGATGGGCCGTTCGAATCTCTGCAGGCCACCATCTCCGAGATCAACACCGAGTCTCAGCGCGTTACCGCCATGGTCGAGTTGTTCGGCCGGGACACGCCGGTCGAACTGCGATTCGACCAGGTCACAGCAATCTGAGGCTGTCCGCACCACCCACCGCCAAGCAATCGAGTAAGGATCCACCACCGCCATGGCAGCACCGAAGAAGCGCAAGAAGGTCACCGGTTTCATCAAGTTGCAGATCCAGGCAGGCAAGGCCAATCCGGCACCGCCGGTCGGTCCGGCCCTGGGTCAGCACGGCGTGAACATCATGGAGTTCTGCAAGGCCTACAACGCCGCGACCGAGTCGCAGCGCGGCGAGGTCGTGCCGGTCGAGATCACGGTCTACGACGACCGCAGTTTCGACTTCGTGCTGAAGACCCCGCCGGCCGCGAAGCTCATCCTCAAGGCCGCCGGCATCAGCAAGGGCGCCAGCAATCCGTTGACCGACAAGGCCGGGACCATCACGCGCGATCAGGTCCGCGAGATCGCGGAGAAGAAGATGCCGGACCTCAACGCCAATGACATCGACGCCGCGATGAAGATCATCGAGGGCACCGCCCGGCAGATGGGCGTCTCCGTCAGCGGCTGAGGCCGCACCCCAAACCCCCGTGGCAGGGCGAGCGCTCGCCCGCAGGACCACGAACTGCAGAGAAGGAGCAGTCAGCGATGCAGCGCAGCAAGCAGTACCGAGCCGGTAGCGAACTCGTCAAGCCGGACACCCAGTACCCGATCGGCGAGGCTATTGCGCTCGCCAAGCAGACCGGCAAGGCGAAGTTCGATGCCACCGTCGAGGTTGCCCTGCGACTCGGCGTCGATCCCCGCAAGGCCGACCAGATGGTCCGCGGCACGGTCAACCTGCCGCACGGCACCGGCAAGACCGCCCGCGTGGTGGTGTTCGCCACCGGCCCAGCGGCTGAGGCGGCTGTTGCGGCCGGAGCCGACGAGGTCGGCAGCGACGACCTGGTGGCCAAGATCTCCGGTGGCTGGACCGACTTCGACGCCGCCGTGGCCACCCCCGACCAGATGGGCAAGGTCGGCCGGCTCGGCAAGATCCTGGGCCCGCGCGGCCTGATGCCGAACCCCAAGACCGGGACCGTGACCATGGACGTGGCCAAGGCGGTCAGCGAGATCAAGGGCGGCAAGATCGAGTTCCGGGTGGACAAGCACGCCAACCTGCACTTCATCATCGGCAAGGTCTCCTTCAGCGAGGCCGCACCTGCAGGAGAACTTCCAGGCCGCCCTGGACGAGGTCGAGCGGTTGAAGCCGTCCTCCGCCAAGGGCCGCTACATCAAGAAGGCCGTCATGTCGACCACGATAGGGCCGGGCATCCCGCTGGACCTGTCGGGGATGTAGCAGCACACGATGGTCTTGCCGCGGCGCGGGACGGATCCACCCGATCCGGTCCCGCGCCGCTGTGCTGTCGCTCACCGACACTGCGGAGGCGCGCCCAGTTCGCCTCTGCACCGCGCCCGATTTTGCCTCCCCGGCTGCGGCCTCTACGATGGTGGAGCCGAAGACCGCCGGTGTCGCGTTTGCGACGCAAAGCCCGACAGGGCGCCTGCGCAGGTGTGTGAGTAGAGCGTCCTCCGGACGGTTGAGCCTCAGCGCCTGTCGCTGGGGCTTTTTTGTTGGCCCGACGGTCCCACCCAGTCCGGAGGAAGGACACTCAATGGCGCGGACGGACAAGTCCGCCGTCATCGACGAACTCTCGAAGAAGTTCGAGGAGGCGTCGGCGACGGTGTTGACCGAGTACCGCGGCCTCAGCGTGGCGCAGATGTCGCAACTGCGCCGCTCCCTGGGGCCGGACACGACCTACGCCGTCGTGAAGAACACCTTGACCAAGCGGGCCGCCGCACAGGCGGGCGTGGATGGCCTGGAAGACCAGTTCGCGGGCCCGAGCGCCATTGCATTCATCTCCGGCGACCCGGTGGAAGCCGCCAAGAGCCTGCGCGACTTCGCCAAGCAGCACGAGGCGCTGGTCATCAAGGCCGGCTACATGGACGGCAAGGTGCTGTCCGCGGCCGAGGTCGCCAAGCTCGCCGACCTGGAGTCCCGCGAGGTGCTGCTGGCCAAGCTGGCCGGCGCCATGAAGGCGTCGATGTCGCAGGCCGCCGCACTGTTCAACGCGCCGCTGGCGCAGGCTGCCCGGACCGTGGAGGCGCTGCGGGTCAAGGCCGAAGAGGACCCGTCCATCCTGGCCGGCGGAGCCGGCGCCGCGGCACCCGCCGCCGATCACACTTCGGACGCCCCAGCGGCGGCCGAGGCGACTGCGTCGGACGTCTCCGACGAAGCCGCCGACTCCAGCGACGCGTCGCAGGAGACCACCGAGGGCTGACGCCCTGACCCGCGGCGGTCGGCGCCGCGGTGACGACAACGTCCGGCCCTCGGCCGGAGCAGAGAAAGGAACGCCACCATGGCGAAGCTGACGACAGACGAACTGCTCGACGCGTTCAAGGAGATGACGCTGATCGAGCTGAGCGAGTTCGTGAAGAAGTTCGAGGAGACCTTCGAGGTCACCGCGGCCGCCCCGGTTGCGGTTGCCGCGGCAGGTGCGGGTCCGGCCGCCGGCGGTGAGGCCGAGGCCGCTGCCGAGCAGGACGAGTTCGACGTGATCCTGGACAGCGCCGGCGACCAGAAGATCAAGGTCATCAAGGAGGTCCGCGCGCTGACGAGCCTGGGCCTGAAGGAGGCCAAGGATCTGGTCGAGGGTGCGCCGAAGCCCGTCCTGGAGAAGGTCGAGAAGGAGGCTGCTGAGAAGGCCAAGGAGGCCCTCGAGGCGGTCGGCGCCAAGGTCACCGTCAAGTAACCATCTGACGGATCACAACCATCGCCCGCGGGCGGTCCCACCAACGGTTGGGGCCGCCCGCGGTGCTGTGTGGCGGGTCGGCGGCGCAGATTCGCGGACTCTTCGCAATCGACAGTGTGGTGTGCTCCGGTGTCGGCGGGTGGAGCGGGCGGGACGCCTGGCGCCCGAATCGTGTCCCCAGTGACCAGCGGGTCCAGTTGCGTGAGCGGCCAGGGCGGCCCATGCGTCGGGGACGTCTGCACCGGGCAAGAAGGCGGTATCGGCCGGATGCGCGGTGCAGGACTGCACCCGGTTCGGGGGTTTGCACCCGTTGCGGGGGCGGAATCGGCCAGATCGGGGCGCAGGACTGCACCCGGTTCGGGGGTTTGCACCCGTTGCGGGGGCGGAATCGGCCAGATCGGGGCGCACAGCCACCGTCCCGGGTGCAGACCCCCATGCCGGGTGCACCGTTGCCGTCCCGGAGGCGCGCACAGCCACCGTCCCGGGTGCAGACCCCCACGCCGGGTGCACCGTTGCCGTCCCGGAGGCGCTGACGGTCCCCGCACCGGACGCGCACTCCCACAATCAGCGCACGGTCGCCTCGCCGGAGGCGCCCTCAGCCCAGCACGCCCCGAGACCCGCACGAAGCGCAGTTCCGTCCCTGCCCTGAGCAGCCGCGAATCAGCCGTCCCCGCGAAACGGCGCCCACCGCCAGCCACCGCCCGAAGCGGTACGCCCTCGACCGCGGCGGGCATAGTAGCCCAGGCGTGTTGCCATTTCGTGTCCGTACAGGATACCGTTGGGTTTTGCGCTGCCTCCGCAAATGAGCCCCCAGTCACTGGACCCGAACCGCGCCCGGGAACGGTGACTGGTGCACGGTGGGGTGGGGGTAGTGCCATTCGGGTGAGATGAGCGCGCTGTCCCGGAAGGACACCACTTGACCGCCTCGCACATCGACGAGACTGTCCCTGCCACCCCCAACCGAGTTTCCTTCGCTCGCATCCACGAGCCGCTCGAGCTGCCCGATCTGCTGGCACTGCAGCGGGAGAGCTTCGACTGGCTCGTCGGTAATGAGCGCTGGGCGGCGCGCGTTGCGGAGGCCGCCGCGGAGGGCCGCACCGACGTCAACACCACGTCCGGCCTGAACGAGATCTTCGAGGAGCTCGGCGGCATCGAGGACTTCCAGGGCTCCATGTCACTGACCCTGCGCGACTGCAAGATCGAGGAGCCCGGCTACACCATCGAGGAGTGCCGGGAGAAGGATCTGACCTTCGCGGCTCCGATGTTCATCACTGCCGAGCTGTGGGAAGAGAGCTCCGGCGCCATCAAGTCGCAAACCGTGTTCATGGGCGACTTCCCCTTGATGACCGACAAGGGCACGTTCCTGATCAACGGCACCGAGCGCGTCGTGGTGTCGCAGTTGGTCCGGTCGCCGGGCGTCTACTTCGAGCGCAGCGTGGACAAGACCTCGGACAAGGACGTCTTCGTCGCGCGGGTCATCCCGAGCCGGGGTGCGTGGCTGGAATTCGAGATCGACAAGAAGGACATCGTCAGCGTTCGGCTCGATCGCAAGCGCAAGCAGAACGTGACGGTGCTGTTGAAGGCCCTCGGCTGGGACGCCGAGAGGATCGCTGAGCGGTTCGGCCGGTTCGAATCGGTGATGCAGACCCTGGAGAAGGACCACGTCCACACCCAGGACGAGGCCCTGGTGGACCTGTACCGCAAGATGCGCCCGGGCGAGCCGCAGACCGTGGACAACGGCCGCAACCTGCTCAACGGGTTGTACTTCACCCCCAAGCGGTACGACCTGGCCAAGGTCGGCCGGTACAAGGTGAACAAGAAGCTGGGCCTGCAGGTCGATCCGATGGCCACGATCCTGACCGATGAGGACATCGCCGCCGCCATCGAATACCTCGCGGCGCTGCACGCCGGCGAGGAGATGCTGGCGGTGCCGGCCGGCGAGGTGCCCGTCGAGACCGACGACATCGACCACTTCGGCAACCGTCGACTGCGGACGGTCGGCGAGCTCATCCAGAATCAGATCCGGCAGGGCCTGTCCCGGATGGAGCGCGTCGTCAAGGAGCGCATGACGACGCAGGAGGCCAAGAGCGTCACCCCGCAGACCCTGATCAACATCCGCCCCGTCGTGGCGGCGATCAAGGAGTTCTTCGGCACCAGCCAGTTGTCGCAGTTCATGGACCAGACCAACCCGCTGGCGGGACTGACCCACAAGCGCCGCCTCTCGGCCCTGGGTCCGGGCGGTCTGTCCCGCGAGCGGGCCGGCGTCGAGGTCCGGGACGTGCACCCCTCCCACTACGGCCGGATGTGCCCGATCGAGACGCCGGAAGGCCCCAACATCGGTCTCATCGGTTCGCTGTCGTCCTATGGGCGGGTCAACGCCTTCGGCTTCGTGGAGACGCCGTACCGCAAGGTCGTCGATGGCGTGGTCACCGAGACGATCTCGTACCTGACCGCCGATGAGGAGGACCGCTTCGTCATCGCCCAGGCGAACTCCCCGCTGAACGAGGACGGCACCTTCGCCGAGGAGAAGGTGCTGGTGCGCACCAAGGGCGGCGAGGTCGACTTCATCCCGGGCACCGACGTGGACTTCATGGACGTCTCGCCGCGGCAGATGGTGTCGGTCGCCACCGCGATGATTCCGTTCCTGGAGCACGACGACGCCAACCGTGCGCTGATGGGCTCCAACATGCAGCGGCAGGCCGTGCCCCTGTTGCGGGCCGAGGCCCCCCTGGTGGGGACCGGTATGGAGTACCGAGCCGCCAAGGATGCCGGCGACGTCGTCGTGGCCGTGGAGGCCGGGGTGATCGTCGAGGTCTCGGCGAGCTACATCGTCGTGATGTCTGACAGCGGGCAGTACAGCACCTATTACCTGCGCAAGTACCGCCGCAGCAACCAGGGCACCTGCTACAACCAGCGGCCCATCGTCGGCCTGAACGACCGGGTGGAGGCCGGGCAGGTCATCGCCGACGGGCCGAGCACCGACGGCGGCGAGATGGCGCTTGGCCGCAACCTGTTGGTGGCCTTCATGCCGTGGGAGGGCCACAACTACGAGGACGCGATCATCCTGTCCCAGCGACTGGTCCAGGACGACGTGCTCAGCTCGATCCACATCGAGGAGTACGAGATCGATGCCCGCGATACCAAGTTGGGCCCGGAGGAGTTGACCCGCGAGATCCCGAACCTGGCCGACGACGTGCTGGCCGATCTCGACGAGCGCGGCGTCATCCGGATCGGCGCCGACGTGCTGCCCGGCGACATCCTGGTCGGCAAGACCACGCCGAAGGGCGAGACGGAGCTCACCCCGGAGGAGCGGTTGCTGCGCGCGATCTTCGGCGAGAAGGCCAAGGAGGTCCGCGACACCTCGCTGAAGGTGCCGCACGGCGAATCCGGCAAGGTGATCGGGGTGCGCGAGTTCAGCCGTGAGGACGGCGATGAGCTGCCCGCCGGCGTGAACCAGCTGGTCCGGGTCTACGTGGCGCAGAAGCGCAAGATCAAGGAGGGCGACAAGCTCGCCGGCCGACACGGGAACAAGGGCGTCATCGGCAAGATCCTGCCGGTGGAGGACATGCCGTTCCTGGAGGACGGCACCCCCGTCGACATCGTGCTGAACCCGCTCGGCGTCCCGGGCCGGATGAACATCGGCCAGATCCTGGAGACGCACCTGGGGTGGGTGGCGCATGCCGGTTGGGACGTGCCCGAGGGCAGCCCGGCCGCCGAGGCCTTCGCCGGCGAGCCGATGGCGGCGCCACCGAACACCAACGTGGCGACCCCGGTGTTCGACGGCGCCCGCGAGCAGGTGCTGAAGTCGCTGCTGGCGAACACCCGGCCCGACGATGATGGCAACCGCCTGGTCGGCGCCGACGGCAAGGCCCGGCTGTACGACGGCCGCTCCGGCGAGCCGTACCCGCAGCCGGTGACGGTCGGCTACATGTACATCCTGAAGCTGCTGCACCTGGTGGACGACAAGATCCACGCCCGCTCCACCGGCCCGTACTCGATGATCACGCAGCAGCCGCTGGGCGGGAAGGCGCAGTTCGGCGGGCAGCGCTTCGGCGAGATGGAGGTCTGGGCGCTGGAGGCCTACGGTGCGGCCTACGCGCTGCAGGAGCTGCTCACCATCAAGTCCGACGACGTGATCGGCCGCGTGAAGGTCTACGAGGCCATCGTGAAGGGCGAGAACATCCCCGAGCCCGGCATCCCGGAATCCTTCAAGGTGCTCATGAAGGAGATGCAGTCGCTGTGCCTGAACGTGCGGGTGCTGTCGGCGGATGGCCGTGAGATCGACATGAAGGACACCGACGAAGACGACTTCCGCACTGCCGAGGAACTCGGGATCGACCTGTCCCGGCGCGAGCCGGCCAGCGTCGACGACGTCTGATGAGCCGGCCGATCGCGGCCCCGGCCCAACGCCGGACGCGATCGGCCCGGCATCGCACACACCACTACCGACGCTGACGAGACGAAGGAAATCACCACCGTGCTGGACGTCAACTTCTTCGACCAGTTGCAGATCGGCCTTGCCACGGCCGACGAGATCCGTACTTGGTCGGAGGGCGAGGTCAAGAAGCCCGAGACCATCAACTACCGCACCCTCAAGCCGGAGCGCGAGGGGCTGTTCTGCGAGAAGATCTTCGGTCCCACCCGGGACTGGGAGTGCTACTGCGGCAAGTACAAGCGGGTCCGCTTCAAGGGGATCGTGTGCGAGCGCTGCGGTGTGAAGGTCACCCGCGCCAAGGTGCGGCGCGAGCGGATGGGCCACATCGAGCTGGCCGCCCCGGTCACCCACATCTGGTACTTCAAGGGCGTCCCGAGCCGGCTGGGCTACCTGCTGGACCTGGCCCCCAAGGACCTGGAGAAGGTCATCTACTTCGCCGCCCACATGATCACCTGGGTGGACGACGAGGGCCGCCACAACGACCTGCCCACTCTGGAGCGCAGCCACGCGGAGGAGAAGCAGCGCCTCGAGCAGCGGATGAACGCCGAGCTGGGCAAGATCGCGGCGAAGCTCGAGGAGGACCTTGCGGTTCTGGAGGCCAACGACGAGAAGGCCGCCGTCAAGAAGAAGGTCCGCGACGCCGCCGAGCGCGAGATGAAGAAGTTGCGCACCAAGATCGGAGGGCGAGATCGCCCACCTGGATCGGGTCTTCGACCGCTTCCGCTCCCTGAAGGTGCAGGACCTCGAGGGCGACGAGGTGCTGTACCGCGACATGCGGCTGCGGTACGGCCGCTACTTCAAGGGCTACATGGGTGCCGAGGCGATCCAGCAGCGGTTGCAGAGCTTCGACCTCGAGGCCGAGGCCGAGTCGCTGAAGGAGCAGATCGCCACTGGCAGCCGCCAGCGCAAGACCCGCGCGCTGAAGCGGCTGAAGGTGGTCAGTGCATTCCTCAACACCAACAACAGCCCCATGGGCATGGTGCTCGACGCGATCCCGGTGATCCCGCCGGATCTGCGCCCGATGGTGCAGCTGGACGGCGGCCGATTCGCCACGTCCGACCTCAACGACCTGTACCGGCGCGTCATCAACCGGAACAACCGGCTCAAGCGGCTGCAGGACCTCGGGGCGCCCGAGATCATCATCAACAACGAGAAGCGCATGCTGCAGGAGTCGGTGGATGCGCTGTTCGACAACGGCCGCCGCGGCCGCCCGGTCACCGGGCCGGGCAACCGGCCGCTGAAGTCGCTGTCGGACATGCTGAAGGGCAAGCAGGGCCGGTTCCGCCAGAACCTGCTCGGCAAGCGCGTGGACTACTCGGGCCGCTCGGTGATCGTGGTCGGGCCGCAGCTGAAGCTGCACCAGTGCGGCCTGCCCAAGCAGATGGCCCTGGAACTGTTCAAGCCCTTCGTCATGAAGCGCCTGGTGGACCTGTCGCACGCGCAGAACATCAAGAGCGCCAAGCGCATGGTGGAGCGGTCGCGGCCGCAGGTGTGGGACGTCCTGGAAGAGGTCATCACGGAGCATCCGGTGCTGCTGAACCGGGCCCCCACGCTGCACCGTCTGGGAATCCAGGCCTTCGAGCCGCAGCTCATCGAGGGCAAGGCGATCCAGATCCATCCGCTGGTCTGCACCGCCTTCAACGCCGACTTCGACGGCGACCAGATGGCGGTGCACCTGCCGCTGAGTGCTGAGGCGCAGGCGGAGGCCCGGATCCTCATGCTGTCGACGAACAACATCCTGTCGCCGGCCAATGGCAAGCCGATCACCACGCCGACCCAGGACATGGTGCTCGGCGTGTTCTACCTGACCGGTGAGCGCGGCGACGACGCCGGCGCGGGCCGGGTCTTCGCCTCGCCCGGCGAAGCGATGATGGCATTCGACAACGGCAGCCTGTCGCTTCGCGCGCCCGTCAAGATCCGGATGGCCGACGTGATCCCGCCGGCGTCACAGCGACCCGATGGATGGGAGCCGGGCCAACCGGTCACCCTGCAGACGACGTTGGGGCGGGCGCTGTTCAACGAGGCGCTGCCGAACGACTTCGAGTACGTCGAGCGGCTCGTGGACAAGCGGGAGCTCGGCGAGCTGGTCAACCGGTTGGCCGAGCGCTACTCCAAGACCGACGTCGCCGAGACCCTGGACCGGCTCAAGGCGCTGGGCTTCTACTGGGCGACGCGGTCGGGAGTGACGATCGCCATCTCCGATGTGGTCTCGCCGTCCGACAAGGAGGAGCTGCTCGCACGCGCCGAGGACGAGGCGGCCCAGGTGCAGCGCAAGGCGGACCTGGGCGCGATGACCCAGGAAGAGCGCCGGCAGGACATGATCGTCATCTGGCAGCGCACCGCCGACGAACTCGGCAAGAAGATGCAGGACGCGTTCCCGCTGGACAACCCGATCAACATCATGGTGACCTCGGGAGCCCGCGGTAACTACAGCCAGATCCGGCAGATCGCCGGCATGCGCGGCCTGATGGCCAACCCGAAGGGCGAGTTCATCCCGCGACCCATCAAGTCCAACTTCCGCGAGGGCTTGACGGTGCTGGAGTACTTCATCTCCACCCACGGCGCCCGCAAGGGTCTGGCCGACACCGCGCTGCGCACCGCCGAGTCCGGGTACCTCACCCGGCGCCTGGTGGATGTGGCGCAGGATGTGATCGTCCGGGAGACCGACTGCGGCACGGAGCGCGGCGTGGCCATCCCGATCGCGGAGATGGTCGGCGACCAGCGCAAGGCGCTGGCCAACGCCGATACAGCCGTGGTCTCCCGCCTGCTCTCGCGGGACGCGGAGGTCGATGGCGAGGTGCTGGCCGTGGCCGGCGAGGAGATCACCATGGCCATGGTGGAGCGCCTCGTGGACGCCGGGGTGGACACCGTGCGGGTGCGCTCGGTGCTGCAGTGCGACAGCAAGGTCGGCGTCTGCGCGAAGTGCTACGGGCGCTCGCTGGCCAGCGGTCACCTGGTGGATGTCGGTGAGGCGATCGGCATCATCGCGGCCCAGTCCATCGGCGAACCGGGCACGCAGCTGACGATGCGCACCTTCCACACCGGCGGTGTCGCCGGCGAGGACATCACACACGGCATGCCGCGTGTGGTGGAGCTGTTCGAGGCCCGCACCCCGAAGGGGGTCGCACCGATCGCCGAGGCGAACGGCACGATCCGGATCGAAGAGACCGACAAGACCCGCAAGATCATCGTGGAGCCGTCCGATGGGTCGGAGCCGGATGAGCACAAGGTCGGTCGCCGCACCACACTGCTGGTGGAGGATGGCCAGGAGGTCTCGGCCGGGACGCTGCTGATCAAGGGCGTGGTCGATCCCAAGCAGGTGCTGCGCATCCTCGGCCCGCGAGAGGTCCAGAAGCACCTGGTCGAGCAGGTGCAGGACGTCTACCGCAGCCAGGGTGTGTCGATCCACGACAAGCACATCGAGGTGATCATCCGCCAGATGCTGCGGCGGGTGACCATCATCGAGTCGAACGACTCGGAGTTCCTCACCGGCGAGCTGGTCGATCGCCGCTCCTTCGAGCGGCACAACCGGCAGATCGTCACCGATGGCGGTCGCCCAGCCTCGGGCCGTCCGGAGCTGATGGGCATCACGAAGGCCTCGCTGGCGACCGACTCCTGGTTGTCCGCGGCGTCGTTCCAGGAGACCACGCGCGTCCTCACCGATGCTGCGATGAACTCCAGGAGCGATCCGCTGCTGGGCCTGAAGGAGAACGTCATCCTGGGCAAGCTCATCCCGGCCGGGACCGGCATGTCGGTGTACGCCGACATCGCGGTGGAGCCGACCGAGGAGGCCAAGAACGCGATGTACCCGGCGTTCACGCCCTACGACGAGTCGATCTACGCAGCGGGCTTCGGCGACGTCGATGGAGCGTCGGTGCCGCTGGACGACTACGACGCCCGGGACCGCTGGTAGCGCATCCCCGGCGCCATTTGACGGTGGCCCGTGCTGCGCGACTGGCGCGGCGCGGGCCACCGCTGTCGTTGCGGGCCACATGCGATAACCCGGCGCTGCCGTGGGACGTCGGTCGGCGGTGGTGCGGGCGCGGGGACGGGCTGGTCGGGCTGAGGTGCTGGTCGGGCTGAGGGGCTGGTCGGGCTGAGGGGCTGGTCGGGCTGAGGGGCTGAGCGCGGTCGGGAGTGCTGCGCGCTATCGGGAGTGTGGTTGGCTCTTGTGTCGATGGTTAGGAGCGAGCGGTCCATGGACGCCCTGGTCGAGTCGCCGGCGCCTAGTCGCTCCACCCGCTGGCCTTCGCCGCCGCACCGGGGACGTCTGCACCCGGTTCGGGGGTTTGCACCCGGCGCGGGGGCGGAATCGGCCGGTTTCCGGGGCACGTCTGCACCCGGTTCGGGGGTTTGCACCCGGCGCGGGGGCGGAATCGGCCGAATCGGGGCCCTGAGCCCCCGTCGCGGGTGCAGACCCCCGAGGGCAGGCCGTCGCGGGTGCAGACCCCCGAACCGGGTGCACTGTTGCCGTCCGAGAGGGGTATTGAGCCCCCGTCCCGGGTGCAGACCCCCGAACCGGGTGCACAGTTGCCTGTCCGGTAGGGGTTCTCAACCCTCGCACCGGGCAGGCCTGCATCAGACACCAAGGTTTGCAGGCTCACGACGATCGGGACGGGGTGGCGGGGTCGGAATCCGTCGGCCTTCAGCAGCGCGCGTGCGATGGATTGGGTGAGGTTGCGGAAGGCGGAGGCAGATTCGCGGAGGCGTTCCAGCCTGCCGTCTGCAGGGCTCCTGGCGTGCTGGGTCGTCGGGACCGATGAGTGGTGCCGCGCCAATCGCCGACGACGGCCACGCCGCGGTCGAGGCGACGCGGTATGCCTCGACGAGACCAGGATCGACGCATGCCGCGAATCGACCGCGCGAAGCGCAAG
Source organism: uncultured Actinomycetota bacterium (assembly GCA_963706835.1). Lineage (GTDB taxonomy): Bacteria > Actinomycetota > Actinomycetes > S36-B12 > CAVXYG01. Next base: position 243,772 of record CAVPOB010000008.1, read on the forward strand.
GCGATGAGGCAGCAGGCAGGCTGCGGCAGGCAGCAGGCAGCAGGCAGCAGGCGGCAGGCGGCAGGCAGCAGGCAGGCAGGCGGCAGGCGGCAGGCGGCAGGCGGTAGGCAGCAGGGCATCGACTCGCTGGGCTCCGGCGTACTACCGGGCTCCAGATGACCGGGCAGCGGGTGAGGCCGCGGAGGGAAGCCCATCCCTCGGACGAGCCCGACCCATCAACCGTGCGGCCCGCCGGCGCAGCACGACACCCCGATTGATGAGGAGCCGGACTACGGCAGCTGCGCGGTCAGGATCGTGGAGTTGGTCCCCTCGCTGCCGACGAGCACTGTGTCATTGGGGCCGGCGTCGGGCAGCCAAGGCCAGGCGAGCGCTTCGCGCTGCAGTTGCAGCGGGCCGTACTGCGAGACCCACTGCGAGCCCTGGAGCCGGTGGATGCGCCAGTAGTCCACGAGGACGAGGCGTGGCTCGCCGGCCGGGGACAGTTCCCAGGCGCCATCGGTGATGCTCGCGGGCACGTCCATGACCCGCCGTCAGTTCGTTGGTCTGCGCTTCGCGCAGCGGACCAGTGGGTCGATACATGGCACCGGGTCCGCCGCTGCCCTTCGTCACCACGGCGATCTCACCGGTCTCGGGGTGGACCAGGAGGGCCTCGGCGTTGTGAGGCCCGTCCTCGTAGGTGATCCAGTAGTCCTCGAAGGCCACGGACTGGTCGACCAGCTGGGTCGGCTCGGCGATGCGCAACAGCCGAACCCGTTGCTGGTTGTCCCGGTTGTCGCCGATGCCCCCGATCCACAGGATGGGCCGCCCCGACTCGTCCCAGCCGGGCGCCAGCGCTTCCCAGTCCCGGGCCGTGATCCCGTCCAACCGCAGTCGCGCGACGGTGTTGCCGGTGGCGTCGATGGCGTAGACCACCGGCGCGCCGCCGGAGTCGTTGATCCCGTACAGGACCCCCGGATGCAGCCTGCTGGCAGCCAGTCCCGAGAGTTCATCGATCTCGGGATCGGCGATGCGGCGCTCGGCCACCTGTCCGGCAACGGGCGGGGCGACAGGGGATGGGGTCGCTGCCGAGGTGCTGTTGACGGCCTCGGCGCCTGGGAGCGCGCTATCGCCGAGCTGGGTCCCGCCGACCAGCAGCCATGCTGCCGCCAGACCCATGCCCCCGACCCCCACGGCCCACCAGCGCGATGCCATTTCACTAGTCTAAGGCGACTCCTGTGCTGCCTCGGTCACGGAGCGTATGTGGCCCCGCCAGCGCGCCCGGGCGTCGGTCCGCAGGTGGCCTGAAGCGCCGCTTTGACCGTGTGGGCTCCGCGCCGGTATGCTCGTGACTCGTGGCATGCAGCATGCCCACCGTCGCCGTGTGCACGGCGGAGGGTGGGGCTGGTGCATACCTCACGGAACACGCTCCTGCCGGAGGGCGCCGGGGTACTGCCCTGGTGGCCTGTCGAGGCAGGACCGGCCATCCGGCTGCGGTGCTTCGGCCTCGATCGCCTCAACGGCTCTTGGGAGCCGCAGGTGCGCGCGGACTGGACGAAACACCCGACCGCGTGGGTCGGGGGAGCCGGAACTGTTCCGGCGCAAGCGACGAGACGTAGTAGGACAACTTCGAGGAACACGGAGACGCGGTGCCCACCATCCAGCAACTGGTTCGCAAGGGCCGGCAGGACAAGGTTGCGAAGAACAAGACGCCCGCGCTGAAGGGCAGCCCCCAGCGCCGCGGCGTGTGCACGCGGGTCTACACGACCACGCCCAAGAAGCCGAACTCGGCGCTGCGCAAGGTCGCGCGCGTGCGGCTGAGCTCCGGCATCGAGGTCACGGCGTACATCCCGGGGGAGAAGCACAACCTGCAGGAGCACTCGATGGTGCTGGTCCGCGGCGGCCGTGTGAAGGACCTGCCCGGCGTCCGCTACAAGATCGTCCGCGGCACGCTCGACACCCAGGGCGTGAAGGATCGCAAGCAGGCCCGCTCTCGCTACGGCGCGAAGAAGGAGAAGTAGTCATGCCGCGCAAGGGACCCGCCGACAAGCGCCCGGTCGTCGTTGACCCGGTGTACGAATCGCCGCTGGTGACCCAGCTGGTGAACAAGGTGCTGCTGGACGGCAAGCGCTCGACCGCCGAGCGGATCGTCTACGGCGCCCTGGAGGGCGTGCGCGAGAAGACCGGCAACGACCCGGTCGTCACGCTGCGCCGCGCGGTCGACAACGTGCGTCCCGACCCTCGAGGTGCGCTCCCGCCGCGTCGGCGGTGCCACGTACCAGGTGCCGGTCGAGGTGCGCGCCGGCCGCAGCAACACCCTCGCCCTGCGCTGGATGATCACGTACTCCCGGCAGCGCCGCGAGAAGACGATGACCGAGCGCCTCATGAACGAGACTGCTCGACGCGTCCAACGGCCTCGGCGCCAGCGTGAAGAAGCGCGAGGACACGCACAAGATGGCCGAGGCCAACAAGGCCTTCGCCCATTACCGCTGGTAACGACAGTCCAGGTCAGACGAGAAAGGCAGGAGCCCCAGCCGTGGCTACGAAGAGCGACAACGAACTCGCCAAGGTCCGCAACATCGGGATCATGGCGCACATCGACGCGGGCAAGACCACGACGACTGAGCGCATCCTGTTCTACACCGGCATCAACTACAAGATCGGCGAGGTGCACGAAGGCGCCGCGACGATGGACTGGATGGAGCAGGAGCAGGAGCGCGGCATCACGATCACGTCGGCCGCGACGACCTGCCACTGGAACGACTACCAGATCAACATCATCGACACGCCCGGCCACGTGGACTTCACCGTCGAGGTGGAGCGCTCGCTGCGCGTGCTGGACGGCGCGGTCGCGGTCTTCGACGGCGTCGCCGGTGTGGAGCCGCAGTCGGAGACGGTGTGGCGCCAGGCCGACCGGTACAACGTGCCGCGCATCTGCTTCGTCAACAAGCTCGACCGCGTCGGGGCGGAGTTCCACCGCTGCGTCGACATGATCGAGAACCGGCTGCACGCCACCCCGCTGGTGCTGCAGTGGCCGATCGGCGCCGAGGCGGATTTCAAGGGCGTCATCGACCTCGTCGGCATGCGCGCGCTGGTGTGGGAGGGCGAGACGAAGATCGGCGAGGACTACGACGTCCAGCCGATCCCGGGCTCGCACGAGGAGGTGGCGCGCGAGTGGCGCGACCGCCTGCTGGAGACCATCGCCGAGAACGACGACGAGATGATGGAGAAGTACCTCGAGGGCGATGAGCCTTCGGTCGAGGAGCTCGAGGCGGCCATCCGGCGCGCGACCATCGCCGGCACCCTCACGCCGGTCCTGTGCGGGACGGCCTTCAAGAACAAGGGCGTGCAGCCGCTGCTCGATGCCGTCGTGGACTACCTGCCGTCGCCGGTGGATGTCGAGGCGATCGAGGGCCACACGGTCGGCGATGAAGAGACCACCATCACCCGGGAGCCGAACAGCGGCGCGCCCTTCGCATCCCTCGCCTTCAAGATCATGTCCGATCCGCACCTGGGCAAGCTCACCTACCTGCGCATCTACTCCGGGACGCTGACGGCCGGCACCCAGGTGCTCAACAGCACCAAGGGGAAGAAGGAGCGGATCGGCAAGATCTACCGGATGCACGCCAACAAGCGCGAGGAGATCGCCAGCGTCGGCGCCGGCGAGATCGTCGCGGTGATGGGCCTGAAGCAGACCACCACCGGCGAGACGCTGTGCGACCCGGCCAATCCGGTGCTGCTGGAGTCGATGAACTTCCCGGCCCCGGTGATCTCGGTGGCCATCGAGCCGAAGACCAAGAGCGACCAGGACAAGCTGGCCACCGCGATCCAGCGGTCTGGCCGAGGAGGACCCGACCTTCCAGGTGCGCACCGATGAGGAGACCGGTCAGACGATCATCTCCGGCATGGGCGAGCTGCACCTCGACATCCTGGTGGACCGCATGAGGCGGGAGTTCAAGGTCGAGGCCAACGTGGGCAAGCCGCAGGTCGCCTACCGCGAGACCATCACCGCCGCCGGTGCAGAAGGTGGAGTACACCCACAAGAAGCAGACCGGCGGTTCGGGCCAGTTCGGCCGCGTCATCATCGACATCGCACCCACCGGCGGCGAGGGCGACGGCGGCTACGAGTTCGAGGACAAGATCACCGGCGGGCGCATCCCCAAGGAGTACATCCCCAGGTGGACGCCGGCTGCCAGGAGGCCATGGAGTTCGGCATCCTCGCCGGCTACCCGATGGTGGATGTCAAGGTGACGCTGCAGGACGGCGCCTACCACGACGTGGACTCCTCCGAGCTGGCCTTCAAGATCGCCGGCTCGATGGCGTTCAAGGAGGCGGCCCGCCGAGCCAAGCCGGTGCTGCTGGAGCCGATGATGGCCGTGGAGGTCGTCACGCCCGAGGAGTACATGGGCGATGTCATCGGCGACCTGAACTCCCGCCGCGGCCACATCCAGGCCATGGACGAGCGGGCCGGCGCCCGAGTGGTGACCGCACTGGTCCCGCTGTCGGAGATGTTCGGCTACGTCGGCGATCTGCGCAGCAAGACCTCTGGTCGGGCCAGCTACTCCATGCAGTTCGACTCCTACGCGCAGGTCCCCAAGGCCGTGTCGGAGGAGATCATCGCCAAGGTCCGCGGCGAGTAGCCCGGACCCCATCAGGCCGCCTACCGGCGACCGCGAGACAACTGAATCGGCGACCAGTCGCATGGTCGCCCGCAAGACCCGTGCAGGCGAGCCTGCACGCCCAGCGGTTGCAGATCCGGTTTGGCGCTGCGGCGGTTGGGCAGGGAAATACCAGTACGTCCGAGGGCACCGCGTCCTCCGGGCGACCATCGAGAGGTCTAGGAGGACCCAGTGGCGAAGGCGAAGTTCGAGCGCACTAAGCCGCACGTCAACATCGGCACCATCGGCCACATCGACCACGGCAAGACCACGCTTGACCGCGGCGATCACCAAGGTGCTGCACGACAAGTACCCGGAGCTCAACCCGTTCACGCCGTTCGACGAGATCGACAAGGCTCCCGAGGAGCGTCAGCGCGGCATCACGATCTCCATCGCGCACGTGGAGTACCAGACGGAGAGCCGGCACTACGCGCACGTCGACTGCCCCGGCCACGCCGACTACATCAAGAACATGATCACCGGCGCGGCCCAGATGGACGGCGCGATCCTGGTCGTGGCGGCCACCGACGGCCCCATGCCGCAGACCAAGGAGCACGTGCTGCTCGCCCGTCAGGTCGGCGTGCCGGCCATCGTCGTGGCGCTGAACAAGTGCGACATGGTCGATGACGAGGATCTCCTCGAGCTGGTCGAGCTGGAGGTCCGCGAGCTGCTCAGCGAGTACGAGTTCCCCGGCGACGACGTCCCGGTGGTGCGGGTGGCCGCCTTCCCGGCGCTGAACGGCGACGCGAAGTGGGGCGAGTCGATCATGGAGCTGATGGACGCGGTCGACGAGTACGATCCCCACGCCGGAGCGCGAGATCGACAAGCCGTTCCTGATGCCGATCGAGGACGTGTTCACCATCACCGGCCGCGGCACCGTCGTCACCGGCCGCATCGAGCGCGGTGTGGTCAAGGTGAACGAGGAGGTCGAGATCGTCGGTATCAAGGAAGGCTCGACCAAGACGACCGTCACCGGTGTCGAGATGTTCCGCAAGCTGCTCGACGAGGGGCGCGCTGGCGAGAACGTCGGCCTGCTGCTGCGCGGCGTGAAGCGCGACGATGTCGAGCGCGGCCAGGTCGTCATCAAGCCCGGCACCACGACGCCGCACACCGACTTCGAGGCGCGCGTCTACATCCTGAAGAAGGAAGAGGGCGGTCGCCACACGGCCGTTCTTCAACAACTACCGGCCGCAGTTCTACATCCGGACCACGGACGTGACCGGCGTGGTGACGCTGCCCGAGGGCAAGGAGATGGTTCTGCCGGGCGACGACACCGAGATGTGCGTGCAGCTCATCCACCCGATCGCCCTGGAAGAGGGCCAGCGGTTCGCCATCCGTGAGGGTGGCCGCACCGTGGGCGCCGGCCAGGTCACCAAGATCATCAAGTAGTTGGTCGGTGGGGGCGGGCGGCACCGCGTCGCCCGCCCCCACCGCCGCCACGGACCGCACAGAACCGCAGCAGCGGCGATTAGGAGAAGGACGCCTCATGGCGGGACAGAAGATCCGCATCCGGCTCAAGGCCTACGACCACGAGGTCATCGACTCCTCGGCGAAGAAGATCGTCGAGACGGTGACCCGTACCGGAGCCCAGGTCGCTGGCCCGGTGCCGCTGCCGACCGAGAAGAACGTGTACTGCGTGATTCGGTCGCCGCACAAGTACAAGGACAGCCGCGAGCACTTCGAGATGCGCACGCACAAGCGCCTCATCGACATCCTCGATCCCACGCCGAAGACGGTCGACTCGCTCATGCACCTCGACCTGCCGGCTGGCGTCGACATCGAGATCAAGCTGTAAGGACGCGAACAACCATGGCAACGACTGTGAACGAGACCGCCGTCAAGGGGCTGCTCGGCACCAAGATCGGCATGACCCAGGTCTGGGATGCCGACAACCGTGTGGTGCCGGTGACCGCGGTGCAGGCAGGCCCGTGCGTGGTGACGGCGATCCGCACCCCGGACGCCGACGGCTACGCCGCGGTGCAGCTGGCGTTCGGTGCGATCGATCCGCGCAAGGTGACCCGACCCGAGAAGGGCCACTTCGCCAAGGCCGGCGTGTCGCCGCGGCGCCACGTCGCCGAGATCCGCACCGCCGACGCAGCCGAGTACGAGCTCGGCCAGGAGCTGACCGCTGAGACCTTCGAGGTCGGCGATCGCATCGACGTGACCGGCACCAGCAAGGGCAAGGGCTTCACCGGCGTCATGAAGCGGCACGGCTTCGCCGGCCAGAAGGCGTCGCACGGCGCTCACCGGATCCACCGCGCGCCCGGCTCGATCGGCGCCTGCGCCACGCCGGCCCGCGTGATGAAGGGCCTGCGCATGGCCGGCCGCCACGGCGGGCGAGCGCCAGACCGTGCAGAACCTGGTCGATCCAGGGGGTGGACGCCGAGCGAGGCATCGTCCTGGTCCGCGGCGCCATCCCCGGCCCCCGCGGCGGCACTTGTCGTCATCCGTACTGCTGCGAAGGGGGCCTGACCGACATGGCAACCATCGATGTCCGCACTCCCGACGGCGGCACCGACGGCTCGGTGGACCTGCCCGACGAGGTGTTCGACGTCCAGACGAACGTGCCGCTGATCCACCAGGTCGTCACCGCGCAGCTGGCAGCCGCGCGGCAGGGCACCCACGACACCAAGTCGCGCGGCGAGGTGCGCGGCGGCGGCAAGAAGCCGTACCGGCAGAAGGGGACCGGCCGGGCCCGCCAGGGCTCGATCCGCGCGCCGCAGTTCGCCGGCGGCGGCGTCGTCCACGGACCCACGCCGCGGGACTACAGCCAGCGCACGCCCAAGAAGATGAAGGCCGCCGCCCTGCGCGGTGCCCTGTCGGACCGGGCCCGCGACGGCCGCATCCACGTCTTCGCGTCGCTGCTGGCCGGCGAAGCGCCGTCCACCAAGCAGGCGCTGGCCGCGCTGGGCGTCACTGGCGAGTGAGGGTCGCTGCCTGGTGGTGCTGGACCGCACCGAGGACGCCGCCTGGCGGTCGGTGCGCAACGTCGCCGAGCGTGCACGTGCTCGCCGCCGATCAGCTGAATACCTATGACGTGGTCGTCTCCGACCAGGTCGTGTTCACCAGGGCCGCGCTGGAGAGCTTCCTGGCCGGCCGTGCCGCCCGCACCGTCGTGGCCGAGCGAACCGAGGAGGCGTCGGCATGAGAATCAGCGATCCCCGCGACATCTTGATCAAGCCGGTCGTCAGCGAGAAGTCCTATGGGCTGCTCGACGACAACAAGTACACCTTCGTGGTGGCGCCGGACGCGAACAAGACGCAGATCAAGATCGCCGTGGAGCAGGTCTTCGGCGTGCGGGTGACCGCCGTGAACACGATGACCCGCGTCGGCAAGCGCAAGCGCACCCGGTACGGGTACGGCAAGCGCGCCGACCAGAAGCGCGCGATCGTCACCGTCGCCGAGGGCGACACCATCGACATCTTCGGAGGCCCGGTCCGCTGACCGGGGCCCTCAGACTGCAGACGGGAAGAACGAGCATGGGAATCCGCAAGTACCGGCCCACGACGCCGGGTCGGCGCGGCTCCAGCGTCGCCGACTTCGTCGAGCTGACGCGCAGCGAGCCGGAGAAGTCGCTGATCGAGCCGCTGCCCAAGAAGGGCGGGCGCAACAACGCCGGCCGCATCACCACGCGGCACCAGGGGGGCGGGCACAAGCGCGCCTACCGGATCATCGACTTCAAGCGGGCGGACAAGGACGGCGTGCCGGCGAAGGTCGCGCACATCGAGTACGACCCGAACCGCACCGCACGAATCGCGCTGCTGCACTTCGCCGACGGCGAGAAGCGCTACATCATCGCTCCCTATCGGCTGCGCCAGGGCGATCGGGTCGAGACCGGGCCGGGCGCCGACATCAAGCCGGGCAACAACCTGCCGCTGCGCAACATCCCCGTCGGCACCGTCGTGCACGCGGTGGAGCTGCGGCCGGGCGGCGGAGCCAAGATCGGGCGGTCGGCTGGGGCCAGCATTCAGCTGGTGGCCAAGGACGGCCCGTACGCGCAGCTGCGCATGCCGTCCGGCGAGATCCGCAACGTGGACGCGCGCTGCCGCGCGACCGTGGGCGAGGTCGGCAACGCCGAGCAGTCCAACATCAACTGGGGCAAGGCGGGCCGCTCGCGCTGGAAGGGCAAGCGCCCGACGGTGCGCGGCGTCGTCATGAACCCGGTCGATCATCCACACGGCGGTGGCGAGGGCAAGACCTCGGGCGGGCGTCACCCGGTCAGCCCGACCGGCAAGCCCGAGGGCCGCACCCGCGCCAAGAACAAGCCGAGCGACAAGTACATCGTCCGCCGCCGCAAGACCGGCAAGAAGCGCTGAGGGAAGGTCTCGACATGCCACGCAGTTTGAAGAAGGGGCCCTTCGTCGACGACCACCTCGCCAAGAAGGTGGCCGACGCGAACGAGAAGGGCAGCAAGAACGTCATCAAGACCTGGTCGCGGCGCTCGATGATCACGCCGGACATGCTCGGGCACACCATTGCGGTGCACGACGGCCGCAAGCACGTGCCGGTGTTCATCACCGAGAACATGGTGGGTCACAAGCTCGGCGAGTTCGCGCCGACGCAGGACGTTCCGCAGCCACGTCAAGGACGACCGCAAGGCGCGCCGGCGCTGAGCGCGGCGTAGAGCACGAGAGCAAGGGGAAACGTGATGGAAGCCAGGGCTCAGGCACGCAACGTGCGAGTCTCGCCCATGAAGGCGCGCCGCGTCGTCGACCTCATCCGAGGGATGGGGGTTGACGATGCGCTGGTCACGCTGCAGTTCGCGCCGCAGGGCGCCAGCGAGCCGGTCGGCAAGGTGCTGGCACAGCGCTGTGGCGAACGCGGTGAACAACCACCAGATGCAGGCCAACGACTTGGTCGTGGCCGCCGCCTACGTGGACGAGGGGCCGACGCTGAAGCGGATCCGGCCGCGCGCTCAGGGCCGGGCGTACCGGGTCCGCAAGCGCACCAGCCACATCACCGTCATCGTCTCCGACGACATCGACACCCCGGCACGCGCCGGAAGGAAGGGCTGAGACCATGGGCCAGAAGATTCACCCCAACGGGTTCCGGCTCGGCATCTCGCGAGACTTCAACACGCGCTGGTTCGCCGACACCACCAAGCCCGGGCTGCGCTACTCCGACTACGTCGCCGAGGACGTCAAGATTCGACGCCTGATCGCTGGCCGCCTGGAGCGCGCCGGGGTGAGCCGCGTGGAGATCGAGCGGACCCGGGACCGGGTGCACGTGTACATCCACACTGCCCGGCCCGGCATCGTGATCGGCCGCAAGGGCCAGGAAGCCGACAAGTTGCGCAGCGAGCTGGAGAAGCTCACCGGCAAGCAGGTGCAGCTGAACATCCGCGAGGTGGCTCGGCCGGAGCTGGAGGCGGCGCTGGTGGCGCAGGGCGTCGCCGAGCAGCTGCAGGGTCGTGTCGCCTTCCGGCGCGCGATGCGCAAGGCGCTGCAGTCGACGATGAAGGCTGGTGCCAAGGGTGCCCGCATCCAGGTGTCCGGACGGCTCGGCGGCGCTGAGATGAGCCGCACCGAGTTCTACCGCGAGGGCCAGGTGCCGCTGCACACGCTGCGCGCCGACATCGACTACGGCTTCCGCGAGGCCAAGACCACGTTCGGCCGGATCGGTGTGAAGGTCTGGATCTACCGCGGTGACGCGGCCGCCACGAAGGCCGAGCGCGATCGCGCAGCGGCGGAGGCGGCCCGCGGCCAGGGGCGCCGTCGTCCGCGCGGTGGGCGCGATGCCGAGCAGGCAGCCGCCGCGGCTCCGGCCGCGGCCGAATCCAAGACGGAGGCATGAGCATGCTGATTCCACGCAAGGTCAAGTACCGCAAGCAGCACCACCCGAAGCGGTCGGGCGCGGCCAAGGGCGGCACCAAGGTGTCCTTCGGCGAATGGGGACTGCAGGCGCTGGAACCGGCCTACGTCACCAACCGTCAGATTGAGAGTGCGCGTATCGCGATCACCCGCCGGGTGAAGCGCGGCGGCAAGGTGTGGATCAACATCTACCCGGACCGTCCGCTGACGAAGAAGCCGGCCGAGACCCGCATGGGTTCCGGCAAGGGTTCACCGGAGTGGTGGGTGGCGAACGTCAAGCCCGGTCGGGTGATGTTCGAGTTGAGCTACCCGAACGAAGAGGTCGCCAAAGAGGCCCTCGAGCGGGCGGCGCACAAGCTTCCGATGAAGTGCCGGATCGTCCGGCGTGACGTGGCAGGTGATGTGTGATGTCGGCGGGAACCAAGGCAGAGGATTTTCGCAAGCTGGCCGATGACCAGTTGGCGGCGCGGCTGTTGGAATCCAAGCAGGAGTTGTTCAACCTGCGCTTCCAGTCTGCGACCGGCCAGTTGGAGTCGCACGGGCGGCTGCGGGCGGTGCGGCGCGACATCGCGCGGATCTACACCGTGATGCGGGAGCGGGAACTGGGGATCACCCCGGTGGATGAAGAGTCCGCAGGCGGTGCGGCATGAGCGAGGACACGCAGATGGAAGAGGGCACGCGCAACGACCGCAAGGTTCGCGAGGGCCTAGTGGTCAGCGACAAGATGGACAAGACGGTGGTCGTGGCGGTGGAGAACCGCTTCAAGCACCAGCTGTACGGCAAGGTTGTGCGGCGCACCAGTCGGCTGAAGGCGCACGACGAGCAGAACGCCTGCGGCGTTGGCGACCGGGTGCTGCTCATGGAGACTCGTCCGTCGAGCAAGACCAAGCGCTGGCGCGTCGTAGAGATCCTCGAGAAGGCCAAGTAGACCCGCTCGGCGGCGCACCGCCGGCAGCGTCCGGCACCACCGGGCGAACAGTTCGGCCAGGCTCGCGACAGCGAGAACCGGCACGACGATCAGGAGAAGGACAGTGATTCAGCAGGAGTCGCGACTGCGCGTCGCCGACAACACCGGTGCCAAGGAGCTGCTTGTCATCCGGGTGCTCGGTGGCTCCGGCCGGCGCTACGCCGGCATCGGGGACACCATCGTGTGCACCGTGAAGGACGCAATCCCCGGCGGCAACGTGAAGAAGGGCGACGTCGTGAAGGCCGTCGTCGTGCGCACCAAGAAGGCGCGGCGGCGCCCCGACGGCAGCTACATCCGCTTCGACGAGAACGCCGCCGTCGTGCTGAAGAACGACGGAGAGCCGCGCGGGCACCCGTATCTTCGGCCCGGTCGGCCGCGAGCTGCGCGACAAGAAGTTCATGAAGATCGTTTCGCTGGCTCCGGAGGTGTTGTGATGCCCGGCATGCATATCCGCAAGGGCGACCAGGTGCAGGTGATCGCGGGCAAGGACCGTGGACTGGTCCGGCCGCGTGATCGCCGTGCTGCCCGATCAGCAGCGCGTCATCGTGGAGGGCGTGAACCGCGTCAAGCGGCACACGCGCGTGGCAGAGTCCCAGCGCGGTGCCAAGACCGGGGGAATCGTCACCCAGGAGGCGCCGATCCATGTCAGCAACGTGATGCTGGTGGACTCGGAGGGCAAGAAGGCCACCCGCGTCGGCTTCCGGCGCGAGGAAGTCACCAAGACAGCGCCCGGATGGCTCGACCTACACCGCTACCCGCAGCGTGCGCGTGTCCAAGCGCACCGGTAAGGACATCTGATGACGACCGCAACCGCTATGCCGCGCCTCAAGCAGCGCTACCGGGAGGAGATCGTCCCGGCGCTGCGGGAGGAGTTCGCCCTGGAGAACGTGATGCAGGTGCCCGGCGTCACCAAGGTCGTGGTGAACATGGGCGTGGGCGAGGCTGCCCGCGATTCCAAGCTCATCGACGGCGCGATCCGGGACCTGGCCACGATCACCGGCCAGAAGCCGGCCGTGACCCGCGCCCGCAAGTCGATCGCGCAGTTCAAGCTGCGGGAGGGCCAGGCGATCGGCGCCCATTCCACGCTGCGCGGCGATCGGATGTGGGAGTTCCTGGACCGGCTGCTGTCGGTGGCGCTGCCGCGCATCCGCGACTTCCGCGGCCTGTCGCCGAAGCAGTTCGACGGCAACGGCAACTACACCTTCGGGCTCAACGAGCAGTCGATGTTCCACGAGATCGACCAGGACGCGATCGACCGGGTCCGCGGGATGGACATCACGATCGTGACCACCGCGAAGAACGATGACGAGGGGCGTGCGCTGCTGCGGCAGCTCGGGTTCCCGTTCAAGGAGATGTGACGTGGCCAAGAAGGCATTGATCGCCAAGGCGAACCGCAAGCCCAAGTACGAGGTGCGCGCCTATACCCGCTGCTCCCGGTGCGGCCGGCCGCACTCGGTGTACCGCAAGTTCGGGCTGTGCCGGGTGTGCCTGCGCGAGATGGCACACAAGGGCGAACTGCCCGGTGTGACGAAGTCCAGTTGGTAACAACGACGCCGCAGGTCCGAAAGGGAAACCACGGCGAGGAAGGCCGGTAACAGGCCATGACCATGACAGATCCGATTGCGGATATGTTGACGCGGATTCGGAACGCCAACTCGGCGTACCACGAGTCCGTCGCGATGCCCGCTTCGAAGATCAAGATCGGGATCGCGGAGATCCTCAAGAATGAGGGCTACATCGCCGATTTCGACGTCGCCGACGCCGAGGTGGGCCGGACGCTGACGCTGCAGCTGAAGTACGGGCCGCACCGTGAGCGCTCGATCGCCGGCATCCGGCGCATCAGCAAGCCCGGGCTGCGGGTGTACGCCAAGAGCACCGAGCTGCCCCGCGTGCTGGGTGGACTGGGTGTGGCGATCATCTCCACGTCGTCCGGCCTGCTCACGGAGAAGCGGGCCGCCAAGCAGGGAGTGGGCGGGGAAGTCCTCGCCTACATCTGGTGAGGGTGAGGTAGGCACATGTCGCGAATCGGACGACTTCCCATTCCCATCACCTCCGGCGTGACGGTCGACGTCACCGGTCGGCACGTCAGTGTCTCCGGTCCCAAGGGCACGCTCACGCTGGACGCCCCGGCGCCGATCACCGTTGAGGTCGGCGACGGCCAGGTGACCGTTGCCAGGCCCGATGAGGAGCGCACCAGTCGGCAGCTGCACGGCTTGACCCGCACGCTCATCAACAACATGGTCGTCGGCGTGACCGAGGGCTACACCAAGGCCATGGAGATCTTCGGCACGGGGTACCGCGTGGTGGCCAAGGGCACCGATCTGGAGTTCTCGCTGGGGTACAGCCACCCGGTCCTGGTCAAGGCGCCGGAAGGCATCACCTTCCGCGTCGAGTCGCCGACGAAGTTCGCGGTGACGGGCATCGACAAGCAGTTGGTCGGCGAGACCGCCGCCAAGATCCGCAACTTGCGCAGGCCCGACCCGTACAAGGGCAAGGGCGTGCGCTACGAGGGCGAAGTGATTCGCCGCAAGGCCGGAAAGGCAGGGAAGTAACCATGGCGGTAGCGGTCAAGCTCTCCTCGAGCGGGCGCACCCGGGTTGCCCGGCAGCGCCGGCACCAGCGGCTGCGCAAGAGGGTCATCGGGACGGCGGCCCGGCCCCGGCTGGTCGTGAGCCGCTCGGCGCGCCACGTCTACGCGCAGGTGATCGACGACAGCGCCGGACGCACGCTGGCGTCGGCATCCACCATGGAGGCCGACGTGCAGGCCGTCGACGGCGACAAGTCGGCCAAGGCCGCGAAGGTGGGCGAACTGCTCGCCGGGCGGGCCAAGGACGCAGGCGTGGCCGATGTGGTCTTCGATCGTGGCGGCAACAAGTACGCCGGGCGCATTGCTGCGCTGGCGGACGCTGCCCGCGAGGCCGGACTGAAGTTCTAGAGAGCGGAGAAAGAATCCATGGCTGCACAGCAGCGAAGGGGCGGCGGCGACCGGCAACGGCGCGACCGCGGACCCCGCGAGGAGAAGAATCCGCTCCTGGAGCGGGTCGTGACCATCAACCGAGTGGCCAAGGTCGTCAAGGGCGGTCGTCGCTTCAGCTTCACCGCGCTCGTCGTGGTGGGCGACGGCGACGGCCGGGTCGGGGTCGGCTACGGCAAGGCCAAGGAGGTGCCCTCGGCGATCGCCAAGGGTGTCGAGGAGGCCAAGAAGAGCATGTTCGTGGTACCCCGCATCGGTTCCACCATCCCGCACCCCGTGCAGGGTGAGGATGCGGCCGGCGTGGTGATGCTGCGCCCCGCCTCCCCGGGTACCGGCGTCATCGCCGGCGGCCCGGTGCGTGCCGTCCTGGAATGCGCTGGGGTTGCCGACGTGCTGAGCAAGTCGCTGGGATCGGACAACGCCATCAACATCGTGCATGCGACGGTGGCGGCGCTGCGGATGCTGGAACTGCCCGAGCAGGTCGCCGCCCGGCGCGGGCTGCCCGTGGAGGACGTGGCACCCGCCGCTATGTTGCGCACCCAGGCCGAGGCGGTGAAGGCGTGATGGCGCAGTTGAAGGTCACGCAGACGGGCTCAAAGATCGGTGGGACCAAGGCGCAGCGCGAGTCGTTGCGCTCGCTGGGGCTGCGGCGGATCGGCCAGACGGTCGTCAAGGATGACCGCCCCGAGATCCGCGGCATGATCAAGACCGTGCACCACTTGGTGGCGGTCGAGGAGGTGGACTGACATGGCGATCAAGGTGCACCACCTGCGCCCCGCGCCCGGTGCCAAGACGCCGAAGACGCGCGTCGGCCGCGGTGAGGGCTCGAAGGGCAAGACCGCCGGTCGCGGCACCAAGGGCACCAAGGCCCGCTACCAGGTGCCGGCCGGCTTCGAGGGCGGGCAGATGCCGCTGCACATGCGGCTGCCGAAGCTCAAGGGCTTCAAGAACCCGGCCAGGGTGCAGTTCCAGGTCGTGAACACGGCCCGGCTCAACGAGTTGTTCCCCGACGGGGGCACCGTGGACGCCGCGGCTCTGGCGGAAGCCGGGGCAGTGCGCGCCGGGCAGCCGGTCAAGATTCTCGGCAACGGCGAACTGACGGTGGCGATGCACGTCACCGTGGACGCGGTCTCCGCGTCCGCGCGCGACAAGATCGAGGCGGCCGGGGGATCGGTCACCCTGGTCTGACGTGCGGCAGCATGCATCGGCGGCGGTCCATCCCGGTCTCGGGATTCGGGCCGTCGCCGCTGCCGTCCATGGCAACGGCGCAGCCTTGCTAGTCTTGTCCGATGTGCGGCCGTCCTGCCGCACCACACGCGTGTCCGCACGACGTGGCGATTGACCTGGAGGGGTACCGGTGCGCATCAGCGCCTTCGTGTCGGCGTTCCGGACGCCCGACCTGCGCAAGAAGATCCTCTTCACGCTGGGCATCCTTGCCCTGTTCCGACTGGGCTCGGTGGTGCCGACGCCGGGCGTCGACTTCGCCGCTGTCGATCGATGCCTGGCGCTGGTGGAGTCCAACTCTCTGGTCGGGCTGATCAATCTCTTCAGCGGCGGGGCGCTGCTGCAGCTGAGTGTCTTCGCGCTGGGCATCATGCCCTACATCACGGCCAGCATCATCATGCAGCTGCTGCGCGTGGTCATACCCAAGTTGGAGACGCTGCACAAGGAAGGCCAGCAGGGCCAGGCACAGATCACGCAGTACACCCGCTACCTCACGATCGGGCTGGCGGTGCTGCAGTCGGCGAGCATCCTGGCGCTGGCGCGGACTCCCGGCGCCTTGCTCACCGGGTGCAACGAGCAGTTGATCCCCAACCAGAGCGCCTCGCAGATGATCACCATGGTCATCACCATGACAGCGGGCACGGCCATGGTGATGTGGCTCGGCGAGCTCATCACCGACCGCGGCGTGGGCAACGGCATGTCGCTGCTGATCTTCACCTCGATCATCTCGGTCATCCCCTCGCAGTTCCTGGCGATCTACCGCACCCGCAGCCTGGCGGTCTTCCTGACGACCCTGCTCGTCGGGGTGGCCGTCATCGCGTTCGTGGTCTTCATGGAGCAGGCGCAGCGCCGGATCCCGGTCCAGCACGGCCGCGCCTTGGTGGGCCGTCGCTACTACGGCGGCGCCAGCACGTACATCCCGCTCAAGGTGAACATGGCGGGCGTCATCCCGGTGATCTTCGCCTCGTCGATCATCTTCCTGCCGACGCTGATCGTGAACCTCACCGGATCCGATGGGGCCCTCGCCCAGTGGTTCGCCCGCAACTTCGCCACCGGCACCGAGCCGCTGTACATCCTGACCTACGTCATCCTCATCGTCTTCTTCGCCTATTTCTACGTCTCCATCACGTTCAACCCGGAGGAAGTGGCGGAGAACCTCAACCGCAGCAACGGCTTCATCCCGGGCATCCGGCCGGGACGCGCCACCGCCAAGTACCTGAATTACGTCATCAGCCGGTTGACGGCGGCCGGCGCGACGTACCTGGCGCTGATCGCGGGATTGCCGGTCTTGGCCTTTGCTGGTTTGGGCGTCGCGAGCAACTTCGTGTTCGGAGGCACTAGCCTGCTCATCATGGTCGGGGTCGGCCTCGACACGGTCAAACAGATCGAGTCGCAACTGCAGCAACGCAACTACGAAGGGTTTCTCCGCTGATGCGCATCGTCCTCATGGGTCCGCCTGGAGCGGGCAAGGGTACGCAGGCCGTGGTCGTCGCCGAGCGTCTGGGCATTCCGCACATCTCCACCGGCGATATCTTCCGCGCCAACCTCAAGGCGGGCACCGCACTGGGGCTGGAGGCCAAGAAGTACATGGAGGCCGGCGAGTACGTGCCGGACAGCGTGACCAACGGCATGGTCGCCGACCGGCTGTCGCAGGACGACGCCGCCGCCGGGTTCCTCCTGGACGGCTACCCGCGAACCGTGGATCAGGTCCACGCACTCAACACCATGCTGGCCGAGTCCGACCTGGCGCTCGATCACGTCATCGAGATCACCGCCAACACCGATGAGGTCGTCGCGCGCCTGCTGAACCGGGCCAAGGAGCAGGGCCGTGCCGATGACACCGAGGAGGTCATCCGGCGCCGGATGGAGGTCTACGCGGAGCAGACCGAACCGCTGACCGACCTCTACGGGCAGCAGGGCGTGCTGCGCAAGGTGGATGGCATGGGCTCGGTGGAGGAAGTGAGCGAGCGGATCCTCGCCGTCTTGCGGGACTGAGGGCCGTGGTCCGCCGTCGGCGCGGCATCGAGGTGAAGTCGGACGCCGAACTCGCTGAGATGCGCCGTGCCGGGCTGGTCGTGGCCGCCGCCCTGGCGGCGATGCGATCGGCCGCCAGGCCGGGTGCGACGACGACGGACCTGGACGCGGTTGCCCGGGAGGTCCTGCGCCGGGAGGGCGCCACGAGTTCTTTCCTCGGCTACGGCCACCCGCCGTTCCCCGCCGTCATCTGCGCATCAGTCAACGCCGAGGTGGTGCACGGGATCCCGAACACCCGCGTGCTGGCTGACGGCGATCTGCTCAGCGTCGACTTCGGCGCCGTGGTGGCCGGTTGGCATGGCGATGCCGCCGTCACCATAGAGGTGGGCGACGTCGGGTCGGAGCGGCAGGCTCTGTCGAAGGTGACGGAGGATGCTCTGTGGGCTGGCCTCGCCGCCGCGCGGCCGGGCGCGCGGCTGTCCGACATCAGCCATGCCGTCGAGACGGCGATACGCGCGAACCCGCCTCCGCGAGGCGGGTCGTGGGGCATCGTGCGGGAATACGGCGGCCACGGCATCGGCACGCAGATGCACATGGACCCGCACATCCTCAACTACGGCCCCGGCGGCCATGGTCCGCGACTGGTGCCCGGGATGGCGCTGGCCATCGAGCCCATGGTGATCATGGGGCCGCCGGACGTCACGCTGGCGGCGGATCAGTGGACGGTCGTGTCGGCGGTCGGCGCCCCCAGCGCCCATTGGGAGCACACGGTGGCCATCACGGAGCAGGGTCCCTGGGTACTGACCGCGGCAGACGGTGGTGCTGAGCGCTTTGCCGCGATGCAGGTGCCCAGCCCGGCGGCGCAGCTGAACTAGCCGGCTCGGGGGCTCGGGGGCTCGGGCCGGCGGTCGTCGGGCCGGCGGTCGTCGCCTCATAGGGGAGCGCAGTCGGTGGCGGGGCGCCGCTGGGTTTTGCGCGATTGGTCGGCGTCGGAGCTCCTCGGCAGGGGGGTCTGCACCAGTTGCGGGGGTCTGCACCCGCTATGGGGGTCTGCACCCGCTATGGGGGTCTGCACCCGATTCGGTGGCTGTGAGCGTTGCCGGGCGGGCAAGTCTGCACCTGATTCGGGTGATTGCACCCGTCAGTGGGGGCCGTCGGGGCAGTAGACCGGCCGATCCGCCCCCGTTGCGGGTGCAAACCCCCATTCCGGGTGCAGACCTCGCGGGGAAATCCGGCCGATCCGCCCCCGTTGCGGGTGCAAACCCCCATTCGGGGTGCAGACGCCCCTCAGGACGCGAGGCCGCAGGCCGCCGCGCGCGCCCACCCGCCACCCGCGCCCGGCCGCCGCAGGCCGCCGCACCCGCCCAACCGCCGCACGCGCCCAACCGCCGCACCCGCCTGCCCGGCGCACAGCCGCCGCACCCGCCTGCCCGCCGCACCGCCGCCGCACCCGCCTGCCCGCCGCACCGCCGCCGCACGCGACCCCCCCCGCCGCACGCGCCCACCCGCCGCAGGCCGCCACACCCGCCCCCACCCGCCGCAGGCCGCCACACCCGCCCCTCCGCCACACCCGCCCCCACCCGCCGCAGGCCGCCACACCCGCCCCTCCGCCACACCCGCCCCCACCCGCCGCACCCGGCAGATCCGTCCGCTGCGGTGACCCCGGCCGACGCGGTCGGCGATAGGGCAGTGCCGCACGCTGGCGGCGGGCTGTTGATCGGGGCATTGTGGTCACTGAGCACAGGAACACACATGGAGCCCACTCTTCCCGCGGCCGTTGGGACGGCGACCGCCAAGCGGCCGTCGGGTTGACCATCCGACAACAGCCCGGGCGCGGCGAGTGATCGCCAGTGCGAGAGGCGCTCGCGCGGGCCGCATCCCGACGTCCATTTGGGGTTCATCGGCCTTTGCCCTACACTAAGGATTCGGCCGACGTGCCAACCACCGCCTGTGCCTGCAGACCGAGTCTTCAGGGGCGCGCGGGGTGGGTTCGGTCGGTCGTATCGGAGTCGTTCGACGTGAGGTAGATCAGGAGTTATGGCGAAAAAAGACGGGGCCATCGAGATGGAGGGAACCATCGTCGAGTCCCTTCCCAACGCCATGTTCCGGGTCGAACTGGACAACGGGCACAAGGTGCTGGCCCACATCAGCGGGAAGATGCGGATGCACTACATCCGGATCCTGCCCGATGATCGCGTGGTCGTCGAGTTGTCGCCCTACGACCTCACCCGTGGTCGCATCGTCTACCGGTACAAGTGAACCGACCAATGCCACCGGCGCGCAGGTCAGCCTGCCACGCCCGGACTTTGCGGAGAGCGCTATGAAGGTAAAGCCGAGCGTCAAGCCGATGTGCGACAAGTGCCGGATCATCCGGCGCCACGGTCGCGTCATGGTCATTTGCGAGAACCCGCGCCACAAGCAGCGCCAGGGCTGAGCGCGCCGATGCCTCGCACCCCGGGGTAGTCGACGACCACCCCGGACCAACTGAACAAGGCGGTACCCGACCCCGCCGGCCGTGCACGTGCCCGGTCGTCGGACGACACCCCCGGACGACAGGCCGGGGCCCACCCGGGCGGTGGGAATGGTCCGCTGGCAGACCTGTCGCAGAGTACAGAGAGTAGGACGCCCGATGGCACGTCTCGTAGGTGTCGATCTTCCGCGCGACAAGCGCCTTGAGATCGCACTGACGTATATCCACGGCATTGGCCGCACCCGTGCGCAGGAAACGCTGCGCGAGACCGGGATCAGCCCGGATCTGCGGGTGCACGACCTCGGCGACGAGGAACTGGTCAAGCTCCGTGACTGGATCGAGGGCAACTACAAGGTCGAGGGTGATCTGCGCCGCGAGACCGCCGCGGACATCCGCCGCAAGGTGGAGGTCGGCAGCTACCAGGGAATCCGCCACCGCCGCGGATTGCCGGTCCGGGGACAGCGCACCCACACGAATGCCCGTACCCGCAAGGGCAAGCGCAAGACCGTCGCGGGCAAGAAGAAGGCCGGCAAGTAACCGCCGCTCCAGCACGGACAGGAGAACTGCAACCCGATGCCACCCAAGGGTCGTGCGGGCGCCAAGAAGGTGCGCCGCAAGGAGAAGAGGAACGTGGCCCACGGCCACGCCCACATCAAGAGCACGTTCAACAACACCATCGTGTCCATCACCGAGCCGAATGGCGACGTGATCGCCTGGGCCTCGGCCGGACAGGTCGGCTACAAGGGCAGCCGCAAGTCCACGCCGTTCGCCGCCCAGCTGACTGCTGAGGCCGCCGCCCGGCGCGCCATGGAGCACGGCGTGCGCAAGGTGGACGTCTTCGTCAAGGGTCCGGGCTCCGGCCGCGAGACCGCGATTCGCGCCCTGCAGGCGACCGGCCTCGAGGTCGGTTCCATCAGCGACGTGACCCCAGTTGCCCACAACGGATGCCGCCCGCCCAAGCGGCGTCGCGTCTGAGACGAAAGCGAGTACCACCGATGGCGCGATACACCGGGGCGGACTGCAAGCGTTGCCGCCGCGAAAAGACCAAGCTGTTCCTGAAGGGCGACCGCTGCATGTCGGCGAAGTGCCCGATCGAGAAGGGTCACGACTACCCGCCCGGCCAGCACGGACTGCGTCGTGTGAAGGAGTCGGAGTACCTGCTCCAGATGCGCGAGAAGCAGAAGCTGGCACGGATCTACGGCGTGCTGGAGAAGCAGTTCCGCGGCTACTACGAGGAAGCCAGCCGCAAGTCCGGCAAGAGCGGCGAGAACCTGCTGCGCATCCTGGAGAGCCGGCTGGACAACGTCGTGTACCGGGCCGGCTACGCCAAGTCCCGCGACATGGCGCGTCAGTTGGTTCGGCACGGCCACTTCGAGGTCAACGGGAAGCCGGTGAACATCCCCTCCTACCGGGTGTCGGCCGGCGACATCGTCTCGGTGCGGCCGTCCTCGCAGCACCTGGTGCCGTTCGAGATCGCCCGCGCGGAGTCCGGCGGCGTCGAGGTGCCGGCCTGGCTGGAGGTCATCCATTCGCAGGGCCGCATCCTGATTCATTCCCTGCCCGAGCGCGCGGTGATCGACACGCCGGTGCAGGAGCAGCTCATCGTCGAGCTCTACTCCAAGTAGTCCGGACCAGGTTCGACCCTCCCGCTGACTGGCCCGGTCCCCGGCCGGCAGTAATACCTCCACATCACGCGGCGTCATATGGCGGGCGCCGCGGAAAGGAATGAAGCGTAGTGCTTATCTCGCAGCGACCCTCACTGCTCGAGGAACCGATCGGCGATCTGCGTTCCCGGTTCGTCCTCGGTCCGCTCGAGCCGGGCTTCGGCTACACCCTCGGCAACAGTCTGCGCCGCACGTTGCTGTCCTCCATCCCGGGCGCGGCCGTGACCAGCGTCAAGATCGATGGCGTGCTGCACGAGTTCAGCACGCTGGAGGGCATCAAGGAGGATGTCACCGAGATCATCCTCAACATCAAGTCGCTGGTCGTGAAGAGCGACCTGGACGAGCCGACGCCGGTCTACCTGCACAAGACCGGCGAGGGCGTGGTCACCGGGGCCGACATCCAGGCGCCGGCCGGTGTCGAGGTCCGCAACCCCGAGCTCGTGCTCGCGACGCTCAACGAGAAGGCCACCCTCAACATGGAGTTGATCGTTGAGCGCGGGCGTGGCTACGTGACCGCGGACCAGAACCGGGCGGCCATGGAGGCTGATATCGGCTGGATCCCGGTTGACTCGATCTACAGCCCGGTGCTGAAGGTCACCTACAAGGTCGAGGCCACCCGCGTCGAGCAGCGCACCGACTTCGACAATCTCATCCTCGATGTGCAGACGAAGCCGTCGATCACGCCGCGCGACGCTGTCGCTTCAGCCGGTACGACGCTCGTGGAGCTGTTCGGGCTTGCCCGCGAGCTCAACGTGGAGGCAGAGGGCATCGATGTCGGCCCGTCGCCGGTGGATGTCTTCCACTCCGAGCAGATGAGCACGCCGATCGAGCAGCTCGACCTGTCCGTGCGGTCCTACAACTGCTTGATGCGCGAGGGCATCCGCACCGTCGGGGAGCTGCTCACCCGCAGCGAGGCCGATCTGCTCGACATCCGCAACTTCGGCCAGAAGTCGATCGACGAGGTCAAGGACAAGCTGGCCAGCATGAGCCTGGCGCTGAAGGACAGCCCGCCTGGCTTCGACCCCAGCGCGGCCGTCTACTTCGCCGAGGACGACGGTTCCGGGTTCGCGGAAACCGAGCAGTACTGACCACTCGGCCGGTGCGCCGGCCACAGCAGATGCGAGCCGCACTCGCGGCCAACGAGCCCGGACGGCCGGGTGAGAAGGAGACAGTGACATGCCTACCCCAACCAAGGGTCGTCGGCTGGGTGGGGGCCCCGCCCACGAGCGGCTCATGCTGGCCAACCTCGCCACCTCGCTCTTCGAGCACGGCCGGATCACCACCACGGAGGCGAAGGCCCGCCGACTGCGGCCCATCGCCGAGCGGCTGGTCACGTTCGCCAAGCGCGGCGACATCGCCTCGCGACGCCGGGTGCTGGCAGTCGTGAAGGACAAGACCGTCGTGCACGAGTTGTTCACCGAGATCGCGCCCCGGTACGCGACCCGCAACGGCGGGTACACCCGGATCGTCAAACTCGGGCCGCGCAAGGGCGACAACGCTCCTATGGCGATCATCGAACTGGTCGAGCCGCTTCCGGAGCAGGCCGTGGCCGAGGCGACTGCTGCGACCAAGCGCGCCGCGAAGGATGCCGCGGCCGCCACCGAGGCGAAGGCCACCGAGGTCACCGCCGCGGCGGCGACGAGGCCGAGGCGCAGGCCACCGATGTCGCGAGCACCGAGGCCGAGTCCGCCGGTGTCGAGACGGCTGAGGCCAGCGAGCCCGAGGCCGCCGAGGCCGAGGACACTGAGCGCGTGGCCGAGGCGCAGCCCGAACGCTGAGCATGCTGGACTCCAACGAGCCCGCCCCAGCCGATACCGGTGGGGGCGGGCTTCGTCGGTTCCGTGCTGTGCTGGCCTACGACGGCACGGCGTATCGCGGCTGGGCCCGCCAACCGGGCCTGCCCACGGTGGAGGCAGCGGTGGTCACGGCCCTGGGGCGGGTGGCCCGCGTCGAGCAGCCCGAGATCACCTGTGCGGGCCGAACCGACGCAGGTGTCCACGCGCGGGGCCAGGTCATCCACACGGACCTGCCGGCCCAGTTGGAGCCGAAGCGACTGCGGGACGGCCTCAACGGCGTCCTGCCCAGCGACATTCGATGCCGCAGCGCCGCGGTGGCCGAGCCCGGCTTCGACGCCCGGTTCGCCGCCCTCTGGCGCCGCTACGAATATCGGGTCTGCGACGATGTGCCCGACCCGCTGACGCGGCACTGCGTCTTTGCGGTGCGCCATCCGCTCGACGTGAACGCAATGGATGCCGCCGCCCAGTTGCTCGTGGGCGAGCATGACTTCGGATCGTTCTGCAAGCCGCGGGCGGGGGCAACCACGGTCCGCGAGATCCTGCAGTGCTCCTGGCGCCGGGACGGTGCCGGTCGCGCTGTGCTGGATATCCGGGCCGACGCCTTCTGCCACAGCATGGTGCGCTCGGTCGTGGGGGCTTGCCTCGCGGTGGGCACCGGGCGCAGGTCGACGGAGTGGGTGGCCGAGCTGCTGGCCGCGCCGTCGCGAGCGCGATGCGGCGCCGGTGGCGCCGGCACACGGGCTGGCGCTCGTCGAGGTGGTATACCCGCCCGCAGCTGAGTTGGCGCAGCGGGTTGCTGCCGCCCGACGGTTGCGCACCGCGCCGGCAGCGGCCGCCGCCGCACATTCCTAAGGCGGGAACGGCCGGCGACCCATGCATTGCGCCGAGGTCACCGGGGACGGAATTTTCAGGCCTGCCGTGCATCGCGGTGCGCTCGGTGACAGGCTGCATGCGCAAAGAACCCTTGAATCTTGGAGGCGCAGCATGCGCGTAGTGGTCGCCCTGGGCGGGAACGCTCTGCAGAAGCGTGGCGAGGCCATGACCGTGGAGAACCAGCGGCAGAACGTCAGAATCGCCTGCCAGGCGATGTCGCCGGTGGCCATGGAGCACGAACTGGTCATCTCGCACGGCAACGGCCCGCAGGTGGGCCTGCTGTCGTTGCAGGCTTCGTCCTACAACGAGGAGTCCGACGTACCCCTTCGACGTGCTCGGCGCACAGACCGAGGGCATGATCGGCTACTTCATCGAGCAGGAGCTCGGCAACCTGCTGCCCTTCGAGAAGCCGTTGGCGCACCGTGCTGACCATGACCGAGGTCGACCCCGACGATCCGGCGATGGCCAACCCCACGAAGTTCGTCGGCCCGGTCTACACCAAGGAGCAGGCGGAGCGGCTCGCCGCGGAGAAGGGCTGGACCGTCAAGCAGGACGGCGACGTGTGGCGCCGGGTGGTGCCGAGTCCCGAAGCCGCAGCGCATCTTCCAGATCCGCCCGATCAAGTGGCTGCTGGACAAGGGCGCGGTCGTGGTCTGCACCGGCGGCGGCGGCATCCCCACCATGTACCTCGAGGATGAAGGGCTCGAGGGCGACTTCGACTTCAACCCGCGCACGCTGGTCGGGCGTCGAGGCGGTCATCGACAAGGACTGGTCGACCGCAGTGCTGGCCAAGGACCTCGAGGCCGACATGCTGATCATCGCCACCGATGCACCCGCTGTGGCCCTGGACTGGGGGACGCCCCAGCAGCGCAACATCAAGGAGGCCACGCCGGATCAGCTGGAGGCTTACGACTTCCCGGCAGGATCGATGGGCCCGAAGGTCGAGGCGGCGGCCGACTTCGCCCGCTCCCGCCCGGGCGCGGTCGCGGTCATCGGCGCCCTGGTCGATCTGCCGGCGATCATCGCCGGCGAGGCGGGCACCCGCGTCACGACCGACCACAGCGGAGACGTCACCTTCCACTGATCGAACAACGCAGCAGCGCGGGGCGGCCGGTCATCGGTCGCCCCGCGCTGGCGTTGTCACCGGTTCTGAGGCTCCTCGCAGTTGGGAGTGCGGTGGGTTCAGGCGCCTGCGGGTGGAGGGAGCGGGCCGGCGGGGGTGCGTTCGCTTCCCGATGTCCTGGGGAGCCGGCAGCGTGAGCGGCCTCGTGCCGCTGCGCCAGGGGACGTCTGCACCTGGTTCGGGGGTTTGCACCCGCGGCGGGGGCGGAACCGGCCGGTTGCGGGGTCGAGTCTGCACCCGGTTCGGGGGTTTGCACCCGCTTCGGGGGTGGAACCGGCGAGATCGGGGCTCTCAGCCCCCGTCCCGGGTGCAAACCCCCATGCAGGGTGCACAGTTGCCGCGCTGGAGGCCCCGACAGCCCCCGTCCCGGGTGCAAACCCCCGCGACGGGTGCGCCGCCGTGCTAGCGGAGTCCCGCACGGGGCTACGACACCCCCACCCGCTTCGCAGCTGCGTGACCGCCCAGCGCAGCCGCGAAGCCCCCGCGACCTGTGCGGATCCGCGCCCACCCCCGAGCCACCGCCCGAATCAGCACGCCCTAGCTGGCGTTGTCGCCGGTTTTGACCCCTGCCGACCCTGGCAGGTACGCTGAGGGGGCTCAGGCGGCTGCCACGTGCTGCCGCCGAGCGGTTCTGTGCATCCGGCCTCATCCGGTCGGTGCCTGTCTCAGGCAGCACAGACCTCACATGACCGACCAACTGCGACGAAGGCGATCTCCCGTGCGCACCTACTCCCCGAAGCCGGCCGACATCACCGCACAGTGGCATGTCATCGATGCGACCGACGTCGTCCTCGGCCGGCTCGCCTCGCACGTCGCGACGCTGCTGCGAGGCAAGCACAAGACCACCTTCGCGCCGCACGTCGACACCGGTGATTTCGTCATCGTCATCAACGCCGACAAGGTGGCTCTGACCGGCGACAAGGCCGTGACCAAGCAGGTGTACCGCCACTCCGGCTACCCGGGCGGGCTGAAGACGGCCAATGCCGGCGATGTGCTGCGGACCAACCCTCGGCGCACCGTGGAGACTGCGGTCAAGGGCATGCTGCCCCACAACAAGCTCGGTCGGGCCCAGCTGCGGAAGCTGAAGGTCTACGCCGGCCCGGAGCACCCCCACGCCGCCCAGCAGCCCCAGCCGTTCGTCATCTCTCAGGTCGCCCAGTAGCGGCGGGCTTGGCCTGGTCCGCGCCCCGGAAGGAATCGCATGTCCCAGACAACCGCCGAAGACCTCGACGTGCAACTCGCCGAGGACGGCAGCTACACCACCAGCACCCCGGAATCCTCCGAGGCTCCGTCGGCGCGTCCGGCCCACACCGGCCCCGGCGCCGGCACCGGTCGCCGCAAGAGCGCAGTCGCTCGCGTACGGCTTGTCCCCGGCACCGGGTCTTGGACCATCAACGGCCGCAGCCTGGAGGAGTACTTCCCCAACAAGGTGCACCAGCAGTTGGTCAACGAGCCCTTCGTCACGCTGGAAGCAGCGGGCAGCTACGACGTGGTGGCGCTGATCGACGGTGGTGGCATCTCCGGACAGGCCGGAGCCCTGCGCCTCGGAATCGCTCGGGCGCTGAACCAGATCGACTCGGAGGCGAATCGCCCGGCGCTGAAGAAGGCTGGCTTCCTGACCCGTGACGCTCGGATCAAGGAGCGCAAGAAGTACGGCTTGAAGAAGGCCCGCAAGGCGCCGCAGTACAGCAAGCGCTGACCTCGCCGCGCGCCCACCACTCGTTCACGATCACCCTCGGGATACCCTCCCCAGGGTGATCGTGTGCGTTGTGGCACGGGTTGGAGGGTGAGATGGGCAGGCTGTTCGGAACCGACGGCGTGCGTGGGCTGGCCAACCGGGACCTGACCGCCGAGCTCGCGATGGAGCTGGCCGTTGCCGCCGCCCATGTGCTGGGCGAGGCGGGGCAGTTGGCGCAGGGCGAGCGGGGCCGGCCGCTGGCGATCGTCGGGCGCGACCCCCGCGCCAGCGGCGAGTTCCTGGAAGCGGCGGTGATCGCGGGCCTGGCCAGCGCCGGTGTCGACGTGCTGCGGATCGGGGTAGTGCCCACCTCGGGGGTGGCGCACCTGACCGCGGCGCATGACGCCGACCTCGGCGTCATGCTGTCGGCCTCGCACAACCCCATGCCGGACAACGGCATCAAGTTCTTCGCCCGCGGCGGGCACAAACTGCCCGACAGTGCCGAGGACGCCATCGAGTCCCGACTCGGGGAGACCTGGCAGCGCCCGACCGGGGAGCAAGTGGGCCGGGTCGGGGACGACCCCGGGGCGCTCGGCCGCTACGTGGACTTCCTCGTCGGCACCGTCCCGCGTCGGCTGGACGGGCTGAAGGTCGTCGTGGACTGTGCCAACGGGGCGGCCAGCGACGTAGCGCCCGCGGCACT
This sequence comes from uncultured Actinomycetota bacterium, assembly GCA_963706835.1. Classification (GTDB taxonomy): domain Bacteria; phylum Actinomycetota; class Actinomycetes; order S36-B12; genus CAVXYG01. The sequence continues at coordinate 271,662 of CAVPOB010000008.1, forward strand.
TGCTGCCGCCGGTGCCGAGGTGATCGCGATCCACAACACGCCCGACGGCTACAACATCAACCGGGACTGCGGTTCCACCCACATGGAGTCCCTGACGGCGGCCGTGCTCAGCCACGGCGCCGATGCCGGGATCGCCCACGACGGGGACGCCGACCGCTGCCTCGCGGTGGACGGCAACGGCGCGCTGATCGACGGCGACCAGATCATGGCGATCCTGGCCGTGGCTCGCTCCCGGGCCGGCGCACTGGCGCAGGACACCGTGGTGGCGACGGTGATGTCCAACCTGGGCTTCAAGCGCGCTATGGCGGAGGCGGGGCTCTCGGTGGTGGCGACCGCGGTGGGCGACCGCTACGTGCTGGAGGCCATGCGGGAAGGCGGCTACAAACTCGGCGGTGAGCAGAGCGGGCATATCGTCATGAGCGACTACGCCACGACCGGCGACGGCGTGCTGACCGCGCTGCACCTGCTCGCAGAGGTCGCCGCGGGGACGAGCCTGGCCGAGCTCGCGGCGGTGATGACCCGGTTCCCGCAGGTCCTCATCAACGTCTCCGGCGTGGACAAGGCTGCATTGGGTGACAACGCTGCGGTGCAGGAGGCCGTGGCCTCGGCCGAGGCCGAACTCGGCAATGCGGGCCGCGTGCTGCTGCGCGTGTCCGGGACCGAACCGCTCATCCGGGTGATGGTCGAGGCCGACACCGCCGAGCGTGCCGATGCCACGGCGCAGACGCTGGCCGAGGTCGTGCTGCGGGAACTCGCCATCGCCTGACTCGGCGCGTCGCGCTCCGGGCGCGGTCGCAGGAGAAACAGCGGGCCGAGTCCTAGGCTGGGCGCCATGTGCGGAATCGTCGGATACGTCGGCCATCAGAATGCGCTGGAGGTCGTCGTCGCGGGCCTGAAGCGACTGGAGTACCGCGGCTACGACTCGGCCGGCGTCGCCCTCGTCGCCGATGGGCGGCTGGCCGTGCGGAAGAAGGCCGGCAAACTGCAGAACCTGCGGGATCTGCTCGGCAGCGAGCCGCCCCCGGACAGCGGCACCGGGATCGGACACACCCGGTGGGCGACCCACGGCGGCCCCACCGACACCAACGCCCACCCCCACGTCAGCGAGGACGGGACGGTGGCGGTCATCCACAACGGCATCATCGAGAACTTCGCGCAGCTGCGCGCAGCGCTGATCGAGGATGGCGTCAGCTTGAGCAGCGAGACCGACACCGAGGTCGCCGCCCACCTGTTGGCCAAGGAGCTGCGCGACAGCGGAGCATCGCTGGCCGAGGCGATGCGCCGGGTGTGCCGCCAACTGGAGGGCGCCTTCACCCTGGTGGCCGTGGATGTGCGGGAGCCCGACGTCGTGGTCGGCGCCCGCCGCAACTCGCCGCTGGTGGTCGGGGTCGGCGAAGGCGAGGCCTTCCTGGCATCCGACGTGTCCGCCTTCATCGAGCACACCAGGCAGGCCATCGAACTGGGACAGGACCAGGTCGTGGAGCTGCGCCGCGGCGCGGTGGAGGTCACCAACTTCGACGGCACCCCGGCGAACGTCTCCCCATACACCGTCGACTGGGACGCCTCGGCGGCCGAGAAGGGCGGGTACGACCTGTTCATGCTGAAGGAGATCGCCGAGCAGCCCCGGGCCGTGGCCGACACCCTGCGCGGCAGGATCGGCCGGGACGGGCGGCTCGCGCTGGACGAGGTGCGCATCCAGGACCACGAACTGCGCGAGATCGACAAGATCATCGTCGTAGCGTGCGGCACTGCCTATCACGCGGGGATGGTGGCGAAGTATGCGGTGGAGCACTGGACCCGCATCCCGGTGGAGGTGGAACTGGCCAGCGAGTTCCGCTACCGCGACCCCATCGTCGGCAACCGGACGCTGTGCATCGCGATCTCGCAATCCGGCGAGACCATGGACACGCTGATGGCCCTGCGGCACGCGCGCGAACAGGGCGCCCGTGTCCTGGCCGTCTGCAATACCGTCGGCTCGACCATTCCGCGGGAGTCCGACGCGGTGCTCTACACCTACGCCGGGCCGGAGATCGCCGTGGCCTCCACGAAGGCCTTCCTCACCCAGATCGTGGCGGTGTACCTGGTGGGCATGTACCTGGCGCAGGTGCGCGGCAACATGTTCGGCGACGAGGTGCGCCACCTGGTGGACGATCTGCGCGCCATGCCGGAGGCGATCGATCTGGTGCTGGACACCGTGGAGGGGGTGCGGGAACTGGCCCGCGAGCTGGCCAAGGAGCGGTCGGTCCTCTTCATCGGTCGGCATGTCGGATACCCGGTGGCGCTGGAGGGGGCGCTGAAGCTGAAGGAACTGGCCTACATGCACGCCGAGGGCTTCGCGGCCGGGGAGTTGAAGCACGGGCCGATCGCGCTCATCGAGGAGGGCATCCCGGTGGTCGTCGTGGTCCCCTCACCGACTGGCCGGGCGGTCCTGCACGACAAGATCGTGTCCAACATCCAGGAGGTCCGCGCGCGGGGCGCCCGCACGATCGTGATCGCCGAGGAGGGCGACGAGGCGGTGGTTCCCTACGCCGATGCCGTCATCCGGGTGCCGCAGGTGCCGACCCTGATGCAGCCGCTGGTCTCCACCGTGCCCCTGCAGGTGTTCGCCTGCGAGCTGGCCACGGCCAAGGGCCACGACGTGGACCAGCCCCGCAACCTGGCCAAGAGCGTCACGGTGGAGTAGCCGCCGGTCCTGGGTCGATCATGCTTCGCTGCGCGACGCCCAGCCGCCTGGTGACAGGCTGGCGCCATGATTGTGGGGATCGGCGTTGATCTGGTCAACGTGCCGCGCTTCACGGCAACCCTGCGCAGCATGAGCGGCCTGCAGGGCCTCTACTTCGGGTCGGAGGAGTTGACCACGGGCGACGGCCAGCCCCGATCCGCGGCCTCGCTGGCGGCTCGGTTCGCGGCCAAGGAAGCCGTCGCCAAGGCCCTGCGGATGCCGACCGGCACCCGACCCACCGAGTGCCTGGTGATCCAAGGGGAGGGCGGCGAGCCGGAACTGGCCGTGAGCGGCGGTGTCGCCTCTGCCGCCGCGCGGATGGGCGTGACACGCTGGCACATAGCGCTGTCCCAGGAGGGCGACATGGCCATCGCGGTGGTGATCGCGGAGCGCGAAGAGCGGTCGGAGGATGGCCGGAGGGTGGAGGTCCAGTGAGACGGGCGTACGACGTTGCAGCGGTTCGGGCCGCAGAAGAACGGGCCATGGCACAGGTCGGCGATCAGGCCTTGATGCTGCGGGCCGCCGGGGGGCTGGCGGCGATCTGCCGCCAGGTGCTGGCCGCCGCGCGCGGGGGACTGTCCAACGCCACGGTGGTGCTGCTGGTCGGTGCCGGCAACAACGGCGGCGATGCCCTGTTCGCGGGCGCCGCCCTTGCCGGTCGAGGTGTGCGGGTCGTCGCGGTGCCGGTCTCGCAGGCCTGGCACGAGCCGGGGATGGCCGCTTTGCGCGCCGCCGGAGGCCGTTTGATGGAACTGTCCGACGACCGCTCGGTGTCCCGGGCCAGTCTGCTGGTGCGGCAGGCGGATCTGGTGCTCGATGGCATCGTCGGCATCGGCGGCAGCGGACCGGTGCGGGAGCCCGCGGCCACCCTGGTGCGGGCCGCATCGGCGGGCGAGGCCTTCCGGGTCGCCGTGGACGTGCCCAGCGGGGTCGATCCGGACACCGGCGCCGTTGCCGACGCCGACGCCGTCTTCACCGCCGATCTCACGGTCACGTTCGGCTGCCTCAAGCCTGGGCTCGTGGCGGCGCCCGGCCGTGATCGGGCCGGTGCGGTGGAACTGGTCGATATCGGACTGCAGGAGCACCTGCCGCCGGTACCGCTGGTCCGCGTGCTGCAGCATGCCGACCTCGCGGAGTTCGTCCAACCGCCGGGCCCGTCCGACCACAAGTACTCCCGCGGTGTGGTGGGCATCGTCGCGGGCTCGCAGCGCTACCCCGGCGCAGCTCTGCTGACCGTCGGGGGTGCCCGGCGCTCCGGGGTGGGGATGGTGCGCTTCGCCGACCGGGGCGACGGCATTGCCGACGAAGTCGTGCGGGCCTATCCGGACGTCGTGCTGCAGCGCGAGCAGCCGGCACTGGATGTGCGGGTGTCGGCCTGGGTGGTGGGGCCGGGCCTGGGCCGCAGCCGGGCCGCAGAGCGCGGGCTGCATCGCGTGCTGACCGCCGATGTGCCGGTCGTCCTGGACGCCGATGCGCTGCGGATCATGGCAGACAGCGAGGATATCGCCGACCAGGTCCGCTCCCGGACCGAGCGCGGCGCCTTGACGGTGCTCACCCCGCACGCCGGTGAGTTCTCCTCGCTGTTCGGGCCCTGCTCCGAGGGTCGGATTCGAGGGGCGCGCGCGGCCGCTGAGCAGACCGGCTGCCTGATCGTGCTGAAGGGTTCCGGCACGGTCGTGGCCGGGCCCAAGGGAACCGCCTACGTCGATCCCATCGCGCCGCACGAACTCGCCACCGCTGGCAGCGGCGATGTCCTGGCCGGCTTGATGGGCGGCTTCCTGGCGCACCGGGCGGCCCGCAGCAGCAGCACCGAATCGGCGCGCTGCGTGGCTGCCGCGGTCTACACCCATGGCCTGGCGGCCCGGCTCGCGGCTGCCGGCGGCGCCCCGGTCGTGGCCACCGACGTGATCGACACCATGGCGGAGGCGATCGCAGCCCTGCGCCAGCCGGTCTGATCCACCATCATGGCCCTGTGAGCAGAGCCGAAGCAGTCGTCGATCTGACGGCGATCGCCCAGAACATCGCGCTGCTGCGCCGCGCGGCCGACAGCAGGCATCTGATGGCGGTGGTGAAGGCCGATGCCTACGGCCATGGCGTGACTGAGGTCGCGCCCGTGGCCCGGGCAGCCGGTGCCGACTGGCTGGGCGTGGCTCTGCCCGCCGAGGCGGTGGCCCTGCGCGCGGCGGGGGACTCCGGCCGGCTCATGGCCTGGCTGTATTCGCCAGGGGATGACCTGACCGCGGCGGTGGCCGGCGATGTGGACCTCTCCGCCTCGGCGGTGTGGGGGGTCCATGCCGTGGCGGCGGCCGCCCGGCGAATGGGTCGGCGCGCCCGGCTGCACCTGAAGATCGACACCGGGCTGGGCCGCGGCGGTGCCCCGCTGGCGGCGTGGGGGGCCTTGCTGCGCAGCGCGATCGCTGCCGAGACCGACGGCCTGGTCGCCATCGTGGGGATCTGGTCTCACCTGGCCTGTGCCGACGAGCCCGACCTGGTGGTCACGCGTCAGCAGTGCGAGGTCTTCGAGCAGGCGCTGGCTGCGGCGGCGGCGCTGGGCGTGGCGCCGGAGGTCCGCCATATCGCCTCATCCGGCGCCACACTGCTGGCCCCAGAGAGCCACTACGACATGGTGCGGTGCGGCATCGCCTGCTATGGCTTGTCGCCGGGGGCGCCCATGGGGAGTTCGGCGGACCTGGGGCTGCAGCCGGCGATGACGGTCACCGCGGAGGTGGCCAACGTCAAGCAGGTCCCGGCCGGCCAGGGCGTCTCCTACGGGCTGCGATACCGCACATCCGGACCGTCCAGCCTGGCGCTGATCCCCGTGGGCTACGCCGATGGTGTGCCGCGCTCGGGCTCTGGCGCACTGCCGGTCCTGCTGCGCGGCGAGCGGTACCGGGCGGCCGGCACCATCGCGATGGATCAGTTCGTGCTGGATGTGGGCGACGCCGATGTCGCGCCCGGCGATCGGGTCATGCTGTTCGGCGACGGCCGCGACGGGGGCCCGACGGCCGACGAGTGGGCCGACGCGTGTGGGACGATCAACTACGAGATCGTGACCCGTCTCGGTGGGCGGATCCCCCGCCGGTACCTCGGAGGCGCACATGCAGTGGCCTAGCGGCTCGACCCTCGGCATCGGGGCGCTGGCCCTGGCCGGGCTCGCCGCCGGAGCGACGGCCGGGGTCGTCGCGGAGCGCTCCGTCGTGCGCCACACGTTCCGGCACGACCCCGACCGCTTCGAGGAGTACGGCGACCTCGGCGGTGAGGTGCGCCGCGTCGTGCTGCCGGACGGGGTCTCGCTGCACACCGAGGTGATCGAGCCGGTCGGATTCCGGCCCGGGATCGACCCGACGCTGGTCTTCGCGCACGGCTTCGCGCTGAACAGCACCGTGTGGCACTACCAGCGCCGCGACCTCGACGGTCTGGGCCGGATGGTCTTCTATGACCAGCGCTCCCACGGCCGCTCGGACCGGGCGCCGGACGGCACCCACACCATCGATCAACTCGGCCAGGACCTCGCGGCGGTGGTGGCAGAGACCGCCCCGGCCGGTCCGATCATCCTCATCGGACACTCCATGGGCGGGATGACGGTGATGTCGCTGGTCGAGCATCAGCCCGATCTGGTGGGGCGGCGGGTCGTCGGGGCGGCCCTGCTGGCCACGTCGCCGGGCCAGATGAATACCGTCACCTTGGGCCTGCCCAAGTCCGCCGCGACGCTCATGCACCGCTACGCCGAGGACGCGGCAGTGATCATGGGCGCGCGCAAGCCGCTCATCGACCCGGTGCGCAGCCGCGCCACCGACCTGTCGTACCTGCTGACGAAGATCTACTCCTTCGGCGGTTGGACGTCGCCGTCCATGACGCGCTTCGTGCACGACATGAACGCGGCCACCCCGTCCGACGTGCTGGCCGAGTTCATCCCCACCCTGGTCCAGCACGACAAGCTGGAGTCGCTGGAGGCGCTGCGGGCGGTGCCGACGCTGGTCCTGGTCGGCGACCACGATTTGCTGACCCCGGTCTCCCACAGCGAGGAGATCCTGCGCAAGGTGCCGACGGCGGACTTCGTGGTGGTGCCGGAGAGCGGCCACATGGTCATTCTGGAGCGCTACGCGGACGTGAACTACCGGCTGCGGGAACTCTTCCGGCGCAGCCTGGCCCGATGACCGTCTGCCTGATGGTGCCGGATGCCGATGCCATGACGGCGCTCGGCCATCGGATGGCCGGGATGCTGCGGGCGGGCGACCTCGTGGTGCTCGATGGTCCCCTCGGCGCCGGCAAGACGACCCTGACCAGGGGGCTCGGGGCCGGGCTGCGGGTCCGTGGCGATGTCAGCAGTCCGACGTTCGTGATCGCGCGCCGCCACCGGGCCACCGGGGCGGCGCCACCGCTGCTGCACGTGGATGCCTACCGCCTCAGCTCGGAGGAGCTCGCCGACCTGGAACTGGACGCAGAGGCCTCCGATTGCGTCTGCGTGGTGGAGTGGGGGGCAGGGAAGGTGGAGTCCTGGCAGAGCGACCGCCTGCACGTCGCCATCGGGGTGTCCGGCGCCGATCCGGACGCGCCGCGCACCGTCACCGTCACCGGCCATGGCGCGCGCTGGGCCGACCCGGCGCTGGACGGACTCCGGGAGGCGCTGTGATCGTCCTGGCCATCGACACCAGCGGCGCCAGCGCCTCGGCGGCCGTGCTCGGCGACGGTATCGCCGGGATGGCCGGCTCGACCCGGCCCCGAGCGCACGCGCGGGTGCTGGCAGGGCTGATCGATGACGCCGCGTCGCAGGCAGGCCTCTCCCGGGACGCTTTCACCCATGTCGCTGCGGCGCGCGGCCCGGGGCTGTTCACCGGGATGCGGGTGGGCCTGGTGACGGCGCAGATGATCGCGCTGGCGCTGGGGCTGCCGCTGGTGGGCGTGTCATCGTTGGCGGCCGCCGCGCGCCGGGTGCAGGAGCGAGAGCGGCCCACGGCCGACTTCGCCGTGCTCCTCGATGCTCGGCGGCAGGAGGTGTTCGCTCAGGCGTTCAGCGCTGATGGAGTGCCCCTGACCGACCCTCAGCCGCTGACCCGGGAGGAACTGCGCACGGGTGCGGGTCTGCCGGCCACGGTCGCCGACGGGTCGATCTGGGTGGAGCCGGCTGCCGCTGGGCTGGGTTTCCCGGGCAGTGCCCTCGATGTGACCGGCCTGGCGGTGGAGGTTGCCGCCGTGGCCCGGGATCGGTGGCGGATGGGCGCTGCCCAGGAGCCGCCGTCGCCGCTGTATCTGCGGCGGCCGGACGCGTCGAGCGGCAATCGGCAGCGATCGGTGCTGGGGCAGTGAGGATGCGCGCCCTGATGGCCGAGGATGCCGCTGCTATCGCAGCCCTCGATGCGGACATCTTCGGGGAGAACGCATGGAGCGCTGCGGCGTGGGAGCAGGAAGCTGCGGGCAGCGATACCGATCGGCGCTACGTTGTGCTCGTCGATGGGGCCGCGATCGCCGGCTACGGCGGAGTGCTGCGGGCCGGCTCGGATGCCGACATCATCACTGTTGCGGTGGCGCCGGGGCAGCGGGGCCGCGGGAGAGGGGTCGAGCTGGTGCGCCAGTTGCTCGCGATCGCCGAAGCCTGGCACTGCCAGGCTGCCTTCCTCGAGGTGGAGCAGGACAACGTGCCGGCGATCGGCCTGTACCGGTCCATGGGCTTCGCCGAACAGGGAGTCCGCCGGCACTACTACGGCCGGCAGCGGCACGCCGTGACGATGCGTCGGCAGTTGCGCGAGCCGATGGGATCGGTGCTGCTCGGGGGTGAGTCCAATGGCTGAACCGCTGGTGCTGGGCATCGAGACGTCCTGCGACGAGACTGGGGTCGGCATCGTGGCAGGGTCGACGCTGCTGGCCGACGAGATCGCCTCATCGGTGGGCGAGCACGCCCGGTTCGGCGGCGTCGTGCCGGAGATCGCCAGCCGAGCCCACGTGCAGGCGATGCGGCCGGCGGTCGAGCGTGCCGTCGCATCGGCGGGCATCGCGCTGCGCGACATCGATGCGGTGGCCGTGACGGCGGGCCCCGGGCTCTCCGGAGCGCTCCTGGTGGGTGTCGGTGCGGCCAAGGGGCTGGCCCTCGCCCTGGACAAACCGTTGTACGGCGTGAACCACCTCGCGGCCCATGTCGCAGTGGATCGGCTGGAGCACGGTCCGCTGCCGCAGCCGGCCATCGCGCTGCTGGTCTCCGGCGGGCACTCCTCGCTGCTGCAGGTCGATGACGTGACCGCAGCGGTCGTCCCACTCGGAGCCACGATCGACGACGCCGCCGGCGAGGCCTTCGACAAGATCGCCCGCGTACTCGGCCTGGGATTCCCCGGGGGGCCGCAGATCGATCGCCTCGCGCAGCAGGGCACGATCACGATCGACTTCCCGCGCGGCCTGACCAGTCAGCGGGATCTGCAGCGGCACCGGTTCGACTTCTCGTTCTCCGGACTGAAGACGGCGGTGGCGCGCTGGGTCGAGCTGGCGCAGCGTGAAGGGCGCGAGGTCCCCGTGGCCGATGTTGCCGCGTCCTTCCAGGAGGCCGTGGTCGACGTGCTGGTGCGCAAGGCGCTCGATGCCTGCGCCGAGACCGGGGTCGAGCATCTGTTGATCGGCGGCGGGGTGGCGGCGAACAGCCGGTTGCGGGCGCTGGCGGGCACCCGGTGCGCAGCTGCTGGGATCGCTTTGCGGGTGCCGCGGCCGGGGCTGTGCACCGACAACGGGGCCATGGTGGCGGCGCTGGGGTCGGCGATGGTGTCCGGGGGCCGAGCTCCGTCGGGACTGGATTTCGACGCAGACTCTGCGCTGCCGGTCGCCGAGGTCCTGGTCTGACACCAACCCTGCGGACCCTGGACGCGTCGGACTGGCCAGTCGCCCCCCGCGAGACCCCGCGCCCGATCGTTCTGGCCGATGGGGCCTATCCGCGCCCTCGCCAGACGGGCTCATCGCAATCGGGAGTGGGTGCCGCGGGCCGCGGTTGACCGTGGGAACCGTTCCGCGGCGCTGGGAGGTGCCGGCGCTCCCCTGGAAGGGGCCGGAACTGCGCCTCGTGTTGGGGTGGGCACCCGTTGGGGGTGTTCGCGCCTCCGATGGAGCGGCCGTGCACCCGGTGCGGGGGCTTGCACCCGGGGCGGGGGCTGATGGCGCCGGGTGCGGGGGCTGATGGCGCCCGGTACGGGGGCTGATGGCGCCTCCGGGACGGCGACGGTGCACCCGGTGCGGGGGCTGATTGCGCCTCCGGGACGGCAACTGTGCACCCGGTGCGGGGGTGTGCACGCGGGGCGGGGGCTTGCACCCCTTGCGGGGGCTGATTGCGCCTCCGGGACGGCAACTGTGCACCCGGTGCGGGGGTGTGCACGCGGGGCGGGGGCTTGCACCCCTTGCGGGGGCTGATTGCGCCTCTGGGACGGCAACTGTGCACCCGGTGCGGGGGTATGCACGCGGGGCGGGGGCTTGCACCCCTTGCGGGGGCTGATTGCGCCTCCGGGAGGGCGTCTCTGCACCCGTTGCGGGGGTTTGCACCCGGGGCGGGGGCTGATTGCGCCTCCGGGACGGCAACTGTGCACCCGGTATGGGGGTTTGCACCCGGGACGGGGGCGCTGGGCCCCGATCCGACCGATTCCGCCCCCGCGCCGGGTGCAAACCCCCGAACCGGGTGCAGACCTGGCCCGGAATCCGGCCGTTCCGCCCCCGCGCCGGGTGCAAACCCCCTGCAGCGCCGGGTGCAGACCTGCCCCGGAATCCGGCCGTTCCGCCCCCGCGCCGGGTGCAGACCCCCGACCGGGTGCAGACCTGGCCCGGAATCCGGCCGTTCCGCCCCCGCGCCGGGTGCAGACCCCCGCGCCGGGTGCAGGCCCCCCGTGCCGGTTGCAGACCCCGCGCCGGGTGCAGACGTCCCCCGTGCTGGACTCGATCCGGGCACCCGGGTCGGCCGCTCGCTCCTCCCGCCGAAACGGGAGCCGGTGCCGGCGCTCCAGCGTCGGCCGGCCCGCCGAGCCGCCAAAGGTCGGACGCGCCTGGCACTCACCTTGACGGAGTGCTAAACGCCGCCTAAGGTGATGCTTGGCACTCTCACCATGAGATTGCCAGCGCACCGGCACCTCCGGACCCGCGACGACGGAGAGGCCATCAGGTGCGCTGACCCGTCATCCGACATATCCCGCAGAGGGGGAGGTCAGACCGTGTCGGTCTCAATCAAGCCACTCGAGGATCGCATCCTCGTCCAGCCGCTGGACGCCGAGCAGACCACGGCTTCCGGCCTGGTCATCCCGGACACCGCCAAGGAGAAGCCGCAGGAGGGCAAGGTCCTTGCTGTGGGCCCGGGGCGCTTCGACGACGAGGGCGAGAACCGCATCCCGCTGGACATCAGCGAAGGTGACACCGTCATCTACAGCAAGTACGGCGGCACCGAGGTCAAGTACAACGGCCAGGAGTACCTGATCCTGTCCGCGCGCGACGTGCTGGCCATCATCGAGCGCTAATCGCAGCAGCAGCGATCTGACCGCCCCGGCGGCCCACCGCTTGGGCTGCCGGGGCGGTCGCATATCGAAGCGCCGGCGCGACTGGCGCATCCCACTGATAGAGGAAAGGCATATGCCGAAGATCCTGGAATTCGACGAACATGCGCGGCGCGCGTTGGAGCGCGGCGTGGACCAGCTCGCCAACGCGGTCAAGGTGACGCTCGGGCCGAAGGGGCGCAACGTCGTCATCGACAAGTCGTGGGGCGCTCCCACCATCACCAACGACGGCGTGACCATCGCCCGGGAGATCGAACTGTCCGACCCCTACGAGAACCTCGGCGCCCAACTCGCCAAGGAGGTCGCGACCAAGACCAACGACATCGCCGGCGACGGGACGACGACCGCGACCGTGCTGGCCCAGGCCATGGTTCGGGCTGGGCTGAAGGTCGTCGCGGCCGGCGCGGCGCCGATGGATGTCAAGCGTGGCATGGACCGCGCGGTTGCGGCCATGACCGAGCAGCTGCTGTTGACTGCGCGCGAGGTCAGCGGCACCGACGAGACCGCCCAGGTCGCCACGATCTCCAGCCAGGACGCCGAGATCGGCGCGCTGATCGCCGATGGCTTCGCCAAGGTCGGCGTGGAGGGCGTCATCTCCGTGGAGGAGTCCAGCACCACCGCGATGGAGCTGGAGTTCACCGAGGGGATGCAGTTCGACAAGGGCTACATCTCCCCGTACATGGTGACCGACACCGAGCGCATGGAGGCGGTGCTGGAGGATCCGGCGATCCTGCTGGTGCCCGCGAAGCTGTCCAACATCTCCGAGCTCGTCGGTCTGCTGGACGAGGTCGTGAAGTCCGGCAAGCCGCTGCTCATCATCGCCGAGGACGTCGAGGGCGAGGCGCTGTCGACGCTGGTGGTCAACCGCATCCGCGGCACGTTCACCTCGGTCGCGGTCAAGGCTCCCGCCTTCGGCGATCGGCGCAAAGCGATCCTGCAGGACATCGCGATCCTGACCGGCGCCCAGGTGGTCTCCGCCGATGTCGGCCTGAGCCTGGACAAGGTGGGCACCGAGGTGCTCGGACATGCCCGCCGAGTGGTGGTCACCAAGGACGCCACCACCATCGTCGACGGTGCGGGCGCGCACGACGTCGTTGCTGAGCGGGTGGCGCAGATCCGGCGCGAGATCGACAACTCCGACTCCGACTGGGACCGGGAGAAGGCCAGCGAGCGGCTCGCCAAGCTCGCCGGCGGGGTTTGCGTCATCAAGGTCGGCGCGGCCACCGAGGTGGAGCTCAAGGAGCGCAAGCACCGGGTCGAGGATGCGGTCTCGGCGACCCGGGCCGCGCTGGAGGAGGGGATCGTCGCCGGCGGCGGGTGCCGCTCTGGTGCACGCCGCAGATGTCCTCAGCGACGATCTGGGCCTGACCGGTGACCAGGCGGTCGGCGTGCGGGTGGTGCGGCGCGCCGTCGTGGAGCCGTTGCGCTGGATCGCCGAGAACGGCGGCTACGAGGGCTACGTCGTCACGGCCAAGGTGGCAGAGCTCGCCGAGGGTGAGGGCTTCAACGCTGCGAACGGCACGTACGGCAACCTGCTGGCCGCCGGTGTGGTGGATCCGGTCAAGGTGACCCGCTCGGCGCTGCAGAACGCCGCCTCAATCGCCGGCATGCTGCTCACTACTGAGGTGCTGGTAGTGGACAAGCCCGAGGAGGAGGAGCACGGCCACGAAGGGCACGGCCACTCCCACCACGGCCACACCCACTAATCGCTGCCAGCCAACACAAAGGCGGGGTCCGGCTTCGTGCCGGACCCCGCCGTGTGTGCTCCGCGGGAGGGGGGAGGCGGAGACTAGGCAGCGGGGGCGTTGCGGCGCCGCCCGCGCAGGATCGCGTCGCGTTCCTCTTCGGTGAGGCCGCCCCACACGCCGTAGGGCTCGCGCACCTTGAGCGCATGTTCGCGGCACTGCTGCATGACCGGGCAGGCCGCGCAGATTTGCTTGGCCCGCTGCTCGCGCTGGGCGCGCGCGGCCCCGCGCTGGCCGTCGGGGTGGAAGAACACCTCGGAGTCCATCCCGCGGCAGGCCGCCTGCAGCTGCCAATCCCAGAAGTCCGCGTTCGGTCCGGGCAGTCGACTCAGGTTCGCCATGGTGTCCTCCTCAGGTCTGAAAGTAGACTACAAAACTGTTCATAAGTTGTGCAAGGGTCTGTTGTTAACAAGTTATGAACAATATGTGGACGACGTTCAGAGCGAGTGTGCACACGGTGCGGGTGCGCGATGCGGTGGGCTGCCTCACAATCGGTGTGGGCTGCAAGGGCCCGGATACGAGGAGGTGATGATGGCTTCGCAGGCAGCGCCGGAGCAAGCCGTCGGATACTCCGTGTCCACCGTGGCGCGCCGGCTCGGGGTGGCGGCAGCCACGCTGCGCACCTGGGATCGGCGCTACGGCATGTCCCCGAGCCTGCGAACGGCCGGGGCGCACCGACGCTACACCGAGGACGACGTGGCCCGGCTGCGGCGCATGCAGTCGATGATGGTGGGCGGCATGCCGCCGGCCGACGCCGCGGTCGCGGCCCTGGGCAGTTCCGGCGATGCGGCGTCGTTGCCGGCTGATGCGGCTGCCACTGGCGATGCTGCCCAGGCTGCCGCTGGCGATGCCGCCCCGGCTGCCGCCGGCAACGTCGTGCCGCTTTCCCGCGTGGACGCCCAGAAGAAGGGCCTGTCCCGCGCGGCTCATTGCATGGACACTGCTGGTGCGGCCGCTGTCCTGCGGCGATCCATCCAGCGGTGGGGCGTGACCTGGACCTGGGACAGCCTGATCGCGCCGGTGCTGCGCGACATCGGGCAGGAGTACGAGCGCAGCGGCCCGGCCGACGCCGGCATCGACATCGAGCACCACCTGTCCCACGTCGTGATGCGGGAGCTCATTCGCACTGCAGATGTCCTCGACCCGGTCAATCCGCGGCCGGTGCTGCTGGCCTCGGCGGCCGACGAGCAGCACACGCTGCCGCTGTACGCTCTGGCAGCCTCGCTGGCCGAGCGCGGGATCGCCACCCGGGTGCTGGGGGCGCGCACTCCGGATCGCGCGCTGGCCGCCGCCGTGCGTCGCACCGGACCGGCCGCCGTGTTCGTGTGGGCTCAGGCACCGGCGACGACCGATCTCTCCGAGGCCGTGCCCGACGTGCGCCCGACGTCGGCGGTCGTCGTGGGAGGCCCGGGATGGCAGGCCGTGGACCTGCCCTCCGGCGTCGCCTACCCGCACAGCCTGTCCGAAGCTGTCGCAACCCTGGCCGCGATCGTCCGGCCAGGCTGAGGCCCGGTGTCGGCGCAGGTCGAACTCGCATGCCGGGCAGCGGACCGGGGCCGCTTCGATACGGCGATCAGCATCAGCGCCGCCGTGTCCCCGGACCGACAAGAGTTCGCCGCCTGCCAGGCGCTCATCGCCAGCGTGTACCGGCAGGTCGGCCGGCACGAGCGGGCGCAGCGCTTCGACGAGGCCGGTCTCAATGCGCCGGTCGCGGACGCCCTCGGCCATGCCATGTGCCGGCTGGGGCTGGCTGCGGATCGCATCGGTGCCGGAGACGAGCGCGGAGCGTCGGAGGCGCTGGACGAAGCAGCGCGGGCTGTCGCGCAGGTGCCGGCCTGGCACTGGGCAGGTCGCTGGTTCGACCCATGGGTGACGCAGGCCTGGGTCAGTGCCGAACTGCATTTGTTGCGCGGTGATCCGCAGGCCGCAGTCGCCGACCTGCTGCCGTTCGCGTCGGTCAAGGCGCGGGAAACGCCGAATACGCGCATGCCCTTCGAACGGGCCAAGACGCTGCTGTTCCTCGGCGTTGCGCAGCGCTGCACCGGTGATGCGGCAGCAGCCGCCGCCACCCTCGCCGCCGCTGCCGACCGGTGCCTGGCGGCGGGACTGGATCCGCTGCTCTTGCCGACCGTGCAGCAGTTGGAGCTGGTCGACGCCGCGGCGGGCGAGCGGCTGCGCCCGGCCGCCGCGGCGGCAGCAGCCCGCATGCGGCAGCATCGACCGCCGGAACGCTGAATGCCAGCGGGATCGCCCCGGTCCCTGCCGCAACAGCGCGCATCCCGCCGGTGGCGAGCGCAATCCTGTCGGCAGTGCGAACCGAACCGGTGGGAGAGGCATGATGCGCGTGGTCGTGTGCGACCCCCCGTCGGAGTTGCGCGAGGTCCTGGCGCGCCGGCTCAGTGCCGTGCCCGGAGTCTCCCAGCTGCACGTCGTGGACGACCCGACCGCGCTGCAGTCCCTGCTGGCGCAGCAGCAGCCCGATGTGGTGCTGGTGGCCTCGCACCTGCCGTCGATGCGGCCCTCCGGCGTGGTGCGCGCAGTGCGGGAACATGCCCCGGGCTCGCGCATCCTGCTGCTGACGATGGGCACCGACCCGGAGGATGTGGTGGCCGGCATCGCGGCCGGAGCGGTGGGATATCTGGCCCGCGATGCGGTGCTGCCGGAGATCGCCGCCGCGCTGGCGATGGCACCCGTCCCGGAGCCTCGGGCGCGCAGCGCTGCGGCACAGTCGGGGCCGGACTCGGTGGTGGACCTCACCGACCGGGAGCTGCAGGTGCTGGAGGGGATGAGCCGGGGTCGCAGCAACAGCGAGATCGGCCATGACCTGTTCCTGTCGGAGGACACCATCAAGACCCATGCCCGGCGGCTGTTCCGCAAGATGGCGGTGCGCGACCGGGCCCACGCGGTCGCCGAGGGGTTCCGGCGCGGGCTGCTCCACTAGCGGCCCGGCGATCGCAGCGGGCCTCCCGGGGCTCGCCCCTGCCGTACCCTGAGAGCATCGCAGAACCCCGCAGGAGAGCCCATGCTCGAGTCTCCGGACGCCCTCGCCCCCTTGGCGCTGACCTTCGATGATGTGCTGCTGCTGCCAGCGGCCAGTGATGTGATTCCCTCGGAGGTCGACACCAGTTCCCAGCTCACGCGACGGATCGCGCTGCGCTCCCCGCTGGTCTCCAGCGCCATGGACACCGTGACCGAGGCCAGGATGGCCATTGCGATGGCGCGGATGGGCGGGACCGGGGTGCTGCACCGCAACATGTCGGTGGCCGACCAGGTGATGCAGGTCGACCTGGTGAAGCGGTCCGAGGCCGGCATGGTGAACAACCCCGTCACCTGCGGGCCGGACGACACCCTGGCAGACGTGGAGACGCTGTGCCACCGCTACCGCATCTCGGGGGTGCCCGTCATCGATGGCGACCGGAAACTGGTCGGCATCGTCACCAACCGCGACATGCGCTTCGTCGAGGATGCCGGCGTCCCGGTGCACAGCATCATGACCCGGCTGCCGCTGGTCACCGGATGGCCCGGGATCGACGCCGACGAGGCGCTCGGCCTGCTGGCGCGCAACAAGATCGAGAAGCTCCCGCTGGTGGATGCCGAGGGCCGACTGCGCGGGCTCATCACCATCAAGGACTTCACCAAGTCCGAGCAGTACCCGATGGCGACCAAGGACGACGCCGGGCGACTCGTCGTGGGTGCCGCGGTCGGGGTCGGTCCAGACTCCTACGAGCGGGCGCGCCACTTGGTCGATGCCGGTGTGGACTTCATCGTCGTGGACACCGCCCACGGCCATTCCCGGGCGGTCCTGGAGATGGTGTCGCGGTTGAAGCGCGACACCGAGGTCGAAGTCGTGGGCGGCAACATCGCCACCCGTGAGGCGGCCGCGGCACTGGTCGAGGCCGGCGCCGACGGCATCAAGGTAGGGGTCGGTCCCGGCTCCATCTGCACCACCCGCGTGGTCGCCGGCGTCGGTGTGCCGCAGATCAGCGCCATCGCCGAAGCAGCGGCCGCTGCGGGCCCCGCCGGCGTGCCGATCATCGCCGACGGCGGCGTGCAGTACTCCGGCGACATCGCCAAGGCGCTGGTGGCCGGGGCGAGCACGGTGATGCTGGGATCCCTGCTGGCCGGGTGCGCCGAGGCCCCCGGCGAGGTCGTCTACGTCAGCGGCAAGCAGTACAAGGCGTATCGGGGGATGGGGTCGCTGGGGGCCATGCAGAGCCGCGGCGAGGCGCGCTCCTACTCCAAGGACCGCTACTTCCAGGACGATGTCCTCTCCGACGACAAGCTCGTCCCGGAGGGCATCGAGGGGATGGTCGCCTACCGCGGTCCGCTGCGGATGGTGGCCCATCAGTTGGTCGGCGGGCTGCGCGCGTCCATGGGCTACGTGGGGGCCGCGACGGTGCCGGACTTGAAGCAGCGCGGTCGGTTCGTCCGCATCACCTCGGCCGGGCTGCGGGAGAGCCACCCGCACGACGTGACGATTTCCAACGAGGCCCCCAACTACGACCCGCGCTGAGCGGGCCGGCGATGCGGCGCCGCTAGGGTGGTGGGATGCACCAGGTCGAGATCGGTCGCGGCAAGCGCGCGCTGCGTGCGTACTCCTTCGACGACATCTATCTCAGTCCGGCGCGGCGCACCCGGGACGCCGATCTGGTGTCCACGCAGTGGCAGATCGACGCCTACGCCTTCGAGGCGCCGATGATGACGGCCCCGGCGGACTCGGTGGTGTCGCCGCAGACCGCGGTCACCCTGGGTCGGCTGGGCGTCATGGCGGTGCTGCCGCTGGAAGGGCTGTGGACGCGCCACGAGGATCCCTCGCATGGACTGGCCCAGGTGGCGCGCGCCGATACCAGCGCCGAGGCGATGGCGCGCCTGCGAGCGCTCTACCGCTCGCCGGTGCAGCTGGAGCTCGTGGCCGAGCGGGTCCGGGCGATCGCCGAGCAGGGCGTCACGGCAGTTGCCGCAGTGAGCCCGCAGCACGCCGCGGCGCTGGCACCCGCGGCCGTGGCTGCCGGGTTGGACATGCTGGTGGTCCGGGGCACCACCGTCAGCGCCGAGCACGTCTCGCAGGACGACGAGCCGCTCAATCTGAAGCAATTCGTCGCCGAGCTGGACGTGCCGGTCATCGTGGGCGGGTGCGCCACGTACCAGGCCGCCCTGCACTTGATGCGCACCGGCGCCGCGGGCGTGCTGGTCGGATTCGGCGGCGGCTCGGCGCACCGCACGGTCAACGTGCTGGGCATCCGCGTGCCGATGGCCAGCGCGGTGGCCGATGTCGCCGAGGCGCGGCGGGACTACCTCGACGAGTCGGGCGGGCGATACGTCCACGTCATCGCCGACGGCGCGGTCGGCACCAGCGGCGACCTGGTCAAGGCCATCGCGTGCGGCGCCGACGCGGTGATGGTGGGTGCCGCGCTGGCGCGGGCCGCCGAAGCGCCCGGCGACGGTTACCACTGGGGGCCGGAGGCCGTGCACGCGACACTGCCGCGGGGCGAACGCGTGGAACTGGGCACGTCCGGCACGTTCGCCGAGATTCTCTTCGGCCCTAGCGATCGGGCCGACGGGACCCGCAACATGGTCGGGGCGCTGCGCAAGGCCATGGCCACCACCGGCTACCGCGACATCAAGGAGTTCCAGCGCGTGCAGATCAACGTGCGGCCCGGATGATCCGAAGGCCATGAGCGGCCCGGCATCGCCGAGCAGCAGCGAGAGGTAGGAAGTGGTGTCATGACGTCACCCGGCCAGAACGGCAGTGCGGATCTGCTGTCGCAGCAACAGCGCGCCGAGGCGATCGAGCGGATGGCGCACACCAGCGCCGCAGCCCCGCTGGACGTGCTGGTGGTGGGCGGCGGTGTCGTGGGCGCCGGGACCGCCCTCGACGCGGCGGCCCGCGGACTGCAGACCGGGCTGATCGAGGCCCGCGACTACGCGGCCGGTACGTCGTCGCGCTCCAGCCGGTTGGCCCACGGCGGCCTGCGCTACCTGGAGCAGCGCGAGTTCTCGCTGGTCCACGAGGCGCTGACCGAGCGCGGACTGCTGCTGGACCGCATCGCCCCCCACCTGGTCAATCCGGTGCCCATGATCTTCCCAGTGGTCGGCAAGGCATGGGAGAAGCCCTACGCCGGGGTGGGCGTGACGCTGTACGACGCACTGTCCCGCATCGGGGCCTACGGCGGGTCGATGCCGCGGCCGAGGCTGCTGAGCAACACCGTCGTGCACGGCTTGGCGCCCTCGCTGGACACCACCGGATGGAAGGGGGCGGTGCAGTTCTACGACGCGCAGATCAACGACGCGCGCCACACCGTCGCCGTGCTGCGCACCGCTGCGGCCCACGGCGCCGCGGTGGCCAACGGCGTGCAGTTGACCGGGCTGCTGCGCGACGGCGATCGCGTGGTGGGGGCCAGCGTGGCCACCGATGAGGGCGACACGTTCGACATCCGGGCCCGGGTCGTGGTGTCGGCCACCGGGGTGTGGACCGACACCTTCCTGCAGATGTGCGGCGCGAAGGGCGGCTCCCGGGTGCGGCAGGCCAAGGGCGTGCACCTGGTGGTGCGGGGCAGCGCCATCCGTTCCACGTCGGCCGTGATCGCCCGCACCCCCTACAGCGTGCTGTTCATCCTGCCGTGGGGCAGCCGCTGGCTGATCGGCACGACCGACACCGACTACCACGGCGATCTCGGCGAGCCCACGGTGGATGCCGAGGACGTCGCCTACCTGATCGAGCAGACCAACCGGTGGCTGGCCGAGCCGATCGGCCCGGAGGACATCGTCGGCACCTACTGCGGGCTGCGGCCGCTGGTCGCCGCCGAGGTCGCCGAGGGCCAGGAGGAGGAGACGACGCAGCTGTCGCGCGAGCACGTGGTGTTCGAGCCGGCCCCGGGGACGGTGGTGGTGACGGGCGGCAAGTACACCACGTACCGGGTGATGGCCGCCGATGCGGTGGACGCCGCGGCGACGACGTTGGCGATGGAGCATATCGACGGGGAGGCCATTCCTGAATCGACGACCGACGCCATCCCGCTGGTCGGGGCGGAGGGTTACCACGAGCAGTGGTCGTCCCGCCGCCGCCTGGCCCGCTCCTCCGGGCTGTCCGAGCAGACCATCGCCCATCTGCTGCGACGGCACGGCGACCGCATCCGCGACGTGCTGGCGCTGATCGCGGCCGATCCCGCCCTGGGGCGGCCCCTCCATCCGGAGACCCCGCACCTGCGGGCCGAGGTCGTCATCGCGGTGCAGCACGAGGGGGCCCGGACGCTGGACGACATCATGCTGCGGCGGCTGCGGATCGGCCTGGAGCTGCCGGACGGAGGGGTCGGCATCGTCGCCGACGTCGCGGGCCTGGCTGCTCCGGCGCTGCACTGGGATGACGCGCAGATCGAGGCGCAGATCGAGCAGTACCGTACCCTGAGCCGAGCCGCGCAATCATGGAAGGGGGCCGGCGATGACGCTGACCGCTCCTAGTCACACGGAGGTTCTGCACAGCCCGCTGCCGGAGGAACTGCTGTCCCGGCTGACGGCGCAGGTGATCAGCGACGGCACGCTGGCCCCCCTGATCGATGTCGCGCCCTTCACCGGCGACCCCCTCGCCGAGGTGCCGCAGTCCAGCGACAGCGACGTCGAGGCGGCCTTCGCGCTGGCCCGGGATGCCCAGCGGCGGTGGGCGAGGGTGCCGCTGGCCGAGCGCTCGCGCATCATGCTGCGCTACATCGACCTGCTGTTCGAGCACCGGGACGAGGGGCTGGACCTGGTCCAGGCGGAGACCGGCAAGGCGCGCCGGGACGCGCTGGAGGAGTTCCTCGACATCGTCGTCACGGCCCGCCACTACGCCCGCGACGTCGCGCGACTGATGAAGACCCGGCGCCATCGCGGGGCCCTGCCGCTGGCCATCAAGGTCCGGGAGCACCACCACGCCAAGGGTGTCGTCGGCATCATCGCGCCGTGGAACTACCCACTCACCCTGGCCGTCTCCGATGCCATCCCGGCGCTGCTGGCCGGCAACGCCGTGGTCGTCAAGCCCGACTCGAACACTCCGCTGAGCGCCCTATGGGCGGTGGATCTGCTGCACCGGGCCGGGCTGCCGGCCGACCTGCTGCAGGTCATCGTCGGCGCCGGCAGCCGCCTCGGTCCGGCGATCGTGGCGAACAGCAACTACCTGATGTTCACCGGTTCCACCGCGGTCGGCCAGTTGCTCGCGTCGCAGTGCGGGGAGCGGCTCATCGGGTGCTCGATGGAGCTCGGCGGCAAGAACGCGATCCTGATCCTGGAGGACGCCGACCTGGATCGGGCCGCGGAGGTCGCCACCAGGGCCAGCTTCGCCAACAGCGGGCAGTTGTGCATCTCCATGGAGCGCATGTATGTGCACGAGTCGATCGCGGATGCGTTCCTGCAGCGCTTCCTGGAGCGGGTGCGCGGGATGCGACTGGTGCCGCGCGTCGGTTGGGGCGGGGATATGGGCTCGCTGATCTCGCAGTCGCAGCTGGAGACCGTGGACGGCCACGTCCGAGACGCCGTCGCCAAGGGGGCCACCGTGCTCGCCGGCGGCCGGCACCGCCCCGACCTCGGCCCCTTCTTCTACGAGCCGACGGTGCTCACCGATGTGTCCGAGGGCATGGTGGCCTGCCGGGAGGAGACGTTCGGGCCGGTGGTCTCGGTGTACCGTTTCGCCTCCGAGGACGACGCCATCGAGCGCGCCAACGACACCCCGTACGGCCTGAACGCGGCCGTGATCAGCCGCAACACCAAGCGCGCCGAGGCGATCGCGACCCGGTTGCGGTCCGGCACCGTCAACGTCAACGAGGGCTACGCGGCGGCGTGGGGGACGACCCGGTCGACGATGGGCGGCGTGGGGGAGTCCGGAATGGGGCGGCGGCACGGGGATGAGGGGCTGCTGAAGTACACCGAGCGCCAGACGGTCGCCACGCAGCGGATCCTCGGGCTTCGGAGCGCCGTTCGGGCTGCGCGACGACCAGTGGGGCGAGCACGCTGACCTTCGCCGTGAAGGCCGATGACGAAGATGGGGTTCAAATGAGCGGCTTCGACTACGACGTCCTGATCGTCGGCTCCGGGTTCGGCGGCTCGGTCAGCGCGCTGCGGCTGACGGAGAAGGGCTACCGGGTCGGCGTCCTGGAGGCCGGCCGCCGGTTCACCGACGCGGACTTCCCGAAGACGTCGTGGCGGCGTGCGGGACTTCGTGTTCGCGCCGCAGCTGGGGCTGCTCGGCATCCAGCGGATCCATGCCCTGCCCGACGTCGTCGCTGCTCGCCGGGGCCGGGGTCGGCGGCGGCTCGCTGGTCTACGCCAACACGCTGTACGTGCCGCCGAAGGCGTTCTTCGAGGATCGGCAGTGGGCGGGGATCACCGATTGGGCCGACGAGACTGGCCCCGTACTACGACCAGGCGATGCGGATGCTCGGCGTGGTCCAGTACGACGGCCACACCCCGGCCGACGTCGTCATGAAGGCCGTCGCCGACGACATGGGGGTCGGGCACACCTACACCACGACCCCGGTGGGCGTGTTCTTCGGCGAGGGACCCGGCGTGGAGTCCCCGGATCCGTTCTTCGGCGGCAAGGGCCCGGCGCGGACCGGCTGCATCGAGTGCGGCGAATGCATGACGGGCTGCCGGCACAACGCCAAGAACACCCTGCCCAAGAACTACCTCGGCCTCGCCGAGGCGGCGGGGGCGACGGTGCACCCGATGACCACGGTGACCGCGCTGAAGCCGCTGCCGGACGGCGGGTACGCGGTCCGCGTGCAGCGCACCGGGTCGACGTCGAAGCGGCTGCGGCGCACCCTGACCGCCGAGCACGTCATCATGGCGGCGGGCACGTACAACACCCAGAAGTTGCTGCACCAGATGAAGGACCGCGGGCTGCTGCCGCGCCTGTCGCCGATGCTGGGCAAGCTCAGCCGCACCAACTCCGAGGCGCTGCTCGGCGCGGTCGCGACACCACCCGACGTCGACTACACCGAGGGCGTGGCGATCACCTCGTCGTTCTTCCCCGAGCCGCACACGCATGTGGAGCCGGTCCGCTACGGCAAGGGCTCCAACCTCATGGCGCTGCTCGGCACGATGCTGACCGAGGAGGAGCCCGGCGTGCCCCGGTGGCGGACGTGGCTGCGCGAGGTCGCCAGCACCCGGGCCACGCGGCCCGTTCGGCGCGGGTGCACCGGACG